>JALNYZ010000012.1 GCA_023229575.1 Prolixibacteraceae bacterium
CGATAATAAAAGTTCTGCTGGCAAATATGACACCAAGGGCTTTCCTTCCTCAACCCGATCCATCTCCAAGTGACGGACAGTTAAGCCTTTTGCTAAATTTTGAAAACTAAAAACGGGAGATGGTCAAATTTTTGAATGAACCTATATATCAGCGCGATAATGACATTATTTTATGAACTAATACCAATCAGCTAATCAGCACATCAGCACATCAGCACATTTTTTTCTATTTTCACATTTCCCAATTGTTAAAAAGTTTTTATATTTGCACCCGCAATCCGGGGCATATAATTGTGTTCGGAAGTGCGATCAAGCGGGAATAGCTCAGTTGGTAGAGCACGACCTTGCCAAGGTCGGGGTCGCGAGTTCGAGTCTCGTTTCCCGCTCAACAAAAACGTTCATAAGAAATAGGTCATCCTTCCTGCGGGAATAGCTCAGTTGGTAGAGCACGACCTTGCCAAGGTCGGGGTCGCGAGTTCGAGTCTCGTTTCCCGCTCCAAAAGGATGCCCAGGTGGTGGAATGGTAGACACGTTGGACTTAAAATCCAATGGCCATTATGGCCGTGCGGGTTCAAGTCCCGCCCCGGGTACAGAAAACCCTTTAACAAACTGATTGTTAAAGGGTTTTTACTTTTAAGGGGCAGTATTGTATTCTATTTCGTCTTTTTCTTGCTGGTCGTCTTTCTTGTTGTGGTCCCTTTAGTACTCTTGGCCGAAGCGAATTCAGTTTTCTTCTTGTCAGTCGTTTGATTTAGCTTTTTATATTCCTTAACTGTTTTGATTCCCCCTAATTGTTCAATTTCAGATTTCAAAAACTTCCCGTACTGCTCGTACATGAAGCGATAAAAAATAGTAATATCCTCTTTGTTCCGTGCACTCTCTAAGGCTTCAACATATTTAATCCGGTCTTGCTTGAATACGATGGACAGTGGCAAATTAAACAATGCTTGGATGTAGTTCATCAGCAGGCGTGAAGTCCTGCCGTTACCGTCTCCAAATGGGTGAATGCTGACAAAATCAAAGTGTATTTTGAAAGCCAGGTTACATTTTTCCCCAAAAGTCTTTACTCTCTCGATTTCAGCGTTCGTTTTTTCACAAAGCTGTTTGACCATTGCGGGAACTTTTTTAAAATCCGGGAATGTCCTGTTTCCTGCCCGGACTGTCCCGGTTCTAAAATCACCTTTGGCGGTATAGTATGTTCCCGAAATGGTGTTGACGGTCTCCCCTGTGTTTGTTTTAACTTTGGAGGCTATTGATTGAATGACTGAAGCGGAAAGCGGTTTTTTCTCTTTGGCCAGACTTAGTGTGAATTTCAGGGCTGCGTAGTAATCCAATACCATGAAATGATCTTGGATCGGTTTTTTCCCTGCCGTTTGTCCATACTCCAATAAATTAACAGATTGCTTTTCTGTCAAGGTCGAGCCCTCTATGGCCGTAGAATGGTGGGTAATGGCATAGTAGGTATATTTATCATGGTCGATCATCCCTTTGGACAATTTCAGATAAATATCAGCTAATTTATTGATCTCTTGAATTTTCATTTTACAAAGGTAAAAAGATTTTATTTAAGGGTGATAAATTTATATAAAAGATCGCCCAATAAGGATCCGTAGTTTTTAGTCGGGGCTCGAACTTGAAAAGGTAATGAAAAAATCTATCTGATCCTTATTCTTCAAACCAAAAGCCCCGACAAGTGCCAGGGCTTAAGAAGTAGAACCATGAAAAGAAAAATATCTTGAACTTTCGTTTTATCCACTGACAAGTCAGTTATAAACATCATACATCCACGGCCGCGCCGTTGCCGCTTTAACTTCTTCAGGCCCCATTGAGGTGGAACCCTGACTAGCTTCCGACTTCGGAGGAGGAACCTGACCAGCTTCCGACTTCGGAGCTGAAACAACAGGAGTAGTAATTATTTCTGAAGTTGTTTTTTTCGAATAAGGAGAGCAACAACAAGGAAGGCCAAAGAAGATAAGAGAAATATCTCTTCCACTTTAATCGTATTTTTCATTTTAATCGTTTTATTGTTTTAAATGGGTAGGGTCGGCTTGTACTATAACATATTCTCGAATTATCCTAGGAGTGATAAGAGACTCATTAATGTGTTCGTTTATTTCCGGTTTAAACATGAGCAATATAAATGAATTAAGTAGGCATGATGAAATATTAGATTTTATTGCCATCTCTCTTTCGCCATCCGTCATATTATCGCCTATGGGCTCAAAACGTCCCCAAAGCTGATAAATTTCAGGGCTATACCAGTCCCTGGGCATAAACCATGCTTTATTCTCAGGAGCAAATGAATCAATGATTTCATTTTGCCTTTCTGCAAAGTCGTTAAAACTTAAAACCGTTTCACGGAGCGCGAAAAGTTGAGCGTCTGAAAGTGATAAAAGGAGCTGGTTTGCCTGGAGCTGCTTTTCGACTTCAACCAGTTTTTCAACCTCTATGGTTTTGATTACTTCAACAGGTTTTTCAACCTCCACGATCTTTTCTATAGGGTTGCTTTTTGGCGGGTTCTCATACCTGTCTAAAAGAATTGCCATAAATTCTCCCTTTGAGTTTGCGCCGGATTCGTTAAATAATGCATCAAAAAAATCTTTTGTATCCTGGGACATCCGAATACTTGTGTTTACCTGCAATGAATTTGCCATAACTAATTAATTTATAAGTGATTTAAAAGTGTTTGCTTTTGTTTTTTCATTTCGTTGGTGAAAGGAGAGGAGGGTTTTATCTTTTCCATGATTCCGGTCAACTCAAACATTACCTTATCAAAGCCAGATATTTCATTATTCCGGGTTTCTCCTGGTTTCAATGTTTTCATTGATTCGGTTTTTTTGTGAATAATCCAGATAACCGAAATAATCAGGATTACATAAAAAACGTATTTAGAAAACTTAAAAATGTTTGCCATTTTGAATTGTATTTTTATTAAATCTCAATGTTTCCGCCATGTTTGCCCCATGTTTATAATTGTTTACATGATGTTTGCCCCATGTTTACTCTTTGAAAACAAAATATTACATGATGTTTTCCCATGTTGTCAAAATGTTTGCCCCTTGTTGTCAGGGTTGTTTACATATCAGAAACAATGTTTAACCCAAACATACAACACAAAAAGAACGGTGTTGACCTTTTCCGTCCAATCCCGTCTTCTTCCGACCAATAACGTCCGATTCCGTCTTTTTAGGGTGATTCGTTATGGTTTATACCTAGCCCCTTATAATAATTCTCTATCTTTTTATTTATTTCATCCGGATCATCAAAGCCGGCTTCGGACATAAGGAATTTAAACGCCTTGGCGGTTAAAAGTTTTCCATATTTGCTATATGTAACATCAATTTTGAATAATTCCGGTTCTACGGCCCTCATCCACTCTTTGAATTTCGTTGGTTTCAGTTTCAAAAGATTGCGTAGTTGGTCTTTCGAACAACTTTCTCTAAAATCTATGTAGTTCATTATTTTAGTTTATATGTCATTAGTCAGGGAAAACAAATGTTAGAACAATAGAACAGCCGGCTAGTATTTTAACGGTCATAAGCGTCTGTTTGTTGAAAATTTTGTTGAGACTATTAATTTTAAATTCTATTGAACCAACCCCTAAATGATTGTATGAAAAGTCCCCAATAGGAAGATATTGCCAATGTCCAGACTTACCCGTTATTGAGGATATTTGAGTAAAACCCATTACAATGGAAGCCTGTTCAAGACAACAAGCACATACAATCATATCTCCAATGATGATTTGATTAAAAGCATTTAGGTCAACACTTTCGAAAAATTGAGTTATACCACGGAACCTGATGCGATCATGTTCTGGCCGTCCTTGCCCGTAAATTATGTAGTCACTATCTACATATTTTCCTTCAAGAACCTCTTTGGCTAAGGGTATATCTCCATTATAAAATACTGCCGTTCGATCTTTAGTTCCTAAATTTTTAATTGAAATTGATTGTACTGAAGTAAGTCCCATATCTCTTTTTGCGGTATCAGGCCAACGGCCTTTGATTGCTACTTTCGTCGGTAGCGGTGCTGAATAAATTTCTTTTGGCATTAAAGCCGACATCCCAAGCATTAATAGTCCATTTTTAAAAAAATCCCTTCTATTTTTCATTTCTTAATTATTTAATAGTTAAACTCTTCACATATTTTTTTCGCTAACGTTAAAGCGGCTGTTTCCGCTTCTTTTCTGCTCCAGAACGATTGAAAATGTCCTTCCCTAATCATTCTCCAGTTGTATTCACCTCGTTTTTCCTTCTCTGCCAGCTTACATTCTTCTTTGGTCTTCTTTCTGTAAACTTCAATAATCCAACCTCCCGTTGCAGTGGAATAGCGGACGAAAGACCTAACTCCCCTTGCATCAAAGTCATAAAAATTTAAGGGTAAATTTTTGTCTATTTCTGGCGTATCTAGCTTTGGGTGAGAGCTAAGAAAATTCTCTATTTCCAATCCCAGATCAATATTTTTTCTCATTAACTCAATAGTAGTTACATGAGAACCGTTTTTAACTATTTCAAAATAGTGTGGTTGGGTTGCTGAATTGGCATTTACTCTGTTCTGTACAATGTCAACTTGTCTTGAATTGAGAATATACTCTTTAAGGTTTTTCCTGCGCCTGATGGTTTTAAATATGACAAAATGAGTGGCAAAGACCAGGGTTTTCGGTATGGCATCGGCAAAATCATAGAATACAAAAGCAGAATTTACAAAGTTTTGTCTCCGCCGAATCATAAAGCAATGAAGATCATCATTTCGGTGGTGTAGATAAACCCTACAGTCGCTAAAAATCACTAATCCATTTTTAAAATCACTGGTAATAGTTTTAATCAAGCCTGGAGAATAACTAATTTTCTTAACCCCTGAGAAATTGCCAATAGATTGTTTTTCCGTATATTCTACATGTTCAAAATCCAACGGATCCGGCACAATAATTAAAATTCGGCAGTTCTCCTTTTCTCGTTCCGTTAAAATTAGGGTTTCTAAAAAAGCGGTTTTCCCGGTTCCATTAGTTCCAATTATTAAAATTTGTGAGGGTATCGGATAATCGAGGACATTTTCTTTTATTTCTGTTTTCTGATTCATGGCTGGGCTATTTTGATTTTTGTTCAATTCTATCAATAATCACAGCAAGGACATAACTCACCGCTGCGCCTATAAAGAAATGGTATAAAGGATTCATGACTGTACTATTTTGATTTTACCGGGGTTGTGATTCAAAATGATGTTGATGGTTGTCCTGGCATCATAATTATAAAAGTCTGGGGATTTATTGTTTATGCCCATAGTTTTGCTTTTCAGGAGTTAAACTGTAATTATCTCAAAATAGTGAGGGTCATTAATCGCTCGGTCATTGATTCGTTTTTGCGCCTCTTTCATCGCTTCATAGTTTTGAATTGCGTTTTTCCGGCGGACAATGTTGTCAATGGTTTTGAATAAGGCGTAGTGAGTGGCAAAAACGAAGGGCTTGGGCGGTATATCAGAAAATCTGTGCCCTGAAAATACTATGTCAATCCCGTTATAACGGCGGCGAATTAATAAGCTATGCAGCAAATCGCACTTTGAATTACCAAAATAGTGGCGGCAATCTTCAAAAATTAACATTCCATTGTGGAACCGGTCGAGGAGAGTATTAAGCAAGCCATCCTGATAAATAATTTTTCGGGCTCCAACAAACTCACCTATCATTTCAGGTGAAACATATTCGAACGTACTCCACTCAAATTTATCAGGAACCACAATTAACACGCGCCGGGATCCTCTCTTTAACTCCGAAACAACCAGTTGATCTAAATAGGATGTTTTGCCCGTTCCATTGGTACCAATTAAAATGGTTTGTTTTGGTGTCCGTATCTCCAATTTGGCTCTATTGAGATGTGATTTTAATCTACTGAGGCCAGATTCACTCATCATTTCGAATTCGTCAATGTTTATTATTAAAGCTGTTTTCATGATCTAATTGTTTTGAAATTTTTGAAGTAGTTCAATGTTCTTTTTTTTCATTTTTATTTTTTCAAACCTTGCAAGTAGCGAATAAACCCTATCATGAAAAAGTTTGCTCCTTTTGAGGAAAAGATCGTTGATGCTATTTGCTTTATCAAGTTGTTTTAGCATCCGCTCAATCTCGGAGTTTATCCTATCAAATTCTAATTCAAAGTTCATTTTGATGGGCTTTTGTCGGTTGTAACTTCCTCCAATAGATCCGCTAATTCTGAAACAAAACTTAAATTTCCACACATTTCCGCCTCTATTCCCCTGTCTCCTTCGGCTGAAACATGAACGGCGTGATTGTGAACCCTTCTTAGATGTTTGTGAAGGTTTCCAACGGCTTGAACAAAATTTAAAAGCTCTTTTTGTTTTTGGGTGATGTCTGTAATGTTTTCCATAACATTGAATGATTTATTGATTAATAAATGGCCCTGGAAGGTGTTTGCGCACCTGAAGGGGTTTTTTGTTTTTTGGTGTTGAAATTTTGTTGATTGTCATTTGTTAGGTGTTCGCTTCGCTCACGTTTGTTTGCGGTCGCTCCGCTCCCGTTGGGTCTGCAAAACTTTAGCCGGAATCAATGGCTTTAATTTTTAACAAAAAATCATTGAAGGTTTTATATTCCGGATAAAGCTGAGCAGAACAATTGACCGCCCGGGGGTGTTTTCGCTGTATTCTGGTGGTTGATTCTAAGCCTATTGGTGTATTTTCTAGATATATGTTAACAAGTTCGTACTCGAGGAGAACTTTAAACAGTTTTTGTAGTGGAGAATGTTCGTTTAGAATTATGGAAGTAAAGGGGGTTACCTTTATCTCGTAAAAGGTAAGGAATGACAGGAAATCAAAGATGTCTTCAAAAATATTTAATACTCTTTTGTTTCCTGGAATTGTGGTTATCCCATAAGGCCTTTTTTGTTCGGTTTGTCTCCAGTTTTTTCCTCCATAACTCATATCATAACCGCGCGAATCGTTTTTAACCGTAATTCCATAATGCCTTTTTACTTCCCAAATTTGGGTGTATGGGTGTTTCCAGATTGCTTCTTTAACATAAAGAGATGCGAGATGAAAATCTATTCCCCGCATTTCAATATAGTTTATCAATGATTTGTTTTGAAGTTCTTTAATCTTTGTTATCTCAAAATATTGGCTACTATAGTGTCGGCGGGAACAATCAAAATCATTCTTTTTCATTGGGTTTCATTTCATTATTGGTTATAAAATCGTTGAAATCTTCGTATCCAGGATAAATTAAAGCTGATTGATTTACGGCATTGGGGTATGCTTTAATAATCTGGTTGGTCGCAACAATTCCGGCGGTACTGTTATCTAAAAACAGGTTGATTTTATCAAAATCTAATGGAGCTGGTAACTTTTTCAGGTTTGAAAGACTGTTCAATACTATCGTGATTCCGTTTAGGTGGTCGATATTTAACCAGGTAAGACAAGACAGAAAATCGAAAAAGTCTTCAAAAATGTTGAGCGTTTCCGGGTTGCCTGGGATGGTGGTTATTGCTTTGGGGCTGGTCGATCCTTTCCAGTATTTATTTCTCAATTCATAAGCTCCTGAATCATTTTTAAAAGCAAGGCCAAAATATTTTTTTATCTCTCCGGATTCTTTGTTTGTTATCCACCAGTAAGCTTCATCGAGGTGTTTGGTCGCTGTTGTTACTGGTATTCTCCTGGAATCAATATATTGTATAAGTGCTTTATTTTGAATAGGCTGAATTTTCTTAATCTCTATAGAATAGAAATCTTCTTTTTGCTGTTGAGAAGAAAGAGATTTTGGGGTAAATCTGGTGCCTGAAATTATTTCCAGGGCTTTTGAGATTGTACAATTTTCCATCTTTTTCACCAGGTCAATCAATGTGCCGCCTTCACCGTTTCCGTGATCGCACCAAAGATTTAAGTTTGTATCAACTTTAAAGCTCGGTTTTTCGTCTTTTCTTATAGGTGAATGAAAAAAATAGCTGGAGCCTGAAACTTTCACCTGGTTAAATCCTCTCTCCTGGAGAAAAGAAACAATGCTTACTTGATTCGCTTGTGTACAGTTCATAGGGTAAATTTTTTTCTTCTCAATAGCAAAAAACCTTTCATATTATGCCGATTGTTCAAGGCTTCCTATTTAACATTTCACAATTACTTTTAAACTCTCAATGTTTTGTGTGTGGGTGTATGGTAAAAACAGTGTATACCCTGTAATCCTTGTAATCATAATTCTTTAAATACCATAATGTCAATGCTATAAAAATCTTTATTTCTCTGTTTTGGTGTAATTTTGGATTACAAGGTATACATGACAAATTTTTCATATTTAAGGAGGATGTATACTATGTAATCCGACTGTATACCCATAAATAACTAATCAACAACTTTATAATAGTAAAGGATTACAAGGTATACATGGTTTACACTGAAAAGTCTATGTCACCTATTTTAAAACTATCGTCAATTTTGGTTAACATAAATTGATAACAGGAACCAAAAACTTTATCGGTATATGCCTGGCCTCTTCCTCTTATATTTGAGTGAATAAATGTTTTATTTGATGAACTTGTTAAAAGCATTCTTAAAGATGAAAGCCCAATTAGGTTAATATTGTTTTCCTTACAATATTTTGTGTAGAACGGGTAAATAGGTTGAAATTTGATTTGTAATGTGTATCCGGAAGGATCAATTTTTACTCGGTAATGTGAGGTTCTGGCAGTTCCTGGAGTGCTTTCATCATATTTGATAATCAACCCTTTTTTGATTTGAAAGTTTATAGCCATCCAAAAAATATTTACCGGGCTGCTTTCCAAAAGGATCTCACTTTGTTGGTCGGTTATTTTGCGAAGAATTTCGAGGGTTTGATCGGAGTTAAAAGGAAATGTTAATTTTCCTTTCAGTATCTCAAGGGCCGTATAAACCAATGAAACATGATTAATAGTCCTTTCCGGAAGGTTGGAATATTCCTCTTTGATTTTATCGGTTGTTTCGCTAAAAACGGTTTTGAATGATTTTAAAAATTCGGCACGATTACACAGGATTTCAGTTAATACCATTCCAAAACCCTCTTCACTGAGTTTTTTCAACTGGTTGAAGGCGGTTTTTTCTTCCAGGGTGAAAGTTTGGTTTTCAAAATTCAGCAGGATCATGCGGGAAAGAATGGCAGATTTAGAGGTGGGAAGGTGGTTTCCGTCAAATATCATGGCGGATTTAATCGGAAAGCTTTTTGTTTTGTTGTCGTTTGATTTTATCCCGGTAGTCCGACCGGCGCCATCGTAGGCTGTCAAAATAAAGTCCTCTGCTGTTTCGTCCGTTTCGTTGGTATATTCTTTGAAATAGAATATTTCGTTTGATCTGGAAGATACCAGGCGGTTTAAAGCTATGGTTGTGGCGTTGTATAATGGGGTTCCGATGGTATCCCGGCCAAAAACAAAAAGTAACCTGTCCGCAAATGATGTTTTTCCGGTTCCAAAGTCACCAAACAGAAAGAGGAAAGGGAAAAATCCAACCTGATCGAATACAATATCACGGAAAACAGCAAGGATTAAAAAAAGGATTCCGATCAAACCATTTGCCCCGAAAGCTTCAAAGTAGAGTTTTGACCAGGTTGCAAAATCAGTTGTTCCTGGTAGGTATTTATAAAGCCTTTCGGTTTTGAAATCTTCGTTGTGAAGATTAGACAAAGCAAAAGCAGGTAAATAGTAACGTTTGTCCTGGTCTTGAATTATCCCGGCTTCATCTATCTGAATGATTTGATTTTCGTTATTAAAAATTGCATCTGCAAATGCAAAAATCTGGTGAGCCGGGATCCACCCAAATTCAGAAATAATAAACGCCTCTTTTTCTTCGTCCATCAATTTAGCGAATACTTTTTTTAGTTGGGTTGCGCTTCCGTAAAAGGTGCACCTGTTTGATCTTAGGACGTTTTCAAAGCTGTCGGGCTTCATCTCAGCCGTAAAAATTTCAACGGTGTAGGTTTCTCCGGTCGATCGTTGCAGGAAAATGATTCTTCGGGTGTTGTTGGTCCCGTTAAGCAAATGGAAGAGGCTTTTCATGACGAAATTGGATATATCAGAATCGTAAAATTCATTATTCCGGGTAAACGTTCTTGAAAAGTATTTTCCATCCTGGACAAAAAAACCATAATCAGAAACATCCTTTTCGGGGTCTTCGCTGTTGGGGATTTTCGTTTGATCTTGTTCCATGAGGTCAATTATTTTCTGAGTGCCTCAATTATTTCGCTCCTCAAAAAATATCTTCTACTTGCAAGGCTGTATTGCTTAAATTTTCCTTGTTTAATTAATTTGTCCAGCGTGGGGGGTGTACATCCAATCAGTTTGCAGGCTTGTGTTTTTGAAATTTTGTCCTCCTCTATTGAGAGGTGATTTTCTGAGCCTGTTTTCTTTTCAAACATCTCATTCAAAACGTCTTTAAGCGTCTTTTCGTCCGTTGCAATTAATACCCTTGTGTTTTCCATTGTCCATTTTTGTATTAGTTATATTTGCAAAAATACAATTAAAACTAATAAATACAAATAATACTAATAATTTGAAAACATGTTATAAAACATGACTTTACTTATAAATTCTAAATTTTGTTATAAATTTGTAATTATGGAAATGAAAAAAATAAAGGAAGCCAGGATAAAGAAAGGGATTAGTCAGACGGCAATGGCAAATGAAATTGGATTGTCTCAACCAGGGTATGCTAATATTGAAAACGGCGAAACTAAAAATATACCTCTTTTGGTGGCCGTCAAAATATCAAAGGTTTTAGGAATTGGCTTTAACGAACTCTACGACATTGACGGAGATAGTCAAAAAATTGACGGGCTGAATAAAGAGATCAAAGCACTACATAAAAGAGTTATTGAACTCGAGGATAATGTTAGAGACAAAAAACTAATAATTGACCTTATATTTTCAGATGATTTTATTTCTGTACTTGTGCCTGATTATGATAGCACTAAAAGCCGTGACCAAAATATCATTAATAAAATAATGAAGATTCAAAAATCTTGGGAAGATTTTGAAAATGAAAATGTAAAAAAATAAGCTCCTGATCCTTTAAGCCGACTCCTTCAACGCTTCCGGTAACATCATTAAAAAAGGCAGGCACCTTTCCCAATGCAAGGCATAATAATTGAATCCCAGGGCAATATTTTGGTAATGTGCCGGGCGATGGTCCCAGTAGTATTTTTCGGCCTGAATTGACCAGGCAGACAATCCCAATTTAGAGACTAAAAACCATTTTTCCACCAGGCGGGCAGTCCGTCCGTTGCCGTCCTCAAAAATCTGTAACAACTGGTTATATAAAAAGGGATCCGGAGCGGGTCGATAAACTAAACAGGGGTGTACTGGATCTGTTGAAATAAATTTATCTTTGAATAAAATTACTGATCATGGAAACTTTGATAATACGATTAGATTCACCGGCAAGCAAAACAAGGCTAAAACAAACACTTAAAATGTTCCGGGGAGTTACGGGCATTGCAGAAAAATTCACAATTAGGGACGTTGAAGATCTTGCGGATGACAAGTTGGCCAAAGAAATGAAAAAAGCGGATAAAAGCCCGCTATTGTCTTACGATGAAGGGATGAAGGAATTTGATAGAATTGAAAAAAGATTAAGGAAATGATTGTCAAATTTCGAAAATCATATTTTTCGGACTTGGAGAAAATTAAAAATTTAAAAAAAATTCAGGAAATTAGGTTTATTGCGGAATTTGCAAAAACTGTTGATTCTCCTGAAAAAATACCCGGTTTTAAAAATTTGCGCCAATATCCCGGAATGGCAAGGATCGAAGTAGCCCCCTTTCGCATAGGCGTTGAAGTTATTGGTTCAACTATCATATTTAGGCGCATTTTGCCACGTTCTATTTTTTACTCTCAATTCCCATAATCACAATATTTCCGGTACAAAAAAAGGCGACAGGATCTGCTCGCCTTTTTTTGTACCCTATTTTATGATTGAATATTAACCAAATGAGCCGCTGATCACAGCTGCTTTTCGTCGATATCTGGTTAAAATTTATTTAATGAGATTATTTTTCCGGTTCAAGGTCCTCCTGGCTTCGCAAGAAATCCATTATTTTGTTTATGTTTCCTTTTCCGCTTTTCCTGGATTCTTTGATCAAGGAAACAAGATCCTCGTCTGATATATCATCATCCATGTTCTCTTTTGGGCTGGGTACTTTTCCCCATGCCTTGTTTATCTCAGTCTTTTTCTTTTCATCCTCGATTTTGAGGTATTTATCGAATGTCCGGTCCTGTGTGTGGCCGGTTATGGCCTTAATCATTTTAACGTCCATTCCAAGCGAATAGAAGAGGGTTACAAAGGTTTTACGGGATACGTGGGCGGATATTAATTTGTACTTCGGTTTTGTCGTTTTTATGGCCTTATTCCCTATGAAGGTGGTTTTTTGGGTGGGTTGGTCTATGCCGGCCAGCTCACAACATTCTTTAAGGTACACATTGTATTTCTGGGGTGATATTACCGGGAGGAGTGTCGGCTCCTGGCTATATTTATCAATGATGCTTTGCGCTTCCGAAAGGATCGGGATTTTGGCCGGGTCCTTTGTCTTTTGAATAACTATTTCAATATAGCCGTTTTTTATATTTTCCCTTTTCAGTTCTTTGAGGTCTGAGAACCTTAACCCGGTAAGGCATCCAAAGCAAAAAACGTCCCTAACCCTTTCATGTCTTGGGTTTTCGAAATTGAAGGAATAAAGCTGTTGAAACTCCTCGATAGCCAGGGCGATGGTGTCAATATTCTTTTCCGGGGCTTTAAATTTCAAGTGTTTTGTCCCGGTGTAGTATTCCCTTTCGGCTGACCAGTTAAGAAAGGTTTTCAGTACTGCAGTAATTTTGGCGAAGTAGTTTGTTTGGGTTTTCCGAATAGTAAAGGAATAATCTTGTAACCCGTCAAAAAAGGATAGATCAATGTCATTAAGGGTTAACCTGGTGTTTTTGTACTCCTGGTATTGAGTCAAGTAATTGAAAACGGTCACATGATTGGTATAAGTCCGGGGGGCTTTTGTCACTTTCGTGGTTGTAAGGAACTCTAAAAATATAGTATTGAAATCGAGGGGTTTGCTTTTCGAAAACTCCTTTCCGTCCAGAAAATCAACAATTATCTTTTCGGTGAGCTGCACATTTTGAAGGGCACAATCATTGAAAAAAGCGTTTGTTTTAGACTGGTAATCGTCCAGGAGTTTGTTTATTGTTTTGTGCCGGTTGTCCGGTGTTCCCTCCCTGTTAGGCTTAACCCTCTGCTTTAATTTGTTCCAGAATGCGGGTTTAACTAATTCAATGTTTTTGCGATGGTTCTTCCCCTGAAAGGAGATGGTTGCCCGGATCGGGGCGAGGCCGGTCGTTTTATTTGTTTTGTTTATGTTGACACTAAACTTTATATTTGGCATGGCTTCCGGTTTTGCTATCAAATATACAAAAAAGAAATCCGGGGGCAGTGCCGGGGGCAGCTTTTTGTATAAATGGCACCAAACAGAGAAAAACAAAAGGTGTTAAACCCTTTATTTTTCAGTATATTCAGAAATGGAAGAAAACCCAAATATAATAATATAAGTCCCGCCCCGGGTACTGAAAAAAAACAACAAAACCTACTGAATATCAGTGGGTTTTGTTGTTTCTTGTTTTCAATGCTCGTCAATATTGTACAGCATTCGGAAGGAGTGTTCAACGGTTTTGAAAATCTCATCGCAATACTCTTTAACTGCTTTTGGGTTTCCGGGTAGAGCATACAGCAAGGTTTGCCCGGCGACACCGGCAATGCTTCTGCTCAGGAGTGCGTTGGGAAATTGCATGCCGTATTTGACACGGATCAACTCCATGATGCCCGGAGTCTCTTTGTCAATCAATTTTTTAACGACATCCGGGGTGATGTCGCGGGGCCCGATTCCGGTTCCACCGGTGGTGAAAATGATGTCAACCTTTTTCTTTATCAGGGATTTCAATAGTGCCTTCAACTGCATCGCGTCATCGGGCATAACTGTATTTTCTACAGAAACAGTTCGTCCGGCTTCAGAGAAGAATGTTTCTGCCAATTTTCTCAATAAAGGGCCGCTCTTGTCTTCATAAATACCCTGACTTGCCCTGTCGCTTAGTGTTACAACGTGTACCTGGATGGTTCTCGGACGATATTCCAGAATGTCACCCGCTTTGAGTTCGCCCCCTTTCAGAACCCTGCAAAAAATACCCTCTTTGGGCATCACACAGTTGCCGGTCTCCTGGAATATGGCGCAATTGGAGCCATGGCATTTCTTTCCAATCTGCGTAACTTCCAGTACAATCTGACCCGAAATAAGCAGGCCAAGCGGTTTCATCCGATACAGTGGGAATCCTTCGGTGGTGATATTTTCAGCAAATTCACCGTACGCAAGTTTGCGTCCGAGTGAGGGTTCACTCTTCTCGAGGCTCTCTTTCCCCAGCAGACTAACCTGTCTGTGCCATTTCCCTCCATGGGCGTCACCCTGGATTCCTTCATGGTTAAGTGTAATTTCGCCTGCAGGGATTTTGATGGTCCCTTTTTTTTCGGAGATATTGACCGACAGTACTTTGATCTTTTCCATTTTAAGTGGGTATATCGGTTTTTGTTTTGGAAGTCAGCCTGATCGCCCCAATTTCCATTGTTTTATCGACTGCCTTGCACATGTCATAAATGGTGAGCAGACCAACGCTTACGGCAGTAAGCGCCTCCATCTCAACGCCGGTAGTACCTGTGCATTTTACTTCACTTTCGATGGTAACACCAGTTTCGCAAAGATTTGCCTTGACCTGCACCTTGCTTAAGGTGATGTTGTGGCAAAGAGGTATAAGTTCTGCTGTCCGTTTTGCCGCCTGAATTCCCGCTATTTCAGCAATGGTAAGAATATCTCCCTTTTTGAGCAGGTTATTGGAGATCAGTTTCAGGGTCTCCGGTGAAAGGACAATATGCCCCGTAGCCTTGGCAATCCGAAGCTGGATCGCTTTATCGCCTACATCGACCATGCGTGCGTTGCCCTGTGAATCGGTATGTGTCAGTTCTGTCATCTGTTATCCTCCTATATTAGAAAAACTTCCTATACGGTTTAAGCAGCCATTCAATGGTTTGCAATCCAATGCATCCAACAATGCTTTTTCGGCACCCAATTCGCGAACGGAAAATTGCTGCTCATCAAACAGACAAGGCATCACCATGCCATTGGCAGTCATTCTTAAACGATTGCATTGGTGACAGTTTCCGCCGTTTCCCCCTTCCACGATCGAAAACTCACCGGTTTCCAGGTTCATCTGATGGATAAATCTTACCAGAAGATTGTTTTTCCTGCCAAATTCTTTGACTGCAAGTGCATCTGTCTCCATGGAAGATTCCATCACAACGCAATTGATTTTTACAGGATCAAGTCCTGCATATTGTGCCGCTTCAATGCCTCGTAACACCATCCGGAGCTCTCCTCCCCGGGTGATTATTTTAAATTTCTCCGCATCGAGGGTGTCGAGGCTGATGTTGATACGGTGCAGACCGGCATCTTTCAGAGGTTGTGCGAGTTCTTCGAGAAAGATTCCGTTGGTGGTCATGGAAAGGTCTTTGACACCCCCGATCGCTGCAATCTGTGAAATCAAAGCGACAATATCCTTTCTCACCAAAGGCTCACCACCGGTAATGCGGAATTTATCGATGCCCAACGACACCGCAACCCTTACTACATTGATAATTTCCTCGAAAGAGAGAATATCCTGATGACCTACGAGCTGAATGCCTTCTTCAGGCATACAATAGGTGCACCGGAGGTTGCAACGGTCTGTTACAGAAATTCGCAGGTAATGAATATGTCTATTATATCGGTCGTACACGGACTTGTCCTCCTTTTTTAATTTTTAATGTACCTATGGGAATTTCCATAATCACACGGGCATGGATATAGGAATGGATATGGGCGGAGCCATGGTATTCGACGGGTAATACTGTCCCGTGAATGGTGGTGATAGCTGGGATGAAAATAAGTTGGTCCCCTTTGGTGCGGACAAACTCCTCTTCGAGCGGCAAATACCATGCAACATTCCCTTCATTCCTTCCCATCAGCCCTGCCAGAAATGGTTTGACCATTACCTCAAGTTGAACAAATGATGAGACCGGATTACCGGGCATGCCAAAAACGAAATGGTAATCTTTCTCTCCGAAAAGGAGGTGTTTGCCTGGCTTTACATCCATACCGTGAAATGGAATATGCACTCCCAGTTTGCTTAATATCTTTGGAACAAAGTCAAAATCCCCTACCGACACCCCTCCTGATATCAGCGTTACATCAAAATTTTGGAGGGAGGAGGCCAGGACTTTCTCCAAGGAATCCTGGTCATCACGAACGATGCCCAGATATACAGGCAATATGCCCATTTGTTGTATCTGTGCGTACATCTGGTAGCCGTTGCTGTTCCTGATTTTTGAACTGCCGGGCTTTACAACAGGTTCGACCAGCTCATTCCCGGTTGAGATGATGGCGATGGAAGGCATCCGGTAAACCAAAGGAAGGGAACGACCCACGGAAGCCAGAATGGCAATATGTGAGGGCAATATCCTTTCTCCTTTTTTCAATACCAGGTCACCGATTTTTACATCTTCACCCAACAGGCAAATATTGGTTTGGGAAGTCTCGCGGATGCATCGAACATGGTTTGTATCCAACCTTTCTGCATGCTCGTTCATCACTACAAAATCTGCACCCACGGGTACCATTGCGCCTGTCATGATCCTTGCACACTGGTTTTTTCCGATAGTTTTTGCGGGGGGTGTCCCAGCCGGAATCTCTTCGATGACCACCAACGGATTTTTAAGGTCGGATTTTCTGCAGGCGAACCCATCCATGGCCGACTTATTGAAAGGGGGCATGGCAACATCCGAGTGGATATCTTCTGCAAGTATCCTGTCCAATGCATGGTACAAATCGACAGATTCGGTTTTTTGTTTGACCGAATAGGATTTTAAAATCGCCAAAGCTTCTTCGAACGCTATCATCCTGGTTCTATTTAAATTTCCATTGGTTGTCTGCTATTTCGATCGAATTTACATCAAAATCAAATTTGGGATCATCAAAGGTAACAATACGGTCGGCAAGCGACAGACGCTTTTCCGTTTCTGATTTTAAACCGGTATTCCCGGGATGTAGCATCATGAAAAATAGTCCGGGACGGATAAGATGGCGCAGTCCTCCTGATTCGCATACCACCATACTATTTGCAGGTATCCTGGTAAGTATTTCATTGAATGCCTCCTCCAGATACTCGTCTGTTGTCATGACATAATAGGATTGAACTGCTCCGGCTTCCAGCAACCGTGAGCTGTCTTTTCCGGTAGTAGCATCCATTTCTTCTGCAATAAAGATGTTGGTTTTGTTTACGATTACTCTTCCGTTACCGGGATTTTCGTGAAAATGGGGAGTGATTTTAATCGCAACGATGGATTGATATGGAGAGAATTTACGGATAATTTGACAGGCGAGCGTTGTCTTTCCCGAATTTCTTCCGGTACCGGCGATGATCAAAAGGCTGGGCATTGTACATTCTTCCATTTTACAAAAGGATGAGTTTGATGCTTGCAAGAAGTAAAACCGAAGCGAGAAGATACTTTAATTGCTTTGGTTTTAACCTTGAACTTCCAATATAGGATCCGGCAATTCCTCCAACTATGCCAACTGCAATCCAGACTATGATGCGCGGTTCCATACCAAATCCCTTGTTTACCAAGGCAAAGAGTCCGGACAGGGAATTAAGAAAGATGAAGAGGGCAGAGGCTGCAGCTGATTCCTTGACATTGGCCCAATGCATTTGAATGAGAAGCGGACTAAGGATGATTCCACCTCCAATGCCGATCATTCCTGAAAAGAATCCGAGGATGGCACCAATTGTTATAGCCATCAAAATTGGAACTCTCTTTGATTCTTCCGAAAATGCTTTGGGATTCAGTACCATCCTGGCGGTTGCTAAAAGTAAGAACAGTCCAAGTATAATTTTGTAGATAGAAGGATTAACGGGGATCAAGGCACCCAGATAGGAGAAGGGAATGGATGTCAACAGGAAGGGGAGAATCAATTTCCACCTGAAAAAGCCCGCTTTGTAATAGGAGAAATATGCAATGGCCGAGACAAAGACATTGAGGGTCAAAGCTGTCGATTTCATAAAAATGGGAGCAACACCAAACAGTGCCAGCAGCGCAAGGTAGCCGGTCCCTCCGCCGTGTCCGACGGAAGAATAGAGAAATGCGATCACAAAAAGGGATACCAAAAGCAAATATTCCATTGTTCAAAATATTATGTTCCCGGTTCCCGAAGAGATGTGGACACAGCTTTCACCGGAAGGTGAAGCAATCAAATATGAAAGTACTGTATCTCCTTTCCATTTAAGGAATTGTTCCTTCGGGAGGCATCTTCGTTTCCAAAGAAACCCATCGGTTACACGTTCCTGTGCCGAAACATTTAGAAATGGTAACTCGGAGAAATTTGTGGCAAAGGAAACAACTTTTGATTAAATATTGATGGCAATTTTGTTTATAATATAGCATTTCCAAGAAGTGACTAATTTTAACCCAATTAGTAACCCAATTCATATCATGATTTCAATAGCCAATAATTATCTGTTTTTTATCTTTGCTTCGGAGATTGCGTCAGTTGTCGACCCATCAGTAAAGGCTCAAAGTGCTCAGAAAAATGCAAAGTCACCCAAAGACCCAATATGGTGAAATGTTTTGATGTTTATCATGACGAAGGATTAAAAATTTTGGGCGTATCTTTGGACATTGAAAAATGGAAGGATGTCTGGTTGAAGGCCATTGATAAGGACAGGTTATTTTCTTATCCGGTCTTTTCTCCTTTCATGGTAATTAACAACAATTACAATCTATTGGTATGATTGCTAAACGTATATTCCTTTTCGCACTTCTGCTTGCCGCTTTTCAGATGGTTTCCGCTCAGATCCTCGAGCCGGTTAAATGGAGTTTTGATTCCAAGAAGACAGGTGACAGTGAGTATGAGTTGAGGTTTATTGCCACCATGGATAACGGGTGGCATCTCTATTCGCAATTTGTCCCAAGTGGAGGACCCATTCCTACATCTTTTAAGTTTGACAAGCTTTCAGGTTTTATTCTGGTTGGAAAGGTAGTTGAACCCAAACCCCTCGAGGAAAACGATCCCAATTTCAACATGGTGGTAAAGTATTTTACCAAAAGTGTTGTATTTACCCAGAAAGTGAAGGTAATTTCCGACAAACATGTTGAGGTTAAGGGTTTTCTGGAGTTCATGTGCTGTAACAACCAAAACTGTTTGCCACCCACGGAGGTAAATTATTCTTTCAAACTGGAAGGTGTTAAAACGGCAGGGGTTGTTTCGCAGGACACGGCAAAGGCACTCTCGACGGTTCCTGTAATCACAGTCAAAGATACCGCTGCTCCTGCTTTCCAAATAGTTCAGCCCCTTGTTGCAGCCGCCAAGGCAGCGATTAAGCCGGTAGCCTCCAACGATGATTTTACCGGAAAAGACAGGACACTTTTGTGGTTCTTCCTTCAGGCCTTCCTATGGGGCTTGCTCGCCATCCTCACCCCGTGTGTCTTCCCGATGATCCCGATGACAGTCTCTTATTTCATGAAAAGTGGTGCCAAGGGAAAAGTTCAGGCCATGGTCTATGGCCTCTCAATTATCGCCATCTATGTGATCTTCGGGGTTTTAGTCTCCGTCCTCTTTGGCGCTGACTTCGGTAATTGGCTCAGTACCCACTGGCTTCCCAACGTGCTCTTCTTCCTGATTTTTGTGGTATTTGCCGCTTCATTTTTCGGTTATTTCGAAATCACCGTTCCCAGTTGGATGATCAACAAAAGTGTGCAGCAAGAAGACAAGGGTGGATTTGTGGGAACCATCTTCATGGCATTTACGCTCGTGCTTGTCTCGTTCTCCTGTACCGGCCCCATTGTCGGTACGGTTTTGGTGCAGGCAGTCGGCGGACAAATATTGAAACCGGTAATCGGGATGCTTGGTTTCTCCCTCGCATTCGCGATTCCGTTTACCCTTTTTGCTTTCTTTCCACAGTGGCTCAAACAGATGCCAAAATCGGGAGGATGGCTTAATACGATCAAAGTGGTGATCGGTTTTATCGAACTGGCTTTTGCCTTGAAATTTCTGAATGTTCCTGATCAGACCTATCATTGGGGAATCCTCGACCGCGAGGTTTACCTCAGTTTCTGGATTGTAATTTTTACCATGATGGGCTTCTACCTGCTGGGCAAGATCAAATTTCCCCACGACAGCGATTATCCGGTTGTCAGGTCATTTCCACGACTGATGATTATCATCTTTACGTTCACTTTTGTGATGTACCTGATCCCGGGATTGTGGGGAGCCCCGCTAAAAGCCATCTCCGGTTGGCTGCCTCCGATGGAGTCACAGGATTTTGATATCAATGCCATTGCGCGCGAAAATGGTGGATCGGGTGGGGGTATCAAAGCTGCAGGAAATGTTTCAGAGGCACCGCGCTACGCGGATGTTCTGAAGTTGCCCCACGGATTATCAGGATATTTTGATTACGACCAGGCACTTCGTGTTTCGAAAGCATTAAAGAAGCCGGTTTTTGTCGATTTTACGGGTCATGGATGCACCAACTGCCGCGAGATGGAGAACAGGGTCTGGAGCGATCAGGGTGTGCTCAGCAGGCTGAGGGAAAATTTTGTGCTGGTAGCTCTTTACGTAGACGATAAGGTAATCGAAATGCCGAAAGAGGAGTGGTACACCAGCAAATCCGGACGAGAGGTAAAACTGCTTGGGAAAAAGAATGCTGATCTGCAAACTTCCCAGTTCGGTACCAATTCGCAACCTTATTATGTCATTCTTGATAGCGATGGGAAACTGCTGGTTTCGCCAAAAGCCTATGACCTGAATGTGGAAAATTTCAAAAAATTCCTGGATGCGGGTTCAGAAGAGTTTAAGAAGTTGAAATAAATAAATTGCAGTTAAAAGGGAAAATCAATTTTCCAATATGATTATTCTATCAATTTCAGATTTATTCTCAGGAAGATAATTGGTTGCAACATCCCAAATTATAGTATAATCAATTCCATGATATTCATGCGAGACTTTATTCCTAAGGTACGAATCTCCTTTTTCAACCTAAACGTAATTAACTTGTTCTAGAATTTTATCTTTTATCTGCTCTTTCAATGCACTTTTTGTTACAAGATCGATTTTTCGACCAAATATCTTTTCAAGATATATTTCGAGGGAAAAAAACTTCCATCCAATAGGCTGGTTCAGTTCAACAAGAATATCGATATCACTTTCTTCGTTAAAAGTTTCATCTGAAAAAGAACCGAACAAACCGATCTCCTTTACAGAATAATCATTTTGAAGATTTGGCTTCAGCTCTCTCAATTTGTTAATTATCTCATTTTTAGAAATCATAACTCAAAGATAAACAATTTTAATGTATTTTACTTTAAGATCGGAGTTTTCGCAATCTTGCTGGTGCTGGATTGCAGGACGAAAGAAATTGGTTAAATTTGTCATAGTGGCTGAATCGGCTGAAACTGGACGCCAACCTTTTGAATATTTTTACTTGCAAACTGAATGACTAAACCCAAAATTATCTGGATTACCGGAGCCTCCTCTGGAATAGGGGAGGCGTTGGCTATGCAATGGGCTTCTACCGGTGCGCAATTGATCTTGTCGGGAAGAAACAGCAATCATCTTGGGAAGGTTGCCGACAGATGCAGGGATCTTGGCGCCGATGTAACTCTTCTCGTTTTTGATCTTTCCCTTGCAGGGGAAGTTGCGGCAGCCGTTGCCACGGTTCAGTCATCATTTCCCCGCCTGGATATATTGGTCAACAATGGCGGTATCAGTCAGCGCTCCTTGTTAATTGATACGCCCATGGAGGTTGCCAGAAAGATCATGGAGGTAGATTTTTGGGGCCATGCCGGACTGACCAGTCAGATCCTTCCCTATATGGTGCAAAACGGAGGGGGGCATATCGTGGTGGTAAGCAGCTTAACCGGTCTTTTCGGATTTCCGCAGCGATCGGCTTACTCAGCAGCTAAACACGCGCTGCATGGATACTTCGAGACGCTAAGGCTCGAACATTTCAGGGACAACATCCGGGTTACCATGGTCTGTCCCGGAATGGTCAAAACAAATATTTCGATCCATTCCCTCACTGCAAGCGGGGGGGAACATGGACTCATGGACAAAGGGCAGGAGGAGGGTGTTTCTGCCGCCAATTGCGCCAAGAAGATCATTAAAGCTGTCAATAACAACAGAAAAGAGGTCATTATTGGAAAAAAAGATGTAATTATGCCCTATCTAAAACGGTACGTTCCATGGCTCTTTTACCAAATTGCCCAACGAATCAATCCGCTTGGATGAATGACAATAAAAAATCTATGGAAGGAATTGTAGTTAGCGGGATCCAGCAACTGGGTATTGGAGTAAAAAATGTGGCTGAATCATGGAAATGGTATCGAAAATACCTTGGCATGGACATCAAAGTTTTTGAAGAGTCTGCCACGGCTTCACTGATGTTGCCATACACGGGAGGCCTTCCCCGAAACCGGCATGCGGTGCTGGCTTTGAATATGAACGGTGGCGGAGGATTCGAGATTTGGCAATATACCGACAGGATTCCCCAGCCACCGGTTTTTGACCCAATCCTGGGAGACCTGGGTATTTTTGCAGCCAAAATTAAAACGCGTGATGCCCATTATACACATTCATGGTTTTTGGAAGAAAAATTAGATGTAAGCGATATTCAGGTTGACCCTGATGGCCGTAATTTTTTCTTTGTCACGGATCCTTATAATAATATATTTCAGGTTATTGAATCAAAAAACTGGTTCGGTAACCGGAAGCAGCATACCGGTTCAGTTTACGGTGTAATTATTGGTGTTACAAACATTGAAAATTCCCGAAAGGTATATTCCGACATTCTTGGTTATGATCAGGTTGTTTTTGATAAAAAAGCAAAATTTGCCGATTTGGCCCACCTGAATGGGGGGGACTCAATCTTTAGACGCGTACTGCTGAAAAATAGTGTTCCCAGGACCGGGGCTTTCGGAAGACTTTTGGGCAATAGTGAGATAGAACTGGTTGAGGTTGAGGGGCGTGTGCCAAGAAAAATTTTTGAAGGGAGGTTTTGGGGAGACCTGGGTTTCATTCATTTGTGCTACGATATCAATGGCATGGAGGAACTTAACTCCGCCTGTGCGGAGCGGGGTTTCCCATTTACAGTCGATAGCTTTGCGCAACATGAGGGCAATAGTTTTGACATGGGCGAAGCAGCCGGTCACTTCTCCTACATCGAAGATCCTGATGGGACCTTGATTGAATTTGTAGAAACCCACAAATTACCTATTATTAAAAAGTTGGGATTGTTTATCAATCTTCGTAAACGCAATCCAAACAAACACTTGCCCAATTGGATGTTGAAATCCCTGAGTCTGAGCAGGGTGAAAGACTGAAAAGACTGAAATGTTTGAAATGTTTGAAATGTTTGAAATGTTATAACCCATTAAATGCTTTAGACCCTTTAAACAATTTAAACCCCATAAACCCTTCAAACTTTTCAAACCCTTCAAACCTTTTCTAAAATGGCCGCGACCAGCCTGGAGGGTTGTTCTGCGTGCAGCCAGTGACCTGCCCCTTCAAAATCGACCAGTTTGGCCTCGGGATAAATTTTTTGGATTTCCTTCCAGTCATCATTGCTGACATACTCAGAATTCAGTCCTCTGACAAATGTAACCGGATAGGCGGTAATTGGCATGCGTTCTTCGAACCACGACTGATCCATTTCACTGACGATGGCGTGGAAAGTATCTCTCAAGACTTTGGCGTTGATCTTCCATTCAAAAATCCCTCCGTGTGTCCGGTGAATATTCTTCAAAAGAAAGAGTCGCAGGGATTCTTCCTTTATTTTCGAACTGAAATAGTGATCCAACTCACTGCGCGAATGGTATTTGGAAAGATCCGGGTGCTCAAGCAATTTCAGGATTAATTCATGTTGGCGAATGTGTTTGAAGGAGCGATCTCCCGCAAGGTAATTTTTGGGGGCTATATCGATGATCATCAGTCTGTTCACTTTTTCTGGATGTTCGGCGGCAAATCGCATGGCCACCTTTCCGCCCATGCTGTGACCGATTAAAAAGGCATCGTCTGTTTTTGTCTCCGCATAAAACGCAAACAAGTCATTGGCCATCTCCTCATAAGTATGTGAAGGAGTATGTGGGGAGGCCCCATGGTTTCTTAAATCGGGAAGTAAAACGGTGTAATGCTCCTGCAATTGTTTGGCGATTGTGATCCAATTATCGGAGGAACCGTAAAGCCCGTGGAGGATGATCAATACTGGTCCGGAACCGTAATGCCTGTAATGTAATTTCATAGCCAAGATCTTAAGGATAAAGGGGCAAGCTGAAAGGATAAAGGATAAAGTCAAAAGGATAAAGTAAAGAACGCACTATATATAATTGTTGGACTTTTGGAAGGCTCTATTTGACAGCCAATCAAGCACAAAACCCGGGGCTCCCTTTATCCTTTTGACTTTATCCTTTTTTTAAACACTCAAGGTACAACTCAATCGTCTTCTCCAACCCGAGATAGAGCGCATCAGCAATAAGGGCGTGCCCAATGGAGACCTCCAGCAGATTTGGGATATGCTGGTCGAAATAGCGAAGGTTTTCGAGGCTCAGGTCGTGGCCGGCATTAAGGCCCAAACCTAATTTTTCGGCTGTCCGGGCAGCCTTGATGAAAGGTAGAATTGCTTTTTCCGGATTTACCGGAAAATCTGTCGCATATGGTTCGGTGTAGAGTTCGACCCTGTCGGCTCCAATTTGGGCTGCCCCATCAATCATTTCTGGCTCTGTTCCGACGAAAAGAGATACCCTGATTCCTGCTTTCTGAAATTTTCCAACCACCTCTTTCAGAAAATCCCGGTGTTTCAGCGTGTCCCATCCGGCGTTGGAGGTAATGGCAGAAGGGGAATCAGGCACAAGGGTTACCTGTTGGGGAAGAACCTCCAGAACCAACGCGATAAAACGGGGATCCGGATATCCCTCGATATTGAATTCTGTTGTTACCAGGGGTTTTAAGTCGCGGGCATCATTGTATCGGATGTGTCTTTCATCGGGTCTCGGATGGATAGTGATCCCTTCTGCCCCAAATTGTTGACATCTGATGGCTGCTTCAGTGACGCTGGGCATTGTTCCGCCCCTGCTGTTACGCAGTGTTGCAATTTTATTTATATTTACGCTTAATCGTGTCATTTTTGCATGCAATTAATTAGGTTTGCAATTTACAAAATGATTCGTATTCAAAAACAACAATACTTTCGGACATGATCGCTGAAACTTTGATTTCTGACTCGATTCCTTCTGTAAGCCCTGGCGATACTGCTTCTAAGGTACTTACCCTGATGGATGTTTTCAGGGTGTCGCATCTGCCTATAGTAACCGATGAGGAGTATCTTGGTGTCATTTCTGATAAGGAAATATTCGACGCCCATGATTTTGATGCACCTCTCGAAGTGTTTATTTCGGATCAGTTGCTCAAACCCCATGTGCATCCGCAACAGCATATATTTGAGGTGGCCGCAGTAGCCTCCAGTTGTGGCGTATCCATAGTTCCCGTTTTGACAGAGGATCATACCTATCTGGGATCAATTTCCAGGTATGATTTAAGCAACCAGCTGACAATTCTTTTTTCGCCGAATGAACCTGGGGGTATCATTGAGTTAACCATGTGCGAGAACAACTATTCATTGGCTCAGATCACCCAGATCATCGAAGGGAATGATGCCCGGATTTTGAGTCTTTATACCTGGAAACCCAATGCATCGACTACTGAGCTTAACGTGACGATCAAAGTTAACCAGGTAGACCTTTCCGGTATTATTCAGACACTGACACGCTACAATTATGATATTAAGGCCACCTTTATGGATCAGACCCCGCTAAAAAGCCTGATTGACGACCGTTTCGATCAATTTATGCGCTACATCAATACATGATTAATATATTTTTAGATGAGAATTGCCCTTTTTGGATGGACCATCGGACCAATTTTTTACGACAGCATGAAGCGATTGCTGGAATTATTGCATCTTCATGAAACTGAGGTAATCATATATAAACCCTTTCTGGAATTTTTGAAAAAGGAGACTGGTATTGATCCCGGTAAGATTGAGGGTTTCTCTTCCGACCGGGAGTTGGCAGGTGTCGATTTTTTTATGAGTATCGGAGGCGATGGAACTTTTCTGGAGGCCATCACTTTTGTAAGGGATTCAGGCATACCCATGGTTGGGATCAACAGCGGCAGATTGGGTTTTTTGGCGGATATTGCCCAGGCAGAGCTGGAGTTTTCCATTGAACAACTATTTGCAGGAAAATTCATTCTTCAGCCCCGTTCATTGTTAAAACTGGAAAATGAGTTTGGACTGTTTGCCAATTTTCCCTTTGCCCTGAATGAATTTACCGTACACAAGCAGGATTCTTCGCAAATGATCACTGTACATGTGGATGTTGGAGGCGATTTGTTAAACACCTACTGGGCTGATGGATTAATTGTCTCTACGCCCACAGGGACAACAGCTTATTCCCTGAGTGTTGGCGGGCCGATCATTACGCCCGGATCTGCAAATTTCGTCATTGCCCCCATTGCTCCGCACAATCTTGCTATCCGGCCAGTGGTCATTCCCGACCATGAGGAGGTAACCTTATGGGTGGAAGGACGCGGAGGAAGGTACATGGCCTCCCTGGATTCGCGGTCGGCGCCATTTGACACAGATATGATCTGGAAAATAAGTAAGTCAGACTTCATCATCAATGTATTGAAATTTGAAAATCAATCGTTTTACGAAACCCTGCGCAAAAAATTACTGTGGGGCGCAGATAAAAGGAATTAGCGTTCAATTGAATACTAATTTTATTGTTGTTTTCTGAGCTTTCAAATAAATTAGCAGTGGTTTCTGTTACCTTTGTATTATTGTAAAGTGTCAGGTATCATGAAGAGAGTGTTGATCATAATTTCCATGTTTTTCTGCTTTTTGCAGGCTTTTCCGCAGAAATCGGCTGATGTCGGTATCAGGATAGGTGCTGCAGTCTATTGGGGCGACTTGGAAAATGTTTCTTATGGCAAGGAGATTACAGCGCTTTACGGACTTCTGGGTCGCTGGAATTTTAACAAGAGAATGTCAATTCGTGGGCAATTGATATCGGGTACCCTGAAATCATCAGGCACCTTTCCCGGTGTAAACCTCGCCGAACCCACCTCGCGTATCACCATCAATGATCCGTCCGGTATGCCAATTGAGTTGTTCATGAAGAAGTCCGGTGACTCCTATAATTTTAACAGGTCTATCCAATCGTTTGAAGCCATATTTGAATTTAATTTTATGGATTATAAGATGGGAAGTACCACCAAAGACCGTTTCACCCCATTTCTATCACTTGGGGTAGGCGGATTTTATTCAAGGGCCCCCAGGCGTGGGACGCTGGTACTGGTACCAAATCTGAATAATTATCCGTTTGTTCCCTACAAAAATTTGTACCAGCCGGTTTTGGACAATAACAATAATAAAACGAACGATTCTGATGCACTGTCGCCCATCATTCCGATGGGATTTGGAATTAAATACAACCTGACCAAAAGGCTTGGGGTCTGTGTGGAGTTGTGTGTCAGGAAGACCTTTACAGACAACATAGATAATTTGAAGGATCCCAAAAGATTCCAAAATGCAGATCCATTGATCCCAACTTATCCTGCGGAATTTGCCCCCAGTGTTTTGTTTAACAACGATTGGTATGCTTCATTGCACCTTTCGTTGCACTGGCAGGTTTGGCAAGACAGGGGAATATGCAAAGTGAACGAAAAAAATGTCAGGAAAAGCGCATTCTGATGAATGGACAATTGAGAATTGAGTTTATTGCTAAATTTGCATCCTTTGGGAAAGTGTAAATAGACAAATGATAAAACATACGCAGAAAGAATTGATTACAGATAAAATACCAAAACATGTTGCCATCATCATGGACGGCAACGGGCGCTGGGCTGAACAACATGGCTTAGAACGGATATTTGGTCACCGCGAAGGAGTGGAGGCGGTCCGCTCAGTAGTCGAGGGGGCCGGTGAAATGGGTATTCAATACCTTACACTCTATGCATTTTCAACAGAGAACTGGAACCGGCCTAAAGAGGAGGTAGATGCCTTGATGGGATTGCTGGTTCATGCCATTGTTGCCGAGACAGATAATCTTCACAAAAACAATGTATCGTTACGCACCATTGGTGATATTGCCTCACTTCCTGAGCAAGTCCAGCAAAAATTAGCGGGTGCCATTGCCAAAACTGAAGGGAACAGCGGGCTTAGATTGGTGCTGGCATTGAGCTATTCGGGTCGTTGGGAGTTGGTAGAGTCGGCAAAAAGAATGGCCGATGAGTTAAAAAATGACAAAATTGACAAAAGTAACATCAATGAAGAGTTGATTGGAAAATATCTTCCTACATTTGGCCTGCCTGATCCTGAACTGTTGATTCGTACCGGCGGTGAATTCAGGGTTAGTAATTTTCTTCTTTGGCAGATCGCCTATACTGAGTTGTATTTTACACACAAGTTGTGGCCTGACTATCGCAAAGATGATCTATTTGAGGCAGTTAATGATTTCCAAAAGCGGGAAAGACGTTTTGGAAAAACGAGTGAACAAATTAGAATTTGACATGGTCAAAAGAGTTTTATTTCTATTTCTTGCTTTTTTTGCTGGTGGCCAGTTATTTGCGCAAACAGTAGCTGACAGTACAAACTTCTCCGTTTTTTACGATAGTCCAAAACATTATACCTTGGCCGGTATCGAAATCAGCGGTATCAGATTCCTGGATACTGAGGTGTTGAAGGGACTTTCGGGATTAACTGTTGGTGAGGAAATTGTCATTCCAGGCGATCAGGTGACATCTGCATTGAGAAAATATTGGAAACAAGGTCTATTTTCAGATGTGAAAATCTCTGCAACTAAAATTGTAGGCGATAAAATCTGGCTGAATGTATATCTACAGGAACGGCCCAGGCTGGCTGCCAAAAATTACCATGGCATTAGCAAAAGTGAAAAGGAAGATATTGAGAAGCAGGTGATGATGCTGATTGGCGGGCAGGTTACCGATAACCTTGTCAATACGGCCCAGAGGCAAATAACCAGCTTTTATCAGGGGAAGGGTTTCTACAACACCGAGGTGAACATTGTTCAAAGGGACGATACTGCCAAACAAAACCAGCTTGTGCTTGACATAATAGTGAACAAGAAGACCAAGGTGAAGATCAGTGAAATTGAGTTCGTAGGCGCCAAGCAGTTGGGTAAGTATACCCTGGAGAAATCCATGAAAAAGACCAAGGCAAAAAAACTGATAAATTTCTTCTCTTCGAAAAAATTTCTACAGGACAAATTTGATGAAGATAAAATCAACCTGATCAAGAAGTATAACGAAAATGGCTATCGTGATGCCATCGTCCTCGCCGATACCATCATCAAAGATACCACCAGAAATACTGTCAAACTGAAATACTGGATAGATGAAGGTCGGAGATACTACTTCAGGAATATCCGTTGGATCGGCAATACAGTTCTGACGGATGATCAGTTATCCAGGGTACTGGGTATAAAGAAGGGGGATATTTTTGATCAAAAACTTCTTGAAAAGCGCCTGACCGAAGATGATGATGCCGTTTCGAACCAATACCTGAACACCGGTTATCTTTTCTTTAACCTCAATCCGGTTGAGGTAAAGGTTGAGAACGATTCGATTGATTTTGAGATGAGGATCGTAGAAGGCACGCAAGCCACCATCAATTCGATTGGCATCAAAGGAAATACGAAAACCAACGAACACGTTGCACGTCGTGAGTTGTATACCCGGCCCGGACAGCTTTTCAGCAAGGAGAACATCATTCGTTCGGTGCGTGAGCTCTCCCAAATGGGGCACTTTAATCCTGAAGCTATCAAACCCGATGTTGTTCCGCATCCCGAGGATGGAACAGTTGACATCAACTATGAACTGGAAGAGCGCGCCAACGACCAGGTCGAACTTTCCGGTGGATGGGGCGCCGGAATGTTTGTCGGAACGGTCGGATTGAAATTCTCCAACTTCTCGGTCAGGAATATTGGGAACAAAAAAGCATGGAGGCCTCTCCCTACCGGGGATGGCCAAACATTGACCTTGCGTGCCCAAACCAACGGTTCCTACTATCAATCTTACAGTTTCTCTTTCACAGAACCTTGGCTCGGAGGGAAGAAACCCAACTCGTTTACCTTCTCTGTTTACTATTCCAAACAGACCAGCGGTAACAGTGCGTACAACTACGGAGGTTATGGTAATGGATTGTATGGTGGTGGTTACGGCGGTCTTGGCGGCTATGGGGGTTATGGCAGCGGATACGGAAGTGGGTATGGCAGCGGCTATGGAAACTACGGCTACAACCAGTACAATTACGATATCACCGAGAAGATGGGCGTTTTGGGGGCTTCGGTTGGATTGGGATACCGTTTGAAAAGGCCGGATAACTATTTTACCTTGTACCATGAACTTTCTTATCAAAGATACATTCTTGATAACTGGAAATATTTCATCTTCCAGAATGGTACTTCCAATACCCTGGCATTCAGGACTGTATTCGGGAGGAATTCGACAGATAGTCCGTTGTATACCAGGAGGGGGTCCAACTTCTCCTTCTCATTGGCCTTGACCCCTCCCTTCTCCCTCTTTTCGGGGAAAGATTACAACAGTACCACCATGACTGCCGCTGAAAGATACAGATTGATCGAGTACCACAAATGGTCGTTTAAGGCCGATATCTTTACTCCGCTGCAACCCCGTCCGGATGCGAAACTCATCCTCAGGACGAAGTTTGAGACCGGACTTTTGGGCTACTACAACAAAAACCTTCGCTCACCATTCGAATCTTATAAGTTGGGAGGTGACGGTATGTCGGGTTATAGCTCATACGGAAGTGAATACATCGGTTTACGGGGTTATGAAAACAACTCGTTAACCCCTCCAACGGGCGGTAATATCTATGAGAAGATCACTGTTGAGCTGAGATACCCAATCACCTTGTCACAATCGGCTACTATTTACGGTTTAGGCTTCCTCGAAGCCGGTAATTCGTGGTACGATATCTCTGATTACAATCCATTCAGTATCAAAAGATCGGCAGGATTGGGCATCAGGATCTTCCTTCCAATGTTTGGATTGATGGGATTTGACTGGGGCTATGGGTTCGATGACGGGTATACCAAGGGTACGGGCGGTAGTCAGTTCCACTTCATCATGGGACAACAGTTTTAGCAGTTTGGCCTGAATTTTGTTATTACTTCATGATAAAAATTTATTGAGATGAAGAAGATTATTTTTTTGGGAGTTTTCATTTTCGCCTGTATGACCGGCAGTTTCGCGCAGAAATATGCCTACGTCGATACCGATTTTATTTTGGGTAAATTGCCTGCTTATGTTGCCGCCCAGGAGCAACTGGATAAAATTTCGCAGAAATACCAGAAAGAGCTTGAGACGCTTCATGGTGAACTTGATCAGTTCTACAAGGATTACCAGGGAGAGGTGGTATTGCTTTCCCAGGACATGAAACGCAAACGTGAGGAACAGATTGTCAATAAAGAAAAGGAGTACAAAAAACTGCAACGTCAGTATTTTGGTCCCGAAGGTGATTTGGCCAAAAAACGTGAAGCCCTGGTAAAGCCTATCCAGGACGAAGTTTTCAGCGCCATTCAGGCTATTGCCGAGCAGGGGGCTTATGCAATGATTTTTGACAAGGCAGGAAGCGTAACGACGATTTACACCAACCCGAAATTTGACCTGAGTGATCAGGTGTTACAAAAACTTGGATATAAGAATTAATGTTATAAATTTGCGCCATAAAAATTAAATCAGATTGATCATGAGACATTTCTTTAGTGTTATAACTTTTTCCCTTCTTCTATTTGTTGGAGCTTCCGCTTCGGCTCAAACATTGAAATTTGGTCACATTGACTTTCAGGGTTTGATCTCTACCATGCCTGAATTTGATGTTGCTCAAAAAGCTAGGGCCAAAATGCAAACAGACCTTGAATCACAATTGGGTGTTATGCAGAAAGAATACCAGACGAAAGGTCAAGAGTATGTTGCATTGGTAAAACAGCCCAATGTTACGGATGCTATTCGTCAGGCAAAAGAGGCCGATATTCAAAGCCTTCAGGAGAGAATACAGACTTTCCAACAACAAGCTCAGGACAATCTTCAGAAGGAAGAGAGCAAACAGTTCCAACCTGTGATAGAGAAAGCCCGTAAGGCAATCGGTGAAGTGGCCAAGGAGCAAGGGATATTGTACGTATTTGAAGTAAACCAGGTACTTTACTTCAATGCTGCCCAATCCATAGACATGATGCCACTGGTTAAAGCAAAATTGGGTTTGAAATAATTATTCTAATAATTCATAAAAAAAGGATGCCCCCGGGCATCCTTTTTTTATGAATTAATTTGTAGTTTAGGAAGTTTAAATGATGTTTATGTCAGATAATTACCGACCCATTGGCGTTTTTGATTCCGGTTACGGCGGATTGACAATTTTCAAAGAGCTGCTTCGTGAATTGCCCCAATACGATTACATCTATTTGGGGGATAATGCCAGAAATCCATACGGAACCCGCTCTTTTGAAGTTGTTTATGACTATACGCGACAAGCGGTTTTTCAGCTTTTTGAGCAAGGGTGCAGGTTGGTTGTCCTTGCATGCAACACTGCCTCTGCAAAGGCGCTGCGCAACATTCAGCAGTTGGACCTGCCCGTGACTTATCCCGACAGACGGGTCTTGGGGGTGATCCGGCCAAGCGTGGAGATGATCCCGGATCTGACGAAAACCGGTCATGTCGGAGTTTTGGGAACGAAAGGAACGGTGCTTTCCGAATCCTATCCCATGGAGATAGCCAAGATATCCCCTGACAGCCCGATATATGTCACGCAGGTGGCCTGTCCGATGTGGGTGCCCATCGTAGAAAACAACCTCATTGACAGCCCCGGGGCGGCCTTTTTTGTCAAACAGAATTTAGACGAACTTTTTGGCAAAGATCCATTGATCGATACCGTCATTCTTGGCTGTACCCATTATCCGTTATTAACGAATGTGATCCGGCAATATTTGCCCGAAAATGTGCATTTGCTAACCCAGGGAACGATTGTTGCAGATCGGTTGAAGGATTATCTCTTCCGGTATCCCGAAATGGAGCTAAATTGCTCTAAGGCAGGCAGGAGAGAGTTTTTTACTACCGAGTCAACAGCCAATTTCGATCAGCTGGCAAATCTGTTTCTGGGCAGTGAGGTAAAATCCCGACACATCAAATTGGGGTAGGGACGTAAAGACGTTGCATGCACCGTCTTTACGATGCCATGATCACAATTTGTTCCATGGCATCCGCATTTTCCTCCAGCACCTCCAAATATCGGATTTGGGACAAACTCCTGACCTTGTTGTGTTCGGGGTAAGAAATTTTGTAATATGTGTCACCATTCAGGTAATCGGTGAGGAAGCGGGTTGCTTGTTCCCAAACCATGTATCGGCAGGAGAAGGCAAGGTTCTCTTTCTCCAGGTCTGTCAGGAACATTTTGCTTTCGGAAAGATATCCCCGGGCATACGCTTCGTAGTATCCGGCATTGAAACCTATTTTACTTGTATCAGGTTCATCTTCTACCGCAGTATCGCCCAAAGTCCGAATGGCATCCCCAAAATCAAAAAGGATACTTCCAGGCATTACAGTGTCTAAATCTATTACACATAAAATGTTGCCATTTGAATCATAAAGGACATTGTTAATTTTGGTATCGTTGTGTGTGATCCGTAATGGCAATATTCCTTCGTCGAGCCATTGTTGCAACCGCGTCATTTCTGCAGAACGTGCCATTAATTTTTCGATTTCGGCTTTCATTTCCTCTTTTCTTCCGGCAGCGTCGTTGGCAATGGCCTGTTCGAATTGCCAAAAGCGGAATTTTCCATTGTGAAAATTAGGAATTGTATCTATCAACAGTTTTCCATCCAGGTCGGCCAGTTGAAGTTGGAACTTTCCAAATGCCTTTCCCGCGCTGTACGCCTGGTCAGGATTTGTTACTGCTTCAATTCCATAAGAATCACGAATAAAAATGAAAAGTGTCCAAAAATCCCCGGAACTGTCCTGAACATAATACTTTCCATCGGACGCCTGGAGGTAGGTCATTACTTTCCGGTCTGCTTCGGGTTCACCTGCCTTTTCCAGTTGTGCACGAATGTGGCCTGTAGCCAGAAGGATGTTGTTCACCATTCCGGGTACGTCCTTGAAAATATGGTGGTTTTTACGTTGCAAAATAAAATCCGGAGTCTCTTCACCCTTGGTGCGAATGAGAAAGGTGTCATTGATATGGCCATGGCCAAAAGGTTTCCATTCCGAAACCAGTTCTGTTCGGCCAAAAGATGATAATAACTGATTAATCTGCAGGTCGTTCATGTTTCTGATGTGTTGATGTGTTGATGTGTTGATGTGATGATGCGATGATTGTTTGATGTGAGGATTGTTTGATGTGATGATTCATCAACACATCAGCTAATTAACACATAAGCACATCATCTCCGTTTACCACAACTGTTTAGGGTAAATTCCTTCAGCTATTAACTTGTCAATTTTACCCTTGACGATGGGTTTATCTTCTTTGTAAGTGACCCCAAACCATGGGGAATCACATTCGATCACTATGGTCTTGATATTGCCTTTAACAATGTTGTCGTTGATGAGAAGAGGAATGAAATATTCCGATTTCAGCTCATTTCCATGTTCTCTCAGGAATTGGGCAAATCCTTCTTTTAAATAGTTGAACACGTTTGGTTTTAGTCCCCAGAAATTCATCGAAACGGGGCTTCTGGGGCTCAGCAGGTGACGGCTGTCCTCTTCATAATAGAAAATGCCGTCATCTTCCCCTTTGATCTTAGTGCGTTCCACAACCGTTGTCAGATATCCGTTTTTATCTGTCGCGCAGACTCCTCTTGATACGGTGCCGTGATCGGAAAGTGTATTTCCGATATTGTACCCAATCATGGAATATTCATTCGGTTCGGCTGAAGAGATTAGAAAATCGGCCATGGCCTTGTAGGCTTTTGTCCCGTAAAAATCATCCGCGTTGATGACAGCCATCGGTTCATTGGCAACACCATCGGCCATCAGCAAAGCATGTCCGGTCCCCCATGGTTTTTCCCTCTCCGGGAACAAAGAGAAACCGGCAGGAAGTTTATCGATTGATTGGTAAACATATTCAACTTCGATCTTGCCTTTTAGATTCGGATCAAAACGTTCCTTGAAAGCAACTTCAAAATCGTGGCGGATAACGAAGATAACTTTCCCAAAACCGGCACGTAATGCATCGTAAAGTGAGTAATCGATGATCGCTTCCCCGTTGGGACCAACTTCGTCAAGTTGTTTTAATCCCCCGTAGCGGCTGCCCATGCCGGCAGCCAGGATGATAAGGGTGGGTTTCATATACAATAGAAATATTATAAGGATTAATTTCTGATTTTATGACCGCTCAACGCGTAATACAAGATAAACAGGAAACAAGGTATGGCTATCCAATAAGCATTCTGACCTCCGAAGGCATCCTTCATGAAACCGTAAATCGTTGGAATAACGGCACCGCCAACAATGGCGATCACCATAAGGGAAGAACCGGCTTTTGTAAATTTACCAAGGTCGGCCATCGCGAGGGGCCAGATTGAGGGCCACATAAGCGAACAACCGAGGGCCATCAACGATACAAAATAGATGGAGATTTGGGGGGAAGTAATGACAACCATCAGCGAACCAAAAATAGCGATAGATGCGCAAACGAGCAACGCTTTCGACTGACTGATGTATTTGGGGATTAAAGTAGCACCAAAAATGTAACCAATCACCATTCCAATAGGGGCCACCCAGGCATACAAATCAGGATTGGGTAATTTTAGACTGGTAGCATAATCAACAAGCGTTCCTAAAGAGATGGTTTCAACACCAACATAGAGAAACAGGGACAAAACTCCCAGTACAAGGTGAGGAAATTGCCAAATGGATGTTTTCCCCTCCGCATAAGGGCAATCCTCGGCGCTGGTTGGATCTTCGCCGGCTGCTTTCACCTCGGGCAGTGGTGAAAAATAGGCCAATACCCCTAAAAGAAGGAATACGCCAATGATAATGTTAAAAGGTAGGTTAATGTCGGTCAACTGAACATCTTTGACACTCTTACTGATGACCAACGAGAGGAAAAGCGGAGAGACGGGCCATGCCAATTTGTTGCATATGCCCATGATACTCATGCGTTTGGCGGCGCTTTCGATAGGGCCCAGAATGGTGATGTATGGGTTTACAGAGGCTTGAAGAAAAGCATTTCCGATACCGCTTACAAAGGATGCCAATAGAAACAATGCAAGGCTCCCCATTTTTGCGGATGGAATAAAGAGATAAAAGCCCAGGGCAAACATTAAAAATGAAAGGGACATGGTTTTTTTGTAGCCTATTTTACTGATCACCAAAGAGGCCGGATAACCGAATATCAAAAATGCCGAAAAGGTAGCAGCAATAACCAGATATGATTGTCCGGAGGATATTTTAAGTGACTGGCTTAACAAGGGAATTAGGTAACTATTGATTCCAAAGGCAAACCCGATTGCGAAAAACATTGTTCCAACAATTAAAAGTGGAACAAAAAAGCCCTTCTTACTGTCTGTTTGTGTCAATTCCATGTCAGTTTAGTTTTAATGTGGCAATAATACAAATATATTCTATATATAGTTTGAACGAAGATTTCAAATACCATAGGGATTTCACCCGCCTACTCTTTGTACCAGGACGAATAGGTATGATAATTATTTGCTATGCGATTGATCTCCCCTTCGATCAGTTCGATGCTGATCTCCTTGATTTTTTTTGCCGGCGATCCAGCGAAAATAGAGCCAGATTCCACAACTGTCCCTTTGGTAACCACAGCGCCAGCAGCCACGATTGAATTACTTTGGATGATGGCATCATCCAGCACAACGGCATTCATCCCGATCAGCACATTGTCATGAATGGTGCATCCATGTACAATGGCCCCGTGGGCAATAGAAACGTTGTTCCCGATGTTCGTGGCAGATTTTTCAAATGTACCGTGAATGACGGCATTGTCCTGGATATTGACGTTATCTCCAATTTTTATGTAGTTGACATCACCTCTTAAAACGGCGCCAAACCAAACGCTGCAATTGCTTCCAATTACAATATCGCCAAGAATTACGGAGTTCTCAGCAAGGAAACAATTATCGCCAATTTGGGGTATTTTCCCGCGTAACGTTTTTATGATGGCCATTTTCCAAAAAAGTTTATTTTTGTGGTTCAAAAGTAGCAAATAATTATTTCAACCACATGTCTATTGAAACAAAAGTAATTGAACTGGAAGAGGTGTCGATTAGGTTTTCGGGCGATTCAGGTGACGGAATGCAACTCACCGGAACGTTGTTTTCTGATACCACCTCCCTGATAGGAAACGACATTTCGACCTTCCCCGATTATCCATCTGAGATCCGTGCACCCCAGGGAACAGTAGCGGGTGTATCTGGTTTTCAGATTCAGTTTGGAAGCAAAAAAGTAAGCACCCCAGGTGATTTGGCGCATGTACTGGTTGCCATGAATCCAGCCGCGGTAAAAGCCAACGCCAAGTTTATGATGCCTGGCGGAACTATTTTTTATGATTCAGACAGTTTCAACCAAAAGAATTTTGAAAAGGCGAAATTTGCTACCGATGATCCGTTTACTGAGCTGAACCTTTTAGACCATATTAAGGTTCCGGTTCCAATTACGCAGTTGACCAGAGAGTCATTGAAGGATCTCGAAGTCGACAACAAAAGTATCCTGCGTAGCAAGAATATGTTCGCCCTTGGGCTTATATGCTGGGTATTCAGCCGTCCGCTCGATTACATTGAAAATTACATTACCAGGAAGTTTGGGAAGAAAGAGTTGGTGCTCGAAGCCAACCTGAGGGTTTTGCATGCCGGTTACAATTACGCCTGGAACCTGCAGCACATGACGCCCAGATATATTGTCCATCCTGCGCCGATTGAGAAGGGTCTCTACAGGAATATCAGCGGTAACTTAGCTACGGCCTGGGGTTTATTGGCTGCCGCGGAGAAGGCCGGATTGGAACTTTTCATCGGTTCTTATCCCATAACACCGGCTACGGAAGTATTACAGGCGCTTGCCGAACGAAAAGACCTTGGAGTAAAGAGTTTCCAGGCAGAAGATGAGATCGCGGGTATCTGCACAACTATAGGAGCTTCTTTTGCCGGTGATTTGGCTGTTACCTCAACGTCAGGTCCGGGTTTCGCGTTAAAATCTGAAGCGCTGGGCTTGGGCGTGATCGCGGAGTTGCCACTGGTGGTGGTGAATGTTCAGCGTGGTGGTCCTTCGACGGGCCTTCCTACCAAAACCGAGCAATCAGACCTTTTGCAGACGCTTTATGGAAGAAATGGTGAGAGTCCGGTTGTGGTAGTTGCCGCTTCAACGCCTTCTGATTGTTTCCATTATGCTTTTATGTCTGCTAAGATTGCTTTGGAAAGAATGGTGCCGGTGGTGCTGCTAACCGATGGGTTTCTAGGAAATGGCACAGAACCATGGAAGGTTCCAACTGTGGCTGAATTGCCTTCAATAACCCCAAGAATTGCAAAAGACGCCTCAAAATTCAAGCCATATCAACGTGATCCAAAAACGCTGGCGCGCGAGTGGGCATTTCCCGGGATGGATGGTTTCCAACATCGGGTTGGCGGACTGGAGAAAGATGCAGCGGGTAATGTTAGTCACGATCCTGCCAACCATCAGTTGATGTGTGAAATAAGAAGGGACAAGGTGGAGGCCGTAGCAGATATGTTACCCAAACTCGAATTGGTCGGCGAAAGCACGGGAGACCTTTTGGTAGTTGGTTGGGGAGGAACATTGGGCCACCTGGATACCGCCGTCAGGGAGTTACAGGCCAAAGGCACAAAAATCAGCCTTGCCCATTTTAATTACATCAAACCGCTGCCTTCCAATACGAAAGAGCTCTTCTCTAAATTTGAAAAGATTGTCGTTTGCGAATTAAACCTTGGTCAGTTTGTTGGGTATCTGCGTGATAGACTGCCTGAACATCAATACCATCAATTCAACAAAGTTCAGGGACTTCCCTTTACTATCCAGGAACTTTCAGATCACTTTATTAAACTCATAGAGGAATAACCATGTTGGAAACAATAAATTATACGCTCAAAGACTTCAAGAGCGAGAACGAAGTAAGATGGTGTCCCGGATGCGGCGACCATGCCGTTTTGAATGCCGTCCAAAAGGCGATGGCCAATCTGGGCATACGGCAAGAAGATTTTGCCGTTATCTCCGGCATCGGGTGTTCTTCCCGCTTTCCTTATTATATGAGCACTTATGGGTTCCATACCATCCACGGTAGGGCTGCCGCGATTGCTTCCGGAGTGAAGTGCGCCAATCCAAAATTGACTGTTTGGGAGATTACCGGCGACGGTGATGCGCTGGCCATTGGTGGAAACCACTTTATTCATGTGATCAGAAGAAACATTGATATCAACATCATCCTGTTCAACAACAAGATTTACGGATTAACCAAGGGGCAATATTCGCCCACCACCGATCGTGGTTTTGTCACCAAGACCTCTCCGATGGGTACCATCGAAGACCCTTTCGTACCCGGACAGCTGGTTCTTGGGGCGGGTGGTACTTTTTTTGCACGCTGCGTCGACAACAACCTGAAACATTCGCAGGAGGTGTTCGAAGAAGCCGCCAGATTCAATGGTACCTCTGTGGTGGAAGTACTTCAAAACTGTGTCATCTTCAACGATGGTATCCATGAAGCCATTTCAGATCCTAAAACCAGGGAAGAGCGGCAGATTTTCCTGAAACAAGGTGAACCGATGATCTTTGGAAACAACCGCGACAAAGGGATCGTCCTTGAAAAGGGAAAACTCAGGGTAGTCCATTTGGGCGAGGGTGGCGCGAAACCGGAGGATGTTCTGGTTCATGATGCAAATGATCAGGATGGATTCCTGCACCAGTCACTCATTAACATGAAATTGCCTGACTTCCCTGTTGCAATGGGGGTTATCCGTGCGGTCCCATCCAAAGTTTACAACGAGGCGATGGAGGCGCAAATACTGGAAGCAAAAGCAAAATCCAAAATCAGTTGTGTCGATCAGTTGTTGTCCAGTGGGAATACCTGGACGGTGGAATAGAGATATAAGATATGAGTTATGAGTTATGAGTTATGAGTTATGAGTTATGAGTTATGAGTGAATCCGTTAACTCATAACTTATAACTCATATCTTTTTATATTGTTTTGTGTTGTTTTAGAGCTGGTTGTCATTTAGATTTAGCTGCTCATATCTCATCGCAAAAACATTATTATAGGCCTCTTTCAGATCATCCGACAGGAAGTTTATCAATCAATATGATGGCCTTTGATTTGCTAGTAACTAGCATTGTAAAGGTTGGAAGATCAGACGAATGATCTATTGAAGTTTTATATTCTATCTGGGAAAGTATCGGATATTGTCAAGCGTGATAATATCCGATATTTTTCTTTGGAAGCAGTGATAATCAGAAGTACAAACCAATTTTTGCGGTCCTTTGTCGTAAGGATTAGGTTTTTAATTAACCTTCTGATACCTTTGTAATGCAAAAGGCCCGATGCGAAAAGATTTAGCAGGCTATATTTTATGCTGTATTTGAACTGCCATACTACCAAACATGGTTCAACCCGAAAATAGAAATTTATATTTGGATATCAGGAATCCTGAATTTTTTGACGATCTCTTCAGGCAGTATTCCAGGCCTTTGTTTTACTTTGCTGCCAAGTTCGTTGAAGACGAAGTTGCCAAAGACATTGTGCAGGATATTTTTGTGAAACTTTGGTCCGGTCACGAGATAATTATCAGTAAATCCCTAAATTCCCTTCTGTTTACAATGGTTAAAAACAGTTGCTTGCAGCATCTCGAAAAACAGAAAGTCAGGAGCAAATATATTGAATCTGCCAAATGGAAGTTGCAGAAAAAAGAATTGCAGTTTTACATGGAAGAGACTACCAGTTTAATTGAACGTGAACTGGAAGATAAACTGGACGAAGTTTTGGAGGGTCTGCCAGAGCGTTGCAGACAAATTTTCATGCTCAGCAGGTTCGAACACAAAAAATACCAGGAGATAGCCGACGAGCTTGATATCTCTGTCAAAGCCGTCGAAAAGCAGGTTTCCAAAGCCCTGGCCACCATCCGTACCGAGATGAAAGACTATTTACCGCTTCTCTTGTATTTATCCTCTCATTTGTTTAGGACTTAAGATAACGGTCAAATTAACCGGATTCCATTGATTTTTTTTAATCACATTCCCTGCGAATTAACCCAATTTCGCCTGATAGAATAATTTCTGAAAAAAAAACATTCCTAATGGTAGGGTTTTATCCTCTCTACCGATCATAGAGTCGTAAAGCAAATAAAGTTATGTCTGAAATCAACAGCATCATTCAAAAATATCTTCTTGGAAGAACATCCGAAGAGGAAGAACTGCAGCTTTATCTATGGATGAAAGAAACGCCGGATAATGAAAAACGGCTGTTCGCGGAAAAGGATATATGGGATCTATATGGGTTTCATTTCGACCGGAAAAGTTATGAAGTCGCTTCAGAATTGGAATTGTTAAAGTCTCGCATTGAATCCAGTAAAATACGGTCAGGCCACTCCTTCATGCGAGTGCTGAAATTAGCCGCCATGTTTCTCGTCGTTTTTGGATTGGGTTGGGCGAGCCGGTATATTCATCTCAACAAGGAGGAACATCTGGCCGAGGTTACCATGCAGGACGTTTATGTTCCCAAAGGACAAGTCAATCAACTGTTTTTAGCAGACGGAACGAGAATTTGGATTAATTCAGAAACGCGACTTACAATACCATCCGTATTTGCCCCAAATGAACGCATCGTAAAATTGAACGGGGAAGCTTTCTTTGAAGTTGCCAAAGACAAGAAACGACCTTTCAGGGTTGAAGTGAACGGACAACAGATCGAAGTATTGGGAACCTCATTCAATGTGAGGGCCTACAATAACTCCAACGAAATTGAAACCACACTGGCCTCAGGTCAGATACGGTTGCTTACCGGAGGCCAAACTACACTTCTCAAACCGGGAGAGCAAGGCCTTTTTGATCGGAAAAGTAACAAACTTACCATAGATACTGTTGATCCGGAATCTTTTATTTCGTGGAAAGATGGCAGGTATGAGTTTCACAACAAGGATTTAATCGAAGTATTCAAAGTGGTTGAGCGGTGGTATGATGTTGATATTACTGCAGATGAAACCCAATTTAAAGGGATGCACTTTTCAGGGGTGATAAAGAGAAATAAAGACGTTAAACATTTTTTGGAGATGCTTAATAAATCCATCTCAATTCGTTATGTAATAGATACAGACAAAGTACGAATTGAGAACGCAAATTAATTGAAACTAAATCAAAACTTATAAAGAAGGAGGTGAACCAGTAGAACACAGGAAACTATGAACGAAAAAACGGAGAATGTACCACCATCCTCCGTTTCAATGCAAGTCTTAAATAAATAAAACTTTTCTAATTCAAAACAAAAGTATGGAAAAAAAATTAATTAATGGCATTTCCATTAACCGGGAAATGGTCCATAAAATTTGGATGACTATGCGACTGATTGTATTATTGTTTTTCGTCTCGCTCATTCATGTCTCGGCCTCGGTCTATTCTCAAAAAACCAGGCTAAATATTAAGGTTGAAAATGCCACCTTGCAGCAGGTATTTCAAGCCATTCAGGATCAATCGGAGTTCGATTTCTTTTACAAGAATGAACAGATCCCGGCTGATAAAAAAATTTCGGTTCAATATTCCAACGAGGCAATAGATGTCATTTTAACCAATGTTCTGAAGGATACTGGACTTGGTTATCATGTGCTCGACAAGGATATTGTAATTAGCACCAAAGAGACTTCAACCAGTGAAATCTCCGAACAGCAAAATGTTGTTAAAGGTAAGGTTACTGATTCTTCAGGCTCACCAATCCCTGGCGCCTCCGTCTTTTTGAAAGGGACAACAACCGGGGTAACCACGGATGTTGATGGTAAATTCACGTTGGGGTTACCAAAAGATGCCAAAATCCTGACTATATCGTTTGTGGGGATGAAATCGCAGGATGTGGCCATCGTTGGAAAAAACACAATTAATGTAATGCTTGAAGAAGAAACGATTGGACTTCAGGAGGTCGTTGCCGTAGGTTATGGTACTCAAAAGAAAGTCAATCTTACCGGTTCGGTAAGTGTAGTTTCAGGCGAAACCCTTGCCAACAGGTCGTCACCGAATGTTTCGCTGCTTATACAGGGAACTGCGCCCAACTTGAATATTGGCATGACAAACCGTGGAGGGGAACCAGGCGCAGCGGCCAATTGGAACATTAGGGGAATAGGTTCAATTGCTGGGAATTCCTCACCGCTTATCCTGATCGACGGGGTAGAATCAAATATTAATAACATCGATCCGGAATCAATCGAAACTGTTTCAATATTGAAAGATGCCTCAGCATCAGCTATTTATGGCTCACGTGCTCCTTTTGGCGTGGTGTTGATTACAACAAAGAAAGGGCAAAAGAATCAGGCAATTCGTATATCGTACAATAACAATCTCTCCTTTGCCTCTCCGCTAAAGATTCCGCATTTTGTCGATTCTTATACCTGGGCGAGTGCTTATAACCAGGTGCAGACAGCCTCAGGCTTAGGTCCGGTCTACCCTGCCGAACAGGTACAACGTATCAAAGGGTACATCGATGGTACTTATAAAACTCAATACGATCCCAACAATCCTCCAAGTATTATCTGGAACGGAAGATGGCAGGGCAATGCCAATTACGATTGGCCGAGCATGTATTATAAAAAGTCTTCGTTTTCGCAAAAGCACAACATGAATATTGAGGGTGGCGATGGAAAAACACAATATTATGTTTCTGCCGGTTATTTCGATCAACCCGGATTGTACAATTGGGCAGATGATTCATACAAAAGGTACAATGTAATGGCAAACATTTCATCACAGGTGAACGATTGGCTCCGTTTTGAGTCCAGCACAAAATATGCGAAAACAGAGACCGATTGGCCTATGGGAATCGTTGGTGCACCAAGAACCTATATTATGCGGGCATTCCAATCATTTGCCCCAATGACGCCGTTTTACAATTTGGATGGAACCATAAATAATCCGTTGGTTGCAGCGCTGATAGGCAATGGTCGGGAAGTAAACACGAACGATGACCTGGGTATAAATCTGAAAACTGTCATCGAGCCGATCAAAGGGTGGCAAACAAGTGTTTCTTATAATTACAACTACGGCGGAACTACCAATGTTCAAAATCCCAAAGTTAACATGGTAGAGATTCCTTTAAACCCTATCCAATATGGAAATATTGGTTCTAGTACTTCAGGGTATATTGAAAGCCTTGCTACTAACCGCTATACCTTGGTTAATGCAATAACTTCGTATGAAAAAACTATCAAAGGCCACTATTTTAAGGTGTTGGTTGGTTATGAGCAGGAGAGTAATTTTTCCAGGGGTTTATATGGTTCGAAAATGAGTTTGATAACACAGGGAGTTCCGTCAATAAGTACAGCGCTTGGTACAGTTACACTGTCCGATGCCATAAGCCATTGGTCAACCCAGGGTGTTTTTGGCCGCTTAAATTACAACTACAAGGAAAAATATCTGGTTGAATTTAGTTCTCGTTACAACGGGTCGTCGCGGTTTGCGAAAGGATCAAGATGGGGATTTTTCCCGTCGGTTTCTGCCGGGTACAATATTTCAAAAGAAAAGTTCTGGGCTCCTGTTGAACCTTATGTCAATTCATTAAAAATCAGGGCATCATATGGGTCATTAGGGAACCAGAATGTCGCAAACTATTTATACCTGCCGACATTGCCGGTTACAACTAACGGGAATTATCTTATTAACAACGTACGGCCAACCTATGCACAATCTCCGTCGCTTGTCAGTGAAGATTTGACATGGGAAACCGTGACCACTTTGGATTTTGGTATTGATGCCGGGTTTATGAAAAACCGTTTAAACCTGGTTTTCGATTGGTACGACAGGGTAACCAGCCGTATGTTTGGCCCATCAGAAACTTTGCCTGGTGTTTTGGGAATTAGTGCGCCTATGAAAAACAATGCCGAGTTATCAACCAAAGGTTTTGAACTATCGCTTAACTGGAAAGACCGGATATCAACTGATCTTTCATACAATGTTGGCATTAGCATTGGAGATAGCAAGGCGACAATCCTGAAATATAAAAATGACAACGGGTTGATTGACACCTGGTACAAAGGAAAGAATATTGGAGAAATGTGGGGATTCGAAACGGATAAAATTCTGCAGACAGCCGCGGATGTTGCGGCAATGCCCAACCAATCGAAGTATTACGCCAAGTGGGGACCTGGTGACATGCAATACAAGGACCTGAACAATGACGGCAAAATTAATGACGGACTGCGGACACTTGCCGATCACGGTGACTTAAAAGTGCTTGGCAACATTACTCCACGATATAACATTGGTATTAACGGAGGATTAACCTGGAGGGCTTTTGATGTAAATATGTTCTGGCAAGGAGTTTGTAAAAGAGATTATTTGCCTGCAGCAAATGCAAATCTATTTTTTGGAATTGTCCGTGGTGGTAGCCCAGGATCTGAATCAGGATTATTTAAAGATAGCCCGGCACTTGATTATTGGCGACCTGCCGATGATACCAGTATATTAGGGCCAAATACCAATGCTTATTTTGCGAAGCCTTATTTTACTGCAGAATTGGATAAGAACCGTTTGGATCAATCCAGGTATGTACTCAATGCTGCATACATTAGGTTGAAGAGTTGTCAAATCGGATATACTATTCCGCAAGAGTTTGCCAAAAAGTTTCGGCTTTACAAAGCAAGGATATACCTGTCCGGAGAAAACCTGTTAACATTTACAAAGTTGCCAAAATTACTTGATCCTGAGACAGCATTGGCCTCCGATTCACGAAATCGAACAGACACAACACTTGGATCATTAAATGGTGAACAGTTGCTTGGAGCAATCTATCCAATAGCAAGATCCATTTCATTTGGTATTAACTTAACTTTTTAAAACTCATGACCATGAAATATTTTAAAATAATACCTCTGTTTATTGCACTAATGGCAATATTTAGCGCGTGCCAAAAAGATCTTCTTGACAAAAAACCTTTGGACAAAATTACTGAGGCTAGTTTTTTTCTAACAACAAACGACTTACAGACATATGTAAATCAATTCTACACTGATCAAATATTCAGGCTTAGGCGGACTCCAACTTACACTGCTTTCTTCCCCTGGTTTGGCGATGACAATAACAGCGACAATTCAATCGATGTATCTGTGCTTAACCCGCTTTTAGCAGGCCAACGAACCATCTCTTATCAAAATAACGCTGGTTATTCCACGTATGGGAGTTGGGGTGTTTTTACTACGATCAGGCAGGTTAATTATTTCTTCGACAATTACAAAAAATGTAAGGAACCTTTCAATAATTACAAACAATATGTAGGAGAAGCCCATTTTTTCAGGGCTATCATGTATTACTACCTCTTGCAGTGTTACGGTGATATTCCGTGGATTACCAAAGCCCTTGCACCTACCTCGCCAGAGCTTTTAAACCAGAGGGACAAAAGGAATATAGTTGCAGATAACATTATCGCACAATTGGATAGTGCAGCGATGTATCTTCCTGCCACGAAAGACAACGGCGCTTCGAGGATTAATAAATGGCTGGCTTTGTTGCTTCAAAGTGAAGTTGCCCTCTACGAAGGTACCTGGGAAAAATACCATGCCGGTGATCCATTCGCGGTTAGTAATCCTCAGACTGCAAAATACCTGAACAAAGCTGTTGAGGCGGCAAGCGCTGTGATGAATTCTGGTTTATATAGCATTTATACCAAAGGTAACCCTGAAATTGATTTTGCTAATTGTTTCCGGATGAGGGATTATTCAGCAAACGGCGAGATCATATTTTGGAAACAGTTTAACAATACCGTTGGCGTTAATAATAGTTATGGGGGGTTCAATTATTTACACGAAAGGCCTTATAACAAGTCGTTAACCAAGAGCCTGGCGGATGCATTCCTGTGCAAAGATGGCAAACCCATATCGGTTAGTCCGCTTTTCGCAGGATATAATACGCTAAGTGTAGAAGCTAAGGACAGGGATCCCAGGTTCCATCAAACCATAGGCACTCCGGGAGATGCCTGGAAAATTGACGCGAACGGCACAATTCATGATTATAATGAGTTATATGCCATACTTAATAATGGCTCGGAATACAATGCCGGTACAGGATATGTCATTGCCAAGCAATATGATCCTCAAATGATCTATCATAAGACAAATTATGAAGATACACCATGGATTTATGCACGGTATGCAGAAGTCCTGCTTACTTATGCTGAAGCCAAAGCGGAATTAGGTACACTTACACAGGAGGATATTGACAAATCGATCAAGAAACTCAGGGACAGGGTAGGTATGCCAAACTTGGTCATTAGCAATATTACAAATGATCCTAAATGGGACTTCCCAACCTTATCGCCGGTTATCAATGAAATCAGGCGTGAGCGCCGGGTTGAACTGGCCACTGAAGGTTTCCGCTGGCAAGATATCGCCCGATGGGCCGGTGCTGATGAACTGATTGTTGGTAAAAAACCTATAGGATTTAAGGCATCCCAAATTACTTCAACCTTTTTCCCTGTTGATGCAAATGGGTTTCTTGACCCCTTTAAGTCTGCTTTGACAAATGGATACGAATTTAAAATTGGACGCGATTATCTGGATCCAATACCACAAAGCGAGATTGTATTAAATCCTAAATTGACACAAAATCCAGGTTGGTAGTTACACCCAGGTGTAAGCTGGAATTCGTAAATAGAATAAATGAACGGAGTTGAAGCAATCTTTAAGGGAACTTCAACTACGTTCATTTTTAAATCATTTGAAGGAAATTGCTCCCGGAGGCTTCTCCAAATCTAGATCGGGATATATCTGATTGATTGGTTGATATAAAATATTTAAGGGAAAGTCTATTTTTCTTGGTGATGTTTTGCCCAATTTGTCCTTTTTATAGTCATGAAGAACTTTGTATTTGTAAGGTTCCATGTTAAAAAAAATAAAACTATACCGCATCATTTCTAAACTTAAGGAATTTATAATGGCAAGAAGTGCGTCAGAAATCAGAAGTATTGTTTTGACGATCATATGTATGGTAGTTTTAAACCATGCGTTTTCGCAAGGGAGAGATGGTTTGAAGGAGGACTGGGAAAGGATGCATGGGACCAAAAATTCCATCTTCAAAGATTACAATGACCTGAAATTTGGCATGTTCATTCATTGGGGCGTTTACTCCAAACTGGGGGGTGTCTGGAAAGGTGAAAAAATTGTATCCGAAACACACGGGAATCAGGCTACGCTTGGCGAATGGGTCATGTATTGCGCGCATATTCCTCGGGCAGAATACCGGGAAGTTGCCAAAACGTTCAATCCGGTAGGTTTTAATGCTGACAAGTGGGTAAAGCTGGCCAGGGAAGCCGGGATGAGATACATTGTTGTCATGCCAAAACACCACGATGGGTTCGCCATGTACCACTCAGAGGTCACAGACTACAATATTTACGACATTACCCCTTTCAAACGCGACCCGATGGAAGAAATATATAATGCCTGCAAAAAATATGACATACGGATGGGCATCTATTATTCCCATTCCATCGACTGGATGGATGGAGGTGACGCGGGTATTTCACAGGCTAAAAGAGCCAATCCTCAAATGAAAGATACACTTGCTGCCAATAATTGGGACCCTTCGCCTGTATCTTATCGGGACTATATAGAAAATAAAGCAAAACCCCAGATGAGGGAACTTCTTACCAAATTCCCCGGATTGATTGAAATCTGGTACGATTTTCCGAGGTACATGAATCGGGAGCAGAGTTTCGAATTCTATAAGCTGGCCTATCAGTATCAACCGTTATGTCTGATAAATAGTCGCGTAGGAAACGATCTTGGCGATATGCTGACAGCAGGCGATAATGAGATTCCTACTGTAGTAAATGGACAATATAAAACATGGGAGACGCCTGGAACTATAAACAACACGTGGGGATATAAAAGCTACGACAACGACTGGAAATCATTGAACGAGATGCTCTTCTGGATTGCCGAAATTGCCAGCAAGGGGGGGAATTACCTGTTGAATGTTGGCCCCGACGGGAATGGGGTAATTCCTGAAGAGAGCGTCAAGATATTAAAAGAGATTGGTGTATGGATGGAAGTAAACGGGGAAGCAATCTATGGCACAAACCGCTGGGCAACCGCCAAAGAAGGCCCAACATCAGTAGAGATGAAAAGCACAGGCTCCAGGAAAGAAAATGGGTTCAATTGCATTTTTACTTCCAGCGATTTCTGGTACACTACAAAGGGTAATTCGGTATATGTGATTTCGTTGGTTTCACCTGAAAAAAACAAGGTCAGTGTACAGTCACTTTTCAACTACCGCCAGCAGATTAAGGGCATTAAACTGTTAGGGAGCCCGGTATCCTTAAAATGGGAAGCTTCAGGAGACAAAGTGAATATTACCCTGTCTCCTGGTTCCAATGCCAAAACGCATGGTTTTGTATTAAAAGTCGAATTAAATGATTTATAAACGAATCTAAACCAAATCGAAAAAAATGAAAAGATTATTAATTCTGACAATCTGCCTTGTCTTGGCATTTCAGGGGTTTCCCCAGGATAAAGAGACCCTTTCACAAGATTGGGCAAAGATGCACAGCACAAAAACTGACCTCTTCAAAGATTACAATGATCTGAAATTTGGCATGTTCATTCATTGGGGTGTCTATTCTAAATTAGGGGGTGTCTGGAAAGGAGGGAAAATTTTACCTGAAACGCGAAATCCAAAGTTTGGGGCATCGCCGGAATCATGGTTGCAAGGTGAATGGATCATGTATTGTGCTCAGATTCCCCGTCAGGAATATCGGGCAGTTGCCCAAACATTCAATCCTGCAGGCTTTAATGCTGAAAGTTGGGTTATGTTGGCGAAGGAAGCGGGGATGAGGTACATTGTTGCCATGCCAAAACACCACGACGGGTTCGCTATGTACCATTCAAAAGTCACCGATTACAACATCTACGATCTCACTGCTTTCAAACGCGATCCGATAGAAGAGATATATAAAGCCTGCCAGAAGTATGGCATGAGGATGGGTATCTACTATTCGCATTCCATCGACTGGATGGACGGGGGCGATGGGGGCGAGGCGCAACGTGCGAAGGTTGATCCCGGATATATTGATGCTTACGCTATTAATCATTACGATCCTTCACCCGTAAAATTTGAAGATTATATTGAGAAGAAAGCAAAACCACAGGTGCGCGAAATTTTGAGAAAGTTTCCAAACCTAGTTGAAATCTGGTACGATTATCCCAGAAACATGAACCGGCAGCAGAGTTTTGAATTTTACAAACTAGCTTACGATATTCAACCTGGTTGCCTTGTAAATAGTCGTGTTGGAAATGATCTGGGGGACTTTCTGAATGCGGGCGATAATGAAATCCCCACTGATATTAACAGCAAATATAAAACTTGGGAAACCCCGGGAACATTGAACAACACCTGGGGCTATAAAAGCTACGATACCGATTGGAAATCGCTTGAGGAGATGCTCTTCTGGATTGTAGAAATTGCAAGCAAAGGCGGAAATTACCTGTTGAATGTGGGGACTGACGGGAATGGGGTAATCCCGGAAGCCAGCGTTAAGATTTTAACAGAGATCGGGGCATGGATGAAGGTAAACGGGGAAGCGATCTACGGGACCAACAAATGGAGTACCACAAAAGAGGGGTCTACGATGCTCGAGATGAAAAGTACAACCTTCAGGAAAGAGAATGGGTTCAATTCCACTTTTACTGCGGAGGATTTCTGGTTTACTTTCAAGAAAAATTCGGTATATGTTATTTCACTGGTCTCTCCTGAGAAAAGTAAAGTCAGTGTCAAGTCCCTTTACAACTTTCGCCGGCAGATTAAGGGCATCAAACTGCTTGGTGTCAATGAGTCATTAAAATGGGAAACATCGGAAGATAAAGTGAAAATTACCCTGCCTTCTGAAAGCAAATCTTATAAGCATGGTTTCGTTTTGAAGGTTGAATTAAAATAACCCTGAAAACGGGCGCTTGTACATTAAACTGGAATTTATGAAAAAGATGGGTATCGTTTTGAATAAAATTCGTTGGAATAAAATAATTTCCGGATTATTTCTATTTATTGTTTTTTTTGTCTGCCATGAATTATCGGGTCAGACTTCTGATGGAACAGTTCACAACTTCCTGCAAAAAGATTTTTACAACGGGTCGGATATCCGTATTACGTTCCTAAAAGAAAATATAATAAGAATCCAGCTTATTACCCAAGGTGGTAAATTCAATGAAACCGGGCTTAACCGTTATGGGTTTATTCAAGATCTGAATACGGGTCAATTGAATGTCAATATTTCAAGGTTGAAAAATGGTTTCTCCGCTGAAACGTCACGTCTCAAAATAAAAGGAAATGGTTTGACAGGGGAAATTGTCGTGACCGATCCTCAGGGTAAGAAAATTCTTCTGAAGCAGATTGATGCAGATTTAAAACAGAATTCCGGCAAAGTTGTATTCAGGGCTGACAAATCTGAAAACTGGATCGGATTTGGCGACCAGTCGCGTGAGAGGCTATACCATCGGGGCTTTATTGCCGATTGTTATGTACGGAATGTAAAGTCGTATATTCCGGTTCCCTTTTTTATGTCCACGCTTGGCGTTGGTGTTCTGGTGAATACAACAAAAAGGATTGTTTTTGACATGTGCAAAAGTGATACGGACCGATACTCCTGGTCAGATGAAAGTGGAAATCTTGACTACTATGTGATCGTAGGCGAAGGATATCATGAACTTCTGGACTCCTATACAGAGTTAACCGGCAAACCAAAACTTCCTCCTGAATGGGCTTTCGGACTTTGGTATGTTTGCCGCACCCAGGCGAATGATTACGAAGCGGTAAATGACGCTTTAAATTTCAGGAGAGAAGGGATTCCGTGTGATGTGATTGGGTTAGAGCCAGGGTGGATGGAAAAGGATTATGACTTTTCGACAATGAAAAAGTGGAATAATCAAAGATTCCCTATTCCTTATTATGCGTTGAACGGGCCTTATAACTTTATTAACTCCATCAAGCGGATGGGTTTCAAAGTCGAATTATGGTTGTGCAACGACTACGATCTTACCCATGAAGAGGAACGGCGAATAAACCGGAATAAAGCCGGAAGTTTCGAAAAACATCCAAAAGTAGGAGGGGTTCATGATTTGGAAGTTGACGAGCATTTGGCCCAGCCCAAGTACTTAGACAATATGACCAAAAGGGAAGAACCATGGTTCGACCATTTGAAAAAATTTGTGGACCAAGGTATTGATTTTTTCAAACAGGATGGGGCAAATCAGGTGAATGACCATCCAGACAGGCTATGGGGAAATGGTATGCCTGACGCGGAAATACATAACCTTTATCCACTGTTGTATGCACGTCAGATGTATGAAGGGTTCAAAACCTATACGAATCGCCGTCCCGTGGTTTTTACCCCATGTGGATGGACTGGATTCCAATCCTGGGCAGGAACCTGGACCGGAGATACGGGAGGAAGGTTGGCTACCCTTGGTGCAATGCTTAACACTTCCATCATCGGACATGCATGGTCGACCAACGACATGGAAGTTACTCAAAAGGAAGGCATCCATTTTGGCTATCTGCAACCCTGGAGCCAGATTAATAGCTGGAACTATTTCAGGATGCCCTGGATTCAGGGGGCGGAACTTTTGGCCATGCATAAATACTATGGGCAATTGAGGTCGAGGCTTATTCCCTATTTATATTCATGGGCGAATTATTCCACGAAAACGGGATGGCCAATGCTGGTTCCGCTGACGCTTGAATTTCCTGACGATAATAACTGCCGCGAAAATCTTCACCAATACTTGCTGGGCAGGGACTTAATGGTTGGAATTTATAACCGGGATATGTACTTCCCGGCTGGAAAATGGAAAGATTACTGGACCGGTGAGGTAATAACCGGACTTCAGGAGAAAAAAATTACGTGGCCCGATGACCGGGGAGGGTCTCTTTATATTCGTTCCGGAGGGATTGTTCCGTTCGGCCCGGTTATGCAATACAGGGGCGAAAAGCCAATGAATGAAGTTACCCTTTACATTTTTCCGGACGAAAAAGAGTCGGCCTTTGACCTTTATGAAGATGACGGATTCAGTTTTGAACACCTTAAGGGCAAATATTCCATTACCCGCATATCTGCAAAAATTGAAAATAACGAATCAGTTGTTACGATTGGGGCGACTGAAGGTGATTTTGATGGAAAGGCCAAAGACCGAATCTGGAAATTGGTAATGCATTGTGATAAGAAACCTGTGTCTGTTTCGTACAATGATAAACTATGTCCCCGGGAAGATTATTCGTGGGATGAAATCAGAAAGGAAGTGACCATGAAGGGAATTATTGTCCCTGTCGTCGCAAAAATTAAAAACTAAAAATAGGCTTTCAGGAAAATTTTAGCGCATGCCCTTTGTGGTTATAACGAATCATTTAGGTTAAATATGAAACCCTTGAACGCTATTCGGAATTCAATTGACTGGAATAAAGTACCAATGTAATAAACCCTCAGACCTATAAAGATGAAAAGTATACTGTTCCTAATTTCAATTGTGTTTTCTACCGTTTTAATGGCCCAGGAAACCACGGTACGGGTTGTCAACTTCAATAAAATTAAAACGATTAACAACCTGTTTTATTTGGATGAGGATAAAGTCCCCTACACGGGGAGGTGTGAACTATTTTACCCAAATGGAAATAAAAGCAAAGAGCTGTCGGTCAGGAACGGCCAATACGATGGATTGACCACCCGATTTTATGAGAACGGACAAAAATCTTATGAAGCAAACTATAAACTTGGAATCCTGGATGGCCCATGTTCGTCCTGGTATCTCAACGGCTGTAAAAAACTGGAATTTAGCTACCTGGCTGGGGAGATAACAGGGAAGTACATCAAATGGAATTATAAGGGACATAAAATTTTTGAAAAGGATTATGCCCAGGGCAACCAAAATTTGGCCGATAAAATAGGTATCTACTCGGAACAGGACATACTTAGTAAAAGGGAAAAGCTGATACAACACATCTGGGGTGAAAAGGGTTGGCCAGTCAATCGGGTTGTTGACAGCATCGAAACCAACATAACCTACATAGAATCAGGAAAAACGCCTTACCAGGTACTCTATAATTCTTCCGGAAACCTGAAACAAATTGACAGGTACAAAGTTTTCCTGCCAAATTCGTTTGTTTCAAAGGTTTATCATTTCCGTCCCATTAAAAGTATCAACAAAGTATTTCTATATCATGCGGGCCATGGGACGAATTTTCATGTTGAAGATTGTAAAAGAAATAACAACGGAAATGAGCCAGGCCTGGTTATCCCATGGTTGTTAAGGGAAGGTTATGATGTAATAGCCTTCATGATGCCGCTTAATGGCAATGACCAGCCCACCATCGAAATAGGCCATCGTGTTGGACAAATAAAATTTCCGTCAGGCACCGTGGGGCACGACCTGATGTTCGATTACCTGGACCACCCTTATGCTTACTTTATTGAAGACATGGTGGCAACTGTAAACTATTTGAAGAAGAATTACAAATTCAGCGACTACTATTTGATGGGGCTCTCGGGTGGGGGTTGGACAACCACCTTATATGCCGCAATTGATCCACGGATTAAATACAGCTTTCCTGTTGCGGGTTCTATTCCAACCTACCTGAGAAAAGGCACCAGCTCCATGGGAGATGCAGAACAAGGCTCTTCTGACGAGTATGACCCGGAAGGTTTGTACACCATTGCAAATTTTGAGGAATTGTATGTACTAGGTGCCTACGGGGAAAACAGGCGGCAGATCCAGATATTGAACGAATTTGACAATTGCTGTTTTTCTGGAATAACATACCTCAATTGGGTTGATAATGTAAAAGCAACAATGAAGAAATTAGGTAAAGGGGAGTATGACTTTTATTTTGAACAGGATACAAAAACACACAAAGTATCAAAAATTGCCATGGATGTCATATTGTCGTCCATTAAAGATCACAAGCTCGAGTTGCTCAACGAACCGCCAAATGTTGCAGTTGCCGGGAAAGAATATTCATTCAAACCGGTGGTCAAAAATGCCGAAGATTGCAAACCTGGTCAGGACCTGCTCTATAGCCTGGTAGTAAAACCTTCATGGTTGACGGTCAACCCGCATTCAGGTATTTTATCCGGGAAACCATCGCAGGCAAATGCAGGCGACACGATCTATTCGTTCAAAGTGGTAGATGGTAGCGGAGGATTTATAATCAGGGATGTGAAAATTAGTGTTTTGCCCCAATAGTGTGTGTTTGAACTAAAGGCACTATTAAATTTGTCGCAAATACCTATTAAACAACAACATAAACTTCAAAACAGAACATGAAATCTGATAATTTTTCCCGCCGTAATTTTCTTAAAACATCGGCCATAACCTCGGGCCTGGCTGCTGTAAGCCCGCTAGGCCTTGCTGACACCTTGCCGGTTCAGGATGCCGTTGCCCGTAAATTGCCCCGCGAAGTGTGGGTCACTTCGGTTTCCATGTCTGGGTTACGTGCCGAAACACCCGGAATCATGGTTGATGAAATTGTTCGTGTTTTGAATGATCATGTCCCCCATTATCAGCCGGATATCATCTGTCTGCCTGAAACTTTCGCAACCTCGCACTTGCCCAAATCAACCCCATGGGCCCAAAAACTGGGAATTTGCGAAAAGGTGTTGCAACAATTCTCCAACCTGGCCAAACAGTCCGGTTGCTACCTGATTTGTCCGGTCTATACCTCTGAAGGTGGAAAGATCTACAATTCAGCGGTAATATTTGATCGGGGCGGCAACAAAATCGGCGCATACCGGAAAATATACCTGACAGATTATGAGATTGAATCAGGTCTGACGCCAGGGCCATTAACCCCTCCTGTCTTTCAGACTGATTTCGGAAAGATAGGGATCCAAATTTGTTTTGATATTGAGTGGAAAGCCGGATGGGAAAAGTTAAGGGAACAAGGGGCTGAGATCGTTTTCTGGCCATCGGCATTTACAGGTGGGCAGTTGGTCAATACCAAGGCATGGGAGAATAAGTACGTTGTAGTTTCAAGTCCATGGTACAATCCTTCTAAAATATGTGACATCTCAGGGACAGTTATCTCGGATACCGGGATGTGGGACAAAAACCTGGTTTGTGCGCCGGTGAACCTTGAGAAAGTACTTATTCACCGCTATCCATTTAACAGGCATTTTGATAAAATCAGGGAAAAATATGGACGAAAAGTGAGGATAACCACCTTTTTTGAAGAGGACTGGTCGGTCATTGAAAGCCTTTCACCTGAGGTATTTGTCGCCGATATTTTGAAAGAATTCAATATCCCGACCCATGAACAATATATCCGTGGATCCGAAGCTGTTCAGATTAAAGCCAGGAAGGGCTGAATTTCAGATTTCACATGGAAGCCACCTGTTTCAATTGATTCCATTTTTGCATAACTCAAAATTAATTTAGATACATAATTGTCATGAAGTATTTCGTTTTGGTAATTGTAATGGCGTTCTGTACAGTCTCCTTTGGTGAAACCACCCAAGAGAAACCCATGTTGAAAGTCGTTAATGAAGCCCTCGGTTTTTCATTGCGGCAATATCTCCGCATGGCTGAAAAATATGCCGGAAATGACAGCATCCTTCCAAGGTCGTTTGTAAAGGGTGAAATGACTTCTTCCAACTCACGTTGGTGGTGCAGTGGTTTTTTCCCGGGATCGCTTTGGTACCTGTATGAATACAGCAAAGATAAGAGGGTACTTGACTATGCACGTCAGTATACTGCACGGGTCGAGCGGGAAAAGTACACCACGAATAACCATGATGTTGGCTTTATACTCTATTGCAGTTTCGGAAACGGTTTGCGCCTGACAGGTGATGCAGCTTACAAAAATGTGCTCCTGACAGGGGCAAAATCCTTGTCAACACGCTATAACCCGAAGATTGGCCTGGTCCGATCCTGGGATTTCAACAAAGATAAATGGCACTACCCTGTGATCATTGATAACATGATGAACCTTGAGTTGCTGCTTTGGGCCTCTAAGAATTCTAACGATCAATCATTTAATAAAATCGCAGTTTCACATGCAGATAAGACCATGTTGCATCATTACCGTCCGGATTACAGTTGTTACCATGTTGTATCCTATGACACGATAACCGGTATGCCTCATAAAAAACAGACTTTCCAGGGGTACTCCGATGGATCATCATGGAGCCGTGGCCAAGCCTGGGGTCTTTACGGTTACACAATGATGTACCGCAAGACGAAAGATGTGCGCTATCTTGCACAGGCACAGTCTATCGCAAAATATTTAATTGACCATCCGCGGATGCCGAAAGACTACATTCCTTACTGGGATTTTGATGCCCCGGACATACCGAATGCATTGAGGGATGCATCTGCAGGTGCATTGATGGCATCGGCCTTGATCGAGTTAAGTCAATATGTGGGGAAAAGCCTTTCGGAAAAATACCTGGAAGTTGCCGCGAAACAGATCCGTACGCTGGCATCACCTGAATATACTGCCGGGATTGGTGAAAATGGTAATTTTATTTTAAAGCACAGTGTAGGGTCGTTACCTGCCAAATCAGAAGTTGATACCCCATTGACCTATGCCGATTATTACTACCTGGAAGCATTGTTAAAGTACAAAAAACTGATATTGGATAGTCGTGCCCGGGAAGTTCAGCGGCCTGCCATTTGGGGCATTGCGAAAATGACCTTTCTGGTGAGCGATTTTCAGGTAGCCAGGGATTATTACGGCAAGTTTCTTGGCTTCGATGAAGCTTTTTCCTATCCTTCCGGTTTGGGAAAAGTTATCTCGTTCAAGGTAAATGACCGGCAGTTCCTTGAATTTATTGAAGATAGGGATGCCAAAAGCAAAGCCCGTCTGGTGTCGGTATCGTTCGAGACCGAAGAGGTGGAACAGATGCGGCAATACCTGAAATCGAAAGATGTTCCTGTCCCGGAAACTACGAAAATTGATGGGGCCGGTAACGAGGTGATAGTGGTTCATGACCAATTTGGCGTCCCGCTTGAATTCATTGACATGAAACCGAATTCACTGCACCGGAAATCAAAAGGCAAATTTCTTTCCGACCGAAGGATATCGAAACGCATCCACCATGCCGGTTTATTTTGCAACGAGGTTTTGGACGATGATCCTTTTTATGTTGGAATTCTCGGGTTCAAAGAATTGTGGCGCTATCCTGAGGACCACAACCAGAAAGTAAAAATGAACTACCTGCATATTCCCGATTGTGTTGAAAATATTGAGCACTATCCGGCAGATGATATCAACTTCAACCATCCCTGTTTTTTGGTCGACGACATGCAGGAGACTATTTATACCCTGAAGGAACGAAAAGGGAGTAATTCTTTGGGAAAACCCATTGTGGCCAAAGGGAAACGCTGGCTACTGAATATGACAAATTCCGACGGGATCAAAGTTGAATTTACCGAAGCCCATTGTGCACGTTAAAACATGAAATTTTTACTAATATGATTCCGATAAACATGAAAAACAGACGCAGGGACTTTTTAAAACTGGCAGGTTTAACCGGTCTTGGCATTGCTGGTGGAGGTTTATCCAAAGGATTTGCCTCAGATAGTAAATGCATTGAGGAGCCAAATCTTCCCCAACTTATCAAACAATACGGGCAACTGCACGAACAGCGGTTTAACATGTCTGGATTTGCAGCGCCTAAGATTAGCAACGTCCGGGTAGGGATCATCGGTCTTGGACAGCGTGGCCCTTCCCATGTGCAGCGGATGAGTATCATCGAAGGGGTTGAGATCAGGGCGCTTTGCGACCTTTTGCCCGAGAAGGCCGAAGCTGCAAAAAAAAATCTGGAAGGAACAGGGCACAACCCCGGGCTTTATGCAGGCGGGAGGGATGAATGGAAAAAACTGTGTGACCGGGACGATCTTGACCTTGTCATCATTACCACCCCCTGGTACATGCATGCTGAGATGGGAATATACGCTATGGAACACGGGAAGCATGTTGCCTCTGAGGTGCCGGCAGCGGGAACCATCGAAGAATGCTGGAAGTTGGTGGAAACGGCAGAGCGCACCCGCAAACATTTCATGATGATGGAAAACGATGCCTATATGGAATTTCAGATGCTTACGCTGAACATGGCCAGGAAGGGCTTCTTCGGGGAGGTGGTACACGGCGACTGCGCCTACAACACCAGCAAGATGAAGAATAATTTTTCGAAGTCGTTGTACTGGGACATGTGGTGGCTGAAACAGTATGCTTCCAGAAAGGGAAACATTTACCCGACCCATGGATTGGGGCCGGTGTCCCAGATCATGGACATAAACCGGGGCGATAGCTTTGATTTTCTGGTATCTGTTGAAAGCAACGATTTCATGATGAACAGAAGGGCTATGGAACTTGCTGAAACCGATGATTTTTTCAAACCCTTCACCGGCAAGGATTACAGGGGGAACATGAATGTGACGGTTATACGTACCAAAAAAGGGAGGACGATCATGTTACAGCACGATGCTACATCGCCTTCCCCCCATAATATAATCCATGGGATTTCAGGAACCAAAGGGACCGCTTTGTATGATCCTCAACCTCCCAGGCTTGCTACGGGAAACCATGAATGGGTTTCCCAGGAGGAATTCCAAAAGCTTAAAGAAAAATATACGCCTGAAATATTTATGAAAATGGGAACGCTGGCCAGGGACAGTGGGCATGGTGGGTCGGACCTTCTTTTAAGCTGGCGACTGATTGACTGCCTGCATAACGGACTTCCACTTGACCAGGATGTTTATGATGCTGCGAGCCTGAGCTCCGTTATACCATTGAGCGAGTGGTCGGTACGGAACCGTTCCAACTCCGTTGATATACCGGATTTCACTGCAGGAAAATGGAGGACCAATAAACAAAATATGGATATCAACCTCGAAAAGGGTGGCAACACCAAGGTAAAAGGATAGGCCGATGTTTGAAGTGTATAACTTTTGATTAAAATCCTGTTTTGAAATGTGTGAAACGAATACGAGAACATGAGTATGACAGACTATAAAAAGAACCCTTTTATCAAATCAGCGCCCTTGCCTGTCGACATCGTCTTCCATCCCTCCTGGTGGTTCAAACATACTGGAATATGTTTTGATGAAGATTTTTTTTACCATCCGCTCAGACGTGTAGAAGTTGAAAAACAGATGGAGTATGAACTTTATGAAAGGTTTGGACGGTTTGGTCTGGGTGCAGACAAGGGAAAAGATTTACCCATTATCGGTGCAGTGCATATAGCTGCAGGATATATCCTTTCAGAAATGCTTGGCTGCAATGTTATTTATCAACAGGACAGCGCCCCCCAGGTTATCCCTTTGGCTCAGGATCAATTGAAGATACATGTTGAAGAAGCCTTTAAAAGCCCTGCATTCAGAAGGTTTTCAGGACTTCAGGAAAAACTGAAGGCAAAGTACGGTTACGTTACCGGCGACATCGGCTGGGGCGGAGTATTAAATACCGCTTTAGATCTGGTTGGGGAAAAAGTCTTTACTGACTTTTTTATGGAACCGGAAGAGATGAAAAAGCAATTTATTGAGCTTTCCTATCTCATTGAAAAATTTGTTGAGGGATTCTCGAAAGAAACCGGGACAAGTTCCATTTCTATAAACCGGAATGTAAGGAACATTGAAAAACCAGTCTTTCTGCACTCAGAATGCTCGCATACCATGATTTCTACCGGGCAATATGAAGAATTTTTGCTGCCGATTGATATTCAATGGAGTGAAAAATACCGTCCGTTTGGTATCCATTACTGCGGGAATGATCCCCACCGGCATGCAGAAGCCTTCGCGAAAATAAAAAATCTGGATTTTCTGGATGTGGGCTGGGGAGGGGATGTCAAAGTGCTCCGGAAATATTTGCCCAACACCTTCTTAAACATACGTTTGAACCCTGTTACGATCAATGATTGTACCGACAGCGAACTGGAAATAACGATTACCAGATTGGTAGAGAATTCAGATAACCCTTATCTAACGGGTGTCTGCTGCATCAACATGGATGATAAGGTAGAAGATTCAAAAATCCATATCATTTTTAAAACGGTTGAAAACCTGAGACAGAGGTATCAGGAATTATGTAAAAATTAAATGAAAGATAAATCATATGAAAAAAATACAAAATCTGTTTACTGCACTTTGTTTCTGCATGCTTGTTTTATCAAATTACGCATGGTCTCAAAATAAACAGGCGGCACTCGATATTCCAATGAACAATGAGACGAATCTTATCATTGACGGGCCTCATCGTTTTGTCAAAATTGCAGGTATCACCGGCCTGCATGTCAGCAGTCTGAAAACAAAAGCATTTGTTGAAACTACTGCGTTACAGTCCGGCAGGGGAACTATCTCGGTTTGGATGTCCCCGTTGGAAAATATTGATAAAGCGCCTGCTTACGGTTTGAATGCGATATTTCCACTGTTGTCTGATTATTATCCTCCAAGCAAGGTTGACAGTTGCCGTTTTTCAGTTTATTACTGGGGATCAGGTTATCCGAGGGTGATTGCCCGTTTCACCGATGGAGGTTTCTGGCAGCAAATGGATTATGGGCTTGCTTCGTTTGTATATGCGGAATCGCTTCCCCTCCAAAAAGGAGAGTGGTATCATGTGGCCGTTACCTGGGACAAACCCAAAGAAACGATAGCGATGTACATCAATGGGGAACTTGTAGGCCATAATTATTCGGCAAAGAGTTTTAAGCTGGCAAAGAATAAGATCCACATAGGCAATCCGCTCATGGTCCTTAGTGGGCTGAAGGTTCAAACGGAATCCCTCAGCAAGGATGAGGTAAGAAAAGAGTACCTTTACGGGAGACCGCAAACAAATCAATTCTCTGATCAAACCATTCGGCAGATAGTCAATCCGCAGGATAAACCTGCTATTACGTCCCGGTTGGATGGTTCCTGGAAAAAAGTGTATGAATGCAATTTCACAAAAAAATCCGATCTGGATTCCTGGACTTTCCAGACTGGCGAGAAGTTCAGGGACAAATTCAAATTGGATATTACCGAGAACGGCCTTTACTGGGAAACGCCTGAAATGATAGATACGGAATCAAGGGGCTATTTATGGTGTCCGGCAAAAGTTGAGGGGGACCAGTGGATTGAATTTGAATTTCAGTTGGTCTCTCCCAAAGGGTTGGCCTTGCTGATGATGTGTGCCAGTGGTATGCAGGGGGAGGATATTATTGAGGACCAGGGATTACGCAAAACCGGTTCGATGGGCGATATGAACGCGAATTACCGGAACTACCATTGGGAGTATGTCCGGCGTGTCGAGGCCATGCGTACGGATGTTGAAACGCAATACGTTTGTAAGAATCCCTGGGGGAAGGGATTGTATGTTGGCTGTGTTCCCCGGCTTGAACGTAATCGATGGATTAAAATCAGGTACATTAAAGTAGGGAACAAGATTTGCGGATCGTTCGATGGCAAAACTGTTTTTGAGGTCGAAGACAGTGCCTACAATAACAACGGGCCATTATTAAATTCTGGTAGGGTGGTGCTCCGTCAAATGTACAATACCGCCATGCGGTACAGAAATTTCGTGATTTATTCAAAGAAAAGCAACTAAAGCGATGTATTATGGAGAACGACAAATTTACACGCCGGAAATTCGTCAAAGGTACAGTGGGTGCCGGATTGCTTGTTGCAGGATCAGGTCTGTTGCCATCATGCAATATCTTCAGGATATCTTCAAAATCGGGATCTGTCTATGATGCCAAAGGTTTACCGACCGTAATTTTTGGTAAAACAGGGGTTCGTGTTCCAAGACTGGTATTGGGTTTGGGTTCTCGTTTTTGTCATTTGGAAAGTGATGAAGAGGCATATAAGTTGTTGCACCAGGCCTTGGACAGCGGACTTTATTATTGGGACACTGCCCGTGCGTATGACAATTCCATGGCCACGCCTCCTGGTAAGACCAAGAGTCCCAGACTTGTCGTTAGTGAAGTACGTATTGGCCCGGTTGTCAATGCCCGCAGAAAAGAGATATTCCTTTCTACCAAGGTCACGAGCCGCGACCCTAACCAGGCCATGCGCGATATTGAAGACAGCCTGAAACGGTTGCAGACCGATCATTTGGACCAATTGATGATCCACGATGTGAAGTCGATGGCAGATGTGGACAAACTCAGCGAAAAAGGGAACCTGGTTGATATTCTTCACCGGTTGAAGGAGCAGGGGCTAACGCGCCTTATCGGTTTTTCCGGACATGCCAACGCCCAGGCAATGACTGCCATGGTCAGCAGGGGCGATTTCGACAGTATGCTTATTGCGGCCAATCATTGGAACCCAAAAGATCCCCAACCACGGCTGGAAATGGCTATCCCCGCTGCTAAAGCAAAAAATATGGGTGTCGTTTTAATGAAGGTGGTCCGACCCCGTGAAACAATCGTTGGTCTTGACCCGAACGAGTTGGTAAAATATGCCCTTTCGTTGAAAGGTCCTGATGTTGTAGTGGTTGGTATAGACAGTATGGCCGTTTTGGAATCTAATCTCCATATGTTACAAAATTTCAAACCCATGGATCCGGACAGAATGAAAGAATTGGCAGAACAACTTACACCTTTTTACAATCACGAGAACCTGCCCTGGATGGCACCTGGGTATTGCGACGGAAATTGGGCCTGAGAATACAATAATTAAAACCAACACAATAATTTAACATGAAACCACAAAAATGTATCACCATTTTACTGCTTTTGGCAGCTCGCTGTTCACAAGGACAAACCCCTGCCCAGGTTTATTTGAAGCCCCTGGGTGAAGTGCTCCGCAACGTGGAGCAAACCTACCATGTGACCCTGAAGTATGATAAAAAAGAGCTCGAAGGTTTGGAAGTCAAGTATGCCGACTGGAAGTTTTTTTCCGATTTGGGGACAACCTTGGATCGCATTCTGATCCCGTTGGATTTGCAGTATGAAAAGATTGGCGAGAAAAGTTACACGGTAACAAAATGGGACTACTACATTAAAACCTTTGCCGAAGGCGCCCGCCACCTCGATGCGCTGATCAAAAGTTATGCTGATAAGGAATCCTGGGAGAAGCGCAAGGCCATTGTCAAACAAAATATCCTGGATGTTCAGGGCATTTCAGGTATGAAAAAAAGTCCGCTCCGGGTTATCAGTTCAAACTTCAGGAAACATGACGGATACTCGGTTGAGAATGTAGCTTTGGAAGTCTTGCCTGGCGTATATTTGTCGGGATCGGTCTATAAACCATTAAAATTCAAGGGAAAAATTCCGGCGATGCTGTCGCCCCATGGCCATTTTTACGGCGATACGGATGACGGAAATGGCCGGTACCGCCCCGATCAGCAGTACCGTTGTGCCACACTTGCCAAAATGGGTGCAGCCGTGTTCAGTTACAGCATGTTTGCCTGGGGCGAATCGGCCTTGCAATTCGATAATAAAGAGCACTATACCAGCATTGCACTGACCATGCAGACCTGGAACAGCATCAGGGTACTTGACTACCTGTGTTCCCTTGATTATGTTGATCCTGAACGGATAGGTGTTACCGGCGCTTCCGGTGGTGGTACCCAGACCATGATCATCACAGCCATAGACGACCGTATCAGATTAAGCGTTCCTACGGTGATGCTATCCGCTCATTTCTATGGCGGTTGCGCATGTGAAAGCGGTTTGCCAATCCACCAGATCAAGGGCGGGCCTCAAAGCAACAACGTAGAATTCGGGGCCATGGCCGCCCCACGTCCAATGCTGGTCATCTCTGATGGGACCGACTGGACACAAAATACGCCTAAAATCGAGTTTCCCTGGTTGAAAAAAATATATGCCTTGTACGGGATGGAAAAAAATGTGGAGAATGTGCACCTTCCAACTGACGTGCATAATTACGGTTATAACAAACGGATCGCGATGTATGATTTTGTCGCCCGTCATTTTGCCCTGAAAGATAAAATTGTAAAAGACAAAACAGGCAAATTTGACGAATCGGGGGTAACAATCGAGCCTGCTGTTGAGATGTACACTTTTGGCAAAGAAAAACGCCTTCCGGAGAATGCGATACACGGAGTAGAGGCTTTGAGGCGGGTAATCCAGGATGCAAAAAAATAAAAAGTCACAATTCTCTTTAAAATTACAACTTATGAAACGAATTTTTTCTTATTCCATCTCCACTTTATTTGTAAGTCTCCTTACAATATCCAGTCTGTTTAGCGCAATTAAGATGTCTTCAGTTTTTTGCGACAATATGGTTTTGCAGCAGCAGACCGAAGCTTTAATTTGGGGCAAAGCCTCAAAAAACACTTCAGTTAAGGTTACTACCTCATGGAACCACAAGGGTTACAGTACCATTGCATCTGCCGACGGGAACTGGAAATTGAAGGTAACCACGCCAAAAGCAGGCGGGCCTTACGAAATTACCGTGAGTGACGGAAATACCCTCACATTAAAAAATGTTTTGATTGGCGAAGTATGGGTATGCTCAGGACAATCGAATATGGAAATGCCGGTGAAAGGATACCGGAACCAGCCAGTACTGGGTTCGGCCGATGCAATCGCATTCTCGTCTAACCCCAACATCCGTCTCTTTACCGTCAAAAAGGCCACAAGTCTCGAGCCTCTTGATGATTTTGCAGGAAACTGGAGCTTGTGCGAGCCGGAAAATGTATCCGAATTCAGCGCAACAGCCTATTATTTCGGGCTGATGCTGAATAAGGTGCTCCACGTACCTGTTGGACTGATTAATACGAGTTGGGGAGGGACACGCATTGAACCCTGGATAAGCGAGATCGGTTGCAAGAACTTTGACTGGGTAAAGGTACCTGACAAGAAACCGGTTGATAAACTGGATGCGCAGACACCAACAGTTTTGTTCAATGCCATGATCAACCCGATGGTGGGCTACGGTATCCGAGGGGCAATCTGGTACCAGGGCGAATCGAACAGGAACGAACCCAGGGAATATCAGAAGCTAATGCCCGGGCTGGTTCAAAATTGGCGGGCGCTATGGGGGATCGGAGATTTTCCTTTCTATTACATGCAGATTGCCCCTTTTGATTATGGCTCAGTTGGCCTCAGTTCTGCTTATCTTCGCGAGGCGCAGCTAAAAGCTTCCACTGTCATCCCCAATATTGGGATGGCCTGTATCATGGACCTTGGCGAGAAGGAGTGCATCCATCCTTCCCGTAAGGAAACCGGTTCGGGACGTTTGGGCATGCTGGCATTGGAACAGACATACGGTATAAAGGGAATCGTGGGGAAAGGTCCCGTCTTAAAGGATATGAAGGTTGTTGAAGGAATGGTTAAACTGACATTCGACAATGCCCCAACCGGGTTGACTTCATTCGGTAAAGAGTTGTCATGTTTTGAAGTGGCCGGGACAAACAAAAGGTTCTTCCCCGCCAAAGCTTTTATCACCGGAACCGGGATAACCCTGCTTTCCACATCAGTACCTGAACCAATGGCAGTGCGTTATGCATTTCAGGATTTTGTAACAGGGGATCTATTTGGCGTCAATGGTTTGCCTGTTTCCTCTTTCAGGACTGATGATTGGTAACCCACAAAATAAAATGACGATCAATAAAACTATTTTGGTAAAATTATGAGCGCAATCAGAACAATAATGTGTTTGTTACTTTTGGTAATACATTATTCAGCACACCCACAGTCGGCGATAGGTAAATCAGTGAAGGACAATGTGTTTGAATTGAACCCACGCGGAGGCCTGCCTCACTTTTTTGAAAAAGCTTCGCAGGGTGGCCCGTTAAAAGTTGCTTACTTGGGTGGAAGTATAACCGCCCAAAATGGATGGCGCGTATATTCATTTGATTGGCTTAAGGAGCGTTTTCCCAAAGCCAAATTTACTGAAGTTAATGCTGCAATCGGAGGTACGGGTTCCGATTTTGGCGTATTCCGTTTGCGCGATCACATGTTAAAGTTCAATCCTGACCTGGTCTTTATAGAATTTGCTGTAAATGACAGCAAAACACCTCCTGAGAAAATCATTCGATCAATGGAGGGTATTGTCAGACAGATTTGGCAGCAGAATCCTGTCGCAGATATCTGTTTTATTTATACCATAAAAAGTACTTTTCTCGAATCTGAGCAAAACGGACAACTACCCGAATCTGTCGTAACAATGGAAACAATTGCTGATAGATACCAAATTCCTACCATCAATTTTGGGTTTGAAGTGGCTAAGTTGATTAGCAGCAATCAATTATTATTTAAGGGCGAATCCAAATCATTGAATGGAGTGAAGGTGTTCAGTCCGGATGGGGTGCATCCCTATTTTGAAACAGGCCATGTTATCTATCAGAATGTACTAAAACGTTCATTCGAATCAATGCTCAAATCAATGGTTGCAAACAATCAGGGGCATGTTGAAAATCACAATCTCCCTCAACCACTGGCTGCTGATTATTTTGCGAACACGCAAATGATTGATATTAAACACGCAAAACTTAGCAGACATTGGAAAATTTTTCGGATTGGGAATGAGCCCTCATTTTCCGGTTTTGAAAAATATCTTAATAAGGTTGGAAAGGCGTCCCGCTCCGGAGAAACCCTTACCATCCGTTTCAGGGGAAGGACTATTGGGGCATTGGATTTTATAGGACCGGATGTAGGCCGGGTTATTGTAGAAATTGATGGCGCTGTAAAGGATACTGTATTCAGGTTTAACCCATGGTGTACTTCAAATTCCAGAATGATGCATTATTTCTTAATTGACCACCTGGAAGAAAAGGAGCATGATGTGGTCTTCAGGATACTGGCCGAACCATTTGATAAAGCTGCCATACTTGCGAAAATAGGGAACAAGATTAAAAATCCGGATGATTTTGAAGAAAACAATTGGTACGTAGGAAAAATCCTGATTGACGGTAAATTGCTTTCCAGATAATTGATACAGGCGATAAAAAAAAATTAACATTTTAGACAAATGCATGCGCTACATAAATTGCTTTGCTTGACCTGTTTAATATCTGTGCTCAATGACAGTGTATATCCCTGTGATTATAACAAAGACAAGTTCTTCCGGGGTTTTATGATCGACGCGCCCCGCGGGGTCGAATCCATGGAATACTATTTCCGGCTGATCGATTTTTGTCAGAAAGAAGAGTTCAATTCCATTATTTTTCGCCTGACCGACGACCAGGGATCGGCTTACTTTTTTACTTCCCATCCGGAACTCAAAATGTGTGAAGGCGCCTTAACGGCCGATGAATTGGGTAAATTGGTCGCCTATTCACAAAGCAGGGGAATCGAATTGATCCCAGAGATCGAATCCTTTGGCCATTCAAAATACATCACCCAAACAGAAGAATATAAATTTCTGAACGATGGCCCGGTAGGGGCCGAGTTTAATGCACTGTCTCCTGTTAATGATGCCACGATTGGTTTAATGAAGGATCTTTACACAGAAATAGCGTCAATTTTTCCAGGCGGGTATATTCATATTGGCTGCGACGAGGTAAATTGGGGGGCAAGCGAGATGTCAAAAAATGCACTAAAAGCACGAAGCAAACCCCGGATTTGGGCCGAATATGTCAATAAACTGAATGAATGCGTGAAATCCCTTGGTAAGAAAGCAATTATCTGGGGAGACGTTCCTATCTACCATGAAAAGGATGTTCTCGATTTGCTCAACAGGGATATTCTATTGAAAAACAAATATTTGTCTGATAATTTCCGCAAATTGGCAAGGCTAATTGCCCCATATCGGGAAAGTGTAACCAGGAACAAAGGAGATTTTGATGATTTTTTATCAACACTCAATTTTATTGAATACAATTATAACAGGCAGAATGAGCTGCTGGAATTTGTCCACTCAAAAAGGAGGGATTTGAAATCAGTTGAAACCTACCTGAAAAAAGTGGCGATGGAAGATCAGGAACAACTTTCAACGATTTGGTCTGCGTGGTGCCAAGGCCGACGGTGTAACCCCAACGAAGTTGTAAATGATTGTATGTGGTCGTTTGGTGTGGCGTCCGGCTATTCAAAACATCTAAGTGAAAATCCAAGCAAATTCATAAAAATTTTAAGGAAATGAGAATATTAGAACTATTGCAAAAAAATTGCCTGACGAAGAGCCCGGACCGCTTTTGTCTCCTGGTTTTATTGCTGATTCTTACACCGGTAACATACGCACAGGAGATTAAAACGCTGATTTCTCCCGACCATAATATTTCGGTCGATGTTTTGTTGAAGGAGAAAATTTATTACACGGTTTCGTTCAAGGGAGAACGCGTGTTGGAGGCCTCCCCTTTGACAATAACCCTGGATAATTCAACACTTGGGGCAAATCCAAAGGTTACAGAAGTCAGACAGACAAGTGTTGACCAACTGATCAAAACTGTTTGGGGCAGTCGAAAAGAGATTCATGACCGTTACAACCAACTGTCAATTGATTTAGAAGGAAGTTTCTCTGTTGAATTCCGCGCTTACGACAATGGGGTTGCCTACCGGTTTGTGACCCGTCTGAAAGAGAAGCAGGTGACCGTGAAAAATGAAGAGGTGGCTTTCCGTTTTAATTTCGGCGTTTCGGCCTGGATGCTCAACTCAAAAAGTTATGAATCCAACTATAAATTGATACCCCTGGATGTTCAAAACATTCAGAATTTCAATAACAACAAAGACAAAATCTTCCTGCCTGTATTTGTGCAGCCGACATCAAAAGTGAAGATAGCCATCACCGAAGCCGGGCTCTACGATTACCCCAGTTTGTTTCTTGACCGTGGCAACGATTACGAAAACTACCTTCTGGGAACTTTCGAAAAATATACGCTGACCACTAAAACCGGAGGTTTCAGCAATTATTCCCAATTGGCAGATAAAGTGGCCGACTACATTGCCGTGACCAGTGGTACACGCGACTATCCATGGCGTTTGCTGGTAATCAGCGAAGATGACCGCACCTTTGCCGACTGTGATCTGGTTTACCAATTATCCAAACCTTGCGAACTAAAAGAAACTAGTTGGATTAAACCTGGTAAAGTGGCCTGGGAATGGTGGCACGACTATGTGGTTGAGGGACAAAATTTCAGGGGAGGGGTGAATACCAAAACTTACCTGTACCACATTGATTTTGCTGCTAGATATGGTTTGGAATATATCCTGATTGATTGGCTTTGGACGGATAAATACGACCTTACCCTCTTCAATCCGGAAGTTGATTTGAAAAAGATAATTGACTATGCTAATTCAAAAGGGGTGAAAGTTATTTTGTGGTGTCCTGGACATACTTTATATAGGCAACTGGACAAAGCCCTGGATTTGTTTGCATCACTGGGTGCAGCCGGGGTGAAAGCCGACTTCTTTGGTCGTGAAGACCAAACAGGTATAAAAATGTACGAAGATATCGCCAAGGCAACTGCTGCACGTAAAATGCTGATCGATTTTCACGGCGCAACCAAACCAACCGGGTTATCCAGGACCTATCCCAATGTGATCAACTACGAGGCCGTGGCCGGTAACGAATGGAACAAGCTGAGTGATGATAAGGTAACCGTAGCCCATAAGGTGATGCTTCCTTTTACCCGGGGACTACAAGGACCAATGGATTTTACACCCGGAGGGATGCGCAACCTGCAATCGGGTCATAACTTACGTTTTACCCTGCCGGTTGTTCATGGAACCAGATGTAACGAAATGGCCCTGTTTGTATTGTACAACGAGCCATTGAAAATGCTTTGCGATGCCCCATCTGTCTATGAGAGAGAGCCCGAAATCACCCGTTTTATTTCAAAAATACCAACAGTTTGGGACGACACCAAAGTACTGGAGGCTAAGTTTGGGCAATATCTTGTTGAAGCCCGAAAAACAGGCAATACCTGGTATGTTGCAGGAATGACCGGAGAAAATGCACAGGAGGTTATCCTTGATTTTTCTCTCCTGGGTGAAGGCAATTTTACAGCCACAATTTTGAAAGACGGTCCCAATGCTGATCGGGTTGGGACGGATTACCTATTTGAAACCAAACAGATAACCAACACTTCGAAACTAACAGTCGCGATGGTTGGCGGAGGTGGTTTTTTGATAAGGATTAATTGAGAATGGGATATTTAAACGCCATTAACAGTAATAAATATGAAATTATCCTACTTTTTTATCTTACAAATACTCTTGTCCTTTCCAACAGTTGCATCCGGTTCGGCTACATCTCTTGATAGTCTGAAATATGTGAATGCAGCAGGTTTACCATTGATAGGGAAAGGGGTTAATGATTCACAGGACAGGTATGACCGATTACCGGCCACCCTTGAAGCAAAATGTCGAAAAGACCTGTGGACACTCTCAAAGAATTCCAGCGGACTTGCCATCCGGTTCCGTACCAATTCAAGGACTATAGCTGCAAAATGGGAGGTGACCGGCAATATTGTTTTCAATCACATGGCGCCGACCGGAATGAAAGGATTGGACCTTTATTGCCTGAAGAATGGCAAGTGGCAGTATGTAAACACGGCCCGACCTGGTGGAAAAATCAGCAACGTAATGATCATAGACCACATGTCGGGAGAGGAGATGGAATATATGATGTACCTGCCACTTTACGATGGGCTGGCGAATCTTGAAATTGGTGTGGAACACACTTCCACCGTTGATGGTCCGCTGGTAGATTCTCCCCGCAAAGAGAAACCGGTAGTATTTTACGGGACCAGTATAACGCAGGGAGGCTGCGCCTCGCGGACAGGAATGTCCTACACCAACCAGCTAACGAGAATGCTCGACCGGCTGGTAATCAATTTAGGCTTTAGCGGAAATGGGAAACTCGACCTGGAGATTGCAGAGGTAATGGCCAATATGGATGCATCGTGTTTTGTAATGGACTGCCTTCCGAATGTTAATGCTTCACAAATGAATGAAAAATATGTCCGTTTTCTGGAGATCATTCGGGAGAAAAAGCCTGATGTTCCAATCCTTTTGGTCGAAAATATCTTCTACCCGCATATGTATTTCAACCAGAATGTTTATAAAGATGTACAGGAGCGGAACGCAACCCTGATGAAAATATACTCCGGTCAGAAGGGGAAAGGTGATCGTAATATTTACTATCTGAAAGGTGACAACCTGATTGGGAATGATTTTGAAGGAACGGTCGATGGGGTTCATTTGACCGATCTGGGCTTTTGGCGAATGTCACAGAACATGTACCCGGTAATCAAAAGGCTAATAAACAGGTAATCAAAAACTCGGCAACAGGCCTGGAATTGATGCTGCCTGGAATAAGATAATGATTATCGAAAGTACTGAAAATGAGAAATAAATTACTTATTGTTCTTCTCTTGTGTTATGTAAATGCATTGAAGGCCAAAGACTATGTTATTACCGAATTTGGCGCTATATCAGATACTACTGTATTGAGTACCATGGCTATTCAGGCTGCCATCGACCAAAGAATGTGCAATATGTTTGGAAAACTCGACTGGAATCCGGATCGATTATTGCAGGGTTGAAAATGGTTCAAACAGTCTGATAAATTTGAAAGGAACCCGGAATTCGGGAATTATGTTGAGTGGGAATGATCTTTCAATGATAAAATGGTTATTTACCCCAAGGGAGTTAAAAGATATTGTCAAAGAATATGGCAATATTCAATAGGGTCACATAGAGCCCTAAGATTAGGGTTTAGGATCGTAATTAAATAATTTTTAATTTGGCAACTCCTTAAAAGTTGTCCGGTAGATGAATGATGTTGATATATGGAGTAGGTTCAGAATGGGTGACAATGATGCCCTAAGTTTGATTTATTCCGAAAATTCAAAAAAACTCTATCTGTTTGGCAGCAAACTAACCCCAAACCATACCATCATAGAGGATTCTATTCAGGACCTTTTTTCTGATCTGGTCAGGAACAGAAGAAAATTGGGAGATACAGACAATATTAATTTTTATCTGCTGAAATCCTTTAAACGAAAACTCCTTCGTCAACTTCAAAAAGAAAAACGGTACGAATTAAACGATAAGCATGAAAATTTTGTATTTGATATTACTTATTCAATTGAAAATGAAATAATTAATAAAGATAGTACTACCACTCGATTACATCAGCTCCACAAAGCTTTAAATGAACTATCCCCACGTCAGAAGGAGGCTATATACCTGAGATTTACTGAAGAGTTGGAATATGCGGAGATTGCTGAAATATTGGAGATGAGCATTGAAGCCTGTCGTAACCTAATTTACAGGGCGATAAAATCGCTCAAAGAATCCATTCAGGGAAACTTCTCTGTCATTCTGGTTTATCTGCAAACAATACTTAAAAAGAATATTTAAAAAAGATTAAAATTAGTGATGATGTTTTGAAATTCGCTGCCTTTATAGCTTGTAGCCAATTGAAGGGTTACTTGTAAAATGAAAGCAGGAAAATTCAGCTCCTATCAAACATCTGAAGACTTTATTCTCGATAAAGAATTCACACACTGGGTATTACATCCCAATAAAGAACTTGATCAGTTCTGGGGATCATTCGTCCTAAAATATCCTGAGAAGGGAGCATTGATTCGGGATGCAGTGCTGATTGTAAAATCCTTGCAACCAATCGGGCAGGATGTACCGCAACAAAAACTCGATACCATCTTTTACAGAGTCCTAAAATCTGACAGGAAGATAGTAATACATTGGGGCGCTGGATTGAAATATGTTGCATCAATTGTAGCATTGATTGGCGTCGTTGGATTAATTTATTTGGCTGTTCAAACCAAAAATCAATTTCCATTGGCTGTAGCCACGAAGAATGTAGAAAAAGGAAAAGTAATCTTAGCCAACGGGACAACACAGGAATTTAGTACTGAAAATACTGTCTTAAGGCAGACCAGCTCTGGGAAACTCACTATTAATGCCGATACGGTCAGTGTTGACTTGGACCAAACCTCTACGACCCTGAACCAAATTATCATCCCCAACGGAAAACGATCCGATATTATCCTTGCAGACGGGACACATATCTGGTTAAATTCAGGTAGCCAGCTCTCTTATCCGACCAAATTTAAAAAATCCTCGAGGGAGGTTTATCTTTTGGGAGAGGCTTTATTTGAAGTGAAAGCCAATCCGGACCAACCGTTCAATGTGATTACCAAAGACGTCAAAATCAAAGTGTTGGGAACTGTATTTAATGTTTCTTCTTATGCCGAAGACAATACGGTCCAAACGGTCTTGCTCAAGGGCAAAGTCACAGCCGGGAGAAATAAGTTATTTACAGCCACAATCGACCTCAATCCAGGGGAACGTCTGACCTACAATAAAAGCAATGAGCAACTATCAAGGGATAAGGTTGATGTCCAATTATATACTTCATGGATAAACGGTTATTTGGTTTTCAAAGATACTCCCATCTCGGAAGTCTATATGAAATTGAAAAGATATTATAATCAGGATATTACGGTGGAGAATGGTTTGGAGAAGATTACCTTTTCAGGAAAACTTGATCTGAAGGACAACTTAAAAGAGGTGCTCGAAAATATTGCCTTTGCCTCTTCAGTAAATATACAAGAAATCAACGGATCATATTTGATAAAGAAGTAATGCCTATGGTGGAACAAAAAGACTAACCAACACAAACGAAAAACCGGGGTGCGCGTCGAAACATACCCCGGGTTTACGAAAATCACTGACATTAAAGTCAATCATTAACTAAAACGTTCAAATTTATGAAATTAAAATCAGAAAGAGACATTTATCAATGTCTCCGAAAAAGTTTTTTAATTATGCGAATAGCACTGTACATCATCCTCTTGAGTTCAGCGTTCGCTTTTAGCGCAAATAGTTATTCTCAAAATACAAAAATATCCTTGCATTTGAACAATGCGACGATTAGCGATGTGCTGAATGCAATTGAGGGGCAGAGTGAGTTTATTTTTTTTTACCAGGATCAGCAGATAGATTTAAATAGAAAAGTAAATATCGATGTTGAAGATAAGAAGGTAGATGAAATACTCGATCAGCTTCTCGAAGGAACCGGTAATGTTTACAAAATACGGGATAGACAGGTAGTTATTGGGAAAACAATAGAGCAATTGGAGTCTGTCAATCTTCCGGTGGAACGGATCTCGGAAGGGACCCAACAACCGCTCAGAAAAGTAATATCGGGAACAGTTAAAGATTCTAAAGGTGCACCTTTACCTGGGACAACGGTTATTGTAAAGGGAACAACGATAGGGATCCTCACCGATAGTGATGGAAAATTTACACTTAACGTTCCTATTGACTCCAAAATTCTTTCATTTTCATTTATTGGGTTCACCGCTCAGGAAATTCAGATTGGAACCCAAACTCTGTTTAATATTTCACTTCAGGAAGAAACTGTGGGTTTAGAGGAAGTTGTTGCGGTAGGATATGGAATACAAAAGAAAATAAGTGTTGTGGGTTCGATCGTTCAAACCGGGGAAAAAGAATTGCTGCGCAGCGGAAATGCCACCAGTATTGAGCAGGCGCTGACAGGATTGCTCCCGGGTGTTGTATCTATACTTTCTTCCGGAGAACCGGGAGGGGTTGGAAATTATCAGGCCACTTCAGCATCAGGTTGGAACATGGGCGCTGTCAAACGATCAGGAAGCGCTTCTAACATTTATATCCGAGGAATGAACACATGGAACGGGGGAAATCCTTTGGTATTGGTTGACGGCGTTGAAAGAAGCATGGACAACATTGATATGAAAGAAGTTGAGAATGTATCGGTGTTAAAAGATGCTTCAGCCACGGCTGTGTTTGGCGTTAAAGGGGCAAACGGGGTTATTCAGATTACCACCAAAAGAGGCTCTTTAGGGAAACCTGTTATTTCATTCAGCTATAATACCACGGCCATGATGCTCTCAAAAGTGCCTGAGAAGCTAAATTCCTATGATGCAATTCTTATAAGAAATGAGGCAATCGAGCGTGAACTGGGAGTCAGGCCAACTTCATGGACAGAATTTAAACCCCAGGGATTCGCGCTGAATTACAAACGGCCTGTGCCTGATCCTATATATAATCAGGTATTCCCGGACGTTAACTGGCAGGATGCAGTGTTTAAAAAAGTGGGCTTTGAGCACCATGCGAATCTTTCTGTGAAAGGGGGCACCGATTTTGTCCGTTACTTCGGGGCATTTGCCTTTTTATCGCAAGACGATATGTTCAGAAAAGATTATACCAATGGCAGGGGCTACGATCCGAGTTTCGCGTTTAACCGGTTTAATTTCAGAAGTAATTTCGACTTCAGCCTGACGAAGACAACAAATCTGGCTTTGAGCCTGTCCGGATTTCAAGGCCGTAAGAACCAAAATTACGCTGGGGTTACTGATTTTTCATGGATATATGGTGGGCTATATTTCGCTGCCCCAAATTTATTTCCTCCCAAAAACGCTGATGGTTCCTTTGGATGGAATCCGTTGTATACAAATGGCAATCCCCTGTCCGACCTTTATAACCTCGGCGTTTTCCAGCAGCGCGAGACCGAAATAAACATAGATTTAAGCCTGACACAGAAGCTTGATTTTATTACAAAGGGTTTAAGCGCCAGGGCATTAATATCCATGAACAATAATTTATTATCTACAGGCGGGCTCTGGGACAATAATTCACATGTGCGCCCGGAATCAGGGACTAATGTCCAGTCAGAAGTTATTGACCCTACACTCTTTACCGGTCCCGGGCAGAACCCCGCTGAATATACAAGTTATATGCCTGTTTCCAGCCTCACCAGGCCCTATTATGATTTCTCGGTTGTGCCATGGGTCCTTCGGCCTGAAACCGTGGATGGTTCTCTCCTTTCCAGAAGTAAATTGTACCAGTTCCAGTTAGATTATTCCCGGAAGTTTGGTAAGCATAACGTTGGTTTGCTGGGTTTGTTCAAACGGCAGGAAAACGCCTATGGAAGCGAATTCCTTCATTACCGTGAAGACTGGGTTTTTCGCGGCACATACGATTATGATTCAAAATATTTATTTGAAACGAACGGGGCTTATAACGGATCCGAACAATTTGGCCCCAATTATCGTTTTGCTTTCTTCCCTTCCCTTGCTCTTGGGTGGGTTGTCTCGAATGAGAAATTCTTTAAGATTGACTGGATGAACAGGTTAAAGTTCCGCCTTACCGGAGGACTGGTGGGTAACGACAATGTTAGCGGTTCAAGATGGTTATATGCCGATCAGATGAAACGTGCTGCTACGGCTGTTCCTATGAATGCCGCTAACGTTAACACGGGCAGAAGTCCGTATACTGGTTATGACTATTCAGTACTTGGCAATCCGGATATACACTGGGAAAAAGCCCTCAAATATAACTTTGGTATGGAAGCGGGATTATTCAAAAACCTTGTTTCCATTACTTATGATTATTTTACAGAGCACAGGACAGATATGTTGCTTACAGGAGGCCAGAGGGCTATCCCTCCATACTTTGGTGCCACCGCACCAGCCGCTAACCTGGGAGAAGTGGATTCGCATGGATACGAGCTCGAATTGAAGTTTGATAAAAGGCTGGCCAATGGGTTACATCCGTGGGCAACGTTTGCCATGTCCCACACGAAGAATAAAATATTGTTTAAGGATGATCCCGCGTTACTTCCCTCTTATTTAAAGGCGCAAGGTTATGCTGTCGATCAACAACGGACACAAGTCAGGGCCGGGTTTATGAACAACTGGAATGACATCTACGCGAGTGCCCCCCTTGAAGCCAGTGACAATCAAAAAATTCCGGGTTTCTGGAACATAACAGATTTTAACGGGGACGGCGTTATTACAGCCAATGATGTAGTTCCTTATAATTATTCCCAGGTGCCACAGAATACCTATTCTACTTCTTTGGGCGCCGATTACAAAGGATTCGGCGTTACGTTGATGTTTTACGGTGTCACCAATGTTACGCGTAATTATCAGTATGCTAATTTTGCCTTCAATACGGATATTGTTTTCACAAATCTGTTGGATGCCTGGTCCAAAGATAACCAGAATGCTTCCGCGTCCCTCCCAAGGTGGAGAAGCCAGGGAGGAAGTGTTGGGGATTATAACGCAAGGGATGGTTCTTATTTGAGGCTTAAGACGGTTGAATTTGCTTATACCTTCAAGGATAAATGGGTTAAAAAAGCGAACCTGTCGGCTTTAAGGGTGTACGTCAATGGGAACAACCTGATTCTCTGGACCAAACTCCCCGACGACAGGGAGGCATCATTCGTAGGAGGCGGGAGTTCTGTTTACCCGGCCGTAAAACGTATCAATCTCGGAGTAGATGTAACTTTTTAAACTTTTAAAATCATGAGAAAATTTATAAATAAAGCATTTATAATCAGTGCGATTATCGTCAGTCTTGCGATGGTTTCCTGCAAAAAGTATCTAAATAATGCACCGGAAGCCATAATTACTGAAAACGATGCTTTCTCCAACTGGAACGCGTTCCAGGGATTTGTTGAGGAGATGTATTTGATGGAGGTCTCTTATGGCGCTTGTTATTGGAATACGCAAGGTTGGAAGGCAGATGAAAACGTTAGTACAGTTGCGGTGGCTTTTGAAGATGGAAATTACTGGAACAATAGCGACCTGTTCACCGGTAGTTTCGACCTGTCCCTTGCCCCGCGTAACAAACGAATATGGCCTTGTGCCTGGTATGGAATCAGGAGGGCAAACCAGGCGCTCAGTAAGCTGGATTTGCTTATAGACGCGACACAGGAACAGAAGGACCTGATAAAAGGGCAGGCACTGTTTTTCAGGGGATGGTTTTATTTTGAATTGATGCGGTACTGGGGCGGTATGCCATATATTGATAAGGTATTGTCCCCGACTGAAGAAATGAATTATCCGCGACTCAACTACCGTGAAACAGCGTTGAAAGCTGCAAAGGATTTCCAGGATGCAGCTGCATTGCTGCCTGTAACCTGGGACGGTACAGCGACGGGAAATATCACTATCGGAGCCAACAGGCAACGTATAAATAAAATTTATGCACTGTCATATCTTGGCAAGGATCTGCTCTACGCAGCAAGCCCCATGATGAACGAAGCATCCACAGGCAACAATGCCTTTGATCCTGAACTGTGCAAAAAAGCGGCCAATGCCTTTGCTCAGGTCATTGATATTTGTAACAAAACTGGCGTATATAAGCTGCAGCCCTGGTCATCCATAACCGATGTTTTTTACCTTTATTCATCAGGTAGCTCTATACTTCCCGGAGGTACTGAGGTGATCCTTGCCCCGTTACCAACACCTGGTCAAAGCGGATGGAATGAAGAGTATCAGATAGCTACTACTCCTGCGGGACTTAATGTGTCAACACAAGCTGTTTTTGTACCAGCAAACAACTATGTTAAAAATTATGCCATGGCCAACGGATTGCCAATTGACGATCCGGCTTCAGGTTATAATCCGAATGATCCCTGGACTGGGAGGGAGGCCCGCTTTTACAAGGATATCACCATAGATGGGGATAAGTTGAGCATCAACACGTCAGCAGGACTTGACATGAATGCACAATTATATATCGGCGGACGGCATAGAACAGGGGGAACCCCTAGTGTGTCTGGTTATTTTTTAAAAAAATGGTATCCATTTGGCTGGGGTAAATATTATACCCCGGGAGCCGGCAATGTATTGGCATTGGATCCTTATCTCAGACTAGCTGATGTTTACCTCATGTATGCCGAAGCGCTACTCCAGGGTTACGGATCCTCTCAAAGCAGTGATCCCGGTCTTGCCTCCCTTACTGCCGAAGGAGCGTTGAATGTTGTCCGCAACCGCGCCCAGTTGCCTAGTATCTCTGCGGCCTATACTGCCACAAAGGATAAATTTATGGGTGAAATCATCCGTGAGCGTGCAGTGGAGCTTGGCTGGGAGAATTCACACCGCTTTTGCGACCTCCGCAGGTGGAACCTAAATGGAGATGCCAGATATTTGAAGAAAACAGCAATAGATTTCGATCGTGACCCGGTAACAAAGAAACCGATCAACATCAAAGAGAGGGTTGTTGTAGAACGGGTTGTTACCAAAAGGAATAACTGGTTACCGATAGAAGTAAAATATACGACATTGTATAAAGAGTTCCCACAGAATCCTGGATGGTAGGGAAATAACTATTTAAAATAGCCAATAATTATGAAGAAAATATATATTGTTCTGTTCATGATGTTCAATTTTGTCCTGCTGCTTCTGCCGGCAAGACTTACAGCGCAACAAAAGGCACAGAAAGAAGAAAATAAAGTAATTATCGAATCAATAGTGACTGATCAGGCCGGGCACCCTGTAACGGGGGCAATGGTGTATGGCAATGAAGGCTCCGTGGTGTCAAAAACTGACCCTTCGGGCAAGTTCTTGATATCAGTTTCCGGGGAACCGGAGATATTGATTGAAGCTGATGGTTATGAACCTGCTGTTTTCAACGCAGGTTCATATAAGAAATTAAAAGCGTTAACCCTGGTTCCCAGTTTATACCGCCATGGATCCAAAGACGATGTTAATATAGCTTTTAGGAAAGTTAAAAGTGGAAGCCTGGTAAATGCTGTCAGTGTTGTTAACCCGGCTGATTTTCTGCCATATGCCAATGAACAAAATATATTAGAAGCGCTTTCCGGTCGTGTTCCCGGGTTGTATAGCAGTACCAATCTACGGGGGATAGGTACGCCATTATTTATTGTTGACGGGCTTCCACGTGATTATACCTATATCAACCTTGATGAAGTGGAACAGATCACTGTACTCAAGGACATTAACTCGGCAATTCTGTATGGGACCAAGGCTGTTAACGGAGTAGTCCTTGTGACGACCAAAAGAGGGGTGGCGCTAAAAAAACAGGTTAATGTATCGGGTAATTATGGCATTTCCATTCCAAGTGCGTTGCCTCAATATTTATCATCGGCTGATTATATGGCATTGAATAACGAAGCGAGGCAAAATGATGGGCTTGCCCAGCTATATGATCCTGCGACAATAGACAATTACCGTATGGGCAACAAATACCGTTATCCATCCACAGATTATTATTCGAATGAATATCTCAAGTCGTTCAAACCTTTTTCAAGGGTAACCACCGATTTTTCGGGAGGTAATAATACATTGAAGTACTTCATTTATATGGGCTGGGACGAGAAAGGAAGCCTTATGAATTTCGGTGAAGGAAAAACAGCCAAAGAAGACAAGTTCAATTTCAGGGGCAATGTTGATATGAAAATCAACAACTGGATCAGGAGTTCTATCGATGGCGTTGCGGTTTTGGACAACAACAAGGGCGCTCTTGGTAATTTCTATGCAGAAGCAGCTACGCGCTTACCGCAATTATATGCACCGTTAATACCCATCAGCTTAATTATGAACCCGAACGCAAATGCGTTATTAAAATCACGAAAGAATGATGTAGATGGTAAATACCTGCTTGGGGGGACACCGAGTTATCTGACCAACGCGTTTGCCGATGGATATTCGGCAGGAACATCTGAAAATATTGACCGGATGCTCTCTTTCAACAACAGGATAGATTTTGACCTGAAGGCGCTGGTTGATGGTTTGGCATTTCACACGAACCTAAGCTTCGATTTCTTTACGAGTTACAATCAGGTAGTGCAGAATAGCTATTCGGTTTATACGCCCACATGGGATGCGGCAAATGATTCGATTGTAAGCCTGGTGCAAAATGGCTCCGATGCCCGGAGCGGAAACCAGAATATTTCAGGCCAGTATTTTCAACGGCGAATTGGGTTTTACGGTTTATTGGATTATGATAAGACTTTTGGGGTACACCGGGTACAGGGTTCATTGTCCGGGTTCGGTAATCAAATTGCAACACAAAATGTCGTTCAGCCGGATAAAAACCTGAACTTTGGATTGCGTTTAATGTATAGTTATAAAGACAAGTATTCAGCTGATTTCAGCGGCGCCCTTGTAAAATCAGGTAGGTTGCCTGAAGGGAACAGAAGCGCTTTCTCTCCATCTTTGGGGCTGGCCTGGCTAATCAGTTCCGAGAATTTCATGTCGGCCATACCGGCTGTTAATTATCTTAAACTTAAGGCTTCGGCAGGGATACTAAATACGGATGCGGGGATAACCGGTTATTATTATTATGATAATATTTACGGTGGAGCATCGAGTTACTCCTGGTATGATGCCGCTGCTTATAACGGGACAATATCAACTATTGGCGGAAACCCACGGCTCTCTTTCGAAAAACGGAAAGAAATCAACCTGGGGTTTGAGAGTGTCCTGTTTGACCATAAACTCTCCCTTGATTTTAATGCTTTTAGTAGTATTTATTCGAACCAGATGACGCGGCTTAATAATTCTTACCCCGGTTATTTTGCCAATTATGTACCTTATGGAAATTACAATGAAAATTCTTACCGCGGAGTTGAATTGGGATTATCATTTAACAAAAGTTTTGGCGATCTCTCGTTCTCTGTCGGGGCCAACGGTCTTTTAATGGACAACAAGGTTTTGAAAAGGGATGAGACATGGTCCCAGGATTACCTTTACAGGAAAGGCCGCCCGGTTGATGCGCTGTTTGGCCTGGTTGCCGATGGCTTATTTATGGACCAGAATGATATTAACAATCATGCATCCCAGATGTTTGGAATAGCGAAACCTGGCGACATTAAATATGTGGATCAGAACAAAGACGGGATTATTGATGATAATGACCAGGTTCAGATTGGACGTTCCTGGGCCCCTTTTACTTATGGTTTAAACATGAAAATATCCTATAAGGGATTAACATTGTACGCCCTTGGGAACGGGAGTATCGGGCGTGATGCGTATATTTCCAATAACTATTACTGGGTGGATGGCAATGATAAATATTCAACCTATATCGTTGAGAGGTGGACAGAGGCAACCAAAACAACAGCAACATTGCCGAGGTTAAGTTCACAGACGAACAATAATAACCATCGGGTCTCGACATTTTGGCTCTACAAGGATAACTTCTTTACATTGAATCATATGCAATTGACATGGACAATCCCGGGAGAAGCTGTACAAATGTCGAAAATGAAGAACTTTAGCGTTTATGTTTATGGTTCAAATCTTTTTACCATTTCCCGGTACAGGGATATAAGGGAATTAAATGTTGGAAGTGAACCTCAGTACCGTTCATTTTCGTTGGGGGTGAAAGCCCTGTTTTAACAACTCAAAAATAATTATCATGAGATCATTTAAAATATTTTATTTAGTATTGATAATTCTATCTGTAACGGCCTGTAAGATGCTTATTGACCCGTTGGATGATAATCATTCTACTTTGAACAGGGTTTATAAGGATCAATCTTATGCTGAAGGCTTGTTATTTACCGCTTACAGCAAATTACCTACAGTTAGCTTTCCTTTTGACGAGGTTGCTACTGACGATGCTGTTACCAACGACAAGTTTAATGTTTACCTTAGGATGGCAACGGGCCAGTGGTCGGCCCAGTTTAACCCTGAGGACCAATGGACTAATTGTATTTCTGCCATCATGTACCTGAACCGGTTCCAAAGTGTTGTTGACTCTGTACCCTGGAAAAACTCTGATCCGGTTATAAACGATTTGTTCATATGGCGTTTGAAAGGCGAGGTTTACGCCTTAAGGGGTCTGTTTGAGTATCATCTGTTGCAAAGAACAGGGGGCGTTGGCTCAAATGGTCAGTTACTGGGCATACCTATTGTTACAAAAGTATTGGACGAAGGAACTGATTTCAATATTCCCCGCGCAGGGTTTACAGAATCTGTCACCCAGATCTATTCTGACCTTGACAAGGCTCTTCAATACCTGACTATGCTCGATTATAAAGATTTGACCGCTAATGCTGCCAACGATAATCTTGTAAAGACATTGGTCCCGGGCGTACCAGGAGTCAATGTTACAAAATACAACGTTGTTTTTGGTTCATCGTGGAACCAGCGTATCAGCGGGAGAATCGTAAAAGCGCTGAAAGCGCGTGTAGCTTTACTGGCTGCCAGTCCGGCCTTTTCTGATGGCAGTTCCCAATTATGGGATAAAGCAGCCAATTATGCGGATGACGTTATTAATATAAGTGGAGGGATAGCAGGCCTCGATCCGAATGGTCATAAGTACTATGACGCCACCAGGGTTGGCGCCATCAAACTGTCAAGTGGGGTGGATCAGAAAGAGATGATCTGGAGAAGCGCACTTGTCACCAATAATACCAGGGAGGCCAATAATTATCCGCCATCACTGTTTGGGGATGGACGTGTCAATCCCACCCAAAATCTGGTTGATGCATTCCCCGGGGCGAACGGGTTCCCGATTTCAAATCCCCTTAGCCAGTTCGATCCGGCTAATCCTTTTGCCAAGCGTGACCCCCGCCTGGCATTATACATCCTCTATAATGGGGCTACGATAAGGAGTACAAAAATAATTACGGGTGTCGGCGGAGGCACAAATGCCAAAGATTCCATTGAAACATCCACGCGTACGGGGTATTATTTAAGGAAGCTTTTAAATGAAAATGTCAACATGGACCCGAAGGCAACAAGTACGCAAAGACATTATGAAGTTCATATGCGGTTTACAGAATTATTTCTTATCTATGCCGAAGCTGCCAATGAAGCATGGGGACCTGATGGAGTGGGGCCCAGTGGTTTTTCAGCCAGGCAGGTTATTGCCGCTATCCGGAAACGTGCGGGAATATCCCAACCCGACAATTACCTTGCATCAGTAACGTCCAAAGATAACATGAGGGATCTAATCCGTAATGAGAGAAGACTGGAGCTTTGTTTTGAAGGTTTTCGCTTCTGGGATTTGCGCCGCTGGAAAGCCGACCTGACAGTTCCTGCGAAAGGTGTAAATATTAATCAGAATGGTACAACTTTTAATGTTGTTGATGTTGAACCTCGGGTGTATGATAAAAATTATATGTACTACGGACCAATACCGCAGAACGAAGTTCTCAAGTATAGCGCTATTATTCAAAACAAAGGGTGGTAGCGTGAATTCGGTTATCGTTGTTAAAAGAAATAATAAACAATTATGTACAATATGAAAAAAATATTTATAATACAGTCATTATTTATTGGCTTGATATTCTTTCTGGTATCCTGCAAAAATCAGGTAAACGAATTCACGGATTTTAACTACACTACCGGTTATTTTCCTTATCAGTATCCAGTGCGGACAATTGAATTGGGCAAGGATGTTATCTGGGACAATACAAGCGACAATAATCATAAATTTCTGATTTCAACCGCAATGGGCGGAGCCTATGAAAATGCCGTTGACAGGGAATTTACTGTTGAACTTGCAGGCTCTCTGTGCAATAATGTATTATTCGCATCATCCAAAGATACGGTCAGGTTGATGCCTCAGTCATATTATTCATTAAGCTCATCAAAAATAACCATTCCTGCAGGTAAAGTGAACGGAGGTATTGACGTTCAACTGAGCGATGCTTTTTTTAATGATACTTTGTCCATAAAACTGAAATACGTTATCCCGCTACGCATTGTCAATGTAACAAAGCTCGACTCCATTCTGAGGGGAAGTGCTTTAGTTAATAATCCCAATCCGTTGATTACTGCCAATTGGGCTGTATTGCCAAAGGATTTTACAATGTTTGCAGTAAAATTTATTAATCCTTATCATGGGACATACCTTCACCGGGGGACCAGTACGGTAGATTCATCCGCAACGCGGGTTGAAACCAACCTGTACCATCAAAAATATGTTGAGCAGGATGAGCTTTGGACTTTGCAAACCAAGAGTCTAAACAAGGTTACCCTGAGCGGGGGTTCACATTCGCGGCGGGTTTCGGGATTTCTCCAAATGGACCTTACATTTTCAAATGATGGAAGTTGTACAATAACCCGGGCGAAAGGATCATCCGGTTACACCATAACCGGATCCGGAAAACTGGTAGGTGATGCTGATTCGTGGGGCAATAAGAAGCGCGATGCCATTTATTTACAGTATAAGATCACCTCAGGAGTTTATTCATTTTCCGCTAGTGACACACTGGTTGTCAGGGACAGGGGTATCGTTATGGAGACCTTTCAGCCTCAGGTTTACTAAATAGCCCGAACCTCATTCATCGACTTGCTTGAGAGAGAGGCGTCTGGCCTGTCCGAGGATACTAAGGTAGATCAGGTCAATTCCATGCCCCGGTACTATGGGAATTTTCAACGGGATGAAAATTCTCATAGTCCGGGGCATATTGAAACTGGGTATTTTATGATGTTACAATATGAAAAGGCAGGCCATGCAAACATATCTGGATATTAAAGATTAGATTGACAGACATTTAAGAAACTCTTGAGTGTGCGTAGTTATTAAGAGCAACTAACTTCACCATATTGCTGCGATAGTAATTCGTTTTTAGTGAAGAGAAATACATTGCATATGAATTTTCGAAATTTAGCCGTACGTTGTCTTTTTGCCTGCATTATTGCGGGGATTGGTAACAATACCTATGCACAGGATTGGAGCAGTTATGAGGTGCGGAGGACCTGGCTGCTAAACCTGTCATGGCCGGCGCCGAGTTCTAACAGGAAATTGGGCATGTCATACAACCTCGCAAATTTCAACAAATACCCCAGGGAATCTTCCCAGTCCAATGATGCCGTTATCAAAACAGTTGGCATACTTCATGGTATAACGCCCGATATGGTAGACCCTTTTTTCTTTCCCTTGGGTGTTGTCCGCGCAATTTACCAGTTTACCGACCGTTTCACCCCCGCGCAGTTGAATGGTATAGCTACTGATGCCCAGACAATGGACAACTGGTATGGAGGGGGCACCGAGAACCACAATCTGATGCGCATGTCCAATGGTTACCTGTTCGCGCAGAAATTTCCAACAGGCATGTGGTATCCCTCAACCAAAAACATCCCCAAGGTGAGCTCCGCCAGGTTGATGGTTGATGTCAAAGAGAAGTTGCGCGTTGAAGGACAGAAGCGCTACAACCATTCATTCGGGGAGGCCTCATCACCCAATTACATTCTGTGTCATCTGATACCCTTGCAGCATCTTTACGAATTTGCGGAAGACAAGGAGGTAAAAAATATTGCTGAGGCCATGATCCTTCAACTGCTCTCTCACTTATCAGTTAATGTTTACCGCGGCTATATCCTCGATCCCTACCCGCGCTTCTACAACTCCCTCTATACCAATGGGGGGACTGGTCCCGGGATTGATGATGGAATGAAGAATAGCACATTAATGCTGAACTGGCTTTATTGGAACCAATGTAAACCTACGGGATCTCGTATGTTGCAATTAGGGGACAATACCTACCTGATTTACGCGGCGCTTTCCTCTTATCGACCGCCTGTAGTACTGGAGTGCATCGCTAACCTTAGCAGCGACAACCCGGACAAAGCGCACTGGGTCAAAACCTCAGAGCCTGGCCATAATGGAAGCTCCACTTCTGTGATATTTAATGTTCAACGCCGCAGTGTTTGGCGCGACAGGGAGTTCGCCATCAGTTCAATGACCGGTTATCATGATGCCGCCGGATGGTATTGTCAGGACGGTAGCAAGTTTGGCATTGCCTACCGTTCGAACGACCGGTTGCAGTACCTCCAGGCAGGGCACCCCTACTGGTTGGCAGATTCGCCCGAAACGCCATCCGATTTCTCGTGGTGGCAGGCTACTCTATCGCCATTCATGCAAGTGGCCCAACACAAGCATACTGCGATCGTGATGTTCAACATTACCGACACCGACCCCTGGCCGAATTCTGCTCCCACTCGCCCTGACTTTTTCTACACGTCAGGTACCACAATCCGCCGCAGCAACCATGCGAACAACCTTCGCAAGGAATGTGGAATCCGGTATCCTGTAACAATAGATCAGGCAAACGAGGTGGTCAACCCGGATGGTACGAAATGGCTCTTTCTTAATGAGGGCAACACTTACATCGGGATACGTTCTCTGACAACTGCCAATGTGCAACCAGATGATGCCAACGTTTGGAAAGCGTTTTATGCCACGGCAGCGCTTCATGGCGGGCGTTCCCAAACCGGTTTTGTGGTCGAGATAGGTACCAGTACGACAAGTGGTGGCAAGTTTGCCTCTTTCGATGCGTTCAAGGCAAACCTGTCGGTCAGGAATCCAACGGTTGCCTGGGGATCCGGCTCCACTCCTTCATTGGTGGTAGAATACACCAATTCAGATAATATAACGCTCAAAACAGAGTATGATACCAACCTGACACGTGACGCCGAAGGGAAGGTTAGGATGATACCCAACGTTTGGGTAAATGGTGTAGCTAATATTTTAGATCCCTGGCCAGACATTGAGGCTCGGCTTGATGAAACGCACCCCCTGGTAACGATGGTTAACAGGGTACTGACGATAACCGATCCCGTAACCGGAGAAGAAGCGAAGATCGATTGGAGCGGCAACTTGCCAATCATTTCGTCATCGGTGACTACTGACGTTCCACTCAAACCTAATGTTAGTAAGGCAATAAAGATTTACCCTAACCCGGCTTCCGATAAGGTGTACATCAATACCTCCGGTTTACCTGAAGGGAAATGGATTATTCAATTAATTAGTATGGATGGCATGATCCGAAGCGTGGAAGAACAACTTTCAGGTACAGCTATTATCCCTTTCGATGTCTCAAAATACAGTAATGGTTTTTACATGCTTATCCTGACAAATGGAAAGGACAAATATTTTAACAAATTTATTATACGCAAATAAGCTGGTCAACCTTATAAAACAGATAGTATTCATAATTACTCAAATTATAATCCCCATGAAAATTTCAACGAAATGCCACCAACGTACAATATTATTTTTGATTTCACTTCTTATGTTAACGTTTCTGGCTCCGTCAACATCTTTTGCTGTTGTAAAAGATATAAGATCCGATTCCACAGTGTCATCACCAATCACTTACGACGGAAAGTCATTGAAAATCAATGGTAAGCGTACGTTGCTCATATCCGGAGCTTTCCATTACCCGCGAAGTACGCCCGATATGTGGCCACAGATGCTTAAGGAGAGTAAATCAGCAGGTTTGAACTGCATTGAGACCTATGTGTTTTGGGAAGGGCACGAGAGACAGGAAGGTAAGTACGATTTTTCTGAACGATATAACTTACCGCTTTTTCTTGATTTGTGTCAGAAAAATGGCCTTTATGTCATCCTGCGTGTCGGTCCCTATATTTGTGCAGAATGGAACTACGGGGGCTTACCCTGGTGGTTGGCGACCAAACCTGGTCTGGTTACCCGTACATGGAATAAACCGTACATGGATGCGATGGAAAGCTGGGTGATGGAGTTGGGAAGGCAAGTGGCCAATCGCCAGATCTCGAATGGTGGGCCCATTATCTTGGTACAAATGGAAAACGAATACAAAAATGTGGCAAAACGCTATGGAGAAGAAGGGCAGAAATATCTTGCATGGGCAGAACAGCTTGGGCATCGTGCCGGATTTAACGTTCCCATGATTATGTGTGAAGGGGCATCACCAAGTTCCATAGAAACCCTCAATGGAAATTCGGTTTGGAAACGCATCGAAGAACTGCACAAGCGGCGTCCGGACCAACCTGCAATCTGGACCGAAAATTGGGTGGCTTGGTATGATATCTGGGGAGAAAAACATCATACAATGAATCTCCGCGTGGTGATCCCTGAGATCATTCGTTTCTTCGCTGCCGGCGGCGCTGGCATGAACTACTATATGTGGCATGGCGGTACAAACTTTGGTCGTACAGCCATGTATTTGGGAACTACCAGCTATGATTATGATGCTGCTCTAGACGAATATGGTTTACCCACGCCGAATTTACAAAATCTAAAACTGATGCATACCTTCCTGCAGCACAATGCAGGCATAATTTTGGAAGGTTCCCGGAGTCCGGTGCAGTCGGTTAAACAAAATGGCAAAGAGGTAGTTCAGGTCTGTAGCGTTAATCGTGCCGACAGTGTACTCGACTTCGTTTTCAATATGACTGACAGCCTAAAGACGGTGAATATGTATGGCGTTGATTTGTCACTTCAGCCAAAAGGAGTTGTTGCGATGGAGAAATCAGATGGATCATTCAAGGTTGCCTATCGTAGTTGGGATCAGCCGACCCTCCTACCCAAAGTGAATCTTATAACGGCCAATGTGTGCCTAAGTTGGACGACGAGGTTGGATCCTTTACCTACGGGTGTTTCCGGAGCTGCAAAGTTCAAAGTGGTACAACTACCCCACAATATGCTGGCTGAAACCCGCGATGAGACCGATTATGGATGGTACCGCACTTCCGTGACCAGGGAGAAAGCTGGTTTGATAACATTGGCAGCCCGGGTTTCTGATCGTTTATCGGTTTGGGTCAACGGAAAGTTCATTGGGACGGTGCCCGATCGATTACCTGAGAACCGTAAGCTCAGCGGTCCATATCTGCCAGCTGACAATGATGCGAAGAAATTTGCGCTTCAGATTAAGGTGCCATTGGTGGCAGGCAAAAACGAATTGCTCCTGCTGGTAAGTACGCTGGGTATGATAAAGGGTGATTGGATGATCGATCTGCCCATGTCACAAACTCAGCAAGGATTACTCTCCCCGGTGTATCTTGATGGTCAGATCATCAATCAACAGTGGAGTTTTGCTGCTGGTATGGTAGGCGAGCATAATCGTTGGTTTACTACCGGGGGAGCCAAAACAACAGACTGGAAACCCTATGTGAAACCAGCTCAACTTTCATGGTTCCGAAGTTCTTTTACATTAACGCCCAAAGAGATTTCGGGTGACCCGTGGATGCTTGATGCTGAAGGACTTGGTAAGGGGATGATCTGGGTCAATGGCCGCAATATAGGAAGGTATTGGCAGGATGCAGGGCCACAACGCTATTATCATGTGCCTTCCGCATGGCTGAAGGCTGGCGCGAATGAGCTGGTTATTTTCGAAGAAAACAATGGAACTCCCCAACAAGTGAACTTAATCCGTCGTCATCTAACAATGGAACCTGCAATTATCAATAATTAATCATTATCATGAAAAAAATAATCTTGGTTTTGATGCTGGTTACTTTGGTGGGCAGCATGGCAATTGCGCAAGGCAATTTCAAAATCATACTTGCCAAAAATCTTAAAAGTTGCGATATTGGTAACCCTGCACTTACAGGGCATATCGACTGTACTGAAAAAATATGTGAAATATTAGCAGGTGGTTCCGACATCTGGGGAAAACGTGACGAGTTTCATTTCAGTTATAAAGAACTAAAGGGTGATTTCGATTTTAGTGTTCAGATTTTAAGTTTAAGTAAAGCAAATCAGTACACAAAAGCGGGAATCATGGCCAGGGCCGATTTGACAGACAATAGTCAACATGTCTATTATCAGATTTTTCCGGATAACACACCTCGAAATAAAAACAGTGGCGGATGTGAGTTTCAATACCGCCTCGAAAAAGGGGGCGAAATGAAAGCCATCTATCCCGATCCGGTAACGGCAGGTAATCAGTTCGATGTAACTTTCCCGAACACATGGATCCGGCTTAAACGACATGGGGATATTTTCGTGTCGTATATCAGTAATGACAACAAAAGTTGGAAACTTTATAGCACTTATCTACAAAAAATGCCAAAGCAATTATTCGTTGGCCTGGCAGTGACTTCACATAATAAATCAGCGTTGGCAAAAGCCGAATTTGGACAGATTCGGGTTAAATAGCTCAAAATTATGGAATCAATATTATACATAAGAATGATACATTGCACATGAACTTTCGAAATATAACCGCAGTTTGTCTTTTCGCCAGCATTGTTGCAGGGATTGGTAATAATACGTATGGACAGGATTGGAGCAGCTATGAGGCGCGCAGGGACTGGCTTCTCAACCTGTCCTGGCCAGCGCCAAGTTCTCATAGGAAATTGGGCATGGCCTATAACTTGGCAAATTTTTACAAGTACCCCAAGAGATCGCCCCAATCCAATGATGCTGTTATCAAGACAGTTGGCATACTTCATGGTTTAACGCCCGATATGACAGACCCTCTTTTCTTCCCTTTGGGTGTTGTCCGCGCAATTTATCAGTTCGGCGACCGTTTCACCTCCACGCAGTTGAATGGTATAGCTGAGGATGCCCAGACGATGACCAGCTGGTATGGAGGGGGCACAGAGAATCATAATCTGATGCTTCTTTCCAATGGCTATTTGTTCGCGCAGAAATTTCCAACGGGCATGTGGTATCCTAAAAACACAAACAGCCCCAGGGTGAGTTCCGCCAGGTTGATGGCGGATGTCAAAGAGAAATTGCGTGTTGAAGGACAGAAGCGTTACGACCATTCATTCGGGGAAGCCTCATCACCCAATTACATTCTGTGTCATCTGATACCCTTGCAGCATCTTTACGAGTTTGCAGAAGATAAGGAGGTGAAAAATATTGCTGAGGCCATGATCCTTCAAATGATGTCTCACTTATCCGTTAATGTTTACCGTGGCTATATCCTCGATCCTTACCCGCGCTTCTACAACTCTCTTTACACCAACGGGGGAACAGGTCCCGGGCGTGATGATGGAATGAAAAATAACACAATGGTGCTGAATTGGCTTTATTGGAACCAATGTAAGCCTACGGGTTCGCGTATGCTCCAATCAGGGGACAATACCTACCTGGTTTACGCCGCGCTTTCCGCTTATCGTCCACCCATAGCGCTGGAGCGTATCGCTAACCTTAGCAGCGACAATCCTGACAAAGCGCACTGGGTCAGGACCTCAGAGCCAAACCTTAAAGGAAGATCCACTTATGCGATATTTAATGTTGCGTTCCGCAGTGTTTGGCGCGATAAGGAATTCGCCATTGGCTCATCTACCGGATACCTTGTTCCTACCGATTTCTATTTACAGGACGGGAGCAAGCTGGGAATTGCCTACCGTTCGGACGACCGGTTGCAGTACCTCCAGGCAGGACACCCCTACTGGTTGGCCGATGAGCCTGAAACACCATCCAATTTCGCGTGGTGGTAGGCACCTCAATCGCCGTTCATGCAGGTGGCCCACCACAAGAACACTGCTATCGTGATGTTCAACATTACCGACACCGACCCCTGGCCGAATTCTGCCCCTGATCGCCCGGACTTTTTCTACACGTCAGGTAGGACAATCCGCCGCAGCAACCATGCCAGCAACCTTCGCAAGGAGTGTGGGATCCGGTACCCTGCAACAATGGATCAGGCAAACGAGGTGGTTAACCCTGATGGTACGAAATGGCTCTTTCTTAATGAGGGCAACACTTACATCGGGATACGTTCCCTGACAACTGCTAATGTGCAAGCAGATGATGCCAACGTTTGGAAAGCGTTTTATGCCACTGCAGTACTTCATGGCGGGCGTTCCCAAACCGGTTTTGTGGTTGAGATAGGCACCAGCACGAGAAGTGGTGGCAAGTTTGCCTCTTTCGATGCGTTCAAGGCAAACCTGTCGGCCCGGAATCCAACGGTTGCCTGGGGATCGGGCTCTACTCCTTCATTACAAGTAGAATATACCAACTCAGATAACATAACACTCAAAACAGAGTATGATACCAACCTGGCAACTGACGCCGAAGGGAAGGTTAGGATGATACCCAATGTTTGGGTAAATGGTGTAGCTAATATTTCAGATCCCTGGCCTGACATTGATGCACGGCTTGATGAAACGCACCCCTTGGTAACGATGGTTAACAAGGTACTGACGATAACCGATCCCGTAACCGGCGAAGAAGCGAAGATCGATTGGAGCGGCAACTTGCCAATCATTTCTCAGCCAGTGTCCACTAATGCTTCGCTTTAAACCATTGATAGCAAGGCAATAAAATTTTAAAGGCTTAGAAAAACATTGAATATCTAACAGATACAAGCGAAACGATGATTCAATTTGCAATGATCAAATTAATGCTTAATAGAATTTTAAAACTCAAAAAGATGATAACTAACGAAAGAATTCAAAAATTTCCGAACGGGATCAAAAGAACCCTGTTTTTCTTAAAGAAATTGCGAGTACCGGGCAAAATTGTTTTCCTGCTTATTTCTTTATTTGCAACCATTTGGTTCCTGATCAGGGTAATTCCAAAACCTTCAAGGGCTACTTACCCTTGTATGCAGGTGGCGGCGCCGATGATGTCGGGTTTTGTGATCTGGATACTGACCCTGTCGGGAGCTGCTTTTGCATTCAAAAAGGCTAAGAACAAATTGTTTGAAGCCAAATATCTGGCCGCAGGACTATTTCTGGTTATTGGAATGGCAACCGCCGCTATTTTTTCATTTCAATCCCCGAAAGAAGTCAGTGCCGCTGATCTGAAAATCTGGTACAAACCTAATGTACCCCTTGGTGTGGCTAAAGGAATGTTTCCGGGCAGGGTGGCCTGGGGGCACAACCCTAAAATTGCAAGTTGGGATGAAAAGAACGGATTTTGGTGGGAAGACCGTTTCAACAACCAGGAAGAAACAGATAAACTTTTTTCACAAACCCTGCTCAGTTTGACCAATGTCAGAAATGAAAAAAAATCATGGGATGTCCTGTTCCGTTTTTTCAACAAAACCAAAAAGAATAGCGGTACAGGTTACAAACAGGGGGAAAAGGTAGCGATCAAAATCAACCAGAACAATACCAGTTCCCACGAGAGCAGCGGAGAAATCAATGCCAATCCGGCAATGATATTGTCACTTATGAGAAGTTTGGTGAACAAAGCCGGAATCGCGGAGGAAAATATTACTGTGGCGGACCCAAGCAGGTTTATCACTAACAACATTTATGACAAATGCTACGCGGTATATCCGAAAGTTCATTACATCGACCATATAGGGGGCGACGGACGGGAGCAATCGACTTTTGTGGAAAACGGTTTTGTTTACTCACAGGATTTTAAGGGAATGGTCCATGGACTTGCGACTTGTTTTGTTGAGGCCGATTATGTAATTAATCTGGCAATCATGAAAGGGCATGTAGCCCAAGGTGTTACACTATGTGCAAAGAATTTTTTCGGATGCACCAGCATTGAAACCGACTGGCATAAGAATTCGCATGGAAGTGGCTTTAGTCAAAGTAAGGCAGGCAAGCCTCAATACTCGGTTTATCCTGATTTCATCGGGCACAAAGACCTGGGCGGGAAGACAGTGCTTTATCTGATCGACGGGGTTTACAGCAACAAGGGCTTAGGCGGACTTCCCAAATCAAAATGGACAATCCCTCCCTTCAACAATGAGTGGATGGGTAGTTTGTTTGCCTCACAGGATCCTGTTGCCATTGAATCGGTTGTACTCGACTTTGCCCTTGCGGCATGGCCCGATGCACCCGATATGATGTACAGCGACTATGCCATGGAAGAGATGGCCCTGGCCAACAACCCACCTTCAGGCGCGGTTTACGACCCGGAAAGGGATGGCACCCCTCTTGCCAGTCTTGGAACTGCAGAGCACTGGAACAACCCAACTGACAAAAAGTATAGCCGAAACTTACATAAAGGCAATGGTATAGAATTGATTTATAAAAGGGAGGACTAAATATTACTTAATATGAAATTGAAAACTACCAAATTTGTTTTTACTCTTATCATCTTGATGGTTCCATTCAACTTGATCAAAGCTCAAAGCTACCAGCCCACCTGGGAATCTATCGATAGCCGTCCTGTTCCGGCATGGTTCGAGGATGCCAAATTCGGAATATTTATCCATTGGGGGTTGTTTTCCGTTCCCGCTTACAGTCCGACCAAACGTGATAAAGTTGGTGTTTACGAGCAATATGCCGAATGGTATTGGAGCCGATTGGTGAAACCATCCAAAACCCAGCAGTACTTTATTGATTATCAGAATCGTGTATATGGCAAAGATTTCAAATACCAGGATTTTGCCAACCTTTTCAGAGCTGAAATGTTTGACCCTGATGCCTGGGCAGAACGCTTCAAAGAGGCAGGCGCCAAATACATCGTCCTGACATCCAAGCACCACGAAGGTTTTACCCTTTGGCCGAGCGAACAGAGCTGGAACTGGAATTCTATGGATATCGGTCCTCACCGGGATTTATGCGGTGACCTTTCCAAATCGGTGAAAGAGAAAGGACTGCACATGGGATTTTACTATTCGCTTTACGAGTGGTTTAACCCCTTGTACAAAGCCAATTTGGCAAAATATGTGGACGAACACATGATTCCGCAAATGAAGGACCTGGTCACCCGCTATCAGCCTGATGTGTTTTGGACTGACGGAGAATGGGATCACCCGAGCGAGGACTGGAAAAGCACGCAGTTCCTGGCCTGGCTATACAATGACTCCCCGGTAAAAAATTCAGTTGTGGTGAACGACCGCTGGGGAAAAGAGACCCGCAGCAAACACGGCGGATTCTACACTACCGAATATGATTTGGTACACGAGGGGAATGCCAATGACACCAAATTTGAACATCCATGGGAAGAGTGCCGTGGTATAGCAGGATCATTTGGGTACAACCGCAATGAAGTACTGGAAGATTACTCAACTTCTGAAGAACTGGTGCACATCCTGATCAACAAGGTAGCCCGTGGCGGAAACCTGCTACTCAACATTGGTCCAACCGCAGATGGCCGTATTCCTGAAATTATGCAACAACGACTTGCCGATATTGGAGATTGGCTGAAAGTCAATGGCGAAGCAATTTATGAGACAAGAAAATGGGAGAAAGCACCAGTGGTATCACCTGAAACAACAGTGTACTTTACAAAAAAAAGGAGCGAATTGTATGTGATCGTAACCAAATGGCAGGATAGTCCAATCGTAGTAAAAGGGATCGGCAAAACAGAATCAGTAACGATGCTTGGCTTCAATGGGAAAGTGAAATACTCAGTTTCAGCAAACAGTATAACGATTACTCCGCCTGCAATTACTCCTGCAACAAATCCATGCAATTATGCCTGGGTGTTCAAGATAAAGGATGTAATTTCATCACATTGAACGTAATTTAATATGTAAATAATTTTAAAGAATAATATGAAAATAACAACTTCAATTTTCTCCTTTATCCTTTTACTAAATGTCTTGACGACTAATGCCCAACACCAAAATTACGATCTGAAACACTGGCCGAAAGGAAAATCACCGTTGGAAATTGGGACACGTATTGCTGAAAAGTTTCTGAATACCCCTCATTCCAGATATGGGAATACCCATCCGGATACTCCTCCAACGCAGATCACTTATCCGGATGTTTGTACCTGGTTGGGCGGCATGTGGTTTGCTGAGGTCTCTAAAAATAAAAAATTGTTCAACCGATATGAAGGTCGGTTTGCTCCGCTTTTCGACAAGGAAGCAAACCTTCTGCCGAAACCTAATCATGTTGATAACAATGTTTTTGGATCGGTTCCACTCGAACTTTACATGAAAACCAAACAGCAGAAATATCTTGATCTTGGACTGAAATATGCTGATAATCAATGGACTTTGCCTATTGGAGCAAAGCCTGAAGAAAAGAAACTAGCCGATCAGGGCTATTCCTGGCAAACCCGCATCTGGATTGACGATATGTTTATGATCACGGCAGTGCAGGCACAAGCATACAGGGCAACAGGCGAAAAGAAATATATTGATCGTGCCGCCAAAGAGATGGTGCTTTATCTCGACACCATCCAACTGGGAAACGGTTTGTTCTACCATTCACCGGAAGCCCATTATAGCTGGGGGAGAGGCAATGGATGGATGGCCGTAGGAATGGCCGAAATCCTTCGAATCCTGCCGAAAGACAATCCAAATCGTACCCGAATCATGGAAGGATACCACAAAATGATGGCTGTGTTATTAATGTATCAGGAAAATGATGGTATGTGGCGACAAATTATTGACGATCCGGATGCATGGAAGGAAACTTCAGGAACTGCGATGTTTACTTATGCTATAATCACAGGTGTAAAGAACGGCTGGCTTGATAAGAAAGCGTACGGAGTAGCTGCACGCAAAGGTTGGCTGGCCCTGGTTTCATACATCAATACAGACGATGAACTAACAGAAGTTTGCGAAGGAACAAACATTAAAAATGATCGCAACCATTACATGCAAAGAAAACGCATTGTTGGGGATCTTCATGGACAGGCTCCTCTGCTTTGGTGTGCTACTGCTTTAATAAGGTAAGATTTAAATAGACTTTTCAGAATTAGCAGCAGGAATAAAATCATGTCTGCAAATCCAAATGATAGCGCAAATAACTTGGTCAACCTTATAAAACTTAGAAGAAACTGTTTAAATCTCAAATAAAATTATGAGATTATAAAAATTTCGATTAAATATTGGATTATTCTAAGCTTATTGATTGCGAACCACTAATGTAACACCCGGGAAGGACTATTTCAAAGTTACCTGTACCGATGGATCGAATAACATTACAATGACCATTCTGGAAATTAGTATTAATTGATCAGCAAACACCCGAGTGATGTTGCTTTTGTTGGTATTGGCGAAAACAGCCATTTGGCGTTCAACGATTCTCTTGCCGCATAGCTTATAAATAGAAAAAGGCCCCTTTCGGAGCCTCTTCTATTTTATAGCAGTGAATATCCCTGTCGATATTCGTAGTGCAGCATCTTTGTGGCTGCCCCATCGGTATCGTCGATAAAAACCTGTTTGATAGGATCCCATTTGACCGTTCTTCTCAGTTGACAGGCGATGTTTCCAAGTGTACAGACCGTACAACTGCTGTGCCCGATTTCGACCGGAACTACTGGGTCCTTGTGCCCGCGGACTGCTTCCACAAAATTTATCTGGTGGGGAATCTTGGTTTCGTACGGACCTTTGGCTTCTTCTTTCTTTTCTGGCATCAATTTTGGATCGGAAGCATTGAAAAAGCCTCGTGCAACTTCAATCCAACCTGTTTTGCCCCAGAATTTCACACCTTTGGTTTTCTTCTCGTCGAAAGGCTCAGAGGTCATCACCACGCCATTGGCATATTTGAAACTCATGTATTCAGTGCCATCCCCGATAGGAGAGGCTTCAACCGGTCCGTTTCTGTCCATGCCAAGTCCCCATTGTGCAATGTCGAACATGTGTGCGCCCCAATCGGTCGTGAATCCGCCACCCATTTCGGTGTACCAGCGCCAGGCGCCCCAGAGTTTTTCGTCTTCGGGAGGATCCAGGCTGATTGGCGGATCCAGTTCGTGGTTGTAATGTATATTGGCAGTCAGGGAACCAAGCCACAAGTCCCAGTTCAGATCAGCCGGTACTGGTTCTTCAGGGAGGTTATATGGTTTTGGCGGGGCGCCGACATGTGCATTTACTTTTTCTATGGTACCGATGGCCCCGGATTGAACGAGCTGAATGGCACGTTGGAAATTGGGATCCGATCTTTGCTGACTGCCAATACCCAAAATGCGGCTGTTAGCCCTCACACATTTTACCAGCTCCTGTCCCTCTTTGATGGTGAAGGTCATGGGTTTTTCCAGGTAGACATCCTTGCCGGCTTTTAGGGCCGCTATGGCAATTCTGGCATGTGAGTGGTCTGGAACAGCAATAACCACAGCATTGATGGTTGGATTATTAAGCAAATCCTCAAATTTTTCACAGGTCTCAATTGGAACCTTCTTACCTGCTTTGGCATAGAAGTCTGTTACCCTTTTTTCAAATCTTTTGCGTTTGATACCATATACATCACATCCAGCAATAACTTGTACTCCAGGTATTTGTAAAAAACTATTTAGTAAGTACATGGATTGTCTGCCCATTCCGATAAAGCCTAGACGGACATCTGCAGCCGGAGCTGCCGGCGTTGTGTCACAGTTGGTAACCAGCCCGGGCAGAAGGGCAACCCCTGCTGCGCCCATCATCGAGGTTCCGAAAAATGAACGACGACTAAGATTTTTCTTTCTATTTTCTAACATGGTAATATATATTGATTAGAAATTTTCTTTAAAAATAGCGTTTTTTTTTGCAACATAACTTCAAAATTGACGTTCAACTAACAGATATCTTTTTATTTCAGGTAATTTTTCCGATTTGAAGTATGGAGATTTGGCCGGTGAGGTTATTTTAAGATCCGGCATTAATAATTTTTATTCAACCATGAAAAGTAACCCTTTGTCAAATCCAAAAATACCATTTGAAATTTTCTTGGAAGATTTTCGGTCAAGAAGTACCCATGCTTACAGAGTCAGGGCTGATATCGATCAATTGAGTACCAACAGGGGTATGCCTCCTTTCGTGATGCGGGAGGTGATGTCGGGTAACCCATTGTCTGTAAATATACCTGAAGAATACGGTGGGAGGGGTGGTAAGGTAGAAGAGATTCTTTCTCTCCTTTCTGCAGCCGCCTACGAATCTTTGGCGCTGTCGCTAACTTTGGGTATCAATTCTGCGCTATTCCTTCAGCCATTGGCAAAATATGGGTCGGAGGAGACGAAAAGGTCTGTCTTTGACAGGTTTATGACTGCACAAAACATGGGTGGATTGATGATTACGGAACCCGGCCATGGCAGTGATGCGCTCAACATGCAGACCTCATTTACATCGGAAGGGGATTTTTACAACATCAAAGGTACCAAACACTGGGCCGGATTAACGGGATGGGCCGATTTCTGGCTATTGACAGCCAGGGAGCAGATGAAAAATGGTGAATTAAAACGAGATATCGACTTTTTCCTGTGTGATGTCAACCAGAATGGTCAGCAAATCGTGGTAGAAGAGTTTTTTGACAATCTAGGTCTTTACCAAATCCCTTACGGCCGCAATAGGATTGATGTGGAGGTACCTCATCTTCATCGACTTCAACCCCATTCAACCGGAATAAAGTTACTTTTGGACCTGTTGCACCGTAGCAGGCTTCAGTTTCCGGGCATGGCGCATGGGTTTATCCAGCGGATGCTTGATGAAGCGCTTTCCCACACCAGGGAAAGGTCTGTATCAGGTAAAAGGTTGATGGCATACGACCAGGTACAGCTTCGTCTGACAGATCTGCAATCTTCTTTCACGGTTGCTTCCGCCATGTGCGCGAGTAGCAGCGAAAAGGCGGGTATAGAGAACGATCTTTCCATGAGTGGGGTAGAAGCCAATGCGGTAAAGAGCTATGTAACTGATTTGATGCAAAATGCAGCACAGTCATTGGTGCAGCTTGTTGGGGCGAAGGCATACAGGCTGAGTCATATCGGTGGGAGAGGCATTACCGATAGCCGTCCGTTCCAGATCTTTGAAGGATCGAACGACATGCTCTATTCACAGATATCTGATGCTATTGTCAAACAAATGAAGCAAGCAAAGGAATCTAATTTATTCAAATTCCTAATTTCCAGTGATTTGACCCAGAAAGCTACAGATTATTTTAAAGATCTTCTGAATTTTAATCTTGATTATGAGTTGCCACAGCGCAAGATGGTAGAACTGGGTCAGGCAATATCCAGGATTATCTCGATGGAGAAGGTGGTTGATTTGGGAGAAAAGGGGTTCCGTTCTGATTTGATTGAGAACAGCCTGGCTACTTTAAAGAAAGAGGTGACGGCATTGATCGGGCACCTGAATTATTCAGACAGTACCACATTGATTGAAGATTACCAGGAGAACAGTTCGTGGTATGCACTGTCAGGACGGTAGGACGACGGAGAGGTAATATATTTCATTATCAATTGTCAATTGTCATTTTTTTTTGTAAAGCGCTTTCCGTTGTACCTCATCATTGTCATATTTATTCCGGTATAGTTCTTTGCGTTCCACTTCCTCGTTGTCCAGTTCGGGTCCCTGTTCAACCTTCCGCCAGTCGATGGTCATCTTGTATTTCCTCATTGCTTTTGTGACGTCAAACACGCGTGGATCATGCAATTCGAGTGTATAAGGGGTATAGTCGGGAATTGGGGTAAAAAAATCCTGTAGCAGGGAGGCGGTCACATCGTACTGGTTAACATAAGGCACATTCAGGATGTTGTAGATCGTTTTGAGTATGGATCCAAAATTGGCATGGGTATGCGATACATATCCTCTTTTAACATAAGGGCCTGCCATCATCAAAACTGACCGGTGTCCGTCGATGTGATCGACTCCGCCTTGCGGATCATCTTCCGTTATAATAACGAGCATATTCTTCCAGTATTTAGTCCGGGAAAGAAAATGCAGGATTCTCCCCACGGCCAGGTCGTTATCTGCCATGTACGATTGCGGAAAGAAGTAGCCATCTTCAGGCCGGTTTCGGGCGCCATGGTCGTTGGGGACCTGCATGGCAATGAATGAAGGTAATTTTTCATTTCCTTTTATCCATTTCTTGGTGAACTCCTTTTCAAACTGCTCCATCCGGTATTGATCCGGAATGTTGGTGTTGAATCCGGCATAATTGTGACTGGTCCTCTTGAAAAGCGCCTTTTGCATGGGAACCATTACACCATGGGCTGCCCCGGTATTGGTGTCGAACCACTCTTCGCGTACATGTCCCGTTTCATTTGCCTCGCCGAAATTGTAGAATGGTACTTTTTTCCGGTCGAGCGCCTCCCAGAGACCACCTATTTCGGCGTAATCCTCGGGATCCATGCTGCCTGTAGTACCTGGAAAACGCCTGCCTGGCGCCTTGGAAAATATCTTCGCTTCTTTTGATACACTTGAGTTGGTCTCTACCCATTCGTTTGGGATCACACCCAACATCCAATGGTGGCCATGAATGGATGCATCGCCATCACAATAGAAATTGTCTGAGAAGGAGAATTGTTGGGCAGCTTTTATGTGATTTGGACTAACCCGTAGATGCGGAAATTTAGTCCGAAGTGAATCGGGTAAGGTGTATTCATTATTTACCCCAAAACGGGCCAGGGTACTATCGCCTGCTGCATTCCTGAGCTGACCAAAAATCTCGTCGTAGGTCCGGTTCTCTTTGGTAATGTAAACCACGTATTTGATTGGCGACTTCCTGATACCAGGCAATGACGGTAATGGATTCTTGCCATCATCCGTAATGGTTATACTTTTGAAAGTGTTGTCAATGGTTTGCTGTGTGTAGGTCGCCAATTGAGTTACATCCGGCACATCCACTTTCTGAAAAGTGCCCAATTGTATGTCACCAATAAAATATCCCTGAACAGGAGGTTTAAAACCTTTTCCCCCGTTGGGTCCTGCGCCTAATCCCCTGCAAGTTATGATGTAGATCTCTTTGCCGTCTTTTGACAATTGAACCCGTGTTGGTCCCCATCCTGCCGGAATAAGGCCCTTGGATGATCTGGAATCAACATCGATGACAGCCACGGCATTAAATCCCAGTAGGGCAACATAGAGTGTTTTTTCATCTTTGCTCAATGTGATCCCAAAGGGTAACAATCCACGGTATTTGTCGATTCGCGGATCAACAAGAATTGGAATGTCGCCCAAAAGCTTGTGGTTTTTGTAATCGATGATCGTAATATTGTCATTCGTGGCATTGGTTACATAGGCAAATTGCCGCCCGACTGCTATTGAATTAGGGCTCGCTCCGCCCACTACTTCGGCATCTTCTATCATTTGTCCGATCTGATGGCCTGTCTTGAATTTATCCATCACTTTGTTGGAGTTCAAATCGATGGTAAAGACGCTCATGGCATCGGGATGAAGCGGACTACCAACTCCAGGAACCTTGCGTCCTTCAACCACTGTTCCATGGATTGATTCCTTCGTGTTATCCCCGTAAGGATGGTGGGAAATCATCAATGAATCGATATTTTCGGGAGTGGCCCCGGTAATAAGCGGATAATCATACATGCCAACATTGGCCACCAGGGCAGTCTTTTTGTCGGGACTCAGGGATAACCCGAAAGGGAGGCGGCCAACTTTGATGGAGGCCTTTATTTTTCTGGTGACCAGATCAATACGTACCATCCTGAAATTAGCCTTGTCCAGAACGAGTAGCTCATTGTTTGCCTCATTCAATACCAGATCTGAAGTGAAACTATCCCCATATTCTATACCGTTTACCTTGCCATTCAAGGAGATGGAATCGAGTCTTGTGAGACTTTCAATGTCGTATTTGATAACGGCGCCATTGTCTCCGCCACTCAAATAAACCGTTTTCGAATCACTTGCAAAAGCTACTCCCAAAAAGGATCCTTTGGATAGTGGTGATTTGATTTTCTTATCATAACTGGGAACCCGGATGGCGCTCATCGTCTGAAGATCAACAATGGTGAAAACTCCGTTGTGTAAGGTGACAGCCTTTCTTCCATCCGGAGAAAGGGCTATACCGAAAGGGTCATTGGCAATCCTGATGGTATGACCGGCAGGTGTTAAAAAACGACCGGAGGGTAAAATGGTCGTTCCTTCCGGATGGATCTGGGTGAATTCATTTCCGGCCGGAACTGTCAGAATATTGAATTTGTTTTGAGCCAATACCACATTTACCCTGGAAGCACCGGCCAATATCAATATAACCATACTGGCAATGAACTTGAAATTTCTCATGATATCTTATATTTTTAGTACTAAACATTTTTAGGGATACGATTACAATTTAAAGAAGATTTTCTTTCTGTAAAGAACATATCCGAATAAAAAGCAGGAGATTACCGAAATAATTGCCCAGACAAGCGAGGCACCCTTTTCGGCCATCCCCGAATCCACCAAACCAAAGTACACAAAATTCCGGAAACCTGAATACAAATAAATTGTTTGAAACACATCTGCTATCACATAGATGGCCTGCCAACATTCCGGCGATACCTGTCGCTATGGCTGGGAAAGTACTGAATATTCCTTCCGCGTTCCATCCATGTTTTCCAAGCAATTCTGGTGAGACGAAAAGGCGGTCAAACCAAAAGGCGAAGTTTTGGTTCATCTCCATCGTACCGGCGCTGAATTCCCCTGTAGGAATGAAACACAGGGCTATCCAATATAACAACAGCAGACCGCCAAAAATGTTAATAGTAATAGTTTTTAAAGTACTGGTTGTTGTAAATAATAGTAGTTTTTAATTGAGTAAACATACGATCCCCCAGCCAGTTGTCCTTGACAATTGGAATCTGATTTGATAATTTGAATGATGATACTTTTGTTGTGGTTGATTTGGATTTTCCACTCCCAGCGAATTTGAGGCTGGTCAAAAGGAGAAAGTATCTTTCACCCTAAACTAATGGAGGCAAAAGTAAAATTTTTATTAAATATAGTTGGAAGTCGAGATTGAAATTCCGGATAATTTTTCCCAGTTTAAGGCAACTCTTTTATTCTGATATTTTTCCACATTGATTTTTTATTTTTCTGTATCTCCGTGTTTGCCCCATGAAACTGCAGTCCGATAAAACCTGACGAAGACATGTTATCCGATGTATCTACAATCGTGATTCCGTTCACCCAGGTTTGTATTTTGTTTCCATCCATCACTATTCTAATATGGTTCCAATCCATCGGTTTGAAAGCTCGCTGTGCTTTTTCATTTTTTTCGAGGGTCACAAGCCATCCACGGTTTCCGGGTTCATACAAACCCCCTGACCAGGCACGACGAGAAGGATCAATTTCAATTTGATATCCCCAAACGTAACCGGCTGGCCATTTGAATATACCTGGTTTACCGTTAAAGTTTGAAGTAACTGTGTCCTTTTGCCAAATGGTACTTCGGCACTGAACACCCGAATTAAGTGTTGTATCGATTTTCACATCCAGTTCCAGGATGAAATTTTTGTACGATCTATTGGTAATTAGATAGCCTCCACCTTTGTTATTGTTGGTGTTGCAAATGATCATCTTGTTTTCAATGTAAAATTCAGGATTAATTTCAGGATTCTTAAAATCCTGGTTTAGAATTTTCCATTCATTGAGGGTTTTACCATCAAAAAGGTCATGCCAACCTTTCTGTTGGGCAGATCCTTTGTTAAAAGCCAGGGTGGTTACCATGATGGATAATACCGCAATCCACACCGATGTGTTTAACAACTTGAAAGAATTCATAATATGTCCTTGTTATGTTAGCAAAAATCTTGTTTTTCGTATCCAAAAATAGCTAATAATAATGAACTAATGTCCCGACGCAGTCGGGATGCGCTACGGTTGCCCATCAATCAAAAAAAGAGAGTAGAAATTTCTTTCTACTCTCTTTGATCGTCGGGGTACCAGGATTCGAACCTGGGACCCCCTGGTCCCAAACCAGGTGCGCTACCGGACTGCGCTACACCCCGATTACTTTTGCTGTTTGATCAAGGATATGGCTTCCCTCAAAAGTGTTGCAAAAGTAATTAGTTTTTAATAACAGGCAAACTTTTTTGGAAAACTTCTGCAACAATTTAGCATTTCCGGGTATGCCCCATCATTTTTTTCATGTCTCGAAGTATGATTTCCCTGGCCCGGTTTCCATAACCGAGCGAGGCTTGTCTCGCTCCCTGGGTGTACCATTCCGTATCCCTGAATTTGGACATATCCACACCTCCGTGGCAGAATGACATCATCAGGGATGTCTCCTGTTCCCCTGCATGGTCAATAGGGAATCGGGACTGGGCATTGGCGCTCATAAACGGACAGATGTGAATCCAATTAAACGGATCGGTACCTTTTGCTTGCTCTTCATAATAGTCGGATGAAGCGTTGTCTCCCCACCAACCATCGCCACGTTCCCGTTCAATGAATGCTGAAATTTCTTGGCGTGCTGCCAGTTTAAAGGCTAAATCAGTGGGCATGCCATTGACGAAGTTTTCACTCTGATGATGGACAAAAACGTAAATATTGCGGAAGCCAATGCGCAAAAGATTATAAAAATACTGTCGTGCAAACAGGTGAAGAATATCCGAATCGACATGCATACCTCCATTGCGTTCCGGCGCTGCTACGGCAAAAGAACCTGCACCATAATAAAATGGCGGCATGATTACCAATGTCATCTCCTTCTCGAGCATCTCAAGCGCCCTCACTACCAACAGGGTTTCAACTCCGGAAGAGAGGTGTTCTCCGTGGTACTCCAGAACCCCTAAGGCCATTGCTACAGGAGTATTATTATCAATAGCCTCCCTGATTTGATATGGAAACATCATTTCGTAACGCATCTTTTCCCCTTTTTGTCTTATGTATTTTTTCCGATTTCTGATTTAAATGTTTGTTTATGCGGGAAGTGTTTATTTAAACCTCACGTTATAAAGAGGTTATTAACAAGATAACCCAAAAGGAGGGCAAAGATTAATGCCATTAAAATTGTCAAAAGATTATGATCGGTTTTTGCAAGCGATTTTTGAGCTATATTCTTAACATACTGGTTTTTATCTTTGGAAATGCTTTTGAGTTCTTCGACAATCCGGGAGTCTTTTAGATTTTCAGGTTGTATTAAATTACATAGATATTCTAGTAATCCAGTACCTATTTTTCGATTTTTGAATTGTACCAACATGATTAAGATAGCATCATTGGTCACCTTTGGAAGCGCTTTAAAGAGCATGATGATTTCAAATTTATGGGTCGCTGAAGCCTTTTCCATCTGGAATGCCATTTCTTTCTGGATGGCTGCATCTGATAGCCTATCAGGAATAAAAAAGTGCAATGATTTGCGTGATACGTTATTATCTTCCGACTGAATCAGATTCATTATATGATGGTAAAAAACCTGTTGATATTTTGGATGCTTTTCTATATAATCAATTGCCCATATGCTGTATTGCGGGTCTTTCTGCTCAAAGAGAAGCCTAATGTAGCGGTCATCTGTCCGTTGTTCAAGGATTGAGTTGATTTGATCACGGGTCGTTCCATATACTGTATGCCACAAGGTGTAGCATGAGTATACGGCATCTTTTACAACGAATTCACTCAATGCAGGCATTGTAGCACCGGAAAATGCATCCACTTTGTTTTTTTTCTTGTCTTCAGAATTTATTGTCAGCTCTTCAATTTTGAGCACTTTTAAAACCGATAAAGGATTAGACAGAATCCTGTCTAACTTTTCATAGTCATCCTGAGTGAAATTTTTGTGGTCCGTTTTTGTCAAGGGTTCATTTTTATGCAATTGCATGCCAAGATAGTTGGCGGCGCCATCCCAATAAATCAGAAGATGCACCTTTCGGCACTGGGTATTGAGACAAACAGTTTTATAAATATCGCATGAAAACCAAAGAGGCAGTCCCTTATCGTCCCGCAGTTCGGTAATTTCCTTTGCTGAAAGCGAATCTGTCGTATCTGCTATCGGATGCACGTAACGTGTTCCCCTCATTGCATCAAAACTTGTTGCATGGCTTTTGGCCTCTGAATTGAGTACTGAAATAAGAAAAATGAACTCAACCAATACAACCAACTTAGCTCGAATACGAATAAATGTAACCAAGCTTACCAAAAAAGAGATTACTGCACTACAAAGTATTTTAATACCTAATGGCTTCATTTAGTGTTATTTGACTGATCCAATACGAAGAATATTGATAGAATTGGCCGGGAAAGTGTAAGAAAAACGACTGGTGGCAACGAAAGTCCCGGATGATGGAACTATTTTCGTCGGATTTGTCAAAGAATTTTCATCATTCGGAGATCCTTTCAATAGCGTAAAATGACCCACCGGATCAATCTTACCTGCACCCTTGAGCAAAATATCTGTTGTTTCTGATGTTCCCGATTTGTTAACTACTTTCAAGAGTATATCATGCTTTCCGGATTGAGTATCAACAGATGCGGACCAAAAACAATTGGCGCTATTTTGTGTAAAAGGCAAAATACGGGTACCCTGATTATCGGTAAACAACATTTTTTGCATATGATAGGAAGGTGTGACAAAGCTCGAAACGGCATCATTCCATACGATGCAGGGACCAAAATTACTGTGATCCAAAAGGCCTCCATAATTGCCATATCCTGTCCACCACAACCGAGCCGAATTCTTTTCACAGCCGAGCATGAATATTGCATCTGAAATTGCATCTCCGAAATTCCCAATTATATCTCCACCATTGCCTTTTATAGAAGAAGCATATTCTGCGACACAAATTTTTTTACATGCAGGATCAATGCTGTCATATTTATTGTACAATCCTGACAACTCTTTCTGATAACGATGGTCATCAACGAAGTCCACGAAATTTCCATAGGTATGCGAATGTATATCTCCTGAACTGCCATCATCGCCATTGTACATGATCTTCATTTCAGGATATCTGGCCTTGATTGCTTTATATATCATTGGATAGCGCTCGTTATAGGAGCCCCTGGCATGCCACTGTTCATTACCTATCTCAATGTATTTAAGATTGTATGGTTTTGGATGGCCGTTTTCTGCACGTTTAGCGCCCCAGGTAGATGAGATAGGTCCGTTGCAGTACTCTATCAAATCCAATATGTCGTCAATAATTGGTTGCATTTTGTCGAGCGGACATAGTGCATACCACTGTGGTGCAGTTGGATTTTCACTGATTCCGGCCGAGGTGGTATATACCGGTTCAGCACCCAAATCTTCACACAACTGGAAATGTTCATCCAACCCAAAATAGAGATCATTTTTATAATCCCATCTGATTCTCGTTGAACCTGCTCTTTTTTCCAACGGTCCGATAGAGTTTTTCCAGTTCCAGCAGGAATCCATGCTCCCGGACTCTGCGGTGCAACCTCCGGGAAACTGGATAAATTTGAACTTTAAGGCATCCAACTTCTCTGCCAAATCGGGACGCAAACCATTTGGACGATTCTTCCAGGTAGGAGGCATTAATGTAACCACATCAAAATAAAGATCCCCGGTAGTTGAAGCATAAACTACAAACCGGTTGTTTCCAGTAACTTTTGAAATGCCTTTGGTGATAAGGTCGCAAGTAAATCGTTGCCAGTTTCCGGTTGGTTTAAGATCTGCGGATTGTGCATAAACCGTACCATCATTGCCTTCCAATCTTACTTTTAGGGTCCCGTTGAAATTTGAACCCTTTTTAGCCCAAAAGGAGGCCCTGTATTTTGTCTTGTTTTCCAGTTTCATACCCCAGTAACCCTCATTTGACATACCCACGCTCCCCGAAGCTACTGACGTAACCTCAAGCTTGATGCAATGAAATTGCTGGTTGTTCAGCATGCCGGTTTCACGAGAGGTTTGTCCGTATAAATTACCGCCCGATGTGCCAGACTTTATCAGGGACCAATAGGCAGTGGCGTTACTGTTTAATTTGAGGTCTATCTCTTCGAACGACGGATTATTGATCAATTGGGCATACAATCCTCCCTGAAACTGGTGGTTGAATTCTTCTATCTGCTGTCCCCTACAGATAGGGGCAACCAGTACCCCTGGTTTTGAAACATCAACAATACAATTTGCGACAGCAGGTTGAGCCTGGAGATGGGTTGTTCCCATACCCAATATCATTATTTCTGTCAGTACCATCCAAAAAAAGTTGCGAAGTCTGGTTCCCTTATTTGCCTTTTTCATAGCTAAGATGTTGTGTTTTTGTTTTTTAGAAGCGTTTTATGGAAGATTTTCAATGTTTATTCAGGAGACATTAGTGCAAAAAGTCTCATTTTTTGCCGAACCAATTTTTTCATTTTCTCATAAACCGGTACATTATAAACATCAATCGGAGAGAATTTTTCTTTATGAATTTCTGCTTGGATGGCAATTCCGTCAATATAAGCCTGATGAAGCTCAGTCGCGAGGTTTATTTTCCGGATCCCACACAATACTGATTTCTGAATGATGTCGTCAGGGGTACCAGAACCGCCATGCAAAACAATCGGGATTCCGACCATTGCATTTATTTTTTTCAGCCTTTCCAAATCGATAAAGGGTGTCTCCTTATAAAACCCGTGCGAAGTGCCAATTGCAACTGCGAGTGCATCAATTCCGGTCTGTTTAACAAACTCCAATGCCTCCTCAGGGACAGTAAGAAAATTTTCACAATCAATCGCTCCTTTGGGGAGCAAACGTCCGAGCTCTGCCTCAACAGAAATATGGTGCGAATGGGCGATTGCTACCACTGCTTTGGTCATTTGGATATTCTCCTCCATCGGCAAGTCGGAGGCATCGATCATTACTGAGGTAAAACCATACTGTACGGCCCTTTCAACTTGGGCAATGGTCTTTCCATGATCGAGGTGCAGAACTACCGGAATATTTACATTTTCAGCCATAACCTTAACCAGAGCTGCCATGTCGCGCGCCTTATCATCGTTAAACAACCGGTTAAATATTTGTACAATCACAGGAAGTTTTTCTTCCGAAGCGCAATCGATAACTGCTTTTAGGCTTTCATAATTTCCAATATTAAAGGCGCCGATGGCGATATTCTTTTCTTTCGCAATTGCCAGGGCATTTGCTAGTGTGACTAATGGCATACATCTATTTTTGTTATGATTAATTTAAAATTTAATATTAATGTCTGAGGCCACTCCAAAAAGTCAAAGGACACATACTTTCCGGGATGGGATCAGATTTATTCCCATTCATTCTATTTGGGCAAATCTTTAACAGTAACCACTTCGATATCGAGCCATTTGCACAAATCAACAAGATCATCGAAGTTATTATTGTGAATGACTACATAATGATGTGCAAACCCCTGGTAGATAATCGTTTCAACAAGATCTTTTACACTACAGTCAAATTTGATATTTAGTGGATTTCCTTTAATAATTTGCTGGGTATCAAATGCATTACCAGTGGTCAACAATAACCTGTGACCATCATTGCCTTCACCAAAACTGCAAAAGGTAACGGGTCCGCTTTTTAAAGGAAATTCATAAGTTACCCCTTTTTTGTTACCGCCATCAATGGAACCATGTTTACACAATTTTCCGGAACAGTCAGCCTTACATAGCGTCTCCGATGCCGCTCCGCAATGCCATACAATACCGGTATTTTCATGCTCGTCGTAGGAGATAAAGTCACAGAAGAACGGCACCTGTGAACAAAGCAGATTATTAATGATCATATTTACAGCGCCATTGATATCTGCTTCACAAGCACAAATTATCCCATCAGTTGAGAGGAAACTTAAACAGGAACATACTCCAATCCCATAAATATCACCAAACTCCGACCAACATTTAATGGCATAGGCATCCAGATTGTATTTTTCGGCAAGTTTTCTGAAAGAGAGATAAAGCCTTACACTTTTGAAAACCTCTTCATCGGTTACTTTGTCCCTTTCTATGGAAGTAAACCTGGGAAGGACTTTATCAATCTCTTCTGATGTTATTCTATCCGCGACATGGATCAATTCAAGCAGTGTGATATACTGGACCTCAACACCTAAAATCCGACGCAATTCAAGCTCATTGAAATTGGAAGTATAAAAACCGGGGACCCTTGAGCCCACCAACCCAATTTTAGTTCTTCGCAAAGTTTTGATGACAGACAACACCCGAACCACGGGGGCAAGTTTTTCGGCAATGCATTCAACCGAAGAGAAAATGTATTTGTATTTTCTCTTCAGCTTGGAGAGAATAAAAGCGTTTAAATTTGATCCGCAAAATGAATTTACTTCGAGCCTGCCGCCTGTCATGGGCGCTTCCGGTATGGACCACAGGACAATAGGGGCAGCAATGGCGGTGGCTAAAATGGCCATTATTGATCCAGGGGCAAATCCAATAAATTGAACAAGCATCACGTCCACATGGGTATTTCTAAAGAACTCACAGGTTTTATATGCTTCGTCATCGTTTGTTACAATAAAGTCAGGTGTAACAATCTCTACAACTGGATTTTTCTTTAGTTCTTCAATGCTTTGTTCGCGGGTCTTATAACCCCTTTCGTTCAGCCAGGTCCCCTTAGCAAGGGGAATATAGGCAATTCTCAACTTCTCTATTTTTTCGGAAATCATCTGTTTACTTTTTTAGTTTGTAAAAATTCAAAGACTTTATCTGCGGAAGGTATGCCCGTTCGCCCACCAAATTCCGTACATTTTAAAGCTGCAGTGGCACTGGCAAAGTCGAGCGCATAGTCATAAGCCCATCCCTGGATATATGCAAAAGCGAATGCTCCGTGAAAAACATCTCCAGCCCCGGTAGTATCGATAACAGGAACCTGAAAAGCATCTTTTTTAATCGTACCGTTGGCAGTCACTGCAAATACACCATTTTTCCCGCTGGTAACTGCCGCGACAATACAGCCAGATTTAAATAATACTTCAGCGGCTTTTTGAATGTCACTTTCACCGGTGTATTTACGTGCAAACGATTCGGATGCGATGCAAATATCTGCCAGGGCAACCAGTTTTTCAATATCCGGAAGCAGTGTACCTGCGTCAAGGGATACTATTACCCCATTCTCTTTTGCAATACAGGCCGCTTTTATCGCTGCTTCCGTATTATGGCCATCCAGATGTAAGAGCTTTAGTGACTTAATAAATTCAGGATCAACTTTAGAAACGTCCAAGGGCAGGGAAGTCCCCTTTGTCCAGGCGATACTGCGCTTTCCGCTTTCTTTTTCAATCCAGCAAAATGCGGCCGGTGATTCTTTTCCAGCTTTCATCTGAATATTCCCGGTATCTACATTTTCCAGTTTAAGTCCATCGATAATTGCCGATCCCCGGTCATCGTTACCAACGGCTCCGATAAATGCAGTTCGCGCACCTAGCCGGGCTGCAGTTACTATCGCTGTAGCTGCAGGCCCTCCTCCCTGAACCAGGCTTTGGATGATTTCGACTTTCTCGTCAACAGGAATGTGGGGCAATATGGACAAATAATCAAGCCCACAAAATCCAAGTCCTGCAATTTCCACACGCTTCATTTTTTTTGCTTCAGTAAGTTTTCACATTTAATGACCCAAGTGTAATCGTCATCTGGCCGGGACAGGAAAAGCCGTTTTTCGCCGGCCATCATCCAGAGCATGTATAAAGAATCTACCGGGGATGTGCCCACCGGATGGTAGCCGTCAGCCAAAATAGTCGTATCACCGTTTCGGAGTGTGTAGGAATTGTCCCTGGACCGATCGTCAGTATAGCTCACCTGTATGCCAAAGCCGGATGGCGGATTAATCCTGAAATGATAAATCTCGTCCATATCCACTTCCGACGGCAGGTTATCATGGTCGTGGCGATGAGGCGGAAAAGCCCAGTTCCCTGCCGGAATAAATGTCTCTCCAATAAACAGATTTTCAGCGTTTGTTTTCTGGTCAACGATAAAATAGGCCTTTCTTGTCCAGTTTAGTACACCCAGATTTACTTCAGTAACATCATCGGGCCCAATTAGAACCGGACTTGATTTTTTGGTGGAGCCAGCCGAACAAATCCCTATTTCGAGCCCGGTCTCCGCAACTATTTTAAATGGGGTATGGCATGGCAGGTAAACCGTGGTTGGTTTACCTGAGAATACATCTTTCCGGTTGCCAATATGCTCAAATTTGAAATCATTTCCAGTGATACTGCAAGTTCCTGACAAGATCACAAAAGCCGACTCATTTGATCCGGTATCACCGATGTAGGAGTTTTCCGCTTCCAGGTTCAATAGATCAAACATTGCTTTCTTCAGGCCAGATTCCCCTTTGCCAACGACATGCGTAAGGCCATATTTCTTTTGATATTTTTTCAATAAATTCATAACTCATTTATATTTAATTATATATACTGAAGCTGTTTAATGGTAAGCTCTTTTTTGCCGGAAACTATAATTCCCTGGGGCTCTTCCCCTCGCGCCAATGGTCTTCAATTTTTTCTAGAGTAACACCTTTGGTTTCTGGTATATAATAGTAACCCCAAATAAGCGCTGCAATTCCAATGATTGCATAAAGCCAGTAAGCGCCGGAAATAGTGAAAGCGTTAACAAGTTTCAGGAAGGTAAATGCCACAAGTCCATTAAAGAACCAGTTTGAAACGGAACCAATACTCATTCCGATGCCCCTGACCTTCAGGGGAAATACTTCAGATATTAAAAGCCAACCAAGCGGGCCAAGGCTAATGGCGTAGAAGGCAATGTAAAAGAACATGGCAACAAGGGCAAAATATTTCAGGCTACTGCCCAGCATGGTGTCGAAATAGAACAGTAAACCGATAACAATTAGGGAAACTACCGTGCCGGAAACTCCGAAGAAATACAATTTACGCCTTCCATAACGATCAAGAAGAACGATTGACAAAACTGTAAAGAGAAATCCAACGATACCTATCAAAATTGTCGGGATAATTGACTGTGTATTGCTTGTTATACCTGCCATTTTGAATATCTGCGGAGAATAATAGAGCAGTGTGTTCAACCCGATAAATTGTTGGAAAAACATGATCCCAACCGCAATAATCAAAGCGTTTCGCAACCACGGTTTAAAGATCTCACGGTAGGAGGCCGACTCATTCGCATGGGCAACATCGTCTTTCATTTTGCTGATTGACTCTTCAATAAGTTCAGGGTCTTCAACCTTATTTAAGATCGCCCGGCCTTTCGCCTCAAATCCTTTTGAAATTAGCCATCTCGGTGTTTCAGGAAGAAACATCATTCCGGTAAAGAGTATCAAACCCGGAAAAATTCCAACATAGAACATCCACCTCCAGCTATAAGGATTAGCATCATCAGCAATGACATAATCACTGATAGAAGCTAATTTGAACCCGATTGAAATCAGAAGTTGGTTCAATGTAACCAATGCACCCCGTAACCGGGTTGGCGAAATCTCTGATATATAGAGTGGTACGGTAAAAGATGCAACACCTATGGCAACTCCGGTCATAAGCCTTCCAATGACCAGCACCAGGATGGTTGGTGCTGCCCCCGCAATGTAGGTCCCGATGGTAGCCAGGAAGGCAGTAGCTATAATAACCTTCTTCCTGCCCAGCATATCGGTAATCTTCCCGCAAAACAAAGCTCCCAGCACCGCGCCAATTAAGGCGGCAGAAGCTATCCACTCCAGTTGGGAAGAGGTAACGCCCCATCCATGAGCGTCCTGCAAAAAAATTCCTGCCCCTGAAATTACACCTATATCAAATCCGAAAAGCAAACCACCTGTCGCGGCAATTGATGCAACAACAATAACAAAGGTTTTACTTACTTTTTTCTTTTCTGGTGACATGGACTAATTTGTATTATGGATTAAATTAGTTTGGCTACAAATTCAGCAATATCAATGGCTTCAATACCAGTGTGGTTACCAATGTTGTTTTTAGCAGTAGCCGACAGGGTTACGATCCGTTTGCAATGAATATCATTGGCCTGGATCCTGATCTTCTCGCCCAGTTTAACACCTTGGGAAAACATTTGATCGTTAAATGTAAATGCCGCTTCACCTGTTGAAAGTAATTTCTCACGGTTCCATCTCATTTCCACGAAATTTTCCCCTGCCGAAGCTTTTAATATTTCACGAGGGGCCTCAAACACATGGTTGAAGCGCCCTAAGAATTCAGAATCGGCCAATGTGGTCACCTCACTTGTTTTACCCAATATCAGACTGCCTGATTTGATCAAACCGGCCAAATATTCGGACAGGTGCAGGATTTTCACATCTTCAGCAAAGGTGAGCCCCCATCTCGGAAAATCATTGATAAACCCATCATACTCCAATGGATCTGATACCAGCAAAATTTTACATCCTGAACCGGAAATCCTTGTAAAGAGTTCGGTTGCCTTCACCAATGCTTCCTCTTCATATCCAAGCATATCAAGCATTTTACCACTTGTCGGTTCATTCTTCAAAAGGGAGAAATCCACCTTCAGCTTTTTTAGGATTTGAACGACAGCTTCGGCTATTTCTGGGTTTTTATAGTTTATTTCCGACCCCATGAAGTATAAGACTTGGGCCTTTTGTTCCGTTACGGATTCAGAAAATGACTTGGACTGATCTATATGATACGGATTGTTGTTTGTCAGTACAGAAGCTTTAATTGCTTCAACAATTGCCGGAGCCATTTTGCGATTTACGATGTCCTTTCTGGCAAATCGAATCATGTTCGGAATATGCTGGCCACCCACTTCGAAGCCGGCACACCAACTCATGCACGATCCACAGACGAAGCAATTGTAGACCGCTTCTATAGCAGAAGCGCTATATTCTTTATCGCCGTAATAAACGCTATGCAGCAACATAGACCTGCCCCTGGGAGTATCAGATTCCCTGTAACTTATAAATGCTGAAGGACAAGCCTGTTTGCACATCGGACAGTACCGGCATGTTTTAATGGTATCTAAATTGTTTTTTGATATGTTTGTCATATTGCTAATATTATTTTTAGGCACATTTTTATAATCCAAAACCTAATTTACCGGGGTTCATTATTCCATTCGGATCCAGTGATTTCTTTAAATTCTGAAGTATTTCGAAAGAATTTCCATAAAGTTCCGGTACCAGCCTGCTTAATTTCAATCCAATTCCATGATGTTCATTCAGTACGCCACCTGCATCCATAGCAGCTCTCAACGCATCGTTCCAGATGCTGTTATGCAGGAAGAGCATTTCATGCGGGTCGTCCGGCGGGGTATCGATAATAAACCTTGCATAAAGCATACAGCCCCAATTAAACCAGTGAGAAAAGTGACCGATAAACCTTGCCTGAGGGTATTTGGTTTCAAGAACCTTTTTCATTGCATTAAAAATATTCTCGATATCGCTGTAGGTTGCAACCGTGTCTAAAGTACCAAAGCACTGAGGCAGACTGAACATGTATGGGGGAAAAAAGAATTTGTAACGGTTGTTCCACCATTGCTGGCCCAATTCTTCGCCTAAATCTTCGCCCCCTTCTTCATCGGCAATTTCATGGGCATATTTCAACTGCATGTCCACCATTTCTCTACGGCCATCGAAACCATATACCATGTATGCCCCTTTTTTATCGATTCCCAGTACTTTGTGGATGACCTCTTTCGTTTCATCTTCGCTGTACAACCGGATTACCGCAGGTTGAAGTTTTTCAGTCATTAATCGTTGGCCAACCCTCAATCCGGTAGCTAAATCCTTGAAAATAAATGCCCTGAATTTTCTTACTTCAGGAATTCTATTGATCGTCAGGGTTACTTTGGTCACAACTCCCAATGTACCTTCCGAACCAATAAACAACTGGTTTAAATCAGGGCCACAGGCGGTTTTAGGTACCGGAAGGCTTTTGATGATCTCCCCTGTCGGAAGGACAACTTCCATGTTGACGATCATGTCCTCCATTTTACCGTACTTGGTAGAAAGTACACCAGTGCCCCGGTGGGCAATAAAACCACCAACTGTCGCACAATTCGATGAAGCCGGGTCATGCATGGTCGATAATCCGAATCTTTCAAGTTCCCACTCCAGATGTTTCATGATGATTCCTGTACCAACTTCAACAGTCATGGAGTTCTGGTCGATATTGAAAACCTGATCCATTCTTTTGGTATCGAGGATAATTCCGCCGAACACTGGAAGCGCTCCGCCCTGGGACCCGCTACCACCGCCCCAGGTAGTTACCGGAATCTTGTAGTTATTGGCAATTTTCAGAATTTTGGAAACCTCTTCCGAATTGGCCGGATGCACAATGAAATCGGCAGAAGGACGGGTTAGGTCACGACCTTTCTGCCGGTCATGCCACATTTCAGGAATCCAAAAATAATCAACGGAATAAACTTCTTTGTCAGAAGATTTTGTCGATACATAATCCTTACCTACAATGTCCTGCAACTCAAATAGGATCATGTCAAACATGTATGAGCTTTGTTCTAAATTCATTTCAGCTTCTATTAATTTATTACTTTATAAATCTCTTTGTAAATATCTTTCAACTGACCGTGGATAGCCAGATATAGCGGGAACAGCTTTTGATACACCTGGTGGTTTGATTCATCAGGTTCAAATATTTTATCGGTTTTCACACATTGATTGACCGCATCAACCACATTTGAAAACAGTCCGATTCCGACACCGGCCAGCAAGGCTGAACCATAGGAGGCATCGACCACCGATGGCCGAATAAGTTTTTTCCCAAATACATCACAAATAATCTGCGACCATGTATCACTTCGGGCCCCCCCACCGATGAGGATAAACGCTGATACTTCCAGGTTCATGTTTTCAATGAGCATGAAACAGTCTTTGAGCGAAAATGCTACGCCTTCCATCAGGGCTTTGAGAAAATGGCCTTTTGTATGGGACATTGATGCCCCAATGAAACTTGCCCTGAGATAAGGGTCCCAATAGGGGGCCCTTTCGCCCAAAAGGTAGGGATGAAAAATCAAACCATCTGATCCTGCCGGTATAAACTGAACTAAATCTTCCATCAGTTGGTAAACATTTTTGCCGGTTTCCCCGGATTTTTCAATCTCTTCGAAACAGAAATTGTCCCTGAACCACCTCAGGGCATAAGCTGCCGTATTGGTGGCTGCTGCCGTGTACCACAGATCAGGGACAACATGGGAATAAGTTATGGTCAACGGATTTGGGTTTGGCCGGGAAGTCATCACATTGACATTGCCGGCTGTTGCCAATTTAATGATACATTGTCCGGGCTTGACAGCTCCGGCCGCGTAATCTTCCGCGGTTACATCTGATGTCCCGCATACAACCGGTGTACCTTCGGCCAAACCTGTTCTTTTTGATGCCTCAGCCGTAATTTTACCAACAATATCTGTAGGAGAACAAAGTAGCGGCAACACTTCAACAGGCAAACCAATCAATCGGCACAATTCTTCAGACCATTGATTTTTCGCCACATCATAAAATAAAGTCCCCTGTGCATCGATGTAATCTGTTTCCCAACTTCCCGTCAGCAAATATCTGATGTAATCTTTCACGAACATGATCCGGTGTATCTTCTGAAAGTTCTCAGGTTCATTATTTCTGATCCACAACAGTTGTGGCAACGTCCAGGTAGGTGAAACTTTTTGGTAGGTTATCCTGAAAATTTCTTCTCCCCAACCTTTTTCGAGGTATTTGACTTCCTCAATGCTTCGTTGGTCGGTCCACATGATGGTTGGCCGGATAACCTCCATTTGCCGGTCTAAAAGAATAGCATTATGCGTTGAGGCATCGATGGAGATTGACCTGATGTGATTCATATTGATATGTTTAGCTTCGCTTATCCTTGACAGGCAATTCGTTAAAGCTAAAAACCAGTCGCCCGGATTTTGTTCGCACCAGGAGGGCTTTGGATGGCGGGTTTCGTACTCTTCCGAGGATTCGGCCACAATATTTCCATTCGGGTCGATGACTGTAATTTTACAACCACCAGTCCCAAAGTCAATGCCCATCAGTAAAACATTCTTCCTGTCTGCACTGTTATTCATTCGTCTTTAGTTTGTTTTTTTTTCGCATGGAATACCCACCAACTCATTTAATGTTCCAGATCGGATTTATTATCCCCAGTGTTTTTTCAACAAGTTCCTGGCCTCCTTCTGGACCCAGCACGGTGCTTGCAGGGACAGCGCCATAAGATCCACCTTCAATAGAACGGGATGGGGGAAGATAATAACCACAACCGGTAAGCTGTACCAGAAAGGTCTGAGTTGCCGGACTACGTCCCTTGATCCGCATTCCGTAATCCAGGTAAAGTTCAAAAGGATTGGTTGCAATTGCGATGTCGCCAATTCGCAGGACATGGACCTCAACCGGCATCTTAGGTTGCCGTTTCTCCAATTCATAACGTTCCTTGACGCTTTGCCGCCACCGCATTCTGGTATAGCTATCCGTAATGTCAAAGTACCATCTTGGTTTCTTCATTATTTCAGGGTTTTCCTTAATCTTCAAAAGCAATTCATCATACCTGGCTTTCCAACCCTCGCTTTCTTTTAGCGCGTTGTTTACATCACCAATGCCGATGAGCCTTCTGGAAAGTTCAACGATCTCCGTCCGGTGGACAAATTCCGGGTTCCATTCTATGTTCTTTTTCATATACTGTAAAACCGAAGTTATCGCATCGGCAATATAAATCGCTATTTGATTTCTGCGGCCCATGCTAAACCTGCCGGTTGCTATACTGTCCGGCCCCATGATCCGCTGCATTCGCTCTTCAGCTTTTGCCCCAACCATTACATAAGGACCAAGATCGCCCGCCGCGCTGCATTGTGGTAAAATAAAAATATCCTTGCTAAGCCTTTGGCGAACCTCTAACCGTGTATCATGCCAAAAATCAGCGCTAATAAAATATTCATTTACACTTACCTGCGCTGGACAAGCTATATTTACCATGATTCCAGTCAGCTTGCTTGTCTTATCCCAGGTATAAAGTAAATTGACCGAATTGTCCATATATCCTTCCAGATGGCTAAAATCGGGGGAGTCAGTTTTTCCCAACAAGGTTGACTTTCCTGAAAAATCAACGGCAAGACGGTTATCACCAATGACAGCATGGCCCAATCCAAAACTTATACCTCCGGGTTTGCGGCAGTTCCATGCCTGCACGGCTGCCTTTGCAATACGTTCGGAAATATATTTCAGGCAAGCTGTAGGGGCCATCGCGTCAAGTTCAACTCCATACATACTCTTCGAATCAGCAGTAGAACTGTAAACCGGGGCGGTATGGGTATGGGTCGCGCTCACGATAACCTGTTCAGGCCGAAGTTCAGGCAACGATTTCTTTACCAGGCTCCTGACACTGTCCCGTAAAAAATCATCAATTCCAATTAAATCACAGCTTATCATGATAGCCTTTTCTGAAGATGGCCCTCTACCGGATTCTATGGCCAATGCTGTTACTGTGATCGGGTCCTTTACCCCTTCCGAAATCCGGGCATTGAACAGTCCTTGAAGTAAAACAGGACTTTCAGGGGTTATATCCTCGGAAGCCCACCCTATATTAAAATTGCCTGTCTTATCGTTTTGGCTTACTTTCTTTTCCTTGTTACCCGTAGTACAAGAAGTAAAGAATATCAGTGATAAAACAACCACTGGAATGGCAATCAAATATCTCAGGTTTTTCATTCCTTATCGATTAAAATGTTAATTTCTTTACCGGTTTCCTGGATATCGTCGATAGTCAGGCTATGGGTGCTTTCATCAAAATGAGATACAAAAGAGCCGTTCCTCAAAGCTAATTTCCCTGGATAATATATTTTAAGGCCATGGGTCCTTTTTTGTGGCATTTTATCATAATTGCCGACCCTTGGATGTATGGTGATGTGAATATTTTCATTACTTTCCTGACTTTCAATAACTGTCCTTGCAATCTTGCCTTCGAGGTATTTGTAGCTTTCCCCATCGTCTTCAATTAAAGTAAATTTTGATTCGCCTTTCGGGAATATTTCCCAAAATATATTCTCGGGCGTATCGGTACCAATACTGCCTTTTACAGCCTGCGTCGGGACGATCGCCCCTGCTTTTACAAAGAGCGGTCCACCCTTATCCTTTGGAAATTCGGCCTGTATTTCCTGGTTTCCCTGCCATCTTTTTCCAGTCCAATAATCGATCCATTCCCCTTTGGGCAAATAGACTGTACTATCAAAAGCCGATACCAGAAAAGCGTCACCAAACATATATTGGTGAATAAATTTATCGCATTTACGGTCATCAGGATAGATCAAAGGCATGGCCCGCATCATTGGCATTGCTTTTTCTGCTGCCAGATGGGCCATGGTATAGATGTACGGTATTAGCTTGTAGCGGAGCGTAGCATACTCCTTGAACATGGCAGCTTTTTTCTCACCCAGGAACCATGGCTGGACATACATATGCCAGCCCAAAAGCTGGGATAAGGCCTGGAAAAAGCCAAAATGAATACCTGCCCCGGTATTTGTTTCCATATCGGTGCAAACATTGGAATGGCCTGAAAGCCCATGGTTTAAAAGGGAGACCAATGGCAGCGGGCCACCACCTGTGTCGCCAGCCCAAGTAGCTGCATAGCGCTGAATGCCAGCGTAACCTGCTACGGTATAGATCATTGGTCGTCTGCCGGTATGCGCCCTGAACCCAAAATTCATCTGTTTGCTGTACAGTAATGGATAAAGATTGTGCATTTCATAATCTTCCATTCCATTCGCCCATTTACGGTCGGGATAAAAACATATTTGCCTTGCACCATCCAACTTGAAAGCTGAAGCGCCGTCATCAACAAATTTTTTGAGATGCTGAAACCAGGGTTCTCCTGCTTTGTGATCTTTATCCAGGTAGACCGGTGAAAAATGAGGATCTTTGAACAGGTCACTTTCAAGCGATTTGGTTTTAATGACAGTCTTTGTTTCCAATTTTCCACCATGAAGCTGCATCTCTTCATATTCGCTGAAGTCATAGTCACAGCAAAGCCACAAACTGAGCCTGAAATCCATATTTTTCAATGCCAGGGGAAAAGTTCCATAATTTTCTCCTTTCAGCCAAAACGGGATATCAAAATTTTCCTTGTTCCACTCTTTTTCCGTTGAATAGTCATAATATTTTCCCATCCATCCATTGTGGCCATTCTCTAACCCAATGACATCGCAAGGAATACCCTGCCTTCTGAATTCATATGCTTCATAAAGGACATCCCGGGCCCTGACCCCCCAGTTATCGCAAACAAAGGTGAGGCCATAGCCCCATTTTGGTAACATGGTTGGTTTTCCGGAGATGTCAGTGTATTTATCCAACAAGTCGGGCATTGATTTACCGGCTATCAGAAAATAGTCGATGAATCCATTTTCAGCATGAAATGATAATTGATTACTGACAGTAGCGCCTGCATCGAAGGAATGGTTCATCGTTGTATTAAGAAACACTCCCCAACCTTTGTCGCTCATTACAAACGGTATTGGCACATAGGAAGAGACATTCATGACCACCATTCTGTTTTTATGCCCTCTTTTCTGAACCTTGTCCCTGGTTTCATCCCCAAATCCATAGAGCCGTTCATCGGGGTCAAGTTTGAAGGACAATCCAAAGCCTTGTTCCTGGCCAGGCATTGGCGGTTGATCATTTTGAACCAACAAAGTTCCGTTCCTTCCATATAATTGAACCCTGCCGTCATTTTTGTCAACAATGATTTTGGCGCTGTCGCTTGTAAACTCGATTCTATTTCCCTTGGTATTTTTTTTAATCCTAAGATCCTGGCATTTTGCATTGACAATCCCATACTTGACCATTCCTCCCTCAGGAAAACTGTTTTTAGAATTCATCCGGATCCGGAACACCGATTGGCTTATAAAATCAATGCGAAGAAAGTTGTTGTTGATTTGCATACTAAAAGAAGAATCATTGGCACTAACCGGGTTCGCCAAAAATTGGTCATTGCTGAAATATTTTCCTGCTGATCCAAAGACAGTTACACTGAGAAGCATGCAGATTACCGAAGCCAAAACATTGTTTTTCATATTTTTTAATTCACTTATTAATATCATTTGGATATCTTTTAATCTTTGACAGAAAGGTTGATAATCCTCAAACTATGTGGCGGTTGATTTTCAATAACTATTGTATCATTTTTATATTTTGTTGATTGTTCCAGGGAGACGGCCTCTATTGACCATGGGAGCCAAGGATTCAATTTTAAATCCTTTAGTGGGATTTGGATCGTTTCATTTTTGTCATTTAAGTTATAAATTCCAACCCTGTGCTTTAATCTACCGTGGGGTTCAAAGTAGCTAACGAGATAGGCTTTGATCTTGTCGTGGTCGTCATACAAAACGTATGAATGTGAGGGAACTCTGGGCCCCTCTTTAGTCCAAAAAGTATCAACTGTTTTTTTTGCATCAGCGCTCCATTGGGAAGGCAAATCCGAGGTTAAAAATGCACCGCCAATCAACCCAATTGTTCCGGTTAGCAGGAAATTTTCTTCATTGTTCAAACTTGTTTTTTCGGTTCGCATGTAAAAAACATCAGGATCCACCTGCCACCAATAACCATTAGATTTAGAGCGCAATAACAACTCTTTTAAATTCCGTTGAACAGTATGCCACCGGCTTCCAATATCGAGACTTACCCTGGCGATTTCGGCATAGCCTAATACAAATCGTTCCGGAAATCCCAGGCAGGCATTAATCAGGATGTCTGGTCCGCAAGTCTCTTTGATCAATTTGAACAGATCTCTTTTTGATTCAAAAATTGTTTTTTTCCTGTCCCATGCAACTCTTGCATTAGACAATGAATAGGTATAGTCAATTTTAAAATAACGCCATCCTTCATGTATGGCATCCTTCATTATATTCCTGATAAATTCTTTTGAATCAGGACGGTCTATATCCATGAAAAAAGTTCTTGTACCGGGTTTGCCAAATTCCCATCCACTGCCTGGCGCCCATCCGGGACTTGAAAACCAAAGAGGTTCTATATTTTCGGGGAATTGCTGTAACATTTCGGGATGTTCCCTGACGATCGGGTGTGTTTCATAAATGGCAGTAGGAGAGAGCCACAAGCCAGGGATAGATCCGGTTTCTGCTATTTTCGATGAAAAATCTTTCCAATCCCTTTCAAACTTTTTGTTTGGGAGCCAGTTCCCGGGCATTACCTGAAATCCTGCATCAATTTGAATGGTCCTGCCGCCGGGAGGTATGGGCATAGCTTTAAACTCTTCATTTGCCTGAAGAATATCGGCCGGCAAAATATTTCCATATTTTTGATACCACGAGCAGTATCCAACCAATGGATGGTCCTGTGGTTTCAGGTTCATTTCCTTAGCCGTTTTTTTAATCCAGTAATCCATCCCTTCCTGCCAGTCTCCCGCGTAAACAATTATTTTCTCCAGAATTCTTGAAGAATCAGGTTCAAGAATAATGTTATCAAGTAAAACACCTGCATAAAATTTTGAGGGAGTGACTTGCGTTTTAAATCCAATCTCACCATATGCCGTACAAGGCCCGGAGGCTGCCATAAACCATCCTGGTCCACTGGCTGCAGATGCAAAAATACCTGCATCGAGGGAAGATGACCAATTTTTTACGTCGTGGATAGGATCAGCAAGAACGGGGAAATTCGCATGCGATGATTTCATGTTTTTCCCAAAGGTTACATTTAACGGAGCAATTGTATCGGTACTTTTAGCCACACTGAATTTTTCATAGCTGATAAATTTGGTGTTATGGTCGTCTATGATGCCGTGCAGATAATGAAAACGGTCGAGTTCGATTATTTTTCTGCTTTTGTTCGTCAAACTACCGGATAATTCAAGAACATTATCATCCAGTTTTTTGATTTTAATATTTGCAACAACGGGTCCGACCGAACAGGTTATTTTTATTTCATTTTCAGCTATTTGCTCTTTTTTAATGCCCCTTGAAATATCTTCAATCCATTCTTTCTTGCCATCATTTCTCCAGGCTAAATAAGGTTTGCAATTACTGAATCCCGTCAGCCCGTCAGCCTTTAAACTGATCGAGTTAAGGTCTGATTCCAGTACAATTTTGGGTTTGGCTGTTTGTATAAATTGTTTGGTGACATCCGCCGCCTGACAGTTGTTGTTCCAGGCGGAAATGGTTGTATACAAGATGAATAGGATCGTTTTAACAGAATGACAGGTAATTTTCTTCATAGGTATAAAGCATTCATTATTTATTCTAATTTATTGCGTTTTGCATGGTAATCGTATGATTGCCTGGTGTCCTGAAAACAATCAGACTGCCTGATTGTTGAGAACAATGTTATCTGTAAGTTACTCTCGCATCAATTGTGTTAACAGCCACTTGTTAACAGCTTCTATTTGCTCCGGAAATGTCCAATGGCCTGTCTCCTGAAATATTAACAATTCTTTTGGGGCGCTGATGACATTGTAAGCCGAGTACATGGATGTCGGAGGGCAGGCAAGATCGTTGTAACCCCAGGTATATAGCCCCGGTGTTGTGACCCTTCGGGCGAAATTGACAACATCATAATAACCAAGCGATTCAACCTCGCCGGGTTTTGGTTCAGCATTTTTAAAGTAGTGTGGCCAACCACCGGCCCTTTTGTTAAGATAACCGGTGTGGTCGCAGAGTGCAGGATGAATGGCAGCGATATGTTTTATCCTTTTGTCGAGTGCGGCAGTAACAATTGTGAGGGCGCCTCCCTGGCTTCCTCCTGTTACGGCGATATCCGCACCATTAAATTCAGGGAGTGCGAAGATAAAATCGACAGCCCTTACACATCCCAGGTAAACTCTTTTATAATAAAAAGCATCACGATTGTTTAATCTTATGCTCCAGATCGCTAACAAAGCTCCGTTCACCAGGTTGTCATATATCTGGGGATCAAGGTTTACAGGAATTCCATGTATGCCAATCTCAAGTGTGATCACACCAAGTGCAGCTGTTCTGAGGTCGCCACTATAAGGCCGAATGCCTGCACCCGGGACTTTGAGCAATGCAGGATATTTTCCGGCTTTTTTTGGCATTGCCAGGATACCAAAAATCCTCGAGCCTTTAGTTTCATTTTGAAAGCTAATATGGTAAACGTTGACGTCGCCGGTACACCTTTCAGGCATAAGAGTCATCCTGGAATCCAGATTTGTTTTACGCGCTTCCTCAATAGCATGGCCCCAGAAACTATCAAAGTCGGCAGGATCTTTGACTGTTGGTTGAATTTTTTCCGGTTCATATCCGGCAGTAGCTAACCCTTCATACCTTTTATCGTCAACAACTGCCCAAACCCTTAATCGGTAAAAACCAGGGACTTTCATCATACCTGACATTTCTATTTTACCGTTTTTCAGTATAACACCCTGCTTTTTCACATCAGGCAGCATTTCAGGTCCAATCTCATAATCTATCGTAACATTATCGACCAGATTTCCATATTTCAGTACCTGAACTGAAAATTTAGCTTCCTCATTCAATTTGTAGGACCAGTCTTTATGGTTGAGCGAAACAATAACACGTACCAAGCTGGCAGCAGGCTGCGATAGTAAACTAAACGATAAAGTATTAAATAGAATTAGTACTAATAATGTCTGGATAAATTTATTTTTCATAGATATAAAAGCTCTAAATGTGTTATACTACTCTGGATTTGAAGGTCATTTCCCGCGCTTGTGTTTCTCTTTTAGTCCAAAGGATGATTTCATTTCATCGCCAAAGAGATTTCCGCTCTTGATGGCAGCTTCCCATGCTCCGGCCACCCCTTCGCCAATGGGCTTGGTGCATTGATCGAATAAGTTGTCGCGGAAAACAAATCGGGGTGTTTTTCCAAACTGGTCGCCCTTCAAAAGGAGCGCTGTGGAGTTTGGCCCGTCAAAACCGACAAATCGGTTGCCCGTTAAACTGACAACACCCCGGACCGAGACGGCCACCTCCACATTTTTGACTTCACCGCGCGAGAGGAGGTTATCGCTGAACACTGCGGTTGGGCCGCCAAACAGGTCAAGATCGACTAGTTTATCGCAGTTATTGATCATGTTGTGGTGCAGGTTCCAGTTAAAACCCTGCGGCGAATAGAGCCCAAAACTTGTCCCCGGCCGGAGTTCATAGTCCTGGGTTAGCCGGAACTCCACTTTGTCGGGATCGAATGCTTCGATTTGGGGCCCGGGCGTTGAAGCGCTGTCGGGGAACAGTGCTAACCGGCAGC
>JALNYZ010000104.1 GCA_023229575.1 Prolixibacteraceae bacterium
ATCAGGTCTGCTATAAAGTTGGCATCGACGACAGTTACTATTTCTCCAGGCTTTTTAGTAAAATGATGGGGGTGTCACCCAAATTGTATAAGAAACAACAAAAAGGCTAATTCCCCTCTAACCATAAAATAGTAAGAACTATTTGAGTTTTAGTTTAACGACCACAGGATTACTATCTTCTGTTAAATTTGGAAATGGAGAGCTAGAACCATCTTCAAAGAATGATGATGCATTTACTAAGAAATACATATATCCTTTATAAATACTAAAAGTACCCATCTCAATTATAGTTGCTAAATCTATGTTTTTAAGACGATTATCCAAATCATTTTGTACTGGCTCCTTCGTATAGCCCGCTGTTTGACCTAAAGAATTAGCAAGGCCTAACTCAGAATGGACCAGATATAATAAATCATTATTGAAAAGGGGCAATACACCTCCAATTATTCTTTTCCTCATAAACTCTTTTTCACTTAAATCTCCGACTCTAAAACGCAAAAAACTATTCATATCCATAAATGAGTCGTCAGTCTTGAAAATATACATAGGTTTAATGGTTTTCAAATCCGAAGTTGCATATAAAGTGTCAATAGCAACATATTTAAACCAAAGTAAAGAATCTCTATGAATATATCTCATCTCAACTTCTAATTCCAAACGGTGTCCTCTATATGTTGCATCACCATCTGGGATTGGATTAGCGTAACGATATGAAATAGAATCAGTATACAGATTCTTAGCATAAAAAATATATGGGCCAATAATATTTAGTTTCTCATTTTTTTTAAAAGGGCCATATTTATGTTGCTCATAGATTTGGTTGTCAACGAAATAGGTTTTCAGGTTTATATTCGCTGTATCGTTAGCGATCCTTTCACCCAAGTAATCACCGTTAAAAGAATACGTTTTATATGTGTCTCCTATAGCATTTTTAAATGTGACGTACCTGTCTTTTGAGTTAAAAGCTGCTGGCACGGTTTTATGTTTCTTTGCTTCTTTTGGACCAGGCCCTTCAGGAAATAGTTTTTTTATGAATTTGCCATCCGGAGTATATTTAAAAATATTATCACCATCCAAATAAAGTGTATCATCAAATATCCGAATAGGCGAATGAAGTATGTCATTAATTAATGGCTCTTCACTCAAAGAAATATATTCAATATTGGTAGCAATTTGAGAAAGCTTGATAGGAGTATCAATGTGTTTTGCAGAAGTCATATCTACGGTAATGGGCCAGATTACTCCCGCCATTTCCTCTTTTGGCGCGCCTTTTGTATTACATCCAAAGAACCCTAAAGACAACAAAAGAACAGAACCCACCAATGTTTGAAGGAGTAAACGCTTAATCTTTTTATTGTTCATAATTTTACGTTTTAAAGTAAACACCTACAAAGTTAATTAATAAATGGATCAATAATAGATAATCTTTATATTATAAAGCACAAATAACAAATTATATGTTATCTGAGAATCAATCAAATAAAAAGATTAACATTTTTACTTATTTCCTCTAACTATTTATTCGTTATTTTTGTCCATATCATAAACAATCAATTAAAGAATGACTCCATGCATCCTATTAAAAAGAATGCATGGAGCATTAATAATATTATCAGATTCTTAAGTTCAGATAAATACGTTTTATTCAAAAACAAACCATAATTGTTTTTTTGCAGGTATAAGAACATCTAATTCAACAGAATGATCTCTGTTGATTGTATATGTTTTGACTGATCCATCCTGAAATCTAACCGATACTTTATCCTTAAAGCCTGCATAGTAAAGATTAACATTAATCTTCCGCTGTAAATCTTTTTGAAGGGGATTATAAACCATAAGTAGACCTTTTTCTTTTCCTAAAGGATTGACATGCAAGATAGCATCGTAGTCCTTGCCATCAGGTCTGCGTATATGAATAATATCAGCATCGAGTACGTCGCGATGCTTCTTATAAAAATTCACCCACTTTTGTACTAAACTTTTTGTTTGAGGTGAATCATAAAGCTGAGGTCCACGATAGCAAGCTTGAACGCCCGCTCCAAACAAATTGGCAAGACGTTGTTCGTAGTGTGGCAAGTGGTCTTTTAAAGGTTCGATAGTGGCAGCCTTTCCACCTCCTTGGTATTCAACAAGTGGCACAAACATCCATCCCATAGATGGGGTTTTATTCCATGTTCCATCATAAATATTCTGACGTTCAATTATCTCCTGTTGTTCACGCGGAAGAGACCAATTCACTTCTCTATACCCCATTCCTATTTTATTGCTTCCATTAAGAAAATAAACATCTGGAACGTTTAAATATATGCCTTTTGAACGGCACCATTTATAAAAATCCGTTATACGGTAAAACTGATTCCATTGAGAATCGTTAACGTCTTTATGCCCCGGATGATTGGTGGAAAAACACAGATCACCTGGGTATGATCCATCATGCTCAAACACATTGAGCCCTGTTTTATCATATAGCTGGTAAAGTTTGCGGAAGTAGTCTTGCCCCCACTTACTTTCAATACAGGGCGAATTTCCAAAACGTGGCTTCTTTTCTTCTGGAAGTACAACGTCGTTTCCCTTATCAATACTGCGGCTTGCTAATAAAGAGTAGCCGCCTAAAGCAATACCTTTGCTCTTTGCATAATTGGCTAGTTCGGTCATACGTTGCAGATTTTGCGGCGAATCATCTTCAGCTTCAAAGCCACTCCAAAAAGTCATGATTACCATTTCAAACCCCACCTCAGCACATTGATCAATCGCCTTTTTTACCGATTCATTATCGGAACTTCGTACATGCATCAGTATTGGATTCTCAGTAACCCAAGGAGCGATGGAGCGCATCATCTTACGGTATGCGAGCGACTTGCGCTCTCGATCCCAGCTATCGTTAAGTAGCTCCCAAATACGGAAGCTTGTAAAAGAACTGCCTGGGCTAACAATTTGTTGCGGGCCAACTTTAGGCGAAGCTTCAAGAAGGCAAGGCGTTGTTCTTTCAAAGTTAACCTGCGTGGAATAAGCAGGATCGGGCTTCCAGGCTATACTTGAAGAATAGAGATAATCTTCACTCATTCCTCCGAAATTATAATCAGACTCTACCGTTATGTTTGGATATAGCCATGAACTCCGTTCATCAACACTGCTTTCAGGCTCGGTTGCCGCAAGTATTTCGCTTTTGAAACTATTAATAGTAATCTCCTTGCCGGATTTATTATTTACTGTAATCCATTTACTGAAAACCGGGAGATTATCGTAAAGCTCATAATGAACATTTACCTCAATGTCCTTCAGGTAGTTTAGTTGGGTTAAAAGATTGGCGGACGAGATTTCGGGAAGCTTGCCTAACTGCGTAAAGTGGTTTATACGGCAGCGACCCTCTTTTTCTGATTTTATCCCATCCGAAAATCCCCCATTTGCATTCATTTTCCCTATGCGGATCTTCAAAGGAAGGGATTCGTCTTTTCGCTTTGCCGAACCAACAGCATTCCAGTTAATCCCATCGGTTGAAATACTTGCCTCAACCGACTTATCTGAAAGCTTCATTCTTAACCATACACTTTGAGCTTCTCCGATGGAGATGGACTTACGCTCAGTTTCTCCATTATAGAAACCTACACACTTCTCGTTGCTTCGTAT
>JALNYZ010000105.1 GCA_023229575.1 Prolixibacteraceae bacterium
GAAGTAATTTGTTTTACCTTCGCTAGTTGATCCACTTACATCAACGCTATAATCCTGACGAAGTTTACGTGAATAAACAGAACCGTACCAATCATAATCGCTCTTATCCCAAATCATTTGTAGGTTAGGATTAATACTCCCATTTTCTAAAACATAATACTCGTCTATATTTTTGAAAGGCGATACATAAGATTTTTTTCCATCGGAAGTTGTTACAGCCTTTAAAAGTTTTGAGAGTACATTTTTTGACGCCCAAGTTCTTGCAGCGGCATCTGTTTGTCCGTATTTATAGAATTGGTCGTTATACATGCCCTCCCACGTATTTGTTAATTGCTCGTATGGATTCGCTTTCGTTGGATTCTTTACAGCAAGATCGGAAGTACCCCATGCACCTTTAAAGTTTACCATCGCTTTACCCGACTTTCCTTTTTTCGTCGTTATCACAACTACACCATTGGCAGCTCTCGAACCGTAAAGAGAAGAAGCAGCGGCATCTTTCAACACAGTCATGGATTCTATATCAGACGGTGATATAGAAGTAAGTTTACCATCGTAAGGCATTCCATCCACTACATACAACGGATCGGAAGAGGCACTCATAGAACCAATACCACGAATCTGAATACGTGTATCGCCACCAGGATTACCTTCACTATTAACAACATTTACTCCCGCACTCATCCCTTGCAAAGCTTCCGCAAATCCAGATCCTGATATTTTTTCAAGTTTATCAGCTTTTAGCACGGTTGACGAACCCGTAAACGATGATTTTTTTGCTGTACCGTAAGCAACAACTACAACTTCATCCAAATTCTGAGTATCTTCTGCTAACTGAATATTCAGGGAAGAACTTACAACTTTGACTTCTTTCGTATTGTAGCCAATATAAGAAACATCCAATGTAGCTCCTTGAGCCACTTCTATGGAAAACATACCATTGACATCCGTAATAGTCCCTATGGAAGCTCCTTTAACCTTAATATTTGCTCCTATAATAGGTTCTCCCTTTTCATCGGTAATAATTCCGGAGACTTTCCCCTTTTGTTGTATTTGTTGCTTGCTAGCAACTGGTACAAGAATAATCTTCTTTTTTTCTACCGTATAAGAGCAATTTACAAGAATGTCGGAAAGAATTTCATCTATTCGCTTGTCCTTTACATTTAAAGTAATCTTTCTATTTATATCGATGGCGTCGTCGTTATAGAAAAAAGTAAACTCTGTTTTATTTTCAATCTCTTTTAAAGCTTGTTTTAAGGTCGTACTTTGCAATTTCAAATCAATTCTTGTTGAAATTGAATACGACTCGAGCGCTGATACATCAAAAAAAGTAATAGTTGTTAATAATAGTATTAACCCCATTACTCGAAGTTTCTTCCCTGTTAAGAAATGGTAGGTAATACCTTTCTCGTTCAATGTGTTCATTTAGTATGTGGATTTGAAATTTAATAATAATCTCGCATTTTAGTTAGAGATGATATTTATTTATTAGAGGCTTGTTCGACAAATGACAATTTTGTCATTCATTCGTTGCAATATAACATTTAGCTGAGCTTTTTCATTTCAATACTTTTTAAGGTTAATAATCTATTCTATTTTGGGAAAATTGTAACTTCGTTATCCTTTATATCATATTTAATTGGTACTATCATCTCCATCGCACTTAAAATTTCATCAATAGATTCTCCTCTAACTGTAAAAGACATACGAGTATTTTCAGCAAATGATTTATTACAATTAAATGCAACTCCATACCATCCTTCAAGGCATATCATGATATCTGAAAGTTTTTCATTGTCAAATATCAATTTATCTTTAATCCAATTTGCATATAATTGAGCCTCTACCTTATCTACAAAGCCTTTATTTAATTGTTTGGAATAGGTAAAAAGTTGGTCAGGTTTAAGAATTACTTCATTTTTTAATGTGGAGCCTGTGATTTTAATACTTCCAGAAAGAAGAGCTGTCTTTATCATTCTATCTGTTCCATAATTGGAAACATTAAATTTTGTTCCTAATACATGAATTACCAAATCCCCTAATTGAACAGAAAAGGGGCTATTTGCATTTTTCTTAACCTCAAAATAAGCTTCCCCTTTCAATGTTACATCTCTTTTACCATTTGTATAACTATCCCAATAGGTAAGTTTACTATTTCCGTTTAACCACACTATAGTTCCATCCGGCAATTCAAATCGGCCTTTACTTCCATTAGCCGTAATTATCTGATTTTTCACTAGTAGTTCTTTCGTACCGAAATTAGGCCGAATTGCAAACCAGTAACCGATACCTATCAAAAGCAGAAATACTGCTGCAACTTGTATAAAAAACAGGGATGAGCGTTCACGTCGAACTGGAATTCTATTTATTTCTGACAGAATTCTGCTTTTGAAGCGATCCAAAGCAATTTCAACTTCCAGCTCATTATCAGTTACGACTTCACACGCAAGCCATAGATCACGCGTTTCAACAAAATCAGAACGATTCTTTTCAGATTTTTTTAACCACTGTAGTAAACAAATCTTTTCCTCCTGAGTCGCAGATGCGTCTAAGTATCGAATTATTATCTCATTTATATCTACTGTTTTATTTGTCATCATCATGTCTTCTATTAGTAATACAAAAAAAGGAGCTTATACCCCACGCCTTCAATGTGATTTTAAATGTTAAAAAGAAAAAGAAAAAATAGCAGTCCTTTTTTACGTAAATGGAGTTTTAATTCAGACAAAGCTTTGGTAATTTGTTTTTCAACAGCTTTCACACTAATGGAGAGTTGATTGGCTATTTCGTGGTTTTTTAGATGGTAATTTCTACTCAGAATAAATATTTTCTGACATTGTGCGGGAAGAGATTCTACAAAATTCTTTATCTCAGCTTCCAGTTCATCAAGAAGCAAACTGCGTTCCTGATTTTGCATGTGGTCTTCAATATATTGATCTAATATATTACATTCATTCCTTTCGTTGAGAGAGCAATTATTATTTTGAAGATTACTTTTTATGAAGTTGATTGATCTTGAATAAACAGCTTTAAACAAATAAGAGGAGACAGCTTCATTAAACCGAATTGAGCCTCTTCTTGTCCATAATTCAAAAAAAACATCCTGAACTATATCTTCAGCAGCTATCCAATCATTAACAAAACGAAATGCGTACGCTCTTAGCGGCTTGTAGTAGCGCCTAAAAAGAGCATCAACTTCTTTAACATCATTTGCACTAACATTTAGACCCATAATTATTAATATTTACTTACACATAGTACAAGAATTAATATTGTACCTGCAATAATACTACATTTAGTGATCATATACTAACAAATTGCAAAGATAGAACATAAAAAAGTCAATCTGAATAAGCTGTTAGATAATAAACGGATAAAGTCAGTCTCGGTCGTTATTTTTAAATGTAAATTTGGTCGGTACTTGTTAGAAAGAAAGTTAGCACTTCCTTGTAGATTAGCATATACTACTTAGCTCCAATCCTATATGAATGAAACTCCAACTATATATCTTTGAAAGTGAAAAGTGAATTGGGTCAGGTATTACATGAGAGAGCAATGAGAGTATATATAAACAAAAAGAGGAGTCAGTTCAATTGAACTAACTCCTCTTGT
>JALNYZ010000106.1:0-727 GCA_023229575.1 Prolixibacteraceae bacterium
GCAAGGTATTTGGAATGATTAAATTCAAAGTAATAGGCTCCCGAAACAGCCACCTTATTAAGGAAATTTGAATTTGCCGAATTGGTGTCAAACAGATGTTCACCCGTAGCATCATAATAGCCCATGCCCCTTGGATTACCAAGACTTACGGCAAAGTATGGAGACTTACCCGTTGCCGAGGCGGCGATTGCTTTTCCTCTCCACGAACAGTTTATGCTGGCAGAAGAAAACACATCCGGTACCTTAGCCGGCACACCGTTTACAACAGGAATCCTGACAATTCTGTTTTCCAGATTTCCATACCCATCCAATGCTACCATAAGCTGAGCATTTCCATGTGTATCTCCGCAAATGGAAAGTGTGCGTCCCATTCCGGCATCCGAGCCAATGGAAAGATCCGATCCGGATACTTCGTAAAATAACTCCGGTTCATGATCCAGTCCATTCGACCAGCGGTAAACTTTAAATTTATCACCCGAATTGGCATTAATAAATGTAACCACATGCAATACCTCATTATTATCAACCGCAATGGCAAAAAGATAATCCGTATTGCCGGCAGGAACGGGAACAAGTTTATTTTTCTTAGCACCTGTACGCTTGTCATATACAAGGAAAGCTCCGGCATCGTTGTTTACAATAAGCTCATCACCTACCACAGCCAGCGAAGTCTGGGCATGCTGAACCCATCCGCCCATTTGTTCTCCCGATAATTCCCACAATTTAT
>JALNYZ010000106.1:737-2102 GCA_023229575.1 Prolixibacteraceae bacterium
GCCAAAGCCCTTTTCCAGTTCACCATAGGGGACCTGATATATACGAACCTTGAGCACAACATCCGTTTTGGTAATGCCATCCGGCGCACTAACAGACAGATTCATCGGTTCAGAAAGGTCAGCAACCCCCGAAAGTCCGGGTGTGACTTTAGCCCCTTGGGGTAGAGAACCCTGAATAGACCAATCCTGGTACGTAGGAGCCGTTTCATCAGGAAAGTAAGTAACATCAAAATAGATGGTATCCTTATCTTCCGAATATTTACCCTGATAAATTTTGCCTACACTCAGTCGTTGCTCGTAATCAAATTTTTGAATTTGAATCGCACTGAATAAATAATCCGTATTACTGAATGAGACTTCATCCTGCGAACAGGCATTGAAGAGTACGAGTACAGCAAGTAACAGATTGTATCCTATAATTTTTTTTATTTTCATAATGCAGCTGATTTTAATCATACATAAATTACCACGGAATCGTTTGTTCACAGGCAGTATTATTACTAATTTCGGAAGTAGGCACAGGAATGTAATAATACTTTTCAGGGAAATACCTGTCTGTATCATCACAAGGAACCTTCGTGTACACAAACGAATCGCCCGAACGGGTAATCTTTATACCATATGCACGCTTGCCTCAACCGCTTTCTTCCATCGTCTCAAATCCCAGTAGCGGTGCCCTTCAAAAGCAAGTTCCACCATACGTTCCTTCATTAGATATTTCATGTAAACGTCCAGATTCGAGCCAGACTCGCGGGGAGAAAGATAGCCACCACGGGTGCGTACCTTATTCATATACGAGTAAGCATTAGACATATCACCCGTTTGAGCGTAAGCTTCAGCCATGTTAAGCAATACCTCCGCATATCTGAGTTCCACCCAATAAGTATCGCTGCCCAGTTCATCAAAATTGGTATTATCCTCCTGCAGGAACTTTTTCATAAAGTAGCCCGTAACGCAAGCCGGCGTATTCGATGTTAAATCAAAGTCGGCAAAACCATCCTTTCCACCCACAAAGGTTTCAATCGTGCGATTGTTCCAGGCTGCCCCGTTATATAAAATCGATGTATAGAAACGAGGTTCACGGTTTTCGTAGGGAGCAGCCGCATGAGCAGGATTGTTCCAGTCGAAATCCACGTACGTATCCCCTTCCTTAATCTGATACTGACTAACCAGGTCTTCGGTCGGACAAGCCCATCCGCCCCTGTCGGCTTTATCGCCGGTAGGACGGAAATAGCGGTCGTGCTCATGCACATAATCCGGAGCCTCGAAACTTACGGCAAGAATCAACTCCTTATTTGTTATATCTTTAAATACCGCATTATAATCGGCCGATAACTCATACACATTTAAAGCCTCAAGCGCTTT
>JALNYZ010000106.1:2112-3609 GCA_023229575.1 Prolixibacteraceae bacterium
AACCTTATCATATTGCTTGGCATACAAGGCGCAACGGGTAAGTAACGCATACACGGCGCCTTGGGTTACTCTTCCAAGTTCCTCATCCTCCCATTTCACTTTCCCTGCCATGTCCGGAGCAATCGCCTCCAGCTCACTAATCACAAAGTTCCACGATTCGGCCTCCGTCAATCTGGCTTTCACAGCATCCTTTTCGTTATCCAAACCACCATCCACGCCGGTATTTTCCAATCTCAAAATCACACCTCCGTGATTACGGATCATTTTATAATACAGGTAAGCACGCAAGAAACGAACCTCAGCCTTGCGCACCTTCACAAACTCAGGATCAATGTGTCCGGTCTTGGCGTCCACATCATGCAAAAACTCATTCAACCGTTTAATCCGGTCGTAATTTCCCCAGGTGCACAACATTCCATTGGAAGGAGTGATTACATTCTCCTGTTGGAGTATTTTATTCTGATCTGTCGAAGAGTTCAGGTTAGACACACTGTACTTAAGTATATCCGAATAACCGTCCGAAAACATATTCGAAGTGATCTCCGCATTATCGCGAAGTCCTGCATAAAACCCTTTTACATAAAGATCAAGGTATTCTTCATTTTGCCAGGCAACTACATCCGAATACTGATCAGTAGGATCCACCTCCACGCTACAAGAGGTTATACATAAAGAAACCAAAAAAGCATATAGTATCTTTTTCATCTTCATTCAATTTAAAAAGTTAAATCTATACCCACACTATACGTGCGTTGTTGCGGATAATATCCATTGTTATTGCTTGGCATCTCGGGATCCATATAATCCAGGGCATCCAAGGTAAACAAGTTGGTTCCAGCCACGTAAATCCGCAAGTTTTGTGCATGAAATTTGCTGATCACACTTTTAGGCAGCGAATACCCGATCTGCGCGTTTTTCAAACGCAGGTAAGAGCCGTCTACAACCCACCAATCGCTTGTCCAGCCGTTGTTTCCATTCCACGACTGACCCAAACGAGGGTATTTGGCATTTGTATTTTCTGGTGTCCACGACCCTTCCACTAGGTAATAAGGTGAATTTCCTCCTCCGTAAAAAGCACGGGCAAACTCCGTCTGATCCATCACACCACTGGGGTACAAACCACTTGTGATCACATCGCAAAGAGCCGCTCCCTGAAATTGCAAACCAATATCAAAGCCTCTCCACGAAGCATCCATATTCAACGAGAACATCATTTCCGGAGTTTGAGAACCGGCAATCCTGATCTGGTCATCCATATCAATCTTTCCGTCTCCATTCACATCTTCGTACATTAAGTCACCCAGACGTTGTACGCCACCGGGACCAGAAGGACGGTTAACCAGTTCTTCTTCGGTCTGATACAAACCCAGCGCATGAAAACCATATACCCCGCCGATAGACTGGCCGATAATATTTTTCCATGCCGGTATGTTGGCATTTTGCGATCTGGAAAGCACTTTATTACGGGCCCACGTCACGTTTCCGTTAATTGAATAA
>JALNYZ010000107.1 GCA_023229575.1 Prolixibacteraceae bacterium
ACAGTTGACAAACAAATTGACTGGCTCAAAAAAGATGCATGTGGGTATAATAGGTATATTAATCAATATCTTCCTTATTCAATGAGAACCGGTCGTCTTCTGCGTCAACATTATTGGGAAATTGATCCGGAAGAAAAAGAGTGGACATTAAAAGGGCTGACAGTGTCTGATATAGACACTTTAAAAACAATTGTTGAATTGTCAGAAAACGAAGAACAAACAATATTTTCCGATAAAATGACTTCCGGCATTTTCTTCGATTGTTGCCAATTGGGATATGAAACCAATAGCTATTCATACGAAACAGAGTTAAAACCAGTAGATATATACCGTAAATTTGCAGATGGAAGAGATTTCGGACTAACCCAATTAGAGACTGATTCTCCCGAAGCATTTGAGGAATGGTTTGACAAGCGAGAGTGGCAAATTGGTCACCCGTGGGAAGTCTGCCGAGGTGGTAATTCTACACACATATCGCTATATATAGATAAGCAATCGAATGGATGGAGATTGTCAATTGCAGGTAAATGCCGTGGGCGTGTTGCCGAAACAGTCAGATTTGCCATAGCTTTGTATAAGCATAATATTCCTTTCAAATTGTGGGATGCCAAAGAAATTCTGGCAATGGTATCCGGAACTGATTATATTGGGATTGTACCGGAAGGAGTTATGCCTGTTTATTGTCATTCCTATTTTCCGAAAGAAGATTGTATTGTTGATTTTATGAATTTACCGCTGGAAAAGAGGGAGATGATTATTAATGCGGCATATTGGTATCAGAATGAAGAGGTTAGATTGGCTTGATAAGTGTTTTAGACGAATTATATCAGTTGATGAATTCTAAGAAACAACACTTTGTTCCCTAACTGTATGAATTAAAATAACTCATACAGTTCTACGTATTTATATAGGAATAGCGTACTTTTATGTACGCTATAGTAGCCATTTCCATACGGGAATAACCTCAATTATCTTATCATCAATTTCTAAAATCTGTTCGGTATCTCGTGTGATAATTATTAGCTTTTTACATTCCAATACTTTTGGGAGCTTTAATAAGGCATCAACCTCCCTCTCGAATGTGCCATCACTATTATCTAGACTATAACAAACCTGAATTGCAATAGCTTCGTCTGGGATATAGAAATCGACTTCCATTCCTTTGTTATAGAAAAATACCGCATCGTTGCGCCCATATTTGCGCAACAGATTAATCGCAACTAAGTTTTCCAACAATGATGTATTTCCGTCAATCAAAAATAAATTTAGAATCCCGTTATCGGTAAAATAATATTTGGGATTTGTTTCTTTGTCTACAAGTTTACCGGCTATGTTTTGTATCGAAGAAATCAGCCATGCATCTTTAGCATATTCTATATAATTGATTATAGTAGTTGTGCCGACTTTTGCCCCTGTTGACGATACAATATTGGAAATCCGCGTAAAAGACATGGGCTGTTTTATACTTTCTGCCAATTTCTTAAACATGATACGCAATGCAAACGGATTATCTACCGAATGCCGGGTGGCGATATCTCCCAAATATATTTTTTGATAAACACTTGTCAAATAATCTCTTTTAGCTGTGAATTCTGCACTTTCAGGAAATCCTCCGAAATAGAAATAATCATTGAATTTTCTAAGAACTTCAGCCTTCCCCACCGTTGAAAGCAAAGAATCTTCACTTATACTGACTTCGTTTGCAGTTAGAAACTCTTTAAAATTATATGGATAAACATCTACAGGAATATAACGTCCCCCAAGAGTGGTTTGAATATCCTGACTTAACATCTTGGCATTGCTTCCGGTAATATAAACCCGATGTTTGGTATCGGCCATGCGACGGGCGAATTTTTCCCACCCTGCAATATTCTGTATCTCATCAAGGAAAAGAATAGGTTTCTTTCCGTACATCTCTAAATGAACTTCTAACAGCAGATTCAAATCTTGCAAAGACATGCCAACCAGACGTTCATCCTCAAAGTTTATATACAGCATTTCATTCCAACTAACGCCTTGCGCAAGTAACTGTTGCATCCGTTGATAGAGCAAAAATGATTTCCCCGCTCTTCGTATACCGACAAAGACATAATTGCCAAATTCCTCAAAAGTGAAATCTCTTGGAATCACCTTATATTTAGGAACTTCAATCTGATTGTCGGCAATAACTGTTTTTAGAATGTTTTTATCCATAATCTTATATTGTCTTGTGAGTAAGACAAAAGTATGATTATATTGTCTTACTCGCAAGATGATATTCGTTTATTTTTGTCTTGTACTCAAGAATATATAGCAAAATACTGTTTCTCGTTTATTTTTTATACAAGAAATGGATTTTGTTTTAATTTGTAGATTATTTATCAGATGGTTGTTGAAAAGGTGAAATTATTATTTGATGAAATCTATTCCTATATACCCTTTGTTGAACGGTTATGTTGATTTGATATTTACAAAACACTCAGGACATCCAAAATTTTGCTGAATTCATAGTAAATCGTATCATAATAGGGGGGATGTTTTGGATTATAGCATTTCCAATGAACTGTTTTTTCGGAACCAAAAGAAACTTCATTCGGTTTTATTTTATTGTCTTTATGCCATTTTGCAATTAAATCAGGTCTATGAAACTCTAAACTTGTATTGTTAGATACTTTTTACAATGACAGACTATACTATAAGTGATTATAAAATAGTATATTTGCGGAGATAATAATTAAAGATACAGCATGAAAAGAACATTCAAGTTTATATCTATGGTGTTACCCATCATCATATCTATTATAGCTTTAGTAATTAGTTTTTTGTCTTATCAAACATCAAAACAAAGCTATGATTATGGAGTGAATAAGGATATGATGATCTATACACCTGCAATAAAAGAAAATGTAGACTCGCTTAATATTTTGTTTTTTTTAAATAATGAAAATTCAGAATTACAAGGTATAAGTATTACTTTCCCTAATGATATAACAGATAGTCCTCTATTGCTTAATTCAAAGCCTGTTGAATTAAGCACATTTTATCTGGAAACAATGGCGAGAAATTATTTGAGTAAATTTGTGAAAGTAAGAGATTCAACAGAATTATTTGGAACTTTTGCTATACCTGTAATGATGGATTATTCGGCCATCGTATATGGATTTCCTCAACAACTTAGGGAGAATAGGCTTCTTGTATTTAATTTTAATTTATATGATGATATTACAAATGTTACATTTACTAATTCGTTTTTAAAAGGAAGATGTGGATACCCATTGAAAATGCATTATTTTTATACTGGCCCCTTTTCTTCTCCATTAAGAAGTAAAATTAAGAGTCAAGATCAAAAGGATGTTCAAGAGTTGCTAATGAATCAATTAGAAGAACTTAGAAACTCATTTAATAGTAATAAAATGTAAGTCATATATTAAAATGAGACTGTAATCTAAACTGTCGTACATTTGTAAAACAACAAAAAGCATGGAACAATGCAGATAAACTGTTGGGAGATTAGATCCCGTCTGACACGTTTAG
>JALNYZ010000108.1 GCA_023229575.1 Prolixibacteraceae bacterium
CGTGAAAATGTAGAAAAACGTTCAGATTTACCTGACCTACGAGATGTTTTTCTTTGTCACGCTTGGGATGATCGAAAAGATGCCGCCAAAGAGCTACATGATTTACTAGAATCGAAAGGTGTGTCTGTTTGGTTTAGTGAAAAAGATGTTTTATTGGGCTCATCATTACTCCGTGAAATCGATAAAGGATTGGCAAAGTCTCGTGTTGGGATCGTATTGGTTACTCCATCTTTTCTTAAACGCGTTAAAGGAGAGGGAATTGCCGACAAAGAACTTTCTGCTCTCCTAGCTCGTGATTTGCTTGTTCCTGTCGTTCATAACACAACTTTTGAAGATTTACGTGAGGTGAGTCCTTTACTTGGATCAAGAAGTGGTTTAAGCACTATAGAGGAATCAATGGTAGACGTTGCCGATAAGTTGGCGGAGTTGTTAACTACATAGACTATTATAATATAAAGTATAAAAATCAAATTAGGTTAATTTAGTATAAATATTTAGAAGGGTTGAATTCTTATAAATTGTGAAAATAGAGAACTACACATAACAGTAACAAGCAGCCTGGCGCCAGGCAGTAAAAAATGCGTTTGGCAAGTTTGGCATCACCCCGTCGTTCGTCTCGGCTGACAGGACTGTGTCTCACCGACCGTTATGGCAATTCGGAGCCGGATCGAATTGCACATTGATTTTTAGCAGAGTGATAATAAAAATATTAAATAATAGATATTGGAGGATATAAATGAATAATGATTATAAGGTTGGGATTTAATTTATGATGGATTAAATACCTTCCTATCTGATTTGCAATTTTAAAAAAAAGTGGATGCCCGAATACTTGAACTTTGCTATGGCACAGGCTGACTTACAATTCCAATAGCAAAGGATGGATATGATATCAGTGGGGTAGATTACACTTCTTCTATGCTTGAACAAGCGAAAGTAAAAGCTACCGAAGCAGGATTAGAAGTTGAGTTTATTGAAGGTGATATTAAACTTTGAATTTGCAGAAAAAATACGGACTTATTTTTATTCATTTTAATTCAATTCATCGTTTATATCAAAAAGAAGATTTATTTAAGACATTGAATGTTGCTAAAATCACCTCGAAGACGGTAGTTTATTTCGGTTAGATTGCTTTAATCCGAATATTCAATATATAGTAGAGGAGAAAAAAGGCTCCGACTAATCGCATGGAGTGGTATTATTTTATTAATGGTAAGTTTAATTCGATTCAAAATTTGGATATAAGACTATTTTTTCCCAAAAATTAGGTTAATATCTGGAATGGAGTGAAGTGGATTTAAAATTATTCATAAGTTTGGAGGTTTTGAAGAAGAAGCATTAGATGATAATTCGGAAAAACAAATATTTTTTTTACCAATAAGTTCTTATTCAATTACACGGAATAACTACCCACAACAAGCAGTTTGCCGTAAAAGCAAGGCTTACCTCGTTGAAAATTATGTAGGAAATTAATTATTAAAGGCTTATAGCAATATTAGTAAATTCTCTGCATGCGGAAAATCTTCAAACGTTCCTCATTTGGGATAAAGCCTAAGTAAAAGCCGGGGTCTAAACTAAATAAAAAGAAAGGATTTTAAGTGTAATTAGCGTTATTCTGTATCTTTATCCAAAATAAAAATATTATGAAATTAGAAGTCCAAGCACTTATTAAAGGAGATTTTACGATAGATATGCCCTTAATTGCAAAATCTTATCCTTATGATTTTGTAATTTCTAAAAGCGAGAATGAATACTACATAAGCGTCTCAAAAACAGTAATTAATTACACTAATTATATAACGAAATATTTAGAAGATAAAAATGGTGTGCCCCAATTTGAACTCACTCCCTATGAAATATATGAAGAAATGATTTCATGGTTACAATATATCGAATCAATGGGATCATTCAATTTTGCTGTTGAAAAAATAAAATGGGAAGAACCCAAAATAACATGGATACCTGAAAGCGATGAAGAACAATGTATTATGCCATTGCTCTCTTATCATAAACATTTTAATAAAAATACGGTAAAAAAAAGACTTGGCCAATCAAACTTATCTATGCTAGTTATTCACAGTAGATTTTTAAAAGATTCCTATATCCCTTTCACGTATTATAGACAAGGTAAAAACTTATTGGATCAAAGACAGTTCTATTTCGCTTTCATCAACTTTTGTATGATGTTAGAATATTGTTTTGCGAATGGTAAGTTTAAAAAAGATGCCGTTATAAAGGAATTTAACCAATCGTATCTTTTAAATAAGTCTACTACTTCTACATTTGATTTAATCAAAAATGGAAAGGACAAAAATCATCTTAAGTGGTTTCAGAAAGAGTGTCTTGAGCACAATAAAAAGATGGACAATGAGGGCATATTATACATTCTAGTAGAGTATAGAGGATTATTATCTCATGCTTCAAAACGATCTGACAAGTACCTATTTAATGATAGCCAACTCTTTTCCATCGCGTTTATTACAAGCATGATCTGTTTCTTTGTCTGTGGGAATTTACAAATTGGGAATTGCCTTTTTGGCAAACAAAAGGAAGAGTACCTATATGGTTCCAATGCAAAGACAAAAAGAGAGACCTAAATTTCATTAGAACAAGAAAACACCCAACTTTACATTCTCAGGTGTAATATTGGGTGTTTGTATTGTAATTTACTGATTATAAGTTTTATTTGGCGGAGAGAGAGGGATTCGAACCCTCGAAACCTACTGGTTTAACGGTGTTCGAGACCGTCGCGATCGACCACTCTGCCATCTCTCCAAAAGTTATCGAACAATATTCATTCTTTAGTTCCACAAAGCTATAATTTAATCCAGACATCTCAAATACTTTTAAGTCATATTTTTTGAAAAGACTTAAGAAACTTATCTACTCCAAAACTTATTCACCGACAATATTGCAGATTCCATCGAATTGAATGTATGGTCAGGTAGATATAAATAGGTGGTTCATTTACTTCCCAATATCTTTGATGTCGAATGTAATAAAATACGATAGACATATGAAAAAGTTATTCTTATTATCTTACTGCGCTTTATTCTTTACGTTGAGTTCAACTGCTCAGATTAAATTGAGATTGGGGGCAATCGGTGGTGTAAGTGTTACGGGACTAACAACTGAAAAAGGAGTTACAAACTTTGACAATTACAACGGATATAACGTGGGATTATTGGGAGAAGTTTCAAAAGTTAATTCAGTCTTTGCCTTATCGGCCGGCATATCATTATCCGAAAGAGGAGCTATCTACAAGACCAAAGAAAGCAAAAGCAAGTATATTAGTCTTCCTGTTTACTTAGTTTATAAATATCCTTTACTGAAACATCTTTCTGTGTATGGCGGACTGGGTCCATACGCAAGCCTGAGACTTTCGGGAAACAGCTATTTAAAAGGGGTTGGCGACGATGAGAATGGCAGATGGTATGCCGAGCGATTTACCTTGGGAGCAAACGGG
>JALNYZ010000109.1 GCA_023229575.1 Prolixibacteraceae bacterium
ATCGCAGGGATCGAAATGGTTGTGATCGATAACGACACCACTATAAGCGGATTCAAGAGCGAACTTCGGATGAATGAAGTGTATTACATGTTGAACAAAGCACTTTGTTAACCATTCAAGCAAACAGTATGACAGAAAAATATGTAATAGGGTTAGATTACGGAACAGACTCGGCCCGTGCAGTCATTGTAAATACCCTCACGGGTGCAGAGCTGGCTTCTTCCGTTAAATACTACCCGCGCTGGGGGCAGGGAAAATACTGCAACCCGGACACCAACCAATACCGTCAGCATCCACAGGATTATATTGATGTACTGGAAGCTTCGGTAAAAGAAGCACTTGCCAAATGTCCGGAAGGAACAGCTGCTAAAATTGCCGGGATCTCTTTCGATACCACCGGAAGCACACCTGTATTTACAGACGAAGCAGGTACGCCTTTGTCCTTGCTTCCTGAATTTGCAGAAAATCCCAACGCCATGTTTGTGTTGTGGAAAGATCATACCGCTATAAAAGAAGCAGCCGAAATCAATGCCCTTGCAGGAAAATGGGATATTAACTATGTGGACTACGAAGGAGGTATCTATTCTTCCGAATGGTTCTGGGCAAAATCGCTGCATGTACTTCGTGCTGATGCAGCTGTAAGAGCCAAAGCATACTCTATCGTAGAACACTGCGACTGGATGCCGGCGCTGATTACAGGAGCCAGCAAAGCCTCGGAGATTAAACGGGGACGTTGTTCGGCTGGTCATAAGGCCATGTGGCTGGAAAAATGGGGAGGACTTCCCGCCGAAGATTTCCTAACGGCACTGGATCCTATGCTTGGTGGTTTCCGCGAACGCTTATACAGAGACACCTATACCTCTGATGTTGCTGCCGGTAACTTGTCCGAAGAGTGGGCAAGCCGACTGGGTCTCAGTACAGATGTTGTGGTAGGCGTAGGTGCTTTCGACTGTCACATGGGGGCTGTGGGGGCAGGTATTACTCCTCATACGTTTGTCCGTGTAATCGGAACCTCAACCTGCGACATCATGGTTTCTTCTTACGAAGAGATGGGCGACAAACTGATCCGTGGAATATGCGGACAGGTAGATGGCTCGGTTATTCCGGGTTACGTGGGACTGGAAGCCGGTCAGTCCGGGTTCGGTGATATCTACGCCTGGTTTAAAAAAGTACTTGAGTTCCCGATAAAGAACATTATCGGTGCTTCTGAACTGATTGACGCCGAAACGAAAGAAAAACTGATACAGGAAGCCTGCGATAAGATTATTCCCGAACTGTCCAAAGAAGCCGAAAAGATTCCTGCTAGCGAAAGTACAATACTTGCAACCGACTGGATGAATGGCCGTAGAACTCCTGATGCCAACCAGTTGCTGAAAGGAACTATTACCGGCCTTACCCTGGGCAGTACCGCTCCCCGTATATTCCGTGCATTGGTAGAGGCCACTGCTTTCGGATCGAAAGCCATTGTCGAACGGATGCGTAACGAAGGGGTCCAGATAGACAGCGTAATCGGCATCGGAGGAATCGCCCTTAAGTCTCCGTTTGTTATGCAAACGATGAGCGACGTACTGAATATGCCCATTAAGGTTTGCAAAACCGATCAGGCATGTGCCCTTGGAGCTGCTATGTTTGCCGCAACGGCTGCAGGTATCTATCCTAAAGTGGAAGATGCTGTACAGGCTATGAATTCGGGATTTGCATTCGAATATTTCCCTAATGCCGAAAATGCGAAGATTTACGAGCACATCTACGAATACTATGTAAAAGTAGGACAATTCACCGAAAAGGAATTGTTCTGTTAAATACTTTCTTTCGAAGATAAAAAAGGCTTGCAGTCGGACAGATTGCAAGCCTTTTTTTTTCATCCCTCAGGCAGCTTATTTATCCCACCATATTGGTTTGCTTATATAGGTTGCTTCAGCCGCGTCGGCATCAGCAGCCTGCACCATATCGATATTGTAGTTTACTTCATAACTTGGAACAGCAAAGCGTCTTGGCCAATTTGTTTCCGATGGATAAGCAATCGTATACACATGCGATGGACGCTTAAAACCTTTGTAAACTCCCGTAGCTTCATTGTAATTGCCGGAAGCATCACAACAGAAATTCATGCGTCGGAGATCCGAAAATATCTCTGGAGAATAAGACAATGCGATGTATTTCTGAATCATAATCAAGCTCATCGTAAGATCGCCGGTTGTCTGAGCAACTGCAGGGCCCGACAAATAGCTATCAATTGCAGCCGCTGGTACCGACATAATTTCCATGTGGGCACGAATTCCAGCCTTGTAGGCAGTAAGCGCTGCAGCCTTATCATTCTGACGAAACTTTACTTCAGCCTCAATAAACTTCATTTCAGAGTTGGTTAGCAACAACCCCTTGCCTCCTCTCTCCGTGTACCAGGTACCCGTCGAAACAACCCGTCCATCTGTGGCAGTCAGTTTGCGTAACTGAACATAAATGGTATCACCCGAACGGCTGGTATTACTTGTTACATAGGTACCTTTAGAAACATTATATGTGTATGCAGAGGGACCTTTGGAAGGTAGGTCGGAAGACATATCCACCCCTTCCGAACGAACATAAGTACCATCTGCCTTTTGATAACTGGGAACAAGCAAATCGATACGAGGATCTATAATTCCCTGAGCAGCAGCAGTAACACCCGGATACGTATTTTTCAGATAGTCGATATAAAGCTTTGTAAGCCGGACTGTAGTTCCTGTATTTACATACTGAAGTGAAGCCTGCGAGGTCGTTGTTGCAGGAGACTCGTCGACATACTGAAGAATTGAACTCTGCGCGTTTGTTTGAGGGGCTTTAGCTAAAGCAGCCAGAACAGCAGCGGGATCGTATGACGTTTGTTTAGACAAGTGATTCAGGTAACGGGCTTTCAGGCCATAAGCCAACCGGATCCAGTTATCAACATTCCCTCCGTTAAGAATATCGCCTTCCGATAAAGCAGGAGCCAGCTTACTCGTCTGATCCATCTCCAGGTAGGTTATTGCTTCATCAAGCAATGGAATAATCTGACTGTAAATATATTCACAATCATCAAACTCCGGCGTATAAGTAGATTCATCAAAAGCTTGTTTGTAAGGCAACATTCCATATAAATCGGCTAGCGTAGCGAAACCCATAGCTTTAATAACCTTGGCGGCACCAATGTAATGGAAAGCACCTTGCTCTTCTGCCGCCGCAATCAGCGGATCCACATTCACACCTGCATTTACGTACCACGCCTGCCATGGCCAGGCAACACTACTTGCCGTAGAATTCCAGCGCGTCCAGTTCCAGTTATTATTTACGGCATAAACACACGACAACTGCTGACAAAGTAGTCCCACACGTGTCCCGGCACTCTCGTATCCATCGGCAAACTGTGCGATAAGAGACGGCAGACGCTGCTCGGCAGTAGGGACAGTT
>JALNYZ010000110.1 GCA_023229575.1 Prolixibacteraceae bacterium
TTTTTACGTAATTGACTAATTTCTTCTCTATATCGAGCAATCTCATTCTTATGTGATACAATTCTTTTTTTGTATCCTTCGATATTGTTTTGAATACCAGAAGTTGAACTTTTTCGTTTGCGAGCATCGGCTAACTGAATTTTAGCTCGTGCCAAGTTGCCTTTTTCTGCTTCAATACTACATTTCTTTTGTTCAATGCGATTTATAATGCTATCTATTTCTGATTTTTTATAAGAAGAACCAAATAATCCCATAGTATTCCAAATTTATAGTTCATAATAATCCGAGATACATTCCCAGACACATTTATTCTCTTGAATTGATTTTTCTTTGTTGATTTCAAAGACGCCAGCAAAGCGATAGAATCGGAATCCTAATTCGTCCTCATCTCTAAAAAATGTAATACGCGTTTGGTTGATAGAAGTAAATCTTTCTACATGTACTTTACGTAATTGTTCATTGGCTTTATTATATTCCCGAATGGCCAAACCGTCATCAGAAAGTTCATTGCTCCAAATACGATGCACGCTATTAGGACACCATACTATCCAATTTTCTTTGTTCGGAATGGTGGCCCCTGCCACACGTAGAAATCCACGATGTTTCGCCTTTGCTCCGAATACGGCAAATGCCTCATCAATAGTGTGGACATATTCGTTATCTTCTATTTTTAGATAACCTTTCCTTTGATGATATTCTACAGATAATGTGCTACCCCCATCCCATGGAATGAACTTGTTTCCTTGTTCTTTAATAGCTTCTTTTATTTTTTGAACGACTTCCGATATTCGGCTATGAATTACTTCTATCGGGTTGTCACAATCAATTATTTCAAGATGAGAATGTGTTACTTGTAGTATTTCCTCATTTCTTATTTTATCTACTTCTTTGTTGTTTTTATGAAATGGCTCATTTATTTCTATGAAAATGTTGAGTTGAGGTAGGTACAGGTCTGCCAAAGCATACTTATCTTGTGTTTTTCTGATGTATTGTTGAACAACAAACTTTACTCGGTCATCATTCAACTGATGCCAAATACGGTTTATCACATATGTTTCTGTCTTTTTCTTGCAAATTTTAGCAAAAAGACGTGTCATATAATCAAGTTTATAGTCCATATTATTGAACTTTTGATTTATACCATTGTTGCTTTCAGAGCAAAAGAAAAGGACATATCCTTAACTTTCCCTTCTTTTTTTAGTAAGTTCTGGTAAAACCTATTATTATTAGTTGTTTTTAATCATCGCTATCTATCTTTTCTGCTTATTCTCGTACATAGTACACATTGTAAAAATAATTTGAAGCATAATGTGTATATAACAGTTGAAAAGTATACCAGTGCTCATTGTTTGCGAAGATAAAAAAAGTAATCTAAACGTAGGTTAGATTCTTTTATTTTTGATTCATTTTTGGGTTTCTTTCATCCTAAAAGAATCGCCGTTCATTTACGATATAGGCATTATGGGTTATTCTGCCTACCAACGTGTCGGGTACAGAGTAATGGGAGGTATTCAATGTGATAGTAGACCACTTGTCAACTTTGAGTTCACGCCTTACAAAACAACCCATTGGAGTTGTATAAGGTAACAGAGAGCGAAGATCTTTTTCCAGTTTTGGCTTAATATCTTCGGTTGCGTTTAGCTTCCTGCAGGTCTGGTGCAAATGCTCTATTGCCTGCTCTGAGGTATCAAAAGTATCTTTTACGCAGAAGTCTTTGCGGCGCAAAACCTCCACCGTACGTTCCACATGTCCTTTTTGACTGCTTATGTTGCTGATATAACCACATACTGTAGAATAGGATATGTCATGGCCTTGTTCCACAAGCAACTCATGTATATCTTGTTTGAGCATACGCTGCTTATGACGCCCGGACCGTTTCTTAATTTCGTTTTCCTCCAGACAATGGTCTATAATACGGATGATATCCTCGTTAAGACGTCGTTTGGAGCGATTCTCCGTTTTGTAAATTGGGGGAGTTAAGATATACTCCTCCATCCTGGATTTCTTCCCTTCCTGATCCTTCAGTGCTTTTGTATACTCACTCAAGATTCGGTGCACCGTAATGCGACTAAAGCCTAGTCTGCGTGAAATTTCCCTTTCGCTCAGACCCTCATAATTTCGTAATCTGATAATTTCTGATTTGTCTTTCATGCTAATCATTTTACCTCTGTGCTGGTTTTTACATCACAAAGAAATTAAACGTTATGGAACAAGTGCTTAATCTTGATTAATAATGTCAGCACTTGATTCCGTTTCGGCTACGCCTGCACTCCATCAAGTGCTGACATTTGCCTCTATTTTTTCTGATTAGCTGGTATACTTTTCAATTGGAATGGTGGTATACTTTTGAACTGTTATTTATAACAACACTAATTGTGAAGCGCTACATCTTCTATGTGCTAGTTTATTCTGTTATATTCTATAATTTTAATTTGCAAACAAAAGATATGCGGACCTAACTACCTTTTCTCTACGTTGACTAACTTTATACTCAATGAATCTTGAATCCTGTTTAATACAAATCCAATATGAACCATTTCTAAAAAAAAATTTAATTACATGATGCATATTAATAATTACTCTACGACTAATTCTTATAAAACAATTTTGCAACTGAGTTTCAATAGTGATTAGACTTACACGAACTAAAACTTTTTCATCTTTGAATATCAAACGAATAAAGGGTTTATCACATTCAATCGCAACTAGATCGTAGCAAAATGAAGTTTTTAGACCACCTTTGTAAGAATGGACTAACGAGTTTTCTTTAATTTTTATTATATCCATTTTGTTTATTTATATTTTACTATTCAACATAATTATCAAAAGATTAAAAAGTAATGATTTATCAGATTAAACAATTGATTACGCCAAAACTAAGCAGTATATTTGGTTCAAGAACCATAAAATTGGTCACTTTTTGATCACTTTTGTTCACTAATTGGTCACAAATGACTTTTACGGCTAAATTGTTGATATAAAATCATCTAAATCTGCTGCGGGGCAATCGCAACGGTTTATTTTTTCTAGTAATCTTTTTCGGCTCATGGAGACAGCCGATTTGGTTCTGCCTATAATTTTTGCGATGGAAGTTACTGAAAAGCCTGCTTTAAGAAGATAGCAGACGTGGAGTTCTGTTTCGGAAATTTGTTCACAACAGTTTTTTAAGTGTACCGCAAAGTTGTTATATATAGTATTTAGTTCCAGTTCCAGTTCCAACGTGATCCAGTCTTCCTGGGTCATCATTTTCCCTTTTTCGTCGTTACTTATTTCTTTAAGCTTCAAGTAAATTTCAGTTTGAATAAAATTCATCTCACGTAAATCTTCTTCTTTCGAAAGATTAATAATACAAGCATTCTCCTTTTCCAGTAATTTTGCACGGGTTTGATTAAGTTTTTTTGAAATGAAAACGATACTCACAAA
>JALNYZ010000111.1 GCA_023229575.1 Prolixibacteraceae bacterium
AATGCTGAATTGTTAACTCAGGCTACTTCTAGAACAAAAACTTTCTATTTGAAGGGTGCTAAGGTTAAAGCTAATTCTAGCGACGAAGCAATATTTGAAATTTCTTTGGATAAGATTGCATCACACGATGATGATGGTCATATTGCATTCCTTTATAGCGTAGACAAGGGAGCAACCTGGAAAACAGCTGCTACGAAATCTACTATTAAGGTAAAACTTTTGACAGCTAAACAAATTCTTGACTTCCAGGAAATTGGTGTGCCTATTATGGTTAAATTCAGACCTGATTGTGATGGTTTCGAAGAAGCAAATGATTTGCAGCTTAGCTATCATAACCACAATGTTTTGTACAAATGGACTCCTCATTTCAATTGTTTATTGGCTGAACAAACCAATGAAGAAGGTGCTGCCGGTGCTGCTGCTGTAGTATTTGGTGATACAAGAGCTAATTTGGAAAATACAATCCACGATTGGAAGTTTGTAGATGTTATGGAAAATAGTGTTCAAGTATTCTGGAGCGGTTCATTCTTAACAAAGAGCGAATTCCGTAAAGATTATGGTAATACATTCCTTGGAAGCTGTGGCGAACAAACAAATCCGCTTTCAGAAGGTGAATTCTTTGTTACAGGTTATAACTTGACAGACAAAGTAAGCGTTGTTGCAAACAAAGATGCTTATAATGAAGATGCATTTGTAATCACAGTTGAACCTGTTGCAGGTTTTGGTGTAGCAAATGGTTTGGTAATTACTCCTAATGAATTTGGTGAAGTTTATGCTAAGGTAACTGTTAAATTTGCTCCTACTGTAAAAGCTGAAGGCCGTCGTGCTGTAAATGATCTTATTACTGTAGCTTACGAAGGCAATACTGTAGCAAATGAAGGTTCACATTGGTGGGATCCTGAATTTAACTTCGTTGACATCTTGAATGAATACATGACAGAACACGGACCAATCCATGATTTGTTCTTGTATCCTGCTTATGATTATCCTGAAGTTCTTTGTGGTCGCGTTTACGATCCTACATTCGAAGCAGTTGATGTTGCAGGTATGACTGCTCCTATCAATGGTGAAACTACACAAGACTTTACTTTCTCTGCTTCTGATTTGGATAAGACTTTGAAGACTGTTACTCTTGCATTGGTTAATAATTCAGCTTCACCTTATACAATTACTTCTCCGAAGGTATTGAATATTGATGAAAATGGTAATGTTAATGCAACTGTTACTGTTAAGTTTGCTCCAACTCCTGCAAACAAGTGTAACAATTTGAACTCTATTGTTTATACTTATGGAACTTGTGCTTCTATTCCAGTTGAAGAATCTGAAATAGCTGGAACAACTATTGTTGCTCAACCTACATTCCAGGCATTCCAGGCTGGTGACATCCAGGGTGATCGCGTTGATTTGAGAATTACTCCTGCAGTAGGTGGTGAAAACTACTTGGTAGGTATCGGTGTTCTGAAATATAACAAGGTTACTTCTTCTATCTTTATGTCTGAAGTTTATGCTGCAAACGACAAGATTTTTGTAGAATTATTTAATGGTACAGGTGAAGAACTGAATGGTGATATCATTACAGAAGATGCTCCTAACTATTATCTGCAGATCTTCAAGAGCGGTGTAACTGCTGCTATTGATACTATTATCCTTGACGGTACAGACGAAGCTCTTTGGGCTCCTTATGGAATCGAAGTTAAGTCTATTGACTTTGACATGGATGGTTCACATGACTACAAGCTTGTTTTGAAACAAGGTCAGATTACACTTGACGTTTACGAATTTACAGGTGATATCTCTCACAAAACAAGAAAAGATGACTTGGCTGTTGCTTCTTATAAGACTTCTACATTTACCGAATCAGACTGGACAACAGTTGGTGGATGGCATACAAGTTTGAATGCATTAACTCAGGTTCCTTTGTACGCAAGTATGTTCCATGCTGAAGTTGAAGCTGCTAACTTTAAACAATACTTCGAAGATGTAACTGCTGAAAAGCTTGTTTACGGATTTGGTAAAGGTGCTTCTGTTAGTAACTTAAAGAAAGGCGTTACTTATACTGCCTATGCACAAACTGTTCCTGCTTGTGATGCAGTTGTTGTAGACGGTCATCCAGCTATTAAGCTTGTTCCTGCTAGTGATTCTAACCGTGTAACTGGTGACGCTATGGATGGTGTTACATTCGGTTTCTTCACTGGAATTGACCAAGTTGAAGTTGCTAAGAATATCTACGCTGCTAATGGTAAGATCTATGTAGCTGGTGCTACCGAAGGTGTAACTATCTTCAATGCATTAGGTATGCAGGTTAAGGCTGCTTCTATCGAAGAAGCTGCTGCTGGTATCGACGTAGCTAACGGTATCTATATGGTTAAATCTGGTGACAAGACTGCTAAAGTTCTTGTAAACAAATAATTCCGTAAAAATAATTTTAAAAGGCGTCCTTAATCGGGCGCCTTTTTTTATATTTGTACATACTCTAAATCATTGAATTATGAAGAAAAATCTACTCTTTACTTTTTTTCTTTTATGTTTGCTGCCGTTAACTGTGTTTGCCCAGGTTTCCACGGACACGGTAACAATAGTTAAACCTCAAAATTGCGCTGTTAAAGTTAATTTTACTTCTGCGATAACCTCTGCAGTAAAGGATACTACTTTTACGCAATCGGGTATTTACAAGGATCAAATTTATGTTGTTGATGGTACTCCCTTGTCTATAGAGGTCATCCCAAATGAAAACTACGATTTTGAGAAGATAACAATTGGAGGTATTGATCACGTGGATAATCCATATTCTATTGAGAGTATGAATGGTAGCCTTACTGTCTCCTCTTCTGTTGTTTTAATGCGTACTATTACAGTTACAAAACCCGAAAATTGTAAAGTTGTAATTAATTATATGCCTGCTCCGTCGGTTTCAACCAGTAGAATTGATACTATTATTCTTTCTTCTGTTTCTGAGAATGTTAATTTGAAAGTAAAAGACGGTACTCAGGTAACAATTAAAGTTGTACCTGATTCAGGTTATTCATTTGAAAATACAAATATTGGAGGGACAAATTCGACTCTGAATCCTTCAATAATTTCTTCTTTGACCAGTGATAAGACAATTACAGCTTCGGTTGTTAAATCACATACCGTAAAAGTTGCCAAACCAGTCAATTCGTTGGTTAAAGTAAACTATACAGCTCCGTTGGGAAGTGTGGCTAAAGATACCACTTTTACAAGTTCCTTACTTTATGTTGATTCAATTGTTGTTAAGGATGGAACAGACCTTACAGTAACAGTTACACCTGTTACTGGTTACGAGTTTTTAAATATGTTTATTGGTTTAGATGAGTTTACCGCTAATCCAAAGACTGTAACTGCAGTTTCAGAAGATCTTGCGATTACTACTGCAGTGGTTAAAAAGAAGTATCTTGTT
>JALNYZ010000052.1 GCA_023229575.1 Prolixibacteraceae bacterium
TCTCCTGGAAAAATTCGAATATCAGAAACCAATTCTAGATATTGTATGATATGCAAGGGATTGAGGTCACCATCAAAAAATGAATTGATCCTGCTGTTGGTTTCAAAATTGATATATACAAACTTGTCATAATAGGTAGTTGCAAATTCCTTCAAAATATAAGTCTTGCCTACCTGCCGTGCGCCATTCAAAATAAGTGGTTTCCGGTCCGGACTATTTTTCCAATGAATGAGTCGATCAATGATCTTTCGCTCCATAGTATGCGTTGATGAGTTCGTTGTAAAAGTAACATTTACTATGAATTAATCAAATTATTTTGACTAATTAATAGTAAATGTTACTTTTACCGCCTCCAGAAACTTCATCCCATTCACAGTATCGGGTTCCAGATAGCTTCCTTCGGTCCATTCGTTCCAGCAATTGATGTTCATGATACGGGGTCCATTCGGATCGGCCAGTAATTTATCCTTTGTCATCTTTAGCGCTGTTTTAAAGTTTTCAGGAGTATTGTTTTTGATTGTATTCATAAAAGGATAACCGACATTGGCCCACTCCGATTTCAGGTCACAACGCGGACTTGGATCCCAACCCATTGTAACGTTTGGAAAATAAGGGACTCCATATTCTGTTTTTGCCTTGTCCCAATGTGAGAAATACCGGTCCCTTACCCAATTGTAATATGTTTGTGTATCGGGTAATTCTGTATGATGAATCCAAACATAGGATGTGGCTGAATCAAATCCCAGCATTTTAATCAGTTCCAGCGTATTGGCTGGCGCCTTTTCAACGGGCAGGATGGGCTTTCCCCAGGCGACCAAGTTCCAGTGAACACCTTTTAACCCGGTAGCAATTGCTTTTTCACGCATCCGGTCCATCGCCGCTTTGGTGGCTTCCATACTGCCAAAGCCTTCCACAAATTTCTGAACATCGTACACCGAGAAATAGGCTTTTCCATCTATTTTCCAGTAATTCGGTTTGGCGAAATATTCTTTGATCACGAAATCACATATCTCATCAAATCGTTTTGGGGAAACTTTGCCAGGGTAAAGTAATTTTTGCGCTGCCCCTCGTGCATAAGGGTGAATATCGACCCAATCGTGGTTGGCCCACATCAAGCCGAATTTTATGCGATCACAATTCTTTGCTTTCAGAAAACCTTCGTCGATGCAGCGGTTCAGGAATGGGCCGTCTTCGTACATGTACCAGTCGAAAATAAAACAATCAACACCATTATCTGCGGCGGCGTCAATTTTCATTGCCATCACTTTCGGGTCTTTTTCATCCACATACCCCCACAACGGAACATTGGGTTGACGATGCCCCGGAAACCTTGGCTGAGCAGCTTTTACCAGTTCCCATTCCGACCATCCGGGGCCCTTGTTTATTACATTCCGGGGGTCGTCGGTATGGTAGTTTGCAAAATAATAGGCTGCCACGGTTATTTTATCAGCGCCTGAAATGGCTTTTTTACCTGAAATACAAGCTGCCAAAACAGCTAAAAAAATAATTGCAATTGAAAGATCCTTTTTCATGGTTTAGTTTCTTAAGTTATTTTGATTTTTTGAAGAAATTATATTGACCCCCATTATTCCAATCTCACGATCAGCTACGTATAATTTTGTAGTAAATTTTGAAGAATTTTGTCAGAATCAACAGGTATTGTATAGATTTTTGCGTAATCTGTATTTTTCATTTTTACCGATATAAGTTCATTTGCAAAAAAGTTAGATAAGGCATCAATGTTCTTACCAACTATTAAAGGGACAACCTAAGTTACTCCATCTTGGTATATCTCAACAATCTTGTATTACGAGCAACCATTTTATCCTTAAATGTTGGTGAAAAAGATGAACCCAGGCATTGGATTTTCTCAAACTCCTGGTTGGTCATCAAATTATTTTTACCTATAATTAACGAGCTTCTTTCTTCAGTTCGTTGAAACGTTCTTTCAAGGCACTGATCTCCGGTTGATCTTTCTTAATTGTAATGCTGTTATGTTCTTCATATGGGTCTCTTTTCAGGTCAAAATACTCTTCATATTGATAGTCGGGCCAATAAATATATTTGTTGTGATGAGTCACCAATGCTTCGGACGAGGGAATGAAAGTTATGTTATTCACAACAGGATGCTCGTAATAAAAGTCCTGACGCCACTTTGGTGATTTAGAATTCAGGTACAAAGCAGAAAGATCGCTCCCCTGAATGGCAGAAGGAATAGGAGTCCCTGTCGCTGCAATAATAGTTGGAGCAATGTCGATGTTTAATACGAATTCATTGCTAGAAGAATTATTTTTTGAGGGAGATAGCCGGGGATCACGAACAATTAATGGAATGCGTATCGATTCTTCGTACGGATACCATTTATCAGCAAGTTGATGGTCTGATTGGAAATACCCGTTGTCACCCATAAAAATGATCAGCGTATTTTCGTAAACGCCCTGGGCTTTCAACTCTTCCACAATTTTGCCAATAGCCAGATCCATTTCTGTGAGCATCCTGTAATAAGCTTTCATGTACCGCTGATATTTTTCAGGTGAATCAAATCGCCAGTGCCAGCGGTTCCGGCCTTCGTTTTTTTCACTGCTAATAAATGGGGGGAGCGCTTTTAAGGCCTTTTCAGTAGCTGTTTTTGGAACCGGAATCAAATCGTTTTGGTAATATTTTTCACTTTCAGGCTGATATCGGTACTGATCAGGATGTTGATCCTGGGCATGTGTGGCAAAAAAGCCTACCGACAGCAGAAATGGTTTCTCTTTAGGCCGGTTTTTCAGGAAGACAAGCGCATCCTTTTCGTTTTTTGCCGTGACATGAACCGAATCACCTTTCCCTTCGGGCAACCAGTGTTTCCCTTCGTATTCAACACTGTAATCGAATTGATTTTCTTTTATTTTACCAACCCCGTATTTTCCCACATAACCGGTCCAGTAACCAGCTTTCCGTAAAATGGCAGGATAGGTTTCCTCCAGTGCCTTTTCAGGTAACTGCACTCCAAATTGGGTCACATGATGTCGGCTCATGTATTGTCCTGATAAAATGGTTGCACGGCTAACCATACAAATGGCAGTGGTTACACAGGCATTGTTAAACCTAACTCCTTCACGCGAAAGCTGATCGATGTTGGGTGTAATCACGATGGGATTTCCCATACATCCCAGCGAATTCCAACGTAAATCGTCGGCCAGTAGAAACACTACATTCATTTTGCCGGCAGCCTGAATATTGGGTGAAAGCATGGCAAAACCAACCCCTAAACAGACTGGTTTTGCGATTTTTAAAAATATGGATGCTTTATTAGTCATTGGAATCTAAATTTGATGGGTTAAGTGCTTTGCAACCTATTTCAGAACATCCACTGGCCTGATGTAAGGTGGATTATCCCACTGCTCCGGGGTTGCCACTTTCATAAAATCAACTTCCTCCCAAAACTTATCATTGTATTTGGTCATCCATTGTTGGGTAAGCATCGAAAGTTTTTCTTTTACCTCGGCCATTTTTGGATTTGCAAACAGATTATTTAATTGAAAAGGATCATTGTTCCTGTCGAACAAAACGCTGTGCAATGAACCTTCAGTGGCGTCTTTCTGTGTCGAGAAAGTAAAATCACGTGTAATTACGCCCCGGGAACCTTTCCCCTCGTACAACCAAATCGGGACATAATCCACTGCGTTTTCATCGTTGTCAAGGATTGCTTTGCACAGGTTCTTCCCATGACACTCTTTCGGAACGTCAAGTCCCATCAGGCCAAGAATAGAGGGCATTATATCCATAGCGCTGAATAGTAACCCTGTGGTAGCGTTTAGCCGTATTTTGCCCGGCCAGCGTAGCAGAAATGGAGTATGACAAGAATAATCGTGGGGATACTGTTTGGGATAAACAGCATCGTCAAAATCAAGCATATCGCCGTGATCGGAGGTAAAAACTACAATGGTATTTTTGTCTAGTTTCAGTTTTCTGAGTTTTTCCATTATTTGCCCAAATGCTATGTCAACACCGGTCGTCATAGCCATCTGTCCATGAACCATCCTTCTGTGATCGGGCGTATTCTCAATCCCTGGCCGCATTTGGATGCTATCGCGGTTATACATGGCCATTAATTCCTCGGGAGCATCATATTGATAATGCATCAGCCCGTCTGCACCCCTAAATTTGCCCAAGTCGTGCGGCGCATGCCAGGAGACGAATAAGGCGAATGGTTTTGTGGCAGTTTTTCGGCTTTCGAGGTACTCCGATGCCTGATCCGTCTGTCCGTAAACTTCCCATTTGTCGAAAAAGACTTTTTGACCTTCTTCGCTCCAGTAAAAACATTTTCCGGCACGAAAATCAACATGGCAATTGTTGCTTTCAAACAGTTCATCAAACCCGTAGCGCATTTCACCTTTGGGAATTGGACGGTCGCGCTCGCCCCCCAATAAATGCCATTTCCCGATATAAGCTGTGTTATAACCGGCATCACGCAATACTTCGGCAAATTTCTTTCCATGCCCCGGAACAAGAGGTTTATCGTTAACAAAAGCTCCGTTATACAACGATTGTTGACCACTCATCAGCAGTCCACGAAAAGGGGTGCAAATGGGTGAGTTCGAAAAACAATGCGTAAACCGCACTCCCTGTTTTGAAAATTCATCCAGGTTAGGGGTTTTAATCTGTTTGTTTCCGTAGCAACCTACCATATCAAAAGTTTGCTGGTCGGAAAAGATGAATACCAGGTTTGGCTTTTCAACCTTCTCCGTGGCCGAAGAAAGCAGCAGCATTGCTGACATTGCAATGGTAATTGGCTTTGCGTTCATATATTTTAATATTTCTTACACTTTTTACTTTTTTATAGTATTTTACTATTTCTTGTTATCGATAGCCTCTTTCGAAACTACTCCAACACGATCAGCCCATTTATTATACTGTTCTATCATCTGATTTACTAACTCAGGATATTTACTGCTTAAATCTATAAGTTCAGAACGGTCAGATCTGAGATCATATAGTTCCCATGTTTTGAACCTTTTTGACGAATTATCATAAACCGATACCAATTTCCAGTCAGCTGATCTCATTGCCCTATTTCCTTTAAACTCCCAGAACAGTGGATTTTCTCTTTTTAATGACATTCCTTTTAAAGCCGGCAAAAGACTAATACCTTCCATTGGTGGAATCTTATTCCCATTATAGTTTTCAGGATATTTTCCACCCGCGAATTCAAGAAGGGTAGGCATTAAATCTATGATGTGTCCAGGTTGCCGGATAATTTTCCCTCCTTTAATTCTTTCAGGAAACCATGCAATAAAGGGAGTGGCAATACCTCCTTCATGCACCCATGTTTTGAACATCCTGAATGGAGTATTACTGACATTTGCCCAGGGTGTACCATATGCTTCAAACGAATCAGGGGAGCCTATTTCGCCCGTAGTGAGGAAAGATTTGCTCAGACCCTTAATGTCTTGACTACAACCACCATTGTCTGAAAGAAATAGGATCAAAGTATTTTCGAGATCTCCCATTAGGGTCAATTGTTCAATAACCTGGCCAATGCCTTGGTCCATACGGTCAATCATTGCAGCATAAACAGCCATTTTTTGGTCCCACATCCTTTTTTCTTCGTTTGAAAGACTATCCCATTCGGGAGAATTATCATCGCGTGGTGAAAGCTTTGTAGAAGAATCAATGACGCCAAGTTTAAGCATTCTCTCATATCGCTCTTGTCTTAGTTTATCCCATCCCTTCATGTATTTTCCACAATATTTTGCTATATCTTCAGGCAAGGCGTGTAAAGGCCAGTGTGGCGCAGTATAGGCCAGGTACAGGAAAAAGGGGTCTTTTTTTGCTGATCTCTGCTTAAGAAAAGATAATGCGTAATCGGTAATTGCATCTGTCAAATAATAGAGGCTGTCTGGCGGATTAAAATCTGAATTATCAAACATTATCCTGGTCGCAGACTGATTGTTACGATCCGGAATACGTTGAAAATAGCTTCTTGCACCAGGAATTAATCTGAAATACCTGTCGAAGCCACGTTTTGCGGGTAACGTTTCAGGTTTGCTACCCACATGCCATTTGCCTGAAATGTAGGTATTGTACCCATTGTATTTCAATGCCTCGGCTAGTGTAACGCACTGTGTATTCAGATAACCCTGGTAGGATGGATAGCCAAGATCATTGACCATACATCCCACTCCTGCCTGGTGCTGGTAAAGTCCTGTAAGAAGGGATGATCTGGTGGGGCAACATACCGAGGCGTTATAAAATTGAGTAAACCTAATCCCCTGTTGTGCCAGTTTATCCAAATTTGGTGTCTGTATTTCAGAACCATAGCATCCGATATCGGAGTAGCCCATATCATCGGCCAGTATAAGAATAATATTAGGTTGTTGTTCTGCTTTTTGGCAATATGCACTGGGTGATAAAGCTGGTACTGACAGCAGACAAAATGTAAATACAGGAAATGCCTTTGCAGGAATCCTGCTTTTTCTATCTTTCGGAGCAAAAGACAAGGTTGCCATTTCACCCGTGCCACTATTCCCTTTTATCCTGTTAAGAAAAAATCGTCTCCATGAATGCTTATCCATATTTCAATGTATTTTGTTGTAATTATATTGTCATAATTACCAGGTAAGTTTTTGCCCAAGGGAGATTAGTTTTTCCTTGTACTTTTTTATATCAATATCCTGGACATCAACATTCTCTTTTATCGCCTGAATTGCAGCAATCCCTGCAGATTCACCGCATATCATAAAAACAGGTTCCATGCGGGCAGAGGCATAACCTAAATGGGTTGCAGAAACACAAACTGGAACCAACAGATTAATACATTCATCTTTTTTAGGCGTAATTGAACGATATGATATGGGATAGGGCACATTGGTTGGCCCATTTGCACCTCCAACAAACATGTTCCCTTCCAATCCTACATATATTTTCCCATCTTCCTTAAACCATATTCTCCTCGATGGGTAAGTATCAATTCCGTATTGTGCCAATGCGATTGGGTCATCAATCTGAGTCTTGTTGTAAACATCATGGGCACTAATTGTATATCTTCCAACTAATCGACGAGATTCCCTGATATATAGCTGATTGGGCCAGCCATGGGTCTCAGGGTGGTACCTGATATCTAAACCCAGGTTTGCTGTATGTTCACGAAATTTTTCAGGAACCCTTGTGTCAGTACTTAAAAAATAATGTAATCCACTGAGGTAATCCTGATGGTATTTCCAGATTCGAGCTTTAGTAGCATAATCCCCATTTGCATAAAGATGACTTACTCCTACAGGAGCCATCGTAAATAGTGAGTTACGTTGGTAGTTGTATTCCCCTGCGTTTTTCCAACCCGGGAATATCCAACTTAGCCTTTGGAATAATATATCCTGATCAGCAATATCCTTTTTCAGGTTTTCAATGTATCGCCCTACCAATTCATAATTATGCGGATCATAATCTTTTGGGACTTTGAATTCAATCTTGAATTTAGGATCAGTGGTTACATAAAATCGAAAATTATAGGCTTGGATATAATGGTCACCCGCTCCTATTGTATTGTTAAAACAGTCTTCAACCATTGGCAATAAACCACTTCCGCTGTTACCCTTTTCTATAAAGGGATCTAAAGGAGTAATGTTGGTAGGTTCACAATTTCCTGCATTGCTTTCAGCGAAATCAATTGCAGATTCCCTTCCAGTTCTGAAAGAGACGCCACTTCTGGCCATCAATTCCCCTTCATAACCAGCATCAATATAAACTTTAGCCTTTACCTTCAAATTAAATTCTTTTTCCGGTTTGGCAACCGGACATCCGGTTTCATCAAAAGGGGCATAATCAAAAAATGTTTCATTGATCTTTCCTCTGTTTTTAATGCAACTTCTAATTCTATGCTCATATATTACCTGAATGCTATTCTGATTTAAGATTTTCAAAAAATCGTCACGAACCTGTACGGGACTCATCGTCTTGCTAATTTTTCGTAACACTGAATCAGAAATATTTTGAACAGATTTACCTGTTCCCAGGACTTTCATATATTCTCTAGTTCTTCCTCCAACAGCTTCAAAGTTTGGACAATCCTGAATCGGTTTAACACCTGCTCCGAGAATACCTCCAACCCATTTTCCCGGTTCAATTATGACAACAGAATAACCTTCCGCTTTAATGGCAATTGCTGCCAAAATACCTGAAGGGGTTGCACAATATATGCAAACATCCGCATCAATAGATTTTTCAGATGGTCTTACTTTAGTTGAGCAGTATATATTTGTGGATGATGCAATTACAAAAAACGCTAGTACAAACAAAAAATAGCCTTTCATTTTATGTGTATTTTTAAAAAGGGAAAGGAATTACTTTACCATCCCTTTCCCTTTCAAATAATTAATAACCTGGATTTTGTCTGAGATTTTGGTTGATTAAAATCTCTTTGGTTGGTAAAGGCCATAAATATTGTTTAGAAGCATCAAATCTCCTGTCTGCTAATTTTTGGATGAGCCCTTTGTTGAACATGGAGGAGAAATCGGCAACACCATCATCATCAATTGGAGGTGTTTCCGGGAAAAACCATAAGCCCGGTTTTACAATTTTTGTCCTTAAGGCAGCTACTTCAAGTATTCCGTAACTATCATTATTCAGTACCTTATCGGCCAATTTCCAACGGATAATATCCATATATCGGATCCCTTCCAATGCAAATTCCATACGCCTTTCAAGCCGGACTATCTTTCGAAGCTGATCTTTATTTGTAGTTGTAACTGCTGGGTAGGCAGAAGTTGCAGTAACAATTGCTTTATATGCGCGAGCCCTTACTTGATTGATTGCATTTAGTACAGTTGCATCTATCTCTCCTGCTTCGATTTTTGCTTCTGCGTACATCAAAAGTACGTCGGCATAACGCATCAACATTTTATCAGGATCAGTAATCCCATCATCAGACCAATCTTCGTCAATTCCTTTTTTCCAAAGCAATCCATTGAATGAGGCAAATTGTGCATTCGCCCTTGTGTCATTGTTCTTTTGATATTTTCCGGAGTTAAAGTTGTAGCATGTTAAAGAGTCAGGATGAGGTTGGTACATAAAACCTAAATGCCGGGTTTGAAATTCAACAATGGTAGCAGCACAGCGCGGGTCACGGTTTTTAAACGGTGTCCTTGGGTTGAAAAGAGGTGATTCATCAATAGGCAATCCATCGCTACAAAGAAAGGAACAAAATAATTCCCATGATGGATATCGCCACGCCAGCCCTCCTGCATTTCTGGATGTAAAAGCCCTTGTATTCATGGAGGTAGCATCCGTAGGCCCAAAATAAACATTTAAAGCAACGGATCTTGGGATAACGAAAACATTTTCTTTGGTATTTTTTGTTTTAGATAAAAACAATGTCCCAAAATCGGAATAAAGCTGATAAACACCCAGGTCAATACAGGCTTTTGCTGCATTACCGGCTATCGCCCAATCCTGGTTGTACAGTGCAATTCGTGCTTTGTAGGCCAAAGCTGCACCTTTGGTTGCCATTTTGTTCTCGGAACTTCCAAAGCTGACTGGCAGATGCGCAATTGCATAGTCAAAATCTTCATAAATGGACTTCAGAACAGTGGATTTATCGGTCCTTGAGAGGGTAAATGACTTTTCCAAATCCAGAATATCAGTTGAAAAGATCACATCGCCAAAGTATGAGATCAACATAGCGTATTGTGCAGCCCTGACAAACTTGGCTTCAGCCTCAAATTTTTCAAGAATTTGTGCAGAAACATTCCCTTTTGCCTTACCCAGATTAGCAAGAATGACATTTGCCCGTGCAATAACTTTGTAGCCATTTGCCCAGTAGTTATTTGCAACACTCCATTGTCCATTGATGGTTGCATCGGTTATCGGGGTCAGTTCATTCCTTCGGGTGAAATCATCGGTCCATTCTTCATTATCTCTTGGCCAGAAAACTTCTCTAAACAGATCACTGACGGCCATCTCAATTTCAGTTTCGTTAGAATACCAGTTTTCGCTGGATCCTTCAGCCAGAGGATTTAAATTCAATTTGTTACAGGCCATTAGAATGGTTAATACCATCAATAGGAATAATATTTTTATTTTCATGATTTATTGATATTAAAATTTAACAGAAACACCCATGACAAAAGATGCTGTAATTGGATACGCAGTTAATGAGTTTTCAGGATCCCATCCTTTAGGGTAATTATTAATGGATAGAAAATCAGAGATACTGGAATAGACCCTGCAACTTTGAATTCCTAATTTTTGTGTTAGGCTAACAGGAATATTGTATCCTAAAGTAATATTCTTGAGACGGAAGTAAGCTCCATTGAACAGCCAGTAATCCGACATGGCGTAATTATTTCCGGAACTTACATCTGAGAGTCGTGGAAACTCTGCTTTTACATTTTGGCTCTCCGTATTGTATTTGCTCCAATACCTGCCATCAATCTGTAAAGGCATATTCAACCATTGTTCCAGGAATGGCCTGACCATACCTGTTTCCATGCGTACATATTGTCTCCCAACACCTTGAATGACAGCTGTGAAGTCGAAATCTTTGTAATACAATTTGATATTTCCACCATACACATAGCGAGGCAAAGACCCTCCCAGCAAAATACGGTCGTATTCAGGGGAGACCTTTCCATCAGGTTTGCCATCAGGACCGCTTATATCCTTGTATTTCACGTCTCCTGGTTTAACTGAAGCATTTAATTTTGGGGAATTATCCACATCTGCCTGGGTTTGGAACAGACCATCCGATTTATAGCCATACCATTCATTGAATTCACTTCCTTCAATCTTAATTTGGTCGCCAATGAATTCTGTCCCACCCAGATTTCCCATCACGGATTTGAAATCTGAAATATTGAAGGAAACAGAATATTTAAGATCCACAATTTGATCATTCCATCCAAGGTCAGCTTCCCATCCTTTAGTGTTCATTTCCCCGGTATTTTGGTCGGGATTTTCAAAACCAAGATATATTGGAATTTGCAAAGCCAGGAGCATATCTCTTGTGGTCTTTTTATAATAATCACCGGTGAAACGAAGTCTGTTATTAAGAAAATTTGCATCAACCCCCAGATCAAAAGATTCTGTTGTTTCCCATGTGATATTTTTGATGGCATACCTCGTTTGTGCGGCAGTTTGCGAAGATATAATGGAGTTTCCCTGATAGAATAAGGCATTTGAAAATGCCATGGTTGACTGGTAAGGATAGTTCCCAATTCGGTCATTTCCAAGAACCCCCCAAGATGATCTAAGCTTAAGGAATGATAATTTACTGAAATGCTTCATAAAAGGTTCTTCTGAAAGTATCCAGCCCCCAGAAAAAGAAGGGAAAGATCCCCACCGATAATTTTCCTGAAACCTGGAGGATGCATCATATCGGATATTGGCCTGAAGCAAGTACCTACTTTTATAATTGTACATAACCCGGCCAAACCATGAGCGATAAGCATTTTCATAAGCGCTGCCACTGTTGTTTCTATACTCCAGTGGTCCAAGATTAAGGTATGGAAACGAAGAGAGTATATACTGGTCCCGTGAAGCGCCCAGATTTTCATAAATGGCATAAAAATTTTCATAGCCAGCCATTGCGTTGATGTTATGAAATCCTAATGTCCTGTTATAGTTGGCCAAAAATTGTGTTGTTATCTGGTAGTTGTCATTCCTGGTTTCGTTTAATGAAGTAGAAGAAGCTTTTACCAGGTATCCTTCAAAAACTGTTGGGTCATCCCAAGTATAAGCAGGAATTTGTTTCATGAAAATTTTGCCCTTAACAAAGTTCAAATTTGGGGATAAGATTCCTGAGATTTTAAATCCTTCAAATGGGGTCAAGTCAATTGATATTTTGCCACCAACTTGATTATCCCAGGTATTATTAAATCCTCCATATTTCATTTGTCCATAAATATTTCCACCAGCTTTTCCAAATGCGACACGACCATCCGACCAAAGTGCTGCATAAACTGGAGGGGTCATTCTCGTACGTTCGATAGGGTCAACAACTGGCTGCTTCGAAATAGATCGTTTGGCATAGAAATCAAAAGTGGCAGATAAAAATTTATTAATTGTTACATCGTTGTTAAAACGGGCAGTGATTCGTTCAAAAGTCCTGTTGTCGTATAAAGCATTAATTTTATCATAAGCCAAAGTTGCCTTGGTCCTTATATTTTTCGTCCCGGCTGTCAGACTAAGAATATGACTTTGTTTTGGTGCATAATCGTTAAATACCAACGATTCCCAATTTGTGTTCGGATATAAATCCGGATTTTCTTTATTTAAAGTGTAATAGTTTTCTACTGTATTTTTGGGATAAATAGGGTATTCATCAGCTCCATTACCATTGTCGTTCCAACGAAGCTCATTGACCATTTTCATGTATCTGACTGCATCGGCATATTTTGGACTGATTGTCGGTTTTTCAAAACCATATTCGAAATTATAATCTAATTGTAGCTGTCCTGTTTTTGCCCGTTTTGTAGTGATTAGGATTACTCCGGCAGCAGCTCTCGAACCATAAATGGAGGCAGATGCAGCATCTTTCAATACTGTAAGGTTCTCAACATCATTTGGACTGATATCGTTAATGTTATTAACCGGCACGCCGTCAACTATAACGAGAGGACTATTGTCTCCGATAGTAGTAATTCCCCGGATGATAATTGATGCGGCTGATCCGGGGGCATTATTGTTTCGGGTTACCGTTACTCCCGATATGGCACCTTGGAGTGCCTGAGATATTTGGGTAGATTGTCGTTCAGAAATAATTGATCCGGTTATTGATCCAACAGCACCTGTCAAGTCCGATTTTTTAACAGAACCATATCCTATTGCCACGACTTCCGCCAATGCAATGGTCTCTTCTAACAAAACAATATCAATTGTAGTTTTGCTCCCAATTGTCATCTCCTGGGATTTCATTCCGACAAAAGAAAATATTAGGATGGAATTAGCCGGGATCCCAGACAAGGAATAACTTCCGTGAGTATCAGTGATTATTCCTATTGAAGTTCCTTTCACCACCACCGAAACTCCGGGAAGTGTCGCTCCTGTTGAGTCTCTTACTTTCCCGCTAACAGTTTTGGTTTTGCCATCCTGAATCGCATTTGCATCAACCAGGGTGATCACGATGTTCCGGTCAATTACAGTATAGTTGTAACGGTTTCTGTCCAATACATCATTCAATATCTGATCAATGTTCGCCTTCTTCAGATCCAATGTGTAGTGCCTGTTTAAATCAAGCTGGTCTGTTTTGAAGAGGAACCCAAATTCAGTGACATGTTCGATCTCATCAAACAGCTGAATGATTGTGGCATCCTTTACATTTAAGTCAAACCTGGTTTCCTGCCCGTATGTGCCAGCTGCGATGGCCATCACCGAAAGGAATAAAAACAAGGCGGTTAGTTTCATGACTATTATTAATTTCTTGATCCCAGACCATTGCCGGTCCGTGAAATGTTGATTTTTTTTCATACATTTGTTTGTTATTTGTTTAATAATTGATTCGGGTAATCGGTCAAATTACCCGGACCGTAATTTTCAGAAACATGAACCGGGATAGTCTCAAGCTACCCGGTTTTTTCGTTTGGTTGGTTCGTTTACACCATAGGCATTTAAAATTTTAATAGATAATAATCACATCCGGTTCTGCCGGTTTTTCAATGATCCGGTAATTAAAATGGGTTGTTAGTTTCAGCATCTTCAGGATATGCTGGGCTGTTGTGGTTTTCTTAATATTACCCGTGTACCTGTAATCTTTGAATTTCGGGTTTTCAAACCTGAATTCAACATCGTACCAGCGACTTAGCTCCCTGAAAATATCCTCGAGCCGTTGGTCCCGGATCACAAACTTTCCATCTCTCCAGGCCGACAGGACATTGTTTTCGATCGGTTTAATTTCAATTTTCCCGTTGTCAGTGGTGTAAATCGCGTTGTCGCCAGGTTTCAGGAGTGAAAGTAAACCGCCGCTGCTATTCAGTATTTCGGCCTTGCCTTCCACAAGGGATGTTTCGACAAGCCTATCTGTTGAATAAGCTTTGATGTTGAATGCAGTTCCCAAATCCCGAACCGTTAGCTTTCCGGCTTTAACAAGAAAGGGAAATTTTTCATTGTGGGTAACTTCAAAAAAGGCTTCACCGGTTAGTTCCGCCAGCCGTTGTTTGCCTTTTGGATCTTCCCGGTAGGTAAGTTGGGAGCCTGAATTGAGCCAGATCTTCGTACCATCCGTCAATTCAACGATACTTACACTCCCTTTCAGGGCTGAAAACTTCTGGATGCCAGAATAGGCGTTTCCGGTATTCCTTTCCGAATAAAAGTATCCTGTTAATCCTCCAATGCAGAGCATCAACAGAAGGATAGCGGCATACTTCATCACCCTGCTTACCAATGTAATTTTGCGTGGTCGCGCTTTCCTATTAATTTTATGAAGGAATTCGTTGTAGGATGAATCCACATCCAATTCCCTATTATTTAATGAGGAGCGGATCCATAAGCTTTTGATCTCATAGAACAACTCTTCATCCACTTTACTTTCGCCTAACCGAAGATAAAACGCTTCCTTCTCTTCCTGATTTGCCTCACCGGACAAGATACGGGACAACAAAAGATGATCCATATTTTCTGCCATTTATCAATAAACAAACAGAACCATCAATACCCTAATGAAAATGTTGAAAAAAATTGAAGGAAGTAAAAAAGGAGGCAATACCTGAACCTAGTTCAGGATTTTTGTTACCGCTAAAATGACGGGGAGATACTCTTTCAGATCGTTGCGAAGAATTTTTAATGCTTTGGTTAGGTGGGCTTCGACTGTTTTTTGTGTAACACCTAATTTTTCGGCTATTTCGCGATTTTTAAGCTCTTCGAACCTGCTCATCTCAAAAATTATGCGGCAATGGTCGGGCAAATTTTTGATAGCAAGATCGATTTTTTCTTTTAACTCATTAAATTCCAAATAATCACCACCCATCCTCGAAAGACTCTCATACTGGTAGTGCATCTCCATCCACTTTATTTTTTCGTGGTGTTTCAAAAGCATTTGCTTGCGTTTAAGAATGTTCAGACAGTTGTTTTTGACAAGCGTGAATAGAAAATTCCGTATGTTGGAATCTTTGTCCAGATTCTCCCTGATCTCCCACAACTTTACAAAGGCTTCCTGCACAACCTCCTTGGCTTCATCATCGTCTTCGAGGTAATGGTTGCTCAAATGACAAAGAGGCTGAAAGAATTGATGAAAGATATTTTTTAAACCATCTTCTTCGTCCACCAAGAGTTGATTGGTCTGATCAAACATAGTCTGGTTTTGGGGCTTTAAATATAGTGAAAAATATATCCGTCTAAAAGTCAGAATTCAGCAAACAAAACATCCATTTTCAGGTCATTTTGAATCACCCCCGCAGAGAGATTATTTGACTGCAACCCAAAAGTTGTGATCATCGTCAAAAAAACTGATTTTCTTGTTCCAGTCTCATGTCTGAAAACGCCAACTTTATTTTGCAGCTCACCGGCATATTTTTGATCAATGGCATACGGATTGACCGAGAATTTCATCTCGCACAGGTTGATGACCTGATCACGGCGGTCGATCACAAGGTCTATTTGTGCCCCTGGATTTACAGATGAACTTCTCCAGGAGGAGACTGCCGTTTGGACACCTGAAATACCGAGGGCCTGCTTTATTTGTGGAAGATGCGCCAGGCATACCTGTTCAAATGCATAACCGCTCCATGTACGATATTTTGGATTGTCGATATATGTTAGCCAGTTATCCTGATCTTCAATCCTCGCATCCTTCAAAAACCGTAAGTAAAAAAGCGAATAAAAATCGACAAGTTGATAAAGGCTGTTGCGCTGTTTTTTTCCGAAAGGAATAAATTTTCGGATAAAACCACTCTCTTCCAGTTCAGTCAGCAATCGGGTAGTACTGCCGGCATTCGGCAATCCTGTCAACGCAATCATCTCTTCCCGCATCAACCCTTTAGCTTTCTGAGCCAGTGCATTAATTATGATTTCGTGTTTCTGGTAGTTGTTAAACAAGGAGCGGAACAAATTAGGAAACTCACTTCTCAGCAATCCATTTTCCTGGAAACAAATATCATTGATATTTTGAAAAGCACTCTTGCCACGATCTATTTCATCCCAATAAAAAGGAACTCCCCCTAAAACCATATATAACTGAACAATTTGATACCTATCAATTGGGTTATTTTTTGACCGCAGGAACAATTCACATTCCCTAAGGGTAAAAGGAACTATTTTTAATCTTTTTGTTATCCTGTTGTGCAATCCACCTCTGTTGTTGATTAACTTATTGATCATCCATGATGCCGCCGAACCACATACAATCAGGATAATATCATTCCGTGCTGAGGCCCAGCTGTTCCAAAAATGCTCCAATGCCTGAATGAACCCGGATCCTGATGTATCAAACCATGGCAATTCATCAAAAAAAAGTATTTTCCGGTGATCCCCTGTTTTCTCCAAATAGGTTGCAAGTCGCTGAAAAGCCGTTAGCCAGTCGGGTGGGACGGAAATTTCGGAGTTAGGATCAATTTTCTGTAGCGCAAAGTGAAAATTTGTAAGTTGTTGGCTCAGGGAGGCATTCCCAAGTGCAGTAACATGAAAGGTAAATTGAAGGTTAAATGCCTTCCTGATCAAAAAAGTCTTGCCGACCCTTCTCCGCCCATATACGGCGACAAACTCAGATTTATCGGATATTATCAGGGAGTTTAAAACTGAAAGTTCCTGTTTACGGCCTATTAAATCATTCATGTTCTCTTTGCATTTGGCTGTAAATATAATTAAAATACCACTTAAAGCCAAATTGATATTTCAATTTGGCTTTAAGTGGTATTTTTCTGTACTTAAAGCCATTTTAAAATCAAAATTGCTCTTTAAGTATCCAATATGAATAAGTAGCGGCAATGGCTGTCAGTCTATTTAGATTTTCGTGCATTCCTGGTAAGGTATTCCGTAAAATTCATCGCCGCTTTTAGGTTCTCAAAATCGGTCGGTAAAAATTTGTGATCGATGTATTCATTATAAATCCATGGATCGCCGATGGCAACCACCAATCCCTTGCCGACTTTACTTTCGGCCATAAAGACAATGCCGTTTTCTGCCAGAATCGGTTTTGCAAGGCTTTTTAACTGAAAGGAGGAGATCTCTTTCATGTATATTTTGGAAACGCCTTTGAAGATCGGATGGTCAGGGAAAGAGGTGAATGCGCCCATATCCCATTTGCGATTGAGCACCGGATGCAGGCTTACATGGTTGAAATAGATGCCAAACTCGGTTGCCAGCCGATTGAGATGGGTAAACTCACAATTTGGGGCATCGTTGGCCATCAGAACCAGCACGCCACCCTTCTCAACCCATTTTTTGATGGCTCTGATATCATCCGCAAGAATATAATTTGGAGATTTTGACTCAGTCGTTGTGTCCGGATCGACGATGATGTAAACATCCAGCTTCGCCAGGTTTTTTGCCGTTGCGGCACTTTCCAGTGTTGAAAGTATTGCCCCCCTCTTCGTAAACAACTCTCCCCATTGGGAATAGCCACTATTCTCAGTATCAGTCCAAAGATAGTGGAAAGGTTGGCCTTTGGCATTAGTCTCCCTGTTGTACCAATTGTCGAGTCCGACTACCTGGGCATTGGATGTTAATGGAGAAACAAAAAGCATCAGGAACATCGCTGTTGCAAGGCTACTGAAAATAGACTGTCGTTTGATAAAATTCTTCATAAGAGATATTTATATAAATTTTAAAAGGTGTCTGGTTGAAAAAGCTAAAAAGCAAATTTAGTGGTTTCTATCGTAACTTTAACTTTGAGCCATTCATGGAAGACAAAAAAAGATATGCCGAATTCCTATATGGTAAAAGATAACATTGAGATAGGATCTGACAATACTATTCCTCTTTGGATGTTTGGTTTTTTATACTAAAAATGGTCACTGCAATAATGTCCATTACTTAAGTGCGTATACAAATCCATCAAACGATCCGAAAAAAATTTTATCATTATCAATCGCTGGAGTGGAATGAACAATATTGCCCGTTTTAAAAGACCAAACCAATTTACCCAAATTACTGTCAATAGCGTACAGGTTCCCATCTCCCGAGCCGAAATAAACAATCCCATTCTTAAAAATGGGTGAAGAATGAAAATAGTCTGCAAAATCATACTTACGTTCTCCTATTGAAGAAAAGGTCCACAGCAGCGTCCCTGTCTTTTTGCTTAGCGCATACAAATTCCCATCACCACCATTTAAATAAAGCTGATTATCATTCACATACACATTTGAACGAATTTCCCCTTTTGTACGAAATCTCCATTTTTCGATCCCGGTTTGAATGTCAACAGCAAATAAGATACTATCTACCCCACCAACATAAACCAAATTTTCATCGACAATCGGAGATGCGAATATCGGTGCATGGGTTTTGAATTTCCAATGTAATTCAGGGATGTCATTGTAATCTTTAATCGTATCAGGTGAAATAATCTGATTAATTTGGGCTATAGTTTTACTGGAAAATAATGACAACAGTATACATAGCATAGAAAAAGCTATCAGTTTTTTCTCAATTCGATCTAAAATTTTTGTTGTCATATCTTTATCAGATGTTACATTCAAGATGAAGACAAATATATCCTTTCATCAGGTTTTATGTCAATAAGATAAGTCGATATTCTCTATTTTTTGGGAATATTTTAAAATAACCGAGCAAAAGCCTGTCTTGATCTCACAATAAAATCTCCCTCAATAATTGAAACCCTATAAAATTGGGATGCAATCTTAGCATAAGAGCAGGGAATTCGTGCTAAAGGTCTTCAAGTTGGGTCTTGTCAACGTTCTGCGGCTACCCGCAGACAGGGTTATTAAAGTTGATATTTTTTTGATTGGCAAGATTGCCCTGGTTGCGGGTAGTTGAGGTTAGGGCACGTTATTTGATTGTGATTTCCATTTTGCGTCCTAATCCTGTTTCGATTATTTTGCGAAGAGTTGCCAATTCAATATCAGACCTGTCATTTTCAATTCTTGATA
>JALNYZ010000112.1 GCA_023229575.1 Prolixibacteraceae bacterium
AATCGATTAGGAAGGGGGGATTATTCACCCACCCGCAGAGTAAGCAGGGGGAGTTTCATGCCAAGCATTTCAATAAGCCATGTGTGAAACTCTCGCTTTACACGGCTTTACTTATTTAACGTAGTGACTATAATTTAACCTGTGTTATTCTATCAGTTTTATTTTCCACCACCGTGATAAAAAGTTCCGTTGTTGGTTCTTTTAGCGAAGATGTAAAATCTGCACTTTACAAACAAATTTTTATTCCGTACTGGATGAAGTAATCTTAAAGCAGATGATAAATACACCAGGAATAAAGTACTGATTTATAGAAGAATAGATGGGATTTGATATAAGATTCAAAATTAACATGTTAAATATGAAGGTTTATTAGGTTATCTGTTGAACATTTTTTATATTTGTTCATAAGAAATTAATCTAAAATATGGAAAATTTAGCTTTTAAGCAAAGGCTTTTGGGTAGCCTAATAGATAAAGTATTTGTCTTTATTCTATTTATTGTTATTTCATTCTGTATATACTCTCCTTATACTATGCCGGGAAAGCTTGGCACATATTCTGCGTTAATGGGAATGAAGCCTTCTACATATAGATTTATAGATATAGGAAACGAATTAAGACCCAGTCAAGAAGGTAGCGAAGATCTATCAACTTCAGCTTACTTTAATTACAGAGAACAGAAAGAGCTTTTGAATGAATCGAAAGAAACATCCTTATCATTAGACCTTAAAATTACCACTTTTTTCATTTTGACAAATTTGGTTTATTATTTATTCTTTGAATTATTATTAAATGCTTCATTGGGAAAATTTATTTGCAAAGGTAGAATTGTAAATAAAGCAGGAGAAAATATAACTATATCATTGAAAGTTCTACGATCAATATTATTCTTTATTTTTATGGCTTTGAGTGTTGGAGTAAGATTTCTGTGTGATACAAATTACTACGTGGTTATAGCAGTTTTTTTCTTAATAATAGATATACCTATTTTGTTTAAATCTCAATCTTTAATAGATTTAATATCAGACACTTATATTAGAAGGAGAGATAAGTTGAAAAAATAAGTCCTAATTTTTTGTTTTCCAATAGAAGAATCGATACATACTTCTATCATAAAATAGCATTCTATGAAACAGCAATCTGGTGTAGTGTAATATTAAAGCTTTTCAGTAGATTAAAATTTGATAAGTTAAAAAATTTTAATTTAAACTATATCCACAAAAAAATTGCCACTAAAATTGCAATATAATTTTCTTTATTTAAATCTAAAACACTCATTATCAATTTACAACAACCCATAGGTCATCTCATTTATTTAATTATATTCCATTTAAATGTTTTAATAACATTTGAAAGATCAGCTTTCCACTTTAAAGCATCCTTCTGACTATAAGAAACAGTGATATTAGCATACTCATCATAATTGAATAAATAATACATAGCGACATGAGTATTTTTACTCATTTGTCCTTCTCTAAGATACTCGACCTGAACTCCATAAACACTTCCAATATCTACATATCTAACCTTTGGACTATCTATTATTTTAAAAGGAGCAGCGCTTTGCTTAGCTAAATCTTGAAAGGTTTTAACATCTTCTACACTCAATTCTTCGAAATTTGTAGCTTTCACAAAATCTCCCTTAGAACCTTTATGCAAATCTATCATTACTCTACAATAAGTATTATAAGCCTCTTTGTCTTCTTTAGCCAATCCCTTTTGCTGAAATACAACAATATTAGTATTTATTTTATATCCATACCAATTTACATCCTTTACCTTTTCAGTATATTGGTCATCATTTCGCCTCAATTCCATTGTCGGAGGAACACTTATTGTAAATGCATCTGCTATGTTATAATTATCCCAGCTATCTGGAGGCGTAAATATACTTAAAGTAGGCAACTCATCGCTGGAAGTCATATTATCATAAGAATCCGCCATGTATTTTTCTCGATTATCATCCATTCTTTCTTTACGATTAATGGCGTTTTGCACGCATGTAATCATAAAAAAAATACTAAAGCCAATAATACACAAAGCTGTTTTAAGACAACCCCTTTTTCTATTTTTCAAAGAGCCAATACCTTGTTGTTCAGTCTTCATTATCTTCCAATTTAGAATTTTACGATTCCATTCAAACAATAAACCTTATTTTTGTAAAAATAATTATTAAAATTGAAAGAATCTATAATCATTAGAAATTTTGGACCATAAATAACAGTTCAAAAGTGGTTCTTCGTCACTTTAGGTGCAAGCAAACAGTTTCAAATGCTTATCCAATCAAGATTATACATGCATTTTTGATAAGCCATTTATTAAATCTGATAAAAAGGCTACAAAACACCAGAAATGAGAGGCTTAATATAATATCATGCACCAAAAGTGACGAAGAACCTCAAAAGTATACCACCATTCCAATTGAAAAGTATACCAGCTAATCAGAAAAAAGGAAGGTTCATATCAGCACTTTTTTCCATAACGTTTAATTTCTTCGTGATGTAAAAAACCAACACAGATATAAAATGATATTGTATTCCCTTACCTTTAGATAACAATTTACTACTATCTTATAAATAACTATCTGTTAATAAATTAAGTATTTATTCCTGTCGTCTAAATTTTGAGGAATAATATACATTCCAAGTTACGACTATTTATAATACTCATACTCTCGTTCCAAAATATACCTCGGTATTTCATCTTCGAAAGCAATCCTTTTAACCCAGTTACCATATGTGTCATATTCATATTTATAAGTATACTTAGAAGATAAACTGTCGTCTGTATCGTACTCATTCTCTTCAATCCGATTTCCTTTCTCGTTATATTTATAAGTACACCTACCATATATACTGCCGTCTGAATTGTACTCATTCACCTCAATCCGATTTCCCTGATCGTCATATTTAATTTGGAAATCAAAATCATTAGATCTAATTCGGTTCCCTTTTTCAATTTTTCCAAAGCGTTCTTTTGCTTCGTAACTAAACTCAGATAAAAACAATACTTTGCCCTGAAGATTATCTCTTTTCCAATCATTTTCAATCTTCTCTTTGGAACAACTTTGAGCAATTAATGCCACAAATAATGTTACTATAAATAAAACTGGATTTCTCATTTACATGTTATTTTTTCACGACTCTAATATAATGTAATTTCTGTTTATAAAAGTATTTTTTTATCATATTTATTCATAGGAAGATACAAAAGAACAATAATAAAAACTATTCCCCCCAGCCCGGCATTCTAATAAACACCTGACTGAGGGGGATTTATTATTTCTCTACTACGTGGTATATGGTTCCGGTTTTGGTTCTTTTGGAGGGGATTTGGTGTTTGCTTAGGATGCGGCCGAAGTGGATGATTTTGGTGGGCGACAGATTAAAGAGTTTTT
>JALNYZ010000113.1 GCA_023229575.1 Prolixibacteraceae bacterium
TTTATTTAACAATTAAATCGAAAAGAATCATGAAAAGATTAGTATTTTTTATCGCTGCTCTATTCGTTACAAGTCTGGCTATGGCTCAGCCTCATGCGGATATTACCAGTATCGGAAGTTACAATACAGCTACGATCAAACAATGTGCAAGTGAAAACTGGGCAACCATTGTTCAGGACCTGCGGGTCAGCGTAGGTAACTCCGCTTCAATTACCCAATGCTGCGACAATAGTTGGAACAATCGCGCATTCGTATATCAAACCGAATACGATAATACAGCTAATGTTAAACAAGGTGGTTTGAGTAATTTTGCACAAGTAAACCAATGGGGCAGGGAAAATAACGTTAAACTGCTGCAAGGAGGTGCTAATTCTCAGGTATATATAACCCAACATCCCCTTTCTTTCAATAATATAGTTGATTTCGTACAAATTGGGAATCGTCTATTGGCAACTATTGACCAAAGAGGTTCATATAATGATGTATTACTAAGACAGGGCGGAAACGATGGCATTGTAGACATTGATCAGGATGGTGTTAATAACGAAGTTTACGGAATACCTGGTCAGTACCTACGTCCTTACGCCTATTTTGCCGGTGCAAGTTTAGATGTGGATCAGGTTGGTACGGATAATAAATTAATGATGTGGTCCGGTGTTGCGGGTGCTACTGTAGATGTACTTCAGACTGGTCTGGGTAACACGGCTACGGTATATCAAGGTGCCGGCTGTACGTCTTGTACGCCTCCTCCTATTCCTCCGGATCCAAGATTGTGTTGTCCGGGAACTCCTCAGTAATTATTCAATGGTAAGTGAACACGGGTATTGATGCCCGGAACCCCGATCCGCAGGGGTCGGGGTTGCTATATGCTACCAATTTTAGCCCCATGGGCTATGCAATTGAAAAAATATGAAAAGAGCCATTTTATATTTAATCTTCCTTTCTTTTAATTATTTCCAGGGTAATTCGCAGGAGATAATTAACAATATAGTATTGGAACCCGTTGAGACGATCCGGCAGATTCAGGCACAAAATGAAGGTGAAATGCTGAATATTCAGACATTTCAGCAGTTCAACTTTTGTGCGGGCAATAGGTCGAATATTGTGCAGTTGGGCGACTGCAACAATGTACTGGTTGTTCAGATGGGTTCCTATAATACTTTCGCGGCAGAACAAACGGGGGGTAACAACTATTTGGTATCCTTGCAGCAAGGCAATTATAATTCGCTGACCGGATACAGGCAGCAGAATTATTCCGAGGGTATTTTGTATGATCAGATTGTTCAGATTGGCAACAACTTAAGTTTCGATGCCGAAGGCCTCTCCGGCGCCAGAGTAACGGGGAACAACGTGAGGCAAATTGGAAATAATTTATCTTTTGAGGTTAACAGCTTGCTGCCAAACATCAGGGGAGGAATCCAGGTGGATCAAACAGGCAGGGATATGAAGGTTGTGGTGGAACAGTCTTATTTCTCTTTCCCATTGAGGTAATCGGGATAATGTATATAGATTAATAAGTAAAAGTATGGTACCAATTGCATGTATCGTATTATCGGCGTTTTTAATGAATCAGTCGGCGGTTCCACCGGATTCGGTGATACGGGGTGATACATTGAAACTGCTTGAAACACCTGCTTCGCTGTCTAAATTGGTTGAGCAGGTAAAAAAACAGGCCCTTAAAACCGAAGAAGTGGAAATGGAGTTGGATGGCTTGTTGGTGGATCTTACCAAAACAAAAGGGGGAAAGGATTTTTATGATCTGTTTTACAGCTCGTGGGAAGCTCCCGCCAGTGCCCGGAATTTTACCATCATAATTTCCGAAAAGCCCTATCGGTTAAGTACCACGTTTATTGTTGTTTCCATTAACGAAAATGTGGTTTATGAGTCCGTCCTTCAACCAAGGATGGATATTATGGAATACATGAAGGAAGAGGCCATTTCGGCCACCCAAATGTATCTGGCAAATTATGAGGAGATACTGAAAGAACTAAATGGCGACGATCTTTCCGGCTCCGGAATTTATTGATCGTATCCTATACCGGATTGTAACCAATTAAATAGATTTATTATGAACATTATTTGCAAAACACTGTTTTTCGTATTGCTTTTCGTTGCAGGAAAAGCCTACGCCCAGGATTTTGTCTACACACCAAAGAATCCTGCCTTTGGAGGGAATCCATATAACTACAGCTGGTTGCTGAGTTCCGCGCAAGTCCAGAACGACAAGGAAGAAGATTCCAGGTACACTTACGATACGACTTCCGATCCGTTAAAGGATTTTGCCGAAAGTCTGAATCAGCAGATTCTTAGTCAGCTTGCCCGAAAAATCATTTCGAATCAGTTTGGCGAGGACGCCCTGACTTCGGGAACCTATCTTTTGGGAAATTACCAGATTGAAATTGGCAGAAAGAATGACGGAATAAGCATAAGCATTCTGGATAAGGTAAGCGGTAGTCAGACCAACGTATCTGTTCCTTTTTTATAGTATGTACTCTTTTCAACTCTGAATTATGTGTAAGAAAACCAAACTAATAAAGCCACTTTTTCTCTTGATCGGACTGTTCCTGTTGTCGGCATGTGGTACCTACATGCGCCAACCCATAAAGTCACAAAGGGCAATTCTTGGACCGGAGTCGCCCGCGAAGCGGATACTCCTGGATTTACCCGATCCTCAGGAAAAAATTGTAACGGCTGTGTATAAATTTCGTGATCAGACGGGGCAATATAAGCCGTCCGACAATGGCTCCAACTGGTCTACGGCAGTAACCCAGGGCGCTACCACCATTTTGATAAGGGTACTGGAAGAATCGGGATGGTTCATCCCCATCGAGCGTGAAAACATATCGAACCTGCTGAACGAACGTAAAATTATCCGATCCAGTCGTGCCCAGTACGAAAAGAACGACGATGTTTTGTTGCCTCCCCTCTTGTTCGCCGGCGTGATTTTGGAAGGGGGTATTATTTCGTACGAAACAAATGTGCTGACAGGCGGTGCCGGTATTCGTTATATGGGAATATCCCTGTCCGGACAGTATCGCGAAGACCGGATCAGCATCTATATCCGGGCGGTGTCTACCTCTAACGGGCAGGTACTGAAAACGGTTTATACTACCAAATCCATCCTTTCGCAGGAAGTATCGGCAGGTGTGTTTAAGTATGTGTCCGCCAAGCGACTGCTGGAAGCGGAGACCGGCTTTACCTATAATGAACCCACCGAAATCTGTATCACCGAAGCCATCGAAAAAGCTGTGGAAAGCCTGATTATTGAGGGCGTTAAAGAAAAAATGTGGTCGCTAAAAACTCCGG
>JALNYZ010000114.1:0-724 GCA_023229575.1 Prolixibacteraceae bacterium
GACGGTCGAGTTATCCACACCCACCTCGGAAATCTGCTGCAACTTTTTGGCCCCATCGTTCAGTAATTGCGGTATCGGAATATTGAATTGTCCGCACTTGGCCTGCAATTCCACCGTAAGCATGTACAGCTTGCGCCGCTGATAATTTTCAATGACATGATCTGCATACATACTTGCATTGCTACCATCCAGCACCGAAGCGAACCCCTCCCTTACGGCATCGATACCATTAATTTCGTTGAAATACTCCGGATCCATGCGCCGCATCTCTTCCTCCAGCAAGGTAAAATCCATGGCGATACCGTTGTTGTAAAGGTTTGTCACCGCATTGTACACAAACCCATTGGCCTTGCTGCCAAAATGCTCGCCCTTAAGCCGTGGATACACGTCGCCCATGTCCACCTGTCCCGTAAGAAGGGCACATAAAATAGATAATTCCTGTTTAATTTCCAGTGTTTGATTCTTCATGATAATTTAATTTTTTTGTTAGAAGTTGATTGTGATACGCCCCAAAACCGTTACCCGTTGCCGGCTTCCCGAAACATTTCCTCCATATTGATGTTTGCCACATCGTCCGCTTGTTTAGGCGCCTTGGGGGCAGACACTTCCCTAAGCTTAGCCCCAATCAGCTTATCATAAGCAATCAAAGTGATGCGCGTGCCATATCTGAGACGCTCCACCTGGATTACATTCTCCTCTTTCAGGTCCTTAAAGTACCGATCCC
>JALNYZ010000114.1:734-3267 GCA_023229575.1 Prolixibacteraceae bacterium
TTGTGATTGGTAATAAGCTGCCCCCGCATGCAAGGGTAGGCGGACTCCTTTATTACTACGATCCCCTGCTTAAAGTAAGCATCACGAAAAAAGATAAACAAAGCCTTTGCAATGGTCCGGATCTGTTTTTCCGGATGATCCAGGTTTTCGATCACTGCTCTTGGGAACGAACAATAGCCGCCCTTGATCAGATTTTCCATTGAATAAAATTTTGACATAACGAAAGTTTTAAAATGGTTAACACCCCCTTTTATCAAATTTGCGGCACACTTTGCGGTAACTTTTCCCTGAAAACAAGCGGGTTTTGAGGGGGTGTTTGGCGGAACTTGTGGCGGAACGTATCTTAATATAGTATACATACTTTTAATACTCTATTTAATTTTTCCAGTTTGAAGACCAATCAACTGATTGGCCGGGAGCAAAAAATGGTTAACATAACGGGAACATAGTACGACCTCCCGTTTTGGTCTTTGTGTAAGCCGGCTCCGTTACCGAAGCCGGCTTGTGTGCTTTTCAAGTTGTGGTCGTAAAAAGATTGCTTTTTGTGATCACCGGGACAAAAGTAAAAAGGATTAATTTGGCCTCTCAAAACAGATGGGTTGCCCTTTTGCTTATAAATGATTGAAAAAGAACTATATAATCAAAAAGATTGGACCAACAAAATTTGTTAACACATGTATTAAAAGATAAAATATTTATTGGTTAACCCAGTTTAGTATTTGAGATTATGAGCCTTAATTATTTCATTTATAGACTCTAGCAGATCTTTGGCGCATTCGTCAGTCATACAATCCATCATCTTTTCCAACTTTTTTTTGCCCTCCGGAAACATGAAAAAGATGGAGCAGTTGTTAGCGATTGATTTTGAGGAATATGACTCAAAACTTTGGAGTTTGGAACAGGCAGCTATAATCAATCCCATGGCTTCGTGATGCTTTGTAATTTCAAGTATTAAGGCTTTCTCTTTATCCTTGTGTTGCATAATTTTGTATTTATTTAGTCGGCCTTCGTAGTGTTTTAAGCAATTACGAATAAAACGGCCCCATAAGTCTGTTTGCGCTTCCTGCGGATCAAACAAAAGCTTTTCAATGGCGTAAATTATTTCCATTTCATCTTTACGACCTTTTATCGCCAGGTGAAATTTTTTAAAAGAGGGCTTTCCCGGGCCCGTATGCTTAAGAACTATCTCTTTTTGTTTTTGTAAAATAAACAAAGTCATTTTAATAGTGTTTTTATGTCTTTATCAGACAAGTTAGTTTCGTGTAACAGATTGCTGTTACATGAATTCATAGTTTTGTTTTATGTTGTAAGCGTTATAGAATCAGGGAAGTTCATTGATAATTGGTTTGAAAACGGGGTAAAAAATACAGTTACATTTATACAAAAGTGTAACCACTTTTTGGTCGAAATGTCTTGCATTTCGTTCAAAAAGTACCTGTATTTCTAAAATGTTCAAACCTCTTCCTGATCTGTTTCCGCTTTTGCCGGAGTAACAGGGAAAAGCCGGAGGCCCCCTTAGTGGGGGGAGACTCATGGTTCGCCCAGGTAGCTTACAATAATTCTAACCTGCATGGACGTGAGCCTTCGGTTTCCCTTTACCCAACCATCCTGGGCAAGCGCTTCACTGAGTTGGGGATGGTTCTTAATCCACCGTAACAACTGTTTGTTTTGTGCCGAACTGCTTAATGAAGGCGAATAAAGTTGCGCCAGTTCGTTCCATCCGTACGGATGAATGGGTATAGTATAGCTGGTCATAAGGCTATGGTTGCTTTTTTAAGGTTTCTGTAATTTGATCTAATAAATGTGTGTTTCATGGAATAAAACAGTTATATAATAGTGTTTTTATATTCATTTAAATAATAATCAAATATACTATATTACTTTTTAATAAACAAACATTTAGGCAATAAAATAACTTTATAGTGTAAAATAGTAACCATTTTAAGACACTATCGGGAAATATCACGCCTTATCGCGCCCATTCGGGACACAGCCGGACATAGCGGGCAAGGAGGGGGTGGGGAGGTTGTACTTTTGCATTGTTACGTAACAAAAGCAATTTTTACAAACTCTTTAAAACAAAAATGTATGGCTTTATCTTATTCTTTAGTTAAGCGTAGAAACATGGAGAAAGATGCTCCTGTGGGAAGTAAACTGGTGTATGGTTCAACCAGAGCAACATCGCGAATGGATTTTAACAAACTGTGTGATGCAGTGGCGGCACACAGTACGGCTTCACGCGGAGATGTGATGTTGGTATTGGAAGGGTTGATCTATGTGTTAACCACTAATCTTCAGCAATCCAGTGTTGTAGAGATGGGTAACTTCGGAAGTTTCCGCATGGTGGCTGGCTCTCGTGGAGTCGAAACGGAAGAGGAGTTCTCGACCTCGCTTTTTAAGAAACCGCGTATCGTTTTTAGACCGGGTATTTTGTTGCGCGATGTAACCAACAACGCAAAGTTTGAAAAACTGCAGACCGTTACCGTTACGGTAACCGAGGTGTGCGACAAGGAACACTTAGTATAAACAACTC
>JALNYZ010000115.1 GCA_023229575.1 Prolixibacteraceae bacterium
AGTTACGGCTCCTGTTGTTGCCAATAATCCTATATAACTAAAAAGCGGAGTATTACATTCCGCTAAATTGCAAATGTTGTTAGCCCAATAGTTTTGTTGTGTATTAATATCCAAATGGTAATCGCAGTTCCAGCCCATATTGCAAGCCAGATTATCATTCCAAACACCTTGTAAATTGGAAGGAAGTGGTGAATTTTCGCGTGAACTGGATATTATCAAATATCTTCCGTACTGTAGAAACAAGGCAGAAAGAGCAACATCTTCTTCTCCTTCCTTTAATCTGGATTTACGATCATCAGTAGGAATCGTTGCTTTATCATCGCCGATCGAAATAGAGACTCTGTCAAACAGCTCTCTATAATCTTTAATATGTCTTGACAATAACCCGGAATAGGAAGTTGAGATAGCTTTATTGATGTGATTTGAGGTTACCTGACGTGGGTCATTCAGCTTATAGTTACTATTAATGTCAAAATAAAGAGTTACCTCATCAGCATTTCTTACTTTTAGATTTGAACCTTCAGTCGTCATTATTCCGTTTTTTACCTCGAGACGAATGGTGCCAAAGAAATCAACGCCGCCATCACCCTTATCAGGATTCACTGTTTTACCGGTGATAGTCAATCCATTTTTAGTTGCTGTAATCTTTGAATGAAGCAACAGATTCAAAGCCAGATCAAAGCTAACAGCCTTTTTTTTATTGGCATTAATTCTCATTACCAACACATCTGCAGGATTTGAACAGAACAACTGACGTGCATAAAGGGTATCGCCGGCCATGTAGGAAATATCTACAACCGATCTGCTAATATCAAGCGAACGACGATACTCTTTTATTCGTCTGGAATGTATAAACTTAAATTTCAAATCTCCGAGAGGAAGATGCGTGCCAAATGAAGACATATCCCCTGAAAGGTATTGGTCGGACATGTCGTGTCCCTCTTTATATTTATCAGAAAAAAAGAGTTTTCGTATTTCGGCAAGCTTTTCTGCACCACAGTCTTTATTTTGTTTTGGGTCAGGCTTACCCGACCATAAGGTTAGTTCGTTAAGGGCGATTGTTTCTTCTGTTGTACCTCCGTATACCATTGCTCCCAGACGTCCGTTGCCCAAAGGAAGCGCTTTCATCCATTCAGTAGCGGGTTGTTCATACCATAATTCCAACGGCTGTTTTGCTTCTTTGCCGGAAACGGTCAAAGACAAAAAAAGTAGATAACAAAAAATAACTGTGTTACGTATTTTCATGATATTTGTTAATAATGTTTTGCCACTATACTGATCTGATGGAGCCGAAAGAATATTATTAACCGTGAGCGATGCTATTCTTTGATTAAATCAAAGTTTAGCGCACTCACTGTTAATAATAAATTTAGGCTTTCGCCATTAAAAATTTCATCATAGGAAACCGACTGGCGATATCCTTAAAAACAGATCATTTACTTTGCAATAAATTTAATTGCTGTTTGCTTATTCGCATCTGCAACATACAAAAGATAAATTCCAGATGACAATGACAATGAAATCTTAGCATTTTCACTTGTTACCTGAAAACGAGTAATCACTCTTCCATCAATAGAAACAACGGAAACATTGTGTCCTAAAAGATTGGAAAGATTTAAGACACCATCAGCATAATAAACTGTTGTATTTACGCCTGATACAAATTCAATTCCTGTTGGATTAACAGACACTACAGGGAACCCATTCCATATTTCGCCATAGAGACTCTTAAGATTTGCAGGTACTTTCCATTCAGGTGTACCCGTTACGTTTCCAAAAGCATTTTCTGCAACAGTTACACTCTGAGGTGCATCCCATGAAACATTCATTTCCTCCATCGCCGTACTGCTGAACGTCCAGTCCTTTAAAATTTTAATGCTTTTTGGAATGGTTACTGATGATAAATTAGCACAATCCGGAAAGGAACTTCCCAAAGAGAGCATGCCTTCTGGAAGAACAAGGGAGTTGATTCCACTATTTTGAAATGCCCAATCCTCAATTATTGAGACAGAACCTGTAAAATTAACATCGGCAAGTTGAGTACAGTTTTTAAAAGCCTCGCTCTTGATACTAAATACATTTCCAATTGTGGCAGAAGTGATTGCTGTACCGAGTAAAGAATACGCCCCTATTTCCGTTACATTTTCAAGGTTGATTGAAGCAAGTGCAGCAGCATCCTGAAAAGCACAAGTCTTAAGACTTGTTACTGTAGAAGGAAGTGTAATAGAAGTTAATCCTGAATTTTGGAAAGTATGTTCTCCAATTGTAGTTATCCCACTTGGAATATTAATGCTGGTCATAGCACTACAACCATAGAAAGCCCAGTCCTCAATCGAATTTACACTAGAAGGGAGTATAATGGACGTAATCCCTGTACAACTGGCAAAAGAACTGTTACCTATTGTTTTCAATCCTTCAGGGATAACAACCGAGGTAAGACCCGGAGCATCCCTTAAAGAACCATCACCAATTTTCACAACAGCATAATTTTTTCCTCCGGCTTCGATACTAGCAGGAATTACCAATACTCCGGAGTATTTCGCTCCATCAGGTAAAACTGCAGTTTCTGCTGTCTGCAATTCATCATTAAGGTTGTATGCAATATCGCCAACCTGTACAACTTCTCCCTTCAATTGAAATGAAAAGAGACTTCCCGTAAAAAACGCAAGTGTTAACACACTTTTCAGAATGTAATTTGTTCTCATAATAATAAAATAATAGATTAATCAATATATAAATTTAACTGATGAAGAAGTCTTTTCTGCCAATACATTTACTATATAGAATCCATTACCCAATCCGGACAGATTGATAGGCTGTGAATATGTTTTTTTTTTAAAACTTTCACTCAACAAACATTGTCCGGAAACATTATAAATTTGGATGGATTGAATAGCTTTCTCCGATTTTACATTAAGGGTCGATGTAAACTTATCAACATCAACAGATACATTAGCTTTGGTATCAGCCTTAGTTAAACCGCTTGCTGTGGTCTCAAGTAACCGGATCGCAAAACCACCACCTTTAGCCATACTAAAAGTCATCTTAGTGTCACTGGTTATCGTTTTTATTTCAGAAATATATTTGGTTGGTTCTGTTCCAGAATCCGGATCATCTTTCAAGATGGTTGCCTGATAGGAAACACCAGGCGATAGGAAACTAAAATCTACTTCAATTTCTCTAGCATCCCAGTTGCTCATCCCTCCAACATACCAATTCTTACCTGTTTGTTTGGCAGTA
>JALNYZ010000116.1:0-2748 GCA_023229575.1 Prolixibacteraceae bacterium
GAACAAACAGCTTACAGCTATTAAGCAATCCTATCGTGTCATAGCTTATGATGTTCGTGGACATGGAGGATCTGAATCGGGTAACTCGCCCACATTCAGTATCGAGAGTTTTGCGTATGATCTTGTTTATTTTATGGATGCACTAAAAATTGACAAGGCATCGGTTTGTGGATTATCAATGGGCGGGTATATCGCTTTAAATGTTATGGAAAACTATTCGCACCGTTTTGAATCGCTTGTTTTATGTGATACCAGTTGCTTTCCAGATACAGCGGAAGCTATAGAAAAACGAATGAAAACTGTCGAAAGTATTAAGGAAAAAGGAATTAAGGAGTATGCTGACAACAGTTTGAAAATTCTTTTTACACCCGAATCGCAGACAACTAAGGTTGCGGAAATAGCAGCTGTAAAAGAAATGATACTCACTACTTCTGTTCAATCACTTAGCAAAACATTACAGGCGTTGTGTGATCGTAAACAAACAAGCAGCCTGTTGCCACGCATACAGATACCTGTACTTATATTGGTGGGCGAAGAGGATACAATCACGCCCCCTGCCATAGCAATGTATATGCACGAAAACATCAAAAATTCTGATTTGCATGTAATCAAACATGCCGGGCATTTAAGCAATTTAGAGAATTCGGATGACTTCAATAAACAACTGAAAACATTTTTTGCTTCGGTATATAAACATTAACAAACACCCCCAATTTATTAAACAGAAATCATGGATAAGATAAAAACAAATATTGAACCCAAAATAGCAAGAGCTGAATATATAGAAGTGGAACCAAATGTACGACTTCATGTTACCGATGTCGGCGAAGGTCAGGTGATCGTGCTTATACCCGGTTGGCCTTTGAGCGACGAGATGTATGAGTATCAGTACAATGATTTTATAAACGGAGGTTTTCGTGTTATAGGCATAACTTTGCGGGGATTCGGTAAATCTGATAAACCTTATGGTTTATACAATTACGATATACATGCGTTGGATATCAAACGGGTTTTAGATCAGTTGGACATAACATCTGCGACACTCTGCGGTTTTTCAATGGGGGGAGCCATTGCCGTTAGATATGTTTCATTATATGGTTCTATGCGGGTTGTAAAACTGGTATTGGCTGGGGCTGCTACACCGAGTTGGACACAACGCGAAGATTTCCCTTACAATATTCTCAAAAGCGATGTGGATGATTTAATAGCATTGAATAATACCGACCGACCTAAACTATTGTCCAATTTTGCAAAGATATTCTCGGCTACAGAAACGTCCTTAAATGACGGGATCGGCAATTGGTTGACAGCCATCAATTTAAGTGCATCATCGTATGCTACCGGGAAATGTTTAATGGCTTTGCGGGATACCGATTTGCGACGCGACTTGCAAAATATAGAAATTCCAACGCTGATTATGCATGGAAAGAAAGACAAAATATGTTCTTTCGTTTTGGCAGAACAGACCTTGAAACTCATTCCGAATGCGCAGCTTGTTGCTTTTGATAAAAGTGGTCATAGTTTGTTTTTAGAAGAAACAAAGAAGTTCAATGCAGAGTTAATTAAGTTTGCAAAAATGTAAATGATGAGTAAAAATGTATCTGATCAACTAGTGGAAACACTTGTTTCGGCAGGAATAAAACGAATTTACGCCGTGACTGGAGATAGTCTTAATTATGTAAATGAAGCTATACAACGTAACGGAAAAATTAAATGGATTCATGTTCGAAATGAGGAAACTGCAGCATTTGCAGCAGGTGCCGAAGCACAGCTAACAGGCTTGGCATGTTGTGCCGGAAGTAGTGGCCCGGGGCATGTTCATCTTATCAACGGTCTATATGATGCACATCGTTCGTCGGCTCCGGTATTGGCAATTGCTTCTACCATTCCGACCAAGGAATTTGGAACTGATTATTTTCAGGAAACAAACATTTTTAAACTGTTTGACGATTGTAGTTGCTATAACCAAATGGCTGCAACGCCTACACAGTTTCCCCGTATGTTACAATCCGCTCTTCAGCACGCTGTACATAAAAAAGGTGTAGCTGTTATTGGACTGCCAGGCGATATAACCAACCTTCCGGCTGTTGTAGCAGAAACAACAACAACGCTTTTTAGAAATAAACCTGTTGTCAGGCCATCTGAAGATGAATTGAATCAACTTGCCGAATTATTGAACTCTCACCCTAAAATTACCATCTATTGTGGACTGGGTGCTGCAGAAGCACATAATGAGGTAATTCAGTTTGCAGAGAAAGTAAATGCACCGGTCGCTTATTCATATAAAGCAAAAATGGCTATACAGTATGATAATCCGTACGAAGTTGGACTAACCGGATTGTTGGGAATTCCGTCGGCCTACCAAAGTATGTACGAATGTGATTTGTTGATATTACTTGGAACAGATTTTCCGTATACACCTTTCATGCCTGTTCATAATAAAATTGTACAAATCGACATTAAACCCGAGAATCTTGGACGAAGAGCTAAGCTTTATCTTGGACTTTGTGGAGATGTAAAAGATACCTTGCAGGCTCTCTTACCCCTTGTCGAAGATAAAGAAGACATCACTTTTCTCGATAAACAATTAAAGTTTTACAAAGAGGTAAAAAAGAATTTATCGTATTATGTAAATGATCGTGGAGAACTCAATGCCATTCATCCTGAATATGTTGCTTCGGTAATTAATGAGTTATCCGATAAGGATACTATATTCACGGTCGACACCGGAATGTGTTGTGTTTGGGC
>JALNYZ010000116.1:2758-3211 GCA_023229575.1 Prolixibacteraceae bacterium
TGGAACCGGCGAACGAAAGATGTTGGGTTCATTCAATCACGGATCTATGGCTAATGCCATGCCACAAGCCATTGGTGCAGCACTTGCCTGTCCCGACAAACAAGTGATTGCTTTCTGCGGTGATGGTGGTTTATCTATGATGATGGGCGATCTAATGACAATCGTACAATATAATCTTCCGGTGAAAATTATCCTTTTTAATAACCGTTCGTTAGGAATGGTGAAACTGGAAATGGAAGTAGCCGGAATACCTGATATGGAAACAGATATGCTGAATCCAGATTTTACAAAACTGGCAGAAGCAATGGGGATGTATGGAATTACTGTAAATGACCCCGCTGGCGTAAGATCAGCATTAGAGAAAGCCTTTGAACTAAGCGGTCCAGCATTAATTGCTATTCAGACCGATCCGAATGCCCTTGCTATGCCACCTAAAATGAAGTTTGAGCAAGT
>JALNYZ010000117.1 GCA_023229575.1 Prolixibacteraceae bacterium
TTATATTAGTTGACTCCATCATTAAAACTCCGCTAACATTATATATTTGAATATGCTGCAACATATCCGAGGCAGAACCGGCTACAACGATCTTTCCTTTTTCAGGAGAATAAGCAATAATTTCTCCTTTTGCTGTTTCCTCTACCCCCGTAGTTAACGACAGATTCAAATAATAGCGCTCCTGAGTATTACCTGGCACTGTAACTTTGGAATTTGCTACATCCAGTATTATGTTCTTGCGCAGCACCTCATCATAGAGAACAACAGATCCCCCAAAAGATTCCAACCCGTCGAAACTCAACACAACATCGTCATTATTTTCGCTGTAAACTCCCAGAGGGATTGTCTTTTGCGATTCCATAACATTTATCATTACCGACTGGTTTCCTGCAATGGAATAAAGAGTAGGTGCATCCGCAAGATTGCTGTCCATTAGAATCTCCACATCTTCATTTCCTTTAAATCCATTATCTGCATTATTTCGCTGAACAATCAGGATACTGCTGCTTTTGCCATTACGTAGGGCGGATATGCTAAGCTGATGCTCTACGTTTTCGGAAGACCCTGATTTTAACGTAACCACAGCCTGCCTCGAGGCAGTCATCTCCGGAGTAAAGGAAACATTTGTCGAGTTACCTGCCCCCGTGCTTTTCACAAAAAACGACTGCAAGGGAGCCAAATAAACACTACCTCCGTTTACGCTTGTCGCATTTTGTACGCTATTATCAAAAACTGTAGCTGCCTGCCCGTTGGCAGTCAGAATCCAGAATTTCTTTTCAAAACCCGTGTTTTTATCAAAAAACTTGGCCATGTCGATGGTACTCATAAACGGATTTCCTACCAGAAAGATCGTATTCCCCACTCCCGCATTAGAAATAGAAACATCAAACTGATTTCCTATAAGCTGCAATTTACCTGGTTGGGTCCGTGTAATATTTGTTGGATTTCCTCCTGTTAGCGAATTGTCGTACGAATAGTAAGAATACTGATTGTCGGACTTTGGCAAACGGAAAAGGACATCTCCATCACCGTTGATACTATTATCCGGCTTGATGGAAAAGCCTTTGCCTGGCATATATGCTTCCTCCACCTTATTATACACGTAGCTCCAGTTCACTGCAGTCGTAAGCCTCACATCTGCCGAAGTTCCGTCTTTTTTATAAACGATAGAACCAGTTTTATCCCAGCTTCTCTGATAAACAGCCGGCTTAAATCTATTATTTAAAGAGGTGCTGTACGTGATATTCTGAAAAGCTTCCGTTTCCTGCTTTCCGCCTGAAGTAGGCAGATACATATCTCCTGCTACCACATCTTTCAGGGGAGATGCCAACATATACCATCTGTTGGAGGAAAGAGCAAAATCGATCCAGGCTTTAGAGTAACTCAACACATCGGTATTTCTCGTTTCCGCACCTGGTTTGAAATAAATCTGAGCGCATGTGTTACCGTAAAAAGCCTTGCTGTTGTAGTTGGATCCATCGGCATAAACAGCCAGATCGTATTCAATATCTGCAGTAGCACTGTTAGCCAACTTACCTGAATTATCACTATAGTTGGTATTGTCCATTGCCAAAGGCGAACCCGACAACGCATAAAGCCAAGGGTAAACATTTACAGCGGCTCTGTCCGGTATGATCACTTTGGTAAATTCCATCGGAACAAAACCCTTATGCGCCCAGGGAGACGTATAGTTTGCATAACTATCCGAATTCTGCACATCCTTGTATAACTCCGTTTTGTCTGAACGAACCCAGTTTCCATCATTATTCCAGTTATCACCCTTTATACCGGTCCAGGTCATATATTCCGGAACTATTTTGATGGAAAAACTTCCCGTACCATTACAGACAGCTTTCTCATTGGCCCCTGTAACCTGATTAAAATGGAATTCAAAGGAGTAAGTGTATCCTTCACGGGGAACGAAAGTGGGAGAAACAATTTTAAATTTAATATTATTACTGGCTCCTCCATTTGTTGCAGTCAGACTCTCGATGTTAGCAACCACAATAGAAGGATCGTGCTCGTTAACAATCATAGACGGATCGTCGGTCCCTACAAGCAGAACCGATGTATTGCCTGTTATTTTAACTAAATCTTTATTCATTGTTTTATCTGCATCGGCAAAACTATATACAGGCACAGTTAGCGTCTTAGTCGTATTCGTTTTTAAATCGTTAAACTGGGCCAGCCCCATCCTCAGCGCCTTAAATTTTTCATTCCCCAAAACTATTTCAGGAATATCCGACGATCCGAATGCATTGATAGGTACGATTTCTTCGCACAGGTCTTCAATAGCAGTCCCATCAAGCAGTTCGGCCGTTTTAATAATAGGGAGAGCCAGAAATTGATTATTTTCCCTAATTACCTTGATAATTGATTTTTGATTAAGAATTAAATCTCCTTTGCTTTTCGTCTCCTCAAGTAAATTCTTCACTTCCTGCGTATACACTCCAGACAACGTGGCAGATAATTCTGTTTGCGAAACGGAAGGATTGTCGTACACACTCCTGTATCTCAACAGCGCGGTCCGGACAGACATAGTTTTACCTGCAGGGATCGCCAGAAAATCAGACAAAGGTCCCATGTACCAATCAAAACGACAATCGATGTCCTGATAGGAATGATTTCGGTCTCTTAGCTTTGCCCCAATCGTCATAAAATTTCCAAAACACATACTGCCTCCTTCTATCCAGGGACTTCCGTCCACAGTAATGGAGTAAGGGGGAAGGATTACAAACGGATCACTGATCAGGGAACAAATATCCGTACCAAAAACCCCGTAACTATCGGCAACAACCGAATAATATGTATGATTAGGAATCAACGACTGATTGTTAGGTGTTTCAAATACTATGTAACGATATGAAATACCATCCAGTATTTCAGTCTCTGTATGCGCCACTACAGTTGACTCTCCTGTAGCAACCGTAATTTCTCCAGTAGAAAGCATATCAGAAAACTTCGTTGATATCTTTATTCGCCCATAGTTGGAAGAGGTACCATAATCGTAAGCAATGGTTGACTTGTCTTTATCTAAAAACTGGTATTTTAATTCCACTAAATTCCCTGTCGAAGCTCCTGTAACTTCAGTTTGACCTAACGACTCTAGCAACTTTGCATATTCGACC
>JALNYZ010000053.1 GCA_023229575.1 Prolixibacteraceae bacterium
TTGTTACCTTAAAACAGGAGGTAAAAGTCGTATTCTCAGTAGGTCCGTATCCATTTATTAAAGTCACTCCAGGATACAATCCAATGAATTTATTCGATGTTTGATAAGGCAGTTTATCACCACCGACAATCACTTCTCGCAAACCTTCAAACAGCATCATATTGTGCTGCAAGTCGGCTTCAGCGATCCTGACAAATAGCCCGGTCGGAAAAAGGACCTTGTTGATTTTATAATCTGAAAAATAGGATTTCAGCTTTTCAGGATCGAGATAATCCTCAGTGCTTTCCAGAAAAAGGGTTCCCCCATTTAACAAAGCGCCCCAAAGATCGAAGGTAGTCGCATCAAAGGAAATGGAGGAGGCTGAAAACAGTCTGCCGGAATCATCAAAACTGGAATAATTTGTGTTCCGCACCAATCTTATCACGGATTTTTCTTCTATCATACTTCCTTTGGGAGCACCTGTTGAACCGGAAGTATATAAAATGTAGGCTAAATTTGATGATCTCTTCCCACATTTGATATTGCCAAAGATCTCCGAAGAAGAAAAAAGGTCTTTGGTAATTTGCATCACGGAAGAAGCCGTGTAGGTATGATTCTCCGGTTTTATGTCCGTGAAAACTATCCTTGCATTTACATCTTTTAGAATGAAGTTGATCCTTTCGACAGGCATTTTAGTATCAATTGGCAGGTAAGCTCCTCCGGCTTTCAGCACGCCCAATATGGCTATGATCAATTCCTGGGACCGGTCCATCAGTAAAACAACTGGCTCGTCAAGCCTCAACTCATAGGAGTTTATCAAATGGTGTGCCAGTGAATTTGCCTTTTCATTCAGATCACGATAGGTGAGCGGATTCCCCTGGTAAACGATTGCCGGTTTGTCTGGATATTTTTCCGCCATTTCTTCAAACAGTTCAGCAATTGTTTTTTCCCTTGGATAAGGGACTGAAGTATTATTAAATACATTCAGAATCTGCTCTTTTTCTGTTATTGATATTATTTCCAGGTTGCTGATTGTTTCATCCGGAGCGTTCAGGATATTTTGCATTAACACCAGAAAATGGCTCCCAAGCCTTTCGATTCTCTTCGAACCATATAAATCAGGATTGTAAACGATTCCGAGTTTCATCCCACCGGTAGACTCTTCAAAACTGAAATGCAGATCGAACTTGCTGAAAGTAATTTCCGGTTTCATGAGCGTCGTTTTAATCCCGTCGAACAGGATCGAATCGGAATTAGCCTCTTGAAGCGACAATACTATTTCAAACAAAGGATTCCTGCTCGTATCCCGCTCCAGGTTTAAATCCTCAATCAGCATATCGAATGGATATACCTGATGGTCATACGCTTCGATACAATTCTGTTTTACCTCTTTTAGAAAATCGGAAAATTTATCGGATGAATTTACTCCGTTCCTCAGTGGAATGGTATTCACATAAAAGCCTATCTGATCTTCAAGATCCCTTTGTTCCCTTCCGGAAATAGGAGAACCGATGATGATTTCGGTTTTCCCGGAATACTTATTGAGCAAAATATTTATGGCGGAAACCAGAAACATAAAAAGACTTACATTTCTCTCCTTACACAGTTGCCTAACCTGGGAATGAAGCTGATTATCCACCTCAATTTCAAGTAGACTTCCGCTAAAAGTTTTGTGCAAGGGCCTTTTATGATCTGAAGGCATTTCCAATAAAGGAAGTTCTCCCGACAATTTATTTATCCAATACATTCTATGTCCTGCGGAAGCTTCATCTTTCAACATTTGCTGATGTCGGCGAACATAGTCTTTGTATTGAATTTTCAACGGCGCCAGGGTACTGGTGGCCCCCTTGCAAAATGAGTTGTACAATAGGGTCAATTCGGATATTAATACACCAATAGACCATCCGTCGCTGATGATATGGTGCATGTTGAAAAGAAGGAGGTGTTTTGAATCTTCCACTTTAAACAACCGGCAAAAAATAAGTGGCCCTTTGGAAAGGTCGAAACATCGGGTTGATTCCTCCTCTATTAATTGGGAAATCCGATCGTTTTTATCAGTGGATTGGCTCAGGTCGCATTCTACCATCTGAAAATCAATCTCATTCAATATTTTCTGATACGGTATTCCGTCCGTCTCAACAAAACAGGTACGCAGTATTTCGTGACGCTGAATAATCTCCCTGAACGCTTTTCCCAAGGACTCAACTTTTAATTTTCCATCAAGAATGATTGCTGCCGGCAGATTATAGGCCGGCGATTGATCCATCTTGTCAATAAACCAAAGCCTTCTCTGTGCATAAGATACAGGCGCCATTGTATATTTTGATTTATTGCCCGACAAGACACCAAGTTGTCTTAGCTCTTCCAAAGCAGACAGATCCCCGGCCAAAGCCTTTTGCTTTAATTCTTTAAGTTTATTCGTCGTCATCCTCAAACTGTATATTGGACAAAAATTCTAATTCGTCATCTGATACCGGAACAATTAATGTTTCTTCTTCATCCTTTTCCCCAAATGATTCTTTGCTTTCAATTAATTTTTTCACTTTCTCTGCAATATCGAGCAGAACCGGGGTATAAAAGATTTCCTTCAGCGCGAGATCAATTTTCAGCTCTTTTTGAATTTGGGAAATAACCCTCACCGCATTTAAACTGTGTCCACCTATTTCAAAGAAATTATCTCCCAGACTGATCTCTTCTTTCTTCAGAACGTCTGAACAAATTCGAAGAATTAAAAATTCATATTCATCTTGCGGCTTTCTAAGTATCACACTTTCCCGAAATCCGGTAGGATCAGGCAAAAGCTTTTTATCTGTTTTCCCATTTGACGATATTGGAATTTTATCGAGTTGGATGAAATAAGATGGAACCATATACTTCGGCAAAACCCGGTCGAGGTGATTTTTTAGCTGCATCGGATCGATCGCGACATCCGATGTGAAATATGCTGCCAACTCACTTGAACCATTCTTCTCAAAAAGTGTAACAGCGCATGCGATGATCTCCTTCACTTCACGCAACTGTTTTTCAATCTCTTGTAGCTCAACTCTGTATCCACGGATCTTAACCTGTTCATCCAACCTTCCCAAAAATTCAATGTTACCATCCTGGCGGGTTCTTCCAATATCTCCCGTTTTATAGATGCGCGTTCCTCCCAGCAACGGGAATTGAACAAATTTTTCATTTGTCCTATCAGGATCATTCAAATATTGACGGGCCAACCCTTTTCCTGCTATACTTATTTCACCTGGTATGCCAATAGGACACAAATTCAAATCTTTGTCAAGGATATATATCTGCTCGTTAAGTACCGGCTTCCCAATAGGAGCGATATCAATTTTTTCGACCGGATTTTCAGGGTCAAATCTGAAGTAGGAAGATTCTACGCAGCACTCTGTCGGCCCGTAAAAGTTAGTGATATTTATTACTTTATTCCTGTCATTGCTGTAAAAGGCATTGACCAATTTTACCGGCAGTGCTTCCGATCCAATGAATATTTCTTTTAAATCGGGTTTCCCTATTTCACAAAATCCTTCTTCCAGCATCACTGAAAACAGCGAAGGGGTTATGTCTATGATGTTGATTTTACTGTCAACAATGTATATGATTATTTCACGCGGATCGAGTCTTCTATCTTTATTCAACAGATGCAATGTATTCCCATGACAAAGAGTGGCAAAAATCTGTTTCAGTGAAACATCAAACGCAAAAGAGTTGATCATCAATTCATTTAGCGAGTTATCCCGGTAGGCAATAAAATTATGACTCAATGAGGCAATCAGGTTGGAGAGAGCCTGGTGCTCTACCATAACTCCCTTCGGAACACCGGTTGAACCCGATGTATAAATAACATAGGCCAAACTATTGGGCTCAATTATTTTTTTCGGTGAAGATTGATTTTCACTTTTTGGCCCGCTAATATCCAATATCACAGTTTCGCTAATTGTGTCCGGGCCTGTTCCTGTGTTACCGTCCAGTAAATGACTATCAACCAAAACAGCTTTTGAACAGCTATCCCTGAGAATATAGGCTATTCTTTCAGAAGGGGTATCAGAGCTAATTGGAAGATAGGCTGCGCCCGTTTTCATAATAGCCAGGATGGAGGCCACCGACAGTACCGGATCATCGACAACAACGGCTACAATATCCTCTCTATTTAGGGCAATACGTTCCAGTAGCGTATTTGCGATCCTGTTCGATAGACTGGCCAGTTCTTCATAGTTCAATTCCCTTCCTTCGCAAACCAAGGCAAGATTGTTCCCATTTGTCTGTGCCTGATGATTAAAAAGGTCAATTACATTCTTTTCTGCCGTTAACAGATGATTTTGTTTATTGAATTCAAAGAGCAGTTTCTCTTTTTCGCTGGTTGGAATTATCTCCAGATTTTTAATCTTTTCCTTAGGATTCGCAGTAATGCTCTCCAATAATTTCCTAAAATGCACAGACATATTTTGAATTCTTTCCTTCCGGAACAAAGAGGTGTTGTACTCTATGGCAAATTCTACTTTCCCTTCGTTTTCATCAAAAAGAAATGAAAGGTCAAACATGCTGCTGGAGATGCGAAAGTCGAGGCCATCCGCTTCTATTCCGCTGAATTGCAACTTCATTCCCATCCCGTTCTTTACCATCCAGGCAACCATCACATCAAAAAGCGGATTCCGGTTTTGTATCCTTTCCACATCAAGTTCGTCCACGAGCCTGTCGAAGGGATAAACCTGGTTGTCGAAGGCCCCCGCTAACGTTTCCTTAACCTTAACCAGTAATTCCTCAAATGTATGCTCAGGATTGATCTCATTCCGCAGAACAATCGTATTGATAAAAAACCCAACCTGATTTTCGAGATCGTAATGCTGCCGGCCAGCCACGGGAGAGCCAACCATAATATCTTCTTCCCCTGTATATTTATGCAGCAGAATGTAAACTGCAGAGAGAAGGGTCATGTACAAGCTGGCATTTAACCCGCTGCCAATATCCTTTAGTGCTTTTGCCTGGGCATCATCAATCGAATACTGTAGCATATCACCATCCATCGTAAACGATTCAGATCTGCTGTAATCAGCAGGCAGGTTTAGCAGCGGACGTGGTTTACTTAATTTCTTCTGCCAATAATCCTTAACAACGCCAAGTGATTCTTCACCGAGAATTTTATTCTGCCATGTCGCGTAATCCTTGTATTGAATTCTGAGAGGCTGAAGAGGATCTTCCAGATTGTTCAGAAATGAGTTATAATAAGTTTCAAATTCCTTCAACATGACCTCTATTGACCAGCCATCACTGATGATATGGTGCATGTTAAAAAGGAACAGATAATTATCTTCAGACAAACAGATCAGTTTGATTTTCAGCAGGGGGACCCTGGATAGATCAAATTCGTAATTAAAATATTCAACGGCAAGTTCCTTAAGTCTGTTCTTATCCCAGGCAGGACCGGTATAATTGGCAATTTCAATTTTCAGATCAATGGTATCTGCTATTTTTTGGAATGGTTCCCCATCAATTTCTACAAAATATGTTCTGAGAGATTCATGTCTTTGAACAATTGCTTTGAAAACATCTTCAAGCACATGAGCATTAACCTTCCCTTTCATGTGCAAAGCTGCCGGAAGGTTGTAAAGAGAATTATGACCTTCCAGTTTAGCGAGAAACCACAACCGTCGCTGAGCATGGGAAAGCGGGTAATACTCTCCCTTTTCTATCTTTTCAATTGGATTAAAAAGCGATGGATTTTTACTGGTCAGCAGTTTTGCAAGCGACGAAATTGTTGCATGCTGAAACACTTCCCAAATATTGATCTCAATGTTGAATTCCTTGTGTATTTTTGAAACAAGCCGTATAGCTATTAAACTATGTCCGCCAAGTTTAAAGAAATTATCAGTTGGGTTAACATGATTAATGTGCAGCAACTCTTTCCATATCTTACACAGTTTTTCTTCAAGCATATCCCCCTGGATCTTGAGACTTTCTTCCGATGAGATTTCTTTAACCGGAACAGGAAGGGATTTCTTATCTACTTTGCCATTGATGGTTACAGGAATATTTTCCAATTGGATGAAATAGGAAGGGATCATGTAGTCGGGTAGATGAAGTGACAGGAAATGCTTCACATCATCATGCTCAATTTTTTCGGCTGCGGTATAATAGGCCGCTATTCCCTTTTCATTATCCTCGCCAACGGCAATGACCGTTGATGAGTTAACATTGGGAAAATTCCTTAAACAATTCTCAATTTCAGCTAACTCAATCCTAAATCCGCGTAGCTTTATCTGGTCATCCGCCCTTCCTGAAAGGATAATACTTCCGTCATCGAGAAAGCGCCCAATGTCACCTGTTTTGTAAATTCTTTTGCCCGGGACAAAATCGACTTCCAAAAATCTCTCCTCAGATAATTCCGGTCTGTTGATATAGCCTCTCGAAAGCCCTTCACCGGCAATATATAACTCCCCATTTACCCCGATTGGCACTGGTGAAAGATTGGAATCAAGGATATCAACCTGAACGTTGTTTATTGGCTGCCCTACCGGGATGTAATTAAACGCTGCATCTGCTTTCCGGAAGTATTCTCGGGTAATGCTAAAATAAGTTGCGACATCGCAGCATTCCGTGGGGCCATAAACGTTTGTTACTATCGGCGAATTTGTACCAATTCTTTCAAAAAAGGATTTAACCGGTTGATGCATCAACTGCTCACCGCCAATAACAAATCTTTCGGGCAGGTAGGTCTCTTTTCCCAGGCTTAGCTCATCGACAATTATTTCCAAATGAATCGGTGTCCCATCAGATACATTAATTTGATGGTCTTTGTAGTAGGTAAGCAGTTTTCTGCCGCTGGCCTTTGTTTCATCCGGGACAATATCGAGGCAATGGCCAAAACCCAATGCATAAAAAATTTGTTTTACTGAAGCATCAAAGACAAAAGGAGAAATCAGTGCGATATTCAAAGGAGCAGAAACGTTGCCATAAATTCCATTCGACAATCCCAAAACAAGATTATACAAACTGTGGTGCTCGATCATTACTCCTTTTGGCATGCCTGTCGATCCGGAAGTATACAGGAGATAGGCAAGACTTGAGTTGTGGATTTTTGTGGTTGGGGTTTTACCTGAAGGATTTTCGATACTGGTAATGTCAAGCAATGCAATTTTATTCACAAGGCAGGGATTGGCAAGACTCAGGATTTCTTCGGCCTGGGCAATCAAGCTGGTTTCTGTCAACAACAGTTTTGTACGGCTATCAGAAAGCATAAACTTGGCACGTTCTTTTGGTAAGTCCAGAGTGATGGGCAGATAAGCCGCACCTGTTTTTAATATTCCCAGAATGCCGATCACCATGAGCTCAGAACGAGGCGCCATGATTGCGATAATATCATCAGGGGCAACAGAAATGCGGTTCAAAATTTCATTGGCCACCCCATTAACTCTTTGATCCAATTGTTTGTACGACAATTTTAGGAGGTTAAATACCAGGGCCGGATTATCAGGAGTGCTATGTACTTGCTCCTCAAAAAGATCAATAACAGATTTCCCATCTAACTTCAGTCTGGGACCTTCCGACATCAGCAGGAGTTGCGACTCCTCGGCTTTATCAAGAATATTGATCTCTTTGATAAAGATATCCGGTTTGGCCAGGACCCTTGATAAAGTGTTTTTCAGATGCCGTGAAGTTCTTTCGATTCGGCCTGAATTGAACAAATTGGTGTTGTATCCAATGCTAAAAGCAATTTCACCTTCATTCTCTGTAAATGTAAATATCAGATCAAACTTATTGGACGTAAAATCAACCTGGTAAAACGATGACTTTACATCATTAAGTTTTAAGATTGTCGCATCCTGATTTTGATACTGAACAAGTACATCGAACAATGGTGCCCGTGATGTGTCCCTTTCAAGATTTAGATTCCGGATGAGACTATCGAAAGGATAGTTACTGTTTGAAAATGCTTCGGATGATTTGTTCTTTACATCAAGTAGAAAATCCCTAAAAGAATCTCCGCTACAGATATGATTTCGGATCGCAACCGTATTGAGATAGAGGCCAACCTGATTTTCAAGTTCCTGATGATTTCTGCCTGCAACGGGTGAGCCAATGATGATATCTTCGTCCGATGTATATTTATGTAGCAAGATATTTACCGAAGCCAGCAATACCATGAACGGACTAACACTGTTGTCTTTCCCAAAAGCCAACATATTGTTTCTAAGCTGTTCATCAATTTCGCTGAACAGATACTTTCCCTGGTATGTTTTAATCGGAGGCCGCATTCTGTCTGTTGGCAGATGAAGAACGGGAATAGGATCGGACAAGGTTTTTAGCCAATAGTCCTTTTCTTTAAGATACGCTTCGCTTTCAAGCAGGGTCTGTTCATGAACGCAATAATCTTTGTACTGAATCTTTAGTGGTTTCAGAACAAGTTTTTGATCTCCCGTGTCGAAGGAATTATACAATTGAGATAATTCATTCATGATTATGCCAATCGATATTCCATCCCCGGCAATATGGTGGATCACCACTAGGAAAACGTATTTCCCTTCTTCAATCTTAACGATTTGTGCACGGACGGGAATCTCACACGAAAGATCAAAAGGGGTCATTACCTCTTGGTTGATAAAAACATCCGCCTTGTTTGCAGCATCCTTATCAAGACTTACATCATATTCTTTAATTATAAAATCGGGTGTTGCCAGTACTTTTTGACAGGGAGTACCTTCAACATCTATAAAAATTGTCCTGAGCACTTCGTGCCTTTCAACGATTGCATGGATAGCTTGCTTTAGACACTGCAAATTAACCCTGCCTTCCAATAGAAGCGGGACGGGCATGTTGTAAACTGAGGCATTCCCCTTATCCTGTGAAAGAATCCACAATCGTTTTTGTGCATGCGAAAGCGGATAAAATTCTTTGACCGGAGAAGCTTCAATTTCGCAATATTGACCAATATTAATTAGTGCCAGTTCTGAGGCTAGGCCCCGGACGGTTGGCTTATCGAAGATGGCCTTAAAATTGATTTCCAGCTGAAGTTCCTTTTTAATGCGGGTAATGAGGCGGGCAATTTTAAGGCTCTCACCACCCATTTCAAAAAAATTATCATTTACACCAATTGGCTTGCATTCTAAAACAAGTTCGAAAATTGGGATCAATTTTTGTTCCAGTTCCGTTGGTTCGCTCGAATGATCATGAATTTCAGGAGGAGTGGCAGAAACCATTTTACGCAATTCTCTTTTGTCAATTTTCCCATTGTGAGTCAATGGAAATTTCTCAACGAAACTGATATGTTGCGGCATCATGTATTCTGGAAGGAACTCCAGAAGAAATTTCTTTAATGTGAATAAATCGATTTCTTGATCACCTGAAACAAATGCAGCGATATTTTTATTGCAATTGGTTTCAAAGTCAAGCGCCACTACATCTTTGACAAGGGGATATTTTTTTATGCGATTTTCAATTTCACCCAGTTCAATCCGGTTCCCCTTAATTTTTATCTGGTCGTCAATTCTGCCGATAAATTCAATATTACCATCCGGCAAAAACCTGGCCCTATCGCCCGTTCGGTACATTCTCCTGTTTTCTTCAAAGGGATTAGCAACAAATTTTTGATCGGTTAGTTCTTTGTTGTTCAAATATCCTCGTGCAAGTGAGGGTCCTGAAATGCAGAGCTCACCTGGGAAACCTATCGGCAAAGGCTCAAGATTGGCATTAAGAATGTAAATGGAGGAGCCTGGAACTGTTTTCCCGATAGGCATACTATCTTGATATTCTTTCTCTTTCTCAGCAAGGTAATAGGATGCGCAAACCGATGCTTCGGTCGGACCATATCCATTGATAAATCGCACTGATTTTTTATAATGATTCACATCTGAAACAACTGCCGGTTCTCCTGCCGAAATCAGTGTAATAAGGTGCGGAAATTCCGGTTTGTCGAGTGCATTCAGATATGCCGGTGGCATTGTTGCAACGGTAATTCTCTTTTCATTCATTTGTTGTATGAATGAATTCGGATTCTGTATGATCTCCTTTTCTAAAATCACAAGAACTGCTCCGGTTAGCAGCGCCTGAAATATTTCAAAAACAGCTGCATCAAACCCGAAAGATGCAAATTGAAGGACACGATCTGTTTCCGAAACTCCGAAAATCCCAATCATGTTCACGAACATATTCATAAAACTTCCGTGTTCAATCATGACTCCTTTGGGCGAACCTGTTGATCCGGAAGTATAAATAATGTACGCTAAATCTTCTATGTAAATCTCAACCGAAGGATTGCTGATGTTGGAGTTCTCAATTTCATTTAGCAATACAACATTATCAGACAGGTCGTTGTATTTCTGATTATCGGTAACAAGCATCTTTGCATGACTATTCCCAAGTATAAATTCTATCCTGTCACGTGGATTATGGCCATCAACCGGCAGATAAACCGCACCCGTTTTCATGATCCCCAACATTGCAGCGATTGCATCAATCGAACGTTCTGCTACCATGCAAACTATGTCGCCTTTGGAAATGTTACGCTGCTCAATAAGGCAATTGGCAATCTGATTGGCTTTTGCGTTGAGTTCGTGATAAGTTATCGATTCTTCGTTTTTAAAGATTGATGTTTTATACGGGTAAGACCGGGTACAATCTTCAAACTTCCCGACAATTGTTTTATCTGTATGTTTTACTTCACCGTTTGAATTGAACGTTTTCAAAATCTTGTGTTGTTCAAACACACTTATAAATTTCACATCTGCGATGCTTTTCTCCGGGAAATAAATTAATTCAAAAAGAACTGCTTCAAAACATTTGGCAAACTGGATAGCTTCCAGTTCTGAAAACACAAGCGGATTGTAATTAAAAAATATGTTTACATTTTCATCATTGTCATACTCATCAACCTCAATGCTCAGACTTTCGTTTCTTATTTGTGTATCTAAAGTTACGGAATTGAGTTTTGCCTTACCAAATTTTTGTGAAAAATCCATTTTCCTGTAAACGAAAGTTATATCGAACAACTCATTTTTAAATTCCGGATTGTTGCGAAAATATTTGTACAACTCGCTGAGGGGCACTCTTTGGTGTCGATAGCTCTCTTTTACTTCGGTCTTTATTGCGCTCAAAATATCTTTGAAAGTCCATTCACTTGCCAGATGCACTCTGAGCGGAATCATATTCATAAAAAGTCCCGGAGTATTCCTGAACTTGTAATTACTCCGGTTTAGAACCGGCATGCCAATTACAATATCGTTTCTATTATATAATTTGTTGAGTGTTGTATAAAAGATACCGAGCAAGGCATGAAAAGGGGTAACCTCCACTTCGTCTGCAATTTTCAATATCGAGGCATAACATATCCTGTGCAAGTTTAGGGTAACTCTTTCATGGTGAAGGGAAAAATTTTTAATGCCATGTTTTTTTGCGGTAAAATCCAACGGTTCGGGTAATGGCATAAGCTTTTCCCGCCAGAATTCAGAAGAATTTTTTAAGGTATCAGATTCCCTGTATCTATTATCGTCCTCCAAAAAATCAAGGTAAGAGTATGAATGCAATTCCGGAAAACTCCCGTCTGCCAATAACCGGTTATAAGTGTCTGAAATTGCCTGGTTGACAATAGACTTGCCATATCCATCATTGGAGAAATGATGAAATCTGGGAAACAATACAAATTGTTTCTCCCCGGTTTGTAAAACCATCTCCCTGAAAAGTGTTACATTTTCAAAAGGGAAAGGTCTGGCATTTTCTTTTACAAGAAATTGTACGGCCTCATCGTGCGGATTCTCTTTGTTTCTGAAATCGATATATTCGATATCAAATTGATATTCTGGTACAAATTTCTGGAATAACTCGCCGTCAATTGTTACAAACCTTAATCGAAGCGCATCGTATTTTGCAATTACATAATTGAATGCTTTTCTAAGGATATCTATATCTAAATCGCCATTCAACAATAAATAGCCACCCATGTTGTACTTACAGTCATTCCTGTGAAGAAGATAATCATAATAGAATGACTGCTGCGGTAAAGTCAGTGGATATAATTTGTCAGGACAATTTTCGTTCATAGGCTTACCTCAATACCAAGATTTTGTGTACTATAATCCGGCGTCGCGCCAAACAGGACAAGTTCCCTGTCGTATCTATAACTGTAGCCTACTACCAAATTGATATGTTTGATAATACCTATCTGAAGATTCAGGCTGGTACCATACCGGTATCTTTTTGTGTCATTAATATCTGTGAAGTAAAAGGCATTGCCTAAAAATGAAAGAGTCGGCGTGAATGTAAAAACAAAATTATGCTTACAATAAAAAGCTGCATAAGGCCCTTTTATCACATCCACATTGTCAACAGGCATAGTGTAATCCTGATTGATCCTACCCATAGCGACCAAGGATTTCAATTTCAATTTTTTAAATAGTAAGAAATTTGTCCCAATTCCGGTATAAAAAGAGTATCTGTTTTGTATTAAAAGGAGGTCGTCCCTCTCCCAAATAAATCCTGTCTGACAAAAGACTACTTTAGAAAGATCAGCATCCAAATAGTCTGTTATGTAATATGAGGTACTTTTAAAAGCAATAGGAGTAGGGCCTTTTAGACTAATATCCATTTTGTCAATTCCACAAGCTGAGAAATTTGTAAAATGACCCTTTCTTTCTACCAGTGTCAAATCACCCACATGCATTTCCCCGCTTAATACCCCTTTCATTTTGGTATAACTATATTTCGCGCCTGCATGAAACAAAATCTTCTTTTTGACCGTGTCGGCATAGGAACTCTGTAACCACCACTTCTCAGGGGATTGCGCATTCAGCCGGCAAGGAACCATCCAGCTAGAAATGAACAGGATCAATACGATACAATAGTTTTGCTTTATCATGGTTCGGAATTAGGATGACGATTTAAGTGGTTAACAAATATCTCCCTGAATTGATCAAAAACATAATGAGATATGTTACCCCCTTTTGCCTCAGAAAGTTTGGTCAATGTTTTCCCCGGTGGTAATTCCAGCATTAAATCCACACCCATCCTGGTCAGGTAAGAAGAAATTTTAAGCCAGTTTACCGGCGAAGTAACTTGATCGACCAGCAATGGAATAATTTCCTTTTCATCACGGTAAGGCTTACTCCAGACATTTGATATTACCGGATAATTCAGCTTGGAATAGTTGTAATTGTTCAATTCCTTTTCAAATGCTATGGCTGCAGGTTTCATCATAGGGCTATGGAAAGGAGCGCTAACTTTAAGTGAAATGGTCATAGCCCCAAGTTTATTTGCCTCTTTACCAATGTTGAGAACAGCCTCCTTATTTCCAGAGACCACTATCTGAATTCCTGAATTGATATTTGAAATAACAGCATAATCTTTGGATGCTGTGGCAGCTATGATCAATTCAACGTCACTAACAGACAAGCCATTGATGGCAATCATTGCCCCAATTCCCAGTCCTGCGGCATCTTGCATCAACAAACCTCTCTTTCTAACGATTTTTATGGCATCTTTAAACGCTATGGCTCCACTGCAGCATAGCGCGGATATTTCACCCAGACTGTGTCCGGCAAGTATAAACGGTTTAATATCATGTTCTTGCCGCAAAACAAGGAAAGCACAATAACTGTTGAGCAATATGCAAGGTTGTGCATTTTCTGTCAGATTTAGCTTCTCTTCCGGGCCATTCAAGCACAATTTCAGTATATCAAAACCCAGCAATTCACTTGCTTCATTGAAATACTCATTTACATAAGGAAAATCATTAACCAATGATTTACACATACCTGTAAACTGAGAACCTTGTCCCGGGAATAGTAATGCAATCTTCATTGAATTTCCTTATAAAGCATGTACCGTATGGTTTTGATTCAAAGTTCATTCGTTGCATTTAGAAATGCGGCAAACTGCATATGGTCCAACAGAATTGTTATATGAAATAAATTGTATATCTATAAGTTAGACGTTCCATTTGAACCAAGATAATACAATGACACTTATGGATAATGAGTTCCGGGAAGGCAACTGATTTGGATGTCATTTCCACAAGTATTTCAGTTAGGATACAATCTCAGAAAATGTCAAATGATATGTGACCACAACAATATAAAATACTGCAAAGCATATTCAAATGACACATTTTTAGCTGGTCATGAAATACCCCGTCAGTTTGAGGCGGGGTATTTTATATGATGAATCTACTTCAATTGATGATAATTTGTTTCATAACCGAATGTGATACGCGTGAGAACATGTCCGCACCTACCAAATCCACCATTCGGAGGATGGGTAATCTATGCGACCGATGAAAAACAAATTATATACCTGTGAAATATTCGTAGAAAGAGTTAGTTTGCAATAATCAAACTGGCTCTTCTTTCATTTTTTTCTTTTCATCCATTTCTTTGGCTAGCTCTTTCCCTTCTTCAAATTTTGCAAAGAAGTATTCTTTTAGGGTTGCTGGATTAAAATCAAGAAATGTTCCGCCCGCTTCAAAATGTTGAATAAAAACTTTGCCAATCGCATAGGTGGCGGCTCCGGCAAACAAAGACATCGACAAACCACCAATCAGGGTGCCAACAATTGGAATCATTTTCAAAAGAGAACTCGCACCGCCAAAGGATAATGAGTTAGGAACTACATATCCTAAAAGGGCAGCCACGATCGACTTTCCCCTGTTCTCACTGAATTTAATGCCATACAAATCTGACATATCTTTCAGCATCTTGAGCTGAACGCCGGAAACAGCTAACAAATCTACAAATGGAACGGGAATAAGACCTGCACCCATTGACCACCACATGTACTTCTTCACAAGATCAGTGGATAACTCAATTTTCGACTGATCAACATTTTCAACAACAACTTCTTTTACCATAACAAACCTCCTTTTAAAATTAGGTTATACAAATATGTCGGTTTAGAATTCCAATATAAGAATGAACTCCTTAATTTTCTGCTGTTTCCTTACTCAAATGTAACATATATATTTATTAACTCCAAATTTTTTAACTTAAAGTTCATACATTTTAATATGCATGCAAAATACGACAAATCAAGCCCTAAAGAGTTTATCTAAACTGATCCTGCCTTTTTAATAAAGGTATGGTTGAAGTTTGGTTATTTTCTTAATCCATATACTATCCTAAAGTGATAACCATAGACTGCATACTGAATGGCTTCTTTTATCAAAAGAGGTTTCCTGAAAAGGGTCCACAACATCAACTTCCAAAATTCACCTCTTCCTTTGTTCGCTATTCCAATGATGTAAACTGTTTTAAATAAACTTTTGAACAACGAAAACCTTGCCCTCTTTTTAATGGAATAAAGTTGCTGATAGGTTTGTAAAAATTGACGAACCCTTTTGTAATATGGTTTTATAGAATAGATATTTCGAATAAGACCGTTGTATCCATCCAAAAGTTCTTTGGGGTTCATTTTGGGGATAAAATTAATGGAGGCATCCGTATTGTTGCCACTTGATTCGTTGATGATCCGGTCCTCCCCCATCATGCGTTTGTACAATGTGGTGTTTTTTGGTGCATGCAAAATGCCAACCATGGCGGAGACAATTCCACTTTGCTGAATAAAATCCAATTGTTTTTGAAAAACGGAGGGGGTATCAGTGTCGAAACCAACAATAAATCCGCCGGAAACTGACATCCCGGCTTTTTGAATTTTTTTCACGCACTGAAGCAAATCCCTGTTTTTATTCTGACTCTTGTTGCAGTCTTGAAGGGATATTTCATCCGGTGTTTCAATCCCAATGAAAGTGGAAATAAACCCTGTGGCAACCATCATCGTCAGCAGTTCATCATCATCGGCCAGATTGATAGATGCCTGCGTTTCAAAGGTGAACGGAAACTGGTGAATTTTCATCCATTCCATCATTGCAGGAAGTAAGTTCGTCTTGACTTCACGTTTGTTTCCGATAAAATTATCATCTACTATCAGAACCGGCCCTCGCCAGTTGAGGTTATACAGTGATTCCAGTTCTGCTAGAATTTGATTTGTTTTTTTCATCCGTACTTTATGGCCCAGCAGTGTAGTTATCTCGCAAAAATCGCAGGAGAACGGGCATCCCCTCGTTACCTGAAGGTTCATAACAACATAGTCTTTCCTTGAAAGTAAACTGTAATCAGGAACCGGAGTATAGGATAGATCTGCAAATTCGTCTGTTCTGTAAATTCTTTCAGGGGAATTTCCGGAGGCCAAATCCTGCAGAAATGGGGGTAGCGTAATTTCGGCTTCGTTTAGAATAAAATGATCAATCAGTGGATAATTATCGTAATCCTGTGTAAAGAGAGGTCCACCCGCTACCATTTTTGTTTTACATTTTATGCACTCTCTAATAACATCATTCACTGACTCCTTTTGAATGGACATGGCGCTGATAAAAACATAATCAGCCCAAACTACATCTTCTGACTTGAGTGTGGTAATATTCATGTCTATCACTTTTTTGTGCCATGCTTTTGGCAGCATTGCCGCAATCGTAATCAATCCCAACGGAGGAACGGTAGCCTTTTTGGAAATAAATCGCATTGCATGTTTAAAGCTCCAGAAAGAATCCGGATACTGTGGATAAACCAATAAAATGTTCATTGCCTTTTGATTAAAAAAAATCAAAAATTACAATCAACATTCCTGAAAAACGTTATATAATTTTAGAAAAAGTTTACAAAATTCACACATTGAAGATCCAGGCATAGAAAAAGGAGGCAATCGCCCCCTTTTTCTAAGCTTACCACCTGCTTAATTTAATCCCAGGTGATTTAGCTCCTCAACTGAAAGCGGAGCCCCTACTTCAATGACCGCGCTTTTTCTGAATCCAGCCTGATTGTTGAAGTGATGGTGCCTGGTGTTTGCTTCAATTCCAAACATGACGATCATACCAATAACGAAAAGTGATAACCCTTTGAAAAAATTTGTTGCTTTCATAATCTTGTATTTTTAAATGTTGCTTTTATTTTTAATTGTACTCAAAAGTAACTTCGGTTCTCTGGCGCCGCAAATACAATAGACGAGTTGAACTATTTTATAGACAGATCGTTGGATTTTATCGAAATATAAACTCAAACGAGAAAAAAATTCCCCAAACCGAAAATGATAATGCAGGTTTTTATATTTTAGAC
>JALNYZ010000118.1 GCA_023229575.1 Prolixibacteraceae bacterium
TAGCCGCCTCATCAATAATTGTATACGAATAAGAATCACTAATATTCTGCCCCCAGGTAACACGTCCATAATAGTTTGCCAAAACAGATTTGATCATTGTCGCATCACTGAACACCTGGTTATCCGTCAATATTTTATCAGGATCCTGATCCAGAAAGCCCGAACAACTATTCATTGACATCAATATTGCAGCAGCAGCAGCCAAAAAATATCTTTTCTTCATAGTTTGTTAGAATTTAAGATTAATACCTATATTAATTATACGGGTAGTTGGATATACCAAACCACTTGTCTGTGTTATTTCTGGGTCAACTCCCGGAAGATTAGACACAGTTAAAAGATTCTGTCCGGCTATATAAACCCGAAGATCCGAAATCATAGCTTTGGATAGTATTTGCTTAGGAATTGTATAACCAATTTCTAAATTTCTCAGCTTCATATAGCGAACTTTATGCATCCAGAATGTACTTGACCAATAGTTACTATGACTACTATTACCAATTAATAATGTAGGATATTTACCAGGAATTAATTCACTGTTTGCATCCCAGATGTCAGACAATCTCCATGTATCTTCCATATAGTACTGAGGATTATTACCTCCATCATGGAACGGGTTTCGGTTTTCCCATTCTTGGAAATAAGATGAAAATGCACTTCCTGTAAGGTCGAATGCCAAATCAAATCCTTTCCATCCGAATGAGAAGTTTAATCCGTAGTTAAATATAGGGTTGTTGTCCGAACTCGTACTATAACCAATTACACGTTTGTCCATATCATTGATAAGACCATCACCATTCTGATCCACATATTTAATATCACCCGGACGAAGTGTTGTATTTCCTTTCCCGTCGATATTAATTGGATATGATGCGATTTCGTCCCAGCTCTGGAACTGACCGTCGGCTACGTATCCCCAGTTTTCATTTGCAAAACGCTGAGCACTTGAATTGCGGTATTCATCCCAAGAGTTACTATATCTTGGCTTATACTGGCTCCAGTTATACTTACGGGCGTATGTAACGTTGGCACCTACAGAATAAGAAAGCTCTTCAACCTGATCGGCCCAACGAACAGAAGCATCATATCCCATATGAAGGTCTGATTCCAGATTTTCTTTTGGCAAAGAGAATCCTAGCTCGGAAGGCAACAGCACATCATATCTGGAAGCTGGCAATCCTGTACGTTTACGACGGAAAAAGTCGAACGATCCACTCAGACGGTTATCCAAAAATACAGCATCAACACCAATATCCAGAATATTAGCCTTTATCCATGACAATGTAGTTACCGGAAGGCCTCTTGGGCTTGTTCCAATAACATAATCGCCGTCGATCACGCTACCTCCATCCTTATAGTTATAACCCGACATATAATCAAAAGCAGCATATCCGCTTACATTATCATCTCCTACTAAACCATAAGATCCCCGAATTTTCAAATCATTGAATACGGAAGAAACTTTCAAATCTTTCCAGAACCCTTCTTCCGAAATTCTCCAACCAAGAGAAGCTGACGGGAAAAATCCCCAACGTTGACTGGGAGGAAATTTCCATGACCCATCATAACGTGCCGACAATTCCAAAATGTATTTATTTGCGTAATCATAGTTTATGCGCCCTAAATAACCTAAACGCGCTTCGGTCTCATTTCCTTCGTCGTTATAAGTATCCATGGTTTCATAATCAATCAAATGCAACGCATTGGATGTAGGAATAGAGTGTAACCAGGTAGTAGGCGAATTTAATTTCGAAGATTCCATACCAGCAACAACACCCAGGGTGTGATCTTCAAACTTTTTGTTGTAAGCCAACTGGAAATTAGCAGTCACTTCTTCATTATACCCCATACGGCGTTCGCGCCATGGATTTGTATTTTCGAACATAACAGGATATGTGTCTGTAGCTTCATCGTAACTATACAATTTATAAGTATACTCCTGATTATTCATATTCTGATTGGCGTAATAATACCCTACCAGTGCTTTAGCCGTTAGTCCGTCAAATATTTTATATTCCGCGTTTGCGTTTAATTGTACAACACGCCAGGTTTGTTCGTATTTACCTGAAAGATCGTAGTTAAGCCAAGCAAAATTGGTAGATGCATCTGTAGATGTCATTGTCGGATAATTCGGATTGTCGTTGGCAAAAGGACGCGCCGTTGGCAAATTTCTATATGTCCCAAAAATTGGGGCCCAGTAATCATCTCCACCTGGAACACCTGGATTCACAGTCTTTTCAATACGACCGTTCATCGAAGCTCCAATCTTCAATTTATCATTAATCTGAGACTCTACGTTCATCTGCATATTTGTACGCTCAAAACCGCCATAATTAACAATCATAGCATCTTGGTTCAAATGACCTACACTAAAATAATAGTTAATCTTATCTGAACCACCTGACACGTTTGCGTTCACGTAATACTGAGGAGATGTATTCCAGATATAATCATACCAGTCAAATGGAACATATCCTTTTTCTTTACCCTCAGACCACTTTGCATAATCCTCTTTTGAATACTTATAGTCTGTTACACCTTGTAAGGTTTGAGACTGGATATAGTTTCCAATATATGTTGTCGCATCCGCAGGTTTAGGGAACGTGGAAGGTGTCTGGAAACCATAATACATATTAAGTCCCACAGTATTCTTTGTATTCTTTGCCCCCTTTTTAGTATTTACAACCACAACCCCATTGGCTGCACGCACACCGTAAATAGCTGCTGAAGCGTCCTTTAAAATTGAGATCGACTCGATATCATTAAAGTCTATGTTATTAAACTGACCTTCATCCTTTACAACGCCGTCTATAACATACAAAGGAGTACCCATGTTACGAATTTGTAATTTTGTAGAAGCGCCGGGACGGCCATCGGTTTGACGTGAGTTTATACCAGCCATCTTACCTACTAATGCACCGGAAGCTGTTGAAGCAGAAGACCGGGCAATGTCATCATTACCAATCGAGGCAATTGCTCCTGTAAGGGTTGCTTTCTTCTGGGCCAAACCAAATCCAGTTACAATAACTTCATTCAACTGCAGGGCATCTTCCTTCAACACTATGCTCATCAACCCATTTTGGGCAACAACATGTTGAGTCATGTAGCCAACATAAGA
>JALNYZ010000119.1 GCA_023229575.1 Prolixibacteraceae bacterium
TCAGTTAATCTTACACAGTCACCAATCCAAAAGCGTAATGGAAAGGAATGATTCTTTTCCCATCAATATTTTCTATCCAGGCGGGTTCCTTGTGACTGATTTCAGCTATATCGCCTGCACTTGTCTCCTTGAATTTTTCGGCAATGTATCTCAAAGAGATGAGTTCTGATGCAGAAAACAAGGATTCATCAAATTTTAATTTACCAGAGGGAAGAATCCGCTCAACTTCACCATAACTTGTTAAAGCATAATCTTTACAGATAATTTCCTCTTCCACCAAGGCCTCAAATAAGTATTCATAATGATTAGGTACTGGGCCATGGGGTATTGCGACGTATTTTAATCCTGTTATACTTTGGGCAAAGCCTCTGAAATGATCAAAATCGGTATAGAACAATAATTTGTTTAACTTGGTTTTATATGGCTGTGAGTATTCTGCTAAGTAGAGAATTACATGTTTTGTTTTCTCTCTGTCGAATGCTTTAAACCCGGTCTCAATATCTGGTTGGCACTGAAACCTTGACAGTTGATCAAGGCAGTAACAGGTGTCGGTTTTAAGCACCTGAACATGCTTCAGCACCTTTATACGTTCCATTTCATCCAATTCGCTGTATTTCTGAATATATTCTTCAAAGGCCTCAGGCTTACTGATCATCTGTATCAGATTGGCATTCGTTTTGGATGGCACCTCTCCTGCTTCATAATTTCTCCATGAATTGGCTCCCATGCCCAAAATTTCAGATATCCTTGCTGCTGAAAGATTGTACTTCTGTCTGATTTCAAGAATCTGTTCAGGAAACGGAATATGATGCCTTACCCGGTATTGGCTAACTGCCTGATTGTAGTTTAATTCCGAAAAATGTTCATCTTCAAACTGTTCCCCTGTATCCTCACAATGATAATAATGAAATACAACCGGAAATGATTCCTTCCTGTAAGTCATGTTGCGCATCTCTTTGCCGACATTCATCTCTTTACCTGTAATTGGGCTTTTCATCTCTTTTATTTGAATGGGTAGTTCATATTGTATTCGGCCGGATGAAATGAGATACAAATGGTTTGTGAATTTTCTCTCCCCATACTGATTTTAATGTACACTTCAGTTTCTTTTACGCTCTTGCCAAATATCCACATAGGCGCCATGCCGCTCATCTGTTCTTCCAAAGGACCCTGAGAATAGTCCTCAATGGTTATCTTCTCAATAATCTCTTTCCTTTTCCCCGGACTTATTTCCAAATCCAATAGAGTCTGTGCATTTTTCCCACGATCATCCCAAAAGATAATCTGGAAAATTCTCATTTTGGTTCTAAATTCACTCAAAAAATGTTCAACCTCCTTCTTGGTTGCCATTGTTACAAAATTAATTATTATTTTAATATATCAACTTTAAAGTTGTATTTTTTGAATAATTCAAATTTATATTACACTTTAAACGATTCAATATAGTTCCGTTATATTAAAACTTAAGTATGACAGAAGGGATTACAACACAAATTGTAATACTATTTTACTTTTATTACTTCTTTACGTTTATTATTTCCTTTTTCAATTTAAATCTCCCCTGCAGGTAGGAAAATAATTCAATATCAAACTGTTCAAACTCATCTTTATTGACAGGGTATATGTCTAAAATTTTTGATCTATATTCTTCGTAATTAATGCAGCTTTCAATATCCGGACCTAAGAAATTAATAAGATAAATCATGTTATTGGCAGAAAGTTGGCAATTTATCATCAGCTCACGGGAAAAAGAAATTCTCTTCGTCTTTTCATTAAGTATTTCATTTTGATTTAAGTTCACCAAATGCAAAAATTTATTCGCTAAAATCTCAGCAAAGTCTTTCAAGATATTATGCTCTTTTCTATATGTATCGTTAACCAATATCGCGCTATTGCTCTCCGATTTTTCTAATGTCTTTTCCTTTAAAATAAAGGTAACTATTCAGTGATAAATATAACGAGTAATCCTCAAAAAGCTATCAAAAGCTGATTCCGCACGAAAGTTCTTTGACATTTTAGAATTTGTTATAGCTTATTTTCTTTTGTTAACTCGCTCCATTTGATTCTCGCGAAGGTATAATTCTAATTTCAGTGGTTATTAACAAAAATGATTTTCAGTATTGATAACTAATGCTTTAAATGCTTGATTAACACGAAATGATTGTTGTACTTTGTCTATTATGACAGGGCAATTATCACTTGAAGAAAAAATTGATGCTTTATTAAATCGGGTTGATTATCTCGAACATGAGGTTGTCCGGTTGACAGACCGTCTTGCAAAATATGAAAACCCAAAAAACAGTAAAAACAGCAGCAAGCCACCCTCCAGCGACTTCCCAAAATTACCAAAGACCCAAAGCTTAAGAGAGTCATCCGGAAAGAAACCGGGAGGGCAAAGCGGGCATGAAGGAACAACCTTAAGGATGGTAACTAACCCTGATATGATCCAAACGCACTGTCCATCTTTTTGCACTTGCTGTGGTGAAGATTTATCGACAATACCCGCTATTTTCGTGGGTAGGCGACAAGTAATAGACACCCCACCCATAATACCTGTTGTGACCGAACATCAATTATTTAACAAGTGTTGCAAATGTGGCAATCTGAACCAATCGTCATTCCCCACGGGTGTCAATGCACCGATAAGTTATGGAGAAAATGTTCAGGCATTGACTGCTTATCTTAGCGTTAGACAGTGCGTACCGTTCAATCGATTGGCCGAGCTCCTTTCCAATCTGTTCGGCATCTCGGTTAGCACAGGTGGTATTGACTATATTCTGACCAAAATGAAAACGAAAGCTTCCGTAGCTTATGAAAGCATCAGGCAGAATGTATTGAAAAATAAGGTTGTAGGTGCCGATGAAACTGGAATAAGTATCAATGGTAAAAACAATTGGGCTTGGACTTTTCAACATAAAAAGGCGACCTTTATTGCAGTACACAAGAACAGAGGTTTCAATGCAATCAAAGAGATAATGCCAGAAGGGCTACAAAACAATATTTTGGTTACCGATTGCTGGTCTCCCTATTTCAAGACAGGTGCAGCCAAACATCAACTTTGTACGGCACATTTACTTAGAGAACTGACACACTTCGAAGAAAAATACA
>JALNYZ010000120.1 GCA_023229575.1 Prolixibacteraceae bacterium
GACGAAGGCGACGGCGTATGCGAATTGAAAAATATAGCAGTCACCCCCGGCTCACAACGGCAAGGATACGGAAAGAAACTGATCACCCACCTGCTCAGTCACTACGCCGGGAAATACACCCATATGATAGTCGGCACCGGCGATGTACCCAGCTCAGTCCGGTTCTACAAACGTTGCGGCTTCGAACCCTCACATCGTATTGAAAACTTCTTCACAGACAACTACGACCACCCCATGATTGAAGACGGCATCCTGCTTAAAGATATGGTTTACTTTAAGAGGGAGATAGGGTTGTTATAAATGCGGATACATAATATTTCGACATTTTTAAAAAGGTAAATTATCTATTGTTATACTTTTCTCCGTAAACATGTTCTTGTTAATAGTTCTTAGTGAGTGTTTTGTAAATAATTTGTTAGCTTTTTCTATAACATTACTATCTTTTAAATTATCATTATTTAAATAGTGCGTATTAATAAATTCTACAATATCTTTTTCTATTAAATTAACTTCATTCAAGACATCAATCCATTTGTTTGCTTCATCTGTACTTTTTGAATTTAAGAAAAAGTTACCTAAGTTTTTAGTGTATATGTTTTTAGAACGAGTATTTTTACAAAGGATATCAAATATTTCTTTAGCTAATTTATTGGCATTCTTTCCATTGGATTGGACTCCTTGATATTTCCCCATTAATCCATATGGATCATATCCTTTCCGGATTGGAATCACTAATACTCGTCTACCTAAAGCAAAGCCTACCTCTTGATCACACCATTTACTTTTGATAAAGTCCGTAGTTATAATAGCACATAAGCAATCCATAGTTAATAGAGCTTTTTCAATTTCGCTCGCCCATTCTTTTGTTGGTTCAATATCTTCGTGTGCAACAAAACAGGATATTCCATAAATAACTAATGCAGTCTTTAAGTTTGATGCTGATGATTTATCCATAGATAAATGACTAATAAACATCTTGTAATAGCCAAAATTCCAAAATGTAAAATCCTCAATTGCTTCAATTATCTCATCTTCTTCAATATTGTCATTAGCTACAATCAGTATTCTATCAAAAACAATACTTTCTACTCCTTTTGTTGCATCCTTGAATGCTAATTCTATACATGATTCCAGTTCCTCAATTTTGTTTTCATTTTTTAGATTTGTGTATTCAGACGGAGAAACTCCTATTTCAATAGTATAATAATCAATGCCCCCATTCCAATTGTCGTGATTGTTTATATAACTATTTATATTATTTATATTGAATATAAGCAGAGCTTCAGTTTCTTTTTGAGCTTTCAAAAGTCCTTTAACTATTTTGATATAGTGCTTTATATAATCTTCACTCATGATATGTTTATTTTGAAATTATTATAAGCAAAGATAGAAAACAAAAAGTCAGTTGATAACATCAACTGACTTTTAAATTAATTGGACATTCCTTTCTTTTGTATTATTGGAGCCCTTCGTACTTATTATTATCGTTATTGAACTAGGTTTTTAGTTGCGGCAACGTTCGGAAGCTATCTAGAAAATACATTCTATCGTTTTTGATCGCTTAATGCAGGGGGTATAATAAAACCGGCACATTTGTGTGTGATACAGGAGGCCCGTTTGAAGTGATATTATCACCAGAAAATTTAATGGTATTGATTATCGCAATAAATTTCGATCGAATACACCTATTTCAATAGCGGTAATCTGACAGCTAGTTTTTCTCATTTGTATTTATCTTATTATCCAATTAAACAAAAGAATAATGATAAAGAGGGTAGATGGCCTATTCATCTAATCCTTTAACAGTCGAAACTTCTAGATTTAATACTTTTTTAATACTTTCTTTCCATTTTATTTTAGGATTATTTTTCAAATTTTTGTACAACATCTTAATGTTATTGTCTGACTGTAATTGAATTAGCTCATTTGCTATGTTAATTGTCTCACTATCAGAGATTCCATTCATTTTTAATCTGCGAAGCAGAAAGTTTGCTTTGCCTATCCATATAAAATCCGTTACAAAATCCTCTAAATCAGTGACTAAGTTTAAGGTGTTATCATCTAATATTGGTTCGCATGAAATGCTTGTCTCAAACCCATTTTCAAAGGCATATTTAAGACATTTCTTACGTTCCTCATAATTGGGAGCATTAGGTTCCCAAAACTTTAATATATCTGAATCTTTAGATCCAATTGTAAACCGGAATAAGATATTCTTTTTATAAGCAGTAAACTCATGACAAATAGCCTTTATTACTTCAAAGTGGGGTTTTGTTACTATCAATATATTATTCCCTGCTTCAAGTAGTTTTTTTAAAAATGCAATAGCGTTAAATAAGTTTACTGGAGTAATATCATGACTTGATGGAAACATAATGAAGCCATCTACTTTTTTTACTTTCTTATTAAATTGAGCCATGTTAACCTCCTCAATATGCCAATTCTCAGTTGTTTTGCGTTTAAATCTTATAGCCATTTCTCTGCTATAACAATATTTGCAGTTATTACTACAACCACTTATAAAATTGGCATTTTCTACAGCCCATTCATATGTCCCAAAAACCTGCTTTACATTATTCTTCATTCAGCAAAGGTATCAAAATAGTTGTCGTTGACCATCAAATTCAATTTTATTTGCCTTTCTCCAAAAGTCAATACCTCTTTCATTTGATGAGGCAAATATCAAATCGTAATAGTTTTCAATAGGTTTAAAGTCAAAGAACTGATATCCAATCTTCTTTAGGCTATTAATATACGCCTCTCTAAATAATTTTCGTAATTCTAAAGATGGCGCTGTATTGATGTTGTTGTTAAAAAAGAATTCGCTAGAACCTAAAAAAGATTTGTATTTGTTAATAACATTTTGATGAGTATCAGGATATTGAATTGCATTTTTAATATTGCGATTAAAATCTGTTTTGATAGCGAAATTGACAATAAAATCAACATTCCTCAATCTTTCTTTTAAAACTTTCAGTAAGTTAAAAGGAATGCTGCAATCAGTAGGGTCAATAAATACAAGGTATAATCCGATTCCATTTGTTTCCCTAATTATATCATCACATATCTTGTTGGGATCGTTATAGTCTCCAAATAGAGCAAGTG
>JALNYZ010000121.1:0-2369 GCA_023229575.1 Prolixibacteraceae bacterium
TAAGATGATTTTAATAGTTACTTATAAGAATGATTTAACTGCAGACTATTTAATCAACAAATTAAATGGGCTAAACATTGAATATTACAGATTAAATTGTGACGATATTTTTAATCAGAAAATATCTATATCAAATGGGGCGTCTGTTATTGCCAATATCAATGGCATTAGCAAATTTGACTCTGTGTGGTTTAGACGTGTAACACTTCCTAATTTGGATATTGAAATTAGTAAAGCTGAATATCAATATTATTATGCCGAATTAGATTCATTCTTATTAAATTTATGGCACTCAATAAGTGCTGATAGATGGTTAAGCCTTCCATGGAATATTTATCAATCCGAAAATAAGCTTCTTCAATTAGAGGTCGGATCATCAATTGGGTTTGCAATTCCAAAAACATTGGTTTCTTATGATTATAATGAAATAAAGTCTTTCTATCTAAAGTGTAAGAGAAACATTATTATCAAACCTTTGCATTCTGGCAGAATTGAGGAATCACAATATAAATGTGGCCAAATATTTACATCTAAAATAAAAAAAGAAGATTTTGATATCTTAAAAGAATCTCAGCCATTACCGAGTATTTATCAGGAAAACATACCTAAAGACATTGAGATTAGAGTGACGGTAATTGGGAACAAATTATTTGCTGCCTCTGTAGACTCAAAAGCCAATCTGAATACTCAAACTGACTGGAGGAAAGAGAAATTGAAGTTTGATAAATTTATTTTACCTACTGACATAGAAGAGAAGTGTATCAGTATAGTCAAAAAGCTTAATCTTAATTTTGGTGCAATTGATTTAATTAGGAAACCTAATGGTGATTTCGTTTTCTTAGAAATAAACCCTAATGGTCAATGGGTTTGGATTGAAAATGACACCGGACTTAAAATCTCTGATGCAATTATAGACTTTCTTACGACTAAAGAGTATTCATATCATTATCAAAAAGGAGTCAGTGAATGCCATTTAGAAACCTTAAATGAACTATATGAAAATGAAGAACAACGGGGACAAGCAATTGAAGCAAAGTTAAGTACATTAATTAATAATTCAGGAATCATTTTAGCTCTGATTGCATTTATAGTACCCTTATTATATGATCACTCTTCTAAAATAGAATGCTGTTTTAAGTTTGTCATTATAGCAGTTTTTATTTTGTGTTTAGCTTTTATTATTTATGGGGTTTTTATTGCCGCAAAAACCTTAAATTCTGGAGAATTTGTTTACCATAGGATCTCTGCCAAATCTATACTTAAGGATACTGGAAATATGGAAGAGTTTTTACGAGATAAAATAATATTTACAGAAAAATACATTCAAGCCAATACAAAAACTAATAATGCTCGGGCTAACATACTAATTAAGGCCCAATGGTATTTTAAATATGGCCTGTTACTAATCGGAGTTTTAAGTTTTCTACTGGCAGGATTAGCTTTTTATATCTAAATCTTGTAGGCAATCATACTCTATCGCAAAAATTATCTATTAGCGAGATTTTAGAAAAAAACAAAATTAAGTATACAAGAGTAAATAGTTAATAAATAAGTTTACTGTCAGTATATTTTCTTTTCAAATTTTGTAGTTCAAACACGTTTTCGTGTACAGGTGTAGTATTTATACTAATCCCCCTTTAGTGCGATCATATCCCAAATAAGTTCAAAGGTATCTTTAATAACCTCAGTTCCTTTGGAATCAGATAGTTGATTGTCAATTAAATATTTATTGATTGCAAAGGTATGTCCGCCAATCAGCGTAAAGAGAACTCCAATATCCATAGGCTTAATAATCTTATTATCTATTCCTTCCTTTAATATTGCGACGAAAGGCTTGGTGTGCTTCTCAATTTCTTCGCAGGATATTTGCTTCAGATAAGTTGATGCATTAAACTGCTCAATAAAAAGAAATTCAGTTTTGTGCTCCAAAGCCCAACGAAGCGATTCGGTATAATGTACTTTCAGGATTTCTTTTAATGTACTTTCGCCCCTCATGGTTTCTGCCACATAGTTGGTTAAACGACTCTTCACGTCGAGGTACAAGGCTTTAACCAAGTCGTCTTTAGTTGGAAAGAAGTAAAACAAGGTGCCATTTGCAACACCGGCTTCTTTTGCAATTTTGCTTGTTGGTGTGTTATGAAAACCAAACTCCACAAAGAGCTTTAGAGCTGCCTGAAGTATTTGTTCTTTTTTGTCCATTTGCTTTCGCTATTATGTAATTATCGTGTTCGTAATGAAATCCCTATTCAATACCATTCCACCATTCTGTAAATGTCCGGGTACTGTCTTTAAGATTCACCCTATCGCCAATCATTGGTGTTAAAAGTTTAATAGAAAGTTTCTTGCTGGATTTAGTAATCTTCTTCAAC
>JALNYZ010000121.1:2379-3102 GCA_023229575.1 Prolixibacteraceae bacterium
CAACGGTTCGTCCCATGGGTGATTGGCCAAAGCAAATTTCGATGAATGTACAGCGAGTAATTGTTTAGCATTTAAATCACGAAACGCTTTTAGAAGATCTTCGGGCAACAAATGAATATACTTCCAATTCTTGTCGTACTGACCGTTCTCTACTATGGCTAAATCAATGGGGCCAAACTTTTTTCCAACCTCGGCAAAGTGTTTATCGTAACCCCCATCTCCACCAAGAAAGAATTTCATAGTAGGTGTCTGTAAAACAAACGCTGCCCAAAGGGTTTGGTTTCGCTTTAACCCGCGTCCGGAAAAGTGTCTTGCCGGCACTGCATTGGCAACAAATCCGCTATCCAATGATACCTGCTCGTTCCAATCCAATTCAATGATCGAATCCTTGCTGAATCCCCAATATTCAAAATTTTCTCCCACCCCAAGACCGCAGATAACTTTATTGATCTTTGGCTTCAATCCCATAATTGTTTCATAATCAAGGTGATCCCAATGGTCGTGCGAGATAAACAGGTAATCAATTTCCGGTATATCAGCAGGGCTGTAGACAGAAGTTCCTTTAAAAGCATTGACCGTAAATGAAAATGGGGATGCACTTTCGCTTAAAACAGGATCGACCAGGATTCTTTTGCCATCTATCTGCATAAAATAGGATGAATGCCCGAACCAGACCAAAATATCTTCCTCCTTATCCAGATTTAACAAATCGGTTTTTACAGT
>JALNYZ010000122.1 GCA_023229575.1 Prolixibacteraceae bacterium
ACATTTTTTAATTTTTATCTGAGTCTCCATTTCTTATTGTTATGTAATACCTATTCCAAAACTGGCATGTAGTAACATAAATAGCTCAGAGAACACTATTTCATGCAATATAACAGTTAATGTTTTCCTCTATTAACTTATCCCTACAAATATAAAGCAAATTCTTTACTTTTCACTCATTCATACCATTTAATTAGGTTCTATTTCTTGATGCTTCACTAAACACCAACCGCCACCAACCTATTTACGATTGGCGGGGGTTGGGAGATTAAGCTAGTAGCTTGTAGAGGTAGCTGGTTCCGGCTAATGCGATAAGGCACCAGCCTAGCAAGGTGGCTGCTCCGTTGGCGGGGGCGGTGGAGTCTTCCGAAGGGGTGCCTGGGGAAGGGGTGCCTGGTTTGGGGACGACGGCTGGCAGGAATCTTTCTCCGGATTGTTCGGGGGGTTGTGCTGGCTCTGGGTTACAAGAACACCCAGGGCCGCAAGGGCAATCTCCTTTTCTTCCATTACCAGGGCCAGGAGGATAAGGATCTTCAGGAAGATAAGGGTTGTCTTTTTGCTGTTTTTTTGCCCGAAAAAAGCAGCTTGCCAGTATTAAAATGAACTCGAGAATTTGCTTTACTTGTTTCATGTTGTTCGTTGTTTTTTAGGGATTGTTATTGGGGAAATTGTTTAATTACTAGTTTTTCGATGTCTGAACTCAGCTTTACCAGCAGCGAACGGTAGTTTTCTCTGTTGTCGCCATTCACCTCGCTTATGTAGCGGCTATAGCTTATTTCTTTGGCATAGGCCCGGGGCATTATGCTTACATCGGCAGCTGGTTTGTATGAGCTTCTAATCAATCGGCAAAAGTCGAAGAAACTCTCTTTTTCGGAAGGATAACTCCGGAACGGAAGTCCCTTGTCGCTTAGCTGAACCTTGGTGCCCGGCCAGTAATCTGTTGGCTTACCGTAGCCCGTTATCCCGAAAAAATTGCTGTGTTTTTTTGCCAATGTGCTCTCCGCCCATCCGCTTTCGATGGCTGCCTGGGCAAGGATTACCACGGGGTTTATGGTGTACTTTTCGCCGGCTTCTTTAGCCAGCGGGTAGTAAGTCTGAACAAATATTTCTTTTAGCATAGTTGGAAAAGTATAAGGGTTAGTGTATAATTTGCTAGCTGTTTTTGTTTACAAAATCGCACCCCCTGCCCTGTGCCGGGGGTGCGATGGGATTACTAAACCAGGTGTTCCTTGTCGCACACTTCCGTTACGGTAACCGTAACAGTTTGAAGCTTTTCGAACTTGGCATCGCCGGACAAATCGCGCAACAACGCACCCGGACGGAAGATGATCCGTGGTTTCTTAAACAACGAGGTGGTAAATTCCTCCTCCGTTACAGCCCCCTTGGAACCGGCCACCATGCGGAAATTTCCAAAGTTGCCCATTTCTATCACCGTACCGTCCTGCAGGCGCTCGGTAAGGATGTAAATTAGTCCTTCCAACACAAGCATTACATCGCCTCTGGAGGCGGTACTGTGACTGGCTACGGCGTCGCATAGTTTATTGAAATCCATGCGAGAGGTTACACGGGTAGAACCGTACACAAGCTTGCTTCCCACCGGAGCATCTTTTTCCATGTTCTTACGTTTGATCAGTGAATAAGATAATGCCATAATTTTAATTCTTAAGGGTTAATAAATAATTGCTTCTGTTACGTAACAATGCAAAGATACAACACCCCCACCCGCCCATTTCCCGGTATGTCCGTCTGTGTCCCAAAAGAGCGCAATAAGGCGCAATATGTCCTGATAACACGAAATTTTATAGTTATTTTTATTGGATATACAAATCTTTATAGTTATCTTTGGTATAGGATATAGCATCTATTTGCTTGCCGATACCAACTATGAAAGAAATAAAAAGCAAAATTACAAACGATGATACCACCCCTGTGCAGGGGTATGGCTGGAATGAACTGGCACAACTTTATTCGCCGGGTTTAAGCATTTCGGCACAGAACAAACAGTTGTTGCGCTGGGTCACCAAAAACACGCAACTTAGTAACGACCTTATCCGCGAGGGATGGGTAAAAGGCAACCGCCGCCTCACGCCGCGCCAGGTTAGAACCATCTTTTTCCATATCGGCGAACCGTGAGTATTCCCCTTGCCAGGGGGCCTCCGACATCTGCCCATATCAGACCAGTGAACGAAGAAAAAAGAAGGATTAACCGCCAAAATTTGTCGGTACTTTTTGTCTTACAAGTATATACTTGTTGACTGATAAGTATATACTTATTGTCCAACATGTATATACTTTTTTTTGAAGAAATCCCGTCTTCGTTTGCATTAAACACATCAAATCAATCAAATAATTTTATATACATTTTATCGATGAAGATAAGAAAAGGAAATCTGCCTGCAAATATTTCTATTGCTAAAAACCTTAGCCTGCTTGAAGAGCATGAACTGCCGTTCGACCAAGAGAATTTAGATAAATTTCAGTACAATATAATCAGGAAGTACATAAAATCTAAAAACTACTCGTTTGCGTCGTTTCAAAAAAGCATGATGGGTCACCCTCACGAAAAGGCCATTGTGCTGTTTTTATTGCCCTATGTGATGGATGTGGAAAGGCGAAAATCGAACTATGTAAATTATGCTTTTGCCGAGGAGTTCCGGAAACATTACACCCAGTTGCTGAGCGAGACGATGTATACGGATGCCAACCTGACAAAAGACCTGAGCGACAACGACGATCTCCGGAATGTGTTTGAATTTATTTGTATGGTGCTCTTTAAATCCGGCTTATTTTTGGGCTTAAGTGCCACGGTGCTTATTGTAAGATTTGTTTCACTCTTCCGCATCAAAGTTAACTTCAAGGTATTGATAAGACAATTTGAAAGATTCGACAGGATTGAAGCGTCCGAATTTTGCACAAAGTTGGTAAAATTTGTTAAAGAAGACGAAGTTTATAACTCATATATTAAGTATAAACGGAATAACAAAAAGAATAATTACTGATTTACAGCGCTTTAAAATTCGCTTATTCCGTTTTTTCGGTTTTGGGAGCTTTAATCCTTTTGCCGTACTTGCCACCAGT
>JALNYZ010000123.1:0-1468 GCA_023229575.1 Prolixibacteraceae bacterium
AAAGATAAGCAGAAAGGACCAGGAAGAAGTGAGTTGACTGAATCCTATATCTGCCACTATTCCATCGGAGTGTATGTCGGATGGAATCGGAGTCTGCTTATTGAGTCCCATTATCAAGACCATAAGCAGAAATGCTCCGATGGCGGTTAGACTGGCTTCCATGCCGGATAGCCACCGAATGATGGCGCTGCGTTTCTTGTTCAGGTGCATGATAAGCATACACACCCAATAAATTCCTGCAAAAATAAGATTAACCGGGAATTGAAAGAGGATGGTGTTTACCGGTCCTACTGTAAGTTGCAAGATTGTTCCGGTTATAAACAGGCCGAAACAGATTACAGCTCCCTCCATATATCCCCACGGATGTTTCCACATAACTTAGTTTTTATCTTTTAGTCGGTTATTTTCCTTTGCTTTTTTTAGCCATTCGGGGACTATTGTTTTTATGAATTCGTCTTTCAGCTGTTTTTCACTTGCCATATCCAGACCGATATAGGCCTGTGCTTTGCCCTTGGTTGAGATGTCCGGCAAAGGAACATCGCCTGTAAAGCCTAAGCTGGCAAGTACTTTGGTAGTTGCTATGCGGGCCTGCATGGCGTTATCGAGTCCGTGTGCGAGTATCCGCTGAAACTCCTGAGGTGCATGAAAGGCTCCTCCGTGCGAGGCTACAGCAAAATCCCAACGCCACTGGGCTGCCCGAAGTGCTTTCAGTACCGGTTTCATTTGTGCTTCGGTTGCTCCCTTTTCCCAGGCAAACTTCGCTTCAATATGGGCGGTTGCCAGTTCGGATTCAAGACGGTTGCGTATTTCATTGGCCTTTCGCTGACGGTCGTATACATTGTTTCGCAGTGTTTCTTCGGTTTCCCTGTGGCAAACCTGACAAGTGCGGTCAATCATGGCAAGCGGACTTTGGATATGATGGTCGCTGAACTTCACACCCCCTTCGCTCATGTAAGGCATGTGACAATCGGCGCAAGCCACTCCGCGCTGGGCATGTATACCCATTTGCGATAATTCATAGTCGGGATGCTGTGCTTTAAGCATGGGTGCTTTGCTTAGCGAATGGGTGTAGTCGGCATATTCGTTTTCGTCGTAATAGGTTTCCATGGTTTCGACGGTCATTCCTTTGTCCCAAGGGAAGGTGAGGTATTTCCCTTCTCCCTTAAAGAAATATTCCACGTGACATTGTGCGCATACCGACGAACGCATTTCCTGCAAAGAGGCTTGCTTGATATCCCGTCCCTGTCTTTCGAAGGCTTCAATCAGCGCCGGTCTGCTTATCTGCAGATTCATCTTTTCGGGTTCATGGCAATCGGCACATCCTATAGGATTAACAATTTCGCTTCCCATGGCTCCCCATTTGGCTTTATAAAAGTTTTCGATGCCAACAGTCTGCATCATACGTGTAACGTCCGGACTTTTACAGCTCCAGCAGGTGGCAGGCTGGGGTCCGTCTGTGTCGGACTCC
>JALNYZ010000123.1:1478-3067 GCA_023229575.1 Prolixibacteraceae bacterium
GCGTGCATATGTCCGCGGGGTGTGGAATAATCCTTGGAAAAGGCATAACCAGCCCAAAGGATTACCATGTTGGGTCGCTGAGCCAGTACATCCACCATTTGATTTCCGTTAAATTCGCTGCGGAAGCTTGTATCTGCTGTTTGCAGCCAAGTGTTGTATTCCCGCAGATAATTGTCGGCAAATACTTCGTTTCTTGATTCGATACCCTTGATGTCTGTCTTCTTGGTATTGAATATGGTAACAATCTCGGCTCGCCGTTCGTTGATAGACGAGGCCAGCATCCCCAATATAAAAACGACGATCATGCTTCCTGCAAACAGAAGCCAGCCTTGCCATGATTTTATTTTCTTTTCCATAATAAGATCGTATTTTCAGGTTTTAATTATTGTTCGGATAGTAATTTTTTTAACCATTCCGGGGTGTCCGATTTGGGATAAGGTACCAAGGCGTTTGGGGTAGAAGATAAACTGTTGGTCCCTCCGTGCGGAATGTCCCTGTGGCAATCCCAGCAGGCTTTTCCTTCGCCGGCTTTCACCATATCGTAGTTCATCCGGCCTGTTTTTACCAGTTCGGTATTTAGCTGCGTATGGCAGCGTATACAGTTTTCCATTATTACTGTGGCACTCTCGTCGATTGCCTGAATAACCTGTTTTTCGCCTCGTATCGCGAAAATGGAGGCATGACGCATACCATCTTTGCCTTTAAAGTAATATTTGCGGAAAACATTGTCCTGAGGTACATGACAATCGTTGCATGTGGCGTTTCTGGCGTGCGAACTGTGATTCCAGGTGGCATAGAAAGGCGACATGATATGGCAGTTTACACACGTGGAGGGATTATCGGACAGATAACTGGCAGCCCTGGAGGCGTACACGGTGTAGAATCCTAGTCCGCAGACAATACCAAAAAACAGGATGGCATAAATCTTCCATCGTCTCGAAGGGAGAATCTTATCAATGAATTTGGTTAACTTCATACGGATTCTTCGGTTGTTGTGGTTAATAAAGAGGTAAAGATGTTGATTAACAAACAATTATTTTGTAATAAATATTACAAAATAATCTATTTGTTCTTGTATATTCAGAAAAAATGCTATTTTTGAACATGTTTACCTTTTAAGGATAAGAGACTTTGTTTAACTTACTTATTCATCGTCATGGAAGATTACAAGTTGTTTTCTATTCCTCTGTTTTCTGGAATACAGGCAGATAAGCAAGGACCCTTTCTGGCTGGTCTGGATTATTCTGTTTCATCATTCAGAAAGGGTGAAATAGTAGTGCATGCCGGCGATTTATGCAAGCATCTCTACCTTTTGCTTAAGGGAAAGGTGAAAGCTGAAATGGTTGATCGTTCCGGAGCAGCACTTCGTATAGAAACCATTGCAGCCTCTCTTCCCATTGCTTCCGCATTTTTATTTGGTGAGAATAACCGTTTTCCTGTGAATGTAACCGTACTGGAAGATTCAATGATTATGATGGTAACCCGCGATTCGGTTATGTTATCTTTGTTGAATAATGAGGTTTTTCTGAAAAATTTCCTTCAGTTTAGTGCTTCCTGCATGCTTTGTCTGACGGATAAACTGAGGCTCC
>JALNYZ010000124.1:0-2667 GCA_023229575.1 Prolixibacteraceae bacterium
TCACAACTTTTACCAATATATTTATATCCCGTTGCGAATTTTGAAATTTCCCTAAGAGGATTGCCGCTTTGGCATTCAACAATAGTTCTTTTTCTTCGGGATTTGCAATTTGTATACGCACTAAAGCATCCAAAAATGCTAAAGCTCTCTTCTCGTTTGGACCTTGCGTGGTATCAATTTTGCGGTCTTTACTTTTTTCCTCTTCCATTTTGTTGGCAAACACTTCTACTCCTTTAGCCACATGAGTATGGTGATTGACATTTAAAGGTATTGATTTTTCAGTTACCCTGGCATAAAATTCTTTTTCGGCCTGAAGGAAAGTAAGCTCATCCAATTCTCCATTATCTTTTATCAACAGAAAAGCATCTCGTTTTTCGTTACGAATAAATGAAATGGTTGCTCCTTTTAATACAGGACTTTTCCGACCAACTCTTGCCCTTGTTGGCATGTTTTTTATTTGTTTAAATAAGTCTGGGTTATCACGCTTGAATTTGCGTAATTCCAATAGAATTCGGAGTTTTTCATCTTTTTCTTCATTCACAGTTTTATCAAACAAACCAAAACTTTCGGTTACTTCATCCTGCGAATAAATCTGGCTGTCTTCGCCCATAGCACTGTGAAAGGCCTGCAACTTCATAATTGCTTTTTTCTCAAGATCGATATCACTATTAACTTTGGCAGTAGGAAAGAAATTAAAAATATGAATGTTAGTCGCTTTAGAGCCTATGCGGTTTACACGCCCAATCCGCTGCATTAATCGGGTACTGTTCCAAGGTGTATCATAATTCACTATTATGTTTGCCCTGTGAAGATTTACTCCTTCTGCCAACACTTCTGTACTGATACAAATATTGTAATCGTCTTTTTGATCTGTCAACGGGATGTTAGCATCAAAATTAGCTTTCACTAATGGAAATTTATCCTTGCGATTTTTGCTATTAATCACCAATAATTTATTGAATCCAACTTTCTGAAGTTCTTCTTTTAGGTACGAAGTTGTTTCTTTTGACTCGGAAAAAACCACCAGTTTTTCATCTTTATTAATAGCTTTATCAAAAAGACGCGTATTAAGGTATTTGATAAATACAGCCAATTTAGGATCCTGTATGACTTCAGCCCATTTGGCAACTAAATAATCTAATAACATTTTGTCGTTTTTCAGCCCAGTAACAAATCCCGGCTCAAAATCATCAGCTGTGCAAATCTCAATGGTTGGATCAGTTTCAGCCAGATCAGTAAGCAGAGTGATTAATTCTTCTTCTTTTCCTTCGTTTATGAATTCACTTACCTTGTGATTGGGTGCAATGTAAATTCTGTCGTTCTCGAACATGGTTACCATTGCATTTGTAGCCTCAGCAAAACGAGCTATAGACTGTTTAAAAGCGTAAAAACTACTGTCTATGCGTTTAACCAACAAGGTTTTCATGATAAAAGCCAACTGGGTGGAAATCATATCCGCTTTTTGGTATTTTACTTTTTTATGCGGCTTTAAAAACCGAATTGCCTGATACCGATAATATGTTAACCCTTTAGTGGGGTGGCTTAAACACTCAATCGTTTTATCGTATAGGTTATCCAGATTTTCATCGAGTAAGTAAAATATCTTTTCCGGTTTATTCACTGCAGGGAAAATAATACCTTGCTCTTTTATATCCTTTGCATACTCTTCATTCTCGGCAAGGTCCGTTCTTGTTCGGCGAACCGTAAGCGGTTCGATAACCTTGATACGAATTCCTTCGTAAATGCTCTTTACAGCTTGTGTTATCAGTTGTATATTGGGTATATCTTTCGCTCTGTTATATGCATCTATTTGTTTGCGAAAGTAATTCTGCAAATTACCAACTTCCAGACTTGAGTTCTTTGCATCCTGAAACAGATAAACCAAATTGGCTATATCTTCAGGCTTGTTATTCAATGGTGTTGCAGAAATAAGCATTACCCGTTTTTGTTCATAGGTATTATCATTCAACCTTTTTCGTGTATGCGATTTGCAGATATTCTGCAAATGGAAATACATTTCTGCACTGTCGCTACGGAATTTATGCGCTTCGTCCACAATGATTAAATCATAATCGTTATGCTTTGTTACCTTATGTAGACTCCCCGAAGTTATAATCTTATAATTGTGTAACCCAAACTTAGATAGAGTGTCCTCCCAATTTTCTTTAATCGCTGGAGGACAAATAATAAGTGTTTTAGAAAGGTATGAGGGAAAGCCATTGGAATAAAAGAACTTCTTTGCAATAAGTGTAGCCACAACTGTTTTCCCTAATCGAACTACATCAGATAAAAAGAAACCATTATGTTTCATCATTTTGGCATAGCCATCTGCAACCGCGTCAACTTGATATGATAATTTCTTGAATCCTGATGGTAAATCCTGAATAGAATTGGGATCAAAGTCAATGCTTCTCCCAAAATACTCAATAAGAAATTTCATATACACTTCAAACGGTGAGAACTCGTCATTAAGATAGGTTTCTTTTTTGAGTTTATCGACAAACTCTTTTCCAATCTCAATGCTCTCTTCCCAAAGTCTGTTGAATGTTTCGGTCGCAAAATCAATGTCAGAATCATCTCGAAGCTCAACATTAAATTCAAAGTTACGTTCAAGGCCATTGTCGGTTAAATTACTAGAACCTGTAATCACTGAACCAGACCCATGGT
>JALNYZ010000124.1:2677-3040 GCA_023229575.1 Prolixibacteraceae bacterium
CCATGGTCGTGCTTTTCAATTTCTCTGAATATATATATCTTGGCATGAAGGTTTTGTTTTGGGTGAACCTTGATTTTAATTTTTCGAGTAACCAAATCCTCAATCAATTGTAACATACCATCCTCAATATTCTTATCATACTCAGCTTCTTGTATGTTTTTCTTTAATTCATCAAAAAAATTATCTCTACATTTTGCCGGATCTTCAATAAATAAAAGCCCTCTTTTGTTAGCTTCATATATTAAATTATCAACATTAATGCCTACAAGAATTCTTATTTCATCTGTTTGCTCAATGAATGGTCTTATGCGGAAATACCCGGAAGCTCTAAAATAGCCCACTAACGCATCAAAAAAGTGAATA
>JALNYZ010000125.1 GCA_023229575.1 Prolixibacteraceae bacterium
CAGTAAATAATACTTACCTTCTGTAGGATTATCTAACAAACCCAGTACATTAAGTAAAGTTGATTTACCGCAACCCGTAGGCCCCATAATAGCAACAAACTCTCCGGATTGAATTTCGAGTGATACTTGATTAAGTGCAATTGTTTCAACCTCTTCCGTATAAAACGTTTTACATAAATTTTCAATGCGTAACATAATCTTTATTTTTATTGTTTTTATTATTTCTTAATTTGGAAAAATATCCCGGTTGATTTACGAATTTCTCAACCATTTAATTGGATTTTGGACAGATGCCTTAAAACTGTTTATACTCACTATCGAAAGTATAATCAGTAAGACGACCAACCCACAGGCAAAGAACAAAAGCGGCGAAAATTCAGTCTTTTCTGAAAAGTCTTCCATCCATTCCGTGGCTGCATAGGCCGCGACACCTCCTCCCAATACAATGGCAGGAAGAGCTATTCGCAGAATATCCTTTAGAAAGAGGCGCTGAATATTTTGTATCGTAGCTCCGTTTATTTTACGGACAGCTATTTCGGCACTTCTGCGATGTATTTCATCGTTTGTATACCCTATTAAACCTATCAATGCAATTAATAATGTAACAATCCCACCTATTAGTACCGAGTTTCTGAACAATCGGGCATCTTTATATAGATCTATCATACTACTTTTGTATGGTGTAACTACAATATCCTTGCCGGGCATAGATTCTTCTAGTACTTCCGATACTTTCTGAATATTATCCGAACTTAACCGATGAAGCTTTACTAATAAATATTCGGAAGGTGTATCTTTATAAAATAGCACTGTAGGCCGATTGTCAGGATTGCTAATAGAGCTGGCACGAATATTAGCATAAATTCCTGTAACTGTAACCGTGCCATGCTCTGTTATAATGAATGTTTTACCTAATACTCCATCTTTCCAGTTAAGAAGCCCCGAAATCTTATCAGAAAAAGACTGGCTAACCATTACGTGATCTGGTTGAGATGTTTCTTTATTGAAATCTATACCAGCAACCAATTTGATGTTCATTAGCTTCAGATAATTCTCGTCGGCAAAATATAAATCATTTATATTAAATAACTGCTGGTCGTTGCCCGGAATAAAAACATTATTTCCTGAACCGGAATAAACCGGGAGTGTATTACATGAAGCTGCAGATTCTACTTCGGGAAGCGCACGAAGTTCGTCAAGCGCTTTTTGTCTGTCTGAATCTGAAACGCCTCCGGTATAGGAGTAAAGCAGATTTTCATACGAATAACCCGGATCATCATTTACCATCAGATTATATTGCAGGCCTATAATCACTAGAAGTGTTATAAGAAAAGCTGTTGCCAGAAACTGGATAAACAGCAGACCTAATTTCCAGTTTCTCCGCGATTCTTTGTATTTACGAAATGCCGATGCTACCGGAATACGTATAAAAAAGTGTGCAGGTACAAGACCGGTAAAGCCAAGCACTAGTAAACAGACTCCGGCAAGTATCAGTGAAGATTGAAATGTTAACAAGGCTCCAAGTGAAGTATCCAATATTTCTTCGACAGTACCGCGAAACAGGAACAACATGAATATGGCAAGCAGTAAGGAAACCAATAAATGTAAAAACGTTTCGGACAATACCATTCCTCTTATATTCTTTCCGGTAGCTCCGTAACATTTATGTATGGCTATTACTTTACTCCTGGTTACCAGCGAAGATAAAACAATCAAAATATAATTCATAACTGCTGTAAACATAAGGGCAAAAGCTAATAGTCCCAGTAGAACAGACATCCGTTTAGCTTCCGGTTTTCCACTATGTACCTCTGTCAGAGGCAATAAACTATAATAAAAATCAACCCCTGATTTCTGCATTTCAACCAAATCCTGATGGCGCTCCTGCATACTACGTAATGAAGGGGCAATCTTTTCAGGTGTTACTCCTTGCGCAAGCTTCACGTATCCCAGATATCGATCGCTTCCAAGCCATCCTTCTGTACTGTCAAATTGATGAAATGACTTAAAGGAGACCATAGAAATTGCCACGTCATACTTCAGATGAGTGTTTTCCGGCACATCCTCAAAAACAGCCCCAATAGTAATAATTCTTCCTGGAAAATTATCAAGCTGAATTGATTTACCAATTACACTTTCTCCTTTACCAATGGTTTCGGCCATCGTGCGTGAAACAATGGCATAGCCCGGACGGCCCAATGTTTCTTGCACATTACCTAGTAGTACCGGCCGGGGAAATACATCGTAAAAAGCCGTATCGGCAAATAAAAATTGCGCACTATATCTGTTTTTGTCTTTATCAAAAAACACACAATCTCCCAGCTGATTATCCACACGTGTTGCCGCCTCAACTTCTGGTATTTCGGCTTTCATACCGGGAGCTACACCTCCGCTTACCTGTCCGTACACTTTGTCTGCTTCATTTTTCAATGATACACTTTCCTGCAATTGATAAATGCGGTTGTTATCCGGATAAAAGTTATCGTAGCTGTACTCAAAACATATTTTAGCAATAAGTACCAAACCCATGGCCAACCCTACCCCAAGTGACAGTATTTTAATGTGGTTATTCTGACCCTTTTTAAAAAGGGAACGTAAAGCCAATATACTATTCTTCATCCTATTTTTAATTATAAATTATATTATTGATGCATATCATTTTAGAGTTTATTCAAGAATCAGGATTTCATTATCCTTATAACTCTCGTAACTCGATACAACTACTTTTTCTCCGGCTTCGAGGCCTTCGGTTACTTCATAATATTGTGGATTCTGGCGACCTATTTTTATTTTACGACGGTGAGCCTTCTTTCCACTGGGGTCGAGCACAAATATCCAGCTACCTCCGGTACTTTGGAAAAAGCTTCCCTTAGGAATAAGAATGGCATCTGATGGCTGGCCCAGTTCAAGGTTAATGTAGTAGGTTTGACCACTTCGAATGTTATCTGGCCGCGTTCCTTCAAAAATAAATTCGGTACGGAACTTTCCGTCGCGTACTTCGGGAAAGACTTTCCGTACTCGTAAAGCATATTGTGCA
>JALNYZ010000126.1 GCA_023229575.1 Prolixibacteraceae bacterium
TCTATTTAATTTTTCCAGTTTGAAGACCAATCAACTGATTGGCCGGGAGCAAAAATGGTTAACATAACGGGAACATATTCCGACCTCCCGTTTTGGCCTTAGCACTCAGCCGGCTCCGTTTCCGGAACCGGCTGAGTGCTTTTCAAGCTGTGGTCGTAAAAAGGTTGCTTTTCGCGATCACCGGGACAAAAGTAAAAAGGATTAATTTGGCCTCTCAAAACAGATGGGTCACCCTTTTGCTTATAAGTGATTGATAAAGAAATTTATAGTCAAAAAGATTGGACCAATAATTTTTGTTAACACATGTTTGAAAAGATAAAATATTCATTGATTAACACTATTTAGTATTTGAGATTGTGAGCCTTAATTATTTCATTTATAGACTTTATCAGATCTTTGGCACATTCGTCAGTCATGCAATCCATCATCTTTTCTAACTTTTTTTTGCCCTCCGGAAACATAAAAAAGATGGAACAGTTGTTAGCGATTGATTTTGAGGAATATGACCCAAAACTTTGGAGTTGGGTACAGGCAGTAATGTCTGTATCAGACAAATTAGTTTAGTGTAACAGATAGCTGTTAAATGAATTCATCGCTTTATTTTATGTTATAAGCGTAATAGAATCAGGGATATTCATTGGTAATTGGTTTGTAAACGGGAAAAGAATTGTAGGTACTTTTAGGCAAACAAGTATATACTTTTTGGTCGAAAAGTACCTACAATCCGTTCAAAAAGTACCTGCAAATCTATAGTGTTCAAACCTCTTCCTGATCTGGTTCCGCTTTTGCCGGAGTAACATAATATTAATATTTCTTTTAATTCAGCAAACATTTAGGCGAAAAAATAACTTTATAGGGTAAAATAGTAGCCATTTTAAGACACTATAGAGAAATATAACGCCTTATCGCTCCCTTTCGGGACACAGCCGGACACAGCAGGCAAGGTGGGGGTGTCGAGGTTGTACTTTTGCATTCGTAACAAAAGCAATTTTTACAAACTCTATAAAACAAAAATGTATGGCTTTATCTTATTCTTTAATTAAGCGTAGAAACATGGAGAAAGATGCTCCTGTCTGCTGCGCAGAAAGAACTCGCTTCGCTCAAACAGCTTTCCGTTCAGCCTCAGGGTGGAAGTTTTTGCTTTCGCAGTCGCCTGCCTTGACCTTTTATTTCTTTTGCGTCAAGGAAAAAGAAAGTAAGAAGATTAGTTCTCCTTTCGTTCTTTTTCCAAAATATTACGGATCGCCTTTACATCTTTGACAATCTGTAGAAACTTAAGAAGCACGAAAACTATTACGGCTAAAATAAAAAGATAAAATATTGCCAAGAAAAAGGCAAAACCAATTCCAAAATTTCCAAATCCATTCAACATCAAAAGATTACTGAAGAGTAAAATAGAACATGTTTCCATAATATAGAGGTTAAATTAAATAATAATCACAAATATAATATAGTTTTGAATAACTAAGTAATAAATTGAAGGGTTTAACATATAAACTTAGAAACACACTTTTCCGTTCAAAGCATTTGTAATAATTAATATTTAATCCAAAAAAGGAACAAAACACGTAGTATAAAGAATAAAGTATTATATTTGTAGTAATGAGTTAATATTAGAGGGCATACTATTTATAAAAACTTAGAAATAGATTATAGTTATGATTAAATCGATATCAATATTGCTTATAGTTATTTGTTTAGGTTGTACAAATAATGCAGGAACAGAGGTATATCAATCCAATCGTGATGAAATTATTAATGTGCATAAAAAAGTGAAGGAGATAGAGATAAACGATGTTTTAATCGGTTCTCAATCTCGTTTATATTTGATGGATGATTATTTGATAATAAGTGATCACAAATCGTTTGATAAGCTTATTCACATTTTTAATAAAAACAATTTTAAGTATCTTACCAGTACTGCATATAAAGGCGAAGGTCCGGACGAGATTGCTATAATGGGTCATATCGGCACCGACGAGATAAATCGCGTGTTTTTTGTTTCAGATCATGGAAAACAATGTATTTTTGCTTACAATTTAGATAGTGTTCTTGCCGATTCTACGTATATACCAACCGAGAAAATAAAATTTGATGAGCGTAGATTTCCGAGTGAATACGAATATATTAATGACACTTTATGTTTTGGCAGAATGATAGAACCTATTGGAAATTCAGATTTTAAACCATCTGTGGCAAAATGGAATATGAAAACAGGAAAGGTTATCTCCATGAAATATGAACATCCTCAAATTGAGAAGAAACGTATGATGTTTGCCGTATCTGTTGAACATAGAATCTATGTGGAATGTTATAGCTATCATGATCTGATGACTATCTGTAATTTGAATGGCGAATTAAAGTATAATGTATATGGTCCTAATTGGGATAACCGAAAATCAAACAAAATCTCTTATTACGGGAAACCTGTTATTTGTAATGATAGGATAATTGTATCCTATTCGGGTGATGACAATCATTCGGGTGACAATTATACAACTAAGTTTCTTGTTTTTAATATCAATGGTGATTATTTGCACACCTTAGAGACGGGGTATCGGATTTCTGATTTTTGCTTTGACAAAGAAAATAATAGAATCATAATGTGTTTAGATGATGAAATACAGTTTGCATATTTGGTTCTTGATTAATGAATGATTTAATAATTTTAAATTAAATAACGATGAAAGGTAAAATTATTTTTATAACAGGGGCCAGCAGTGGAATTGGCGAGGGGTGCGCCAGGAAGTTTGCTTCTGAAGGTGCGGATTTGATTCTGAATGCACGCAATACGGACAAACTAAATGAGATGAAATCGGTGTTGGAGGCTACTTATGGTATTGAAGTATTGCTGCTGCCTTTCGATGTGCGCGACCGGAATGCTGCGCGTTCTTCCATTCAATCTCTTCAGGGGAAATGGGAAAATATTGATGTCCTTATTAATAATGCCGGTCTGGTGATCGGTTTCGATAAAGAATTTGAAGGTAACCTGGATGAATGGGATGTGGTTATCGATACTAATATTAAGG
>JALNYZ010000127.1:0-1442 GCA_023229575.1 Prolixibacteraceae bacterium
CCGTCAACGCCCACCTTTCATAAATAAAAAAAACATTCGGGCGTTTAGCTCAGCTGGTTCAGAGCATCTGCCTTACAAGCAGAGGGTCGGCGGTTCGAATCCGTCAACGCCCACAAAAAGGAGAGTAATTTTTACTCTCCTTTTTTTATTTCTACCTGATTCTTCCAAAATTTCGGTTCTTGCTTATAATTTAGTTAGTTCCTCAAGCAATGCTCTTCTGTTTTTATATTGATTTCTCATCTCCCCGATCAATTTATCAACGGTTTTTATATCTCCTAAATTTCTCATTCTCTTGATGTAACGACATGCATCTATATAGTAAGACCTTCCAACATTTTTCTCAATGTAGAATCGGATTTCCAAATCATAAAGCGATATAAGTTGATCAGTATACAAAGAAGTTAAATACTTTTCGGCAGCTTCAATCCGAGAAAGGGTTACATTTTTTTGTAATAGAATCAGATAACGATCCCAATATTCTTCCCAAACAAAGAAAGAAACAAGCTTATCATAAGCTGTCCCTTTTTCTTTCCTAAGTAGTTCTACTATCATTTTTTCCAGATATTCGCTCCACAAGTCGGCAGAAATTGTCTTTTTTAATAGATTATAATAATCCTTAAGCGATTCTGGAGCACTACTTCCTTTTATTACAAAATAACGCGCTAACCGAATTATATTATCATCGTCTCCCAACTTTTGATAGATATCCAATTGATATTCTCTCCATTTATTAGCAAGTCCAATGTAATCATTTGCTTCATCCTTAGCAATTCCATCATTAGCCAACTCGAGAGCATATTTATAGTCATTAGCTTTTATTGCTTGCTTTATCAACCTTTCTCTAAAATCAGGATTAGAAACATTTTCTTTCAAATACTGAGTAACCGCCTCTTCGTTTTCTGTTCTTAACAATAGTTCATGCATCAACTCTTGCGCCTTTCTATAATCCCAATCATAGCTTTCGCCTGTAGGTTTAATACTAGTTACAATCGTTTGGATTCGTTGCTTTTCCTGAGAATTTCTTAAGAGCTGTATGGCTAAAGAAATAAGATCAAAATGCCAGTCCCATCCGTGCAACTTGCCACTTTCAAATGTATCCATCAAAAGGTTGAAAATTTCACTTCGTAAAGACTCATCTATTTCTGTTTCGACAAGCTCATTAATAAGATCGACAGCTTCCTCAATGCAGCCACCGATATAACCATTGCTATCGTCCGCAGAGTTAAGCACAGGGGTTACCTCTTCCAAAACAGCAAAAATAATAGCTAAGGCTTTATTGTTATTCCTTTTTTCAATATTCGTTCTAGCAGTATCTAAAATTTCTAATATAGCTTCCCCAAACTCTTTAGCTTCCCTATATCCAATATAACCATGTCGACCGGAATAGACTACAATAAGATGTTGAATCTGCTTTATATACGATGCTTTGGCTGAAGAAGCTG
>JALNYZ010000127.1:1452-3013 GCA_023229575.1 Prolixibacteraceae bacterium
GGCGCATTGATATTCGCAAATATGGTGAGAAAACGGAATCTGAATTCTCTGTCGTTACTGCAAGTTTGTCTAATAAAATCTTTCAGTTCATTTTCCTTCAATGAAATGAGAATCTCATCTACCTCGTCGACGACCGAACTTTTTTTGGACTGAGACTCTATTTCATCTATTGTATTGTTAGTTTCCGGAGCGAAAATAAGATCCTGAAAGTCTTTTCTCATATTAAAAAGAGTGGCCACAACGTGTTGACATATAGAGCCCTGATTATTCTGGCATTCGCAACTGTAGTTTTCAACCATTCCATTTCTGATAGTTAAATTGACAACATAGCGATCTGAGTCTTTTAGAAAGGCTCTATATTTTCCATTGCCAAGCTCAATCATACTGCCTACATGACCTTCTATATAATATCGAAGTCCCTGTTCCAACACGACTCTTTCAACCTCGAATTCAAATTCATCTAAAGAGATTTCCATATACTAACTGATTAAAACAATAAAACTACCAATCAAACCTTTTACTAAGAATTGAATCTTCAGATCCACCAATTATTTAACACTGTACACGACTGATTGTCTGCACATTTACTATTAACAAAACAGAATGGATAAGAAGAAATACCTTTTCTGCCGTAAAAATAGCTAAATCATAAATAAAATGCTTTCAAAATACCATTGAACATAACATCATCACAAAAAAAAGAGGGAGATCTTTCCCGACTTCGAAAAATTCGTTGCTCTCTCTCCGCCTAATCCCCAGGGCCATTTACCATCAATAATCACATCAACTATATACTTATCACATTAGGACGACAATCAATAATTTACAAAACTGAAGCAATTGAGAATATAAAGATAGAATTATGTACTAAAAATCATTTAAAATGACATCTTTTTAACATAATACGTACTTAATCACATAAAAACCACAGAAAGTAAACCAAGAAAAGAAGAATAATCAAGTATCTTTGTCCTATAATTGACTGCCAAAGACATTATCTCTGATGATAAAACGAATTATTCTCTTACTAACGCTATTAATACATTACTTATATGCCTTTGCAAATAATGAGCAGACATCTTATGTTTTCTCTAAGATAGATTATCAGCAAGGACTGTCTAATAGTGCCGTTCTGTGTATATATCAGGACAATCAGGGGCTTATGTGGTTCGGAACCTATGATGGGATCAACTGTTATGACGGAAAAAGCATGAAGGTGTTTCGCTCCGATTTTTCACTGAATAAAACACTTAATAGTAATATTATCTACAGCATAAAACAAGCCGACGACAATTGCTTGTGGGTGTCAACACATTTGGGAGTCAACCGGTTTTATCCATACAGCAAACAAGTTACCGCCAACTACGAATTTTCCGGAGACTATTGTCTTTATTCAAACACGAAAGGGAATACTTGGGTAATTGAAAAAGATCGGATTAAATATTATAATGTAAAACAAAAAAAGTTTATTGAAGTAAGCCGCCCAGATTACATTATCAGCAATCTTGAATCCCGGGCCTTTGTTACTGACGACGGGGCTTTATGGGTATTTCCATCGGGC
>JALNYZ010000013.1 GCA_023229575.1 Prolixibacteraceae bacterium
TATTTGTCAAGCGAAGCGCTTTCGCGGTTCGTGATCGACTTGGTTATTTTTAGTTGTCTCATGCTCTGCAATTAAAAGTCTGCAAAGATACTAATAAAGTTGTTTTCAACAATATTAAATCTTTCGTTTAAATATACGAATTATTCGTTTAAATCAAAAACATAATAAGTCCATTTTCCATCGGGGTAAACACCTTCGATCAGAACTGGTTTTTTATCGCTGCCCTGCGAGACGATCCGCTTAATATCTTCAACACTTCCGACACTGATTTTGTTTACGTCGGTGATGATAAATCCGGCCCTTACCCCAACATTTTTTAATTTACCGCTGGTGATCTTCAAAATTTGGACGCCCTGGTCAATATTCAGCCGATCTCTGTCTTTTTGGGAAATCTCGCCAAATTCGGCCCCCAGCAAAGAGAGACTCTCTTTCACGATAGAGGTATTGCCTTTGGTATTTTTTAAGGTGACATTGAACACCTTCTCTGCGCCATTTCTTCTGACCGTAACAACTACCTGATCTCCAGGACGGTGTTTGCCTACCTGCTCCTGAAGTTGTGCCCGCGAATTGACTTTTGTCGCGTTGATGGCAACAATAACATCTCCCTCTTTGATGCCGGCTGCTTTGGCTCCGCCTTCCTGGGTAACTTCTGCGACGTAAGCTCCTTCAGTCCTGTCCAGCCTCTTCTCTTTAGCCAATTTATCATCAATATCTGCGATAGAGACACCGAGCAATGCTCTTTGAACTTCCCCGTATTTTCTCAAATCTTCCACTACTTTATGGACGATGGAGGCAGGGATGGCAAAAGAGTAGCCTGAATAAGAACCCGTACGGGAAGCGATGGCCGTGTTGATACCTACCAGTTCGCCCCGACTGTTGACCAATGCGCCACCACTGTTTCCAGGGTTCACAGCAGCATCTGTCTGGATGAAGGACTCTATTGGCATTTGACCACTCATAATTTTTATGCTTCTCGATTTGGCGCTTACGATTCCGGCTGTCACAGTGGAGGTCAAATTAAACGGGTTTCCAACTGCCAATACCCATTCACCCAATTTGAGCATCTCTGAATCTCCCCATGGCAGGACTGTTAGATTTTTGGCATCAATTTTAACCAGTGCGATGTCTGTATTTGGATCGTGGCCGATTACCTTGGCTGAAAATTTACGGTTGTCATTGAGAATCACACTGATATCCTGAGCTCCATCCACCACGTGGTTGTTGGTTACAATGAAGCCGTCCTCACTGATAATTACACCTGAACCGGCTGCCTCGCTGTATTGAGGTTCCTGTCTGTTATAACCGCGCGGTCCGAAGAAATATTCGAAAATATCATTTCCACCATCAAAATGATAGGCATTGGATTTTGTCTTTGTAGTGATATGCACCACTGCCGAAACACTCTTTTCAGCGGCCAGCGTAAGGTCAGGCAACTGGGCCTGGGGAAGGGAGACTGGTTGTGAATAGCTGGTAAGCTGAATGGGCTTTTGCTCCATCACAACAGTCTGGCTGTCTTTTGAATTAAAATGTGAATACAAAGTGAGGGCGATAACGGCTCCAATAAATGCAAATGCGATGTAGGATGCACTCTTTTTAATTGTGTTCATAAATAATTACTTTTAAAATTTACAAGATACGTATTTCAAATTTTGTACCATTCTATAGGTAACTATATCTTATTAGACGAGAAAAGTATCCAAAAGTAATCCTGATTAACAAACTTTAACTAGAAACCACGGAGGGGAGCACAGATTAAAAGAATTAACCCCTTCCTTACTACAAATTGCACAAATTTTCACAGATTGAAAGAGATAATATAAAGGTTTGCTATCTCTCAGTCCCTCAGTCTCCCAGTCTTCGTTTCACCGTTTCACCGTTTCTCCGTTTCTCCGTTTCTCCGTTTCACCGTTTCTCCGTTTCTCCGTTTCTCCGTTTCGTGGAATCACACAAATCAGGGATCAGAAGTTGGCGTCAGGAGGACAAATTGTCAGTTTTTGATTTCGTTCCCTTTGTCCGGAACATTGAACCATTTTGCCAAAGGTTCGGCAGGCTGGTATTGATGGAGGTATTGAATAGCCTCTTCTGAATTAGATGCAACAAAATACATCGAGCGGTAACTCTCTTTGGCAAATGTTTCCCGGTAGGATTTTTCAAATTGCTCGATAAGGGAGTCGTAATAGCCATTGGTGTTGATGAAAACAACGGCTTTGTTGTGGTAGTTTAACTGTTTTAGGGTGATCACTTCCAGGATCTCTTCCAGGGTGCCAAAACCGCCCGGTAGCGCAACGAAAGCGTCGGAGCGTTTGCGCATCAGGTATTTGCGTTCCCTCATGTTGGGCGTGATGATCTGTTCGTGGTCGTTTGGATTGGAGAGCCGGTGGGCATGGATCAGTTCAGGTATAATTCCAACTGTCTTTGATCCATACTCCCTGGCTGATTCGGCGCATGCATGCATCAAACCAACATTTGCCCCTCCATAAATCAGGTTCCAGCCCGATTCACCAATGAGCTGACCCAATTCCCGGGCCTCTTCGAAATAGACTTCAGGAATAGCGTTGCTGGAGGAGGAGAAAACACACAAATTCATGGAATTACAAATTACCTAGACATCAATGTTCGCGTAAGTAGCGTTGTCTTCGATAAACTTTCTGCGCGGAGGTACTTCGTCGCCCATCAGCATCGAAAATACGTGGTCTGATTCGGCGGCATTTTCGATCTCCACCTGGCGCAATGTACGTCTTTCCGGATTCATCGTCGTGTCCCAGAGCTGTTCGGCGTTCATCTCTCCCAAACCTTTGTAGCGTTGCACATGCACGCTTTTTTCGTTGCCGCTGGCCCACTCATCAATGATTCTCAGCCGTTGTGCTTCGGTCCAGCAATATTGCTCCTGTTTCCCTTTTTTGACAAGGTAAAGCGGAGGAGTAGCGATGTAGATATGCCCGTTCATGATCAGATCGTGCATGTAGCGGAAGAAGAAGGTCATGATCAAGGTGGCAATGTGCGATCCGTCGACGTCGGCATCCGTCATGATGATGATCTTGTTGTATCTTAATTTTGAAATATTGAGCTCTTTTGGATCCTCATCCGTGCCAATAGACACACCCAGTGCAGTATAGATGTTGCGGATCTCTTCGCTGTCGAAAACCCGGTGGGGCATCGCTTTTTCCACATTGAGGATCTTTCCCCGCAAGGGAAGAATAGCCTGAAAGCTTCTGTCGCGGCCTTGTTTGGCTGTACCACCAGCGGAATCTCCCTCCACGAGGAACAGTTCGCAGCGCTCCGGATCTTTTTCTGAACAGTCGGCCAGTTTTCCCGGCAGTCCGCTTCCGGTAAGTACGTTTTTGCGTTGAACCAGTTCCCTCGCTTTGCGGGCAGCATGCCTGGCAGTAGCAGCTAAAATGACTTTGTTGACAATGATTCTCGCTTCGCGTGGATGCTCCTCCAGGTAGTTGCTGAGCATTTCGCTTACTGCCTGGTCGACAGAAGCACTAATCTCCGAGTTACCCAACTTGGTCTTGGTCTGACCCTCAAACTGAGGCTCCTGCACTTTGCAGGAAATTACTGCGGTCAATCCTTCGCGGAAGTCATCACCGGCAATTTCGAATTTTAGCTTCTGGAACATACCGCTATTTTCGGCGTAACTTTTCAGCGTTCTGGTAAGACCCCTTCTGAAACCTGTCAGGTGTGTTCCACCCTCAATGGTGTTGATATTGTTGACGTAAGAGTGTACGTTTTCTGTGAAAGAGTTGTTGTAACACATGGCTATCTCGACAGGAACATCATTTTTCTCGGTAGAGATATGAATGGTTTCCTCGATGATTCTTTCACGGGTACCATCCAGGTAATCAACGAATTCTGACAAGCCGGCTTCTGAATAGAAAACCTCCTGTTTGAAGGCGCCATCAGCTTCTTTGATTCTTTCATCAGTGAGTGAAAGCCTGATTTTTTTGTTCAGGAAGGCCAATTCCCGTAAACGGGCCGAGAGGATATCGAATTTGAATTCAGTAGTGGTAAAGATGGTGTCATCAGGAATGAAAGTAATGGTTGTACCGGTATGGTTCGTTGGCCCGATAATCTTGACATCACCGAGCGGAGCGCCCTTTGAATACATCTGTTCCCAGATATTGCCATCCCGGTGAATTTCTGCCCGGAGATGATTGGAGAGCGCATTCACGCATGAAACACCTACACCATGCAGACCTCCGGATACTTTGTAGCTCTCTTTGTTGAACTTCCCTCCGGCATGCAATACGGTCAGAACTACTTCCAATGCCGATTTGTTCTCACCAAGATGCAATTCGGTCGGGATACCACGGCCATCATCCACAACGGTGACAGATCCGTCTTCGGAGATTACCACATCAATGTTGCTGCAATAACCAGCCAAAGCCTCGTCGATGGAGTTGTCGATTACTTCGTAAACAAGGTGATGCAATCCGCGGATGTTGACGTCACCAATGTACATCGCAGGTCGTTTCCGTACCGCTTCCAATCCTTCAAGTACCTGAATGCTGTCTGCGCCGTATGATACTTCAGCGGCTGATTTTATCTTTTTCGTTTCGCTCATGTTCAAAATGGTTTGTTGATGGAATCAATTTCTGATGGATCATATCCCGGACCTCTGATCCGCGCCGCGAGGTTCGAAATCCATCCTCTGTCAGATGTTTTTTTCTATTGTTTTAAAGTAGGCAAAGGTAGCTAAATTTCACCAAACGGACAAGAAAATTTTCAGAAAGAGAAGCCTGCACCCACTTTAAAACGCATGCCCTGGATGGTATAGCCATACCAGGGTTCACCTTTTCTGTTGAGCAAATTTTCAATTTTGCCAAAAAACTCTAACTTCTTGGTAAATAAATATTTGGCTCCTATATTTATTTCTGCCATTGCATCTGTCTGCAGATAAATCGGGGGAGGCGGCATGGCAGAAGACCAGATTGGATGGTGAAATTTAAGCATGATATTTCTAGGCCCGGTTAAGAAAAAATCTGTCGTTGCGAGGATCTTGTCAGTAACTTTGTAATTGGCTGTTGCATCGAGGGTGAAATCGGGCAGATATGGAGCCTTTTCCAGGTTATTGGTCTGATAATTGTAAAAATGACCCGAGAGCATCATGAAAAGATTGGATGAAGTATAGGCTAAATTTCCGGAAAAATCGACTGTACTCAGATTGTCATAAACAACTTCGAAAGCGTTGTTGTAGGTCAAATCTTTCAACGCAGGAGATGCATTACCGGATCTGTTTTCAACCATGGTTGCATAAAAATACTGATCTACTGTCTTGCTGTATTTCAGACCAAGATCGTATGCCAGCTGAGTCGTAATTTTTCCCTTTATTCCTGCTGAGAGAACGTTCATGTGATTGGAGGGGCCCACCTCTAAAGTGGGGTTAATCCAGCGGTTTTCCTCCGCGATTTTAGAGTAGTTGTTGTTTTGCAAATAGCCATCAATTCCTACATGGAAAATCAGTTTGTTACCGGACGAGTGGTAAGAAAACTGCGCTTTCGGATAAAGTTTCAGCCTTGTTCCGTTCGGATCTTCAGTCACGGCATAGAGGTTCAGTCCACCTTCCAGGGTTAAGTATTCGGTTTGATAGTTGATCGAAGGAGCGAGTTGCAGCCAGGAGCTGGTACGGGAAAAGGTTGGCTCCAGATCGGGTATTGTTGTGACTTTATCAGTGTTGAAGTGTTCAAATGCCGCTTTAAGTTTGCCGGTAAAAGTGCCAAAATTGTAATCAAAATTGCCTCTTACACTTATCTCTTTTTCAATTTGACCGCTTGAAGTACTGAAGTAACCAAGTTTAACTCCGGAATTGAATTTTAGCAAAGCCTTTGAAGCGGCATTGCTTTTTACCGCCAGGCTAAAATAGCCATGTTGATTCAATTGGTACTGACCGAAATATTTCGTAAAATCGTCAGTTAGGATATTGGCCGGAATGGCTTCGGGATACCCGTAAAAGCGGTTCATGTCGCGCTGGTAAGAGAGTTCAGACGAAATGGTAACTCCATTGAGAACATAGCTTCCAAACAGGAGTGCCTTGTTATAACTGAAAGGGGCGTCAACTCTGCTTCCTCCCTTGAGTTGCAGAGAGCCATTAGAAGAGAGATGGTTAAATTGTGCACCGAGCGATCCGTTTAACGAATTGGGATTGCTTAGGTAAAAATCCAGAAATGGTGTCTGGTAGGAGCCAATGCCACCACTTATTTTCCCGTAGCCGGGAAAGGTGATCTCCCTTTGGTACTGGTCGTATGCACGAACATCCGTGGAACGAAAACCAGAGGTAATGGGATGACCAATGGTCTTGTAGCTAAGATCTGGCCTGAATTTGGTGGTATCGTTGATATCCGGAAGCAGGTTCATCTTCTGGGCATTGGCAACAGATGGCTTGTATGCTTTAACAACCTCCACTTGCTGATTGAGCCTGGCGCTATCCTTTTGTGCATTGCCTGCAAGCACAAACCCTGAAAGGTGAGCGACCAGTAGAAACCGTTTTAGAAAATATCTTTGAATCATAAGTAACGTGCTTATACTATTTCATTCTATTTCAATCTATTTCTTCTGTTCCAAAACCTTCAAATATGCTGTTGCCTCTTCCACGATGCCGTCCTCTTTGTTGTCGTAATTTTCAATCACGCTTTTGAGTGTATTGGTAGCCTGAAACAGGTCGTTCATCCGTTCGTAGATATGGGCCAGCAGTATAAAACTTTTGCCAAGCCAATATTTTTGTGGACTATTTTTCGCTATGAAATCCATTACCTCGTTTTCACCATCTTTGAGACGGTTATTGTCTGCATAATATTTGCAGACATTGTATTTGGCTTCGGCTCCCTCCTGCGATTTGGGATCTGCAGAGAGTTTTCTCCACAAAGGCAAAGCTTTGCCCGGGTCTTTCATCGCCTCATAAGCTTTTGCCGATTTGTAAGCGGTCTCCCTGTCGAGTTCAGGCGGGATCTTCCCATTGCTTCTTAACTTCCATCCAATCCGGGCTACCTCCTCCCACTGGCCTAGTTCATATTGGCATCTGAAGGTTCCCACTGTTCCGACCAGCACATTTGCGGGTGTGCCGGCCATGGATTCCAGCCGCTGAAAATAGCCGAGCGATTTTCCAAACTCCTTGGCGTCGAAGGCTAATCCCGCTGCTTTAATCAAGGCATTTTCGGTGAAAAGATTGGATGGTTCAGCCAAGACCGTATCATAATCTTGCAAAGCAGCGGCGCTCTCACCTGCGTTGTAAGCACATTCGGCCTTGTAAAAATGGGCGTTGACGGTAAAGTTTCCTTGCGGGAAGTTGTTGAGGTATTTTGTGAGCTGTGCACCGGCATTTGGATCATGCTCCATGTAAAGCTTCTCTGCGGCAAAATAGGTAAGTGAGTCCTGTTCATTCCGGGAAGGAGTTGCCCCTTTACCCAATTTTTTTGTGTAAGCGATATAGTCCTCCACCTGGTTGTTCTCCATGTAGTTGTTTTTGATACCGGTAAGGGCGCCCCTGGCTTCGGGCGTATCAGGAAACCGGTCGATCAACTCCTTGTAGTAGGCAATGGAGGTATCGTATTGTTTTTGATTGTAGTCAATAAGTCCGAGCTGTGCCAGGGCCTTTGGTATCAATGGACTGTTCGGGTATTTAGTCATAAGGTTTTTGTAGCTCTCTTTGGCACTTTCAAAGTCAGACAATCTCTCCCTGGCTTTTCCGGTTTCGAAAAGTGCATCATCACAATAGGGAGAATCGGGGTACCTGGTAGAAAGTTCTTCAAGCTCCTCCAGTTTCGTCTGCTGGTCCTGCATTAACCCATGGGTAAAAGCCATTTGAAACAATGAGTAATCGGCATCTGCCACATTCAGGTTTCTTGCCTTTTGATAATCGCCGATAGCCTCTTCAAAATTGCGGTTGGCATAGAGGCAATCACCAAGACGGTTATACACATCGCCCAATAATTGATCATTGTCAGGACCGGCAAGCTGGGTGAACCTGTTGAAATTTGTTGTGGCCTGAATAAGTTCTTGTTTGTTGAAATATTGATAACCAATATTATAAAATGATAAAGGATACTCCTTTAGTTTTTGGACCCCGGGCATTGCCTGAAATTTTTTGTATTCGATTAAAGCCTCGTCACTTTTGCCAAGCCGGTAAAGCGTTTCTGCCCTCCAATATTGGGCCTGGGCCTTAAATGGGGCATTTGGGGACCCGTATTCGAGCGATTTGTCCAACAGTTTCAGTGCACCGGTAAAATTAAGGTCACGGAACAATTCCATACCACGGTATAGCGTTACCCGCTGATAAGCTTTTTTGACGGAGGGACTCTTTACTTTGATCCTGTCCATAGAAGCCATCGCATCCTTGTAGTTATGTGTAGTCATGAAAACATTGACGAGGTAATTGTATGCCAGATCATTCTCCCTGGCTTCGGGGTATTCGGCAATGTATTTATCCAGCGCTTTAATGGATTCGTTAAAGGGGGAATAGTCCAGTTCATATGCTGCCTTCGCGTACTGGAACAATGCGTCCTGTCTGATCTTAGGATTAAATCTCATCTCGGAAGCATGCTGAAAAGCTTGTAACCCCTTTTGCTTATCGCCTCTTTTCATGTACAAGGCGCCCAATTGGTAATAGGTGCCTTGTGAGATGGCATCCTTGAGTTGAACCGATTTTTCGTACCATTGAATGGCAAGATCGGCCCGGTCAATTTTTTCGTAACAAAATCCGGCTACGTAGCAGTCGGCACGACTAATAATTTTACCCTTTAAGTATTTGTCTATCAGATTGGTGGCTTGCTGGTACTGGCCTATTTGGTAAAAGGAACAGACCATGATCCGCGCCACTTCGAACTTACGATCATCGGTAGCCTTTGCCAGGAGCAGAACACCCTGACTGAGAACCTCTTCGTATTCGCCTTTGGCAAAGGCAATCTGGATACGGTAGTAGGGTATGATTTTAAAGTACCCCGGGTTGTTTTCCAATTTGCTGAATTCGGCCAAAGCTTCATCGTAATGCCCTTCCAGATAACAGATGTGGGCCCAGTAGTACTTTGCGCCATCACCAAGGATGCTTTTTTTGCCCCTTAATTGGTCGAAATTGGTCTTGGCTTTTGCATTTTCACCGGTTTCCAAAAGCGATATTCCGGAGTTGTAAAGGTACTTTTCACGCTCGTTTAGTGTCAGGGATGATGTTTCGAGTTGCTGGTACTGCTGTAGCGCCTCTTTGTATTTTTTGTGGTCGAAGGAGAGGTTTGCCAATCGAAAAAGCGCCGAATTTTTCAATGGTGATTCGGGCTGATCTTCGATAAATTTTCTAAGCTCTGCTTCTCCGTTGGAATTTCCAAGTTCAAGTCTGGATGCTGCAATATAGTATGCTGCTGCATCACTTAACAGTCCGCTGTTTTTTGCTTGAAGCTCCTCGAATTTGTGAAGGGCCGATCCCCAATTAGCGGCTTCAAACATAGTGATCCCTTCATTGTAAAGTCTAACGGCTGCCTCAGAATTGCTTTTGCTGTTCTGGGAAAAGAGCATCACACCGGAAAAAATTAAAGGGATGACAATAAAAATGAATCGCCCGGCTATTGATCTTATAGAACTCCTTTTTTGTCTCATATGGTTTAATCGACAAGTTTAAAAAACTCCGAAAGGTACAATTTTAGATTTCGACAGATCGTCAAAAAAAGTTAAATTTGTATTTCGTGGTTTTTACAAATTTAGGATTTTATCTATACTTCAATCATGGCAGAAGAAATTATCAAACTCAAAAATGCAGACATCTATCAACAAGAGACTTTGGTGCTGAAAGAGGTCAATCTTACGCTGAATAAAGGGGAATTTCTTTACATCATTGGTAAGGTAGGAAGCGGGAAAACCAGTTTGTTAAAAACATTTTACCACGAAATTCCATTGGTGAATGGCGAGGGAACCATCATGGGCTATGATCTGAATCACATGAAGATGAAGGAAATCCCGTTTTTGCGCCGCCGGTTGGGGATTATTTTCCAGGACTTTCAATTGCTTGGCGACCGGTCTGTCCAGAAGAATTTTGAGTTTGTGCTGCGCGCTACCGAATGGCGGATGGAACGGGCCATTCATGAGCGGATTGAGGAGGTACTGAATTTGGTAGAGATGCCCGATGCCGGTTCCAAAATGCCCCACCGTTTATCGGGAGGCGAACAGCAACGGATTGGGATTGCGCGTGCCATGCTCAACAATCCGCAGATTATCCTTGCCGACGAACCTACCGGGAACCTGGACCCTGAAACTTCGCAGAAATTGATGTTGCTGCTGCACAATATCAACAAGGAGGGGGTAACAGTCGTGATGGCCACCCATGATTACGAGATGATCAGGCAATTTCCGGCCAGGCGCATGATTTGCGAAAACGGCGAACTCAAAGAGATACTTCCCCCAGCCGAACCATTGGATTTCGATACCCTCCTCTCAGATAATTACTTGGTTGAGAATTGAGAATAACCCTTCTCTCCACTCTCCACTTTTAACTTCCCCCATGTTCAAACTCGTCCCCAACTTTTCCCTCAGGCATAACAATAGCTTTGGTATCGATGTTACAGCGAACTATTGGGTAACAATCAGCACGTTGAGAGATTTGGACGAAGCATTTACAAAATATCCTCATCTTTCGGGAGAAACTAAAATGATCATTGGAGGAGGCAGCAACCTGCTTTTTCTATCAGATTTCGATGGAGTGGTTCTTTCCCCTGATTTCATCGGTTATGAAATTACTTACCAGGATGACCAGGTCATAGAGATAGAGGTAGGTGCTGGGGTTGAGTGGGACGATTTTGTCGCGTATTGTGTGGAACATGGATGGTATGGAGTAGAGAATTTGTCATTGATCCCAGGGAAAGTGGGCGCTGCACCTGTTCAAAATATTGGCGCCTACGGGGTGGAGATAGAACAGGTAATTGTATGTGTAAAGGGCTTGAACCTTGAAACGGGAGAAATAGGAAGCTATACCCAAGAGCAGTGCTGTTTCAGCTACCGATCCAGTATCTTCAAAGAAAAAATGCTCAACCGTTTCATGGTTATATCGGTGGTTTTCAGGCTTCAAAAAATGGGAGAATTGGTTTCTGCGTACGGAGATTTGAGCGGCATGTTAAAGGAGTTGGATGAGCCTTCGTTGAAAAATGCAAGAGATGCAGTGATTAAGATCAGGAGATCCAAACTGCCCGATCCAAAGATATTGGGTAATGCTGGCAGTTTTTTCAGAAATCCGATTTTGTCTGCCAGGGAGGCTGCTTCGCTGGCAGAATTTCTTCCAGGGTTACCGCTCTATCCCACCTCCGGGAAAGAGGTGAAAGTAGCCGCAGGATTTTTGATCGATCATGCAGGCTGGAAAGGACGCAAAGTTGGGCGCGCAGCTGTGCATGACAGGCAGGCCTTGGTTCTGGTCAATTTGGGCGGGGCAACCGGTGCTGAAATTTTGGAGCTCTCAATGGCCATTCAGCAGGATGTATTTGAGAAGTTTGGGGTCGTGCTGGAGAGGGAAGTGCAGGTGGTGGAGTAAGAGAATTACAAATTACAGATTAAAAGGGCAAAAATAAATAGTGACTTTGCCGTCATTTCAATCCATTCGAGCTGATTAACTTAAGGCTTAGCAGTATTTCAGGCTATCTCGATACCGTACTGCTCGATTTCGCTAAGAAAATCACTTTTGTCATGATCCCTCTCGATTAGGATTGGCTCAATCCTATCATCGACTTGCCTTCGCAGTTTCCACAACAATGGATGGATAGAAAAGTAATCGCCCTCGATATGGCCCACAACAATTGCAACATCAATATCGCTATCTGTTTGGTTTGTGTTCTTTGCGTATGAACCAAACAGATATACTTTCTCAAGCGGAAAATATTGCTTGAGTAAAAGGCTGTATTCTTTGACTTTTGTTATAGCTTCATTTTTATCCATTGCTGTAACTTATCTTCCATTTCTTTATCTGTATCCCAAAGGTAGAACAAAAAATCGACTCAGGAAATCCCCTCTCTGTTCTTAGACAATTTAGCCAAACGGTTTCGTGATTTGAAATGCTGGCGTAAAGATTCATTCAATTTCTATTCCGTATTTTCTCAACAAACCCGCGACACCCGGTATAGAGAACCTGGCTTTTTTCATGCGGTTGAGTTCCGGATCAATCGTGTAATTGTGGGCTGAGCGGAAGTCTGTTTTTTCAAGGTTACTGTTCTCAAAGATGGCGCCGGTTAAGTCACAGTTGTCGAAAGAGCGACCGCTCAGATCTGCCTCTGTAAAATCGACCTCCTGCAAAGCGCAATCCCTGAAACTGCTTCTCCTGAGGTTGAGTTTGTAGAAAGAGGAGAGGTTCAGTGTACAGTGATCGAAATGAACGGATAAAAGGAAAGTGTTGCAGTTTTCGAAATGAACGCCCATCAATTTGCAAGCATTAAACTTGACCTCCTGAAAAGCGCTGTTTGTGATTTTTGCCAAACTTACATTGCAACTGCTAAAACTGCACCCGATGAAAGTACAACCGGAGAGATCACAGTTGGACAGATCACAATCCTGGAACGTACAGTTTTCGTATTCTCCCTTCTGAAAGGATTCCTTTGTGAAATCTTTTTTAGCAAAGCTCTTCTCTTCTATGTAGTTGTTGTTCATTGTTTTGCGGAATTGAGAATGAGATTTAAATCAGGACTTATTATTCACCACAATAGGCACATAGATCACAATAGGGCCTATTGTGTCCTATGTGCCTATGTGGTGAACTTTGCACAGACTCTTCAACATGATGAAAGGCCAAAAGCAGGACTCGGGGACAGGGAGACTGAGGGATTGCTAACCTAAGCATTTTCTTTTTTAATTCATGTGTATTTCATTTTTTGTTGGTCACATGGATTACTCATATTCATTTTCGGTTGGAGTGAAAATATTATTGTGAGTAATTCGTGTAATCTGTGTAATTTGTGGTAGGGGAGGGGTTATTTTTTCTCATTTGTAGACTTTAATCTTGTTCAGCGCTTCCTGGTATTTTTTTGCATTTCTGTTATGTTCGGAGAGTGTTTTGGCGAAGTTGCTGTATCCCGAAAAGTCCTCTTTGGCACAGAAATAGTAATAGTCGTGTACCTTGAAGTTTAATACTGCCTCCAGGGAGGAGATCTCAGGGATGTTGATCGGTCCGGGAGGGAGTCCTGGGTTTAAATAAGTGTTGTAGGGACTTTCGACAGCCAACTGGGTTGTCAGAATTCTGCGGATACCGAAATCGCCAAGGGCAAAGCGGATGGTAGGATCAGCCTGCAAGGGCCAGTCCTTGTGCAGACGATTGATGTAAACGCCCGCTATGACCGGTTTATCCTCCGCTTTGTTGCTCTCTTCCTGCACAATCGAAGCCAGGGTTGCTACCTGATCGGTGGTTAGACCAATGCTCTTTGCCTTCCCTTTTCGGGTTTCGTTCCAGAATTTATCGTATTCGTACTTCATCCGGGTAAGAAAAGCCTGAGGTGTGGTGGTCCAATAAAGCGAATAGCTGTTGGGGATAAACAGCGCGGGTAGCGTCTCTTTTTTAAAGCCCAACTTCAGGGTACTGGAGTCGTTTTTAAAGAGTTTAATGAAGGAGAGGGAGTCGCTCTGCAATTGCCTGGCAATTTTCCCGGCCAGCTCTTCAAGGGTTCGGATGCTGTTGAAGGTGACCATCACCGGGGTTTGGGCCCCTGATCTGAGGATGTTGATCAGTTGGTTGTTGCTCCATCCTTTTTGAACTTTGTAAGCTCCGGGATGCAGGTTATTGTCGTAGTCTTTGAACCGGGCAACCCGCCTGAAGGTTTCAACTTTTGTGAGGCATCCATTCTGTTGCAACTGTTTGACAACCTGATCGAAATTGTCCTTTTCACGGATGAAAAGCATGTAGTTGCCGGCTACATTGGGACTGTAGAGGCCGCGGTAAAAATTTCTGATCCAGAGGGCGGGAAAAAGTAGTAGGATGACCAGAAGTGCAGCTATTTTTTGTCTGGTGCCGATTCTGCGAAATGCTGCAGAGCCTTGCAGTAAAACCTGTTTGATGCTGCTTCTGAGGCCGAGTCTGCTAAATACCGCATAGGTTTTAGCATAGCTTTGCATGGAAATCTGTCTGATGCTTTTCCCCGTTTTGGAAAAAGTGCTCATACAAATCAGAAAAAGAGGTTTAGTCTTCAGAAAAAGAGGTTTAATCCTGTTCTCTAATTTGCTTGTTTGAGTGACCTTTTGTTTTCGCTTGCTCATTTGTCTGTTCAAAAATACAATTTTAATGCAATTCGCTAATCAGACTTTTTAATTCAGAATATGTTTAATTTATAACACAGGGAATAAGTATCCCTCTGTAAGCTTTTTTAATTTTGAGCATTATCCCAGAGGGGCTGTAAGTGATAAAATAGTATTTTTGCAGTTTAAATCAGCAGAATAAAATTCAGTATATGCATCAGATCAAATTGGCCGATAACATCTATTTTCTGGGCTTCAACGATCGTCGGACCGCCCTTTTCGAGAATATCTGGCCCATCCCCGACGGAATCTCTTACAACTCCTATCTAATTGTCGATGAGAAGGTTGCTTTGGTTGATACCATGGAGCGCCAGTACATCGAAGATTACATGGCCAGAATAGAAGGAATTATCGGATCGAGACACATCGATTACTTGATAATCAATCACATGGAACCTGACCATTCGGGATCGATGAAGGCCATTGCCGCTAAATATCCGAATATCACCTTGGTTGGAAACAAAAAGACCTTTGGTATCGCCGAAAATCTTGGCTTCAATCTTGATAAGATATTGGAGGTTCACGATAATTCGATGCTGGATCTGGGAGAGGTAAAACTGCAGTTTCAAACTATACCGATGGTGCATTGGCCCGAGACCATGGTTACCTATGATGAAACGCACAAAATTCTCTTTTCAGGCGATGCTTTTGGAAGTTATGGCACATTGGATGGCGGGGTATTTGATGATGAACTCAACCTCGATTTTTATGAGGTGGATGTGATGCGCTATTTTACCAACATTGTAGGAAAATATTGTCCGCATACCCAACGGGCCATTAAAAAACTGGCGCCACTCGATATAAAAATGATCGCGGCAACCCACGGTCCGATCTGGCGTACCAATTTGGAGTGGGTGCTGAGCCGGTACAACCGCTGGAGTTCATACGAAAAGGAGCAGGGATGCATCATCGTCTATGGCTCCATGTACGGAAATACCCAGAACATGGCCGAGGTCATTGCCCGGCAACTGAGCGAAAGAGGGATTAAAAATATTCGAGTTTACGACTCTTCCAAGACCCATCCTTCCTACATCATCAACGATATTTTCCGGTACAAGGGGTTGATCATCGGCAGCTGCGCATACAACAATGCCCTTTTCCCCAACGTAGAGACACTCCTTTCTACCATCGAACACATGGCCATCAAGAACAACTATTTTGCCATTTTCGGCAACTTTCTTTGGAATGGTGGTGGTGTCAGTAACCTGAAAAGATTTGCCGAGCACATGAACTGGGAGACGATTTATGAGCCTGTTGAGGAGAAGGGAAGCCTGAAGCAGGAGAAGTTTCAGAGGTGCGTCGATCTGGCGGATGCCATGGCGGACAAATTGCTGTTGATGTAGAAAAAACATGAAACGAATCGCTCTCCTGTCGGATACACACAGTTACCTGGATGATCAAATGATCCGATTGCTGGAGGAGTGCGATGAAATTTGGCATGCGGGGGATATCGGCAGTTGCTCGGTTACAGACCGGCTGATGCAGGTCAAACCGCTAAAAGCCGTCTGCGGCAACATCGACGGAGCAGATTTGAGGGTACAGTTTCCCTCGTTGTTGCGTTTTGCCTGCGAGGAGGTTGATGTATTAATGACCCACATCGGAGGCTATCCCGGACATTACGAAAGAAATGTGTTGCCCCTCCTTAAAAGTAATCCGCCCAAACTTTTCATTGCTGGTCATTCCCATATTCTTAAGGTAATTTTTGATCCGAAATTTCAACTGCTGCACATCAATCCCGGGGCGGCCGGACAGCAAGGATTTCACATGGTGAGAACCATGTTGCGTTTTACCATTGACGGGGACCAAATCAAGAATATGGAAGTGGTAGAGTTCAGCAAACGTGGCGCTTTACAACCTGAAACCGGCAGCACACCAGTTTGACCGTTCGGCGGAGCTTGTTATTTTCATCCCAAGCGAGTTGGCTCTCTCTTCAATGGCTTCCAGATCAGTGGTATAGAATCCGCTCATAATCAATAATCCTCCGTCTTTCAGTACCTTTCGATAGGCCTCCATATCCTGTAAAAGTATGTTTCGCTGGATATTGGCCAAAATAACGTCGAATTGCTGATCCGAAAGCAAGCTCGCATCACCTTGTCTTACCAGGATATTGCCGATATGGTTGAGTTCCGCATTTTCAATGGCGTTGTTGGTCGACCATTCGTCAATGTCTATGGCAGTGATTGCCGCGGCGCCTTTCATGGCCGCGAGAATAGCAAGGATACCGGAGCCACACCCCATGTCCAGAATCTCTTTCCCTTTCAGGTCAAGCTCCAGTATCGCCTTGATCATCAGGTGGGTAGTTTCGTGGTTGCCAGTTCCAAATGCCATTTTAGGATTGATGATAATCTCGTATTTAGCCGCAGGATATGTCTCGTGAAATGGGGCACGGATCATGCATTGGCCTTCAATCAGCAGAGGCTCGAAATAGTTCTGTTCCCAAACTTCGTTCCAGTTTTGATCGGCAATCACCTCGATCGTATAATCAAAACTGAAATACTCATTCTTTTGAAGGTTCTCTGAAGCGAGAATTTCCGGGATAAAATTTACCGATGGAATATAGGCTTCAATGGTATCATCCGTTTCGACAAAGCTTTCGAAACCAACATTGCCAAGCTCCTGCATCAGCAGTTGGCGGGCAATTTCATTGTCGGGTTTAAGTGTGCAGGTTATTTTCGTGTATTCCATAAGAAAGTGACTGAGTGACTAAAGTGAGCTAAAGTGCCTAAAGTTGTTAAAGAGGTGTGTTACATAGAATTCTCCATTGTGCATTGACCCGGGAGTAATATTTTTTTCAGGTTGTTCCCCATTTGTACCATCTTCTTTTTAGCTTCGTCCATTTGATTAAATCCCCGCAACAATTTTCAGAAGGTCTTTTATCTGTTAAACTGTAGGAGAAACCAACGCAATTATCAATTAATCCACCCAAAATAAATAGCACATGCTTTTGTTCTTTTGGAATGCAAATAACCTGCAACAAATAATTCTTTGACTTAAGCATTTCGTTTGCAGTTTCAATTGATATCCTATTTGCTAATAAGTCTTCGGCAATAATTTCTAACTCTTCCTGATGTGCTTCAATATAAACCATTTCTTTTAGAAAATTTGCAGCCCAAACTACAGGCAGGATTATGAGATAAAATGCAATACCTGCTGCGATATGTAATAGCTTGATTTTTAGATTGGAGGCTGCAACTAAGTACATTACTAAACCAACTATTTGAGCTATTCCTCCTAATAATATTATAATCAGTAAGATAAAAGGATTGGCTTGTCCTATGCCTTGGAAAAGTGAAGTGGCAAGAAACAGTAGTCCTGGGAATAGAAATAAGATGATTCCTGTTATTTCCGTTGTCGATCTTACTGATTGATTTTCTTCCATAATTAGTATTGACTTCAATATCGGCTAGTAGGAAATCCGAAAGGCCATATTGATCCCAACTTTCGTAAAATTCATCTTATCAAACCCGACAAAGACTCCCATATTGGTCGAATAAAATACCTCTAACAATGTGTACCCAAACTCCGTATGGAAAGGATTGACCGGTGAGCTGTAGTAGCCGGTCCATATCATCTCCCTCCAGAGTGTATTGCTCAGGACAGGGAGATATTTCAGGAGGATAAGCGGTGATTTGTAGGAGATGAATCCATTGAGAAACCGGTCGGAGGTAGAAAGCGCATAATAATTCGGCACATAAAATGAGTGACGGTATTCGTGCGGCAGTACCGGACTGGTCTGGGTCTGGACGTGTGCAAAATCAGAGAAATGAAGCTGACGGTTGTTGGTAAACAATCCTGCATTAACCTCCCAGTGGAGACTCGACGATTGACTGAAATCGATGGAGTGGGAGATTCCTGCATTCAGGAAGTCAAAATCAGAGATACTTGAGAAGATGTTACTGACACCTTTTTCATAGCCAATATAAAAGGTGGGAAAATAAGAATGGGACATCTTTTTGATGCCATCGCGAATTTTGTAATAATATTTTGGCGTATATTCCAATTTGATGCCGAATTTGGCCGAAACCTGGTTGGCCAACTGAATGGCACTAACTTCATCGTTGGCAGGCAAATTGGGTTGATAATTGTCCTTTTTGTCAATGAAAGAGTAATTGGTTGAGTTCTCCAGCTGGCTTATCTTTTTCCATTCAAGTTTGGTTCGCAAAATCAGTCCGTTGACCAAATCTACCTGGTTGGCCATTTTAACATAGTGGTCCTCGAAGAAACGGGCGAAATTGGTTTTGAAAAACAGAGAAGAGACGCTGTTGATGAAAGGGGAAATGGCGCTCTCTTGTGAGTTGAAATCTTCCGAAAACTGTCCGATGTTCAGTTCAAACTTTCCCCGGTGCATGGGTGCGTAAGAATATTTGATGCCCAGGTTTCCCATCGCGACATCACGGCCAAAGGCATAAGCGATTCCCGGACGGAATTCAAGCGAACGGCCAGGTTTGAAATTTTTGGTAAATGCGATCTCCTGGTTAACGGTAAAGCCATCGACCGCGTTAAATGTTACCCTGCTGAGGTTGAAGAGTCCGGAATAGTAAAAATGCCAGGTAGAATCTGCAAAAATTTTCTTGCTTCCGAGAAAGAAGGGGGCAAAAACACCGGGATTAAACTTTTGCCTGGCAATGGTCACCTCCTTGGGTTTGTTAAGCTCCGAAAGGGTTGCGGAGTCCCTTTTATGGAAGCTTTGCAGCTCTTCAGGTGCCAGCGGAATTGGCCTTAATGAATTCCAGAAAGAAGTATCCCTGTTGGCTGCCTTCGGGTCGATTTTAACCTTTACCGATTCAGTGATCTCAAGTGTTTTCAGGGAGTCGTCAACCGATTTAGCATTGGCCGATTGCATCAGACGCGATAGCTTGTTCATCTCCTGGGTACTCAGATCTTTCTTTTCAAGCAATTGATCAATTTTCTCCTTTTTCTTTTCGAGCGATTTTGAAGGTTTCTTCTGAGGAATGGATTTGGAGGTTGCTGGTTTGTCAGTTTGTACAATGGCTTGAGTCCTTGCCGGAAGATTGAGCATATTCAAAACACTCTGGTTGAATTGAAGATCTGTGTAACGCATCGATGTGGTGAATTTTCCACTCCCTTTGATCCCCATCATGCTGGCATCAAACGAAAACTTGTGACTGACCGGTAGCCAGATAGAAGGAGATACTTCATCATAAGTCATGTATAGGTTGACCCTCCCGACAGGTGTTTCAAAGTTGAGGTCCGCCTGTTTCAAACACCAGTAATCTTCCATGATATAGATAGTTCCCTCAAATAGAAGTTTGCTTTTTCGCTTAGGAGTCACCCTGATCTTGTTGACAATATTCTTTCCTTCGTAGTTAAATCCTTCGTAGGTAAAGTTGTAATGAGGAAATGCATTTTTCCCTACCGGGGATATTAAAACATCAATATTGTCCTGGTACAGACTTGATCCAAGTATGTCAGTAACTTGAAAATCAATTCCTTTTGGGAAGGATGAGTTGATGGATTTGATTTGCAGGTCATACTTGTCGGGTGCTTTGAAGAAGATCTGGTTGACACTCTCCTGGACAAGTATATCCCCGGATTTCACATCAATGTTTTGTCTTTTGAGTTGATTCCTGAATATCCCTGGAATGTTGTCGACCTTGATGGTTCCACGCAGATAGGCCGTTGCCCCATAACTCTGCATCTGGTTGAGGTGAACATAGGAGAGACTGATTACTTTGCGCATGATGGGATACGCCCTGTCAACACCTGCATTTATGCTGACCTCCTGTATCTCCTGAAATTGCTCTTCCAGCACTATTGAGAGGCTGATCGGTTTGCCAGATAAGATAATGGTTTCGGTCTTCGGGGTGTAACCCAGACTGCGGTATGTCACAGTGTAACTTCCGGATGGGAGTTGGATTTCAAAATCACCATTTTCGTTGGTAGTGGTGCCTTGCGATCCCTCTTTAAAAAATACTGTTGCGAATGGGATTGGCTGACCACTCTTGTCTTTGATATTGCCTTTGAGATTATGACCGGATGCAAGATTGGCCAATAGCCAAAAGAGGGAGAACAAGATCAGAAACTTTCTCATGCATCGAAATATTGGGTAGGTATACGGATTTCAGATCCAAAAGTACCAAAAGGATTGGGAAGCCTTTGCAGAAGCACAAAAAAAAATAGTCGAAAGAAAGAAAATCTCCTGGTTTCGTGTAGAAATATGTTATTTGTTCACTAAGTTGACTAAAAGGTTCCCGCAAAGTACGCAAAGTAAAACGCAAAAGACGCAAAGTGTTACGGGTAATACTTTGCGTCTTTCTTTGCGGACTTTGCGTGAACCTTAATGGCTCTCTTTTAGGTGATTGATTTCTAAAAGAGGAGTTGCATTTGCTAGTAAGCGTTGATGATAGCCAGAAAATCATCTGCCTTGAGTGAAGCGCCTCCGATCAATCCACCGTCAATATCCGGCTGACTGAACAGTTCCTGCGCGTTGGCAGGACTGCAGGAACCGCCATAAAGAATGGAGCATTCAGCTGCGATATTCTGATCGTATTTTTTTGCAATCAACTGACGGATAAAGGAAAGCATATCCTGAGCTTGTTGTGAGCTGGCTGTGCGTCCTGTTCCGATGGCCCAGATTGGTTCATATGCGATCACGATTTTCCTGAAATCTTCGGCAGAAAGGTTGAAGACAGTCTCCTCGAGTTGCTTTTTAACGAATTCATTTTCTGTTCCAGCCTCGCGGATGGCAAGGGCCTCGCCACAGCAATAGATTGGAGTCAAACCCTGGGCAAGGGCCAGCGCTACCTTCTTGTTCAGGATCTCGCTTGTTTCATGGTAATATTCGCGGCGTTCGGAGTGTCCAATAATAACATAAGTTGCACCGGTTGATTGGATCATCGATACGGAGACTTCCCCGGTGAAGGCGCCTTTTGCTTCTGCTGCACAGTTTTGTGCGGAAACTGAAACCCTGCTTAAATCAACAGTTGTGGCGACGCTGGCAAGATGGGTAAAGGGAGTCCCAAGTACGACAACTACATCTTTCGCTCCTTTTTCTGTAACCAAATTGCTAACTTGTTTAGCCAGTGCAATACCTTCAGCGAGTGTGGTGTTGCATTTCCAGTTACCGGCTACAATTTTCTTTCTCATGGTCGGTGATATTTAATTTTTGAAGTTAATGATCTTGCAGCAAAGATAGAAATCAGACATTTAAGTAACGAATGCTTTGTTGCAGTTGCCAATGATTTAACTATTTGGTTACGTTGGAAACCAAACTTGCCATCTCTTTAATGGTTGGAATATCATTGTAATGCCACTTGCCCATGATGGTTCCGCTACGGAGGTAGAGGAGTCCCGGATTTCCCCTGACGATAGTTTTAAGCGTTACTTCATCGCCAAAAAGAAATTCGTAGGTTGGATGTGCCAAATTCTTGAATTCCTCCAGTCTTGCTCCGGTTGTCGAGGTGAGACATACAAATTTATAGCCCGAAAACCTGGCCCAAGTTGCCATTCCATTGATGAGTTCCTGCTTTTTAAGCGAACTCTTTGTTAGGTTGGCAGCTATCAGGAAAAAGGTGGGTTTGTCGTCTGCAAAAAAGAAGCTGGTCACATCGTCACCGGGCGCAGTGCGGATTTGGAAATCATGAATCGGTGGGGTATAGCCCTTTTTAACCAGGACAGCTTCGCCCATCGACTCGAATTTCCAGTTCACTGTATCCTTCCAAGGATAGTCGGCGTCGGTGAATTTTTGTACTTTATTGGTCTGCTTATTTCTGTAGAAGAAGCTGTTGGCATATATATCCGCCTTTTCTCCTTCCGGGATCTTCATGCTTTTTGGTATGTTAACGCCAACTTTGTAGGGCCTGAAATCAAAAACAGGATCGTGCCTGTAGGACCAGGTGACAAACCCAATGTAAATGGTAGTGATGATGGCCATCCTGTAATAGCGCCATTTCCCCAGAATCACAGGTTGGATATTCTTTCGCCTGATAAATACCAGAAGAACCATGGCCGAAAGGAGAATGTTTTTATAAAAGGTTTCCCAGTTGGTAATCACGAGGGCATCCCCAAAGCACCCACAATCGGTGACCGGATTTTTGATGGCTACATAAAGCGTAAATGGGGTGAAAAACGCCATAAATATTAGTCCGAGCAACGAGCTCAGCCGAATTCTGACACAGAGCAGCATGGCGGCCCCGATTAAAAATTCTGCCATGGGAAGAAGGTAAGACCCGGCAGGGGCCAGAAAGCGAAGACTGCCAAGTCCCATGGAGGGAAGATAGTCTGCCAGCTTGTACTCCAATCCCCAGGGATCGATTCCTTTTACGAATCCCGAAAAGATAAAAACTAGTCCGAAGGTCCAGCGCGAAATGTTGGTCAACGTCTTCATACTTCAGGTTCAAATTCCATTTTGATCAATGCAAAAACCGAATAGTTGATCATGTCCATGTAGTTGGCATCAACGCCCTCAGATATAAGTGTTTTACCAAGATTGTCCTCGATCTGCTTGGTCCGTTTGATCTTCATGAGTATCAGGTCGGTAAAAGAGCTGATGCGCATTTTGCGCCAGGCTTCGCCATAATCATGATTCTTATCGAGCATCAATTTTTTTGCCTTCTCGAGGTTGGCCAGGTACATGGCCTCCGCCTGGTCGCGGGGCAACTCTTCCTCTTTCGAGCCCAATGCGAGTTGTATGAGCGCAAGCGAGCAATAATTGATAATGCCGATAAATTCGGAACGGGCATCGTCATCAATTTTTGCTACTCCAGTCTCCTCAATGGTCCTGATCCGCTGTGCTTTTATAAAAATCTGGTCGGTCATGGAGGAGGGGCGCAGGATTCGCCAGGCAGTGCCGTAGTCTTTCATCTTTTTAACAAAGACTTCCCGGCACAGGCCGATCACATGATCGTATTGTTCTTTGGTTTTTTTCACCGATAAGGGTTTATTTTTTTTCGCTTTTCTCTTTGTGAAACAATATTTCAAATATATAAAAAGCTGATGAACGAGCGACCAATTCTGCAAATGTGCTTTAATAATTCAGATCATTCCACTGGCAATTCCGATTGCTTACCAAATTCGCTTTTCAAAATGGATTGGATAACAATCTTCAATTCAGGTAGATCCTTCTGAATGATTTGCCAGACTGCCTCCATTTTAATGTTAAAATACTCGTGTGATATAAGATTTCTGAAGGACCGTACTTTGTACCATGGGTAATTGTATTTTTCCAGTATTTCCGGATCGACGAAATTTATTGCTTCTCCGATGATTGAAAACTGAAATAGGACGGCATCGTGAATGATATCTTTTTCACAAAACGTATTTACTGTTTCGTCTGAAACATATTTAAAAATGTCATCAATTGCTTTCGAAATATGTAGTAATCGCTTTTGGCTGTCAAGACGTTGGTCTCTCATAAATCAATTTTAAATCAGGTTGAATATGATCCAGAATATAAGGTTTGAAGGAATCCAGGAATCCAACATCTATCTTCCTCTTTGTTTGTTTTTCCAGTTGAAACTGTACTTCCGCCAGATCGAAATAACTGAATTTCTCATCCGTTTTGATGGCTATGTCAATGTCACTTTTTGGCCCATCATCACCTCTGGAGAAAGAGCCATAGACCCAGGCAGCATGAATGGAATTGAAATCGGAGATGGCAGTAATTAGTAGATTCTTGATTTTATTTCGGTCAATCTTTTTAAACGCAATGTAGCTCAGCTTCTTTTCAGCCAATTGCAACGCTTCCAGAGCAAATTCTTCATCTTCTACCTCATAAACAATATTGTCTGATAACCAGGCTAACATTAATTCAGCTTTGTCAACATTAAAATAAATGGCTAGTTTGTTCAACAACTCCTTTGAAGCTTTGCGTTTGCCCCTTTCAATTTTGCTGAGAATGGCCTGGTCTATATCCAGATTGGCGGAAACTACCCGCAATGGCAATTTTTTTTCTTCCCTAAGTTCCCTGATGGTGGCACCGAAATTTTTCATTTTGACAACAATAATTTTGACAAATAATGTCAAAATTATTGTAATTATTGATAATTTCAAAATAAGTTGCCTTTTTATATTGGCAACAACTTTGCTGGTTAAAATGGTTGACAATTCAATGTCTTGTAATTGAATGTGTTGAGTCAATTTCCCTGGTGTCCTTTGTGTTATCCTTGGAGCCCTTCGTGTTAAAATTTTCAAACTTTACCACAAAGGTCACGAAGTACATCACAAAGGACACACAAAGTATTTTGATGCCTAAAATAATTTGATTGATATCCGGAAATCAATTAAAGCTGATTCCCAATAATTGGTTGTATGTGTGCTTATTTACTATTTTTGTCAACAGACAGCAAATCAGGAAGGATAATCTGTTGAATTGTAGTATCCTGTTGCTTATTCGTTTGTACCAAAGATCCGTTTCATGTTGTATCAGAAAATCGAAAATCCCTTTTACCGCAAAAAAAGGTCCCTTCAGTTGGACGGGAAGCTAATTTGGCTGGATGAACCTGTCGTCATGGGGATCTTGAACCTCACTCCGGACTCTTTTTACGAAGGTAGTCGGTACCGCCTGGAGAAGGAAATTTTGCTTCGGGCGGAGGAGATTCTGGTTTCCGGAGGTTTGATCATTGACATGGGGGCAGTCTCTTCAAGACCAGGTGCGGCGGAGGTTTTAGAGGATACCGAGATGGTCAGGCTGCTGCCTGCTGTCAAAGCAATCCGAAGCCATTTTCCGGAGGCGGTTCTTTCAATCGACACCTTTCGGTCTGGGGTAGTCAACCAAATATATGACGAAATTGGGGGATTTCTGGTCAACGATATCTCGGGGGGGATCATGGATGGAGAAATGTTCGAAACCGTTGCAAAGCTTGGTCTGCCCTATATTTTGATGCACATGCAGGGAACTCCCAAAACGATGCAGACGGATCCATTTTATGTAGATGTGGTCAAAGATATCCTGTTCTATCTATCCGAAAAAATAAGCTCCCTTAAGTTGATGGGTGTCAATGATATCATTGTGGACCCAGGTTTTGGGTTTGGTAAAAACCAGCGACACAATTATGAACTTTTGAATTGCCTTGATTCGTTTCGTCTATTTGAACTACCTTTGCTGGTCGGCGTTTCCCGCAAGGCTATGATCTGGAGATTGTTGGATAGTTCGCCCGCCGGGAGCCTTAACGGAACCACCGTTTTAAATACCCTTGCGCTGATGGGGGGCGCCGACATTCTCAGGGTACATGATGTACGGGAAGCGGTTGAGACCATCAGGCTTGTCTCCGAATTAAAAAAGTGATTGTATGACAGAACTCTTTATACACCTCAAGTTTCTGGATCTGCTGGATATTTTTTTCGTGGCCATTCTCCTGTACGAATTGTACGGATTGGTCAGGGGAACCGTCACTTTCAGCATATTCCTGGGGATCTTTATTGTTTTCATGGTCTGGATCGTTGTCAGGGCTTTGAAAATGGAGTTGCTGGGATCGATCCTGAGCAACCTTTTTGGGGTAGGAATGATTGCTATCATCGTCGTTTTTCAGCAGGAGATCCGCCGTTTCCTGCTGATGTTGGGAAATAGTTACCGGAACAACAAGAAGATCTCCATTGGTTCACTCATTGCCGGCCAGTTTAGAAATATTTCACCATCGGGAATAAAATCAATCGTTGATGCCTGTATTCTGATGTCCAAATCGAGAACAGGCGCCCTCATTGTCATTGGTAGGACCAATGAATTAAAAGAGTATGTGCGTACGGGGGAATTTATTGATGCGGAGATTCGTACAGATTTGATTTCCAATATATTTTTTAAGAATTCACCCCTTCATGACGGTGCATGCATTGTGACATCCAACCGTATTCAGGCGGTGCGCTGCATCCTACCGGTCTCTTCCAGTCAGGAGATTAGTCCGGCATTGGGATTGCGCCACCGCTCGGCGATTGGAATGTCTGAGGTTACCGATGCCTTCACCATCGTGGTAAGTGAAGAGACCGGCCGGATTTCCATTACCGAAAACGGAAAACTGATGGAGAATGTCAGTCCGGATGAGCTCTTCAGGATTCTTCAGTCTGAAGAAAAAAACTGAACCAGTTTTCAAGTTAAGGATCCTTTATCCTTATTTATTGGCATCCAGATGCACCGATTTTACCGCCCTTCCGGATGGATCAGCGTTGTTTCTGAAGGAAGGGTCCCATGCCAGCGCCTCGGGGGTACTGCATGCGATTGAAGGTACGGAAGGAACGCAGGAGGCTGCCGTGTCGGACGGAAAGTGCTCGGAGAAAATGGAACGGTAGAAATACTCTTCTTTCGACATCGGGGTATTGATTGGGAATCTGAATTTGGCGTTTTTCATCTGATCATCCGTTACTCTTTCGCCAACCATTACCTTCAGCGAATCGATCCAGTTGTAGCCAACACCGTCGGAGAACTGCTCTTTCTGGCGCCATGCGACACTGGCTGGAAGATATTCTTCAAATGCCTTGCGCAAAATCCATTTTTCCATTTTGCCGTCCTTGGCCATTTTGTCTTCCGGATTAAGTGTCATGGCTACATCCATAAACTCTTTATCAAGGAATGGAACCCTGCCTTCAACGCCCCATGCAGCCAGCGATTTGTTGGCACGAAGACAGTCGTAGAGGTGCAGTTTGCCCAATTTGCGGATGGTCTCTTCGTGAAACGCCCGTGCATTGGGCGCTTTGTGAAAGTAGAGGTATCCGCCAAAGATTTCGTCAGCCCCCTCGCCCGAAAGGACCATTTTCACCCCCATCGATTTGATCACCCTGGACAACAAATACATGGGCGTAGATGCCCTTATGGTAGTAACGTCGTAAGTTTCAAGGTGATAAATTACATCGCGAAGTGCGTCCAATCCCTCCTGAACCGTAAAGTGTACTTCGTGATGCACCGTACCGATGTGGTCTGCCACTTTCTGTGCGGCGGCAAGGTCGGGAGATCCGATGAGGCCTACGGCAAAAGAGTGCAGTTGCGGCCACCAGGCCTCCTGGGTGTCATCTACCGATTCGACCCGTTTAGCAGCGTATTTTTTGGCGATGGCCGAGATGACGGATGAGTCTAATCCACCGGAGAGAAGAACCCCGTATGGAACATCCGACATTAACTGACGGTGAACGGCATCTTCGAGCGCTTTGCGAAGCACCGGGATACTGGAAACATTGTCCTTCACATTTTCATAATCTCCCCAGGTGCGGCTATACCATTTTTTGGGAACCCCATCTTTGCTATACAGGTAATGTCCAGGCAGGAATTCTTCAATTCTCTTGCAAACACCCTCAAGGGCTTTGAGTTCAGAGGCAATGTAAAACTGTCCACAATCATCCCAGCCCATGTAGAGCGGAATGATCCCGATATGGTCGCGGGCGATCAGGTAGCAATCTTTTTCCCTGTCGTAAAGCACAAAAGCGAAAATCCCGTTAAGGTCTTCGAGAAAATCAATTCCCTTCTCCTGGTAAAGGGCCAGAATGACTTCACAGTCGGATTGTGTCTGAAATTCGTATTTGGATTCGAGTGGATTTCTAAGTTCCCTGTGGTTGTAGATTTCGCCATTGACGCCAAGCACAAGATTATGGTCCTTGCTGTAAAGTGGCTGGCCTCCCGAAGTCGGGTCGACGATCGCCAGACGTTCGTGGGCGATAATGGCGTGGTCGCCTACGAAAATACCGGACCAGTCAGGACCGCGGTGCCTGATTCGTTTTGACATCTCAAGCGCCTTGATGCGCAATTGGTCTGAAGGGCAGTTAATTTCAAATATTCCTACTATTCCACACATACAATCCTATTTTTATTGTTTGATATTTTGAATAACCGAATACAATATGATTAAATATTTCGGTTCAAATATACAAATATCTACTAATACAACAAAAAAATAGACAAAATGTCACAAAATAGTCATTATGTGATGTTTTTTGTCTGAAACTAGAATTTGGGCGATATTTTAAAATTTGAATTTATTTACAATTTTTCCGATCTCACCCCCCTCGTAATTGACGGTCAAGGTGTCGTTTTTCATGTTTTTCAGGATGGAGACACTATTTGTGAGGGAGTCAATGAAAATAATGTTGAAAAATACCCTCGAAGTGCTATCCATGGAAGAATGAAATCCAACAACGCCATTGTCGTTGGAGAGATGGCTGACAAAATAGGGCAATGCTTCAATATCGTACTGTTTCGGGTCGGCCTGGACCACAAGGGTATCAAGCATCGTATCGCGGTAACTTTTCTTCCAGTTGAAGGTACTCTGGTAAGGCTCAAACATTCTGTTCTTGTATTCAGTTAGACTGATGGTTTGAGGCAGTGGTGTACCAACCAATTTGAAGGAAAGGTCGAAATGAGTTGACAGCTCATTTGTGTTGATCCTCAGTATTTTGGTTTCGATTATCTCTTTCAGTCCTGATTCTTTCAGATTTGAATTGCCCGGTAAAAATAATCTGACTGTTACCGGACAACTGAAAACACTTTCGAGTCCGAGGGCATCAGACTTTTCTTTTAGCAGCATCGTAAGATGCGAAAAGTCATTGGGATCAAAGAAGTTATCAAGTTGGCAGGAGACCATTTTAATATTTTGGATAGAATCCGGAATCTCACGAACGACTGCTTTCTGTGGCGTAAATATCTCCGCCTGAATTTTCTGGTCCGTTAAAATGGCCGGATCATATAATACTTTGACCTTGTGTGTGGTGACGTAGGTAGCAACACCCAGCACTCCTTTGACCTCTTTCATTTTGTTGGCGAAGGCTGTGGAACTGCCAAAGCATTTGATTTCGGTGAGTCCGGACTGGGTGAAGACCGCTGCTTTTTCAAGTTCTGCCGGAGTTCCCCATCGCTGGTCGATGGTAGGCAACTCCCAATTGAAACTTAAGATAAGTCCGATCACAAACAAAACGATGGCGGCAATAACCGGCAGCCATTTCAGCCCGCTGCGCCTGTTGATCTGCAGGGTATCTTTTTCGGGACACACTTCGAGACACTCGCCGCACAAGTTGCAATCCACGTCGGTAACGACCTTCATTGCGGCTACATCAATGACCTGCGGGCATTTGCGGCTGCAAAGCCGGCAGTTGGTACAGGATGATTCGTTGCGGGTAATTTTGGCAACCGGAAAGAAATTAAGCTTTCCGCCAAAAAATTCCAGCAGATATCCACCGATTGCTAGGGCGGCCAAAGGCCAGACATACGAGAGCTCTATTCCTGTGATACGAATAAGTACATAGAGCAGAATTACAGAGGCAGCGAACCAGATAAATTTAAGGATGTTTGAGATGGCGCCGAGCGGACAAAAGTATTTACACCAGAAAAGTCTGAAGATGATGGATCCTATCACCACCAGGGAGATGGAGATCAGTGCAAAAAACCAGACAACATCCAAACTGAAGCCTGATGCGACGGCATAATAGGGATCAAATTTCTTGCAAAAAAGCTCATTGCTATCAAGGGTGTAATAGAAGGTAACAAATAGGAGGATGTATTTTAAGGAGCGTAAAAGTAGATCTGCTGATCTTGAAATTTTAATACTGACTTTGAATTTATCCCCAAGATTTCCAAGCCATTCGCTGATCGTTCCAATTGGACAAATGAAGGCGCAGAAGAGTTTGCTGAAAAGTATTATCCCAATAATCAGCATAATGCCCATGGCAATCTGTGCAGTGGTCATGGTGCAGGCCAGCGAATTGCTCAGGAAGTAACTGCTTAATGCCTGAACTCCGCCGAATGGACAATAGGCTTCAAAATCCGGAATGTAATCTTTTTGCAGGAAGGCCCTGACTCCAAGAAATAGTAAAAACGCAATGACACTCCACTGAAGGATAAATCGGGGAAGGTTTTTTTTTTGGTTAGATCTCATGTTAATTGGTTGGTCTTTTGGTTACATGTAATGAACAAAATCCTTTGTGCATCCTTTGTGTTTTCCTTGGGGGCCTTTGTGGTGAAAAATAAAAATTTAACCACAAAGGGCGCTAAGGTTTGCACAAAGGACTCAAAAGTTAGAATCTAATTACGAACGAGGTCGCTATTTTTTTGTCAATTCACTGATTACAGAGATTCCGATAAACAGCAGAACTATCGTGGAAATACCGTAAAGTTGCAGGGTGGCAATCAGTAACAATGAACAAATAATAAAGATGTATTGGATCTGGTTGTTCTTCCAGCCAAGATTTTTGAATTTCAGCGAGAACATGGGAATTTCGGCTACCAGCAAAAAAGAGAAGAGAACGGTAATGAAGAGCAGTACCGGAGTTGATAGCAAAAGCTGATCGATTCCCGGAATGGTGCCATGTTCCTGAATCAACGCCAGCGAAGAGATAAACAGGGCATTTGCAGGGGTTGGCAAACCGACGAAAGAACTGGTCTGCCGTTCATCTACATTGAATTTTGCCAGCCGAAGGGCCGAGAAAATCGGTATCAGAAAGGCTGCCCCAACGGTTAATAAATCTGTAATGGTTAAATTTGATTGAAGATCGGGCAGGACGTTTTCCTTAAAAATACTTGTCTCAAGCAGTTTAAACATGATTAACCCTGGGGCCAACCCGAATGAGATCATATCGGCAAGTGAATCCAACTCCTTTCCAATAGTTGAATAAACCTTTAACAAACGGGCGGTCATGCCGTCCATAAAATCGAAAATTGCAGCAAATAATATCAAAACCACTGCAGTTGTGAGCGCACCCTTCAAAATAAAAACCACTGCAATACTGCCACAAAGAACATTGAGTGAGGTAATAAAATTGGGAATGTGCTTTTTGATCATATTACCGGAATTAAAGTTCAGCAAGTATGGTTTGGCTTCCGGTGACCTCCTGACAGAGTTCTGCGTTGACTTTAGTTCCCACAGGAAGGTAAATGTCGACACGTGATCCGAAACGGATAAACCCGAGTTCATCCTGTTGTGTTACCTTTTTCCCAACAGTGGAGTAAGTGATAATGCGTTTGGCAACCGCACCGGCGATCTGTCTCACAAGAACTTCGGTCCCATCGGCCATGCGGATTACGGTAGTGGCCCTTTCGTTCAGGGTTGAGGATTTTGGCAAATAGGCCGCCATAAAATGGCCACTGTGATGTTTGAAATAGGTAACTTCCCCCGGTACCGGATTCCAGTTGATGTGAACGTTTGTTACTGACATAAAGACAGAAACCTGCAACCTGCGATCCTTGAAATATTCGTTTTCTGTGGTCTCTTCAATAGCTACAATAGTTCCGTCGGCTGGTGAAAGTACGGATTTGGGCGCTAAAGAAATCATTCTGTGGGGATAGCGAAAAAAACGGACAGTCAATACCAAAAAAGGCAAGGTTGTCAAGATCATGAAAACCTGAAACACCGTATCATGTGTAAGACCAACCAGATAATTAACTGTTATCCAGATTATTATCGAAATAAAAACTATTTTATATCCCTCTCTGTGTAATCTCATTCCTTTTTCGTTAAGTGGGACAAAAATAGTGATTTTTTCTTGAATATTGACTTTATCCGAAGAAGTGGTTGAGCAGGAAAACGAACGGGGAGGCAAAAATAATACTGTCGAACCGATCCAGCAATCCTCCATGACCGGGCAGGAATTTACCTGAATCTTTAAGTCCAAGGTTTCGTTTTATCATCGATTCGACCAGGTCGCCAATTGTACCTGAAATAGCTGCAATTGTGGCAATTAGCAGCATATAGGCTGTCTCAAACCTTGGAAAGAGCCTTTGCAGGGCAATAGCCAACAAGAGAGCCAGAAACCAGCCACCAAAAAAACCTTCCCAGCTCTTCTTGGGCGATATCCTTTCAAAAAGACGGTGCTTGCCCAGGGTTACTCCGAAGAGGTATGCGCCTGAATCGTAAGCCCAAATCAGGATAAACAGGGATATTAACAAGGTTGGTTCGTAATTGTTATCAGCAGGGAAGGTCGGGAAGACAAAATAGTTAAAAAGGGAGAACGGGTAGATGATGTAAATAATTCCAAAAATGGTAACTGCAATATTTTCCAGGGCATTTTTTTTTGCCCGGTAAAGTTCATAAGCAGGAATAATGAACAGAATGGCAAGATAAAATCCAAAGAGATTTACCGAGACAATTCCCTTTGTAAAAAGAAAGGTCAGGAGGAATATAATCCCGCCCATGGTAACGCCCAGGAATTTTTGAGGTGAGATACCCGCATGTTTCGAAAGCGTATAAAATTCCAGAAGGATAAAGACGGAGAATAGTCCGAATAGGAGGGCAAAACTCCAGGGGCCAAACCAGATGGCTCCCATTAGTACGACTGCAAAGAGCAGTCCGGAGATGCTCCTCTTGTAAAATTCTTTCAAATTTCCCCGGTTATTAGTTGGTCTAAAATTTTCAGAGCCTCTTGCGTGTCTTGCTCTTCAATGTAGAGTTCAACATCCCCAAAGACAAGATAGGAAGAGTCTTTTTGATTCATTATCACAGCATTGATCCCACTTTCCGCCAAAAGATCGCGAGCCATCAATACCTTGAATTCATCGCCTGAAAAATAGATCTTTTTCCAACTCTTTTCCATATAATTTTCCTGTTATGCAACAGTATCATTTCCCTTGTCATCTTGTTCGGTAACCTTTTCGGTTTTTGACTCAACCTTGGTTTTGTTCCAGGGTCTTGGGCCAAAGACATGTTCAAGGTCCTCGGTGAAGATTACCTCCCTATCAAGCAATAGTTCTGCAAGTTTCTTATGGCCTTCCGCATTGGTACTAAGGATCTTTTTAGCCCTTTCGTATTCTTTGTTGATAATCAGGTTTACCTCAGCGTCAATTATTTCTGCCGTTTTCTCGCTGTATGGTTTGGTAAATGAATAATCTGACTGACCGGAAGAGTCGTAATAGCTTACTTTGCCTATTTTTTCGCTCATGCCAAAGTAGGAGACCATGGCAAAGGAGGTGCGTGTCACCTTTTCCAAATCGTTTTGGGCGCCTGAGGAGACTGATTTGAAAATCAGCTCTTCGGCAGCACGACCGCCCAGGGTGGCACAGATCTCATCCAACAATTGCTCCCTGGTTGTGATCTGCCTCTCTTCGGGCAGGTACCATGCTGCCCCCAGCGCTTTTCCGCGGGGTACGATGGTAACTTTTACCAGCGGGTGGGCATGTTCCAGTAACCAGCTAACGGTTGCATGACCGGCTTCATGGTATGCAATGGTTGCCTTTTCGTTGACCGAAATAATTTTATTTTTCTTTTCCAATCCACCAATGATACGGTCTACTGCATCGAGAAAATCTTGTTTTTCAACCACCTCTTTCATTTTTCTGGCGGCAATCAAAGCCGATTCATTGCACACATTTGCGATATCTGCACCGGAAAAACCAGGGGTCTGTTTGGCCAGAAAATCAACATTGACGTCCTCACCCAGTTTTAAAGGACGAAGGTGGACCTGGAAGATCTCCTTGCGGTCGATCATATCGGGCAGTTCTACATGGATCTGGCGATCGAAACGACCGGCCCGCATGAGCGCCCTGTCCAGAATGTCGGCACGGTTGGTTGCGGCCAGGATGATCACGCCGGAGTTGGTGTCGAAACCATCCATCTCAGTGAGCAACTGGTTCAACGTATTTTCGCGCTCATCGTTCGATCCCATGTTGGGGTTACGTCCGCGTGCCCGGCCGATTGCGTCTATCTCATCAATAAATACGATACAAGGGGATTTCTCTTTGGCCTGTTTGAAAAGGTCACGTACCCTGGATGCCCCTACACCGACAAACATCTCCACGAAGTCGGAACCTGACATGGAGAAGAACGGTACATCGGCTTCCCCCGCGACTGCTTTGGCCAATAATGTTTTACCTGTTCCGGGAGGGCCGACAAGTAAGGCCCCCTTCGGGATTTTGCCACCTAATTTTGTATAACGATCAGGATTCTTGAGAAACTCAACTATCTCCTGAATCTCCTCTTTGGCCTCGGCCAATCCTGCCACCTCTTTAAATGTGGTCGAAACCCTCGACTCTTTGTCGAAAACCTTGGCCTGCGACTTCCCAACGCTAAAGATATTGCCGGCCCCTCCACCGCCTTTACTCATCCGCCGGAAAATCCAGAAGTAGAAAAGGAGAAGAATCAGTATCGGGAATATCCAGCTAAAGATCTCGGTGAAATAGTTCGTCCGGTTTTCGTAAGTTAAAATAACCCGCGATTCACCCAATTCCTGCTGGGCTTTCTCCAGGTTGGATTCGAAAACATCGATTGAACCTATGTTGAAAGTGAAATGGGGACCGGCTTTGGATGGTTCGGAAAGGCCCTGGTTCAATTTGGCCTTGTACTTTTCGTAGGATCCTTCTTTCAGGTAAATCTCAGCTTCCGTCTTGTTGACAATATTGATTTTATCGACATCGCCATTTTTAAGCATCGTACTTTTAACCTCACGCCAGTTGGTCTCAACCGGTTTTCCACTCGTGCCATAGATAAAATTAATATACAGTATGGCTACCAGCACGATCCCGTAAATATACATGGGATTGAACTTGTAAGAGGAGGGTTTATTGGGGATACCCATCGGCGGCTTGTTTGTTTTGTTGGTCTTTGGACCTTTTGTATTTGGTTTCTTTTCTGTCATGATAATTTAAATGTCTGCTTCAATGTTATAAATTGTTCCATCACCCCAGAGGGATTCCAGATCGTAAAACCTTCTGAAAGGTTCCTGAAAAATGTGTACCATTACATTCACGTAATCTAACAATATCCATTGTGCATTCTGAAATCCATCCTGACGCCAAACGGTTTCAAAGGCAAGCTCTTCCACACTTTCCTCCACCGAGCGGGCGATGGCATCTACATGGGTATTTGAACTTCCATGGCAGATGATGAAATTGTCGCATTCGGCCTCCCCTTCTTCAGACAAGTCAATGTTGACAATTTCAATCCCTTTTTTTCGACGCATGCCTTCCACAATGGCATCGACCAAATCCCGCGGGCACTTTTTACACTCCTTTTTAACCATAGAATGATATATAATGACAAAGATAGTTGTTTTACCGATTCTTTGAAAACTCATAAGATGCAGGATCTCTCCAATATCGTTAACTTTACGGGTTAAATTTTGTAAGGCCATGATAGGATCAACCACTATACACCTGGACATTGTGGATTCGACCAATAACTATGCCGCAAAGGAATTGCTGACAAAAAGTCTGAATGAAGGAACGCTCTTTGTTGCCAAATGTCAGCAAGCAGGTAGGGGAACAGGCCTGGCCTCCTGGGAAAGCGCAGACGGATTAAACCTGACATTCACGGTAGTTCTTTATCCCTTATGTGTGGCGCTTTCGCATCAGTTTTCAATTTCCCAGGCAATTTCGCTGGGAGTGAGCGACTTTTTATCCCGGTTTGTTTCAGACGTATCGGTTAAATGGCCCAATGATATCTATGTGAATGACAAAAAGATAGCTGGAATTTTGATCGAGACGGCCATTACGGGTGGAAAGTTTTCGCGCGCGCTCATCGGAATTGGGTTAAATATCAACCAGGAGGTTTTTGTTTCGGATGCGCCAAATCCGGTCTCCCTAAGGAACCTGACAGGCAAAACTTATGATCTTTCCCAAATGCTGGCCGAACTCTGTTCCTGTCTCGACAACAGATACCGGTCCTTGGTCCGGGGAGATTATTTCATCCTTCAGCACGATTATGGTAAACTTCTTTACCGCAAAGGGGTTTGGGCCAATTACAGTGACCAGGATTCGGATTTTGAAGGTAAAATTATCGGTATTGAGGTTGACGGGCGATTGCAAATTGAGACCAGGACGGGGGAGGTGAGGGGGTTTTACTTTAAGGAGGTGGCATTCAGGTAAAAAGTGCCTAAAGTGTCTAAAGTGCCTAGAGTGCCTAAAGTACTTGGGCCAAAAACATCATAGGTAAAATTTAAGGAGTCCCGAACTTTAGGCACTCTAGGCACTTTAATATACTTTAGGCACTTACTCCGGGGAATAATCGATCTTACTCAGCATATCCGCCACCTTCTCGATCCCTTTCTCCAGATAACCACCTACCATCATTTTGATCATCATGTTGAGTTCGGCATGGAGGGTCAGCCTGATTTTACAACTGTTTTCATCGATGGCAACGAGCTGTACCCACATGGTAACCGGAAATGGAACGGACTTCTCTCCCTGAAATTTGATGGATTTGTAAGGTTCACGCTCAACGATCTCTATTCCGACATTCCCAACCGGACTGATGGTGAAACTGCAACGATCTTCGGTAGCTAAAAAATCATCGACCTTAAATCCTTTGGTGTCGATCCCTTTTTTGTTGAGTTCTTCAATCTTTTCGGCCGAAACAAACTGCTCCAGGTTTTTCAGATTGGAGAGTTTGGTAAACACCGACTCCTGTGACCAGGCGATCTCACGTGGTTCACTCACAAATTTTTCTATACTCATGTTGTTGTCGGTTAGGTTATTAAAAAGTTATGAGTTATAAGTTATGAGTTAATGCTTTCATAACTCATAACTTATAACTCATAACTCATTTTCATCGTCCCCAGGTTTCCGGGGTCTTCCTCCAACTGTTCAAGCTTGCCAGCTGCGCATCGTTGATTTCACCCGAATCGTGTGCCAATTTCAACAGAACATTGTAATTGCTGAGGGTGGTCAGTTCAATGTTCGCATTATCGAAATTAGCTGCGGCATGAGGAAAATTGTAGGTGAAGATGGCCAGCATTCCCAAAACTTCCGCACCGTAAGTACGAACCGCCTGTGCGGCATTCAAGGAGGAGGTGCCTGTTGAGACAAGGTCTTCGATGATCACAGTTTTGGTTCCTTGCGGGATGTCGCCTTCAATCAGGTTCTCCAGTCCGTGACCCTTGGGGGCTGAACGAATATAGATAAATGGCAATCCAAGCTCTTCAGCAACCAATACTCCATGGGCAATGGCGCCTGTTGCTACACCGGCAATGGCTTCGGCATCAGGGTACTTTTCGCGTACCAGTTCTGAAAATGCCTTGCAGATGAAAGTACGGGTCGCGGGATAGGATAATATCTTTCTGTTGTCGCAGTATATTGGTGCTTTCCAACCTGATGCCCAGGTAAAAGGTGCGTCTGGTTGTATCTTTATGGTGTTGATTGCCAGTAACTGTCTGGCAACTTCAATTTCTCTTTGTTCCATCGTTAATAGATTTTGCGCAAAGGTAAGCTTTTTTACTATTTTTAGTCGGCAGGTAGGGGATGTTTTTGTCCTGATGCGTCAATTCCATTAAGAAATGAGAAATTTATCCGACTCTCGACAGATTGCTTCTCCGCCTGAAGGCGGATCGCAATGACGTAACATTTTTTTGAGGTGAGGGTGGAGAGAAGGAGGCGGGCGGCGATTGTGCTATAATCGAAAACGGATGATCCGCCTCCTTCTCTCCACCCTCACAAAACCAACAGCATACCGTCATTGCGAGGAGGTACGACGAAGTAATCTATTGATATACAGACGAATATGAAATACGTCTATTTTTTTAAGTGCAAATTTAATCGTTGCACAATGCCAATTATGACAGATGATAGGTATCTGTTATTGGTTGGGGAACAAAACAATTTCTTACACAGATTATGATGAAAAAAAATAGGTACAAGTATCTTCTTTTTACAGGTTTGCTCTTTGCAGAACTGGCTACTTCAGGACAGAATCTCAATAAAATAGTTTTTGATTTGTCAGCTTCGATTGAAGTAACCGGATTTGTTGCCAACATGTCGACCAATCTGCATCTGAAACAATCCATTCCTATTGTTTCTATGAAGTTTGCATGAAAAACGATCTGCTGCACAAAGAGTTATTTACCAGTTCCGCAGCAGGAAAAAATACAGGGAAAATTCAGGTTTCCTTAACGCAGGAAGAGGGCTATCATCCAGGATACAAAGCTGTACTAACTTTTAAAAATATTTCTCCGGATACCATTTGGCTTACCAATGTTGTGCCGTTTGGCTTCACTGGCGACAAGGTGTTCCTGACAGGGAAGGGCGACCATCCGTTATCCAGAAGTTACCTCTTCAGACCTGGATTTGAACCTGTCAACTGCATTTTGCCCGACAACGCCTGGGAAACCGGATTCTCCGATATCACCGTAAATGACACGCTGAATGTATCCGCGATCACCCGAAGGAGCCGCGACAACATGGTGAAGGCGGTCCGGCATCGTTTTGAGACGGAAATGGCTCCGGGCGGTGTGGTCCAGTATAATCTGTATGCCGATTTTCACATGGGCAGCTGGCAGGAGGGGCTTCGGCTGATGTTCCAGGATCGAATGTTGTATGATGTAGAACCCGGCAAATTTGACTGTCAGATGCTGGAAAGAAAGGACCTCCAATGGATTCGTCATGCCTATGTTTCCCATTTAATCATGGCTTGGAATGGTATCTTTTATGACGATGTTGATCAGAAATTTCACTTGGATGATTTTGTCAAAAGAGGTAAAATGCTTTATGGTGGCGACGATTTTATCGGCATCTGGCCAACATGGCCGACGCTTGGTGTGGATAAGCGCAATCAGTGGGACCTCTTTCGTGATCTGCCTGGCGGAAATGCCCAGCTTCAGAAGGAGGCCGAAAAATTGAACAGGTTGGGCTCACGCCTCTTTATTTGCTACAATCCGTGGGATGAGAGCACCCGAAGCGAAAACCATACGGGCGGAATGGCAGAGCTCATCGCTGCCACCCATGCCGATGGGGTCGTTCTGGATACCCGCGGAGCTTCCAGTAAAGCGCTTCAACAGGCCGCAGATTCCGTTCGCAAAGGGGTGATCATGTATTCGGAAGGAATGGCCGTACCCAAAGATATGCAGGGTATCGTGGCAGGACGCGTTCACAATGCGCTCTATTACTTTCCGATACTGAACCTGAACAAAATCATCAAACCGGAATTCGCCATCTTCAGGGTGGCCGAAATTTACAAGGAGCCGATACGTCGGGAGTTCAGCCTCTCTTTTTTCAACGGATACGGCACAGAGCTGAATATTTTCGCCCCCGGAATCCCCGAATGGGCAGAAGAGCAATACCGGTTCTTAGGGAAAATTGTCACAATCCTACCGGGAACGCCCCGTCCGATCAGTCATTCGGAAAAAACAGAGGCGGCTGAGAAGGCCCCAAACGGCATGGTGGAAATCCACGCCGGAAAATTTAGGTTTCATGCAACCAATGGAGATGAATTTATTCCCTATCCCAAAGAAAATGAGAGGAAAATCTTCGATATGCCTCCTTTTTTCATGGATAAATTCCCGGTTACGAACAGTCAGTTTAAGGATTTCCTGGAGAGGAGCGGTTACCAGTCTGCTGACACCGCAAATTTCCTGATGAATTGGATCAAGGGTGGTTTTCCGGCAGGTCAGGGGCAATATCCTGTTGTCTATGTTTCGTACGAAGATGCCAAAGCTTATGCCAAATGGGCAGGGAAAAGGTTACCAACAGAATTGGAGTGGCAATACGCCGCGCAGACCGCTGCCTGCAACGAATGGCCCTGGAAGCAGAAACAGCAAATTCGCCGTGTCGAAGAGGCTGTGACTAATACCCTGACGATCTTCAAAATCCAGGTAATCGGAAAAGGAAGATGCAATGCTGGCGATGGTTCGCTCTACCCGGTCGGCAGTTATCCCAAAAGAGCTAACCCTTACGGACTGCAGGATCTGGTCGGATGCGTGAAAGAATTGTAGTCCCTGAGCAGAGTGGTACCCTGAGGCTGTCGAAGTGACTAATGAATGACATTGCTTCGCCGGTCCCTGAGCTTGTCGAAGGGTCAAGGGAGTTGAATAAATATATAATCGTCGATCCCAGAGTAAAGCTGAAGGGCCGACTGGCACTCAAAGGACGAACATTAATATCACAAAGGTATAAGTGGTTAATTCATAAATAAATGATGTGATCAAAACAATTCTGATAAATACCCGGATGAAAAACTTTTTTGCATTTAGTCTCTCGTTCGTTCTTTTAATTTATTCGCTTGTTACGATTGCTCAACCAAGCGATAATCCTTCCAATTACCAAAACAACAGATCCCCACTGATCTCGAAACCATTCATTGAACTTCCGCTTGGGGCAATATCCCCGGAAGGGTGGCTGAAAGACCAACTTGTCAGGCAGAAGAACGGCATGACCGGCCATCTCGACGAGGTGTACGAAAAGGTGATGGGCAAGCGCAACGGTTGGCTGGGCGGAGATGGCGATGTGTGGGAGAGAGGATCCTACTGGATCGATGGTCTGCTGCCGCTGGCCTATATTTTAAAAGATGATGCTTTGATCGCCAAAGTGAAACCTTGGGTCGAATGGGCGCTGAAAAGCCAGCAGCCGGATGGCTATTTTGGTCCTTCGGTCGACCATGCGAATGAGCCTGGATTGCAGCGCAACAATGCCCGGGACTGGGGGCCCAAGATGGTGGTACTGAAATTTTTGCAGCAATATTATTCTGCAACGCAGGATGAACGGGTGAGCCATCACGCCAGAAATTTCAATACGGCTTACGAAGGTACCGGACAGCTCTTCGGTCCGCTGACAGGTTATCCCTGCTGCACCTCCAACATGCACCAGGGTTGGCCAAAGTTCACACAGAATTTGTGGTATGCCTCGGCAGACAATGTCATTTCAGCGCTTGTTTATGCCCCTTCCAAAGTGAAGGCAAAAGTTGGCAAAGGTATTAACGTTGAGATCATCGAATTTACGGTTGTAAAATATAAAGACAAGTAATATTCTGTCAATTACTTAGAGCCCTTTGGGTCATCCTTTGAGTCGTGGTAAAAAAAAATCAACACAAAGGTCACCAAGGGTTGCACAATGGACGCAAAGTAAATTATGTGCCTTATTGATTTCGCTTCTGTAAAAATCGGCTTTCCCTATAAATCTTCAGAAATAGCGCTTCAAAGTTGTGTGAAGGAGACAGGGCAGGAGAGAGAATCAGTTTTTGGTCCGGAGCGATCAAATAGAAAGTCGGAACCACCTTGATCCGGTATTCCGAAATGGCCAAATCTGGTTGCACAGGTGCAACCAGTTCCCAAGGGTATTTTTTAATGTTCCACAGTTTCGTGGCATCGGCAAAATTCTTGTCTAGCGATACCGGGACGATGGTCAGTATGCTGCCTAGTTTTTTGTTCATGCTCACCAATGAATCAAGCTCTGCCCGGCTCTCCTTACTGTCGCTCCTGAAAAACGCCAGGTAAAGAAACTTCCCGTTGGCACGAAGTCTGATGGAGACATCTTTCTGGTTTCTCAACATTAGCTCCGGGGCTGAATTCCCCTCCTGAAGCGATGTGATCTTCGACAAAATCCCGGGCAGGAGATCTTTTAGTGGTTCAAAAGTCGACAGCGCCTCAGCCTCTTTTAGCCCTTTCAGCATAGATGGCTTGTCGAATTTGCCCGAAAAGAAACCGTCATAAAAACTTTTGACTGCAATTAATTCTGCGGCCTCTTTCCGGTATCCGGCGCCCGACAATTGCGCTACAAATCCCTCGAAATTTCCCTGCAGAGCCTTTTTGAGAAATTCTTTTTGCCGGAAATCCTGGGATTTATTTTTCAGGTAATCCGAAAAAAGCGCATTGAATAAATACTGGTAGGCGGGATGTGCAAGGGCAATCCCAGACGTTGCAAAATATTTTTTGGCGATACGCTCCTTGCTTTGTTGGTTGACAGCTAGTTCCATTTCGCCAAAACTACATGTTTTTAATGTGTTTAAATAGGAAAATTTCCCGGTAGGGTATCGTTTTTCCAGTCGGGAAATGATTGCCTTTAAGGTATCAGTGGATTTTTTTTGATAGATCTCGACTGTATGTAACGTAATTTCCCTGTTGTAACCGGTCAAAAACTCCCTTACCAGGAAGTTCAAATCTGAAGCTTTGGCACCTTTGATGGTCAACCAATAAAGCGTAGGTTCAAAATAGGGACTTGCAGCCTCCTGTGCGGTACGGGGAGAAAAGGCAGGCAACGAAATTTGATAGGAAGAGCCTGGTTCGACCACCATGGATCCCCTGTATTTCTCAAGATCGGTATAAATTTCAATGGTTTGAGTAACTGAAAAGGTAAGTGCGAATATCCCGTCCTTTTCAATGGTGGTTCTGGCCAGTTGGTGCGGCTGGTGGGAGACCGGTTCCCGGTAGGTATAGAAAACGAGCTCTTTTCCGGCATAATCGATTGCCTGACCGTGGAGGGAGACCATCTGCCCGAAGAGGGACCCGAAGCAAAGTGTAGAAATCAGGAGCAGGATGAAACGGAGCATGATCAGGATTCTTCCGGTTCTTCGTAAAAATCTTCGATGTTGAAACAGGCAGGAAGAAATTGAGAGGCGTCCCCCCTGTGGCGAAGAATATCCCTTACAATGGTGGATGAAATGGCGGTATGTTCGGGCAATGTCAGTAAAAACACCGTTTCGATATCCTCGTACATCTTCTTGTTGATCTGACCGATGGCCCGCTCGTATTCGAAGTCGGCAGCAGTCCTTAGTCCCCTGAGGATATACTGGGCATGCACTTTCCGGCAATAGTCGACGGTAAGCCCCTCGTATTTACCCACTTTAATCTTTGGTTCATCCTGAAAAACCTGTTTTATCCAATCTTTCCGCTTGGATAAAGGATAGTAAGTTCTTTTGTTCGAATTGTAACCAATCATGATGATAATCTCATCAAAAATTGGCAAAGCCCTGCGAATGATCGATTCGTGTCCGATCGTAAAGGGGTCAAACGAACCCGGGAAAACGGCGATTCTCTTCATGACAGCATTTTGGTAACACAAAGCTAAAAAGAAAAGAATGAAAATGTCGATTTCGCAAAAATCATTCGTGGGATATCGCTATTTTTGAGCCATTGGTACTGCAGTAGAAAATCAACACAATCTCAGCTATGACAGAAAGGGACATCATTGGTATATTTGGAGCCATGAACGTTGGGAAAAGTTCCCTGATGAACCTCCTTACCCAACAGGAGAGTTCCATTGTGGATGCCACTCCAGGCACCACGGCAGATACCAGGGTAACCCTGATGGAGCTGCATGGCATCGGCCCTGTCAAATTGATGGACACTGCCGGCTACGATGAATCCGATATTCTGGGTGAGAAGAAGCGCAAAAAAGTTAGCGCTGCTTTGAAGGAGTGCGATCTGGTTTTGCTCGTGATAGATCCATCTTCACCTGGTTTACCTACCGGGAAAGTTCTCCTGGACGAGTCCCGTGAAGAAGGCAAACAGGTTTTGATCATTTACAATCTGTTTAACGCTGAAGATGCACAGAAAATTGAGGGGTTAAAAGTACAACTGCCTGATTTGATTGATTTTCCAGAGATCTCGCTATCCGCCTTGGAGCCTGATGGCCGATCGTCCTTCCTGGCATTTATGCTTAAAAACTACATTCCAAAAAATAATCCAACTCAACTTTTGCCTTTCGTGGTACCGGATGAATTCTATATTCTGAACATTCCGATGGATGAGGAGACCCCTCCGGGAAGGTATCTAAGACCGCAGGCCATGGCAGAAGAGTACATCACCCGCCATTGGGGTTATCCTGTCTCCTACCGGATGAACCTGGTGAAAGCCAGGGCGAATGATGTGGGCGAAAAAGAGAGATGGGAGAACTTTCTCGGTAGTTTTGGCCGAAGGCCCAAAGTGATCATCACCGATTCGCAGGCCATGGACATCATGAAAGAGTGGACGCCTGCCGATATAGGCCTGACAACCTTTTCGATCATGATGATCAACTACATGAGCCGGGGAAAGCTGGGTAATTTTGCCGATGCAGTCCGTACTGTGGACAGCCTGAATCCTGGTGATTCAATACTGATAGCCGAAGCCTGCAACCACTCCCGGATCAAAGAGGACATCGGTACCGTTCAGATACCCAATCTGATTGCCCAACGCTTTCCCGGGGTGAAGGTCATTCACCTTTTTGGCAGGGAGTGGCCGGAACCCGAAGAACTGAAAACGATCAAACTGGTTATTCATTGCGGCGGCTGCATGATTACACCCCAACGCATGGCAATCCGCTTACGCGACCTCGAAAAGCTCAGCATACCCATCACAAACTACGGGATCTTTCTCTCTTATGTGCAGGGGAAAGGGGTGCTGGAGCAAGTACTCAGACCCTGGAAATAATGTCGGATTGGGTGCGGAATCTAAGATTTACCATTAGACAATTTACTATTTACCATTTACGCAAGGCAAGAATGGTGCGTTAATAGTAAATAGTAAATGAAAAAATGGTCAATCTGTTTTCAACCCTTTCAAACAAACAAAAACCACAGTAGGCACATAGTTCACAATAGATCCTATTGTGAACTATGTGCCTACTGGGTAAATTTTAAATCTTCTTAATTCGTAACCCTCTCCAATTTCTTCAGCATAGAGAACATAAATGCCGCAGACAACAGACAGCAGACGATAAAGATCGCCCAAAGCATCCAGAGATCCAGCCGGCTCCAGAAGAAGCTTCCTACTACCAGCAGTTTATTTCCAACGGCAGTAGCCAGTAGCCAGCCTCCCTGCATCAAACCCTGGAAGCGGGGTGGTGCAACTTTGGAAACAAAAGAGAGTCCCATCGGACTGAGGAAAAGTTCGGCAATGGTAAAAACAAGGTAGCCATTGATCAGCCAATAGGGAGTAACCCTGGATGAGTCGGGAACAGCCTGCCCGTTTAAGATATGTGGTGAAACCATATTAAGAGAGGCAACCAGAATTAACAGGAAGGCTACGGCTGCGATGATCATACCAAATCCAATTTTCTTCGGAGTAGAAGGTTCGATCCCCTTCTTGTTCAGCCAGGCAAAAGCACTCATGACCAATGGAGTTATGAATACGATGAACAATGGGTTGAAAGATTGGAAAATCTCAGGAGCAATGGCATTCTCTGTCTGGTAGCTCTTTGTATATAAGTAAGCAAATATTGCTCCGACCATAAAAATGGCAAGGCCAATCAACCTTTCGGTTCTGGTTTTATTTTTGCCGATAGCAACAAAAAGACCAGCAAGGGCACCAAAAACACAAAGAATTGACCAAGGCCCAAAGAATAAATTTGTGAATGGCCCAACCTGTTTCACAATGTAGTCGCGGGCAAAGAAAGTGAGGGTTAATCCATTTTGGTGGAAAGACATCCAGAAGAAAATGACAACGATAAATACCATAATTAAAGCCGTTACGCGGGGTTTTTCCTCTTTGTTGGCAGAAAGGATAATCCAGGTTGCAAAGGCGACAAAAAGTCCGACAGCTAATGCAATATCAAGATTATTCAAACCAAAATATATGATTGAAAAGGTTGCTGCAGAAGCAAACAAGGCTAATATTAGGGATTTGGCGCCATTTTCAATTTTGACGGATTGAGCCGATGTAACTTTTTCTTTATTGGGTAGATGTTTTTGGAAAAACAGATAGACGAGGAGTGAAAGAACCATCGCTCCGGCTGCAACGCCAAACGCATAATTGTAACCACGCGAAAATACATCCAGATAGTTGTGTGCAAATTGTCCCAGATCGCTCACCTGACCTGAAAGAGTTGCTTTTTGAGCAAGGATCTGGAATTGCGATGTGTCCGCCATTTTTCCGTTGATAAACTGATGGCAAAGGGCTGGCAAACTGCCGTCATGCAAAAAACCGTTCTTTTCTAACCACCAGTTGCGAACACCATTGGCAGCATGTGGTGCAAAAAAAGCTCCAACGTTGATACCCATGTAGAATATCATGAAGGCGGAATCACGTAACTTGGAATACTTTGGATCATCATACAACTGTCCGACGACTGCCTGAAGATTGCCTTTGAACATCCCGTTCCCAAACGCGATAACGAACAGCGAAACCACAGTCAGGGTAAGGGAGAGTCCGGGTACGGCCATTAAAATATAACCGGAAAGCATAATCAGTATGCCGGCAAAGATGACCAGTTTGTATTTACTGGTCGAGTCAGCGACAAGACCACCAATCAAAGCAAGGGCATAAATGCCAAAATAGAACCAACTATAAATATTGCCTGCAACTTCTTCGTCCAGACCAAATTTTGTCTGTAAGAAAAGTACAAGAATAGCCATCATGGTATAAAAGCCGAACCGCTCGCCCATGTTGGCAAAAAAGGCTACTACAAGCCCTTTGGGGTGTCCTTTAAGCATAAGTTTTTAGTTTGAGTTTGATTAATGAAACAAATATAATAAAAAGTGCGCTAAAGTGTCTAAAGTGTCTAAAGTGCCTAAAATTAATGCCCTCAGTGATGATTTTTTTATAGTTTCAACTTTAGGCATTTTAGGCACTTTAGCGCACTTTAGGCACTCGTTCTTCAAGAAACCAAATAATTCCCCTAACTTTGAGTCAATTAAAATTTTGACAAATTATTTCATGAAGATTTTTTCCAGGGAGCAGATTTCATTGATTGACAGGCAAACCAGGGATTTGGAACCAATTTCGGAGATCGGTCTGATGGAAAGGGCTTCGTTAGCGTTGGCTGGCTGGATTCAGGCAAGTTACCCCGTCACTACCAGGATTGCAGTCTTTGCAGGACCCGGGAACAATGGGGGAGACGCACTGGCTGTTGCCCGAATTCTGGCTACCCTTCACTTTTCTGTGGTGGTGTACATACCTGAATTGGGCCGTCAGCGTTCGGAAGCCTCGCTGATCAATTTGGAAAGGCTGAAGGAGTGTTCCGGGATTGAGGTAATTGAAATCTCTGAACATTCAGGTTTTCCTGCCTTGCTAAATTTCGATTTGCTGCTCGATGGGCTCTATGGCGCAGGACTGAACCGGCCTTTGGATGGTTTTGCCTCCCGGGTAATTGACTATATAAATGATTCGGATGTAGAGGTGGTTTCAATCGATTTGCCCTCTGGACTGCTTTGCGACGAAAACCAATACAATACCGGCTCTATTGTCAGGGCAGATATTACACTTACTTTGGAATTTCCAAAGCTGGCCCTCTTTTTCGGTGAAAATGAGCAATATTTCGGCAAATGGGTCATTGTACCGTTTGGCCTGAATTCAAAAGTGATGGAAGAAACCGTTTCGGATCACTATTTTCTTGATCAAAAGAGCGTTTCGGTACTCCATAAGCAAAGAACAAAGTTTTCTCACAAGGGCAGTTATGGTCATGGATTGTTGCTTTCGGGCAGCAAAGGTAAAACCGGAGCAGCCCAACTGGCCGCCAAAGGGGCTTTGCGTGCGGGTCTGGGCCTGTTAACCGTGCATATGCCGGAACCTGCGGCCGGATTTTTACAGGTTGCCTTGCCGGAAACAATGACAAGTCTGGATTCCGGAAAAGATATGATCACCGAGCTTCCGGATCTTGCCAAATACACGGCCATTGCCGCTGGCCCGGGTATCGGGATGAACCCTTTGACGCAGAAGGTTGTCAAAATGCTGATTGATCAGGCGAATGTTCCCTTGGTTCTCGATGCAGATGCATTGAACATTCTGGCTGCCAACCCTTCATGGATGAAACTTCTTCCTCCCAATACCATTTTAACTCCCCATCCTGCCGAATTTGATCGCCTGTCGGGGATTGTCCTGAAATCAGAGGAGGAGCGGCTGCAGATTGCCGAGCAGTTTGCTGTCAGTTATGGTGTTGTGCTGATCCTGAAGGGCGCCTATACCCGCATTATCCTACCCGATGGATCCGTCTATTTTAACAGTACCGGTAATCCCGGCATGGCAACAGGGGGCAGTGGCGATGTATTAACAGGAATCATTCTGGGCTTACTCTGTCAGGGTTATACCGCGGCAGAGGCTGCAATGCTGGGGGTCTTTTTGCATGGTAGGTCTGCGGACTTGCGGGTAGCTGCCTCATCAGAGGAGTCCCTGCTTGCAAGCGAAATTGCAGACCATTTGGGCGAAGCCTTTGCCTCATTAAAATGGAGGTAAACTTTGAGATGATAGAAAAAACAGGCAAATTTGGAGGGTCCTATTCAACTTAATTGCTGGTTGAACCCTTTGTTTCCTTTGTGTGGTACTTCGTGACCTTTGTGGTTATGTTTATAAAACTTTACCACGAAGGTCCCAAAGGAAAGCACAAAGGACACTATAAAAATTTGACCGATAATAGATATAATTGTAATTTTAAAAATAACTAAATATGAGAGTTTTAACTGCCTTGCTGCTGGTAGCCGGTCTGGTTGCCTCCAATTTGAGTTTATCAGCCAAAGACGATAAAAAGAAACCGGCCAATGAACTGGCCGCTTTTGCCGGAGGAATAGTCTATTCACTTCCCCGAACAGGAATTCATATCGAAGTGGAAGTTGTTCAGGAGCAATTGATTCACGGTCCATATTTTGCCTATGCGCAAAAGTACCTGGGAATCAATAATGCGGCCAAAGCTGATGTGGAAAACTGGACCATCATCAACATTGGTATGGAAACTTACGGTGAACCTGATCCAAATGCTTTATATAGGGCTACCGGAAGCATCGCCACCCTTCTGAGTTTGACCGATGATGGAGTGTTGTTGGGCATTAACAGTGAGGTAAAGCAAGCCGAAAGTAAATTAATCACCAATGTATTTCCGTTCAGGAGAGCCATTCCCGACAATCTTTGGAGTGACGTATCCATGCACTCTTTTTTGAGCGAGAAGGATACCACCAAAAGGGCCGGAAGCAACTTCAAATCATTTGAAGAGAAAGCAGCTGAGGCGGCCAATGATATTCTTAAACTCAGAAAGAGAAAGGCCCTTACCCTAGCTGCCAAATACGACAAGCTTCCACCCGATGGTGATGCCTATAAAGTGATGGTAACAGAACTGGATAGAATCATTGACAATTACCTTTCACTTTTTATTGGAAAGACCTTTACAAAAAAATACAAACATTCCTTCAATGTCGTTCCGGACGGTAAGAACGGGAAAGGGATTGTGGCCTTCAGGTTTTCGCCGAATGTAGGGGTCTTACCCGAGAGTAACGTATCCGGAAAACCCATTATGCTGGAGATTGAGCCCAATACCGAAATGAAACAAAAGATTGAGGCTACAGGTGCAAGTGAAGTTACGACCAAAGGAATCTACTATAGGGTTCCGGTTTTGGCGCAGGCCCGGTTGTTGAACGGAGCCGATATATTGGCCCAGGCGAAGATCACAATCGCCCAGCTTGGCGTTGTTACCGCACTTCCTGATGGATTGCTTAACGGCGAGTATTCTATTGAGTTTCACCCTGTAACCGGGGCCATCCGTATCATCAAAACCAATTAAGACAGCGGTTTCTGGTTCGGGAGGTTAAAGAAAGATGCAAAAACTCATGATTCATTGTTGGAAACTCTCTTATATTGCAGTATTTTTTTACTGGAACGGCTACACTGATAATTGATCATCTTTGTGACAATCCTGAACATTATTCATTTTATAAACTTGCTTACCCTTTAAAAATGCAGCAAATTAAAAAATCGCTTCGCGACTCGAAATCAGCCCGCTGGCTGGTGCTAGTGCTTGTTTCGTTTACAATGATGTGTATGTATTACCTTACTGATGCCATGGCTCCCTTACAGGAAAGATTACAGGCTGGTCTGTCATGGACGGCTTCCGACTATGGCTTCTTTACCAGTGGTTACGGCTGGTTCAATGTCTTTCTCCTCATGCTGGTATTCAGTGGAATGATATTGGATAAAATGGGTGTCCGCTTTACCGGAATTTTGGCGATCGGTATCATGCTGTCGGGCGGTTTCATCAAATACTGGGCTATTTCCGGGCATATACAGGGCATGTACGAACTGACCATCTTTTCGTGGCAGGTTATTGCCCCTTCTGCTAAATCGGCGGTAGTCGCCGGATTCGGTTTTGCTATCTTCGGGGTGGGATGCGAAATGTTCGGGATTGCAGCCAATAAAGCGGTTGTCCGCTGGTTCAGGGGAAAAGAGATGGCGCTTGCCATCGGACTGAATACTTCAACCGGCCGTATCGGGACCGCCCTGGCGATGTTTACGCCCATTCCGCTGATTAAGTTGACCGGAGAACTTAGTGCCCCGGTCATCCTTTCACTGTTCCTGCTATGTCTTGGATTGTTGGTGTTTATCCTGTTTACCTTTATTGATCGCAAGCTCGACAAGGAAGAGGCTGATGCCGGAGTGGCTGCGGATGAAGAATTCAAATTTGCCGATATCCTCGAGATTGGCAGAAATCGTGCCTTTTGGTATATATCCGCGCTATGTGTACTGTTTTATTCGGCCGTTTTTCCCTTTATTAAATATGCCACAAACATGATTGTACAGAAATTTGGTATTTCCGATGCATTCGCCGGCTATATTCCCGCCTTGTTGCCGTTCAGCGCTTTGTTGCTGACGCCGGTTTTTGGCAGTCTGTTCGATAAAAAGGGGAAAGGGGCAACTATCATGATTGTGGGATCAATACTTTTGGTATGCGTGCATTTGCTATTCTCAGTGCCTTCGTTAAACAGCTTTCCGATAGCCATTGGTTTGGTAATGGTACTGGGTGTCGCTTTTTCAATGGTGCCCTCTGCCATGTGGCCATCTATTGCCAAGATCATCCCTGAAAATAAATTGGGGACTGCTTATGCCCTGACATTCTGGGTACAAAACTGGGGTTTGATGGGCGTACCGCTGCTGATTGGTGTCGTACTTGACAAATATTGTGTGACCGGTACCATCGAAAAATTGGTTGATGGGAAGGTGCGGGTTGTTACTTTGTACAATTACACTATTCCGATGCTTATATTTGCCTGTTTCGGAGTCCTTGCCATTGTATTTTCATTTCTGTTGAAAGTTGAAGACCGTAAGAAAGGGTACGGACTTGAATTGCCCAATGTCAAAAAATAGGTAAGCTCTTTTTTAGTAAATTATTTAATTCATAGATCGTTATGAGCAAAGAAATAATCAACCTCGAACCCAAGGCGGTTTGGGAAAATTTTTATCAATTGACGCAGGTTCCTCGTCCTTCCAAGCACGAAGGGAAAATCCAGGATTTCATGGTTAACTATGGTAAATCCCTTGGGTTGGAAACAGAAAAGGATGCTGTGGGCAATATTGTCATCCGCAAACCCGCTACTCCCGGTATGGAAAATAGAAAAGGTATCGTTATGCAGGGACATCTTGACATGGTTCCCCAAAAGAACAACGAGACGAAACATGATTTTGAAAAAGATCCCATCGATGCCTGGATTGATGGCGAATGGGTGAAGGCGCGCGGTACTACCCTGGGAGCCGACAACGGAATGGGTGTTGCTGCAGCAATGACTGTCCTGGCTTCTAAAACGCTTGTCCACGGTCCTGTCGAGGCATTGTTTACCTGTGATGAGGAGACCGGAATGACTGGCGCTTTTGGCCTTCAGTCCGGATGGTTGAAAGGGGATATCCTGCTCAATATGGATTCTGAAGATGAAGGGGAACTCTATGTCGGATGTGCCGGCGGAGTGAATGGCAATATCGAATTTGAATACGATGAGATGATCGTTCCCAAAGGATATTCGCCCTACAAGCTGATCGTAAAAGGATTGAAAGGCGGGCATTCCGGATTGGACATCAACCTTGGTCGTGGAAATGCCAACAAACTGATGGTTCGATTTCTTAAACATGCCGTCCAGGAACTGGATGTCCGGCTGGCAGAGATCAACGGCGGAGGTATGCGAAATGCCATCCCGCGTGAGTGCTACGCGATCGTTGTGGTTCCCAATGAATCCATCACTGATTTTCTTGCGGCAGTTTCAAAATATGAGAACATCTACAAAGCCGAACTGAAGGTTTCCGAACCCAATTTAAGTTTCGCAGCTGAAGAGTGCGCCAAACCAAAATCACTGATTGACGAAAGGGTCCAGGATGATATGATCGATGCTGTATACGCTTGTCCAAACGGGATGATCCGGTTGAGCGACAGTATGCCAGGCCTTGTCGAAACATCAACGAACCTTGCTACCGTGAAGTCCGATAATGGCGTGATTTTTGTCAAGTGCCTGTTACGCAGTTCGGTCGATTCGGCCAAAGAAGATCTCTGTGAACAGGTTGAAAGTGTTTTCTCCCTGGCAGGCGGGATGGTTAGCTTTGACGGCGCATATCCGGGTTGGAAACCCAACATGGAATCTGCCATTCTCAGGCAAATGCAGCAGATCTATGAGAATAAATTCGGGAAAGTACCGGAGATCAAAGCCATTCATGCCGGACTGGAATGTGGTATCCTCGGAGCCAACTATCCCCATTGGGACATGATCTCTTTTGGGCCAACCATGCGTTTTCCACACTCGCCCGATGAGAAGGTGAATATTGCGACAGTAGCTAAATTCTGGGATTTCCTGGTGGAAACGTTAAAGAATGCGCCATTAAAATAGTTTGATTTTTATTACATTAAAATCCCGGATCTGTGCCAAACAGATCCGGGATTTTTTTTCAGATTAAATGGTTAAATTTGATGGGGATGTATGAATAGGACATTTAAGCACTGCTATTCCAATATTGGCAATTATTCTGTACCCGGGATTTCTAAATATAAAAACAATGAATATCAGGCGCATTCGTATTTTGCTTGTGTTTTGGCTACTGTTTCATTTGTCGTCTTTTGCGGAAATTAAAAAAATTGGAACCCCTTTTATCCGAAATTTTCTTAAGCGCGAATACAAGGCAGGTACGCAGAACTGGAATATTGTACAGGACAAACGAGGATTTATCTATACTGCCAATAACGAAGGATTGCTCGTTTATGATGGCAACCAGTGGCAAATATATAAAATGCCCAACTCATCAATTGTCCGGGCGTTGTTCGTCGACAAAAGCGGTGACATTTATGTTGGTGCCTACAACGAAATGGGCAAGATGGTGACCCTTCCCAATGGAAAGATGGTTTACAAATCGCTTAAGAAATATATACCTGCTGAATATCAGAATTTTGATGATATTTGGAGTGTTTTCTCCTTCGAGAATAAAATTGTTTTTCAATCTTACAATTGTGCTTTTGTCTGTTCGCATGACACCAGTATCTCGGTTTTACGGGCGCCGGTAAGGTTTCACCACGCTTTTAAAATGAACGACCGTGTTTTTTTTAATGACCTTTCAGCCGGTCTTTTTGAATACGATGGAAAACGACTTACCAAAATGGCCGGATGTGAAAAATTGAAGGGAATGCAGATCTGGTCCATTCTACCTTTGTCCGGTACCGGCGATTTGATGATATGTACTTTAAACAATGGCGTTTTTCATTTTGATGGGAAAAAACTGGAGGAGTGGAATAGCCCGGTGAATGAATTTCTGAAAAAAAATCAAATATTTTGCGCTTCAACCCTAAGGGATAAGTATTATGTGGTTGGTACCATCCAAAATGGAGTTATTATCGTGGATGAACACGGCAACATCGTTCAGCATTTTCATAAGAAAAACGGATTACAAAACAATACCATTCTGAGCCTTTTTACGGACAGGTCTGATAATCTGTGGCTAGGGCTTGATAATGGAGTGGATTACGTCAATATCAATTCGCCGATTACCTTCCTTCAAAGTACTGAAGGGATTGGAGCCGGTTATTGTGCAATTGTTAAGGATGGAAAACTTTACCTGGGCACGAACCAGGGGCTGTTTGTGACCGACTGGCAAGGAAGCGGGCAAATCAGCAATTTCAGGTTGATACCCGGTACACTGGGTCAGGTTTGGTCGCTTGGGATTTTGGATGGCGTACTGTTATGCGGACACAACAATGGAACCTTTGTAGTCGAGGGGGAGAAGGTATTCAACATTGACCAAACTCCCGGCGGATGGAAATACCTTCAATTGAAAAAACATCCCGGTTTTCTTATTGGAGGAACTTATAGCGGATTGTCTTTGTTCCGTAAAGTAGGTAATCGGTGGCAATATCTCAAGCACATCTATGGGTTTAACGAGTCTTTCAGGGTCTTTGAAGAAGATGAGGAGGGTGATATCTGGATGAGCCACGGTTTCAAAGGGATTTTCAAAATCACACTCAACAATGAACTGGATTCAGTTCTCTCCTCGCGTTTTTATAATTCTAAGGATGGATTGCCAACCAATTATAACCTCAATGTTTTTAAAATAAAAAACAGAATTGTATTCACCTCAAAATATGGTGTTTATGAATACAATGCAAAAAATGACAATTTTGAAAAGTCGGTTTTTTTCAATCAGCTCCTTCAACCAATATCCGATATCTCCTATCTGAAAGAGGACAAGAAGGGCAATATCTGGTACATTGCCTGGATCAATTCAGTCAACAGGGCCGGATTGTTCAAACTAAAGGAGGACTTGCGTTATCAACATCTTTCCGCCCCTTTTGCAATCCTTTCAGGAAAATTTATCAGTGGTTTTGAATCGGTTTACGAATTTGGTGAAAATAATTATTTTTTGGGTACAGAAGAGGGCTTTGCGCACTACAGTCCGGGAATAGAGACCAATCTGAACCCTGAGTTTTCCGCCTATATTACCAAAGCTGTTGCATTGCATCAGGATAGTACTTTTTATCAGGGCAATAACTATTCTGCCAAAAACAGGAACCAGAACAGCGGGTACAATTTCCCATACAAGCGCAATGCTTTCAGGTTTATCTATTCATCTCCCATCTATGATAACCCAGGAAATATTGAATACAGTTACAAATTGTCCGGTTTCACAGATACCTGGTCGGATTGGAGTAGTTCGTTCATGAACGAATTTACCAATTTGCCGGAAGGCGACTTTGTTTTCATTGTAAAGGCGAGGAACCAGCTCGGTATTGAGAGCCTGACCGATCAGATTGAATTCAGTGTCTTACCTCCATGGTACAATTCTGCATTTGCTTACATCGTCTATTTCTTCCTGGGTCTGCTGCTGGTCCTTGTCTCCGTCTGGTTGATCTACCTGAGAATTGACATTTCGAAGCGAAAAGACCGTCTGAAACATTTGCAGGCTTATCGCCAGAAGGAGCAGGAATATGTGAGAAATGCCCTTATTGATGAGAAAAAAATCATCAACCTGAAGAATGAAAAGTTGAGGGCAGAAATGATCCATCGCGACAAGGAGCTTGCCAATCAGACAATGGACCTGATCAGGAAAAACAAATTTTTGCTGAACATTAAGGAGGAGTTATTGAAATTAAAGAGACCAAGCAATGATTTTGCGTTGAATGACAAAATAAACACCTTGATCGTGAAGATCGACAAGGATTTGGACCATAACAAACAATGGGAAGTATTTGAGTCGGCTTTTGACGAGGTACATGAGGATTTTCTTAACCGACTCAAATCCTCTTATCCAAACTTGACCCCCAAGGAACTTCGCCTGTGTGCCTACCTTCGACTCAATATTTCCTCCAAGGAGATAGCGCCCCTGATGAATATCTCGGTTAGGGGAGTAGAAATTTGCCGCTACCGCGTTCGGAAGAAACTGGACATTGAACGTGATACCAATATGACCAGTTTTATCATCAATTTTTAGTCATGATGAAATACAATATCTTAACATTCGCACTTTTGATGTATTATTTTATTTGAATAATTACTACTATATTATTTCATTGTCAAGTATATAATGATATTTTTGATGTAGTAGAGATGTATTAACAATTATTTGATGTTGTATTTTTGATGTAGTGAAAAATTGTTTGGTGTTCATAAGAAGTGTTAAAATTGCAACCAAATTCGAATACCGGGAATTTGTTTCCGGGGTAAATTAGGTTAATTAAATTCTAACATTTATTAAAATTTATGAAACAAACGATTTTTGCTCTTTTGTTTTTGTTAAGTTCTTTTGCACTATCTGCACAGGAACTTTTGGTAAAGGGTGTTGTCACCTCGGCCGACGATGGACAACCGATTCCGGGAGCGACTGTAGTCGTAAAGGGAAAAACGACCGGGATTATTACGAATCTCGATGGTGCTTACTCTTTAAAGGTACCTGGAAACGCGACACTCGTATTCTCTTTTGTTGGGTTAAAATCTCAGGAGATTGCTGTTAATAACAGAACTACAATCAATGTTGTTCTCGCATCTGCAACCGAAGCCATCGAAGAGGTGGTTGTGGTTGGTTACGGTACCCAAAAGAAAAGTGTTGTAACCGGTGCTATTTCGAGTGTGAAGGCAAAAGACCTTGAAAAGGTTTCGCCGGGACGTATCGACCAGGCTTTGCAAGGCCGTGTTTCCGGTGTTACCGTTGCGGCGAACTCAGGTCAGCCCGGTTCAAGCGCGACCATCCGGGTTCGTGGTGTCACTACATTCGGTGATGGAGGCAACAATCCATTATGGGTCGTTGACGGTGTGGTCGTCGATGCCGGCGGTATCGGATACTTGAATCAAAATGATATCGAATCCATTGAGGTATTGAAAGATGCCGCTTCCGCTGCCATTTATGGAACACGTGCAGCTACCGGTGTTATCATGGTAACCACTAAAAAGGGTGTTGCCGGTAAGATCAGCGTTAGTTACAATGGTTTCTATGGTACCTCTCAGCCTGCTAAAATTTTGAACCTTCTCAATGCTACCCAATACGGTGCATTGTTGAACGAAAGATCGGTTGCAGGTGGTGGCAATGTTATATTTCCGAACCTTGGAATTTTGGGTGTCGGTACCGACTGGCAAAAAGCTATTTTTAACAACAGCGCCAATCGCTACTCTCACGAATTAAGCGTTAGCGGCGGTAACGACAAATCTACTTTCTACCTGTCGTTTGGTATCAAGGATCAACAAGGTATTGTCGCATCCGATATTTCCAATTTCAATCAAAAGAACATCAGGTTAAACTCTACGCACAAAATTTCAAAAATTTTCACTTTCGGGGAAACAATTGGTTATACACATGAGAAACAGCTTGGTATTGGCAATACGAACAGTGAATTTGGCGGTCCGTTGAGTTCAGCTATCAATCTGGATCCAACTACGCCGCTGGTTGTAACTGATCCTGCGATAGCAAATGCGGCTCCTTACAGCGTTAACCCGGTACTCAGGGACGCAAATGGCTACCCTTATGGAATTTCTTCAATTGTAGGCCAGGAGATGACAAACCCGATGGCGTATATTCAGACACGTCTGGGCAACTATGGATGGTCAGATAACTTTGTCGGAAACGCTTACCTTCAGGCAGCCATTACAAAAAATTTGACCGTTAAATCATCTGCAGGTGCAAAACTTGCCTATTGGGGCGATCAGGGATTCAATCCGGTATTTTATTTGAGCGCGACTAACGCTGTTCTCAAAAACAATATCTACAAAAACAATTCGACTGTTTTCAACTGGAACGTTGAAAACACCATCAATTACACGAATACATTTGGAGACCATAATGTTAACGTACTTTTAGGCCAGGCTACTTATGTTGACAACCAGGGCGGAAGTTCAGGTGTTACCTTGTACAATCTTCCTATTACCAGTTACCAGGATGCATCCTACAATTTCAATATTCCGGATGCAACCAACAGGGTTGGAGGAGCTTCAGATTTTGTTCTGCACAAGATCACCTCACTATTTGCCCGTGTTAACTACAACTACAAAGAGAAATATCTTTTCACCGGAATTTACAGGCGTGATGGATCCTCGAGATTCGGCGCCAATAATAAATATGGTGTATTCCCATCTTTTTCTCTGGGTTGGGTTGTTTCAAAAGAGGATTTCTGGAAGGCCAATGAGATTGTGAATTCATTGAAGATCAGAGGTGGTTATGGAGTTGTGGGTAACGACGCCATTCGTGATTTTGGTTATCTGGCAACTGTTGGTGGTGGATTTAACTATACTACTGGTAATTCCGGACAGATTACTACTGGTTATGCTCCAGCTTCACTGGACAATCCGGATTTGAGATGGGAACAGACGGCACAAACCAACTTTGGATTTGATGCGAGACTTTTCAAAGCATTTACTTTGACTGCTGAATATTACAACAAGAAAACATCCGGTATTTTGAGACCTGTAACGATTCCGGGGTATGTTGGTGTTTCCTCTTCCCCGGTAGGCAATATTGCAGACATGGAGAACAGTGGATTTGAAGTGGAACTTGGTTATTCCAAAAAAATTGGTCAGGTCAATTTCTCTGCCAATGGTAACGTTGCTTATTTGAAAAACAAGGTAACCTACGTTGCCTCGGATGCCAATTACATTACCGGTGACGCATCATTCCAGTCTATGGGGGCAGTAACAAGAACCCAGGCCGGGCAATCATACAACTCGTTCTATGGATTCCAAACAGCAGGTATCTTCCAGAACCAGGCCCAAATTGACGCATACACAAATGCTTCAGGTGCCAAGATTCAGCCAAATGCAAAACCTGGTGATTTCAAATGGGTAGATACAGATGGTAATGGGGCAATTTCCGACCTTGATAAAACTTTTCTGGGAAGCAGTATTCCAAAATACACTTTTGGTTTGACGCTGAATTTTGATTATAAAGGTTTTGACTTGATGGCATTCGCCTCCGGTGCAGCCGGTAACAAAGTCTTCCAGGGGTTGCGCCGTTTGGACATCAGCAATTCCAACTGGCAGACAGTTGCCTTAAGTCGTTGGACAGGTGAAGGGACATCAAATACCTATCCAAGGTTGACAAGCAGCGACACCAACGGTAACTTTGGCAAAATGTCTAATTTCTACCTTGAGAATGGCGATTATCTGCGGCTGAAAGTATTGCAACTGGGATACTCACTTCCCAAAAACCTCATTGGTAAAATCGGTGCAAGCAAAGTTCGTTTTTATCTTTCCGGTGAGAACCTAATTACCTTTACCAAGTACACAGGTTATGATCCTGAAATTGGTGGCGGGGTATTCGGAATAGACAAGGGTGTCTATCCTCAGGCACGTTCTATAATGCTTGGCGTTCAATTACAATTTTAAAAAATCAGAGATATGAAAGTAAAGTTAATCAATTACTTATTCATAGCAGCGGCCATCATGTTTTCACTGGCTTCCTGCGATAAGGCATATTTGGATGTACAACCGAAAGGTCAGTTTCTTTCGGCGAATTACTATGCCGACAAAGATCAGGCGTATGCAGCCCTGGTTGGTGTTTACGACGTGATGCGTAAAAATTCGGGAGGTTTCGAAAACATGATCTCCATGATGAACGCAGGTTCTGATGATCAGTTTGCCGGGGGTGGTGGAGCTACCGATGGCGCCGGTATTCAGGGTTTTTCCAATTACACCCTCAACGCGGTGATTATGCCCGGAAGCTTCTGGAGCGATCATTATCAGGGAATTTTCAGGGCCAACACCTTGTTGTCCAAATTGTCAGGTTTAACGATGGACGCTGCCTTAAAAGCAAGATTTATTGCTGAGGCCAAGGCGCTCAGGGCATATTACTATTTTAATCTTGTCAGAATGTTCAAAAACATTCCATTGCTTCTGGACCCGCTGACAGCGACCAATATGTATGATGTTACCCAGGCAACCCCTGCCGCAATTTATACACAGATCGAAAAGGACCTGAATGAAGCCATTGCAGATCTGCCGGCAACCATTGCTGTTGCAACGGAAGGTGGTCGCTTAAACAAAGGTGCTGCACAAGCCCTGCTTGGTAAAGTATTTCTCTACGACAACAAGGCATCCCTGGCGGCAGCCCAACTGGCATTGGTTAACGGGACTCCCGGTGGAACCGGCCCATATGGAAACAGATTATTGGCCAATTTTAGCGACCTTTGGGTAACCAGCAATAAGTTCAATACTGAAGCAATCATCGAAGTAAGTCACAGCAGCGCCGGTAACTCCGATTGGGGATGGTGGGGCAGTGGCAGTGACGAAGGTAACTCCCTGAATGTTATGGTTGGCCCGAGAAGTTATTCCAGACCTGCCGGTTCAACAGCGGATGACCTGCCTTCCGGATGGAGCTTCAACGTATTTACCCAGGATTTCTATGATGCGATTAAACTGGATCCACGGTTTGGGGCTACGATCTTTGATCTGAAAGCACTGAAAGCCGCAGGAAAAGCTGACTACATCGCAGGATACATGGATACAGGTTATTTCCTGAATAAATTTCTTCCAAGACGTGCAGATGTTCGTACCGGTGGTGGCGCACTTGAGTTAAATTACAAGCAGGACACCTATGCCATTCGGTTGGCAGACACCTATCTTTTGGAAGCAGAAGCGCTGGGTTCTACTGGTGCAAGGGCCCAGGCTTTGCTGGATGCAGTCAGGGCCAGGGTCGGTCTTCCTTCCGTTCCTGTAAACCTCGCTGCTATCAAAGCTGAAAGAAGAATGGAACTTGCCGGTGAGGGTCATCGTTTCTTTGACCTGGTAAGATGGGGTGATGCAGCTGCAAAACTTGGAAGCCGAGGTTTTGTGGCCAGTAAGAACGAAATATTCCCAATTCCTTACAGGGAGTTGCAAGGAACTAAACTGGTTCAAAACCCTGGTTACAATTAATTAGCTATCTAAAAAATATACGAACATGAAGAAAATTACAATGATCTACAGCTTAGCATTGCTGGTTCTCATTTCAGCAACTGGTTGTACTTTAAAAGATGGAATCGACCAGGATGTATCCTTCTTAAAAACGGCTGTTTCCGCAAATGTCAATAAGATCTTTGATATCAAAAACGATAACTCAGGAAAGGTGACAATAACGCTGGCAGGCGAAGGTGTTACATCATTCCTGGTTGGCTTCGGACATGGAACAGGTTCAGGTGCTACTGCCACAGTACTTCCCGGTGGGAATACAACGCATGTTTATCCTGAAGGCTCTTACACCGTTTCTATCGCAACAAACGATATTGCAGGTAATAAAACCTCTACTACCTATCCACTGGTTGTTACCTACAGGGCCCCTGAAAATATCGCAGTGACACTCAATCAGTCGGTCCACAACCTGAAGGTAAAGGCCAAAGCTGATTACGCCGCATCGTTTATGGTTTATTTTGGTGATGTTGCCAATGAAGCTGGAACAGCTCTCGCAACTGGCGCTGAAATTTCGCATGACTATGCAACTTCAGGCAACTACAATGTAAGAGTTGTTGCATTGAGTGGTGGCGCTGCCAAATCGGAGAAAACGACTGCCATCGTTGTTACAGATCCTTTCGGATTGCCGATTACTTTTGACAATGCTTTTGTAAGCTATTTCTTTGGCACTTTTGGGGACGGACAGCAGTTTGCAACTGTAGCAAATCCTAGTGCAACCGGATTGAATACGAGTGCAAAAGTGGGTAAATTAACCAGAGGCGCCCAGGGATGGAGTGGAACGTACAGTCCATTAAATGTTCCTATTGATTTTGCAACCGGCAAGAAGATAAAGGTTTTGGTTTACAATCCGGATCCTGCACTTGTGGGTAAAAAGCTGAATGTAGAGTTGGAATGGGCAGTTGGTGGAGTTCCCTCCAATGGCGTTGCTGTATTAAAGATGCCTTTGACAACCTCAGGTGCCTGGGAAGAACTGGTGTTTGATTACAGTGGTATTGCAGGTATACCGGCCGGAACAAAATTTACCCAGCTCGTACTTCGTTTCAACGATTCAGCCAATGGAGCAGGTGCTGTAATTTATGTTGATAATTTTAGATTAACCAATTAATAATTTAGATATGAGAAAAACATTCAAATACCTTTTGGGTGTAATAATGGTATTTAGCATTCATTACAGTTGTACAAATACCAGCTATTCATTAGGAGACCTTACTGCCCCATCCAATATTGCGATCACAGCAGAAGTCGTTGGAGCCACTACTGCAAGTCCTTCCGGCGATGGTTCGGGTGATGTAAAAATCTCCGTAACAGCCAAGGACGCGCTCTCTATCAAAGTAGACTATGATGCGAATACTCCTTTGGATTTGGTCTATTTGTCAACAGGTTCGGTAACTAAAAAGTATACCGCTCTTGGTCTTAACACCTATACGATCACCGCGGTAGCATATGGCAAAGGTGGTACATCCTCTACTTTAACAAAGAATGTTACTGTCAGAAGCGATTTTACCGTTGCTCCAAACATCGTATCCAGTTTAACCAATGGCACCTCCAGGACCTGGGTTGTTGACAAAAGTGTAGCCGGTCATTTTGGTGTAGGACCATGGTCAAATAGTTCTGCCGGGCCGGAATGGTGGGCAGCCGGAGTGAACGAGAAAGTTGCATGTTGTAACTGTTTCTATACAACGACTTTTACTTTTACCAAAGTTGCTGCTACCGGTACATACACCCTTCAGGTAACCAGTCCTGATGGCGTATTCACGAAAACAGGTTCTTTGACAGCTATTCCTGGTATTCCTGGTTCCGGGGGAGAAGGATGTTACAGCTATTCCGGTGGAACCAGCGCTTTCACCTTTGGTCCGTCGACTACCGGTATTCCTGCTTCAGCCCCTTCTACCAAGACTGCGATAAACGTAGCAGGAAATGCTGCATTCATTGGATACGGTTCACTTCAGAATGAGTATGAAATTATGGTTATCACCCCAACTTACATGTATCTAAGGGCTCAGGGAACTGAGACAGGCAATGCCTGGTACCTGAAGTTGAAACCGATTAATTAGATCCTCTAACCTGAAGTAGGTTAGTAATAATCTGCTTTACAATTAATAAAAATGGAGGAGGTACTACTCCTCCATTTTTATTCCATTATTCTTAGAAGTAATACAGCTTCATGATACCGCAAAAGATATTTTCAAGTATTTCTACAGCCATTTTGTGTCTCATCTTAATTTCCTGTAGTAAAAATAGCGATACTACTCCTGCACCGAATCCAGGTCAAACTGTTCTGCCAGAAGTTAGTGTACTGAATGTTAGTCAGCCAATTACTGCAAACAGTACCACATTGCAGTTTTATATCAACTTGAATAAATCATCGAATTTGGCAGTTTCCATGGACTATTCCTTGGTTGATGGTACCGCTGTATCGCCGAAAGATTATATTTCTGCTTCTGGCACCCTTACCATCCCGGCAGGAAAAGTTCAGGCAACAGTTGATGTACAGGTCAACGGTGATGCAACCAATCTTCGGAGGCCAAATGTTCAATTTGCCCTTCAGCTTAGCAAACCTGTACAATGCACCTTGTCGACAACCACAGCATATGCCATGATATTGACGGAAGATGGTACATATTTGCCGACCGATAACTCAGGTTACGCTACGCCAACGACCTATCCCGGTTATACTTTGGTTTGGAGTGATGAATTTTCAGGAAGTACTTTGGATCTCAATACCTGGACCCAGGAAATTGGTAACGGAAGCGGTGGTTGGGGTAACAATGAGCTTGAGTATTATACCAATAGCACTAAAAACTGTTTCCTTTCTAACGGAAACCTCATCATCGAAGCGCGCAAAGAAGCCATTGGTGGATTCAATTATTCTTCCACGCGGATGAAAACCCAAAATAAAAAGACTTTCAAATTTGGCCGGATTGATATTCGTGCCAAGTTGCCTGTCGGGAAAGGTATTTGGCCCGCACTGTGGATGCTGGGGTCAAACATCACATCTGTTGGATGGCCGGCTTGCGGCGAGATGGATATCATGGAATTGATTGGAACCTATCCCGGTAGGGTGAGTGCAACTATGCATTGGAAACCTGCCGCCGGAGCGCATGCACAAAGTGGGAAAGATTACAATTTGATGTCAGGCGATTTTTCACAACAATTTCATGTTTTCAGTATGGTCTGGATGCAGGATCTTATCAAATGTTACGTGGATGACAATCTCTATCTTACGGTGACGAGCACTGATGTTGGTGTAGCAAATTATCCTTTCAATGCTGACCAGTTTTTTATATTTAATGTAGCTGTAGGCGGTAATTGGCCTGGTCCGCCAGATGCCACAACCCCGTTCCCGCAAAGAATGTTTGTCGATTATGTCAGGGTATTTCAATAAATAACAAAGCCCAGGTTTATCATTTTTTCCCGATTTATACCAGAAATAAAGATTTGAATATGTGTTCCCCTAATTTTTACCGAATCAATGGTTGGCTGATGATTATCCTCCTCATCTTGCTAGTCGTCTGTTGTGATAAAGGTAAAAAAGAGGTAGTTACACCCCCGGTTATTTCTCCAATAACAGATCCTGGAGGGACTACCAAAAGTGAAGTGCAATTTTGGCTTACCAATCCTGATCAAATGATCTATCTGAAGAAGCAAAATACTGTCATGAATTTTAGCAGCTCTTCAAACTACAATCCATCGATATTGGTCGATACTATTCAAACTTTTCAGACCATGGACGGATTCGGGTTTGCATTGACGGGAGGTAGTGCATATCTGATCAATTCATTGTCATCTGCCGATAAAATTTCCTTGCTGAATGAACTTTTTACGTCAGACAGCACTTTTATCGGAATTAATTATTTGAGGGTCAGTATCGGTGCCTCAGACCTGGATGCAAAAGTTTTCTCTTACGATGATATACCTTCCAATCAGACTGATCCCCAGTTGCTAAATTTCAGTATTGATCCCGATAAGGTCAACCTTATTCCAATTCTCAAATCCATTGTGGTACTTAATCCCGGAATTAAAATTTTAGGGTCCCCCTGGTCTGCACCGGCCTGGATGAAATCCAACCAAAGCATGGCAGGTGGAAGTTTAAAACCAGAATACTACAGTACATATGCCAATTATCTGGTTAAATACATCAAGGCAATGGAAGCCCAAGGTATTAAAATTGATGCCATTACTCCCCAAAATGAACCATTGAACCCCAATAACAACCCCAGCATGGTTATGACGGCCACAGAGCAGGCCGAGTTTGTTAAAACACATTTGGGACCAGCCTTTCAAGCTGCGGGGGTTAGTACCAAGATCATCGTATACGACCACAATTGTGATGTACCCTCTTATCCGCTGACTGTTCTTAACGATGCAAATGCAAGAAAATATGTGGATGGTTCTGCATTCCATCTCTATGCCGGTGATATAAGCGCCCTGACCCAGGTTCACAACGCCTATCCTGATAAGAACGTCTATTTCACGGAGCAATGGGTTGGCGGTCCCAGTAATTTTGCAGGTGACCTGAAATGGCACGTCAAAAACCTCATCATTGGGGCATCGCGTAACTGGAGCAAGAATGTGATTGAATGGAATCTGGCTTCAGATCCTAATTATTACCCCCACACAACCGGCGGATGTTCAACATGTTTGGGCGCCCTTACCATAGGAACCACAGTGAACAGAAACGTTGGTTATTACATCATAGGTCATGCGTCCAAATTTGTAAAGGCCGGATCCGTGCGTATTGCCTCAAACAATGTGGGCAGCTTGTCCAATGTTGCATTCAAGACCCCTGCAGGGAGAAAAGTTTTGATTGTTCTCAACGAAGGAAATACATCCCAAACCTTTAATATTCAGTTTAATGATTTGATAGCGACCACTTCACTTGCCGGGGGAGCGGTAGGAACATTTAGTTGGTGAAGCATTTTTTTAGAACAACCCAAATTGAATAATTATTTAAAATTCAAATAAAATGAGTTCATATAAATTATCGGTTTTATTGAGTCTGATTCTCTTGGCATCATTTGCAATTTCTTGCAATCATTCCGAGAAAAAGAGTGATAAAATTGAAGAGAGGGTAGAACAACTGCTTGCAAAAATGACGTTGGATGATAAAATTGGTCAAATGACCCAGGTCGATCCCGGTTTTGCCGGTGGTGATGAACAATTGAAAAAATCGGTCAGGGATGGACGTTATGGATCTATCCTGAACTTATGGGGCGTTGAGAAAGTGAATGAAATACAGAAAATTGCTGTTGAAGAGAGCAGGCTGGGCATTCCTTTGCTGATCGGCAGGGATGTCATTCATGGATACAGGACTATTTTCCCAATTCCGCTTGGAATGGCAGCCTCCTGGAATCCGGAGGCGGTCAAAAAGGCATTTCGTATTTCAGCCATTGAGTGTTCTTCGCAAGGTATTAAATGGACTTTTGCCCCAATGATCGATATTACATGGGATCCCAGATGGGGCAGGATCGCAGAAGGATGCGGGGAAGACCCCTATCTGGCTTCAACCTTGTCTGAAGCCATGGTGGAGGGAATTCAGGGGGAAAATCTTACAGACCCCACCGCTGTTGCCGCATGCGCTAAGCATTTTGCCGGATATGGTTTTTCAGAGGGAGGCCGTGACTATAATACCACCTATATTACCGAACCGGTCATGCGTAACGTGGTACTGAAACCATTCAGGGCTGCCAAAGAGGCCGGTGCCCTCACATTTATGTCCGGATTTAATGATTTGAACGGAGTTCCGGCTACCGGTAATGAATTTTTATTGAGGCAGATATTGCGCGAGGAGTGGGGATTTCAGGGCATGGTTGTGAGCGACTGGTCTTCTGTTTCGGAGATGATCTCCCACGGGTTTTGTGCCAATGAGAAGGATGCTGCATACAAGGCGCTAAAGGCAGGGGTGGATATGGAAATGTCCAGTTTTACTTATGCCGGCAACTTAAAAACACTCCTGAAGGAGGGAAAAATTGACGAGAAGCTGGTTGATGATGCCGTTCGAAATATTTTGAGGGTAAAGTTTAAACTTGGTTTGTTTGAGAACCCATACACCAATCCTGAGGCCCAAAAGCAACTACTGAATCCGGAATTTCTGGACCATGCACGTGAATTAGCCAGCGAAAGTGCCGTTTTACTCAAAAATATGGATAAAACCTTGCCACTTTCAACCAAAATACATTCTGTAGCTGTCATTGGTCCGCTTGCCGATTCCCCGCGTGACCAGATGGGAACCTGGGTTTTCGACGGTAAGGCTGAAAACTCTGTTACCCCGTTAACGGCTATCAAAGCGATATTAGGAACCGATAAAGTGAATTTTATCAAAGGATTGCAATACAGCCGCGACAAAAATAAAGGAGAGTTTGCTAAAACAGTGGCATTGGCCAGGCAATCTGATGCGATTGTCTATTTTGGCGGCGAAGAGTGGATTTTGTCCGGGGAAGGACAGTGCCGGGGAGAAATCAACTTGCCGGGTGCCCAGGATGAGCTGATCGAAGCGTTGGCAAGTGTTGGAAAACCACTTATTGTGGTTGTTATGGCCGGTCGTCCCCTGGCGATTGGAAATGTACTTGCAAAGGCCAATGCAGTATTGTATGGATGGCACGGTGGATCGATGGCCGGACCTGCTTTGGCAGACCTGATCTTTGGGAAAGAATCACCTTCAGGGAAATTACCGGTGACGTTTGTGAAAGGTTCCGGGCAGATTCCATTTTATTACTACCACAACAATACCGGCAGACCTGCTTCGTCCAGAAACTGGACTCCAATGGATAGCATTCCGGTAGTCAATCCCCAGACTTCGCTTGGATACAAATCATTCCAGCTTGATTATGGGTTTACGCCGCTTCTGCCATTTGGATTTGGTTTGAGTTATACCACATTCAGCTATTCAGATCTAAGGTTGTCATCCATGTCCATGACGAAATCGGGATCTATTGAAGTGAAGGCCAATGTTGCCAACTCAGGGGATATGGATGCCGATGAAATCGTCCAACTGTACATTCGCGACAGGGTAGGTTCCATAACCCGTCCGGTCAAAGAACTAAAAGGATACAAACGGGTCGCCATCAAACAGGGTAAAAATGTTGAGGTTGTCTTTAATATAGAGGCAAAGGACCTGGAATTTTTTAATGGCAAAACCAATGTGATCGAACCTGGTGAATATGATGTTTGGATTGGGCCCAATTCGGCAGAAGGTTTACATGGAGAGTTCACGGTTCATTGAGCCGATTTTTATTCGTGCCCATTGTGTTTCACTTTGAGTACTTCGCGGTGATTTATAAATATTTAAACACAGAGGTGTCACAAAGGAAAACAGAAAGGATTCGCTAAGGGATTAGTATTAATATTAACTTAAATATTCCAATCATGACCATGCGCTTAATTAATATGCTGTTATTCGTCTTTCTTTATAGCGGAATTGCGAATGCACAATCAAAATCCGTTACAGTACCTCAGGACATGAAGTACAGATTGGTTTGGAGCGATGAATTTGATTACTCGGGTCCGCCGGATTCTAAGAAATGGAGCTTTGACGTGGAGGGAAATGCATCTGGTTGGGGCAACAATGAGGCTCAGTACTATACCAAAGACCGGATTCAAAATGCTGTAGTGAAGGATGGATGCCTTCATATTATCGCTTTGAAAGAGGACTTTCAGGGTAAAAAATATACATCGGCAAGATTAAGAACAGCAACCAAGGGTGATTGGCTGTACGGCCGGATAGAGATCAGGGCAAAGTTGCCTGATGGAAGAGGCATGTGGCCGGCAATCTGGATGTTGTCAACAGATTGGAAATATGGCGGTTGGCCAGCCTCCGGTGAAATTGATGTCATGGAGAATGTGGGTTACGATCCTTACGTGATCGTTGCTTCTGCACATACCAAATTGTACAACCATGTTCAGGGTACTCAAAAAAACAACAAGCTGACGATCCCCGACTGTTATTCTAATTTTCATGTTTATGCAGTCGATTGGGAAGCTTCAGAATACAGGGTGTTTGTGGATAACCAGCTCTATTTTACCTTCAAAAATGAGGGTACAGGTTTTAAAGCCTGGCCTTTTGATCAAAAATTTCATCTGATATTAAATGTTGCCGTTGGCGGTAACTGGGGCGGAAAAAAGGGGATTGATGACTCGATATTTCCTCGAAGCATGCAGGTTGATTATGTAAAAGTGTACCAAAAACAATAAGTTTAAAATGAAATTCTCATAAGCGTTTATTCAAATCTACCGAGAACAAATTCGTGGGTTTCCATGCGACTTTAAAAAACTAAAAAAAGTATGAAAAATTGTCGGAACATCCTTTCTCTTCTTTTGATAATTCTTTTTGTTTCATCAGGTGCAAAGGCTGGTATCAGGAAGGGACCTGAGGGGAGAACGAAAAAGGAGTTGCAATTTTGGCTGACTGATCCATCAGCTGGCATCTATTTTCAAAATCAACCCTGTTCGGGTCTTCTTGGCTCGCCCGTCAAAGGGAATTCGGTTATTGAGGTGGATGTAAGTCAAAGCTATCAGACCATGGATGGATTTGGAAATTGTCTGACCGATGGAAGCGCTATTTTGCTTACCAGGATGAGTTCCGCAGCTCGTAGTGCCTTGCTGAAAGAGCTTTTTGGATGGGATAAAAACAATATTGGAATCAGTTATTTGCGCGTTTCGATAGGCGCATCCGACTTGAGTGAGTATCCCTATACTTACGATGATCTTCCCGAAGGGCAATCAGATATGGATCTTAAGAATTTTTCGCTGGATCCGAACCGAAAAGATTTGATCCCGGTTTTGAAACAGATCCTAAAAATCAATCCCTCGATTAAAATTCTTGGTTCACCATGGTCAGCCCCAACCTGGATGAAGACCAACAACAATTTCAAAGGTGGTAGCCTGCGCAAAGAGTGTTTTCAGGTCTATGCAAAATATTTTGTGCGTTACATTCAGGATATGAAAAAGGAGGGAATTCCCATCGATGCCATCACCATTCAGAATGAACCGCTGCATCCCGGAAATAATCCCAGCATGTACATGACTGCTGAAGACCAGGCCCTTTTTGTCAAACAGGACCTTGGACCGGCTTTCCACGCAGCAGGCTTAAAGACAAAAATTATCGTTTATGATCACAACGCCAATAAGCCCATCTATCCGCTGACCATACTGCGCGATCCGGAAGCCGCCAAATATGTGGATGGATCGGCTTTTCATCTGTACGAAGGAACAATCGATGCCCTTTCGGATGTGCACAAGGAGTTTCCGAACAAGAATCTCTATTTCACCGAACAATGGATCGGATCGCCGGCAAATTTTCCCGGAGACCTTGCCTGGCATACCAAGACGCTTATCATTGGCGCTAGCAGGAACTGGTGCAAAAATGTGCTGGAATGGAACCTGGCTTCGGATCCGGATTGCAACCCGCACACGGTGGGTGGCTGCGACAGGTGCCTGGGTACCATCACCCTGAACGGCGACCAGGTAACCCGGAATCCTGCCTACTATATTTTGGCCCATGCAGCCAAGTTTGCAAGGCCGGGATCTGTCAGAATAGCTTCAGGTTTTGTTGAAAATTTACCCAATGTTGCTTTCAAAACAGCAACCGGAAATATTGTACTGATTGTACTCAATGAATCGAAAGAAACAAAGAAATTCTTCATTTCCGGTATGGGGAGTGCAATCGAAGCGGAGTTGGGAAAAGGCGCGGTAGGTACTTTTGCCTGGTGATGGATTCGGACCCTGACTCAACCCTCGTAGCTTTTCCGGTATTTTTGCATAAGTTCGTTGCGCAGTTCAAGCAAATTGGCAGAGATTCCAACCTTAAAAATATGCGGCATCACAAAACGCTTGTGCTCTTCGGGTAAGAGTTCAGCCCTTTTGGTGAGGTAGTGATGGCATTCCTGTGGTGTTGGCATGGGATAAACAGGTAATCCATTTTCATAGACGAGTCGCAGCAATTGTTCCCTTTTCAGGTGTGCTACCGCTGTTTTTTTGTCCGGTTGGGCAGGATGATAAAGCCATTCACAATGCCCGGGCAATTCATTGTCCAACAGGATTCCATCCCGATAGATATTTCCCTCTTCATCGTAAAACCGCCAAAGCATTTTCTTTCCCGGAAGGGTATTCTTCTCGATGTTTTCAGAGATTTTCATGCTTGGGTTTCCGGCGCTTTCGCAAAGTTTGTAAACACCATCGAGCGAAGCATCAGGTTTCCCGGTAACCAGTTCCGTGCCAATCCCAAATCCGTCAATTGGTGCCATCTGGTCCTCCAGACTGTTGATGACCCATTCGTTTAGCTGGTTGGATACAAGGATCTTAACATAGGATAAACCCTCTTTGTCCAGCATTTTTCTTGCCTTTTTGCTGAGGTAGGCAAGGTCTCCGCTATCAAGACGGATTCCTGCCAGTTTTTCTCCTTCAGCTTCCATCTCTTTGGCCACCAAAATGGCGTTGGGAAGGCCGCTGCGAAGTGTGTCATAAGTATCAACCAGTAAGATTGAATTTTTTGGATTGAATTTCGCGTAAGTCCGAAAGGCTGTGAGCTCACTATCAAAACTCTGGACCCAGCTGTGGGCCATAGTGCCCGACACAGGAAGACCGTACATGAATCCTGCTTGCACATTTGATGTTGAGGAGGCCCCGCCAATGATGGCAGCCCTGCTTGCCATTAATCCGCCAAATCCGTGTGATCTTCTCAATCCGAAGTCGGAGAAATTCTTGCCATTGGCAGCCAGTTTCATCCGAAAGGCCTTGGTGGCGATCAACGATTGAAAATTGAGGATATTTAACAGCAAAGTTTCAATTAACTGGGCTTCCGGCAGAGTCGCCTCAATGCGGACAATGGGTTCATTGGGGAATACCAGTTCCCCTTCGCGTACGGAGAAGATCTTCCCATTGAAACGAAAATGTCTAAGGTGTTCCAGAAAATCGGGCTTTAAACCAAGCTTTTGCAGATAATCGATTGCCTCTGCACTGTATGTGAAAGATTGCAACTGTTCCAGAAAATCTGCCAGGCCGGCAAAAACCAAAAATCCTCCTTTGAAAGGATTGCTACGGAAAAAATAGTCGAAAACGGCAGTCTCCTTATGTTTACCTGCATAAAAATAGCCCTGCGCCATCGAAAGCTCATAGAAATCCGTATATAAGCCATTGATATGCACAGGTTGATCCGTCATGCTATCTCTCTATCGTTTGGGAACGGTTGGGACCAACTGAGACAATGGTTACAGGAACCTTCAGGTAATCCTCAATAAATTTAATGTAGTGGTTCAGCGCTTGCGGGAATTTGGAGGTTTGATCCACACCTGTCAGGTCTGTTTGCCAGCCTTCAAGTTCTTCATAAACAGGACTTACCTGACCATCAATTTCGTTGGGAAAATTCTTGGTTAATTTTCCATCGATCGAATAGGCGGTGCATATTTTGATGGTTTTGAACTGATCCATCACATCCGCTTTCATCATAATGAGATCAGTAACTCCATTGATCATGATGGCATAGCGAAGCGCAACGAGATCCAGCCAGCCGCAGCGTCGTGGCCTCCCTGTCGTGGATCCGAATTCGTTGCCGATTTTGCGCAAGGTTTCGCCGGTTTCATCCAGCAGTTCAGTAGGGAAGGGGCCGCTGCCAACCCGTGTGCAATAGGCTTTAAAAATCCCGTACACTTTTCCAATCTTGTTGGGGGCAATACCCAGACCAGTGCAGGCGCCTGCGGTAATGGTGTTGGACGAGGTAACGAAGGGATAAGAGCCAAAATCGATGTCGAGCATGGTGCCCTGGGCGCCTTCCGCAATGATGCTCTTTCCTGCCAGAAGCTGGTCGTTGATAAAGTGTTCGCTGTCGATCAGTTGAAACTGCTTGATCACTTCAATCCCCTCAAACCACTCTTTTTCGTAATCGCTAAGCGCTTGTTTGTAGTCGAAATTGTAGAATTTTGTCAGCAATTCGATGTGCTGTGCAACTCTTTGGTCGTATTTTTCCTGGAAATTGCTGAGAATATCCCCGATGCGTAACCCGTCCCTGCCAATCTTATCCCGGTAGGTGGGACCGATTCCTTTGAGTGTAGATCCTATTTTTGAAGCGCCTTTTGCCGCCTCGGATGCCGCATCGAGCAGGCGGTGGGTTGGCAGGATCAGGTGGGCTTTTTTCGAGATGTAGAGCGTTTTGGTAAGGTCGAATCCAATGTTTTTCAGCGATTGGATCTCTTTTTTGAAGATAGAGGGGTCGATGACGACTCCATTGCCGATCACATTGATCTTATCTCCGCGAAAAATGCCGGAAGGTATGGTATGCAGGACATGTTTGATGTTGTTAAACTCCAGCGTGTGGCCTGCATTCGGTCCCCCCTGGAAGCGCGTGATCACATCGTAACGCGGCGTCAATACATCCACTACTTTCCCTTTCCCTTCGTCTCCCCATTGAAGACCCAACAATACGTCAACTTGCATTTGATTTTTATTTACTGATTAGACAAAAACATGCAAAATTAAGCCAAATTTGGCAGAAATGAGCATGGTTTTGAATTTGCTGCAAGGAATAATTCACAATCGTTGGTTCATTACTTTCCTTACCTTCGGAAATTAAAAAACCTCCCGGTAGGAGGCTTTTTAATTCAAAATTTTTTGTTGCTTATTTCAACTCATCAGACTCTCCGTAGAGATAAAGCGAGTGGTGCGATAATTTGAAGTTGTGCAGCGCACAGGCATCTTCTATGATTTCCCGGATACGCTCATCATGAAATTCAGTAACTTTTCCCGTCCGGATATCGATCAGGTGGTCGTGCTGGGTGGTTGCCAACGTTTTCTCAAATTGGGCAATGTTTTTGCCGAACTGATGTTTGACCACCAATTTGCAATCAAGCAAAATCTCTATCGTGTTGTAAAGGGTTGCCCTGCTGACGCGGTAGTTTTTATTCTTCATCGAGATATATAAGGTCTCGATATCGAAATGGCCATCCCGCGAATAAATCTCATCAAGAATGGCATATCGTTCAGGGGTTTTGCGATGCCCGTTTCTCTCCAGGTACTCCGTGAAGATGTTCTTTACAGTTTCTTTGTTTTTTTGTATGCTATTCATACTTAAACTAAGTTAAAATAGAGTGTAAAGATAATTTTTTTTTAATGATTGATACTAATTTTCAAAAAACTTTGTGCGCTATTTCTTCATGGTCTCCTTTTCCACCAATTCACCCATGCGCGAATATTGATCATACAAGTTTTTGTATTTCAGTGCATTGATAGTATTCGGCTTGTATTCGGTCTCGAAGCCGTTTCCCATAGCCTGTTGGGCATCGGTGATAGTAGGATAAATTCCGCCCACAACTGCAGCTGCCATGGCTGAGCCCAGGGCGCAGGCCTGTTCGCTTCTTGCAACCAGGATGGGTTTGTTGATGACATCAGCAACGACCTGCATCACAAAAGGTGATTTTTTGGCAACTCCGCCCAAAGCGATGATCCCTTCGATGGGAATTCCTTCTTCTGCAAAACGATCGATAATCTTTTTGGAGCCGAAAGCGGTGGCCTCCACCAAGGCCCTGAAAATTCCCGGAGCCTCTGATCCCAGGTTTAGTCCAAAGATTGCTCCTTTCAGCAACTGGTTCGCATCCGGTGTGCGGCGGCCATTGAGCCAGTCAAGGGCAACAATTCCGGTCTCTCCGATGGCGATTCTTTCAGCCTCCAATGTTAACCAGGGAATCATGCTGTCGGCCAGTTCCTCTACCAATGCAGCTTTCGTGTTTGCATCCAATTTGGAAGAGCGGTTGATCAGTTGTTCTGCAGGTCCGAGCAACAGGTTTTTGAACCAGGCGTAGACATCGCCAAAAGCCGATTGTCCGGCTTCCAGTCCCAGCATCCCGGGGAGTACGGAACCATCGACTTGTCCGCAAATCCCTTTCACAAATTTATTTCCAACCTCCTCCGATGGGGCGATCAGGATATCACATGTGGAAGTTCCCATAATTTTACTCAGGTAGTAAGGCTTGATCTCTCCCCCCAATGCGCCAATGTGTGCGTCAAATGATCCGACACCAACTGCGACATTTTCGTTTAGCCCAAGACGTTTGGCCCATTCGGGACTAAGGTTGCCGGCTTTGACCTCACAGGTAAAGGTCTCTTTGTAGAGTCTTGACCGCAAACCTGCAAGCAGGGGATCCAATTTTTGAAGAAAATCTTCAGCCGGCAAACCATCAAACTCAGCATGCCACATGGCTTTATGCCCTGCGGCGCACCGGCTTCTTTTTATCTTCAGCGGATCGGTATTTCCAGTAAGCAAGGCAGGGATCCAGTCGCAATGTTCCACCCAGGAATAGGCTGCCTTGCATACTGCCGCATCTTCCCGCAAAACATGAAGGATCTTGGCCCAGAACCACTCGGAAGAGTAGATTCCACCCTCAAATTTGGTGAAATCTACTCCGCCCCAACTTCTGGCCACCGCATTGATCTCTGCTGCTTCCGCAGTGGCGGTATGGTCTTTCCAAAGTACAAACATGGCATTGGGATTCTCCGCAAATTCCGGATTTAGCGCCAATGGTGTTCCGTTTTTATCGACGGCAACAGGGGTCGAACCGGTGGTATCAACCGATATGGCAACCACATTTTGCGCGGTGCCTGCGGGGGCCTTTTGGATCACATCCCTGATTGTTTTTTCGAGTCCTTCCAGATAATCCAGCGGGTGTTGGCGAAACCTGTTGTTGGCAGGATCACAATATTTCCCCGCTTTCCACCTGGGATAATGAAAGACACTGTGAGAAATTTCGTTTCCGTTTGAGGCATCCACAAGGAGTGTCCGAACCGAGTCGGTGCCATAATCAACGCCTAAAGTATACTTAGTCATTACACGAAATATTTGAAATTGTTATTTTCTAGTTGTTCTGATCACCCCCCTGAAGTAGCCGATATCCTCGGCAATACCCATAAACGGATCATTCATGTTTATTTCATGTTCCAGGCTGCAAACACCGCTGTATTTCACTTTGCGGAGCATCTTAACAAAAGCAGGAAAATCAATGATGCCGCGGCCTACTTCCAAAGAATACCCCAGTTTGGTTTTTCCTGTTACATCTTTGATATGGATGTCGAATACGCGGGAAATGTATCTCTTCAAGTCGGCAACCGGATCTTTGCCATTTCTGGTATCGTGACCAATATCCAGGCACATGCCGATGCGCGGATCGAGATCTTTGACGTGGTTCCAAACATCTTCGGCGTCGGGATAGGTGGCGATGTCAGGACCGTGCAGGTGAATGGCATAATTGAATCCATACTCCTTCACCTTTTTGTCGACATAAGGTAACAGATCATAATTGGGAACCCCGATGATCATTTTTACACCAACTCTTTTGGCATATTCAAAGGCTTTGTCGATCTCGGTCTCCGATTTCATGTAGATCGGGCCAACGGCATAACCGGTCACCCCTTTTTCTTTCAGCTTGGCATGAAAGGCTGCAATCTGTTCATCCGTACTATTGAGCGGGAGATGAAAATCTTTGATACAGAGATAATGGACATCAACCTTTTGCATGGTCGCAAGGGTCTTGTCGAGGTCAAATTTGGCAAAGGTATAACCCGCCATTCCAATCCTGAATTTTTCACTCGTTTCAGCAGCCGGCTGAGGTCCGGGACGGGTTGGAGCCTGCGAAAATGCGTCATGCGATGAAATTGCTGCAAGGACAACCATCAAAAAAAACCATACTTTCTTCATGTTTGTATCTGTAATTATGTTTGAAACTGTTTAGTTGTATGTAGTATCTTCAGAAACGGGTCATCCTTTGAAAAATAAAACAAAACGGTGAAGAAAAGAAAGATGAACCGAAGCAAATTTAGTTGAAAGAAAATCAAATTCTGGTAAAAGGGGATAAATTAATCTGATGATACGCATCTTTCACAAACACAGTTGTGGAAACGAATCTGATTTTGGAATCTACTGCCTTATATACTTAACCCGATTAATTGTAGTTTTGTCAGATACTAGCTCCCATTTAAGAGAGCGATTCCTATTATTCACTTTAACCCAGGTAAGAATTTATGAAGACTTCAACTTTCAATTTGACCTTTTGTATGTTCCTGATTTTTGTCTGTTTTACTCCTTTTCTGCAAGCTCAAAACACTCAACCAACAGGTACTGCACCAGTAAAGACAATCGAACAGCTGCAAAAAGAGAACGAGCAATTGTCATGGATTAAAAATGACTGGCCAAACTTCAAGCGCTATAGGGAAGCAAATGAAAAACTGGGTTTACCTGCCGCAAACGAAGAGCGGGTCGTCTTTATGGGTAACTCTATCACAGATGGTTGGATAAGGATCTCCCCTGAATTCTTTGAAGGGAAATCCTATGTTGACAGGGGAATTAGCGGACAAACCACGCCACAGATGCTGGTGCGTTTCAGGGCAGACGTCATCAACCTTAAACCTAAAGTAGTACTGATCCTTGGTGGAACCAATGATATTGCCGGAAACACCGGACCTTCCTCCCTCGAAATGATCGAAGACAACCTCGCTTCCATGGCCGAATTGGCAAAAGCCAGCGGAATAAAAGTGATTCTTTGCTCAATATTGCCGGTATACGATTACCCATGGAAACCAGGAATCGAACCTGCTGAGAAAATTGTAACCGTTAACAACTGGATCCAAGCGTATGCAGCCAAAAACGGATTCGATTACCTTGATTATTTCTCCTCTGTCGTAGATAGCAGGAAGGGAATGAAAGCTGAGTTTTCAAAAGATGGCGTACATCCCAACAAGGAGGGATACAAGGTGATGGAGGTGCTGGCTGAGGAGGCAATTAATAAGGCACTTAAACACAAGAAGAAATAGACTGTGGATTGCTTCAATTCATTCGCAATGATAGATTTTATATTTTGATGATTATCAACAGATTGCTTCGTCGTACCTCGTAATGACGATTACCGCAGAGGGCGTTGGATGAGGCGAGGGGTGGGTCAGCGAGTATGATTTGTTGTTAATTTTCACCCACCCCTCGCCTCTTCCAACTGAACAACTAACGACCGTCATTGCGACCGCGAGGCACGAGCGGGAAGCAATCTGTCGCCTTTTCACCCCTCACAATACAGCAATCACCATCATTGTAATCAGCGAGGCACGAGCGGGAAGCAATCCGTTGTCTAACTCCTAACGCGGACGGATCTTCTATTTCAAATTAAGGATAACCTTTACTCCTGCCGATCTGAAATCGCCATCTTCAAATCCTGCAATTACCTCTGCGGAAAGGAAAAGGAAGAGGTTAGTAAAGCCATAACCCGCTTCGACATAGTTTTTCAACTCCGGAGTGGTGAGATAATTGACAAATAATTTCTCGGATATTGAACTGTTTTTAATAATCGGCAATCGTTTTAGAATCATTTTGTTTGTTTGGAAATTGGCATGTGCTTCGGCATATTGGCTACCCGTTGAATATTGATAAAATGGCAGTAACCTGAAACTGTTTTCAGTAGAAGAGAAAAGATACCGGGTGGATTGCGCATTGAAATGTTGAAAATCTTCAAAATAGAGTTTGTTGCGATTAAGAAACTTGCCTGCATTGATCTGGTAGGAAAAATGGTTATCAAATCCATAATCAATTTTTTGCCTGATCCCCAGCCTCAGCATATCAAAACGGGAGTCACTGCCTGAAAAGGATGAAAAAGCTCTTTTGTATCCCAACGAAAACGTGGGGTATTTGCTTCCGGCGTACATCTTTTTGTGGTCGACAATGCGGTAACGGTTTTGGGGTGTATATTCAAGCTGCAATCTGAAGATGAGGGACTGATGGTCGTCCAACTGTCCGACAACAAGCGTTGAATTTTCAGGAATATTCGGACGGAACTCCTTGTTTTTGTTGTCGATAAAAGTAAATGATGAATGATTGCTGAGCGAACTGTTGTCACTATAATCCAGGGTTATACCAGAATTCAACCCGTTGGCAATATCCCTGCTAAAAGATAACTGTAGAAAATCACGCCGAAAGAATCTTTTGTAATTTTCTTCCCAAAAGAGGGTATAGAATTCGTTGGTAAGGGTCGAAATTCCGCTATTCCTGTTGTAATCATCTGTTGTACTTCCCAGCGATACACTTAACCAACTGTTGGCTAATCCTCTGAATCTCTGACTGTAATTAATTGTGGCATCCACTTTGTGGCGAAGAGATGCGTAGGCAAAATTGGGATTCAACCGCAATGACCTTCCTGTGCTGTCAGCTTTATAGTAACTGAAAGGCAACTCCAGCCGCAGCCCGTCAACGGTATTGAATGAAAATGCTGTGGGATTGAGAAGGGTTGGGATGGTGAAGAATTCAAATTGCCGGATAGAGTCGGTGGAGTAGTTGTAATTCTTCCCAAAAAGCAGGTGTTTCATTTTGAACTTCTGCCGCGAGTCCCTTATAGAATCCTTGTACCTTGGAGTAGCTGATTTTCGAATGAAAGAGTCTTTCCTGACAAAGCTTCTGTTTTCACTCAGCGTCAGTGGTATGGGTCTTTGGGTTGCCCAGAAAGACGAGTCGTTGTTCACCTTTTTTTGGCTTACTTGCATGCTGGATTTTATCTCCAGCGGCTCCGGCGAACTGTTCCGTTTGATCTCCTTTTCCATCAGTTTGTTCAGTTTGGAACTCTCACGATTGGTAAGTTCGGGCTTCTGCATCAGCTTTGTAATGTTTTTTTGTTGTGATGACTTTGCTTTGACCTGTTCAGAGGCGCCCTTTTTCTCTTCATTGATCCGCTGAACAAATTGCTGTTCTTCCAGTTGCTGGTTTTTGATTTTTTCCAGAAAAGTGTGATCCAGGGATGGATTTAAAGTTGTCTTGTAGTCGCTGATGGATGCCACATATCGGTATTTCATCTTAAACCCAAAACCCGAAAAGTTCATGTCAAAATCCAGACTGACAGGCATCCAGGTATTTTTGTTCACCTCAGCATAGACCTGGTGAACACTTACATCAACCATCGGAATGTGTAGTTTTAGATCTGACGAATGGATGTTCCAGTAATCCCTGGCTATGAAGATATATCCAGTAAAGACATTGTTTCCCTTGGCTTTTGGGGTGACCTTAATTTTATTGATGGTTCTTCCCTGGTCTACAAAAACGCCTTCCAGTTTGAAATCATATATTTTCAGGGCGGTTCTGCCTACAGGAGTGGCAACGCCATATTTATCGGCATCATACAGATTGTGTGTTATCATCCCCATTGGCGAGGTGTTGTTTTGCTGGCCTGATGAGTGCATGGCCAATACCTGCTGGCTTGACTTATCCGGAAGTTCGAAATCGATTTTGCTGAGGGTTTCCATCACGAATGGTTCATTCTCTTTCAATCCCCCTTTTTTCATTTGCTTCCCCAGGAGAAAGGGAATTTTTTCGAACACTCCGGTCCCTTTCAGGTAAACTTTGCAGGAATATTTCGATACCTGTTTCTGGTAATAGGGAGCCATGGCGATGGCTTTCCGCATGATGTAATAGGCAGGGTCCTCCTTTGTGGCAAGTACCTCTATCTCAGGTATGACATAACTTTGAGCCGAAAGCGTAACATTAATTTTCTGAACGGATCTGTCCACTGTTACCTCTTGTGTGACAGTTTGGTAGCCAAGATATTGAAATAATATGGTCCATTTCCCTTCCGGAATTTTAAGTTCGTAATTTCCTTCCAGGTTGGAAGTTGTTCCTGTTGAGAGTTTTGGGACATAGATGCTTGCAAAGGAAATAGGTTCACCATTGGAATTGTTGATATGACCTTTGATGCCCTGGGCTGAAGAATAAAAAGAAGCTGCAAAGATCATTAGGATGAACAGTGCTATTTTTTCTGTCATATTTAGGTTTTAAAGAGCGAATAAAAATAGATCAATTTGTTTAATATCAAAATATTATTATGTTAAAGTTGGTTAAGTTGGTTTGTCTTTTGCCCGGCAGGGCATTAAGCTTCATAAAAGATGATATTGCCGGAATCCATTTTTCCCGGTAGGGAATAAACAAAATCCTATTTTTCAAGTGAATAAATTTCCATAGTGCTGTTTATCCCCTCCGGGGAAACATCAAAATCATACACTTCTTTCTATTAAGCTTAATGCCCTGTCGGGCAAGACGTAAATAACAATATTTGATTATTTTTGAGATAAATCCAATTATCTCCATACTATGAAAAACTATGTTATAGTCCCTCTTTTATACTGTACAATAGCTTTCTTATTGGCGCAGCAGTCTGTTCAGGCACAGATTGGCAAACGTTTTCCTTCCGAAAAGAAAATCGTTACCGATCCGGTAACCGGGATAAAACTCACCTTTTTGACCAGTACTCCGGCGGGTGACGGAAAAATTTACCAGACACATAACCAGTGGACTTCAGATGGTAAGTGGGTTATCTTCAGGTCGGACAGAGTGAAAGGAGAGGCGATGGCCGTCAATGAAAAATCAGGAGAAATCGTTCAGGTCACTGAAGGCGGCTATACAGGAATGTTGAACGTGGCCCGAAAATCCATGAAACTATACTTCATGCGTAAGAATGCCAGTGAATCCGTAAGAAATGTATTGGAGATTGTAGAAGTTGATTTGGCCAAACTTTTTGCCGACAGCAAGGCTGGAACACTGAAAGATGCATCTGTTTATAAGCGGATATGCGGAAAGACATCTCCATCCCTGGAAGCTGGAGGAGATATGGCTCTTGATGGTGGTGAGGATTGGGTCTGGTTCCGTGCCGGTAAACTGGAAGCGCAAAACCATCTGCCCGAAGGGACCAAAATTGAAGGAACATACGGTCCCCGAAACATGGGTGCCGGGCCAGCTGGCATTGCCGGTATGAACGTTCGAACCGGGGAAATTAAATATGTCATTTCGGTACCTTTTCAGATTGGTCACATACAAAGCAATCCCTGGGTGCCCGGACAAATTATTTTTTGTTGGGAAACAGGAGGTAAAGCGCCCCAACGTACCTGGATCGTGAACGCTGATGGCATGGGTTTACGTCCGCTTTATCCTGAAGCACCCTATGAATGGGTCACACACGAGGCGGTCATCAGCAGGGATGAGGTGGCTTTTGCCATCATGGGACATCGGAAAATTGCCAATTCAACAGGTGAAACGGTAACCGTGACAGGCACCAAGATTGCAGACCCCGGTCTCGATCCGGCATGGGGAGGCTGCGGAACGCGAGAGAAACCTTCCGGACTTGGAATTGTCAATATCAATACCAGGGAGATGACCATTGCCGGACAAATACCCACTGGAAGTGGCTTCTGGCATGTGAGTGGTTCTTCCGACGGTCGGTTTGTTGCAGGTGATTGTTTTGACAGGGAACTTTACCTCATCGACAGAAAAAGTCATGAGATGATACTTCTCACCGCGGGTCACAAAACTACAGCCGCAGATCACCTTCATCCCACCTTCAGTCCCGATGGTACCCGCATTGAAATTCAGTCTGCCTTGCTCTCGGCCGATAACAAGTCGATGAATATATGCATCGTTCCACTTCCCAATAAGTGGTTGAAAAAAAAATAAAGTAGTAACCTTTATTTATCCTGACGTGTCACAGAATCAATGCCCTTCAATTTTTGCAGTTTGGTGATGAGGGTGTTGAGGTTGTCAGTGTTGTGGATGTAGAGGTAGAGGTGCCCTTCAAAAATACCATCGTGCGCATCCAGGTTGATCGAACGCATATTGATGCCATATTCGTTTGAGATGATGTTGGTGATCATGTTGGCCATTCCCTGTCGGTCGAATCCGCGAACGTACAAATGGGTCAGGTAGGAGAGAACTTTGAATTTATTCCAGGTGGCCTGTACAATGTCTTCGCCCCGGCTCGACATCAGTTTGATGGCTTCCGGGCAGGTCTTTCGGTGAATCATGATCTGCTCTCCGTCTGATACGAAACCAACCACATTGTCGCCGGGAATGGGATTACAACACGAAGCCAGATTGTAGTTTGATTGTTTGGAATCTTCTGTGAGTAGAAATGGCTTTTTCTTGTCAATTTTTTCCTCCTTTTTGTCTGAGGAGAAGGTGAGGTTCCAAAATTTTACAAATCTGTTCTCCGATTTCGTTTGAAGTACCTCCTCCAGGTTATCCAAAGAGACAAGTCCCATTCCTATCTCCGCGTACAACTGTTCTTTGGTATGAAATCCATAATGGTTAAGGAGTTTTTTAAAGGTGTTGGAGGAAGGCTTGACACTCAATTTCTCAAACTGATAGGTGAGTTTCCTTAATCCTGCCTCGATGTGTTTTTTCTGCTCTTGCTTGAAAGAATCTTTGATCTTGGTCTTGGCCCGGGCAGTCACCGCGATATTCATCCACTCCGCTTTTGGCGATTGCTTCTCGGAGGTGAGTATCTCAACCTGGTCGCCACTCTTGAGTACATAGCTCATAGGTACCAGCGCATGATTTACTTTAGCCCCGATGCAATGGTTTCCCAAGGCCGAGTGAATGTCGTATGCGCAATCCAGGACAGTGGAGTCTTTCGGCAACATTTTCATCTCACCTTTCGGGGTAAAGACGACAATTTCTCGACTGAAAAGGTTTAGTTTAAACTCGTCAAGAAAATCGAGGGCATCCGATTCGGGATTGGCCAGCAGCTCCCTGATCTTATGCAACCATTTGTCCAACTCACTTTCCGATGCGCTGTCCCCTTTGTATTTGTAATGAGCTGCAAAACCTCGCTCGTCGATCTCATCCATCCGCTCACTTCGAATCTGTACTTCAACCCATTGTCCTTTCGGTCCCATTACCGTAGTGTGAAGTGCTTCATATCCGTTGGCTTTAGGAATGGTAATCCAATCCCTGATCCGGTCTGGTTTTGGTGTATAAATATCTGTGACAAGTGATAATATATCAAAACACTGTCGTTTTTCAGAGATGTTTTCATTGGGTTTAAAAACGATTCGAACAGCAAGCAAATCATAAATCTCTTCGAAAGTGATGTTCTTGGTTTGCATCTTCTGGTAGATCGAATAGATCGATTTTGTCCTGCCGCTTACTGTAAAATCAAAATCTTCTTCGTACAGTTTTGCCTGAATGGGCCTGATAAAATCATGCACAAGGTAACTAATCCGCTCTTCCTCGCTGTGAAGGCTAAGTTCGATCTGCCGATAGGTTTCAGGGTCTTTGAATTTCAGACTGAGATCCTCAAGTTCGCATTTGATGGCGTAGAGTCCGAGCCGGTGAGCCAAAGGGGCAAATATGTATAGTGTTTCAGAGGAGATTTTCAACTGTTTGTTGAGGGGCATTGAATCCAGGGTCCGCATGTTGTGAAGCCGGTCAGCAAGTTTGATCAAAATGACCCTCACATCGTCCGAAAGGGTCATCAGCATTTTGCGGAAATTGGTGGCTTGCCTGGAATCGTAAGTCCCCGACAATTTTGTGAGCCCATCCACCAGCATTGCTATCTTCGCACCAAACATCTTCTCAATATCCTTTACCGTATATTCCGTATCCTCCACAACATCATGAAGGATAGCTGCTACCGCAGATTTGGTTCCCAACCCTATCTCGCTTACAACAATCTTTGCAACAGAAAGAGGATGTACAATGTAAGGTTCTCCCGAACGTCGCCTGACACCCAGATGGGCCGAAGATGCAAATTGATAGGCTTTTTGAATCAATTGCACGTTTTCGGGTGTCAGCGGTCGGGTAAAAGATTTTAGCAACTCTTCGAAAAGGTCTTCAATCTCCCTCTTTTCTATTTCTGTCTGCAAATCCATTTTTTAACCAAAATATTCTTTAGTGGGTTCCCTGAAATCGGAACGAAACATCATCCAGACTTCACCGTCCCAAATTAACCTATTTTTTACTATTCCATCAGTATAAAATTTGTTTTTCAATGGTCTGATGGAATACCCATATATTCATTTTCGGTTGGTGTGATCATTTTCTCATGGCTATTTCATTATCCAGTTTATCAATCGTTTCAACCATTATCTCCCAGGTAAAACGCCTCTTTTCAATGCGCATATTTGCCACGAACGCTTCTTCACGATCATGTTCCAGGAAATCAACAATCGCTTCCGATATTGCCTCAGGATTTGGTTCTACTGCATAACCGACTTTTCCGTGAGGCACTGTTTCGCCCAATCCCCCTACATTGGTAACCAGTATAGGCCTTTCGTAATGGTAGGCAATCTGTGTGACACCACTCTGCGTGGCATCCTTATAAGGTTGTACAACAAGATCGGCAACGCCGAAGTAGGAAGGTACCATGTTATCGGCTATAAAGTTCGTATGTAATACAACCAGATCTTCCAAATGATAATTTTTGATTATTTGATCATATCTCACTGATTTGGTATAATATTCCCCTGCTACCAGCAACTTGACCTTAAATTTTCGCAAAACAGGATTGGCAAATGCCGTCAGCAACCAATCGAGCCCTTTGTATTCGCGGATGAACCCGAAGAAAAGCAAGTACTTATAACCAGGATCCAAATTAAGGTTTAACAAGGCCTCCTCCCGTGATATTGCTTTGCCAAAATTATCGTAAAGTGGGTGAGGTGTATAGAGGACAGGGACTGATGGCCGGATCTTCTTCAGATCATCCATAACTTTGTGGGATAAGGTGACAAATCCATCGACGCTTTCAACAAAATAACTGGTAAGTTGCTCGTCACCTGCACGTTTTTCATGAGGGATAATATTGTCGGCCAGCGAGATTACGCGGGTATGACGGTTTTTTCTCACTATACGCGCAATGGTTCCCAGGGCCGGGGCCATCATGGGAATCCAGAACCGCATGATCAGCAGGTCAGGGGACAGCTTCTTTATCTCCCTGCCAACCGAGATCCAGTTGAAAGGATTGACCGAGTTGACCCTGATGCGGATTTCCAGATCTCCAGGTTGTGGCTGATCCGAATATTGGGATTTTCCCGGGAATAAAAAATTGGGATATTGTAGTGAAAAGGTATAGATAATCACCTCATGCCCTTCGGCGATAAGCGCCCTGGCCAGTCTTTCGTTAAAAGTGGCGATGCCGCCTGGACGGAAAGGCCAGGTCGTTCCCAAAAGGATGATGCGCTTTTTTATATCAGCCATACAAATGCAAATGTACCTATTTAACCAATATTTCCGTCTGAACGATTATCTTTGGGCAAAATATTGATAAAATGGAAGAACGGCCTTTAATATTGATATCCAATGATGACGGGGTTTTTGCCAAGGGACTGAACGAGCTTATTGAAGTGATGAAACTCTTTGGCAACATCGTAGTAGTTGCCCCGGATGCCCCGCATTCAGGGATGTCACATGCTATAACTGTTGAAAAACCATTGAGAATCAATAAATTGCAAGAAGAAGAGGGGTTGTCCATTTATTCTTGTTCCGGCACGCCGGTTGATTGTGTCAAACTTGCTTGTAGTAAAATACTCGATAAGCTTCCCGATTTTGTGATTTCCGGGATCAACCATGGCGCCAATACCTCCATTTCGGTTCTATATTCGGGAACAATGGGCGCAGCGATCGAAGGCTGTATCCATGGCATTCCCTCCATCGGTTTTTCGCTGGATGATTATACCCTGGAGGCTGATTTCACGAAGGCTAAAAAAGTGGTAGCCCGAATATTCCAGAAAGTAGCAGAATTTGGTCTGCCTGACGGAGTTTGCCTGAACGTAAACATTCCCAAAGGAGAGGTCAAAGGGATCAATTTTTCACGACAGACACGCGGAAAATGGATGGAGGAGTTCGAAAAACGTACCGATCCTCATGGGCGGGATTACTATTGGATGACCGGTTATTTCAACGATGCCGAGAATGAGGCGCGCGACACCGATACATTCGCCCTGCTCAACGGATTTGTCTCTGTAGTGCCTGTGACAACTGATCTTACGGCCTACACCGCTTTTCATTTCATGCAAAAATGGAAATTCTGATGTTATGAGCCCAGTTTATTATGAACCTTCCGGACTGAACAAATTCTGGCTTGGCCTTCTGCTTGGCCTTGTTTTCCCATTGGTATTTTTTATGCTCTATTTCCTTTTTCGGTTCAGGGATCTTTCTTTTATCGAATATTTCCAATTTCTCATGCATACCGGCAAATATGTGCACGTTATCAGTTTGGCAGTTTTCTCCAATTTGATCCCGTTCATGTTTTTTGTCAGGACCAACCGGTTCAAGTCGGGGAGAGGGGTAATGGCCATAACTATTCTGTTTGTTCTGGCTGTCTTTGTCATGAAGTTCACCATGTAATTTACCTTAAAACCAACAGGATGAGATATTTTATCATTGCTGGAGAGGCTTCCGGTGATCTGCACACCTCCCACCTGATGGCAGGCATCAAAAGGAAAGATCCGGAGGCTGTTTTTTGGTTTCTTGGCGGCGATTTGATGGCCGAACAGGGAGGGGTCTTGCTAAAACACTACCGTGACATGGCTTTTATGGGCTTTTTCACGGTTTTGATGAACCTCAAACAGATCAAAATCAATTTTAAAATGGCAGAGGAAAAGCTCCTCGAATTTCAGCCCGATGTGTTGATTTTGGTGGATTATCCCGGATTCAATTTTAGAATGGCCAGGTTCGCCAAAGTGCACAATATCAAGACGTTTTACTACATATCACCAAAAATATGGGCCTGGCGACCGGGTCGTGTCAAGTGGATACTAAAATATGTGGACGAACTGTTTACCATCTTTCCTTTTGAGAAAGCTTTTTACGACAAGTTCAACTACAAAATTCGTTATGTAGGAAACCCCACCATCGATGAGTTGGCATTACGCCCCAACATGGATCAGACCTACCGGCAATTTATAGATGAAAACAACCTGGAAGATCGGCCCATCGTGGCCCTGCTGGCCGGAAGCCGGAAACAGGAGATCAATCTGATATTGCCTGTCCTGACCGAGGTGGCTGATCATTTCCCAGACTATCAGTTTGTGATAGCCGGAGCTCCATCCCTGCCGATCAGTTTGTACCAGGAACACCTGAAAAATCGCAGGATTCCTATTCTGTTCGGCAAAACCTATGAACTTTTGCAGCAATCCAGGGCAGCGGTTGTCGCTTCCGGGACTGCAACCCTCGAAACCGCCGTAATCAATGTCCCGCAGGTGGTCTGTTACATCATGGAGTTGGGAAGGTTTACATCACTTCTGAAGAAACTCTTCCTGAACATCCAATGGTTTTCGCTGGTCAATCTGGTGATGGACAAGGAGATTGTCAGGGAATTTTTCCAGGAACACTGTAAGCCTGAAGCGGTGGCAGCCGAACTCCGAAAAATATTGGAAGATGTCACCTACCGGGATGAGATGCTGAAAAATTACAAGCTGATGCTGGCCAAACTTGGACCTCCGGGATGTGCGGATAGGGCAGCGGAAGAGATGGTGGGGTTGCTGAGGAGATGTTAATCAATCGTTTATCTGCCAATGCATTTGTTGAAAACTAGCAAAAGAAAAAATGCTAAATTGGTAATTTTGCTGTAAAAAGATAAGAAGTGGGCAAAATGAAGACTCTCAAAACAGCATATTTGCTAACAAGACCAACCAACGCAAGATCAATATTTGCATGATAACTGTTTTCATTCCAATCTCAAAAATTGTTTAAAAAGATTTTGATTTTAAATACAGATTGTTTATATTTGTCATATTTGGGTCAAGTCAAATTTGATAAAATTTAAAAATGACAAGTTTTAGTTGCTTTATTAGAACAGAAAGAGAAAAACGAAGTTGGACTCAAACAGATTTTGGTGCAAAACTTGGTATTAATTCTACGGCAATAAGTCGTATTGAAAATGACAGCAAACAATTAAGCGCATCAAAACTACCTTTATTGGCAGACATATTTGAAATAAATCTGCTTAAAATCAAAGAGTTATACTATGCAGACAAGTTTGCGCGGGAAGCCTATAAAAACAATTGTCCTGAAAATGTTTTTACTATAGCAGAAAAGGCTATTGCCTATTTAAAAACGAAGAATACAAAACAAAGTGAAATTGAGTTTTAATTGTCAGCCATGCCATACAAGAAACTAATTAAATATCTGGGTTTTGTTCCAAAGGAAAATACTTCTGGGATTTATCAGAAAAAATATGCTGGTTGCAAGGATTATAAAATTGAGGTTGACGCTGAAACTGAAGAAATCAATTATGGTACTTTAATAAATGCGGAAAGTAGCACCACCTTAAATTTTACACAAAACGAAAATTGGGTTGTGCTCGAATGTGTTAACCGTCTGTTAGAAAAAGGGTATCAACCCCAGAACATTGTTCTTGAGAAAACCTGGGCAACAGGGCATGGAACCAGTGGCAGACTTGATATTCTTGTAACCAGAAACGACGGTTCTTCCTATTTGATGATTGAATGCAAGACTTGGGGTGCCGAATTTGACAAAGAACAAAAAAGGACAGAAAAAGATGGGGGACAACTTTTTACCTATTTCCAGCAAGATAAAAATGCTGATGTTTTAATGCTTTATGCCTCTGTTTTTGACAGATCGGAAATAAGCTTTAAAAACGTGATAGTAAAGATTGAAGATGATTACCGTCAAACCGGTAATGTGAAGGATTTTTACGAGCGTTGGAATAAATTACCTAAAACCAACGGAATTTTTGAAAATGGGGTAGCTCCTTATGAATACCAAAGCAAAGCATTAACAAAAAAGGACTTAAGGGTTCTCAGACAAGAAGATAGCAGTTTCATTTTCAACCGTTTTTTAGAAATATTGCGTCACAATGTGGTTTCCGACAAGCCCAATGCTTTCAACAAAATATTCACACTGTTCCTGTGTAAAATTGTTGATGAAAACAGGAATGAGGATGAACAGTTGCACTTCCAATGGATTGAGGGTGAAGATACTCACATCTCTTTTCAAAAACGACTAACTGACCTTTACAACAGGGGAATGTTGGAACTTTTGGAAAAAACGGTTACTGATGTAAGTGACAGCGAATTCGACAAACGCTTTAAGCAGGTTGACGACAAATACAGAGAAGAGTTCAAAAATATCTTAACTGAAATACGTCTCAAAAAGAATAATGAGTTTGCCATTAAAGAGGTGTATGATGATGAATCGTTTTATGATAATGCCAAAGTTGTAAAGGAAATTGTTGAGTTGTTACAAGTTTATCAGCTGCGATACAACTACCGCCAACAGTTTTTGAGCGACTTCTTCGAATTGCTTTTGACCACAGGATTAAAACAGGAATCAGGGCAGTTCTTTACACCAGTTCCGGTTGCCCGTTTTATTCTGAGAAGCATCCCGACAATCGAAATTATTGAACGAAAATTGTTGGAAGGTAACAAAAATGACTTACTGCCAACAATTATTGACTATGCTGCTGGTAGTGGGCATTTTGTGACTGAATCGATGGAAGACATCCAAAAATACATTGATAATATTAACGATGTTAGCAAGTATTCTCCCGATACAAAGAAAATCATAAAAAGCTGGAAAGAATCGCAATTCGACTGGGCTGAAAAATATGTATATGCCATTGAAAAGGATTATCGGCTTGTAAAAACCGCGAAAGTAAGCTGTTATTTGCATGGCGATGGATTAGCTAAGGTTATTCATGGCGATGGCTTAGGCGATTTTGGTTCCAGCAAGGATTTCAAAGATTTACTTAAAATTTCGGACAGGACATACACCCAAGACAATAAACAATTTGACATCGTAGTTTCAAATCCACCTTACTCTGTTTCAGCATTTAAGGGCAATATGATGGACGAAGAAAAAGCAAAAGATGCCTTTGATTTATATTCTAGGTTGACCGACCAAAGCTGTGAAATTGAATGTCTGTTTATTGAAAGGACGAAACAATTGCTAAAAGATGGCGGGATTGCCGGCATCATCCTGCCAAGCAGCATTTTAAGCAATTCTGGTATTTACACTCAATCGCGCGAAATAATTTTCAAGTATTTTGAAATAATTGCTATTACTGAGTTGGGCAACAATACATTTATGGCAACAGGGACCAACACAGTAATCCTGTTTTTAAGACGCAGGAACAATGCCGATTGGGTAAACATTCGTGCCTCGGTTGACAAATTTGCTGTTAATTTACAGGATGTTACCATCAATGGATTTGAAAAGCCTGTAAGTAAGTATGTTTCTCATGTTTGGGAGAATATTGGATTCGACGACTACCTCACCCTTATTCAGAAACAGCCCAACGCTACCATCAAAAAACACGAAATATTCAAAGAGTACGACAATAAAGTAAAAGCCAGAAACCAGCAGGAAAAATTGTACAACATTGTTGCCATTGAACTTGAAAAACTGTTTTACTTCGTTTTGGCATACCCTCAAAAGATTGTTTTGGTAAAATCGGGTGAAAAAGATGCTGAAAAGCAATTTCTGGGTTACGAATTTAGCAACCGCAGGGGTAGCGAGGGAATCCACCCGATACAACGAAGCAAAACAATTGATGAATGCACGATGCTTTACGATGCCAAAATATTTGATAATCCTGAAAAAGCATGCACTTACATATATAAAACCTTCAAGGGCGAACATGATTTTGAAATCCATGACGATTTAAAGAACAATATTTCCCAACTTAATTTGGTTGATCTGCTTTCGTTTGACCGCGTTGAATTTGAAAAGAATATTTCACTGTCGGTTAAAAAAAAAGTTGAGATAAAAAGCAAATTTGAACAAGTCAGATTGGGGAACATAACAACCTTAATAGCTAGGGGTAAGTCTCCTAAATATGGCAAGTCAGATGTTCAGATCATTAAATCTGGACAGGCAAGAGGCTATTATGAATTTGATTTTTCAGAAAAACATTTTGTAAGTGAGGAATTCATCCTCGATGAACGAAAACTTCAAAGGAAAGACTTACTACTTAATTCGTCAGGAGTTGGCACTGCTGGCAGGGTAACCTATTTTGATTTAGAAGGCGATTTTGTTGTTGATGGCCATATCTCTATTTTGCGTTTCAACCAAAATGTGATTATCCCTAAATATGCATTAATTGTATTTGGAGCAATAGGTTTTAAAACTCTTGAAGGTTTGGCTTTAGGTCAAAGTGGGCAAATTGAAATGTCAAATGAAACAATTGTCAATTTTAAAATTCCACTTCCACCAAAGGTCATACAAGAAACAATTGTTTCAGAAATAGAGATTTTAGAAACTCTAGAAAAGAATACTGTAGCGCAAGTTTCAAGCCTACAACTAGAAATTAATAGTATAATCAAGAATACTACAGGACCTCAGATCAAACTTGAAGAAGTTACGATTAAAATAGGAAGTGGTGCTACTCCATTAGGCGGGAAAGGGGTATATGAAAATACCGGCATTAGTTTTGTGAGAAGTCAAAATATTTATGATTCCGGTTTTGTCGAAAATGGCTTAGTGTTTATAAATCAAGAACAAGCCGAGAAATTGAATAATGTTGCTGTCGAAAAAAATGATATTTTATTTAATATCACAGGGGCTTCAATAGCAAGATGTTGTCTTGTGCCGGAAAAATATTTACCAGCAAGGGTCAATCAACATGTCTCCATAATTCGATTAAATGAGAAAGCACTACCTAAATATGTACAATTGATTTTGGTAAGTGACGAGTATAAAAATAAATTGTTAGAAATTGGAGATGGTGCAACTTCAAGAGAAGCGATTACAAAGTCCCAGTTAGAGAATTTCAAGATTCCATTACCAAATTTGGACACCCAAAAACAAATCGTTCAGCAAAGGGAAATGCTTGAAACCCAAATTGCTGATCTGCAAAAACAGATTGATTTGATACCTAAACAAAAAGAACAAATTTTAAAGAAATATTTGGAGTAATGTTTCTATGTTAAGCCTCATCAAAAAAGAACTCCTTCAATTTTTCGGATCATTGATCGCCTACCTGATCCTGGCGGTCTTTGCACTGATTACCGGACTGTTCCTATGGTTCTTCGACGGAAACATGAACATTCTTACGGGAGGATATGCCTCCATCTCCTCCTTTTTTGATCTGGCGCCCTGGTTGTACCTGTTCCTAATTCCGGCCATTACCATGCGGCTTTTTTCGGAGGAGGTGCGTAGCGGTACCATGGAACTGCTGCTGACAAGACCATTGACCGTTTTTCAACTGATTGTTGCTAAATTGCTTGCCGCTTTTTTTGTTGTTTTTCTCACCCTTCTTTTGTCCCTCGTCTATTTCTACACGGTTTACCAGCTTGGAAATCCCGTTGGGGTGGTGGATGTGGCCGCAACCTTTGGAAGCTACTGCGGACTGCTTTTACTTGCACTGATATTTTTGTCGGTTGGATTGTTCACCTCTTCGCTTTCCGAAAACCAGATTGTGGCCTTCGTGCTGGCAGTTCTGCTCTCATTTTTCCTCTTCTCAGGATTTGAACTCCTTTCAGATCTGACAAACGGAGCGACCATATCTTCCTTCCTGCTTTCGATGGGAATCTCCACACATTACGAATCCATCAGCAGGGGGATGGTAGACAGCCGTGATCTCTTCTATTTTTTGACTGTTGCCATTATCTTCCTTATTCTGACTGGTATCGCAATAAATTGGAAAAGAACGCTTATCATCATGCAGCGTAAAAGGATGGTCCCTTATCTGATTATAATTATCGGGTTACTTATCCTTGCCAATATTAGGCTCTTTCGACTGGATTTTACTGCCGAAAAAAGATTTACACTCTCGCCTTCATCCATCAGGGTACTCGAAAAAATAGAGAACCCATTGATGGCCGAAATTTACCTGGAAGGAGAGATGCCGGTCGGATTTCGCAGGTTAAAAACAGCCATCACCGAGAAACTAAATGACCTGCAGCAATACCGAAAAAATTCAATCTACATCCGGAAAGTGGATCCTTACAAAGAGGTCCCTGCCCAGGATCGAAAGGCCTATTTTGATCAGTTGTTTCAGCATGGGATTGTCCCTACAGATCTTAGGATCAAGACAGAACAAGGCGTCACTACAAAACTGGTATTTCCTACGGTCGTTTTGCATTATGGTGAAAGGTCTATGGTGCTGAACCTGCTCAAAAACGATCCGGCACAACCTGCCGAGGAGAATCTGAACCGTTCGATTGAGTTGCTTGAGTATGAGCTCATGAATGCGATCAACACGCTAACCCGGGATAAGCCGATCCACGTGGCCTTTCTGGAGGGTCATCAAGAAGCTGACTCTTTGCAACTCCTCGACTTTACTTCTGCGTTATCTTCAGGTTTTGCCGTTTCCAGGGTTAACACCAACAGGCTCCTGACCAATCCCGACAGTATCAGGGTACTTATCGTGGCCAATCCGCTGTCGAAATTTGAGGAGCGCGACAAATTGGTCCTTGACCAGTACCTGATGAAAGGCGGCAGGATGATCTGGCTCGTCGATCCTGTCAAGGTGAGCCTGGATAGCCTCTCCGAAGGGATGACTACCCTGGCGCTTCCGGTAGATCTTAACCTCAGCGATCAGCTGTATCATTATGGTGTCCGACTGAACAATGACCTGATTCAGGATGCCGAATGTCTGCAAATACGGGTCAATACCGCACCGGTTGGGGCCTCGCCCCACTATTCCATGGCTCCATGGTATTTTTCACCTTTGCTTCATCCATTGCAGTCGCATCCCATCGGGAAAAATGTCAATCCGGTCTCCGCCGAATTCATCAGTTCGATCGATACAGTAGGGGAGAATCCTGATATACACAAGAAGATACTGCTAGGCTCATCCCCCTTTTCCCGAAAGAATGAAGTGCCGGTTCTGGTCAATCTCCGAATGATTGATGTGGTTCCATCCAGAAATTTTTTCAACAAATCAAATCTGATCACAGGGATTTTGCTGGAAGGAAAGTTTAACTCTGTTTTCAAAAACAGGATTGTCGATATGCCCGATCTTCCGGCAGGATTTAAACCGATTGTCGTGAGTAAGCCAACCCGGATGGCGGTTTTTTCGGATGGCGGGCTCATCTCAAACAAGGTTAACCGTGCCACCAATGAGCCTAAAACAGCTCCGCTGGGATACGATCGTGTCTCAAAAATCACCTGGGGAAACCGAGATTTTTTCGTCAACATGGTCCAGTACCTCAGCGACGATGCCTCCCTGATTGAGTTGCGCGGTAAATCGTGGCAACTTAGGCTTCTTGATAAAGTGAAAGTCAATGCTCAAGGCAACTTTTATCGATGGTTCAATCTGACGCTTCCGCTGGCCCTCATTCTGATTTCAGCTGTTTTATTTACCTGGAGAAGAAAGCGGTTGAACGAAAAACCAATTCTGAAAGCTGAAAAGTGAGTGCGAAAAAAATGTTTATCGCGAGGAGAAATCGAGTGAATGTTTGTATATTCGTAACTTTGAGATCTGCCTCTGCCGTAAGGGTCAAATGCCTGGATTACACAGGGGAATAGCGTATTGTCAACAGTAACTAATTTTATAAACATATGAAATTTGTCGTTTCAAGTACCGAGTTGCTGAAGCACCTCAATGCCATCAGCCGGGTGATCAGCAGCAAGAATACACTGCCCATACTGGATAATTTTTTGTTTCGGTTGGAAGGAAAATCCCTTTCCATAACAGCTTCAGACCTGGAAACAACCCTCATAACCACCATGGAGCTGGATCATTCGGAAGATGATGGTTTGGTAGCCCTGCCGGCAAAAATCCTTTTGGACACTTTGAAAGAGTTTCCTGAACAGCCGCTCTCCTTTCAGTTGGATGCGGATACGATGGGTATGAGCATTCTTTCGGCCAATGGGAAATTCGCCATTCCCGGACAAAACGGTGAGGAATTTCCAAATCAGCCTACCCTAAATCCCGAGCACTACGCCATCAATGTTCCGCATGACGTAATGCTGAACGGTATCAACAAAACTCTTTTCGCTACCGCGGATGATGAACTCCGTCCGGTAATGAACGGAATCAACATAGAGATTTCGCCTGTTGAGATGACCTTCGTTGCCTCTGATGCACACAAATTGGTTCGCTACAAACGCACCGATGCCAAATCAGACCATGAAGCATCGTTCATTCTTCCGAAGAAACCTGCATCCCTGCTGAAAAATCTCCTTCCAAAAGAGGATTTTGATGTAGTCCTGGAATTTGACGAGAAGAATGCGATTTTCCAATTGACGGGATTTAGAATGGTTTGCCGGTTGGTGGAAGGGAGATATCCCGCCTACAATTCGGTAATTCCGGTTAACAACCCCAACAAACTGGTGATCGACCGCGTTGAATTTTACAATACACTTCGACGGGTTTCTGTTTTTGCCAACCAGGCCAGTAATTTGGTCCGTTTAAAATTAACCACATCAGAACTGATCGTCTCTGCACAGGATATCGACTTTGCCATTTCCGCGGTAGAAAAGATCAAATGTGATTTTGATGGTCAGGAGATGGAGATTGGTTTCAAATCGACCTTCCTAATTGAAATTCTCTCAAATCTAACCTCAACGGATGTGAAGATGATGCTTTCGGATCCATCCCGTGCAGGTTTGTTGCTGCCTGCCGAGCAGGAGTTTGAGCAGGAGGATGTGTTGATGCTGTTAATGCCAATGATGATAAACGCTTAATTTTACCATAAAAAGTTGAAAAACCTGGCGGAAATCACCTGCCGGGTTTTTTTGTACCGAATACCAGCCACCATGAAGCTAAATTTAAAGAATCCCCTTGTTTTTCTTGACTTGGAAACTACCGGGATCAATGTCGTAACAGACCGGATTGTGGAAATTGCCTTCTTGAAAATTTTCCCGGATGGAAAAGAGGAGGAGAAGTTGCAGCTGATCAATCCAGGTATGCCAATCCCGCCACAATCGACAGCGATACACGGCATTTCAGATGAAGATGTAAAGGATGCCCCCCTCTTCAACGAGGTGGCCAAAATCCTGGCAAATTTCATCGAGGGATGCGATCTGGCAGGTTTCAACTCCAATCGCTTCGATATTCCGTTGCTTACCGAAGAATTTCTGCGGGCTGATGTAGATCTGGACCTCAAACGAAGGAAGTTTATAGATGTCCAGACCATCTTTCACAGAATGGAAAAGCGTACCCTGGCTGCGGCCTATAAATTTTATCTGCAGAAAGAGCTTGAAAATGCCCACAGTGCCATGATCGACACGAAAGCGACATACGAAGTTTTACAGGCCCAGCTGGAAAGATATGAAGGAGCCACCTTCGAGGAAGGGGGCAAAGTTTCTGTCCCAATTGTTAATGAAATCAGTCAGCTTTCGGCCTTCTCCTCCTTCGACCGTAACGTCGATTATGCGGGACGAATTGTCTATGATGATAAGGGTGTTGAGGTCATAAATTTCGGAAAGCATAAGGGTAAACCGGTTGAAAAAGTGCTGGCCGAAGAGCCTTCCTATTACAACTGGATGATGAACGGGGAATTTCCTTTGTACACCAAGAAGGTTTTGACAGGGATCAAACTTCGTGCGCTGAATAGAAAATTGTAAAAGAGTGCCTAAAGTATTTAAAGTGCCTAGAGTGCCTAAAGTTGGGAACTCCATAAATTTGCGCTAAATCTTTTATCCGTGAGAACTTTAGGCACTTTAAATACTTTAGGCACTCTAGGCACTTTATGTAAATTGTACAACTTAACATCATATCAACATGAAAATCATTTGCATCGGCCGCAATTACGTCAAACATGCGCAGGAGCTGAACCATGATGTTCCGACAGAACCGGTTTTTTTTATGAAACCTGATTCCGCTCTTTGCCTCGACAACAAACCTTTTTTTCTGCCCGACTTTTCAAAAGAGATTCACCATGAAATTGAACTGGTGATTAAAATCAACCGGCTTGGGAAAAATATCGAATCCAAATTTGCCCATCGCTATTACGATGAAATAGGTTTGGGCATCGATTTTACTGCGCGGGACCTGCAACGACAACTTATTGAGAAGGGACTGCCATGGGAGAAAGCAAAGGCTTTTGATTCTTCCGCAGTGCTAGGGAAATTCATCTTGAAAGAGGAGTTGGGCGATCTGGGGCATATCCTTTTTTCCCTAAAGAGGAATGGCGAAATTGTTCAATCCGGTGATTCGCAGCTCATGATATTTCCTTTTGATACCATTATCGAACATGTTTCGAAATATGTTACCCTGAAAATTGGTGATCTGATCTACACAGGTACACCTGCCGGCGTTGGCCCTGTTGCCATCGGGGACCGTTTGGAAGGGTTCATCTGGGAGAAGAAGATGTTTGATATTCAGGTAAAATAGTACATGAGAAATTAGCGCGTTCATCCCAGTTAAAAGGTTCACGCAAAGGGCGCAAAGTAAGACGCAAAGGGAGATAAGTCAGTTTTGATGATCTAGGCCCTTTGCGTTTTTTGCGTCTTACTTTGCGCCCTTTGCGTGAAATTTTACTAAAGGTTATTCACAATCCTATGAATGTTATCCTTTATCGTATGACAGTTGAAATTTATGAGGAGAGCCAATTTTAGTCCGGATAGTTTCAGATATGTTAGTGTCTGTGAATAGTGAACAGAAGCGAGAGCTTCAACTGATTTTACTTCTATAATTACGCTATTCTCAACAATCAAATCAATTCGATACCCTACCTCTTGCTTTACATCTTTGTATAAAAATGGCATGGGTACTTGTTGCTTAACCTCGAAACCTTTCAATCGTAATTCATATGCCAGTGCATTTTCATAAGCAGATTCAAGTAATCCGGGTCCAATAGTTTTATGTAGCTCAATAGCAGAACCTACGATCGCGTAAGACAATTCATTTTCTGTCATTTGGAATAAATTTTCTCGCAAAGAAAACGCAAAGGTGTTATATCTAAATTTGACCCCAAACCATTAGGATATCACCAACAAACCGAAAATTGAGCGGGATATGCAGGGATCCTTCCTTTGAAGTGAAAGTTGCTGAAAAAACTCCCTCATTGGTCGTCAGAGGTTGGGCGATGCAGGCGATCTGGCTGGCGAAATCAATGTCGGGAAAGGGCACCATTTTGAATACTGCCTCTTTCGCGCACCAGCGCAGCATGACATCCTTGTTGGAAAGTTGTTCGTCAACCATGCAATCATTCAACTCTTCAGCTGACAAAAATTTTCTGGCAGCCTTCGTTACATTTCTGGTAATCAATTCGATGTCGATGCCTGGCTGCTCTTCAGTATGCAAATAGATTACGACACAATTGGAAGAGTGGGAGATAGAGATGTGTCCCGGCGTATTGACCAGGTATGGCTTTCCGGTAGGGTCATAGTCTATTTTTGAGTCACCAACGACCATTTTTTGCAGAAGCAAACGCACTGCCAGCCACTCTTTTCTACGAAGATTATTTCGAAGCAACAAGTATTTGTCCAATTCTTCGGTTTCCGGATTTAACGTTTCCAGCAACTGCTCAGCCGTCTCCTTTATCTCCCAAAAGCCAAGAAGACCTTTATCAATATGTTCGATAAACTTAATGGCCATGGTTTGCATTCCATTCAGTTGTTTCTATCATTTTAATGACATCCGCAGACAGGAAGCCGATAACAGGCCTTAAACTATCATAATTTGGGATCTCCCTGATGTACAATGCACCTCTGATAAAGTTTTTGACACTGTCGGTCAGATAGAATTGCATGGGTGAGGCTGCATTACCCTTTAATGTGTACACTGTTCCGTACATTTTATGCGTAGGATGGATAAACAATTGCTCATCAATCGAACTCGCTTTTTGATCGTGTTTGAATACCAGGCTCCTGGATTCTTCGATTAGCTTGGACAAATTGCGGTCAATTTTCTTGTAACTGATATGAATCTGGGCATGATTGCCCGGGATTTCGATCGTGATCCAATCCTTTTGTCCCGGATTCAATAAGTCGGGTGTAACGATGGAATAAGTAGGTATGCTGAAATTATAAGGGTATGGCCCATTAAGCAACCTGTATGATTTTTCGGGAAAGGTTATCCGGTAAAATCCCCTCGGTTTTGGCGTTACATCATGTTTACAGGAGGGTAGCAAACCAATGGTAGTGTAACACAAGATGAAAAAGTAGAGACGTCCTGTCATTGGTCTATCTGTTATTTTCAACTGTTGTGTCGATCAGGACTTTGATCTCTTTTATCCTCTTGCGGTCCAAAGCCTCTATCTGGAAGGTGAAATTTTTGCACGGCACTTTTTCGTGAAGTTCGGGGAACTCGCCGGTCAACTCAAGTATCAGCCCTGCCAACGTATCAGCATCACCTTTGATATCTTCGAAAACATTGTCGTCACAATCGACAACTTTATAAAAGTCATTCAAAAGGGTCTTTCCGTCAAACAAGTATTCATTGGTTCCGAGCCGTGTATAGAATTTCTCTTCTACATCAAATTCGTCAGCGATGTCGCCAACAATCTCTTCGAGGATATCTTCCAGTGTGACCAGGCCAGAAGTGCCGCCAAATTCATCGACTACAATGGCAAGATGGACCTTGGACTTCTGAAATTCCTCCAGGAGATCATCGATCTTTTTGGTTTCAGGAATAAAAAACGGGGCCCTAATCAAGGTCTGCCATTTAAAGTTGACTCCTTTGGTCAAATGGGGCAGGAGGTCCTTGATATAGAGTACACCCTTAATCTGATCCAGGGTTCCTGCGTATACAGGAATACGTGAATACCCGGCTGTACGGATGATTTCCAGTACTTCGCTGAAATTTGAACCGAAATCCGCAACAACCATGTCAAGTCGGGAATGCATGATTTCACTGACACTTTTTGACCCAAATTTCACAATGCCTTCCAAAATCTCCTTGTCATCATTTAAATCTTCATGATTGGCCAATTTCAATGCCTTGGAAATCTCGTCGATAGAGAGAACCCGCCTGTGTTTGCTCATTCGCTTGTTGACAAAGGAGGTAGAATGGATCAGAAGATAATTGGCGGGTTTGGTGATCTTGCCCATGATGTCAATGAACGGAGCGATTTTTAAAGCGAAATTTTTAGGATAATGTGCGGCATATACTTTTGGGATAATCTCACCAAAAAGCAGGAGCAGAAAGGTGATGATAACTGTCTGGAAAATAAATTCAAAAGTTTTGGCATCGCCAAAACTTATCAACGAGCTGGAAATATGGGAAGCGAGCAATACAATGGCAATGTTGATGAAATTGTTCCCTACCAGGATGGATGCTAAAAGTTGCTCAGGATCGGAGAGTAGTTTTAAAATCTTTTGTGCCGATCGTTTTTTGTTGGATTTAAGCGCTTCAATGTCTTTGGGCTCAAGTGAAAAAAGAGCTACTTCCGAGCCTGAAACAAGCGCAGAGAGGCCGAGAAGCAGTATCAATACCAGAAGCCCTGAAAGGGCACTGATTGTAAAAGGAAGGAAATCAATGTTCCCAAACAAGGCTCCAACGGAAGTAACGAAGTTTGTTTCCAAATTAAGCAATTAATAGTTCAAAATGGAAGATCATCGGGTGTACTCCCATGATCGGTGTAACCTGAGGTAGCCTGAGGTTCGTTAACGGCTTTTTTTACTTCAGAAACAGGATGCTCGGGTGTGCTGTTGCTTCCGGCTTTCCGGTCCAATAGCCTCACTTCGTCGGCATAAATCTCGTAGGCAGTCTTTTTAACCCCATCTGTGGTGTCATAAGTTCTGGAGCGAATGCGACCTTCAATGTATACCTGGCTTCCCTTACGGATAAATTTTTCTGCAAGGTTGGCCAGATTTCGCCAGCACACGATGTTGTGCCACTCTGTTTGTGTGACCTTTTCACCGGCCTTGTTGTTGTAAACCTCTGAGGTAGCCAGGGAGAAGGAAGCAACTGAAACGTTGCTGTCTAAATGCCGGATTTCAGGATCCTTTCCGACATTCCCGATTAAAATGACTTTGTTTACTGACATAGTTAAAAATATTATATTGTTTGTTGTAAGTTACTGAAAAATTCGGACAATTCAAAATTGATCAAAGATAAAAATTATTTGGGTCCGGATGGATATTGACGTTCAATAGGCAATTTCGGTCAAAAAGCGCTCTATTGGTTTGGGTACAGGGTACTTTTCAATTTCGATCTTTTCAACCTCAATATAATGGACGGGAAGGCCGTTGCCTTTTAGTTTAACTGAAAAGAACCTGATGTGAAGTCGCTGGTGGGTCAATAAATGTATCTTTTCCGGATAGGCATGTTCAATGTCAATGGAACTGTTATTGAAAAGTTCCTCCCATTCCTTGCTTCCTGTAACTCCTTCCGGAGTGCTCGGCCCTATTGTTTCAATGATAGGAAACTGGAATAAATTCCGCCATATATCCCGGTTGCCCCTCTTCTCCAGAAATAGTTTACTTTCATCGTGAAGGTAGATGAAGTTTAGGTAACGCTCCTTCACTTTTGTCTTTTTTGACTTGACCGGAAATTGGTCAACGCTCTGATTTGTATGGGCAATGCATTCAGTAAGGAATGGACATCCCGGACAAAGTGGCCGGGATGGCAAACATTGAATGGCGCCCAATTCCATGAGTGCCTGATTTGAATCGCCCGGTTTCCCGGGATCCAGCAGAAGTTGGGCAAGCCGGTAAAACTCCTGCTTACCTGCATTTGAATCTATGGCTGTGGTGATTCCAAAAAGACGCGAAAGAACCCGGTATACATTTCCATCAACCACGGCATAGGGAAGTCCAAAGGCGATGGATGCTATGGCTGCAGCCGTGTAATCGCCTATTCCTTTCAATTTTTTGATAGAAATATAATCAGCCGGGAATGATCCATTGTAGGTGCTTTGTATCGTTTTTGCCGCATGGTGCATATTCCTTGCACGTGAATAGTAACCCAGTCCTTGCCATGCCTTTAATACCTCCTCTTCAGGTGCGTTTGCCAGTGACCTTACATCAGGAAACAACCGAAGAAAATTGTGATAATATTCTGTTCCCTGTTGCACCCTGGTTTGCTGTAAAATTACCTCAGAAACCCAAATATGGTAGGGCTCGGGACTGTCCCGCCAGGGAAGATCCCTTTTTGCATGGTTGTACCAAACTGTCAATGCTTTACGATATCCCTCCATTTCGAATCGATTTTGTTAAAAAAACAACGAATGAGCAAAAAATATTGGCTAAGATGATATTAGTTAATTCAAAAGCTATATATTTGTGCACCGAAATTTGGGATAAAGTTAAATCAAAAATAAAGTTAAATCATTAAAATTTCTTACAATGACTAAAGCAGATATCGTAAACGAGATTTCTAAAAGCACAGGTATTGAGAAGCTTACTGTTCAAAAAGCAGTTGAAGCATTCATGGACACCGTATCAGGCTCATTGGCTGATGGTAACAATGTTTATCTCCGTGGTTTCGGTAGTTTTATCGTAAAAAAACGTGCAGAGAAAACAGCGCGCAACATTTCCCGTAACACAACTATCATTATTCCGGAGCACAACATCCCTTCTTTCAAGCCTGCCAAAACATTCGTAGGTCGCGTTAAAAACAACGTGAAGTAATTTTCATTTTTAATAAAGTATTGTTATGCCAAGCGGTAAGAAAAGGAAAAGACATAAAATGGCTACACACAAGCGTAAAAAACGCTTGCGCAAGAACCGTCACAAAAAGAAAAAATAGGCTTTTTGTAACGCCTTGATAAAATATACAAAACCTAAAGTGCGCATGTGCTTTAGGTTTGTTGTATTTATTGGTTTCAATTAACATAAAATGAGTAAACAGCATGAGCAATGAGTTGATTATTGACGTAGCGTCCTCTCATGTCGAAATTGCTTTACTCGAAAACAAAAGACTTGTAGAACTCAACAGGGAAAGTAACGATGTTAAATTTC
>JALNYZ010000128.1:0-2384 GCA_023229575.1 Prolixibacteraceae bacterium
GTCAGTTCCTGAATCTTTGTATCCATTTCCTTATATAGTTTATATGTAATTTTTCATGTTTAGACGCCCACAAAGTTATTCTTTTCCTTGAATTACACATTAATTTAATGTGAAAAGACCTAAAAAAGAGATCAATTGTTTACATTTTTTTATTTATATCAATTAAAATGCATTCAAATCACTCAATTTCAGCCAAATAGGTATCACAATTTGTTTTTTAAGATAAAATATAATCCAGTAATTGTTTTTTTGTATTTAGTATTTGTCTTTCGGGTTGAGCTATCAACCCGTCTGTTTATCAAAAAAACATCAGATTTGTAATGAATAAGCAATGATAATTCAATTCTATTCTGATCATATTTTAGTAACTTTGTGCATCAAAACAACAAGCATACAATATGTTAACTTTTAGATTAGCTACTATTTCAGACTGTTTGCTAATACAAACTTTGGCTTCGCAAACATGGGAAAACACCTATAAAAATATTCTGTCTAAAGATCAGTTAAACTATATGTTTCAAATGATGTATTCGATTGAAAACATCCAAAAACAGATGACAGAACTTCGTCACACTTTCTTTATCGTAGAAAACGACAGCAAGCCTTGTGCTTATTGCTCGATAGAAAAACAGGATGAGCATTTATTTAATTTTCAAAAGATATATGCCATTCCTGATGTTCAGGGAAAAGGAATTGGCCGATTTATGATAGAACAAGGTATTGCTTATATAAAAAAAACATTTCCGGAGGCATCCAAAATTGAACTTTATGTAAATAGGTTTAATCCTGCTGTTGAATTCTATAAACATATAGGATTTGTAATTGAAAGTACCAGAGACCATAGTATCGGAAATAATTATTTTATGAATGATTTTATAATGGTGAGAAATATTTAAGCCTGTATTGTTATTTATTGTATATTACGTCCGGTTACTATTATCTTAATTTTAGCGTATGAAAAGTCGTTTTAAATATAATGTCCGCTATAAAACAATCGTAAGAGTTTGTTTTATAATATTCCTATCCACAGTTTTCTATGCTAATCCTGTATCTGCTCAGAAAAACAATCCCATTCAAAATACAACAATAAAAGAACTCAATATCTTGTATATAAATTCTTATAACAAGGAATACGAATGGTCCCGGGAAATCTTGCATGGGATTAGTGACAAATTTAATGAAGGGGGGTACAAAATAAATATAACTGAAATTTCTTTATTTTCTAAAACGGTACTCTCGGAAGAAGACAGGTTGCACATACTTGAATCTCAGATTGATGCATTTAAGTTTACTAACCTTGATTTTATTATTGTATTCGATCTTGAAGCATCTGCTATTATTTTTAAATCAAAATCGGATATATTTCACGAAACGCCAGTCTTATTATGTTCAGTTCCTGATTTTTCCATTCATCCCGATTTCGACAATATATCGGTTGCTGTAAAATCTTATAGTTATGACAAAACATTTCTGATGGCAAAGAAATTATTTCCGGCTACTGATACAGTATATATTGTTACAGACAACTCTAATACAGGTTTGAAACACCGCGAAATTTCCAAATCACAACTAGCACCCTATGCCAACCAGTGTGTCATTAAATATTTTGGACATAGTAATACCTCTGTAGACGATATGATTGAATTTCTTTCTAATCTGTCGAGCAACACATTTGTTATATGGGGACTTTGGTCCAGAGATAATTCAATGAATTTTAAAAGTCCGTCGGACTATTTCCCGCTCTTCTCCGGAGCTGCTGCTGTTCCAATTTTCACAGTCGTTGATTGGGGTCTGAATAAAGGACAAATAGCAGGTTATTTGACAAGAGGGTACGACCAGGGATACGTTGTTGCTGGCATGGCTTTAGATCTGATAAAGGATTCCGTTCGCTCTCTTCCTCCTCAAATTGTAAAAACAAAAGGAAAAATTGATACTCAGTTTCTTGATAAATGGAAAATTTCGTACAAAAATATACCTGACAATATAAATATAATTAATCCAAAACCTACTTTTTTTCAAGCAAACAGAACGCTTATAATATACTCATTAGGCGCATTGGTCCTTATTTTGTTATTGGTTTTGTATGTGTTATATAAGTTCATGTCTAAATACAAAAAGCAATTACTTATTACATCGCAGTTAATTAAAGAAAAAGACAATGTGACAAAAGAACTGAAGTGTAACGAGATTATTCTAAAGGAAGCTATTGTTAAAGCAGAAGAATCAGACCGTTTGAAGTCTGCTTTTCTCGCAAATATGAGCCACGAAATACGGACTCCTCTTAATGCGATTGTTGGTTTCTCAAATTTAATTGCTTATGCTGAAAGTAAAGAAGAGATACAAGATTATATAAAAGTTATTGAAACCAATAACGATCTTTTATT
>JALNYZ010000128.1:2394-2957 GCA_023229575.1 Prolixibacteraceae bacterium
CACAATTTCTCGCAAGCATGTCTCACGAACTCCGCACTCCTATGAATTCCATTTTAGGACTTACAGAGTTGATCCTGGATAAAGCACAATTAAGTATTAGAAACAGAGAAAGATTAGAAGTAGTATTAAAGAGCGGTAAAAGATTGATGGGTTTGATTAATGACATTCTTGATCTTTCTAAAATTGAAGCAGGAAAGTTGGAATTAAACATGGGAAGAGTTGATGTATTCGAATTACTAAACAATTTGATGCAAATGTATTCGATGCGGGTGAAAGATGATGTTCGCATTATTCTGGATACTCCCGAATGCAAATTCTCTATTATCTCGGAAAAGAATCGCCTTTCGCAGGTTATTACTAACTTTTTAAATAATGCGATTAAATTCACGCAAAAAGGAAGTATCCGTCTTGGATGCAATAAGAAAGAGGAAGGTTTGTATTTCTATGTTACTGATACAGGGAAAGGCATTGCTGAAGAAAATATACCAAAAGTCTTTGACCGCTTTTCAAAATTCGACTGTTTTAGCCAAGGTAATGGATTAGGATTATCCATATCAAAATCT
>JALNYZ010000129.1:0-2004 GCA_023229575.1 Prolixibacteraceae bacterium
ATCTGAAATACGGGAGGTATTGAATGAAATAGAAGCGCAGACCGACTATCTATTTATCTATAATTTGAAAGAAATTGATGTAAAGCAAAAGACATCTGTTAATATGAAAAATACTACGGTCTCGGAAGTCCTTAGTAAAATTTTCGATAAGTCAGATGTTGCTTATGCAATGGAAGGCAGCAATATCATGTTGATGAAAAATGAAGCCAGAGAAGAATCGACACAACAAGTTGCCCGTAAAATAACTGGGCTTGTAACCGACTCTAAAGGTGAGCCTATCATTGGAGCCAATATTGTGAAGCAAGGAACAAGTGTGGGTACTATAACTGATCTGGATGGTAATTTTACAATCGAGGCCGATGGAAAAGACATTATTAAAGTTAGCTACATTGGCTATTTAGATAAATTAGTCCGCGTTGACAATCAGACTAAAATGACGGTTATTCTTACCGAAAATTCACAAGCCTTGGATGAAGTAGTCGTAATTGGCTATGGTACAGCTAAGAAGAGTGATTTGACTGGCGCAATGACTTCAGTAACCAGCGAATCATTTGCCGAACAAAATGTTACACGTGTTGATCAAGTCCTTCAGGGACGTGCTTCGGGAGTTCAGATTACCAATACAGTGGGTGCTCCCGGTGGTGATGTAAGAATTCGTATTCGCGGTGTCAATTCAGTTTTGGGAGATAACAGTCCGTTGTTTGTTATTGATGGATTTGTAGGGGCAGATTTTAATATGCTGAATCCTAATGATATTAAATCTGTGGAAATATTGAAGGATGCTGCATCAACTGCAATTTACGGTAGCAGGGGTGCTAACGGCGTTATTTTGATTACGACCAAGAGTGGAAATCGTGATGGAAAGATCATCGTTAATTATCAGGGGGATGTTTCCCTGTCGTCGGTAATCAAGAAGTATGATATGTTAAGTGCCGGCGATTTTGCGGCTACCGTAAATGCTAGAAACAAAGCGATAGGTATTTCCGACTACTTTACTCAAGATGAAATTAATTCATACAAACAAAACGGAGGGTTTGATTATCAAGATGCCATATTCCGTGAAGCAATTTCAACACAACATCAGCTTAGTATTGCCGGAGGGACAGAAAAAACGCAGTATCGTATTTCAGGTAATTACCTTAATCAGGATGGTATTGTAGAAAATTCAGGATATGAACGGTATACTGTGCGCACAAATTTCCTGACAAAATACAACGATAAATTATCTTTCCGATTCAATATTAATGGATCTACCATGAATGGATTAAATACCCAATCTCGTACAGGTGCAGGTAATCCGATTGTGCAGGCTCTTGCATGGGCACCTACAACTGATCCGTACGATGGACGAGGCGGATATCTTATTAGCGACCCTGTTGGTTCAATTAAAACGAACCCTCTTTCGCTGATATACGATACAGAAAACAGAAATGAAAGAACATTTGCCAACTTAATGGCAGGAACCCGCTACGAATTTATAAAGGGTTTGGCATTGGATTTTCAGGTAGGTACTGATTTGTCTTTCAGAACGGCTAAAACGTTTAGTGGAAATTATGCCTCTAACTACAGTCCAAGTGCTTCAATTACGGATAATAAATCTGTCAATATACAGACTACAACTCAGTTGTCTTACGACAAAACCTTTAATGATATTCACAAGATAAGTGCCGTAGCCGTATTTGAAACTCAAAAATATACAAATAACTCTGTAACGGCTTCTTCTGCAAATCTGAAATTCGCGGATCTTAAATATGATAACCTGGCTCAGGCTCAATCTTATACTGTTGGTTCCGGTTTTACTAAGTGGAGTTTATTGTCTTATTTGGGACGTGTCAACTATTCTTTACTAGACAGGTATTTATTTTCTGTTTCTATAAGAAATGATGGTTCATCTAAGTTCGCACAGGGGCATAAATACAGTACTTTTCCCTCGGCAGCAATAGCATGGAATATGGGTAACGAATCATTTATTAAGAATCTGGATCTATTCAGTAAGCTTAAATT
>JALNYZ010000129.1:2014-2955 GCA_023229575.1 Prolixibacteraceae bacterium
GGGGATTGACAAGTAGCCAGGCTATAGAACCTTATGCTACTCAATCTACTTACAATACAAGTATTTATTATGCTTTTTCGACTGGAGATAAGACGAGTGGTATTCAGTTGGGTAATCCAGGAAATACAGGACTGAAATGGGAAACTACAGAGCAAAAAGATTTAGGTTTGGAGGCAGGATTCTTTAATGGCAGATTAAATTTTGAATTCGACTATTTTATAAAGGATACACGAGATCTTTTGTTAAACCAAACTGTTCCTTATTATGTTGGTGGAGGCTCTATTACATCTAACGTAGGTAAAATAAGAAATCAAGGTTGGGAAATGTCAATTAGTGGTCATATTATCAATTCTCAGAACGTAAATTGGAAAAGTGATCTGAATCTTTCTAATGTAAAGAACACCGTTAAAGATCTTGGAGAAGAAACTCAGATTTTCTCTAATCCAGATATTACGGGATTGAATGGTCAACCAGAGTTTGTTTATGCAGTAGGTCAGCCGCTTGGCTCTTTCTGGGGTCTGAATTATCTTGGTCCGTGGAAAGTGGATCAAGCTACAGAAGCTGCAAAATATGGACAGGTTCCGGGAGATGCACGCTACGAAGACCTGGATGGTGATTTTGCAATAGACGGTGCCGATTATAAAATAATTGGGTGTGGTCTTCCTACTACGACCTTAGGATGGAATAATACAATCAATGTAAAGAATTTTACTGTTAATTTATTCTTACAGGGAGTATTTGGAATTGATAAGCAAAACTACACACGTGGTATGCATTTGATGGCAGCCAGAGATGCAAGACAATCTACTCTTGCCGAAATTTCTGAACGCTACATTCCGGGAGTTAATGAGAATGCTTATCTGCCTGCTTTTAGTGTATCAAGTACTGTACAACCTCAGTCAACTATGTTTCTGGAAGATGCCAGTTACGTAAGATTGAAG
>JALNYZ010000054.1 GCA_023229575.1 Prolixibacteraceae bacterium
GATTTCGGGTCACCCCGAACACCCTTGTCCTTCGCTAATACTTCCGGTCATAACGGCGTATAGGAGATTCTCACTCCATTGAACCAAACCATGCCCGACACACTTAATATGTAACCCCTCCGGGGTAGGATTTCAGCAGAATTTACACTGTTGTCGGGAAAGTAAATTCCACCTCAATTAATTTTCACATTTTCACATTTTCTAATTGCACATTATCACTTTTTGGAGTTCCATTCTCCAAGTCTCCCAGTCCCTTAGTCCCCAAGTCTTGTCTTCGTTTCACCGTTTCTCAGTTTCTTCGTTTCAATTTTCATGTTTTCACTTCTTAAATTGCATCAACCACATTACTACCCCATCAAACACTGTGGTATTGATCGAATATTTGATGTATTGTCCCTTCCTGATGCTCACCACAAGACCGGCTTGTTTCAGCAGATCGAGGTGATGGGAGATGCTTGGCTTGGTCATGTTAAAGCGGTCAGCAATCTCTCCGGCTGTCATATCTCCTTTGTTGAGCAGTTCAAGGATCTCGCGCCGGGTAGGATCGTTCAGCGCTTTGAAGAAAACATTCATGAAGAATAGATATTTAGACAAATATCTAAATGTTATTTGAGATGTGCAAATATTCTAGTAAGAAAATTCTTAAGGAAACGACGGATTGCTTCCCGCTCGTGCCTCGCGGTCGCAATGACGGATCATTTTTTTGGAGGTGAGGGAGGAGAGAAGGAGGTGGGCGGCGATTCTGCTATTACCGAGAACTGATGACCCGCCTCCTTCTCTCTTCCCTCACAAAATCAACAGCGTACCGTCATTGCGAGTCACCACCCAATTTTTTGGGCACAATGTGAAGATGACAGAAAATATTTGCATATAATGAAGCTGTTAAATACATTTTTGCATTTATTTGATATTCAGAATATTACAAAATCTGTCATTGGTAGGAGGAACGACGAAGCAATCTATTGATAATCAAACAAATATAAAATTCTGTCATTGGTAAGAGGAACAGCCTGCCCCGATTTCACATCGGGGACGAAGCAATCTGTTTCGCTTTTCAGGAACATCCTTTTCCTTTTCTCCCTCCGTGTAACTCCGTGCTTCTCTGTGAAACTCTGTGTAACTATTTTTAATTGATGATTGTGCACCCCATATATGGCACCAGCACCTCCGGTACTTTTATCCCTTCCGGTGTTTGGTAGTTTTCCAGGATGGAGGCTACAATCCGTGGTAATGCCAGCGCGCTGCCATTCAGGGTATGTGCAAGCTGAGGCTTTTTGTTGCCCTCTTCGCGGTAGCGCAATTTCAGACGGTTGGCCTGGAACGACTCAAAATTGGAGACCGACGAGACCTCCAGCCAGCGCCCCTGCCCTGCCGACCATACTTCGAAATCGTATGTCAGTGCGGAGGTAAAGCCCATGTCGCCGCCACAGAGACGGAGAATCCTGTAAGGTAGGCCCAGTTTTTCGACCAACGATTGCACGTAAGCAACCATTTGATCCAATGATTCATACGACTTATCTGGATGTGCAATTTGCACGATCTCCACTTTGTCGAATTGGTGCAAGCGGTTTAATCCGCGAACATCTTTTCCGTAAGAACCCGCTTCACGACGGAAACAGGCAGAGTAGGCAGTAGTCTTGATAGGAAGATCTTTTGCCTCCACAATCACATCACGGAAAATATTGGTAACCGGAACTTCGGCTGTTGGAATAAGATAGAGGCCATCCACCTGGCAATGGTACATCTGTCCCTCCTTATCGGGTAGCTGACCGGTACCAAAACCGGAGGCCTCGTTCACGACATAAGGGGGTTGGACTTCCAGGTATCCTGCGCCCCTGGCCTGGTCGAGGAAGAAGTTGATCAATGCGCGCTGGATTCGGGCGCCGAATCCTTTGTAAACAGGGAATCCTGCCCCTGTAATTTTCACCCCCAATTCAAAATCGATCAAATCATATTGGGCTGCCAGTTCCCAGTGTGGTTTGGAACCTTCGGGAAGTTGCGGGATGGTACCACCGGAAGCAACAACCAGGTTGTCTTCAGGTGACCTGCCTGCAGGGACCAGCGTGGAAGGCAGATTGGGCATCAACACCTGCAAGGCTGCCATTTGAGTATCAATGTTCACAAAATCCTCGTCGTGCTGACGAATCATCTCCTTGAGAACCACCGTCCGCTCTTTGGCTTTGTTGGCCTCTTCAGCTTTACCATCTTTAAACAGGAGTCCGATCTCCTTCGACAATTGGTTCATCTCTGCCTTGCAACCATCACTTTCGATCTGGTATTCGTTGCGTTTCTGGTAGAGCGCTAAAACCTGCTGAACAATTTTCCGTGCATCGAAATGTTTGATAGCGAGTCTTTCGATCACAAATTCCGGATTTTCCTGAATAAATTTTAAGCTTAACATGATGATGGGGACTATGATTAAAAATTAAAAATTACAGATTACAAATGAAGGGGCTAAGTTACAACAAAAAAAAAGTCCTGTTTTATTGCGGATGCAACAAAACAGGACTTTTTTTTGTATAGAAGGATTACTCTGCTGCTACTTCTTTCAAAGGCTCAACGCTGACGTACGATTTTGCGTTGGTCTTCTTTTTGAAAGCGACGGTTCCATCGATCAATGCAAAAAGTGTATGATCTTTACCGATTCCAACGTTTGCTCCAGGATTGTGAACAGTTCCACGCTGGCGGACCAGGATGTTTCCTGCTTTGGCAGCCTGACCGCCAAAAATTTTCACTCCAAGTCGTTTGCTTTCTGATTCGCGGCCGTTCTTCGAACTACCCGCCCCTTTTTTATGTGCCATGGTAAATTGTTTTTAGAGGGTTACGCTACTATTTCTGAAATTTGAATCTGGGAAAAGAACTGACGGTGACCGTTTTTCTTTCTGTAGCCTTTGCGGCGTTTCTTTTTGAAAACAATTACCTTCTCCCCTTTCAGGTGTGAAAGAACTGTTGCATTCACTTTGGCGCCTTCAACAACAGGTGCTCCGATGGTGATTACCCCTTCGTTGTCGACCAATAATACTTTCTCGAAAGTTACCTCTGTTCCCACTTCGTTTGGAAGACGGTGAACATAGACTTTCCTCTCTTTTTCCACCTTGAACTGTTGTCCGGCGATTTCTACAATTGCGTACATGTTTACAATTTAAATATTTGGGTCCGGCAGGCGGGCTAAACTCTCCTCTTTTTGAGCCTGTACGAACTATTTCGGACTGCAAAAGTAATCATTTTGATTATACAGCCAAAAACTAATTGAAAATAATTAGAAATGTGGATCTGAGATACTTTTCACCGAGAAAATTTCGAGTAGATGCTACAGATTGCTTCACACTTCGTGCCTTCCCGATGAAAAATCGGGACAGGCAGTTCCTCCTACCAATGACAGATACATATCATCTGTCATAACTTGGTATTGTGTGATGTTCAATTATTAAATATGGCCACAACAGCCCTATCACATATTCAGCTGTATATCAACAGATTGCTTCGTCGTTCCTCCTCGCAAGGACGGTGTGCTGTTGATTTTGTGAGGGTGGAGAGAAGCAATCTGTATCCACCTGTAGAATGCTTATTTATTCTTCAGCAAATCCCTGATCTCCGTCAGCAGCAACTCCTCCCTGGATGGTTCAGGCGGAGCAGGAGGTGCGGCAGGTACTTCATTTTTCTTCATGAAGCGGTTCATCATTTTGATCATCATAAAGATGGCAAAGGCAATGATGAGGAAATCGACAGTTACCTGGATGAAATTTCCATAATTGAGGCTTGCCCCCTGAGCAACGACTTTTCCGCCGGAAATAACAGGCTCACTCAGTTGGATTTTAAACGAGGTGAAGTCGGTGCCGCCAATGATCATGCCAAGCGGAGGGAGCAGCACATCCGTTACAAAAGAGGTGATGATCTTGCCAAAAGCAGCCCCGATGATGATACCCACTGCCATGTCCACGACATTGCCGCGCATGGCAAACTCTTTGAACTCTTTTCCGATACTCATGATTGCTCAAATTTTAATGGTTACTAATTTTTAGATGTGTTGATTAGCTGATTAGTTGATGTGGTGATTAAGATAGTGATTCATTCATTGTTTTCCTCCTCATACAACAAAAATAATTTGATCGAATGTTATTTAAATGACTTATCTGCCTATCAACACATCAACTAATCAACACATCAGCTAATCAACTAATCAGCTCATCCTCAAATCCCAATAATCTTCTTAATCTCGTTCAATTTATTCAACGCTTCGAGCGGCGACATGCGGTTGATATCCAGATTTTTGATCTCATCGCGGATTTGCTTGAGAACAGGATCGTCCAGTTGGAAGATGCTAAGCTGGTACCCTTCCCTGTTTTGCGCCAGGTCACCAACCGGTTTCGCCGGATACTCCTTCCGGTTGCTCTTCTCCATCTGTGCAAGGATATCTTCGGCGCGGGCCACCACACTCCGGGGCATACCGGCCATCTGGGCCACGTGGATTCCAAAGCTGTGGTTGCTTCCCCCCGGTACCAATTTACGCAGAAAGATAATGTTTTTTCCCATCTCCTTGATTGAAACGTTGAAATTCCGGATACGTCCGAACGACTTTTCCATCTCGTTCAACTCATGGTAATGGGTAGCAAACAGGGTTTTGGCCCGTACCCTGGGATGTTCGTGGATGTATTCAACGATCGACCAGGCAATGGAGATGCCATCGTAGGTGCTGGTACCGCGACCCAGCTCATCGAAGAGGATCAGGCTGCGGTCCGAGATATTGTTCAGGATGCTGGCCGCCTCCGTCATCTCTACCATAAAGGTGGATTCGCCCGATGAAATATTATCGGATGCGCCTACCCTGGTAAATATCTTGTCGATGTATCCGATACTTGCCGCTTCGGCCGGCACGTACGATCCCATCTGCGCCAGAAGCACGATCAGCGCCGTCTGTCTGAGCAAGGCCGATTTACCCGCCATGTTTGGACCGGTTATCATGATGATCTGCTGTTCTGTGTTGTCGAGTATCAGGTCGTTGGCAATATATTTTTCGCCTACCGGGAGTTGCTGTTCGATCACAGGATGCCGCCCCCCTTTGATCTCAAGCAGATCGCTGTCGTTCACATCCGGACGGGAGTACTTGTACTGAACGGCTACGGTAGCAAAAGAGCACAGGCAGTCGATCTGTGCCGTCAACATGGCATTGAGCTGAATGGCCTGGTAATAATCTGTCAGTGAATTGATCAGGTCGTTGAAAAGGGTGGTTTCGAGCGCCAGAATACGCTCTTCGGCCCCCAGGATTTTAGTTTCATACTCCTTCAGCTCTTCCGTAATATAACGTTCCGCATTGACGAGCGTCTGCTTGCGGATCCAGTCACTGGGAACTTTGTCCTTGTGCATGTTGCGCACCTCGATGAAATAGCCGAAAACATTGTTGTAAGAGACTTTCAGCGAAGAGATGCCCGTGCGGATGCTCTCACGCTCCTGTAGCTTTTGCAGGTAATCTTTGCCCGAAAAGGCCAGTGAGCGCAGCTCGTCCAGCTCCGTGGAGACACCCGGGGCGATCGCGTTTCCCTTGACCAGCATCACAGGAGGTTCAGCAACCAATTCTTTGGCAATTCGTTCGCAAATGGTATGACATGGATTCAGTTGTTCGGCAACCCTTACCAGGACATTGTTCTCCGAAGATTCGCAGTAGCTTCTGATTCTGGCAATGGCCAAAAGGGAGTTTTTCAGTTGCACCATTTCGCGGGGGTTGATTCGTCCGACCGAAGCCTTTGAAATGATCCGTTCGAGGTCGCCCACCAGGTGGAGTTGTGTTTCTATCTCTTCCTTCAGTTCCGGATGGGTGACCAAACGCTCCACTACCTCCTGCCGTTCACTTATTTTGCCTGTATCCTTCAAAGGAAGCGCCATCCATCGTTTCAGCAACCTGGCACCCATGGGGGTGATGGAGCGGTCGATCACCTGGATCAGTGTTTTCGCCCCCTCGTTGATGGTATGAAAAAGCTCGAGATTTCGGATAGTGAAGCGGTCGAGCCAGACATACTGGTCTTCCTCTATTCGCGAAAGCGCCGTGATATGGCTTACCTGTTTGTGCTGGGTGATGTCGAGGTAATAGAGAATAGCGCCGGATGCAATGATGCCCATCTCCAGGTTCTGAACGCCGAAACCCTTTAAGTTGGCCGTTTCGAAATGACGAAGTAGGCGGTCGTTGGCCGCATCGAAGGTATAAACCCAATCGTCGAGTTTGTAAGTGTAGAATTTAGGGCCAAATAGCTCGGTAAAGAGTTTCTCCTTACCTTTTTGGAAAAGCACCTCCTTGGGTTGAAAGCTGCTAAGCAACTTGTCGATGTGTTCAAAGCTCCCCTCAGCGGTAATAAACTCACCGGTCGAGATATCAAGAAAGGCTACACCTGCTATGGTTTTTTCGATATGAACCGATGCCAGGAAATTGTTCTCCCTGTGTTCCAGCACATTGTCATTGATCGAAACCCCCGGGGTAACCAGTTCGGTAATCCCCCTTTTGACGATCGTTTTGGTAAGTTTGGGATCTTCGAGCTGTTCGCAGATCGCCACCCGCTGACCGGCCCTGACCAGTTTCGGCAGGTAAGTATCCAATGCGTGGTAGGGGAATCCGGCCAGTTCGACAAAACTGGCCGAGCCGTTGGCCCTGCGGGTAAGCGTTATTCCGCATATCTCTGCGGCTTTGATGGCATCTTCCCCGAAAGTTTCGTAAAAATCACCTACCCTGAAGAGCAAAACCGCGTCAGGATATTTGTTTTTGACAGCATAATATTGCTTCATCAACGGGGTCTCAACATATTTATTGGGGGTAGTAGTCAATGTTACTGGTCATTTAATGAGTAGGTAAATATAGAAAAATCATGGTAATCGGCTAGCATTCTCTAATTAGGATTGCTAAATAAATTGGATATTAATGATTCTCCTGGTTAGGAAAAATCACCACATAGGCACATAGGACACAGTAGTTTCTACTGTGTCCTATGTGCCTATGTGGTGAAAATCAAAATTTATCTTTTTGAAATAACTTCGCTTTTGAGATCGTCCCCATCCTCATCAACAAAATCAAACACAACGGTACCACCAGCCAATGGAAGGTTTGGGGAAGGAAATAGATTGAAACAAGAAACAAAGTGGTAACGATGGCTGTCAGGCGGACATACCAAAACATTTTTGGCCGCAGGGAGGGAAACATCCACAAAATACCCACCAGAAAATGGGTTGGGAATGCCCAAATGAGGTTGAGGTTCCATTTGGTGGAAGGCATCACCGAGATAAAGGTGGTAAAATAGAGGATCATGCCTGCTATGCCAAAGGCTATAAACACACTGATATCCAACCAGTCTAACCTACGCTTATTCTTTATCTCCCATTGTGTCAATGCAATCACAACCAAGAAAAAAAGAAGAACCACAACAGCTGGTGAAGTAACAGAAAAGCTTCGGACGAAGGGAGGGGCATCAAAAATAACCACCGCCGGTCCGGTAACAGGGGAGGTAACGCCATCCCTTACCACCACTGCTTTTGCCATGTCATCCCCCAAATAATCTGGCAGAAACATCTTCTGCGAAAAGGTGGAGATATGATCCGTTGGAATTCCCAATGCCAGCTTAATCCCGAATCCGCTCCAGCTATTGTCCTGGAGATATAGGTCAATTAAATTCCTGAATGACATCCGCTTATCCCCGGAGGTATCGTACTTGATTTTTCCCCCTAAGGCCTTTTCTATCTGATCGCGCAATCTGGTAGAACAGTTGTCTTCAAAGTGAGAATAACGGTATACCCTGTTCACCGGTTTGCAGTTTTCGATCAGGGATTCATACAAGGACTCACGCTCTGACGGGGTGAGCAAAAGCTCATACTCAACTACTTTTCGTTTATCTTCCTGATATTCACTCATAAAGGTACTCATCCTCCATGCAGCTACCATGTAGTCGGTCTCACCTTTTGCAAAGCGCCAGATAAAATACGATGTTTGGAAACTAAAAACCCCGTAATTGAAAACTATATCCTTTTCGTACAATGGATCATTGATCCGGATAGCGGCATGACCGAAAAAAGAGTAAATCTCATCTCCCGGGGCACAGACGAGCAGGCTCACCTTTGCCGATGGTGACAACGACTGAGGATGACCCTGTTTGAAGCATAGAATTACTGTCAGGAATAGGAAAATAAATTTGTGCATACTTCGAAGGAAGAAACGGTGAAACGGGGAAACTGCTCATTCAACTAGCGCCAAAACCCTACGATGGCCCCCATGATCATGAAGGCTACCAGATCAAAACCGGCATGGAGAAAATAAAGCTTTACTGGCTTATTTTCAAACAATACACTCGTTAATTTAGACATAGCTATCCAGAAAATGGCTATACAGGCCCCGATAATGGCCCCAAACCCGGCGCTGGAATGAGGGCCTAGGACCATGGAGATAACAAATGAGGCGACGCTTGCCGAAAGAAAGGTGAGCAAGGTAATCATCCACATCGGTTTGTTCGATTTTAAATCCTTTTCTGTAAATCCGTTCAGAGCCATCCACTGCTTACCAAACAACAGTGGTGAATACCAGAGCGCTCCGAGGATCAGGTATGAGATGCCGGCCAAAATAACAGCCCAAACATTCACTTTGGCAAAAGTTGCTAACATGTCCATATCTGAAAATTTTAATGGTTGATTTGATGGTGGACTAAACTACAAAAAAATAGTTTCTGCCCTGCTTCTATATGACGAAATATTGTAAATCTATTTCACTTTGTGCCCTTTTTGAAAACCTTCGCGTCCTTGCGGTGAAATTCTAAAATTTAAACACGATGGTCACCAAGGGAAGCACAAAGAATACACAAAGAATCTCATCAAGGCATGTTTAGGTAGAACTCTCTGGTCAATTCAATGAAATTTTCAGAAAACCTTTGCTGATCAATCAGGATTACCAATTCATCCGACTCCGGATAGGTTGCCAACACAGAGAACTCAAGCAAAACCCGTTTGGGAGGTTTGCCAACCTTAGGAATTACGGTGGTTTTCCTGCTAAGATAGAAGCCGGCAAGCCGAGCGGTTTCCCGAAAATCATCCAATACTTCAATGGGAAGGATCACCGCCAATCTGCCTTGGCTCGTCAACAATTTTTTCGCTCCTGTAATCAGTTGTTCAAAGGAGAGGGAGACATCGTGACGGGCAATGGAGGAGGCCGGATCCGAAGATTTCATCGATTTTTTAAAAAACGGTGGGTTGCAAACAACTAAATCGAAGGATATGGCATGCGATTTCTGAAAATCATTGAAGTCACTGGAATAAAGCGCGAGCCTTTCGCCCCATGGGGAATTTTGGAAATTGTGCAGCGCGTCCCGGCATGCATTTTTATCTATTTCAACGGCAGCAATGTGCGCTTCCGATCTCTGTGCCAGCATCAGCGCTATTACGCCGGTACCTGTCCCAACATCAAGGATACGTTTGGCTCCTGTCACCCCGCACCACGCTCCCAGCAGTACTCCATCCGTGCCTACCTTCAGCGCGGAATTTTCCTGAGTGATCAGAAATTGTTTGAACTGAAACCAGGAGTTGCTCATGATAGAGTGCCTAAAATGCCTAAAGTATTTAAAGTGCCTAAAGTTGGGGACTCCCCAGATTTGTTAAATGCGTTCCTAAAGTTTGGACTCCGAACAAATTCTGATTGTGGCGTAAGTACTTTAGGCACTTTAGCTCACTTTAAATACTTTAGGCACTCTTAATGGAGCCATCCTGCAACCTGATCATCCTGTCCGTCATTCCGGCAAAATGATCATCGTGCGTGACGATGACAAAGGTGTGGCCAAATTTTTCACGGAGCGAGAAGAAAAGCCGGTAGAGCTCCTCCTGATTCTGGGAATCCAGGTTGCCGGATGGTTCGTCAGCCAGAATAACAGAAGGATTGTTGATCAATGCCCTGGCAATGGCCACCCGCTGTTTCTCACCACCTGACAGTTCCGATGGTTTGTGGTGCTTTCGTGGTAACAGGTCCAGAATTTGCAATAGCTCTTCTGCCCTCTTTTCAACAGAACCCTTCTTGGTCCCGGCAATAAAGCCCGGAATGCAGACATTTTCGAAGGCTGTAAATTCTGGAAGAAGGTGGTGAAACTGGAAGACGAAGCCAATCTCTTTGTTCCTGAAACGGGATAAATTCTGCTCGCCCAACGAGAACAGGTCGTTCCCATGTATCAAAACCTTTCCGGAATCGGGCTGGATCAAGGATCCCAGAATCTGCAACAGGGTGGTTTTCCCTGCTCCGCTGGCGCCAACCACCGAGACAATCTCGTGCTCTTCAACCTTCAGGGAGACACTTTTCAGTACCTGAAGATTTCCATACGACTTGGTAATCAGGTTGGCTTCAAGCATGGCTACTTTAGTTCCTCATCAATCTTTCGTGTAAAATCGCCACCTTTTTTCTCCATCTTATCTTTGAGGTTACCGAACTCACTTTTTAAGTCTGAAGTATGATCGGTGATTTCACGCTTGATGTCATCGGTTGCTTTATGAAACTCACCATACAATTTCCCAATTGTTCTGGCGATACCCGGGATGGCATCCGCACCAAACAGGATGAGGACAAAAAAGACGATGACCATGATTTCACCGCCACTGAAAAAAAGCAAAGGATGTGACATAAGAATACACTTTTTTGCAAAGATAACAATCCTGACAAAATTGATTCGACTTCACCAATTTAAGTCATAAAAAAACCCGGATTTTATGGTTCCGGGTTTTTCATATTAAAGCTTTGTTATTTCTTTTCTTCCAGTTTTTTCTGCCTTCTCATCAATGTATCATAAGCAATCGGAGTTGCTACGAAAACTGAAGAGTAAGTTCCGAAGAGGATACCGAACAAAAGGGCGAATACAAATCCTTTGATAGCGATTCCCCCAAAAAGGAAGATGGCAAACAGTACCACCAATACGGTCAGCGAAGTACTGAAGGTACGGCGCAGTGTGCTGTTCATGGCATCGTTGTATGTCTTCATCGCATCCTGTTTTGGGTGTAGATGAACATATTCACGAATACGGTCAAATACAATCACCGTATCGTTGATCGAGTACCCGATGATGGTCAGTACCGCTGCAATAAACGACATGTCAACAGCAAGCGAGAAAGAGAGCCATCCATCCAGCAAGGAGTACAAACCGATAACGATAACCACGTCGTGCGCCAGTGAAACCAGCCCGCCCAACCCAAACTGCCAGTTTCTGAAACGTACGGCAATGTACAGGAAGATAATCATCAGGGCAAAGAAAACCGATAACACAGCATCTTTTTTGATATCGTCAGAAATTGTCGGACCCACTTTTTGGGAACTCAATTTGTAATCTGAAAGGAACTTCTCCAACGTCACATCCGAACCGAGGTACGGTTTCATTCCGTTGTAAAGCTTGGCTTCCACCTCGTTGTCAACGGTTTCGGTGGCTTCTGCAATGCGATAATCTGTGGTAATGCGAATCTGGTTGTTGGCGCCAAAAGTTTTCACCTCAGGGGCATTGCCAAATTCGGTAGCCAGTTGCCTGGCCACATCCTCCACCATTACATCCTTGTTCAATCGGACAACATAGGTCCGGCCTCCCTTGAAGTCGATGGAATAGTTCATCCCTTTAAATACTATAGACAGAATAGCGATGGAGATCAGGATACTCGAAACAACATAGAATATCTTTCTCTTCTGTATGAACGGCATGTTAACATGACGCAACCATTCACCTGATATTTTGGATACGAAAGTGATCTTTTTGTTGGTATCCAGCCAGCGCTCCAGAATGAAACGGGAGATGAAGATGGATGTAAAGAGCGAGGTGATGATTCCGATAATCAATGTAGTAGCAAATCCTTTGATAGGACCTGAACCGAACACATACAATACAATACCGGTTAACAGGGTCGTAACCTGGCCGTCGATGATCGCAGAATAGGCGTTGTTGTACCCGTCCTTGACCGCCAGCCGCATTCCTTTACCTGCACGGACCTCCTCTTCGATACGCTCATTGATCAAAACGTTGGCATCTACCGCCATACCCATGGTTAAGACGATACCCGCGATTCCCGGCAGGGTAAGCACGGCGCCTAGTGAGGCCAGAATACCGATCAGGAAGAAAAGGTTGACAAGCAGCGCCACATTGGCGGCCCAGCCTGCTTTCTTGCTGTAAAAGAACAACATATAACCAAGTACCAGCATAAATGCGATCAGGAAGGAGTACATACCACTCTGGATGGATTCCTTGCCAAGCGTCGGCCCTACGATCTCTTCCTGAACAATGTGGGCAGGCGCCGGCATCTTACCTGATTTCAACATGTTGGCCAAGTCTTTCGCCTCATCCACAGTAAACTGGCCTGAAATTTCTGTACGACCGTTTGGAATCTCGCCTTGAACGGTTGGGTAGGATTGCACATAGTCGTCCAGAACAACTGCGACGCTTTTGCCTACATTTTCGCGGGTAATGCGCTGCCAAATCTTGGCTCCTTCAGCATTCATGGTCATATCGACCACACTGGAAGCCTTGTTTTGACCGAAATCCTGTCGTGCTTCAGTCACAGATCCACCATCCAGCGGAGCGCGGCCGTCACGACTGGAGACTTTGATCGCGATCAAGGAATAGAAGTTTTCATTTTCACCCATTGGCTTTGCTGTCCACCTAAAGATCATCGTGCGCGGGAAAACAGATTTTATCTGTTGCATTTTGAGGTAGGTGTTCACCTGAGCCGTATCTTTCACATGCGAATAACCAACGATAGGACCGCGTGCGATCTGACCGTCGCGTGAGGTATTGGGTGTCAGAACTGAGAATAGCGGATAATTTTTGGCTATCTCTTCGGCAGATCCTGCAGCCAGCGAATCTTTCTCCTGTTTCTTGATCTCACTAACCAGGCTACTTGCGGATTTTGTTGTATCATTTGAAGCAGTGGCTGTTGGCGTAATTGAAGGCATTGCGGCTGCCTGAACGCTTTTTACTTCGCGCAACCGCTTGTTGGCTTCGAGCAGGTAGGAATATACTTCGTTGTTTTCATAAGTCTCCCAGAATTCGAGGTTGGCAGTACCCTGAAGCAGTTTTCGAACCCTTTTTTCATCTTTCACACCGGGAAGTTCGACAAGAATACGCCCTTTGGTCTGAAGCTGCTGAATATTGGGTTGCGTTACGCCAAAACGGTCGATACGGGTTCTGAGTATCTGGAAAGAGTTGTCAATTGCTGCATCTGTCTCTTTTCGGATAACAGAAATTACCTGGGCGTTGGTTGAATTATAGCTTACCAATTCCCGCAGGTCAAGTGTATTAAAGATGGCCGCAAGTTTTGCATTGGGATCCACCTCTTCAAATGCTTTTCCAAATAGCGTTACAAAATCATCCTGACTGACTATTTGCTTTTGCTTGGCCAATTCGATGGCTTTGGTGAAGGTTGGATCAGTACTGTATCCCGAAAGGGCATGAATCAGGTCGACAACGGATACCTCCAGGGTGACGTTCATACCACCTTTCAAGTCTAGGCCCAGTGGAAGCTGAAACTCTTTTACCTCCTTGAAGGTATATTTTCTCAACCCAATAAAATTGTACACCGGTTGGTTGGCAATTGAATCGAGATAACGGGTTTCATAATTTTTGGCAATACGCTCTGATTCAACCTGTGTTGCACTTGGACTCTCTGTCTTTGCTTTGCGGACGCCAAAGGCAACCGCATCATTTTCAACAGATACTGCCTTGTAGGTAAAGTAGAGTTGATACACACACACCAAACCTATCAAAATGGCAATAAGCCTGATCAATCCTTTATTCTGCATTGGAAATTCGGTTTATTATTTTCTAATCTTTGTTAACTTCCTAATCCTAAAAATTTGTAGTGCGCAAAGATATTTATTTTTTTGATTAAAATAGTTGCCTTTATCCGAAAACTCATCCTCGGCTTCCAAGGCGCTAAATCAGTATGACAAAGTTCTCATAATCAATCACTGCCCTTTCGCGGTAAAAGAAATCGCTGCCAAGTAGCCCGGCAATTTTTTTGTCCGAATATTTGGAATACTCCTCTGTGATGTGGCGAAGATCAACAATGGCTACCGGAAGATCTTCAAAGCCATTTTCTGCCAACCGAAAACCAGTAATGGTACCAGTTGAAGTTACAACCATCTCCTGCCCCAGTCCCGTGGCCATGGCGCCTTCCGATTCGTGATGAACAACCTGGTCTGCCAAGCCCCTGTCTACCACGCTTTTTGATGCTCCGGTATCTACAACCCACCAATAATTTTCTATTCCTGAATGGATGAAGGGAACTAACAAATGAATGGTCCCCTCTTCCAAAAAGACAACTTCCATCGGTATCTTTAGCATTTTTCCCATGGTACAAAGTAAACCAAAAATGCAATTTGGCCTTCAGTAAAGATGAAAACCAACAAAATAAAGAAGGATAACTTTTTAGTTCACATAAATTATGGCAAAACTGAAAAAAGCAATATATTGCTGTGTCGAATTGAGTATTCCGATTAAGGATTTTTACACCACAATACATGAGTGAAATAGTTATTTTAATTTTTGTCCTGGGCTATGCAGCAATTGCCTTTGAGCATACCATCAAAATAAATAAATCCGCTACGGCACTGATAACTGGCGTGCTATGCTGGACAATCTACATCCTTTTTTCTTCTGACAAGGTATTTGTATCTGACGAACTCACCCGTCATCTCGGTGATCTTTCAGGCATCCTCTTCTTCCTGATGGGTGCCATGACCATTGTCGAGCTGGTAGATGCCCACAGTGGTTTTGATCTTATTACCTCACGGATCATGCAGAAGGACAAGCGCAAACTTTTGTGGATCATTGGTTTCATTACCTTCTTTTTATCCTCCATTCTCGACAACCTGACAACGACCATTGTCATTGTTTCACTACTCAGAAAATTGATCAAAGATGACAAAGACCGGATGTTTTTCACGGGAATCGTAATTATCGCGGCCAATGCCGGAGGGGCATGGACGCCTATCGGGGATGTCACTACCACCATGCTTTGGATTGGCGGACAAATTACCACGCTGAATATTATGATGAAACTGATCCTTCCAAGTTTGTTGTGCCTGATCTTTCCACTTATTTTTGTCTCTTTCAAAATAAAAGGGAGTGTTGAAGCTTCTTCGAACAAGGAGGCCAGGTATCAGGGCCTTTCGCAAAACCATAAGTCGATTGTGTTTTTTTCCGGAGTCTCCGTACTCGTATTGGTTCCTGTTTTTAAGACCCTTACACATCTTCCACCTTACATGGGCATACTTCTCGGCCTCGGAATCCTTTGGGTCATCACCGAGGTCATTCATGGGAAAAAGGATGTTCCTGTGAAACATACCCTCTCCGTTGCCCAGGCACTTCGGAAAATAGATATGCCAAGCATCCTATTTTTCCTGGGTATTTTGATTTGTATTGCAGCGCTTCAATCAACCGGAGTCTTGACTACAACCGCTAACTGGATGGATAGGTCCATCCAGAACATCAATGTAATTGCCATGTCCATCGGACTCCTTTCAGCGATCATCGACAATGTCCCGTTGGTGGCAGCAACACAGGGAATGTACAGTCTTTCCCTATACCCTACTGACCATTTTTTCTGGGAGTTTTTGGCCTATGCGGCCGGCACGGGGGGCAGTGTCTTGATTATTGGATCAGCGGCAGGTGTGGCTGCGATGGGGATGGAAAAGATCAATTTCTTTTGGTATTTGCGCAAAATAAGCCTGCCTGCGCTGATTGGTTATTTGGCAGGATGTTTCGCTTATATCCTACAAAATTATTTTTTCGGGCTATAGAGCCTGCCTATGACAAATTTTTCAGAAATGTCAAAAATGGATTGTGCCACGCTAAAGATTATGAATATTTGAATAATCGGCCTATTGTATATCCTACTGACTATCAATAGATTGCTTCGTCGCTCCTCCTACCAATGACAGATTTATGCAACTTGCACATTATCAGGTATTTTAACATCTAGTTCTTTTGCTAATTTATTAAATATTTTCATCTTGTTTGCTAAGAGT
>JALNYZ010000130.1 GCA_023229575.1 Prolixibacteraceae bacterium
ATCTGAACAGCGATGGAAAATTAGATGATGAAGATAGATCTATGATTGGAAATCCTCATCCAGACTTTACATTTGGGATAACATTTGGTGCCGAATACAAAGGATTTGATTTTTCAGCATTTTTCCAGGGTTCTGTCGGAAATGATATTTTAAATATTTTGAAATATGATATCTATTCAGGAACTGGCTGGTATAATGCGCCTAAAGATATCATGACAACATTTTGGAATGGAGAAGGTAGTACAAATAAAAATTTCGGAATCGATGCAAATAGCAGAATGAATCTTGAAATGTCTGATTGGTTTGTTGAAGATGGCTCTTATGTCCGTCTAAAAAACATTCAACTTGGATATACAATTCCCTCTTCAATAACAAAGAAGCTGACCATAAACAATCTTCGTGTCTTTGTAGCTGCACAGAATTTGTTTACTATTACCGGTTATTCCGGGCTTGATCCAGAAATTGGCAATGATAGTCCTCAATACATGGGAATCGATATGGGATTCTATCCACAGGCAAGAACATGTATGTTCGGTATTAGTATGAAACTATAATCTTAAAAATAAGTTATTATGAAATCTATATATATGTTTGGTAAAGTATGTTTATCATTCCTAAGTCTAGGTATATTAATTACAAGCTGTACTGATAGTTTTCTGGACAGACAACCTCTTGGTGCACTGGATGAAGATACCTACATGAAAACAGAAGACGCCGGTCTAAAACTATTAGTAAATTGTTATCAGCCAATTACCAACCACTGGAGCTATCAGACAATGAAGTTTGATATTGGTGATCAAGTGACCGACGACGCCTCTAAAGGAGGTTCTGATGCAGGTGACAGGAGCACAATCACTGAAGTAGGAAGAGGAAATCCTTTGGCTACAAACACATTACTGTCTGATCTATGGACTCATCGCTACAACGAAGCTATTTCGGCTTGTAATGTCCTTTTACAACAAGTAACTCCCGAAAAAGAATTGATTCAATCCGGAGGAAGCCTGGTGCCAACTGAAACTAAATTACGTTGGATTGCAGAAGGTCATTTTATGAGAGCGTTTTATTACTACGACTTGGCTACTATTTTTGTAAACATTCCTATAATCGACAAACCGTTGAACGTAATAGATAAAAGCTCTATTGTAAAAGCGACTAAAGAGGAGGTAATGAACTTCATTTTAGCCGATCTCAACACGGCCATCGCAGAAACAAATTTACCTAGCGCTAAGAATTTACCAGAATCGGAGATTGGCCGAATTACAAAAGAGGCCGCTATGGCATTTCGTGCCAGAGTAAATATGTTCTACGGTAATTACGACGCGGCAAAAGCAGATTTAAAAACTGTTGTCGAATCAGGATGTTACGATCTTGTCGATAATTATGAAGATTTGTTTAACAGTGTGACAAAAGGGTATACATCTAAAGAGTCTGTATTTATTACATTAAGATCATACATTCCTAACTATACTTCCGGAAGCGTTTGCCCGCAAATGAACGTTGGTCGTGGTGCAACAGGTGGCTGGGGAGGTCATTGTCCCAGCAATGATCTGGTTAAAGAGTATGAAGTTAACGATCCTCGCTTAGTACATACTATTCTGGCTTCAGGCGATATTTTTGTAAAAACAGACGGAACAGACGAAACTCATGATTATTCAGGATACGATAATTACACAAAATTACACAGTCGTAAAATGTATATTGATTATTCAAGAAGACCTCTTAATGACTTGATGAACACAGACTGGACGTTCTATCATATACGGTATGCCGATGTTTTATTAATGTACGCAGAATGTTTAGTTGAAACGAATGGCGACAAACAAACCGTAGTAGATATCCTGAATAAAATCCGGCACAGAGCATTCATTACAACTTCTCCAAAAGATTCATATGCAAAGTACAGAAAATATAATCTGGCGGAGAATATAACGGAGACCGAGTTTGAGGCAAATTACAAAGTAAAAATCACCGATGATCTTAGAGCTGCTGTACGTCATGAACGCCGTGTTGAACTTGGCAGCGAAGGACTTCGTTTGTATGATTTGTTACGGTGGGGAACTTTTGTTTCAAAAATGAAAGCATATTCCCAAACAGCCGAAGGAAAATACACTGGTCAAGGGGGTAATATCACCGAAAATACATATCCGTATCCTATTCCTCAAAACGAAATTGATTATGTGGGAGGATCATTAACACAGAACGATAATTATTAATAGACCGCTAACCTTAGGTCTCGGGTCTTGCACCAAAACTCTTCAGTGCAAGACCCATTTTTTTTATACTCTATCAAATATGTACTACTATGAAGAGAAATATTATTTTCATTGTCTTTTTCCTTCTGCCAATTAGTTTGTTTTCTAAAACAATCTGGTTAAATGAAATTGACACCAAACACATTCTTCAGGATTGGGGAAGTGCGCAAATTAACAAGTCTGTATTAGGAACTCCGCTGGAAGTAAATGGCATCCAATACAAGAAAGGCATCGGGACACACTCCATTAGTCGTATTTTATTAAACCTCAACGAAAAAGCCATCTCCTTCTCGGGATTGGCTGGAGCCGACGACCGGAATGATTTTTCAGGCAATCTTGAATTTTGTATTCTTGCTGATCAGAAACAAGTGTGGACTAGCGGGATAATTAAAAAAGGAATACCAGCAAAACCGTTTAACATTAAACTTAAAGGTGTAAAAAAACTGGCACTACTTGTAAAAGAAGGAGGAGACGGCATCATGTACGATCATGCCGACTGGCTGGAAGCAAAGTTTGAAACCGAAGGGAATATTATTCCGGAACCTATTATGCCCTCTCCCATTAATAAAGAGAAGTATATCCTTACCCCAACCATATCAGAATTTCCTAAAATAAACAATCCATTAGTATTCGGTGCCCGCCCAGAAAATCCTTTTCTGATGAAAATCATCGCGACAGGTAAATGTCCCATGT
>JALNYZ010000055.1 GCA_023229575.1 Prolixibacteraceae bacterium
GTCTTGCAATGGGAGGGGAGACCGTGGAATTTACGTTACCGTTCAAAACCAGGCCATTTGTGATGTGCTCAGGCGGATTATCAGTGAAATATGATGATATTGCCGAATCAAAAGTAAAATTTTCAGGCTCTTCAGGGAATTACGAGATCATCGGAGAGTAACTGCATTTAAAAAATAAATCTGTACATCAAAGATTTTGAGAAATGAGTTTCTCCAGATTATACCCAAAGTTGGAAAAGAAGGGGCAACAGGCATAGTCGCAAAGCTTGGCCTTGATATGGATATTTTTCCCAGCGAGAATCATTTGGCATCGTTTTCAAGTAGTATGTGTCACGGCAATAATGAAAGTATCGGTAAAGTATATGGCCCAAAGAAGAATTTTTAAAGGATATGAAAACAAATCACGATCCATGGTGACAGGTTGATGTTAGTATAAGTCACAGAAATTTTGAAGCTTTAATCAATCCGCATGGCAATAGGTTATTTAAAGTCAGTGAAAAGTAACATGTAATGAGTATTTCAATATCCATGATTCTGCATATCGTAAACACAAATTATTAAGACATGAACAAACTTTTTAAAAGCTTTTTTTTTGCATTAATTAGCACATCAATTATTTCGGTCAGTATTGCTCAGGAAACCCGTAAAAATAATGTTGTCGTCTTCGGAGACAGCCTTTATTTGCAGAATGTGCCACTTCAACCGGGTGAAGATACATGGAAGTTTATAGAGGATCTGAAATCTCCTATATGGACAAAACATGCATGGAAGAAAGCTGATCCCGGGCCTCAAATGGCGGATCTTTCCAAAGGTGTCAAACTTCAAATAGGATTCCCTGATCCCAAGGGGCGTCTTGAGCCCTCGTACGAAGACTTGCGCTTATTTTTTGCTGCTGGAAGTGTGCCTTGCGACTTTGGAAAATACATTGTAGAGACTATTGAAGACAAGAAGCTCATGGGTGAATCTTTCCGGTTGGAGGTTCAACCTCGAAACTGCCGGATTATAGCTGGTGATGTCGATGGTATGCGACGTGGAATTTACTACCTCGAAAATGAGATGCTTCGTCAGCGTGGCCCTTTTCTCACTCTTGGGAAAGTTGAAAAGCACCCCATTATTCAAAGACGGATTTCACGCTGTTTCTTTGGACCTATCAAACGGCCGCCAAGGATGAGAGACGAGTTAATGGACGAAGTGAACTATTATCCGGATCAGTACCTGAATCGTTTAGCACACGAGGGAGTCAACGGCCTTTGGCTTACTGTTGAATTCCGTGACCTAGTTTCCACTTCTTTCACCCCTGACGCCGGGAAAAATGGTGAAAAACGGCTGGCAAAATTAAGACAGACCGTTGAGGCATGTCTAAGGTATGGTATCCGCACATATATTTTTTGCATTGAACCACGGGCATGGGACGCAGCAAATCCTGTACTGAAGATTTATCCCGAACTAGCCGGGGCTTCGAGAGGGGCCCAGCACTTCTTTTGCCCTATGAGCCAAACTGCCCATAAATATCTTTATGAATCAGTAAATAATATCTTTAAGGCAGTTCCTGAGCTTGGTGGAATGATCAATATCACGCATGGGGAGAGGGGTACAACATGCTCAAGTGCGGTTCCCGCAACGTCTGAATATGAAGGGCTGATTAATTGCCCACGTTGTTCAAATAAAAAACCATGGGAAATATTAGATGCATCTTTATCGGCTATGGAACAAGGAATGCATGATGCTGCTCCCGAAGCTGAATTGATCAGTTGGCTTTATATGCCTCAACCACAACGATTCACTACTGGGAGTTCTTACAATCTTGGTGACTGGGTTTATGAATTGGCAGCCCATACGCCCAAAAGGGTGTTACTTCAATTTAATTTCGAATCAGGAGTAAGCAGAACTGAATTTGGGAAACTACTTGTTGGTGGTGACTATTGGATATCTAATCCCGGACCGAGTTCAAGGTTCAGTCGTATAGCAGAAATTGCAAGAAAATATGGCACAGAAGTTTCAGCAAAAATACAGACAGGTAATTCCCACGAAATAGCTACTGTTCCTTATGTTCCAGTCCCGTCACTACTTTACCGAAAATTCAGTGCAATGAAAAATCTAGGTGTCACGCATACAATGTTGTGCTGGTATTTCGGAAATTATCCAGGATTGATGAACATGGCAGCCGGTTTATTATCCATGGAGCCATTCCCGGAAAATGAGGATTCTTTTTTACACCAGCTTGCCTCCATAAACTGGGAAAAGGAAGACGTATCAAAAGTGGTAGAGGCATGGAAACACTTCAGTACCGGATATGAGAATTATCCGCTGACCAATATGTTCCAATATTACGGACCAATTCACGATGGGCCTGTCTGGCCACTCTTCCTGAACCCCGAAGATAAACCATTATCTCCAACCTGGCAGATTGGTTCAAGTTCGCCTTTAAAGCCCTGGCCTCCCAGTGGAGACCGGGTTGGAGAATGTATTGGCGAAATATTAACATTGGAGGAAATCGTTGAACTTACTAAGCGTATGACCACCTCGTGGGAGAAAGGGATAGCAATTTTTGATGGATTGCTGAATAATTACGCCAATGAACCTGCGCGAATTTTAGATATTGGAGTCGCAAAAGCCATTGGTATCCAGCTTAAAAGCGGATACAACATCCTCCATTTCTATCTCCTTCGAGAAAAGATGTTTCGTATGGAAGGGAAAGAACGCCTCAAGTTACTGAAACAATTAAGTGAAATTATCGGTGAAGAACTGCAATTAGATAAGCAACTCCTGACGTTGTGTGAAAAGGATTCCCGCCTGGGGTTTCACTCTGAAGCGGAAGGATATAAGTACTTTCCAGAGAAGATAAGATGGCGCATGGAGCAATTAAGGTTTGTTCTTGCTAATGATATACCGGAACTGAAAAAGATTATTCGTAACGATCAAGACTTATTCCCTGAATATACAGGGAATAAGCCTGAAGGATCGGTTGTAGATTGTATCGCATTAGATGATTCTACTTGGTCAGGTAGAGATCTAGTTCTGCCAAAGAATCTATTATGGCAACCGTGTAGTTATGGTTCAGATAAGAGAGTGCTACAATGGACATCGGCTCATGATAAAAAAGCTTTATATATTTATGTGTCTGACAGGAATGCAGCAGATCCTGTGTGGAAAGGATCTCCAAAATTAGACCTCCAGGTCAAGATCGAACCACAACGGCTCTGGCCCTGCAAACGATTTACTTTCAACGTTAATACTGAAAATTTAGATCGTAAAGTGACACATGTTATTAAAGAGCATGGAGTGTCTTATGTTGCCGTGCGTATTCCTTTAAAGGACATTGGATCAGAAGCAGAACTTTTGTCCCCAATACGTCTTGATGTTAGAGCAGGGGGTAATACATGGCGTCCAAATACACCGACTTCATCAAGATTAATGCTCGAATCGGATAATCCTGCTCAACTCGGTTGGTTAGTATTTCATAAGTAAGTATAATCTCACTGCGTAAAAAAGTCAAACGGAAATATCGTTTTATTTGATGATTGAATTGGATAAATAAAGGTTGAGTTCAAAGGCGGAATTAAAAGAGTTATATATTTTTGTTCAGTCTTCCTTAAAAACCAGCATCACAGGTTTTTGCTTAAATCCACGTGTCCTCATAATCAAATAAATAATTTCAATCAGATCACTACTGTCTCGTTAAAAGAGATTGAGTGACAGTTGTTTACAATTTAGTTCGTTGACATTTTTGTAATCAGTATTTGTAAGTAGCTCTTTTACAGATGTTTTGTCCAGTAGGGAGATGCCTGGAATTTGTAATATTTCGTAGGTAGACCTATCAATTTTTAGCTCTTTCCTTACAATCGCTACCAGGCAATAGGTGATAATTGCACAGTAAAGCTGAGTCTTGACCGCATTGGGAGTGTGACCCCAGAAACTTTTAACCTTCAAGTGCTGCTTTATCCATTTGAAAAATAATTCCACCTGCCAGCGATTTTTATAAAGAATTGCAATTTCAAAGGCTGATAGTTCGAGATTGTTGGTCAGAAAAACAAACTCAACATTCGTTTCGCTATCGTAGTACTTTATTCGGCGAAGCTTCTCAGGATATCTGTCGTATGACTTTTGATTGGTAAATGTCCCTATCTGGTCACATTTTACACCTGCTTCTTTCTCAACTTTATTGGAGTACATCCTGTTGAATTGGAGGTTATTCCTTGCCCGAAGAACAAAATAGGCTTCGAGACGTTGGATTCTGAAAAGCCGTTCAAAATCATTATAGCCTCGATCAAATATATAGTAACTACCTCTTTCATAGGGAATGAAGTCCATCGCATTTACATCAATGACTGAAGCAGTAGTAATGTAAACAAAACTTGGGATCTGCGTTTTAACATCGAAGAGTGTGTGCATTTTTACACCTCCTTTTGCTTTGCGGAACTCGGCCCACCAGAAAAGGTTCAAACAAAGGTCAATTGTTGTTGAATCGAAAGCATATATGTTACCATCAACTTTGATCTCAAAATCGTTGCAAGCGCAAACTCTGCGGGCATAGTCAATGAGATGATATGCAAACTCTTCACAAATCCGGTAGTTTCTGCGAATGTTAGCTCTGGCAAGAGTCGGTAAGTTTACACCTGACCCAAGTCCAAGGTGATAAGATTTGGCCTTGTGAGCATCGAGGGCAACAATCAAATCCCGCAGACTATCTCGATTAGTGAGCTGACCGAAAACCATGCAGAGCATCCGATTCCAACAGGTAAATGTTCGAGTGTGTTTGTTGCCATTGTATTTCTGGACAATACCATCAAATACCCTACGTGGTAAAAACTCGGTAATCTGCGCGAAGACATATTTCCCTTGGTGCATTTTTCAGCAATATTAGCTCCAAAGGAATTCTTTCTGAAATCGTCACGCAAGAAAATGACCTACAAATAACTGATTATCAAAAATTTCAAAGAACATTCTAAAAATTAAACGAGACACTAGTGCAATCAGATACCAAATTTCACCTACAACTTTCGACAGAGATGGCAAGTCATTAGCTTCGAGTCATTCAACAGTCATTGTTTAATACAATAATCAATGGTCCCTCAACAGGTTCTGTTTTAATTCCTGTGCTACAACGATAAGAAGATCCCCCAGAATTTCTTTCAGAACATTATCCTGGGGATAACCGTGACCTAAATGTTGCCGGAACCCTTCTGCATAGCTCACATTGATTTCCTTCCCCCTATTTTCGCCAAATCGTTTCATTGACAGGATATATTCATCCATCTTATGATGTATCAATAACCAGTTTCGCTGACTGGCGTGACAGGCAAGCATTTCTTCTTTCATTGAAATTTCGTTGGTAATATCTGCAAACATGGAGGTAAAAATTAGCTGCCCAAAAATGTTTTTAGCCTCCATCGAATCGCAATAATATAAATAAGGTACTGGTTCATAGGGGATTTCTGTTATTTCCAGATTTTTCATTCCTGTAGAGAAACAAGCGGTTTGTACTATCTTGCTCGTTGTCTCATGATCATTCATGTAGTCGACAGGACTATGGGTAAAAACAATTGAAGGCCTGATTTTCCTAATCAAAGAAGTAGTTCTATTGATTGATTCCCGATCGTACATAATATAAACATCTTCAAATTCAAGACAATGGTAGCCTGAATCGAGTAACCTGGCTGCTTCAGCCGCTTCCGTTTTTCTAATTTTGCTTATTTCTTCCCTTGAATATTCCGCGGTGCCTTTATCGCCAGGAGCCATCGTTGCTATGTGAACAGACCATCCAGCCTTCTTTAGTAATGCTAAAGTTCCTGCGCATAGAATTTCAGCGTCATCCGGATGGGCAAATATTCCCAAGACTATCTTTTCCATAGCTGTAATTATTTTATTATTTCGAATACGCCTTAATTACTTTTCTCAGAGCATCGCCTATTTGTTCGCAATTTTCGGCTGTATAAGTCGGATAGGCAAAGCAAGTGAAAGTGTGTTTTTCGTGCCATTTCGCATTAGGCACTTCAACATTGGAATAATCAACGCTTTTAGGATTCGTGTATTCTTTTGAAGTGAATGGAAATCCTGTTTTCCCAAATGCCAAATGTTGCTGATAAGCCTGTTCGACATGACATTGGGGCCAGAAAACTTTCCAAACCATAGCACCTTCTGCTCCGCATGCGTCCACAAATTGTTTAATGTCGCAGGTCATATTCTCGATATCCAAAGTAAAAGCCATAGCAAACCAACCGTTTTGTCTTACTTCATTGTCGATGGGAAAATACAATACCTGAGGCAAATCTTTTATTTTGTCAATAATGATGCGTGCATTTCTACGACGGGTCGGCATATTCCAGGAATCCATTCTTTCAAGTTCACAAATTCCTATTGCTGACTGCATCTCGGTCATGCGGTAATTGAAACCAACCATGTTATGGATATATGGAAGCTTCTGTTCCAGTTCCAGTATAGATAAACGGCTTTTGACATCATATCCGTGATCTCTGAAACTACGTGCAATCCATGCATATTCCTCATTATCAGTCGTGACCATTCCGCCTTCACCTCCTGTTGTAAAAGTTTTGCTTTGACAGAAGCTGCATCCTGCAATGTCACCTAACGTACCGGTTTTTTTGCCTTTGAATGAACCGCCAAAAGCCTCTGCATTGTCTTCAATAACAAGAAGATTGTGTTTTTTAGCGAAGGCGTTAATCTTATCCATATTGCAAACATTGCCATATAAATGAACTGGCATAATAGCTTTTGTCTGCACATTGACCAACTTTTCAGCAGATTCAACACTGATGCAATGGTCTTCAATGTTCACATCAGCAAATCTTGGAATAGCGCCGGCCTGGAGTATCGAAAAACTTGATGCAATAAAAGTATAACTGGGGACAATTACTTCATCTCCCGGACCTATGCCCATCGCAGTCAATCCGACATGTAATGCGGCTGTTCCTGTTGCAACCGAGATGGCATATTTACTTCCCTGCCATTCGGCAAATTTTTTCTCGAATTCCATTCCTTTATTACCAGTCCAATAATTTACTTTTCCAGTACGCAAAACGCTTTCGACTGCCTTAATCGTGTTTTCGTCAAATTGCGGCCAATTAATTTTTGTACTTTTTACGGCTTTCGCCCCTCCGTGAATTGCTAATTTTTCTGACATGATTAGATTTTATAATAGATAATAATTATGTGTAAATAGAATTGTAAACAGTGATTGTGAGCGAGTTGACTTCTGTAAAGCCTATCAACAGCGTGGATTTATCCTCTTTGTTATTGCAGGACCTAATAAAAAGCATCAACACTACAAAAAACAGTATGGAATTGAGCTGTAAAAGCCACTCCAAATTTTTAAAACTGGATTGTCTACTCTTCATTTGTAACGATTAAGTTATCAAGTGTGACCAAATGCTGTACTGCAGGTTACTATTTATCCTTTTAAAATTGCCGTGTTATTACTTGACGAAAGTAATCTAACAACCTCGTTACGATATAATACTTTTCAGTATAATATTAGTATTTTCATTTAAATGTAGCCCATCTGGTCAATGGTCCTGGCAAGATTGGCATCATTACCGTAATAACCGTCCCCACAATGAAGTCAACAGAAACTCCTTTCTTGGCCCAACCGCTTTCATCAATGATCAGCCCGCATAGCTTTCGCTTTGGCAGGATTGAACTTACCTCTTTGGAAACCTGATCAATAACGGAACGCTCATTCCAGTTGGGTTCGGTAATGAAGTGTTGCATCTGATGATAATTGACATCAAGGCCTTCACTTCAAAATAAGAATAACCAATAACAAAATAAATACAAAATAAATAAAATCAATGATTTACATGATCTTATTAATCAGCTAAAGTAGAATTAATCACCTAAAATTGTAAGAATTGTACTGGAATAATTAAATTTATCAAGTTTCTATGAAACAACTATGCTAAAGCTTCACCACTTTTGGGATTTTTATTGATATAAGTTAGTAAAACGTGAGATTATGAAAGTTTCAAAAATAAGGTTGCTCCAGGAACCCAACAAATCATTCATTGTGTTCAAGGAAACAAATGCTTTTTCAAGGTGGCACCATCATCCTGAATATGAACTTGTATTAATAACTAAGGGTAAGGGGAGGAGGATGGTAGGAGACCATATTGATCGATTCAACGAGAATGACCTGGTACTATTAGGACCCTATACACCGCATGAATGGATGTGCGACCCGGAATATTTTGAACCTGATGGCCATTTTTTGGGTGAAGGTATAGTCATTCAATTTCTTCCTGACTTTTTAGGGGATCAGTTCTTTGAAGTGCAGGAAAATGCGGCATTAAATAAAATATTAGGTGAATCTTCAAGAGCAATCGAAATTTTAGGAGATAATAAAGAAAAGATAATCGAAATAGTAAAAAATATGATTGATATGGATGGTACCGACAGGCTTTACTCCTTGCTTTCAATCTTTAAAATCTTATCATCTTTAGAAGATTTCAATATACTGGCAAGCACTGCGTTTATCAATCAATTTAAACCTGACGAAAATACACCGATGCAAAAGGCAATGCAATATATAGTGCAGAATTTTCAGCACCAGATTTATTTGAATGACTTACTCGCAAATATAAACATGTCCTACAGTTCTTTTAATACCTTGTTTAAGATCACTTACAGGATGACCTTTAAAGAGTATTTACTGAATATCAGGATCGGATATGCCTGCAAATTGCTCACAGGAGCATTACATAACATTTCAGAAACTGCTTACCTGTGCGGGTTTGAAAATATTTCGAATTTCAATCGTCAATTTAAGAATATTAAAGGGATCACCCCTTCCGAATTCCACAAACAAGTTCACGAGAAAAGATCGGCAATCTATCAGTAGGAATTTATATTTTGATGTTGGAATAATATCAGACATTATACAAATAAATCATTTTTGCATTCTTTTACATATGATTGTGACCTATATTCAGACGGTTACCTTTTCTATAACATAGCCTCAAGCCAACTTTCAGATACAGATTCTTTCATTCCCTGACCGCCGGATCATGTTTTTGCGTCAAACCTATGATGGCAGTGTACATGACAAAAAGATTTGCGTTGAAGAGCCACTTCGTTTGCCTCAAAGGATAACGTTATGACAAGACACTGGTTTTATCGGACATTGCCCGGATGGCGTTAAGATTCGAATGCCAAAGAAAAAGCCCAAAGACAAAGAATTGACAAGTGAAAAGAAAGAGGAAAAACAGCGGAATATCCAAGTTTTGGGTACTTAGGGCCTGCTGATAAACTAATTTTCGTATTTTTTCCACTCCGCTGGCCGGTTCAAAATTTCGACAGAGAGAAAGACCTCGTTCAAAAGTTCTTCGACAGTTTGGAGTTTCTTCATCAAGACATCCTTTGCTGAAAAACTCTCCCACCATTTTGATAGAGAGTACGGGAGTGCCGCCCCGGCCAATTTGACCAGGTTAAGCACCAGGATGATGCAGGCAATCCACGATTCGCTGGTTTCTCGAAGCCTGGCCTTTACGCGGTTTAATCCGTAGGCTGTTTTGGCTTGTCCAAACTTTCCTTCGATTGGATTACGTTCTCCCGGACTTACGTGTTTTTGCACAGCCGATGGCCTGCCAAGTGGCTTGGCCTGCAGATTGATTCCTTTCTCTTTCAGGGCAGCCCGGTTAATTCGGTTACAGTAGATCTGATCTGCCAGAACTTCCTTGGGATAAAAACCAAAACGGTTCCGGTATTTTTCAATGTATTCCATCATGTGGCTTCCTTCATTAAATGCATCCCAGCTCAACTCATCCATAGACGATATGCCATCAATGAGTGAGAGGTGGATCTTTGCCCCAAACTCTACTTTGGCCCGGCTCTTACCGCGAACGATAGGTCGGACATGAGGTTGGTGGATACTCACAATCCTATCATCAATGCGATGAACGCCATTGCTATACATTTCTTTCTGTTGTGCATACAACGTGTTTAGCACCAAAAGGTATTTGTGGTTTTTGGGTTTGAGTGGAATCGTTTGATATGAGTCTAATAACCTGTTGATTGAATTAAGATTGCGCTTTAAAAATCCTAACTGGCTACCTGTAGCTTTGCGTATTTCTTTGTGAGTTTTATTCTTTTTCTGAGCAGTTTTAAGGTAACGGGTACGGGCAATTTTACGATAAGTCCTGGGCTTTTTCTCATGCAGGACCGGATTGTAGAGCCGATCAATCAATTGCTCTGATTTCTCTCTTGCATCTGAAAGCAGGTCCAGATCCGTTGGATACGCAATATCCTGGGGGCAGGCTGTGGCATCAAAGATGATTCGGCCTTTGTTTTCAACCTGAGAGGAGTTAGAAAGGTTGTCAGGACCGAATGAATCATTGTCATCTTTCTCAGGTTTTCTATTGTCGTTTTGTGAAACAAAATTTGCCTTTAGTTCAGCTATCTTTTCGTTGATGGCATTCAGGCTATCCATGCCAAGTTTCTTGCGGAAATCAACAAATAGAGAGGCATCAAATGGTGGTTCTTTGATAAAGCCTGTATAGCCCAGAAAGTACTGCATGTAAATGTTTTCAGTTATCTGATCAACTGCCTCCCGATCATCAAGGTTACACATGTGTTTGATGATCAGAGAACCTATAACAATTCTAGGATTTAATGCAGGACGTCCCGTATTGCTCACCGGTACATTTTTGAGATATAAGGAGCTAATCTCGTCCCATGGAATCAGTCCGGCCAGAACAACCCATCTGTTATTTGGATTAAGTTCACGCTCGAAAGGACTCTTAAATGCATCCAAGGTAAGCTAATTCGGACTCATATAGGCTGGAGTTGGTGCATGCTTTCTTTTTACTTTTTCCATATTTTCTTGCACTTATTATCCCAAATATCGTTATAACTGACATGAAATCAAATGGTAAACCCTATTTCAGCAGACCCTACTTATAGAGTATGCAATTTGTGAACAAAGCGTTGCTGCATTGTATTGTTGTATTACAATTGTGTAGAAAAGTATTACAATTTCATTCTATTAAAGATATAATTTTAGAAATTGAGGTTTTTTGTCCATTCTTAGACTGTTTTGAATTTTAGAAATAAAAATTTTATGGGCAATTAACAGAGTCCCATTGAAAGTTAAGCAAGTGGTTATCAGTTGACTACACTTACGTGAGATTTCTTTGCACTATTATTAACAACCACAAAATAGTGTAATATGAAAACGTACCCGAGTGATTTAACTGATAACCAGTAGCAAGTTATAAAAGAATTAGTAGAAACAGGCACATCATCGTAGATGCTAACGAGGTTGTATAGTTTAATAGTATTAATCTTTAATTTATTTAAATTATGAAAAATTTTGTTATTGCTTTCACGGTAATATTATTGATTTTTACAGGTAGCTGTAAAAGACAAGAAATCTTTCAAAAAACAAGTGATTCTTCGACCCCTTTGACTTTAAAGAGTGGCTCCTTAGCACTTAAAGAGGCTGAATCTCTAACAGTCAGCACCAGTGGACAACACTCACCCGTTGTGACTCCATTACCAGATGCCAGCAACGGTAATATCAGTGAATTGTATGCTACAGCAGTGAACGAGTGGATACAGTACACCATTAACATTACAACGGCAGGCACTTACAATATTCAAGTAATGTCGTCTGTATATACCCACAGGGGTATAGGCAGATTGTATCTAGATGGCACAGCAAAAGGTCCTGATATCGACCAGTATAAAGGAACTGAGCCTAATGGTTACATTATTACTGATATGGGAGATGCTGTTTTATCGGCAGGCAATCACACCTTCAAATTTCAGGTCGTAGGTAAAAATGCTTCCTCTCCGGCATATTCTCTTAGCTTCGATTATATAGATTTGACACCAATTAATGAGGCCGAATCTCTTACTGTTACCACCAGCGGACAGCACTCGGCCGTTTTAACTCCAGTAACAGGTGCCAGCAATGGTTACATCAGGGAATTGTATGCTACAGCAGTGAACGAGTGGATACAATACACCATTAACATTGCAAGGGCAGGCAATTACAATATAAAAGTAATGTCGTCTTTATATATTAACCGGGCTATAGTCAGACTTTATCTCGATGGCGCGGTAAAAGGTCCGGATATTGACCAATATAAAGCTCTGCCAAATGGATGGGCTATTACCGATATGGGAAATGCTGTCTTGTCGGCAGGCAATCACACCTTCAAATTTCATGCCATCAGTAAAAATGCTTCTTCTTCTAATTATTTTGTGAGCTTCGATTACATAAAATTAACTTTTATCATAAGCATACCCACACTTGCGGCCACCAACCCAGTTACGGCCATAACCCAAACAACCGCGACAAGTGGCGGGAATGTAACTGGTGGAGCAAGTGTTACAGCCCGTGGAGTTTGTTGGAGTACATCACCAAATCCGACAATCGCGAACAGTAAAACTACAAACGGCACAGGAACAGGAACATTTACAAGTTCAATAACCGGATTGACAGCCGGTACCCTTTATTATGTGAGGGCTTACGCGACCAACAGTGGAGGAACAGGCTATGGGACACAGGTGTCGTTTACCACTACGAGTGGCTTACCTACACTTGCGCCCACCAACACTGTTACGGCCATAACCCAAACCACTGCGACAAGTGGCGGGAATGTAACTGGTGGAGCGGGTATTACAGCCCGTGGAGTTTGTTGGAGCACATCACCAAATCCGACAATCGCGAACCCTAAAACGATAAACGGCACAGGAACAGGCATATTTACAAGTGCAATAACCGGATTGACAACCAATACCCTCTATTACGTGAGAGCTTACGCTACCAACAGCTCAGGGACAGCTTATGGGACACAGGTGTCGTTTACTTCCGGGCTTTATGTCAATGTGATGAGTACGGGTGCGACAGGCAATGGCGTCACTGACGACACAGCCGCGATCCAGGCAGCTATAAACCAGGTTGCCGGAACCGGAGGGACTGTTATCGTACCCAATGGGACATACATGATTAATGCTATTCAGAACGGCTGGCAAGGTTTGCTGCTGGCAAGCAATATGACTTTCAGTATGTCAAGCGGCGCGGTATTGAAAGCTTTTCCTAACGATCGTGCAAACTATGTTATTATAGAGGCTAACAATGTTTCCAATGTCAAAATTATTGGAGGTACCGTGCAGGGTGAGCGTTATAATCATACCGGGACCACAGGCGAAAGCGGGTATGGGATTGGTATAGACACGGGTAATAATATTACTATTGACGGCGTAACAACGAAAGATTGTTGGGGCGACGGAATTTTTATTAGCGGTTCTCCCGCTGCCAATCCTTCTACAAACATAACTGTAAAGAATGTGGTCTCGGATAGTAACCGCCGTCAGGGTCTTTCTGTAGTATCTGCTGATGGTGTTATTATTCAAAATTCCACCTTCAAGAATACGATTGGCACCTTGCCAGAGGCGGGTATTGATCTTGAACCGGATGGCAATGCTACACTGGGTGTAAAGAATATTCAAATACTTAATTGTCAATGTTTTAATAATCATGGGAACCAGATAGACGTATATGCTGGCAATACTCGTCAAACAGCAAAACCAATGTCCGGGATCATTATCGACAACAATACACTGACTTCACAGACTTCACCGAACGATGGTGTGAGAATACGTGCCACCGATGGTGTAAAAGTTAGAAATAACAATATGGTCGTTTCCAGATACGGTTTTAATTTGTATCTAACCACAGGTAATACTATAACCGGAAATACCATTGATATAGGAGTGCAGGCAATCGTAGGAGATGATGGTGGAAATATAATTAGTGGGAATATAATTCTTTAAGAGAGAAAAGGTGGTTATATGCACTAGAAATAAAATGAGGTATCGGGTTCTTTGCCTAAAAGTTATCCTTTGCTATCTGCTCAAGACGATAGAAAGGGATTATGGTTCAGGAATTAAATATTTAGGCACAATACCCGATACTCATTTTAATAAATAGGCATAGAGTTTGAAATTTTTAGAAGAAAGGAAGAAAAAATGAACCCCAATACTTGGAGTGAATGTGAAGAGTTCTTTAATATTTAGACCCCTGCTAAGAAACTGGCCTCAACAGCTAAGTATTCAAGAAAGTGACTTGAACACGTGTTTTGAAATTTTATTTCGCTTAGCTGTTTTTAATTACCACCTCCAATGATCATGCATTTGCCTTAGAGACAAGTGTTTTCTTTTTTCTTTTAATTTTTAAAATTATTGATTTTAAACAATCTATGGGCTTTACAGGCTCATTCAACATAAAATATTTACGTATGAAGTTTATAATTGTTTTATTGTTATCGTTTGTGCTTGTAAATTTCACGGGTAGTTGTAAAAAACAAGAAAACTTAAATAAAGCAAGCATACCTACACTTGCGGCCACCAACCCAGTTACGGCCATAACCCAAACAACCGCGACAAGTGGCGGGAATGTAACTGGTGGAGCAAGTGTTACAGCCCGTGGAGTTTGTTGGAGCACATCACCAAATCCGACAACCGCTGACTCTAAAACCACAAATGGCACAGGAGCAGGCACATTTACAAGTTCAATAACCGGATTGACAGCCGGTACCCTTTATTATATGAGGGCTTATGCTACCAATAGCGATGGAACAAGTTATGGTACCCAGGTGTCGTTTACCACTACGAATGGTATACCTACACTTGCGGCCACCAACCCAGTTACGGCCATAACCCAAACCACTGCGACAAGTGGCGGGAATGTAACTGGTGGAGCGGGTATTACAGCCCGTGGAGTTTGTTGGAGCACATCCCCGGATCCGACGACCACTAACTCCAAAACTACAAATGGCACCGGAACAGGCACATTTACAAGTTCAATAACCGGATTGACAACCAATACCCTCTATTACGTGAGAGCTTATGCTACCAATAACGGCGGCACAGGTTATGGTACCCAGATGTCGTTTACTTCTTCCGAGCTTTCTGTCAATGTGATGAGTACGGGTGCGACAGGCAATGGAGTCACTGACGACACGGCCGCGATCCAGGCAGCTATAAACCAGGTTGCCGGAACCGGAGGGACTGTTATCGTACCCGATGGGACATACATGATTAATGCTATTCAGAACGGATGGCAAGGTCTCCTGCTGACAAGCAATATGACTTTCAGTATGTCAAGCGGTGCAGTTCTGAAAGCTTTTCCTAACAATAGGGCAAATTATGTTATTGTAATGGTTCGAAGCGTTTCCAATGTCAAAATTATTGGTGGTACCGTGCAGGGGGAACGTTATGGACATACAGGCACAGGCGGCGAAAGCGGACATGGAATTGTTATAGACTCAGGTAATAATATTACTATTGACGGCGTTACTACGAAAGATTGTTGGGGCGATGGCATTTTTATTAGCGGTTATCCCGTTACGACGCCTTCTACAAACATAACTGTAAAGAATGTGGTCTCGGATTCTAACCGTCGGCAAGGTCTTTCAGTAGTGTCTGCTGATGGTGTTATTATTCAAAATTCAATCTTCAAGAATACGATTGGCACCTTGCCAGAGGCGGGTATTGATCTTGAACCGGATGGCAATGCTACACTGGGTGTAAAGAATATTCAGATACTTAATTGTCAATGTTTTAATAATCATGGGAACCAGATAGACGTATATGCTGGCAATACTCGTCAAACAGCAAAACCAATGTCCGGGATCATTATCGACAACAATACACTGACTTCACAGACTTCACCGAACGATGGTGTGAGAATACGTGCCACCGATGGTGTAAAAGTTAGAAATAACAATATGGTCGTTTCCAGATACGGTTTTAATTTGTATCTAACCACAGGTAATACTATAACTTGACCATCTCCCGTTTTTAGTTTTCAAAATTTAGCAAAAGGCTTAACTGTCCGTCACTTGGAGATGGATCGGGTTGAGGAAGGAAAGCCCTTGGTGTCATATTTGCCAGCAGAACTTTTATTATCG
>JALNYZ010000131.1 GCA_023229575.1 Prolixibacteraceae bacterium
TTACAAAATGAAACCTGTCAGGATCGGACTGAACTGAGATTTCGTTCGGATGCAACAGCTGGAATCGATGTGGCATTTGATGCTTATAAATTAACCAGCCTGCGAACCGATGTTCCTCAAATAGGAAGTTATACTTCTTCAGGTAAACTGCTGGCAATTAATTCTCAGTCTTTGTCTGTAGATGAATTACATGTGCCTTTATTTATACAAACTCCGGTGACCGGAGATTACACGCTTTCTTTCCAGACAGCCTCATTTGTTGATTCAGATTACACTGTTTTCCTTTCGGATAAACAAACAAAGCAAATGCTCTCCGTTACAGAGAATAACACGTATTCCTTTTCAGCATCAGCAGATCAATCCGATAGGTTCGAGCTGATTTTGCAGAAGGCTTTACCAACCGGAATAACTCAAATAAGCGGATCATCTTTACAAATACAAGGCAACTCGATTGCATTAACAAATATGCCTCAGAAGGGACTGGCTACAGTAATGCTACTTACCGGTCAGCGGATTTGGCAACAACAGGTTCCTTCGGGAAGCAGCCGGATTTCCATGTCTCTTAATCGGGGAACCTATATTTTACAACTCCGGGCAGGTAGTTTTTTGGACCAACAGTTATTTATTATAGCACAGTAGGGATTGGAATACTTATTGTATATTTGCCAATAGAAAATAGGTTAGTATGAAAAAAATTAATTTTACGTCTTTAATCCTGATTGCGTATCTGGTAGTGATGAGTGTGATGGGATGGCCGGGAAACAAACCGAACCCGGATTATAAATCGTACTTTCTGATCATGGGGATTTCTGTGGTTGCTATTCTATTACTTCGCTATGTGCAGATCAGGCGTAAGAAGTTTCGTGATCAGCAGAAGAAAGAGTTTTAGGTAGCTGCTCTGTCCGGGGTTGAAGTATCCAAAATGTAAACCCAAACAGCGTAAATCCGTTCCAACACGAATTAAACGCGAAAACATCTGTTACCTGTCACCTTTGGAGGATAACAGATTGATTGTCAGTAAATAAAAAAGTGATAGATGCCTAAAACCCATCTATCACTTTTTTTCATCTGTCACCACGGAAAGCCCCACCATTCGTGCCACCCCTGTCGGTATAGTCACCGCCGATCTATTACCAACACAGAATCTTACCACAACACGTAAGTAAAGTAAGTAGAAGACTATATACACGTACCGTTTTGCTTCCGAACAACTAATCATCGGACCTGGGTCAAACATTCATCGGACCCAGGTCCGATGAAAAGTTGACCATGGTCCGATGATTAGTTGTTCGTATTGCCCAGGGCAGACGCATATTATTATAGAGCTAAAAGTCCTAGGTGTATCATTTAATATGTACGTATATGATGCAGTATTTCAATATATTACACATCAAATCTTTGATGCTCTATATGTCTTCTTCACCGAATGTTGCTAACATAAACTAACATTAAAATGGGCATAATTAGTATTTATAAACATATTGAGCGTTATAAAATTTGCTTCATAGATAACAACCTTCTCTGAAAATTGGATCTTTCTTTTTACAACGATAATTTCGTTAAGTTGAATAATCAAATCAGAACGTTTATGTTATGTCTGGAATCATATTGACATTACTTAAAAGAGACCAAAAACAGTAATTATAACTACGAAAAGAAAGATAATAAATGTCCAAAACAATCACTTAAATACATTGATATCTCAGTAAATATTTATATATTTGTTTTATTATCAACGTATTAAATATACAAATATATGACATTGCTTGCATTTGCTTCAAGTATTGAAGACTATCGTTTTGACAGGAATAAAGTTCATTCAGCCGAAACTATTATTTATATTACGTTAGCTGCCGTTATTTGTGGGGCCGAGACATGGAACGAAATAGAGGATTTCGGTCGGTGTAAAATTGATTTTTTCTCTCGCACTATTCCTTCTTTTAATGGAATACCCTCACATGATACTTTTAACCGATTTTTCACAGTATTGGATTCCACCTATTTTGAAAATCAATTCAGAGAATGGGTTAAGTGTATTTGTGGAAAGTATAAAGGAGTGGTTGCTATTGACGGCAAAACAATATGCGGAGCATATGAGTCTGAAGAGGCTAAATTGTTGCGAGGTACCTACCTAAAACCCTCGAGCCCCCAATACAAACTTCACATGGTAAGTGCCTGGGCCGCTGACAATGGAATAAGCCTTGGACAAATCAAAACAGAGGAAAAATCGAATGAAATTACCGCTATCCCCGAACTATTAGAGGCATTAGATATTAAAGAGTGTATAATCACTATTGATGCTATGGGATGTCAAAAGACTATAGCATCTAAAATAATAGAAAAAGAAGCAGATTACGTTTTGGCTGTTAAAAACAACCATAAGCATTTATATAGAAAAATCAAACATTTTTTCACCATTTGGAGAGCTGAGAAGCCTAACCGGGTAAGTGTTTACGAGAATACCGAGACTGGACATGGGCGTTTGGAAAAAAGAACTTGCATAGTCTGTGACAATCTATACTGGTTAAATGCTAACGATTACACCCAATGGGCTGGATTAAAAACATTTGTCTGTGTGCTTACGGAACGTACCATTCCCGGCGAAAATGGACCTCGTAAACAAAAAGAAACCAGATACTATATTTCTTCATTAGTTTTGGATGCTGAATTAATTACTAATTCAGTCCGCAAACATTGGTCTGTTGAAAATAATTTACATTGGCAGTTGGATGTCTCGTTTAATGAAGATTACGGACGAAAGAAGAACAATGCCGCTGTAAACTTTTCTCTTGTCTCAAAAACAGCTTTATCTATGTTAAAGCACTATGAAAGCAAAAGTAGTATTGCTCGCAAAAGAAAAACAGCCGGATGGTCTGACGACGTTCTGCAAGGCATACTTTCTGTGGATAAATTTTAATGCGTCTGCCCTG
>JALNYZ010000056.1 GCA_023229575.1 Prolixibacteraceae bacterium
ACATTTTGCTGTGGATCGGATCATCCATGTTCAGCTTCTTCTTCAATCTTTCTACCTTTGTGAGCCAGGTAGCATGAGGATAAAGGTTCAAACAGGCGTCGTAAACGTCTTTTTCGACAACAAACAGAGGCTCGAGCGCATCTCCCATCTCCTTTTTGAAAGGAGCCGGGAGGACGATACGCCCTTTACCATCAACGGTTGCACTGTATTTGTTCGAAAACGAGACCATCTTTACTTAACTTATCGGATAGTTGGTAAAGATATAAATTATTACACTTCATGACAATATCTGACACTTTATTACACTTAACAATTTCTCAACAGGTTGTTAACAATTTTGCGACTTTATTTATGAATTATTGTTGATAACTTGTTGGTAACCAAAACTGATTTTAATGAAGTTCAGCGTAATGGGAAGTGGATATTGGGATATCTTCGGATTAATTACAAATTAAAAATTAAAGATTAAAAATTATTGGCTATATGATTGAATATGTGATAATTACACCTAACAGTCAATGATCTCCTTCTTATCAGGAAGGCATCAAAATCCTATTGTCAGCTATCGGACACCTCTGTTCCCCCATTTTTAATTTGTAATTTTTAATCTTTAATTATCTATGAATCCACTTGTGCTTAAAGATCTCATCGCTGAAAAGAACAGCAAGCTTGCCGGCCGGATTCCGGAATTTGTCTATGGCTTGCTGAACAGGATACTGCATGTCCGCGAACTCAACGAAATCATCTTCAGGTATGGCGATAAAAATGGAATTGATTTTGTAGAGGCCAGTCTGGGCTATTTCGATGTCAGTTTCCATTTTCAGGGTACTCAAAACCTACCAAAAGAGGGCCGTTACATCATCGCCTCCAACCATCCGTTGGGTGGGTTTGATGGATTGATCCTTATAAACGGGGTCACAAGATTCCTGGGGCCCTCCCTATTCCTGGTAAGGGATGAACTGACAAAAATACCCCCGCTGAAAGAATTGTTTATCCCTATCAATAAATTTGGGAACCAGCGCAATTCCATCAACCAGATCAATGCCGCCTACGATTCGGACAAGCAGGTTCTGATATTTCCTGCTGGGCTTGCCTCCCGAAAAAAAAGAGGGGTCATCGCCGACCTGGAGTGGCACAAACACTTCATCCAGAAATCCGTTGAACACCATAGGGATGTAATCCCGGTTTTCATGAGTGGCAACAACTCAGCCTTCTTTTACTGGTTTTCCAATTTCAGGAAGTTAATTGGCATGAAATTTGGCATCGAGATGCTTTTACTTCCCGACGAGATGTTCAAACAACGGGGAAATAGCTTTACCATCACCTTTGGAAAACCGATCCCCTGGCAAACTTTCGGCCACACCAAGACCCCGACCGAGTGGGCGGAGGAGGTGAAGAAGGTTGTGTATGGGCTTTCTTCAAAGGAAAAGAGGGGGTGACTGGGCGAGGGGGATGACTAGGAAGACTGGGATGACGGAGAGACGGAGAGACGGAAAGACGGAAAGAAGACTATGGGACTTGGAGACAGGGTGAAACGGGAAAAAGGCCTAAGTGACTGGGGGACGAAAAGACTAGGAGACTTAGGGTCTAACAGACAGAACTCCTAAAAGTTGAAACGGAGAAACGATGAAATGGAGAGATCTCTTACTAATTCAATCTGTACAATTTGAGTAATTTGTGATGAGAGGGGTTTGAAGGGTTCATTTTTGTTTGAAATGTTTCCCAATTCTGCTTATTCTGTCATTCTGTAAATCCTGCTTCAGACAATTTGTGTCCATATGTGCAATTTGTGGTTGGGAGGGGTTCGATCTGAAAAATCTGACGCTAGGGCGTGGTTTTATTTGTGTCCATTTGTGAAATTTGTGGTTGGGCGGCAACTTGATTTGTGCACATTTATAAAATTCGTGGACAAATTATTGTTATTTTTGACCCGAACTATTTACTTTTTTTAGATGAAGGAGATTATTCCTCCCGTTGCCAGGGAGTTACTGGAGGCAGAACTCACTCCGGAGAAGTTTCAAAGAAAGACGAACAAGGCTGATAACGAAATATATATCCTTACCTCCTTTGATTCACCCAACCTCATGCGTGAGATTGGCAGGCTCAGGGAGCTCACTTTCAGATCGGCAGGAGGAGGTATCGGTGAGGAACTTGACATCGACCAATACGATATATCCGAAACACATCCATACAAACAATTGATTGTCTGGGATCCTGCCAACAAGGAGATACTGGGCGGGTACCGCTACATTCATTGCAGCGGACTTGAGAAGGACGCCCACGGAGAAGTTCCGCTTGCTACTGCCCACCTTTTCAACTTTTCTGACGAATTTGTTTCTGATTATCTCCCTTCTGTCATCGAATTGGGCCGCTCTTTTGTTCAACCCGACTACCAGTCGACCAAAGTAGGCTCAAAAGCGCTCTTTGCCCTCGATAACCTTTGGGATGGTTTGGGAGCCCTGATATTTGACTATCCCGATGTTAAATATTTCTTTGGAAAGGTAACCATGTATACCCATTACAACAAGGATGCCCGCAACATGATCCTCCATTTTTTCAGCAAGTTCTTCTCCGATCCGGATCATCTGGTTTGGGCAAAAAAACCGATGGACTATCAGCCTGATCAGAAGAAACTGGAGGAACTGTTTAGCGGCAAGGATTATGAAGCAGCTTACAAAATTCTGTCACAAGAGGTGAGAAAACTGGGTGAAAATATCCCACCGCTTATCAATGCCTACATGAACCTCACACCCAACATGCGCACATTCGGAACGGCAATCAGTGATGAATTTGGGGATGTAGAGGAGACAGGAATCATGTTAAGTATTGAGGAGATTTACGACATCAAGATCGACCGTCACGTCTCATCCTACCTGGAAGAGCTGGTCGAGAAAGAAGACAATCCAAAAATGCGCTTTCAATAAGCCCTGCCGTCTATTCCTTCGATGTAGTTGATAAAGGAGGTATTGACCACTTTGTTCCCGCCGGGTGTTGGATAGTCGCCGGTAAAATACCAGTCGCCCAAGTCATTCGGACAGGCAATATGTAGATTCTCAACACTCTGGTAGACAATTTCCACCTCCGCTTTACATTCGGCCGGTTTTAGCAACTGGGCGATTTTGCCTGAGATCTCCGTATCACTGAACGGACGATAGATCTCCTTCACATAATTGACCATCTCCTCTTTGGGCAGACGCTGCTGATCCTTGCATTTGCGGTAAACTTCATCGATCACCTTGGATTTTCCAGTCTCTCTCAGCAAGGCTATGGCCGCTTCGAATGCAACGAATTTACCCAGAATGGCCATATCAATGCCATAGCAGTCAGGGTACCGGATTTGCGGGGCAGAAGAGATGATGATAATTTTCTTTGGTTTTAAACGATCCAGGCTCTTTAGTATGCTCTGTTTTAAAGTAGTGCCACGAACAATGGAGTCATCAATGACAACGAGTGAATCCTTGTGGTTCTCCACAACGCCATAGGTCACATCGTAAACATGGCCCACCAAATCATCACGGCTGCTGTCATCGGCGATAAAGGTGCGCATCTTCACATCTTTGATGGCAATTTTCTCCATTCTTGGCTGAACAGAAATAATCTCGCCAATTTCGTCCTCGGTCATTTTATCGCCAAGGGCGTGAATTTTCTCCTTTTTCCACTTGAGCAGATCAGACCGGATGCCCTCCATCATGCCAAGGTACGCAGTCTCGGCCGTATTGGGAATAAAGGAGAAAACGGTATGCTTCAGATCGTTGTTGATGGCTTTGAGAATAACCGGGGCCAGCAGAAAACCCAGTTTTTTACGCTCCTTGTAAATATCCCTGTCGGACCCACGGGAGAAATAGATCCGCTCGAAGGAGCAGGAGCTTCTCTTTTGGGGCACACGGACCAGCTCCTCTTTGTAGGTGCCATCCATTTTTACAATAAGCGCATGGCCTGGTTTTATCTCTGACACGCTGTTCCAGCCAACATTCATCACAGTCTGGATAACAGGCCTTTCGGAGGCCACCACTACAATCTCATCATCGGCATAATAGAATGCCGGCCTAATTCCCCAGGGGTCTCGGGCCACAAAGGCATCACCATGACCGATGATCCCGCCGATGGTATACCCACCATCCCAATCGCGGCTCGCCCTCTCGAGGACTTTCCGGATATCGATGTTCTTCTCGATCAATTGGGAGATTTCGGCATTGGCATAGCCTTCATTCTTGTATTGCCTGAAAAGCAGTTCATTCTCTTCATCGAGGAAATGCCCTACTTTTTCGAGAATGGTGACGGTATCATTGAACCCTTTGGGAAACTGTCCAAGACCTACAAGCAAGTTAAAAAGTTCGTCAACGTTGGTGAGGTTGAAATTCCCTGCCAAAACCAGGTTTCGTGAACGCCAGTTGTTTTGGCGCATCACCGGATGGGTCGAATCCACACTGTTGCGGCCAAACGTGCCGTACCTCAGATGGCCGAGATAAAGTTCCCCTGCAAAAGGAAGGTTAGCTTTGGCCCAGGTTGGATCGGGAAATGCCTGGGGATATTGCTGCTGCGCGTGACTAAACTCTTTAAAAATCTTTGCGAATACGTCACGGATGGGATTGGGATCGATGGAGCGGTGCCTGAAAATGTATTCCCTGCCAGGAGATAAACCAACCTTTACTCCCACAGCCCCGGCGCCGTCTTGCCCACGGTTGTGCTGTTTTTCCATCATCACGTAGAGTTTGTTGATCCCGTATTGCCAGGTTCCGTATTTCAGTCGGTAGTATTCCAGCGGTTTACGAAGCCTGATCAGGGCTATTCCACACTCGTGTTTGATTTGGTCGCTCATGCTCTATTTAATTTCTACTTGAACTACCGGACCCGGAAAAGCAATTTCGTCGGAGACGATAAACGCGTTCGAGAATCCGGATGATAAACTCTTTAATACTTTTAATGCCTCGCTTTTGCTCCTGAAATCGCCCGCTCTCACGATGAAATCGGGAGACTTAAAGATCAGATAGACCCTGATTTCAGGATGGAGGGCGTTGAAATCGGCCCTGACTTTTTCGGCGTGCGCCCTGGCCTGTACGCCGGATCCAAAGTACAACTGAAGACGGTAACCCGGGAAGGTTCCGGTTTTTCTGCCTTGGTCGTATTGTTGCCGAAGAAGATCCGCAATTTCACTGCTGGCCGCTACATTCAAACGTTGCCAGATAAATGAACCATCGGTAATGGCAGGAGGTGGCACGATTGGTCTGGCTGTTTGAGCCTCTGTCCGGTAGCCGAAGGCCACCAGAAATAAAAAAAACAAAATGCCGGCTTTCCGTTCAATCGGAATCATATCACGGATAATTTGGCGCAAAGATAAGCAAAATCGATGGGGGTAGAAATCAAATCTTCTTGATTTTGTCTGCAATCCCAGATTGACAGCACAACTATATATGTTACAGTTATTTCACAGAATATCAAATACTCTTTCAGAACTTTCACCCTTACATTTTCTTTATCCGAGCTTCGTCCAACGAAAGGATGCCAGCTCTTTCACTCTTAAAAAATTGACCCTCCTTAAATTGCTTTTGAGCTTCCTCAATTGCATAATTTTGATCATCAGAGAGTTTATAGACACTGTCTGCAATTTCCTCATTAGCAATCAAGCGATACATCTCTTCCAATAGTTCGTTATCCTCGGTTGCATTAATCTTTCCAATCAGCCTTTGTCTCAATTCTATTACCGTCATGATTTTAAATTTTTACAAATTTATTAATTTCTCTGGCCCTTACTGACAATACCAATCAGAAGACAAATAGCTGATCTCGCCAAATTCAAATCCAATCATTGTGTCACATAAATATACAGAAAATTCCTCACATTTCAAAGTCTTACAAGAGCTTCAAGTTGGGTCTCGTCCCTCAATTACACGAGGCCTTAGTAATTATTGGCTGGGTCGCTTACAATTGATTTTTACAAAGTTTTTTATTTTAAGAAAAAACTTTGGATAGATTGGTTTAGCTAAATTAAAATCACGTGTTTCTAACAATCTTACATTTTTGAAAATAAGCCAAACTAATTCCGAGCAATATATTTTTGTATTTTCTTTATTATTAAAATCATAGTCAAATGGTGCCTGAATGGTCTTGAACCTGTCAAATTCCATCCTTAATTTCTGACGAAAATCAAAAGATAATTCTTTGTATCTCAAAACTATGAGATCACTCACACTACTTAAGTTAATAAATGTTTGTAAATCATCGTACCGAATGCCATTCAATTGAGTCCCATCAGGTGTTGAGTGCAAAACAAATACTTTTCCCCCGTCTTTAACAATTATTCCAATGTGAGAGTAATCCTCCGTGGAAAATTTTATAAGACTAATTAATTTACTTTGTGCAGACTGACCTTTTGAGAGAATAATATCAAAATCCTCAATTTTATCCGCATCAATCTTATTTATATCTAGTTTCTCACCTTTTCCTATAAAATAGAAAAGAACAAGAGAAACTAGGCAGAAGCCAATTATTTTACTTATTATCCTTAGCTTCATTGCCATCTATGAAGAATCCAATAGCTCCACCAACTAATGCACAAATTACTGCACTTAAAATTACATTACCAACTAAGTCTGAATTGCTAACTACATCACCAAAATTTTTCATATAGCCTCCAATACCTCCAACTTTGGCTCTTACCATCTCGGGTTGAAAATAGTAGCTTAAAGGGATTCCTAAAATAGCTCCAAGAATTGCGAATGTTACTTTTCTTCCTCCGCCGGTAGAATTAGTTTTTCCGACTTCCTTTTTTAATTCCTTGAACTCATTTTCGGTTTCTTTGTCTATGATACCTGTTTTAGATGTACCACAATTCCAGCAAATGTCATAGCTATCTTCAATTTCTTCTTTACATTTCTTACAAATCCATATTCCTTCTTTTACAATTACACTTTGAGTTTCTGTTTCGAGAAACTCACCACAATGTTTACATTTGATGGCTTCAATTCGAATTTCCTCTGCGCAAAAAGGACATTTTTTTGTTTCCATAATGTTGTAATTTAGAGTTAACCTTGTCATAATGTTTTGCAGCGACTCACTGTCCGCGGTTTTACCAACAGACTTCCTGCAAAGTGTTGTTTTTCAATCTAACCGCCTTTGGTTGGTTAGGTATTTTTTGTCAATGAAGTGCTAAATTCTGAATAGGGTAGCTGGCTATTCGTAATTTTCGTATATATGGATAATCCTTACAAGTTGGAACGGAATAATTAAAGGATCAACATGCTCTGGATTCTTCGGTCTCTTTTTTCAATTTTAGGGGGTTAGGATGCCGGATTGTCATGAAAAAAACACTGATAAAACCGAAAAGTGAACTAATTTGATACCAGTCGTCCGGGGTCAACATCGTCAGGATTATCCAATATCTATATAGGATTACACTTTGGGTTTATATGTAAATTTAACTTTAATTTCCTTTCCCATTAGTGATTTAATGTAGTATGTCTCAGAATATGGCAGTGTTTTATGACCAAGTTCAGGTCCAGTTATCGTCTCGCCTCCATAAGACCAGTCAGATGTTTTCCATGATAACTTGTATATATTCTCTGCACTCCAATTACATTCTTTTAAAGTAGAAATTTTTGTCCAATCTGTATCAGAAACTTGATAATTGAATGTAATGTAGATCATGGTCAAATTATTGAAATACCAACCCTGATCACTGAGCAAGTAAACCAATATAATCTCACAGTCATGTTCACTATTTGCTGTATTGTCAATTAGATTAAGCTTCAATTGATACTCTATTCTATTATTTCCTTTTGTTGAGTTAATAATTTCAGCACTTTTGAATTCGTTAAGGTATGCAAATCGCCAACCTGGGATTTGTTGCCCGATCAAATCAGATTTGATTCGCTCAATGTCAGGAACATCATATCTAATTTCTTTAATATATTTCCCAGCAGGATATTGGCGCATGTAATTACTATAATTTTTTGTTTTTTTTGAAAAGACCCATAGTGCCTCTTCTTTCATATTATACGCTTCTTGAAAATGTTTACTATTACCATAATGGGAAATAAAATCATCATAACTCTCCACAGTATTTAAATTTTTTGCATAGGCCCACGAGACTTCTTCCTGTAAATGCTGCGCCTCAGAATAATATTTCCCTTTTGGATATTTATCCAAATAAGTTTGGTAAGAACTTGAGGAATTTTCATTTTTAGCCAACTCGAATGCACTCTTTTCTTCAAAACTCTTATATGCAAAGATTGAAAGAACAATAATAATCAGACCAATAATAGAAGCTGCAATTATAAAATTTGTTTTTCTCTTCCTCTTTCGAGTTTCGGATTCAAATAGATTCGTATACTCGGCATATTTTTCTTTATACTTGGTTTCATTGGGCAATAAATCACTCGCTCTTTGGAACGAATTTACCGCATCGGAAAATATTTTTGATTCGGCTTGTTTATTGCCAACGGCATACCATAACTCAGCGATCTTAGAATTGTTGAGTTCAGTAAAATTAACATTAACAAGATATGTTTCAGTAATTTTTGAGAATTGGTAATGTGCATTTTCGGATGGAGTAATCTCATTTAAGCTCTGATTGACAATGAAATCGATAATTTTTACATCTGTTTGCTCATCAAGCACATGAAAATTCTGCTTTAAGTTCTGGTGATTGATTATTTCTGCCCATTGTTTAATTTCCGGCATCCCGGCTGAGCTTTGGCATAAGCTATACACTAAATATAGAACTCCTCGATTCGTGTTTATGTCATTTTGTTTTGTATGCTCATTATAACTCAGTATTGGACTAAGCAATTTGATTGCCGCTTTATAATCAGCTTTAAGAGCTTTGTTAATGCCGGCATAAATTGTGGTAATTCTGTCGTTTTGTCCTTCAATATGTAAGTTACTGAAAATCTCAATGGCCTTTTCAAGTTGATTCTCCTCAAGCAAATTGTGCGCTTTGTTTAATAGTGCACTAGTATTTGTAGGTTGCAGTTTGAGAATCTGAGTAAAATATTCGGTCTCTTTATGAGCATTTCCTAATTTGCCTGAGATTTCGGCAAGTTCCTGAAGCAGAAAAATATCTGTTGGCCTTTCCAAAAGTAATTGTTTGCCAAATTCAGATGCTTCTTTTAGCATATTCAACTTTAAATATGATTCGAAAAGCAATTCATTTGCAAATCCATCTTTCTCATTAATTGCTAATAATTTAAGAGAAACGGAGATTGTGTCTTTGAATATCAGGCTACTGTAAAGAAATTGAGCATACTCATGAAGTAAGTCTATATTTAAAGGATCAGCTTTTATTTTATCCTCTAATACGGTTTTTTTCGCAACTTCTTTTGGTTCAATCTGATACTCGGAAATTAGTGGTTTGCCACATTTTTTACAAAACATTTTATTGTCATCAAATGACAAATTACAATTATTACATCTTTTCATTGTGTAATAGTTTAGGTTAACAATGATTAACTATTATAATCTTGCATTTTATATCTTAAAATTTCGTGCCACAACTTTCGCAAAATTGAGTTTCCCCATCTTCAATTTTCCCTCCGCAAGAAGGACAAAAGTTAGTTTGTTTTTCTGCGTTTTGATTCGATCCTGAAGTGTTAAGCATCTTTGTATTCTTAGCATCATTTTCATCTACGAAGTATCCAATCACTCCACCAACCAATGCAAAAATTACTACGCTTAAAATTACATTACCCACTAAGTCTGAATTGCTAACAACGTCGCCAAAATTTTTCAAATAGCCACCCATTCCACCTACTTTACTTTTCACATAGTCAGATTGGAAGTAATAGCTTAGGGGCAAACCTAAAATGGCACCAATAAATGCAAATTGTACTTTTTTCATTTTTTTCATTTTTTTATTTCCCTACTCATATGGCTTTTCGGAGTCGCCCCGTTTTTATAGTGGTCGCTGGTCTCCACTTTTCAAGAGTGATATGAAATAGTAATTATTTTTTCTCCTCATTTCCCTTATTTGCTAACAAAATAATACCTACAATTGCAGCAAGGACACCAAGCACAATACAAATAGTTGCACTGTTGTCTTTTTGACCAAAAGCACTTGCAAGTTGAGAACCGAAAGAGTTTTGAATATTAAAACCGTAAACTGCCAAGGCTATTCCGATTACTAATAAAATCACACCAAAAATTTTGTTATTTTCCATATTGATTGAATAAATGATTCCCCCTCTCGTTTGGCTTTTCGGTTTCGCCCCGTTTTTTAGGTGGTCTCTGGCCTCCACTTTTATTGAAAAATATTTTGAGTCTAAAATTTAGTCGGATTTTAACTCTTGATCAGTCATCTATCCAGCCAATTAACCCCTTTTTCTGGTGTTTGCCCGAATCAGGGTTGATACGTTCTTCTGTGTCAATCCAGCCTATCAATCCTTTCTTCTGGATAATCCCGGTATCCGGATTGATTCTGATATCTGAATCATGGTACCCTAGGAATCCCTCATGCTGGAGGTTGCCAGTCTCCTGATTGATACGGGTTTCCGTGTCTTTCCAACCAATAAATCCTTTTTCCTGAACATTGCCTGTTTCAGGATCGATGCGTTCATCGGTATCAATCCATCCAATCAAACCCTGTTTCTGGATCCTCCCGGTCTCTGGATTTACCCGTTGGCCGGATCCGGCTGCGCCCATGATCCTTTTCCCACGTTCGAAGCCTTGGCTAAAACTACTATCAGAATTTGAAGACGCAAGGACTTTGAAGACGATATATATAACGACGCCTCCCACTACCAGCACAACTGCAAGCATAAAAGCCGCATAAAGCACAAAACACCATGCGGCAACAAGATAGAGTGTGACTGCTACCCTTGTTCCGTTTTTAAGTCCACGATGTTCAAATCCGTCCGTCCAGTCACAGAAAGTCACAATCAACCATAAAACCGGATTTGCAATGAAACGACTGAACCAGCCATTTTTTCGGGAAACCGAAGACTGCGTCTTTCTAGTCCATGCCTCGGCATTTTCGGTTGTCTCGTTAACTTCATCGGCGTTAATGGCCGCAATAATCCCTCCGATCAGCAGCGGAGCAAGCAAAATAAGGATGCGTAAAGTTTGGTCTGTCATGAATAGATATTTAAGATTGTAAAGTTAAGTCCCGATCAAAATGCCTGCATTCAAAGGCTAATTGAACACGGACATCTTGTTTTGGTGAAGGAAATTCATATTGGTCTGGTGGTTTGGTTGCTAAAACTATAAATTTCAACAGTTTAAATATACAAAATTTTTGAAATAAAAAACAATGACGTACTTTTTTAATCTTCTTTTTTGGAAGAATTGATCCTAACTTTGCGGCCTGTCAACTTCCGCGGAAGTTGACAAAAGATTTGAAACAATATGACGGAGAAAAAACTATATATCGAAACATACGGCTGCCAGATGAATGTGGCCGACAGCGAGGTGGTTGCCGCTGTAATGGGAGACCGCGGGTTCGTAGTAACTGATCAGTATGCAGATGCGGATACCATTCTGGTCAACACCTGCTCGGTGCGCGACAACGCCGAAAAGAAGATCTGGAACAGATTGTCATTCTTTAGAAGCCTGAAAAAGAAAAATCCGAAACTGGTCATTGGACTAATCGGTTGCATGGCCGAACGCATTGGCGATGAACTGATCGAAAAAAAATCGGTAGATCTTGTTGCCGGTCCGGACGCCTACCGGGATCTGCCTTTCCTTTACGACAAAGCCCTGGCGGGGGAAAGCGCCGTCAATGTTGAGCTGACCATCGACGAGACATACGACTCCATTATCCCGAAAAGGATTGGGGAAGAGCTAATTACAGGCTTCGTATCGATCACCAGGGGATGCAACAATTTTTGCACCTACTGCATCGTTCCATACACCCGTGGCCGCGAGCGAAGCCGGAATCCCAAAGATATCCTCAACGAGGTAAAAGCGCTGATGCAGAATGGGGCCAAAGAGGTGACCCTGCTGGGGCAGAATGTCAACTCCTATGTCTGGCACCCCGAAGCCACCCGGAAACCTGTTAAGTTTCCTGATCTGCTGGAGATGGTGGCGCAACTCTCACCAGCCCTGCGTGTCAGGTTTACCACCTCTCACCCCAAAGACCTGTCGGACAAATTGTTAAAGAAGATGATTGCCTATCCGAATATTTGCCGTCACATACACCTTCCTGTCCAGTCGGGCAGCTCGGCCATTTTGAAAAAAATGAACCGCAAATACGACCGCGAATGGTATCTCGGCCGCATCCAGGCCATTCGCGAAGCCCTACCGGGATGCGGCATCACCACAGATATTTTTTGTGGCTTTTGTTCCGAAACCGAAGAAGACCATCAACAATCCCTGCAACTGATGGAAGAGGCCCAGTTCGACACCTCCTTTATGTTCAAATTCTCGATGCGGCCCGGAACTTACGCCGCCAACCATTTCTGGGATGATGTTCCGGAAGAGGTGAAATCCAGGCGTCTTGAGGAGATCATCCACCTGCAAAACAGGCTTTCGCTGGAGAGCAACCAAAGAGACCTCGGCAAGACCATGGAGGTACTTGCTGAGGGAATCTCCAAAAAGAAAAAAAGCGAATTTTTCGGTCGCAGCTCGCAAAACAAAGTAGTTGTCTTCCCAAACAATGGCATTGAAATAGGCGATTTTGTTCGGGTTATAATTACCGGATGTACCCAGACTACCCTCATCGGAGAGGTGGAAGGTAAGATTGACTCACCGACCGAGTAGAAGAACAGAGGGGGAGACTTGGCGAGGGGGAGAGGGGGAGAATGAATGACGGAGAAGAACGAATGACGGAGAGACGGAGAGATGGGAAGAAAGAGGGGATGACTGGGACGACGGAGAGGAGAGAAGGAGAGATGTCTGAATTGGAAAAAATGATAAGCATTTGAGCGTCCTAAATGTCCTGCGGGTCCTGAGAGCAGAAGATGTTATTTTATTGGTTTTGCAAGGCAAAGTTGCACCTTCGCAAACCCAGCCGCGCATCAGCGGCGATATTTGGTAGTCCCGTCAGGGATGACCAATTTTGTAACCCCGGGTGGAGCGAAGCGGAACCCGGGGAAACGAAAGTCGCGGAGAAACCGTCCGCGGTTGCATTTTGAAAAAAGCAAACATGATGATATCGGACGGAAGGACTCTAATATACGAATGACTATCAACATTATATGACCAACCACGGATAATATGAACGAAAAAATCACTGAATTCCGCGCCTACCGCGAAAAAATGAACGAGAAGATCCTGGCTGCCGACAACAAGGTGATGAAACGGATCTACAACATCGACACCAACACCTACATGGAAGGAGCCCTTTCCACGAAAGTAAAAGAGATGATGGGACTGGTATGCTCCATGGTGCTTCGATGCGATGATTGTGTCAAATACCACCTCGAAAAGTGCCACGAACAAGGGGTCACCACAGAAGAACTTTTCGAGATCTTCGCCGTTGCCAACCTGGTTGGGGGCAGCATCGTCATTCCGCACACCCGAAGGGCAGTGGAATATTGGGAAGCACTCCGGGAGGAAGTTTGAAATGTTTGCCCTTCGGGCGTTTGAAATATTTGGCCTTGCGGCCATTTTCGCTGCGCGCGTTTCGCCTTGCGGCTGTTTAATAATTTGGAAGAACTGAACATTTCAAACATTTCCCTTTGACAGGCTTAGGGCCCGGTAACTTCTTCAAACATTTCCCTTCGACAAGCTCAGGGACCGGAGCTTCATTTAACATTTTATACTAGAAAAACATTTCAAACATTTCAAACGTGCAAAGCACAAAAATCCTCGAACTCCTTGCTCCTGCCAAAAACCTGGAATGCGGCATCGCAGCCATCCACCATGGCGCGGATGCCGTTTACATTGGCGCGCCTAAGTTCGGGGCCAGGGAGGCTGCAGGAAATTCAATTGAAGAGATTGAGAAGCTGGCAACCGAAGCCCGCCTGTTCGGAGTCAAAACTTATGTTGCCCTCAACACCATCCTCTACGACAACGAACTGGTGGAAGCCGAACGGATCATCCGTCAGGTATATGAGGCTGGGGCCGATGCTTTGATTATCCAGGATTTTGGTATCCTGGAGATGGACCTGCCTCCCATAGCGCTTCATGCCAGCACACAAGCCAACAACTTCACGGTAGATAAGATAAAATTTCTGGAGGCAGTCGGATTCAAAAGGGCCGTACTTGCCAGGGAGCTTTCACTACTCCAGATCGAAGAAATTTCAGCTCAAACCACCATCGAACTTGAGGCATTTGTGCACGGCTCCCTTTGCGTGAGTTTGAGCGGACAATGTTTCATGAGCCATGCCATGGGCGGCAGGAGCGCCAACCGGGGGGCCTGTGCCCAACCTTGCCGCAAAAAATATACCCTTTCGGATGCCACAGGAAAGACGATAATCAGGGACAAACATCTGCTTTCGCTCAAAGACCTCAACCGCTCTCAAACGATTGCCGAACTGGTAGCTGCCGGTGTCCACTCATTCAAAATCGAGGGACGTTTGAAAGATATCGATTATGTGAAAAATATAACGGCTTTCTATCGTCTGGAGCTTGATCGCTTTCTTGAGGGAAAACCAGAATTTGCGCCCTCCTCTTCCGGGACAACGCGCATCTTTTTTACACCCGATCCGGCTAAAACTTTTCACAAGGGAGCTACCGAATATTTTATTTATGGGAGGCAAGATTCTGTGGCAGGGATAGACAGCCCCAAATCTACTGGCGAAGAAATTGGAGAAGTCGTTAGGGTGAACAGGGATTCCTTTCAGCTTTCGGGATGCATTATGCCCGGTAACAACGATGGTTTGACCTTTGTGAACCGCAAGGGTGAGAGTGACGGATTGAAAGTCAACCGGGTTGAGAATGGGTCAATTTTCCCCGACAGGATGAATAACATATTTGTGGGTGCCCGTATCTACCGAAACTGGGACCACTCCTTCCAGATGGCTCTTGGCAAAAAAACATCCGGAAGAAAGATTCCCATCGATATCAAACTAGAATCAACTCTTGATGGGTTTACCGTCGGTACGTCCCTAATGGTAGCCCGGAATGCATTTGATGGAAATTTTGATGTTAATCAAGATGGGGCAACCACAAGGGTTACCCCGACAATGAATTCTGTCGTTATGGACAAAGTCCCTGCCAACGATCCAACCAAATCGCGTGAGAATATCCTTCGCCAACTCTCCAAATCGGGCGATACACCCTTCATGGTAAGGGATATCGACACCGGTGGCAACGAACAATATTTTTTCACTTCGCAACAGTTGAATGCGTTACGCAGGGGCTTGCTGGACCAACTGGCAGCCAAATTAAGTGCAAAGAAGCCAGCTCAACCGGCAAAAATGGAACCATCGGTCAAACAAGAAAACAGAAACCAAGACCTGACAATCCCCTACCCTATCGATTCATTTCACTCTGAGAACAACATCAGCAATCGGCTGGCTCTACAGTTTTACCGACGCCACGGACTTGAATTGCCCGAAACAGCCGTAGAAAAACGGGCGGTAATCGGACGCCTCCAGGTGATGATTACAAAACACTGCATCCAGCACGAACTTGGCTTCTGCAAACGATTTGGAGGAACTTTCCCAAATGAATTCGCTTTGCCTTTTTCCCTGAAAGATGGAGCCAACAGCTTCGATCTGGAGTTCGATTGCAAGATTTGCATGATGCGGATATTTACTGAAATGTGATAACCCGTCGATTTGAGGATGTGCTGATTTGAGGATGAGAAAATGGTCTGGTCCCAGAGCATTTCTATGGGCAAACATTTCAAACATTTCAAACATTTCAAACATTTCAAACATTTCAAACATTTCAAACATTTCAAACATTTCAAACATTTCAAACATTTCAAACATTTCAAACATTTCAAACATTTCAAACATTTC
>JALNYZ010000132.1 GCA_023229575.1 Prolixibacteraceae bacterium
GGTTGGCCAGTGTTTGACTGGATTGTGTTAAGTCCGGGAAGGGCTCCTGTTAAAGCCATTGACAAAGAACTTACCCCACCTGTTTTCATGATGTCTTTACCCGAAACCGCGGAGATGGCCCCCACAACACTGGCTTTTTTCTGAGTACCATACCCGACGGCAACCACTTCCTCCAAACTCACGGTCATCTCCTCAAGTACCACGTTGAGAGATGTTTTCCCTCCTATCTGAATTTCCTGCGTTTTCATCCCAATAAACGAAAATACGAGTGTTTTGGCATCGGTCGGCACCGATAATATGAATTGTCCATCAGCATCGGTAATCGTACCAATGGTTGTGGCTTTAGCAATAACTGTTACCCCTGGGATAGGAAGACCTTTGCTATCTTTGACGATACCGGAGAGAGTTTTCTTTTGCTGTTCCGCATTTGTTTCAGACTTGATAATCGTTGGCAATTCTATTATTTCATTCGGATAAATTGCGATCTGGCGGTCAAAGATCTTGTAGGCATCCTTCTCCCCTTCAAAAACCTGATCCAGAATTTTATCAACCGTTTCGTCCCTTACAGCTATATCGACTTTCCGTTTGATATCAAAGGTTTTCTCATTAAAAAGAATAACAAATTCGCTCTGCTCTTCGATTTTCTGAAAGACATCACTGATGCTAACATTCTTCAGGTCCAGGTTGAACTTTGTCGCTTGTGAGTAGCTGCTCGCCGAGGCTGACACAAAAGCAGCAAACAACATCAAGGTAAGAAGTTTCATTTTTAAGAATATTTCATTCGTGTCCAATTTGAGATTGGACATCACATTACATTTTTTTTTCATACTTTTGATCGTTTATTATAAAACACTGTTTTAATAAATCTAAAGCTGGGAGGTTAGCCGACTTCCCGGCTTTTTAATCTGAAATAGAAACTAATTTTGCATAGGCAACCCTGAGTTTTTTAGTTGGTTAATATTAACTGGTTAATAATTGCGAGATCAAAATCGGTAGGTAATCACCCTTACATTTTTTTACTGTTAAATATATTTGACTACATTTTTTTCCCAACATAAATTTTATTACCACTAATCCGGTATTGCAGTTTGGCAACAACCTCCATTGTCAACATCACCTGTTCAATAGAATCATTAAGATATAATTTCCCAGTAATCAGATCTTCTGCAGGAAATTCTGCGTTAAAATCAAACTGTACATTATAATAGCGTTGCAACTTATTAAGGACGTCATTTATGCTCTGCCGGTGAAATTTAAACCATCCTTCGGTCCAGGCAATTGCATCATCAACATTAGGCTCTTCTTTTACTATTAAAGAACGATCATTTCTGTCGTAACTGGCTTTTTGGTTAGGCATTAGAATGGATCCACTCTTTATAAATGACAAAGCTGACCGCTCGTTTATTGCAATGCTTCCTTCAATAAGGACTGCTTCAATCAGTTTCTCTGACCCATAGGCAGAAATATTAAATTTGGTTCCCAGTACTTTGATGGCGATTTCGTTGGTATTTACATAAAATGGCAGATTCTGGTTGTGTACCACTTCAAAATACCCTTCCCCTTCCAAAAATACTTCACGTTTGTTACTTTTGAATTTGGTCGGGAATGCCATCCTGCTTCCGGCATTTAGCCAGACTTTAGTGCCATCTTCAAGTGCCAATTGTATTCTTTTCCCGAATGGAACAACCACCTCGTTCATTTTTGATTCATCCGCCTGGCTGGTTTTGTTTTTTAAATCGATCACCTTTTCTTCATCAATCGTGACTTTCTGATCAGCGCTTAGCGCAATTTTCGAGTTGTCCTTTTCGAGACTAACTGTAGTTCCATTGGAAAGGTGAAGCTGCGACATACCATTCTTTCCTGATTCGGCAATAGTACTATAAACATACGATTTCTGATTCTTATAGAAATCCCAAAAGCCAACAGCGCCAATCGATAAGGCTAAAATTAGGATTGCGGCATATTTAATAAAGGAGGAACTGAATATTCGAAATGATTTCTGTTTAATTGCCAACTGCTCCCGGAAGTTCATGTACAATTTTTCAGTCTGCGATTCGGACATTTCTTTTGTCGAAGACGTTAGCGCCCATGCATTTTTGATTTTCCTGTACTCTTCTCTGGCCTCCTTATCTTTGAGAAGTTGAGAAAGGACCTCGTTTTTATGAACCGCATTCATATTACCGGTCACAATTTGCAATATCTCGTTTGTGTATTTCATATCTATATAGTTAAAGCACGAACTGGGATTTACCCTAGTCCTGATTTAAAATTATTTTTAAGAGCATGGAGCAGAGGGCATAGGCCTGGAGGATTAGAGACCGGGGAACGGAGTACCGCTCTGCTCCATGCCCTATGCCCTAGCGTACAAACATAAATGCCATGATCGGAAGATAATCCTTTAGCGAAGTGCGGAAAAATTTTAATGCTTTGGAGATATGCCCTTCGACCGCTTTCACTGAAATGCCCAGCGTTTCTGCTATTTCTTTGTTTTTCTTTTCTTCTAACCGGCTATAAATGAAAACAACTTTGCATTGTGGGGGCAATTGCATGAGGGTGTTTTCGATAATTTGTTCAATCTCCGTGAACGTAATCAATGAGGTATCAAGTGTGCCTAAAGCATCGAGGTTTGCTTTAAGTTCCGGTTCATCAACTTCATTCGATTCAAAAAGTCTCCGTTTGTACCGTTGGTCCCGAAGTTTATAGAGGCAGTTGTTTTTAGCAACGGTAAAAAGATAAGCACCCAGGTTGGTATTATCTGCCAGTGTTGATTTTTTGGCCCAAAGTGCCATCAATGTGTCCTGAATGATATTTTCAACTATGTCATTGTATGGGACATACTCATACACGAAGTAATACAGTCTGGGCACATATCTATTGTAGATGACTTTAAATGCAGCTTCATCGCCTTT
>JALNYZ010000133.1 GCA_023229575.1 Prolixibacteraceae bacterium
ACTAGCTGTATTCCATGAAGCATAGCCATAAAGACGAGGAAATACCTGATGAGCCATCAAAGCCTCAGAGAATGCAGAATCACTTCCCTGAACATCACCTTTCGGATCAATATCTGCAACAAGGACCGGAAGTCCTTTATCTACAGCTTTTGCAATACGGGTGGCAAAAGCATCTGCAACCCCTTCCTCATGACGAGAGGCAAAAACATATAAAATCAAATCGGCGTCAGATTCTTCAGATACTTCTTTTGCTCCAGAGGATTTGATATCGTCTGATACTATTTTGCACAGAGGTTCATCTTCAAACGGCATAACACGCTGAATAATGGATTCAGAATCATACACGACTTTTATTCCCGGTACGTATTGATGATGGTCTGTTATAGCTTTTGCCAACAGAAGCATGGACACATCGTCTGTTCCAGACTGAATAGATACCCGGGAAGATAAGTTGAGCTGGCTTACTTTATCATGCAATTTTGTTCTGTCTGCCAGATGAACACCTCTAGGGGCGGAGTCGTCCTGCCCAAGAATTAAATAGTCAATCACACCATCCTGAACCAAATCGATAGATTTCAGATTAATCAGTAAATCTCGCTCTCTTGTCATCTTATAGTCTACAAGAACATTTGCCGGAATCATTTTCTCAAGCTCAGCGGTACGAGCTTTTGATGAGTCGTCTGTTTCTGCCGAAATCTCAGCCCATTCTGCCAATTGTATACGATAGGATTCGTTTTTCCCATCAGCAGTGGGAGCCAGCCTCATCACGATACTCTCAACATAAACAGGAAGATTGGGCGCTTTCTTTTTTATATAACGGAGTACCTCCAACCGTTGCAAGGCTTTTTCTGCACCAACATGAAGCACCCGCGATTCCACGAGACTCCCATAGGTAATCATATCCATGGAAACAATCATAGCATCATACTCCTTTAGATTAAGAGAGTTTATCCATTCTATGATTTTATCGCACTGACCTGGTACGGTAAATTTTCCCAATAAATCATCGGGAGGCGCCACAACCTGTGCCTGCCCTATCTGCCCTATTTTTTGCACAAACTGCAAACACGGTGGTCTGCTGTCAAGCGGTATCAGAAGTATTTTCGATTGCTTGTTTGCAGCGTTCAAAACAAATAAATCAGACAGGCACAGAGCCATTAATACTAGCAATAAGAATATCTTTTTCATTTCATATTAATTCTGCTTCCATTCTGTTTCAACACCTTGCTTACGGATAAAATCCTGAAATTCTGCCAGCATGGCTTTATCTTCGCGGACTTCTTTTGGTGTAACTTTTTTGCCCCCGGCAAAGGCAACCAACATACCAACAGCTTCTCCGATACTCCATTCTACCGGATGCAAGCGGTAACAGCCATTAGTTATGTGAGTCGTCCCGATATTCTTATTGGCAGGCAACAGATTTTTAGTCTTAACCGGGATTAATGCCCCCAAAGGAATCTGAAAAGGCAAAGATCTAAAATCCAAATAATTATCGCCATCACTACTTGGATGAAGGTCTATGTGATAATAACCAATACCCACGCTATCATAAAACTCAGCAGCTTTAAGATTCTCTTTCTGGCCTGTTACTATCGCCCTGTTATCGGTACCAACATGTTCCTCCAACACGGTAAACAAAGCTTTGATACGTCTGGCTTCACGTATATACGGATATTTTGCCAGGCCATCCTCTGTACCCATCACATCCTTGCGTAAACGAACGCCCGGCCATCCTTTACCTCCATCTGGCCGGGGAGCTTCAGTTTGCAACCAGTACAGAAGCGAAAGACTTTGTTGTTTAGCTCTTTCCACATGTTTTTTAAATTCTTCTTCGCTTGCCTCAACGATATCTCCCAATACGTAATCGTTCTGTGGCCAGTTAACAATCGTAATATCTCCTTTGTAGAAACCCGGAACAAAATTGTCTTTATTGATGATTCGTCTGTAATTCCATAAGTTCAGCAAATTACCAGTGGGACTTCCATCAGGATTGAAGCCAAGCTCTTTTGGTTCCAATGTACTGGGATTTGAATAATGCAATCCTATCATTTTACCGGACCAGGGCTTTTTCATCTTAGGTACGAATTCTTTCCAGAAATCGTACTCGGCAGGCTTTGGAATAGTCCAGTCCTCACCTGGCACATAATCTATAGCAAAGCACATGGTAAAGGCCTGATTGTTTTTAAGATTGGCCTTTTCTGTGGCATGCAGTTCTCCTGTCTGAGATTTAGATTCGGCACCGGTTACATATTCTGTTCCAGTAATGGGCAACAGTTCGCCCAACTCTGTGGCATCTACAAAATAGGGAGCCTTGAATTTTATCAATTTATTGGAACGAAGATTTTTCACGGTTACAGAATTAACTACATCGCTTTTAACGCTTGCATCAACTACTTTATGTTCAAGCAATAAAACCAGTTTGCCTGCACTAATGTATGGAGCCATCATATCCTGAAGTACACTAACAGCTACTTTTGGTTCATGACATAATTTAGAAACAGATCCAGCTCCCGGATTCAGGTATTGAACCGCCTTTGCAGCATCAGTCAACGGATAATTTTTTTTATAGTATTCACGGATTGATGTGCGGAAATCACGGTACAACTGAGGGGCACCATGTGTTTCAATCCAGTTATGTTCGTCGGGCGGAACCCCTTGTTGCGTTAGCTGTCCACCAATCCAATCTGTCTCTTCAGTAAGAATTACAGTCAGATTATTTCGAAGAGCGGCAAAAGCTGTGGCGCAACCTCCTAAACCTCCACCAATAACTACTACATCCGCAGCTAATTCTTCCGAACTATCCTGCAGGTTAATACGCTTGGTTTTCTGATTTTCGGGGATAGCAAATCCCATTAATGAAGTAGAGGCAAGAGCTCCTCCTCCCACGGTTAAACGTTCAATAAAATTT
>JALNYZ010000134.1:0-2244 GCA_023229575.1 Prolixibacteraceae bacterium
AACAGTTTAGATTACGGTCTCATTTCTTTTGGTTTATTCTTACTTCGCCATAGAGTTGCTGTGAACCATTTTAATCTTTTCATAACATGTAAAATCAGAAATATCAATAAGATTATTGTTAGTTTGTCATGTATTTCGAGAAAAATCTTTCGAGTTATTTGATCATTTCCAGTTAAATCAATCGTCCAAGGTATAAATCCGGTAATAGCAACTAAAATAAAAACCGTTGACAGAATGAATACTTGTATATTTTTTGTTACAAGATTTTTCTTAACAATTGTTTTATACCATTTCCAATGCTGGACTGTATGGAAAACCATGAATACCGAAAGTAATGTAATAGTAATTTTATGAATATTCGTCCAACCTGAATAATTGGCATTTAACACAATTCTGTTGATATCTATTTCTCCACGATGCCCCATATGATAACTGAATTGTATTAGAAATCCAGAATAAACAGCAATAAATCCGGTAAAAAGCAGTCCAATATTAATTATGAAGCGGTCATAAGGATTTTTCTGATTTATTATTGTGTCGTCGTTACTTGAAATTTTAGATATAGCCATAAACTCGCAGGCTTTTATACACTTCGTACAACCGCTACAATTATCACTATTGATAATTAATGCATGTTTATGCCAAGGTAAATTCACAGTTCCTATTACATCGTTTGGACAGGTTTCCACACACTTCCAACAGGCTTCACATTTTCTGGTATCTAACTGAATATATTTACTTCTTGTTTGTCTACGGTTATTTCTTCTTGCTTCCATCTTGCTTTTTTCTGCAAAAATACGGTACTGAAAATCTTCATAACGATAACAAAAGATAAGAAACGAAGTCTATTTTTTATTTCTTATTCTGCTCAAAGAAACAGGTGTTATACCTAAAAACGAGGCTATATAATGCTGTTGAACTCGTTTGATAATTTCAGGTTGATCTCTATATAAATTTTCGTAGCGTTTCGTTGGACAATCTGTAATTCTGGAAAGAAAAAGCTGAGCATAGTTTCTAAATCTTTGAAAAATGAAACCTTGAAATCTATCTTTTATTTCGGGATAGACAATAAAAAGTCTTTCAAAGTCTTCTTTTCTGACCGAAACAATAATTGAAGGTTCAATACTTTCAATCGAAAACAAACTAGGCTTACTATTCATAAAACTATCAATTGAAGCAACAGCCTGTCCTTCAAAGAAAAACTGGAAGGTAATATCCTTTCCGTCATTATTAAACCACTCACGTAAACAGCCTTTTTTTATAAAAAATATATGATTGGCTATCTCTCCTGCATTTAACAATACGGTCTTTGATTCAATTTTTCTTTCAACGAAAATACTCTCGAACTCGTCCCAGTTTTCTTTATCTTCTTTTATTCTGTTAATTATTTTGTCAATCATATGTCGGATTGTCTAATTTTATTATAATCCATCAGCCTGTCCTGTCGGCTGTGATTTGCAATCACAGCCTTCTTTGTTTTCTTTATTTCTTAATTTATGGAAGTTTAGTCGGAGAAAAATGGCAGTGGATAATTTTCCATTTGTTATTTTCTTCCAGCCTGTACACTTCCGTACAATTCTCTTTCCAGAGCGTTTCTCCTGAATACGAATCCAGATTGTAAGTCAGAACAGCCATAGTATCGGTTGCTTGTACAACGGGATTTATCATTTCAAATCTATCCATTTTAACCTTTCCCCGTAAACTTTCATACAGCTCTTTTATTTTGTCCCAGCCGTCAAGCCGTACTTCCTGACCTGGATCGAAATAAGTGAAGTCTTTCGAATAAAGTTCGAGAAAAGGAGAGGGGTTACCATCATGCCATGCACTCATAGCCTCTCTTTCCAAAGCGATGATTGTTTCTGAAACAGTATTTTTATCCATAATAATATATGTTAGTAAGTTTATTTTTAAAAGCTTTATCGATTTATTTACCGTATCTATTCTTCATTTTAAACTCTTTTTAAAACGGACAACGGAAAACAAGTCCTTAAGTTAGTTTTCGTTGTTCACCTCGATAACCATCGGAAGCAGCTGTCCGATAGGTTCTTCTCTGGCAAACCTTTTTTGTGTTGTTCCTTCATAATAAACATCTAAATCAACGCTTATGAAACGAGACTTCAGTCTTAATCTACACAAAGATAATGCCTTTATGTGTATAATTGATAAGTTTGGCTTTAAAAAAGAGCCCAAATTTCCTACTTGAATATGGACCTAATTCTTGAGTAAAAAGCATTCTCAATTTTC
>JALNYZ010000134.1:2254-2901 GCA_023229575.1 Prolixibacteraceae bacterium
AGTACATTCTATAATTGGTCATAAACAAAATGATTTCTATTTTTGTTTTTTCTTTAGATTCGTTGAACGTACACACGGGGTATATATCTGTGTGTTTTTGAGCAAGCAGCATGCTGAAAAAAAATTACTTATTATGTCCAAAATCGAAATCCCGAAATGTCTTTATTTTAACTTAAAAACAATTTATAATGAAACAATTCTTATTATTACTACATGATGATATTCAAAAAATGAATGAACTATCACCAAAAGAAATGCAGGAAATCGTTAATGCCCATATGAATTGGGCAAATAAACTAGCCGAAGCCGGACATTTGATTTCAGGAGATGGATTACAGGAAAAAAGTGTGCTTATCTCGGGAAAAGACTGTGTTATTAAAGACGGGACATATTTGGAATCCAAAGAAACTATCGGAGGTTACTATTTGTTGCAGGCTGATGATTTACAGACTATTGTGGAATTGGCGAAAGAATGTCCAACACACCTTTTGGGCGGGACGACAGAAATTCGGCCAATAATGGAAATGGAAGACTATGGATAATTCTTTATTTCAAAATGAAGAATTAAATTACAATGCCCTATTTGGAAAGCTGTTTTCCGTGTTATTGAATCAGTTTGGTGCGAAATATGATAACACCACGCCGGA
>JALNYZ010000135.1 GCA_023229575.1 Prolixibacteraceae bacterium
GTACCCCTGTAAAAGATGGAAATACTATAATTACCGATGGAGATATCAATAATATCATAAACGATAACTACAATGACTTTACTCCTTATATTGGCGTATCATACACTCCCTACCAATATTATCGCATGGACGGTAAGAATAAAGAGTATGTACAATCTTGTTATCCGACATTTTCTTTTGAATATGCACGTGGTATTCCCGGGGTTATAGAAAGCATTGGTGATTACGAGCGAATTGAAGCTGATATTCAGCAAAGAATTAATCTTGGTATGCTACGTCAACTGAATTACTACGTGAGCGGCGGATTTTTCTCAAGACAACGATCCGTTTACTTTGCTGATTTTCGTTATTTTACAAGAAGACATTTTCCTGATTCATGGAATGATGGAATAGGCGGAGTATTTCATCTGCTACCTGGCGAATGGTACAATGCTTCCAGCTCCTATGTTCAGGCTCATCTGATGTATGAAAGCCCCTTTATATTGATGCACTTTTTAAAAAAAGATGCATCAAAACACATCTTTTCTGAACGTTTATACTTAAGTCAGCTCTTCACACCGTACCTGCCAAGCTACACAGAAATAGGATACGGAATTGGAAATCACATTTTTAACATTGCCTTATTTGCCGGATTCGAAAAAGGGAAATATCAGGGAGCAGGCTTTAAATTTGCTTTCGAACTGTTTCAATAACTTATTCGATTGCCCTTACAAACAATACCCCGTGGTTATGGTTAACCCCATCAATATAGGATTGCATCGGTTCCGGATTAACAATCACCTTCTTTGCCGACGAAGAAGCATGAATAAATGTAAGAATTCCATTTTCCCAATAAGCAAAACCGACATGCGATACATCCAATCCTTTTATTGTTGTAGCAAAACAGACCATATCTCCACTGCGTATACTCTTCGACACTTTATATAGACTTGCCTTAGGAATATAGTAATGCGGCCGGCCATTAATAATATGTTCTTGTTCTTTAATCTTTTCAATTAGTTCAGGATTTCCTTTAAGCTGTTTATATTTTTCGGCGTTAGTCGACATAATAAACAGATTTACAGGCAAATCAATGCCTCCGACCTCACGGGAAATATCTTTAACAATTCCGCGTTGTTCGTTCGTATAAATCCAATCTGAAGTATAATGTAACCGGGAACTGTAATCTTCAATGCTTGCTTCTCTGTAGCGAAGCTGTTGTAAATTAGCACAGAATTTTTGAAATGAGGGGGGTTCATCTTTAACAGTCCGGGCTAATGCAATCGTTGATTCCACAAAAGTAGTACAGTCCAATTCTCTCAGATTAACAACAAGCTGTTCCGGCGTGTATTCCAGCGTTGAAGCAACATAGGGCGTTCCTCTAAAATACAAAGCTGTTTCGACAATCAACTCTTGCAGAGAAAGATCCTTTTTCGGTTTCATCACTTTTAGATACTCCTCAAAGACAATAGAATCTTGCGCTGTATAAATAACCTGAGCCATCAACGAAGTTGTCAGCAAAAGAAAAACTATCATCGCAACTATCCGTTTCATATACAGGATTTTAAATAAATGAATTACACCTTCGATTTAAGCAGATCTTCCAGTTTTATCAACTCATCGCGGAATTGAGCAGCTTCGAGAAAGTCAAGGCTTTTAGCCGATTCCATCATCTGTTTCTTCGTCCGTTCTATAGCTTTTTCCAGCTGAGCTTTATTCATATATTGTACAACCGGATCTGCAGCAAGATTGGGTTCCGGTTCAATATAAGCGTAAGGTTCAACTCCCGTCATCTGCGTTTGTCCAAGTGAAGAAAAAGTATTCTTAACAATTTGCGTTGGAACAATACCATGCTGTTCATTATATGCAAGCTGTTTTTCCCGACGCCGGGTTGTTTCGTCCATAGTGCGGCGCATACTTTCCGTAATTCTATCGGCATAAAAAATCACTTTGCCATTGATATTTCGCGCTGCCCGTCCTGCCGTCTGGGTTAATGAACGATGAGAACGAAGGAATCCCTCCTTATCAGCATCCAGAATAGCAACCAGAGAAACTTCAGGTAAATCCAGACCTTCTCTCAACAGGTTAACACCAACGAGTACATCAAACAGACCTTTCCGCAAATCATCCATAATTTTAACCCGCTCCATCGTATCAACGTCACTATGAATGTAGTTACACCGAACTCCCATTCTGCCAAGGTTGGCCGTAAGTTCTTCTGCCATTCGTTTAGTCAGCGTGGTAATAAGCACCCTTTCGTCGACAGCTGTTCGTTGACTTATTTCTTCCATCAAATCATCAATCTGATTCAATGAAGGACGTACTTCTATTACAGGATCAAGCAGTCCGGTTGGACGAATTACCTGATCAACAACAACTCCTTCGCATTTAATCAGTTCATAATCGGCTGGAGTCGCACTCACATAAATAGCCTGAGGAGTCAATGTTTCAAACTCCTCAAACGTGAGAGGCCTGTTATCCATTGCTGCCGGCAAACGAAAACCATATTCGACCAGATTCTGCTTACGGGATCTGTCACCACCATACATCGCTCTGATTTGCGGAACCGTAACGTGACTTTCGTCTATAACCAGTAGAAAATCTTTGGGGAAATAGTCGAGTAAACAATAGGGTCTTTCTCCCGCACTACGGCCATCAAAATACCTCGAATAATTTTCAATTCCGGAACAATGGCCCAACTCCCTGATCATTTCCAAATCGAAAACAACCCGTTCGTATAATCGTTTAGCCTCATAAGGCTTTCCTATTTCTTTAAAATATTCAACCTGTTTTCCTAGATCCACATCGATTTGCCCGATTGCTCCGTCAATTCGGTCTTTAGAGGTAACAAAAAGATTGGTAGGATAAATATTCAATTCATCCTGCTCATCAATTTCTCTGCCGGAAAGTGGCTCA
>JALNYZ010000014.1 GCA_023229575.1 Prolixibacteraceae bacterium
TGGATGATTATTGATAATTCAGAACCACCGTTTCAAATAGTTGCTGAAGGAGTTAAAACAGAAAACATTGAGATTAATAATCAAATCATTTACAATCAAATAGTAAAACTATGAATAAGGAAAATGTGAAGGATTTGCGCGCAAAAATTCTTCAAGGACTTGAATTAGCTTATAGTCGTTTGTTGTCATCAAAACAAAAAGAGGACGAAGATCTAGTGATTTCGAGAAATGGGAAAGTTGTTAAAGTTAAAGCACGAGATCTTTCAAAGTAGTCAGGCACTGGCTACAACAAACGCCAAATGCCATGCGGGGTCAGAATTTAACCTACATTTCTCCTGCCGGAAACGCAAACAAAACTAAAAAACTTCATAAACCCGCCCGGCACTTGGCGTCGAAACGTTAACGGTAAGTTTTTTGAAAAGTATTACAACCTAAATTTGTTTCCTAATAAAGAAACATTTATATTTGCTGAAATTTTTACGATATGGCTGGGAAATTTCAAGTTCAGTTTTTAGAAGATGCAGCCGAATTCTTGGATAATCTCGATGAAAAGGCAAGAGAGAAGATTTATTATAATATTCAAAAAGCCAGATTTTCAAGCGATAAGGAACTATTCAAAAAACTGAAAGGAGAAATTTGGGAATTCGGAACATTGTTCAATAAAACCCATTTCAGACTTCTTGCATTTTGGGACAAAACTGGAAAAGCTGAAACAGTTGTTATTTCAACTCACGGAATAATAAAAAAAACAGACAAAACGCCACAGGGAGAAATCGAGAAAGCCGAGAATCTTAGAAAGTTATATTTTGAACTTAAAAGTTAGCCAAATGAAAAAGGAAGCATTAAAAACATATAGTTTAGACGAAATGTTGGATAAACATATCGGCAAACTTGGAACGCCCAAACGAGAAGTTTTTGAAAGTGAATTGCGCCTTGATTTACTTGGTGAAGCAATCAAACAAGTACGAAAAGAGAGACACTTGACTCAAGAAGAACTTGGTCAATTAGTGGGTGTAAAGAAAGCTCAGATATCAAAATTAGAAAATAGTTTGACCGATGCACGTTTTGAAACAATTATTAAAGTATTCAAGGCCTTAAATGCAAAAGTCAATTTTAATGTTGAACTCCTTAATCAGACTGTTAAAATCGCCTGACTGCCATTAAACCTACCGTTAACAAAGGTTAGTGGCAACCGTGTGAACATTAGTACAAAGTCAAAATGTGAGTCTGAGAATTAGTGATTTTGGCTCTTTTTTTTATCTTTGAGTATGAAAAGGCAAACAAGAAAACTACAGTTTCAGAGAACTTGACCGACAAATTTCTGCCAGTCTTTTTGAGCGGTCAATGATTGGAAACTCAAAACTCTCAACAGTGTTGAGAGAATTCAATCCCGACATAACAAATACATTTAAAGACAGTTATATACTTGATTTCTTGAATTTGCCTGAGCCACACAGCGAGAACGAGTTACAGCGTGGACTTGTAAGACAAATGAAAAAATTTATTCTTGAACTTGGCAAAGATTTTCTATTCATAGGTGAAGAATACAAATTACAGGTTGGCAACAGTGACTTTTATATAGACCTCTTATTCTTTCACCGTGGTTTACAATGCCTGGTGGCATTTGAGCTAAAGGTCAACAAGTTCAAGCCGGACCATTTGGGTCAGTTGAATTTTTACTTGGAAGCATTAGATAGAGATGTGAAAAAAGCAAATGAAAATCCAAGTATCGGAGTATTATTGTGTAAGGACAAAGACAGTGAAGTTGTTGAATACGCTTTGAGTAGAAGCCTATCTCCAACAATGGTGTCTGACTATAAGATACAACTCCCTGACAAGAAATTATTACAACAAAAACTCCACGAACTATTTGATATTGAAGACAATAAATGACCGAACTACAGTTGCTTCAGCTACCCGTCAAGTGCGGCAGCAGTGGTTTTCGGTGGGTATCTTTCCGCTCAGGCTGCTTTTCGGCTTGATCCCGAGGATTCGGGACCCGCAATCCGCCCCTGCGTGTAGCTTCCTACGTTAACTGCCACCCTGACGGACTTCCTGCAGGCATTCAACATCCAGACAATAAAGCGCACAAATAATATTTTTTTGAAAAAAATTTGTGGAATAGAAAATCTTGATTATCTTTGCAATCTAAATATGTTGAATATATAGTTATGGCTTATTCTCTTTCATTTTCAAAATCAATACTGGTGCTGGCGTTTATTTCAGATAAAATAAGACGTGGCGAAACCGAATACATCTCAACAAAAGTAATGTCAGAATTGCTCAATATTCCCAAACCAACTTTATCAATCATATTCAACAATTTAATACGAGCAGGAATTTTAGAATCAAAAGAGGGTATAAACGGGGGTGTAAGATTTGCTAAAAATGCCGAGCAAATAACACTGCTTGACATACTGACTGCTATTGAAAATCAAAAATCACTTTTTCAAACGAGTTTTGAATTGAAAGCAAAAAGTAAAAGACCCGAGAGTATAAAAAAAGCTGTTATTGAAGCCCTTAATAATGTTGAAGAGGAAATGAAGGATGCTTTAAGTAAAACAACTTTAAAAGATATATTAAATACAGAATAATTTTTTTGCACCTAACTAAATATACGATATATGAAGTATAAATATATTGCAATAACAATACTTACTATGACAACACTTACAGTAACAGCACAAAACATGTCCATTTTTTCAAGAGCGACCAAAAGCGGTTGGTATCCAGAATTTCTCAATCCTGTTATTGATGCAATAACAAGCAACGATAAACAGAAAGAGATCTTAGACATTGGTACTGGTCCCGGAATGCTTCCTCTAATGTTGATTAAAAAAGATTCAAGCATACAAATAGTCGGTATAGACATTGATTCGGTTATGATTGATGAGGCAAGAAGAAGGGTTGCTCACAAAAATGTAATGTTTCAACATCAGAAGCTAAACTCATCATTAGAGTTTGCCGACAACCAATTTGATATAGTAACTTTTTGTTCGGTTCTTTTTTTAGTTGGCGATAGCGTTAAAACAAATTTGATGAATGAAGCCTTAAGAGTTCTGAAACCAAAAGGGAAAATAATAATTCTTACTCCATCAGGAAGAAAATCAGTTTTATCATCTTTCATAGAAGTGTGGAGGTATAGGTTTTCCTTCAATAATCTCACTTTCCCAATTTGGAAAATTGCTACATCAAGCGGAGGAAGAAAATGGCAAATACAAAAGTGGTTGGAGCAATACGCAAGAGAGAATCATTTGAATTACAAGAGTTCATTAACATTCAACAACAACGCATCATTAGAAACAATTTCAAAAAATAAATAATTAAAAACAAAAAAAATGAACACTACACTTTGGATTATGCAAGGCATAGTTGCCACAGCTTTAACAGCATCGGGTTTAATAATTATGTTGATGTCGAAAGAAAAATTAGCAACAAAATTATCATGGGTAAAAGAGTATTCGGACGGCATGAGATACTTTATTTGTTCTTCGAAAATTTTAGGAGCAGTTGGTTTGATACTTCCAATGTATTTAAACATACTTCCAATAATCACTCCTATTGCCGCATGTTGCATAATGGGTGAAAAATCCGTAACAATTTGGCGGTATCACAAATTGTATTTACTTTAGTGATATATTTTATTCACATGAAAACATTGTCATTAAAACTCGAAGATCAAATCTTCAACGATGCAGAAGGTGTAATCTCGAAAATCAACAAGAATAGGAATCGATATATCAATGAAGCTGTTGATTTCTATAACCATTATAACAAAAGGAAAATTCTTGCTTCAAAATTGGCCAAAGAATCAAAGCTAGTCCGGCAGGAATCAATGTCAGTATTGGCCGAATTTGAATTGATTAGTCATGAAGATAAAACAGTTTGATGTTTGGACTGCTGATTTGAATCCCCAGCTTGGAACCGAACCTGGTAAGATCAGGCCTGTCTTGGTAATTCAGACCGATCTGCTTAATTCAATTCATCCCTCAACAATAATTTGCCCTATTACGACAAATGTTGTTAAAGAGAGTGATGTTTTGAGAGTACACATGAAAAAGGGTGTTTCAAACATGCAGAAACCATCTGATTTAATGATTGATCAAATCAGGGCAATTGACAATAAACGATTCGTGCAAAAAATCGGGGAGCTTCCGGTAGATTTAAGAAAAACCGTAACTGAAAATCTAAAGATAATACTAGACTTAGAGTGACCCTTCACCTGCTATCAAAGGTTACGCAGCAAAAGCGGTATCGATGCGAAACCATCCGGCAAACATGTTGGCGAAATTGTCCTGGTGGACACGGGCTTTATCCTTCTTCAAAAAATGCATCCACTCCCGGATAATCGAACTCCGTCATCGCTTTTTCAAGGGGGAAGAGAAAAAACCTGCACTTCGAGGTAGCACATACAGTTCCATCACTACTCAAAAGTTTCCCTTCAACAATTGCCATCCGGCTGGTCTGTTCAATCAACCTGGCCCTTAAAGTTATCTCGCCATCGCTTAACAGTACAGCCTTCCGGTAACTAATCTCCATAGAGGTGGTGACCCCAACGGTTTTGCATAATGTTTGTACAACCCAGCTACAGAGCTCATCGAGAAGCGCTGCCTGAATTCCTCCATGCAAAACATTTCTGAACCCTTCGGTCCATCTTTGCGGATTCCATTTGGCTATTACCTCTTCCCCATCCAATTCAAATTTTAATTGCAAGCCCTTTTCATTGGTGGGCGAACACCCAAAACAGTTGTACCCTCTCCGGGGCGATGTTATGTAAGGGTTGGTTATCTTTTTTATCATTTTACTATCTTATTATGCAATGTCGTGAGTTAATATCCCCTTTGCGTCCATTTGTGGTTAAATTTTAAAAATCAACCTGTACCACCTCATTCTTTTGAAGATACCAGATGTTTCCTTCGCATGAGGTATAGCCCATTTTTTTCAGATCGATCAGGTATCCCTTCATCTGGCGAATATCCTTGTCAGATTTTTCGCCGGTCTTGTAGTCAATCACGATGGCTGAATTATCCCTCAGCAGAACACGGTCGGGCCGGTGTCTGGATTCGCCAACACGCAAAATATCACGTTCGGTCAGCACACGCCACCTATCTGAAAACCAATTGGCATAAGGTTCCTCCTTTAGCAATTCATCAATTTTTGTATAAATTTCTTTGCCCTCCCAAAAGTTCAGCGCCCCGGAAACAACCATATGACTGACAGCATCTTCCACATCTTTCCTGGTTTTAATTTTCTCAAAAATCTGGTGCATGAGTGTGCCCTTGTTGATCTTTTCAGCCTGTCTGTTGCCGGTCAATTGAAAATAATCCTTGCTGTGCAACCTTATTTTCATCCTGTTGCTACTCGAACTGAGTAAAAGCGGATCGTTTGGCCTGTTGTTCGTGGCTGTTAATTCCCTTTCAGGTATGCTTTCCATTGATCCAATTTCAAAAATTTTACGGTCCGAATCCCAGAACTTGCCAAAATCGAAGTATTTCTCCTGATCGATGCTGTCCAAAAGCCGAGGGTGTTCTATTAAGGTTTGCACCAATTCGGCAACGTTTCCGGGCTTTTTGATCTCCTCCTTGTAAGGCATGATAATGAACAGGTTATTGATCGCCCGTGTGGCAGCCACATAAAGTAAATTGAGGTTATCCAGGATACTGTACAAAAACTCTTTGTTGTAGTCGTAGGAGAAAATTGAATTTTTGAGACTGCTATCACATTTTAACAAAACCATTTTCATGTAGTTAAATGGTTCAATCTCCGGGATTGACCAGATGTAAGGCAACTTCCGGGGGTTCAATCCAACCTCCCAATTGCAGAACGGGATGAAGACGGTCGGATATTCGAGCCCTTTGGATTGGTGAATGGAGGAGATCCTAATAAAATTCTGAATGTTCGTGAGATTGAGCGTTTTGTTGCTTCCACTTGCCTCCCACCACTCCAGAAATCCGGCAATTCCACCGAAATCGTCCCTTCCATATTCCAGCACCATATCTAAAAATGCCTGTAAAAACAGCTTTTCCCCGACAATTGTTCCTAGTTCAAAATGATCAACGATGGAAACTGCCAACTCGTAAAGTGGTAATGCAAGAATCCCTGTGACAAATTCGGCATTGGGATCTTCATCCAACCATTTTTTGAAAAGATCGGGAAGCAAAGCACCTGGATCGAATAACCCATGCAAGTCTATCTGCAATTCATTCCCTTCAGTCATTCTTCCCGGTTTCAAAATCCGATAATAAGCATACAAAATCTCGGCCCTTACCTTTTGAGTCTCGTTGCGGGTAAAAAACCGAAAGAAATTTACCACAAACCTCACTACCTGAGACTGCCCGATTTTAAGCGTGTCACTGGTAATGACATCGTATATGCATCCCGGTTGCGGATCACTCTTTTTCCGTTCCCAAAGCGCTTTGGCGATCATACCGGCTTCAGAATTTTCCCTTACCAGGATGGTGATCCCATCGGCCTTTACGCCTGATTTTTGAACCTCCTCCAACTGCCCGATCAAATGGACCATGGCCAGCTCCCTGAAACCGCTTTTGTATTTTACCTCTACAGCATCGACAAAGGTTATTTTCACATGCCCTTCGGGTTTCCCGGGATGCGAACAAATTTGGTATGGATCACCGTAAGCCTGAGATATAACCCCATGTAGATCATTGTATTGATCTCCTGTAGTTTCCTCTTCAAACCAACGGTCCAAAAAAGCAGAAGAGCTCCAAAAGAGGGTATTGTTAAAATCTACAATATTTTTTCTGCTCCTCCAATTCTTGTCAAGGACCTCTTCCTTAACCCGTTGATGGCTCAAATCACGGACAAGTTGATTGGCCAGCAAATTCCAGTCCCCATTTCTCCACCTATAGATGGATTGCTTGACATCGCCAACAACCAGCGATGAATAACCCGAAGCGAGCGCATTTTCTATGAGGGGTTTAAAGTTGTACCATTGCTGTACTGAGGTATCCTGAAATTCATCCAGCATAAAATGATGGTAGATCAGGCCCACTTTTTCATAAATATACGGTGTATCATTCCCTTCAATGATCTTCCCAATCATTCTTCCGGTATCACTTAACAAGACTCTATTGTTCTCCTTCAATACCTCTTTTATTTTCAAGGTAATATTTCCCAATAGTCCAAAAGGATAGATGTTTTTCAATATAGCCAGTGCGCTGTTTATTTTCGGAATTTCTACCGACAAACTATCAACTGCCTCCTTTAAAAACCGGTTTAATCCGCCATGGTAAACGGCTTCGATCTGAGCCTTCGTCTCAGCCGTATCTGTCTTTTTATACCAATTCTCAGGTCGGTCAATGGCTTCAAGAACGGTTTTGGTAGGTTCCTCAAATTTACCATTGCGTAGTTTGTAAAAAATATTGACAAAAGTATTTTTCCCTCCTTTAAATTGATCAATGGTCAAACCTGATCGCAGAATCAGTTCGATGGCTTCCTGACCTATCTTTCTTAATCTATCATCCGCTTCCAAGGCAACTTGCCTTATCGTTTGAACATAGAGGCTTAGGCTCTCCTTACCTGCCAAAGACTCCGCAAATTCATCGCCAAAAATTTTGAACGCCTCCTTTTCGACCTCTTTCCCGAATTTTAGAAGCTCCTGCCTGAAATCCCAACTTCTCCCCTCCTCCAGATTTTCCTCAAGAAAAAGGATCATCCAGTCCATCAACAAGGCGTTCCCTTCAATTTCCTGAAACAGAAGGTCAATTGCCTCTTCCAAAGCCTGCCGATTGTCAATCTCCGTATGGAAGGAAGCATTCAGCCGGATCTCCCGGGCAAAAGCCCTGATCACTTTTTGAAAGAAGCTGTCAATGGTCATGACCGAAAACCGCGAGTAATCGTGGAGTATCAATTTCAGGATATCCTTAGCTTTTTCCCGGATTTTTTGTTCACTGCCAACATCCCTTAACAGCTCCAGATACCTTGAATCACTGCCATTCGAAAGATTGCCCAACTCCTTCAGGATTCTATCCTTCATCTCGGCGGTTGCTTTGTTGGTAAAGGTAACGGCCAGAATATTTCGGTATGATTTTGGTTTGGCAAACAACATTTTAAGGTATTCCCCGACCAGCAGAAAGGTTTTACCCGATCCTGCTGAAGCCTTGTAAATGTTTAACCCGTTGCTGGCAGCCATTCTTATTGTTTAAACTGGTTGCGTTAAAATTAGGTATTATGATTGAACCTTATGTTACCACACAAGAATTCAAACCATTTTTATTAATTTATCCTCACAAATTGATTATATTAGACTGATTGTAAGGATAGTCAATAAAAACAAAAGGGTTGGGATGCAACATTTCAATAACGGTTGCGTCTTTAAGGTAAAAGATTGAAATCAGGTAACGCAACGATGTACATCAACATTCATCAAGCATTGATCGACCGATGCCTTCTAAATGACAAAGAGGCCCAATATAGTCTGTACAAGCTGTATTACAGGTCTATGTACAATACTTCGCTGAGAATTGTCAATAACAGCGATGATGCAGAAGATATCATGCAAGAGTCGTTTTTGACAGCATTTCAAAAGCTGGGTACCTATAAAGGGGAAGTTAGTTTCGGAATTTGGCTAAAAAGGATCGTTGTGAACCGTTCGTTGGATTATTTAAGAAAACGCAAAGTAGCATTTGAAGAGGTAAGTTCAGACCTTCCTGTTTTTGAGGAAGAGCGGGAAAATGAACCAGCTTTCACCGTAGAAGAGGTAAAGAATGCTATCTCTCAGTTAGCGGATGGTTACCGTACCATACTCTCCTTGCTTCTGCTTGAAGGATATGATCACGAAGAGGTGAGCGAGATACTGGGGATTAGTAATGTAACCAGTCGAACCCAGTTCTGCCGGGCAAAGCAACTTCTCCGCGAATTACTGATCGACAAAAGAGTAAAACAAATGACATTTGAACAATATGGATAAGCTTGATGAATTATTTCAGGATCAACGTGAGGATTTCGATGAAGAGCCAATGGAAGGTCATTTCCAGCGATTTGAAGAGAAACTCGAACAATATCACGGGCGCAAAAAAGCAATTTTAAGAAGTTGGCCATTCCTTAAAATCGCCTCGCTGGTGATCATCGTTCTGCTCTCCGCAAATCTCTTCCTTTATCTGCTCCCAGGCAAATCAGACAAGCTGGACCGGGTAGCCACAAACAGGGAAATGGATGAAACAGCCCGCTTTTACACGGTTCGGATTACCAGTGGTCTTTCCCAGCTTCAACAGATGGCAGATCAGGGTATCGGGTCTCCTCTGGATCTGGCACAGGTAAAAAAGGAGATGGATGAAATGGACCGGTTACACCAGGACTTGCAGAAAGAGTACAGCAACAATCCCAATGACGAACGGGTAATCAATGCCATGATTGAGTATTATCAGACAAAACTCGACATTATCAATACGATCAAAACAGATTTAGAAAAGGTAAAATCAATTAAAAATAAAAAAAATGAAAACACAAAGCTTTAAATTTCTCCTTCTTATTCTGCTGGCAACCAGCTTTCAACTTCATGCCGAGAAAATTTCAAAAAGGATTTACAAAAGCTTTCCCGTCAGCCAGGTAAGCAAATTGGAAATTTCGAATAAATACGGGAATATTCAGATAGACGATAACCGGAAAGACTCAGTGGTGATAGATGTAGTTGTTTGGGTCGAAGGGACGGGCAGTCGCGCACAAAGAGTATTGGACAACATTGAAGTAAATATCAATTCCTCCGGAAATACTGTCTCTGCTTCAACAGAGTTCAGAAATGAGTTCAACAACAACAATCAGAATTTCAGCATTGATTACCTCGTCTCTGTTCCGGCCGACCGCGACCTGAATGTCTCCCAAAAATATGGTTCAGTCAATATGAACAACCTAACGGGGAAAGGGATTTTTGATATCAAGTATGGTGATCTCAGGGCAAAAAACCTTATGTCACCTCAGCTCACCATGGATATTGCCTACAGCAAGGCAACCGTGGAAGCCACCAAGAACCTGAACCTTACCATCAGATATTCAAAATTCAATTCAGGTAAAGGTGAAAACCTGACAGTTGATTCAAGATATTCAGGACTGGTTTTGGGTGATTGCAACGATGTTACCCTAGATTCAAAATACGATGACTTCAGATTTGGTACTGTCAATAGCCTTATGGCCAATTCAATGTATACCGGATACAAAATCGAGAAGCTTATCTCTACATTGGTCCTTAACAACGGATATGGAGACTTTAGTATAGGATCAGTTGCTGCAAATTTCAAAAACATAAAGGTTAGCAGTCGCTACGCAAGCATTAAACTTGGAATTGAATCAGGGGCATCGTATAAACTTGATGGGAATGTCAGGTATTGTGATCTGAAGCATCCATCTGGTAAATTGAACCGTTCCAAAGAGGATACAAGTTATGAAGTTCATGGGGCCATCGGAGATGCTGAATCTCCCAAATCGACTGTAACCATCGAAAGCAGCTATGGAAATGTGAGCCTGATGCGATAAACTTCTTTCGTCAATAATTAAAAAAGGATAGGTCATATCAGCAAAATTTGATTAAAACCAAATAGTATATAACTTCGCACATCGATGTGTGAGGTTAACAAAACCGCAACATCCTTCCCGAAAAGACAGATACATCTGGATTCTTCGCAGAAATCTGACTTTCGGGGGATTTTGCGGTTTGTATTTTGTGTTTAATTATTGAATTGGCGAAACATGGTCAGACGATCCATCTTATTGATTCTACTCTTGTCCGGGATACTTTTAACCGGACAGAAACCAGTTGCACCATTTAACATACAGTTAAAGATAAAAGGATTGAAGGATACAACACTCTTTTTGGCTAACTATTACGGCGACAAAATCCTAAAAGTTGATTCAGTCAGTCTGAACCACCAAGGGACAGCGGTGCTTGTTCGGAATAAAGCCCAAAAAGAGGGCATGTACCTCTTCTACCTGAACGACAAGAACTATTTCGAATTTCTGCTTGGAAATGATCAGCAATTCTCTCTGGAAGCTGATTTTCACAATAGTGCTCAGAATAGATTTACCGGATCGGCGGAGACAGAGGCCTTTCATGAATATCAAATATTTCTGGGCAGACAAAAATCCAAACAAGCTTTGCTTCAAAACAGGATAAAACTCCTTCCTGAAAAAAGCGATTCCTTTAAAATTGTGCAGAAGGAGCTCTCTGAGCTAAATACCACTATGGAGAGTTACTGGAAGGAGGAGTCGGAAAAATACAAAGGAACCTTTTTGGCCGATTTTTTTCTATCCATGATGATCCCGACAGCAGTGGAGCCAAAAATTACGCTCTCGGAAAAAAATCCGGATTCAGTTCGCTGGGTGTGCAATTACAACTATCAAAAAGACCACTTCTGGGATAATTTCAATTTTGCCAGGGCAGGATTGATCCGAACACCAGTCTTTCAGGAAAAACTGAACACCTATTTTAAGAAAATGATCCTGCAGATACCTGATTCATTAATCAATCCGATGATTCAAGTCATTGAAAAATCGAAGAAGAACGAGGAGGTTTACCACTATGTCTTCCTCTATCTTCTGAACGAATCCAATCAATCTCAAATTATGGGAATGGACAAGGTTTTTGTTGCCCTATCTGAAAAATATGTACTAAAGGTTCCGAAAACCTGGCTCGACACAAGTGTCGTCACTAAAATCAGGGATAGGGTAAATGCCATCAAACCAAACCTTATTGGAAACATTGCCCCTGAATTAAAGCTTCAGGATCCGGAAGGTAATTTTTATAGTTTAAGGCAAATGAACGGACCCTATACCTTGCTGTATTTCTGGGAGCCGGAGTGCAGTCATTGTCAGAAGACGACTCCAATCCTAAACAAAGATCTTTACCAGGTATTAAAGAACAAGGGAATAGATATCTATGCCGTTCTTACGCAGAACAATAAGGAGAAATGGATGAAAGCCATTCAGGAATACAAAATCCAGGAGTGGACAAACGTGTGGGACCCGGGATATAGCTCCAACTTCAGAAAATTGTATGATGTGACCAGCACACCTATCATTTATATTCTGGACAAGAATAAGAGAATCATTGCCAAAAGATTGGATGTAGACTCCTCACTCAAATTCCTAAAGGCGCAACTCAATATCAAATAAACTTTTAATTCACCACCGCATCCGTTTTGACCTCCCAGTGGTCTGTCCTGAAAAGATTGACAGGCATACCTTCCTTGTTAAAAAGATTGGGGATGGGCCAGACGTTCAAACCATCTTTTCGGTTAAGGCTTTTGCAACAACCTGCGCTTTTGAATGCACATGCAATTTCTCGTAAATATTCTTGATATGGTTTCTTACGGTTTGAGTACTAATAAACAGTTCTACAGCGATTTGCTCATTTGTAATGCCACTAACAATATAGCTGAGTATCTCTTGTTCGCGTCTGGTCAGGATCGTATTGCGCTCCTTTTCCTTTTTATCCGGCTTAAAAAAGGACAATACCTGTTTGGCTACCATAGGGGTCAATGCTGCCCCACCCTCGAATACCTGTTGTATGGCATCCAGGATTTTTTGAGGATTGGTCTTTTTCAGGATATACCCATCCGCCCCATTTTTAATGGCAGTCATGATGTTGTATTCATCCTCCAGGATGGTTAGCATTATGATTTTTGCTGTGTTCCATCTGTTTTTAAAAACCTGAATGGCTTCCAGACCTGTCATTCTCGGAAGGTTAATATCAAGCATGACCACATCCGTGGCAACATTGTTTTGTATGGCCTCTTCCACAGAACCAAAAGACCATTCCACTTTGTAATCCTTAATGGAAGAGATCAAAAAGGCCAGACTTTTTCTGAATTCTTCATGGTCTTCAACGATTCCAACAGTGATACACATAGCTGATATTTTACCCGAAGTAACCATTAAATTTTCTGATTGACCATAGCCCTTTGGGGTCATATTTTAATTAATAATTGAATAATAGTTCCCTTTCCTGATTGGGATAAGACTGAAAGTTCAATTTTGGACTCTTCGGCCCTTCTTCGCATGTTGATTAATCCATTACCGTGGGAAACATCATTGTGAAGCTTATTTGCGTCAAATCCAATTCCATCATCCATCAGGCTTATTGAACATGTAGAACCTTTCACATCAGCAAGGAATGAAACAGTTTTAGCCCCGGAGTGACGAATAATGTTGTGTATAGCCTCCTTCAACAGAAGAAAAGTATCATTTTTGAGTTCATCCGGCATCAATATTGTCTCATCAGGGGCATTTATTTCTGCATGGTACTGAATCCCATTATCAGTCAGGGTTTCATACAAATGACTGTTTACTTTGGCCAGTAACCCTTGTAGGGAATCATTTCTGGGTGAAGTCATCCAAATAATATCGGTAATGGATTGCAATGCTGATTGCGTTAGTTCCGCAATTTTCAGGGACAATCGCTTAAAATCAGATTGTACAGGACCTTCAATTCTTTTAAGGGTATCTGTATAGATAGAGATACTTCCAAGCGTCGATGCGAGATCATCGTGCAAATCGCGGGAAATTTTCTCTCTCAATATCACTTTTTGTTTGGTGAGCGCAACAGAAATCTGAATTCGTTCTGTTATCAAGTGAACGATTGCCAACAATACAATGACAGCAAAGATCGGGATAACATATAACCAGAATGAAGCGGAATAGATAACCAATAAATTCAAGAATGGGAACCCTAAAAAAATGACGCCGATAGCTCCCTTTCTTATCCAGTTGATGCGGCTCCTACCTCTTATATGGCGCCAGTAATAAATTGCGATGATGATGAAAATAAATGCCGTTTTCAAATATTCCCTTAGAATTTCGGGATTTTTTACTGTCCGAAGAACCATTTTTCCCATACGGTTGACGAATGCATACCAACCCGATTGTTCCCGTATCAATAATCTACCAGGTTGTAAATTTTCAACCTTTACTTCACTCTTTGGATATGGAAATTTGATGATGGCAAAATATTCAATTCCGTCCATGATGGGAAATATTGCCTCTTTGGTTGAGATGGATGCATAGCCCCCTCCCCCACTGATTTCCTGAAAACTTTCTAGCGTCTCCCTCCTTGTTATACGATCCTTTGAATAGAGATAAATCTTGGCACCTATGGCATCGCGGTTGGAATGAACCCCTTCCAGCTTCAGTTTTAATGTTTGTGTGTTTTTGCTCTGATTCATAAACACTTTGCTGCTGCCACCCAAAAAATTGCCAACATATAGGTCAATATTTCCATCATTGTCTAAATCGCCAACGGCTGAACCAGTAGAATAGCCACTCATGTCAGCGCCAAAATCCGATGTTACATCTTTGAAAAACAGACCGCTAACGTTTTTATACAAAACGTTTGTACCCACATTGCTAAGGTAAAGATCCTGGTAGCCATCATTATCAAAATCGGCAAATACACCTCCATTCGACAAGAAAATATTCTTTTCCAGGTAATTGTTCGTAACATCCCTGAAATTGCCTTTCCCATTGTTAAGGTAGATTTTGTTCTCTTCATTTTTATTGGCAATGAAAAGATCCGGAAACCCGTCATTGTTAATGTCTGCGAATGTAGTTCCATTGCTTTTTACCGGCATGGCCTTGCACAAATCGGTACCGTTGGTAATGTCCCTGAATGTTATCCTGCCCTTTTTAGTTTCATTCAAATAAACCCTATTCCTATCATACCAAAAAGTAACACACAGATCAGGCAATCCATCTTCGTTAATATCACTGAAAGCCGCACATGATCCCCCGGAAGCCGTCTCTAACCCCGCACTTAAAGTAATATCTGTAAAATGGCCTGTTCCATCATTTTTAAATAATTTATTGGATCCATTCTCACTTGTAACATACAGATCAGCATTACCGTCCAAATCAACATCAGCGAAGGCAGCGGCAGTCGATCGCTCAAAATTATCACAGGCACGATTGGGTTGAAATGAGACGTCCCTGAACAACCCGCTTCCATTGTTTATCAGTAATTTATTTTTTGAATTGAGGTAGCAGATATAAATATCTTCATCACCATCATTGTCGATATCAGCAACTGTTACGCCTAATTTTAATTCGGCATAACTCGATTCACTCTTCGAGTCAAATGTTCCTTCGGATTTTCGAAGGAATCCTTCTTCCCTGAAAAAAATCTCCTTAGCAGAATCTGCTTCTGATTTAAATTTATTAATATACAATCGATTGTAATCCGAAATACAGACAGAAAAGATATCAATCTTTCCGTCTCCGTTAAAATCCTCGAGCGCGACGCCATACTCATTGTCCAAATCAATGCTGAAATTGGTCAGTTTAAAGGAGGAAAATCCTGGATTACCTTGATCAAACGGAGGTAAATTCCTTTTGCCTGAATACAAAAGAACCCCCTTGGTTCCAGCGATCCAAACATCTTCATTCCCGGCAAATGACAAATCTGAAAGTTGAAATTTTTCTTTTAATGACAGATCTTCCAATCCATCGGCGCGAATCCTTAAAATTTTTGATTGTGAACCTATCAGCCAGATCTCATTTTTTGGGGAGACAAATATTTTCTCGGAATCTCTCAACTTTTCATTGGTCATCATACACTTGGAATGCATCCCATCAAATACAATGATCTCATTCTGACACAACGCGTACCCTTTTTTTTGGTCGACTACTACAAAATCATTTACATTTTTGTCTTCAAGCAACTGCCTGTATTTCGTTCCATTGAAGAAAAACAACTTACCCTTATTGGTTAATATCCAAAAATTATGACTATCGATTCCTATAATCTTTTTGATAATCGCTTTTTCAGGAGCAAGTTCAATTTTTACATACTTCCCTTTTTCATAAACAGCCACTTCCGAAGAACTACACATAAATGCAATATTCGTCTTCGATACATAAAAAGCGAAAATTGAAACGCCAAAAGGACCAACCATGCTTTCTGTTATTCCATCAACGGAATGGTAAACCATGGAGGTACTATTTTCAAGGTTAATGGCATACCAAAAATCCTTGGCCGAGTTAGCGCTAAAAAATGAGATGGCACGAACTGAAGGATCATCGGCTTTTATCCATTCAACCCCTTCGTTGAATTTATAGGTTTTGTCAGCCTGGAAAAAGCCTTCATCCTCCTTCAACATTACAATTTGCCTGATATTCGATTTGGTTCCTGAATTAACACGAACGAAAGACTGTGCATAGCTTGAAATATGCATACATGCAACCAAAAAAAACCAAAAAAATATCCTTTGATTGCCACAAAAGATAACATTATGGTGCAAAACAGGCATTCCTTTATTTCGTCAGTTTGTTCGCTTATTACAAAGATGGAGAAATTCCAAATACCAGGAACGGAAAAAGGCGGAAACATTTGAAGTTCCGCCTTTCCCTTATTGATGACAATTGTATCAACTCAACAAATTCAATTTTACAAGATCCTGAATATCAAGCATCCCAATCGGCTTTCCCTTTTCAGTAACGATGATGTTATCCACTTGGTTGGCATTAAAGATATCTGTAGCCTTTTGCAGCATTGCCTCAGCATCAATGGAAATCGCATTGGCAGTCATGCATTCGCCGACCGTAGCCGTAAGGATATGGTCCCCCAATTTACGCATCTGGCGACGAAGGTCTCCATCGGTAAAGATACCGGCAAGATTCCCCTCTTTTGAGACAACTGAAACAGCGCCCATCCCGGAATCGGTCATTTTCAATAAAGCATCAAGTACTTTGCAATTAACGTCAACCACCGGATTGACATCCGAAATAACACTTCTCACTTGAATGGTCATCAATCGTGTATGCTGAAAAAACTGGTCAGTACCAAGTTTGGTCAGGTGATTGTCACCCAGCTTTTTCATGATACTCCATGGGATAGTAATGTTGTGTGCGCCAAGTAGCAGGGCATCCTTGATGTGTTCAGGATATCTTACGGAAGAGAACATCACTTTTGTGTTGTATTTGTGCTCTTTAATTACATCAATTACCTGCTTGACAAGTCCGAGGGCATCATGTCCCTGATCCTGCATACGACCTACCAGGATGCAGACGTATGTTGCACCTGCTACCAAAGCCAAATAGGCTTGCTGAATATTGTAAACGAGATGGAGATTAACAAGAAATCCCTTGTTTCGCAACTTCTTACAGGCTTTTATCCCTTCAAGATTAACAGGAATTTTAAAAACTGTCTTGTTTATATCCAATCCCAAAGCCAATAAACGTTCAGCTTCAGCGACAATTTCCTCAGCGGTTTCGCCCAATGCTTCTATCATCAATATGGGAACCATTTGAGACAATTTAACGATTGCACCATCGATATCTGTGATCCCATTTTTGTGCATGAATGTTGGTGTTGTTGTTACACCATCAATGATCCCCAGCTTAAGGGCTTCTTCAATTTCGGCCATGTTGGCCGAGTCAAGAAAAAATTCCATATAATTTAAGTATTAAAATTTTGGCCTGTATTTTACTTCTACCTCGTGAATTTCGATGAGCGGTTTCAGGAATTCTGTCACATCTGCAATACACATCTGACTGGCCGCATCACACAAAGCACGTGACGGATCAGGGTGTACCTCTAAGAATAGCCCATCAATTCCGGCAGCAACACCTGCACGGGCAAGCGTTGGTATGAATTCCCTGGAGCCACCTGCAGGATCCGAACTTGGGATACCATATTTACGGATGGAATGGGTTACATCAAAAACAACCGGGTATCCTGTTGTACGCAAATGGTAAAAACTCCTGGGGTCAACAATCAGGTCATTGTAACCGAATGTATAGCCGCGTTCAGTTACCATGATGTTGAAATTACCGGCCTGTTCAACCTTTTTGACAGGTTTTATCATGTTTTCCGGCGCCAGAAACTGACCGTGTTTCAGGTTGATGACCTTACCGGTTTTGGCTGCTTCGACCACAAGGGTGGTCTGCATAACCAGGTAGGCTGGAATCTGAATAATGTCAACAACTTCCGCGGCAGCTGCAATCTGATCGGGGTAATGGATATCTGTAATCAACGGAACATTGAATTGTTCTTTGATCTTTTGAAGCATGGCAAGCCCCTTCTCCATTCCCGGACCGGTATAAAAATCAGTTGAGCTACGGTTATCTTTTTGAAACGAGGATTTGTATATCAGTGGCAGATCTAATTTCTGTGACAATCCCACCAAAAATTCGGCAGTATCCATCATGGTTTTCTCATCTTCGACCACACAGGGGCCGGCAATCAGAAATAGCTTGTCTGCGCCACACTCAATGTTTCCAACATTAATTATCTTCTTCATTATCTATATTTTACATTTTCATCAACAATCCGCGAAGCTTTTCACGGGTGATAATTTTCTGCCAGTCCGGTCCGCAGACATGCGCCCACATAAAGATAAGCGTCAGCGAAACATCGATCATTTGTTCAATCTCTTCCGGTGTACGGTTGGCATTGAATCCAACCGGAAGCTCTATGTTGTTGTTTTTCATCATGGCCCTGAACTCTTTTACCCCTTCCGGATAAAACTCATCGAGTTGGTTGAAAACAATACAGTTGCCAAGTCCGTGATGAACACCTGTAACAGTAGCCAATCCATATGAAATGGCATGACAGGCCCCTACTTCAGAATAGGTTAATGAGAGTCCTCCCAAATAGGAGGCAATCATCAGTTTTTCATCATTCTCCGGGGTACGGCTATTTTCACTCAAAAAGATTTCCCTGCAAAGTTTCAATGATTCATTTCCCAGAGAATCGCCCATTACCGTTTTACGGTGACCATTGAAGGCCTCAATATTGTGGATGTAACAGTCCATGGCAGTATAAAACCGCTGAGGATCCGGCACAGAAGCTATCAGTGCAGGATCCAACACCAGCTGGTCGGCAGGAGTGAAATTACCCTTGATTCCCAATTTCTTTATCGGCCCTGTCAGCACTGTTGTCATGGAAACTTCGGCGCCACAACCAGAAATGGTCGGAACAACCGTACAATGTATCCCTTTATTTTTGATCAGATCAAGTCCCTGGTACAAGGCAGAGGAACCTTCATTCGTAAACATGAGGCGGGTCGCTTTGGCATAATCCATGACACTGCCGCCACCCATGCCTACCACAGAAACAGGAGTTCCTTTACCCAGGCTTTTTACCTCAGCAACGATCTCATCCACAATCTTTGTTTTGGGTTCTTCTTTTACTTCAATAACTTTCAGGATATCCTGCGGATGCATAGGAATCCGTTTCATGAAATCTTTTCCCAAGAAATATTCGTCAACCAGAAAAAGGACAAAGGAGTCCTCGTTGACCCTTAATTCGCTCAATACGTCATCAAGTTGATCGAAACTATATCTGCCATACAGGATACGCCCGACAGCTTTTAAATTTCTAAACATATATTGTTCTATTTAAGTGCATTTTTAAGCGCTGACCTCATTTTGGTGGTCAGTGCGTGTAAATCCTCTTCGCTCCAGTTTACCATGATTTGGGTCATCATCAGACGTTGCATAATGGCATCCGACTGAGGAACTTCCAGCTTTCTGTAGTCAGGAGCATTGTTTATTTTCATAACAGGAAGGTTAAAGATAGACTTCATCTCCTTCAAATGTCCCCACTGACGGTGGTAATGGAAATTATTCCTGTACCAGTAGGAGGCGCTCAATCCCTCTTTTTGGAACTCTTCAAATGTCCTGACAGCTTTCTCGTTGTCGGGAAGGAAGAAAGAGAGAAATGTGGCTGAATCCCCGCTTTCATCCGGAACAAGCCGTGTTTTAACTTCCGGAAACTCCAGAAGTACTTGTTTCAAAATATGTTGGTGTGACTTTTGTTTCTCAATCATGTAGGGCAGTTTACGGAGTTGCGCAAGCACAACCGCTGCGCCAAGCTCTGAACCACGGTAGTTGTATCCAAGGATCGGATGCTGCTCTGCTCCTCTTGCCTCACCAATATGGTCGTGACCATGGTCGGAATATTTGTGCGCACGGTCGTAGAGTTCATCATCATTGGTAGCAATGGCTCCCCCCTCACCGGCAGTGATAATCTTGTAATAGTCGAAAGAGAATGCCGACATCTTACCGAAATTCCCAAGCATTTTGCCTTTGTAACTTCCGCCGAGTGCAGGGGCTGCATCTTCTACCAGGATAATGTTGTGCTTGTTACAAACAGCAAGAATTTCGTCCATTTTAGCCATTGATCCAAAAACCTGAATCAATAATACTGCTTTGGTGCGGGGTGTAATTACTTTTTCAATCCCTTCCGGACTCAGACACAAGGTTTCGTCAATTTCTGCAAAAACCGGGATGGCCCCGGCCAAAAGGACTGCCTCAATAGGAGCGATGAATCCATATGGCGGAACGATCACTTCGTCACCATACCCAATCCCGCAGCAGGCCAGGGATATGGAGTCGGCAGCAGTACCACTGGCACAAAAATGGGTATGTTTGACACCCAAATAGGCGCTGAACTCCTGTTCGAAAATTTTGGCTTTAAATACTCCATTTCTTTGAGCATCATGATTGTAGCGAAAAAGTACGCCTGTTTCCAAAACATCCATCACCTCTTTGCGCTCTTCCTGTCCGAATAGTTCGGTACCTGCCATATTTAATTTGTTAACCTAGTAAAAAGTAAATTTTTTCGCAAGAATCATGCCAGACTATTCGGGTTTCCGGAATAAAGTTTCACTTACATCAGGGAAAACCAATCATTTGCCCAACAAATAGTGCGTAAAATTACAATAATTTTTTGAGATGTTGTGTTAATGTTCCCTAATTGAAGAAAGCAGAAAAGGCAACCGACTGTAAATCAATTGCCTTTATTTTATTAGTGCCCAGAACAAGACTCGAACTTGCACACCGTAACCGGCACCAGCCCCTCAAGCTGGCGTGTCTACCAATTTCACCATCTGGGCAGAACTTTTTAGCGAGTGCAAATGTATAAAAAAAAACAAAAGCCCACCCTCTCATCCAACAAAAAAGGAGCATTTGTCACTTGCTGTATTCGCAGCTGTATTTTATCTCCAGGACGATCCCTTCGTTGCTAACTTTAAATTGAGTTATCTCCGACTTGAGAACTTTCGGCGCATTAAAACTTTCATATTGAAATTGCCCGGTGTTGATGGGTGTCTCTTTGAGCATCACCCGCTTCTGATAAGTTCTTAGGGTTCCGCCTCCAATCAAATTTTCAATATGGGTAGGAGCGCCCTTCACGGCCATTACCCCTAAAAAGGATTTCCCCTTGTACTCCCTGTTCAGCTTGGATTCAATCGAACATCCAACCAATAAAAGTGTGGCAACAAAGAGCAAAATAGATTTGCTCACTACATTATTCCTATTCAGATCCCTTGTACAAAGCAGTACTTCCAGTATTTTCAATGTTATGAAGTTTTAGTCCCGAAATTTAGCTAGATTTGAAACAGCTATTTGAATCATATCGAAAAAAATCACCAATCAACAGACTTTTGTTTGAGCGATCTGTATTTAAAGCCATTGTTTAAAACGTACATCGGATTGATGAGAACGATCAACCCCTTTTCATACCAGGTGAAACCGTTTCTGCTCATCCTGATGGTTGCACGATGGGCCAACTCCCCAAAAACGATACCAGTTATTGGCGTCACAATTATATCCTGGATACTTGGTTGTTCAAAAAATGCCTCCGTGAAGTACTCCCAAAACATGGAATGACCAAAACAAAAGAGGGAAGATTGAACAATGGAGGCATTTTGCGATCGCACGGCATTGTAAAAATAGGCTCCCTGATAAGGATGTCCAACATAATTTACTATCCACAGGTCATTATCAAGAACGGGGGGATCTTTGTACGCCCGTTTAAAATTATTCAGACAGTTCTTTAGTGTTAACTCACTCCTATCCCAATTACTGATACTCTTCGGGGACACATACAAAAAAGCGGAACTGCATATTTCAAATCCAAATACAAAGAGGGAACCTCTCCAAGCCTTGGTGCCAAATTTGGCGTGCTTGTTCCGCATTGGATAGTAACCTGCAACAGAATCTGACGAATTATAACCAATCAAGGACTTATCCTGTAAATTAGCCTGAAATTTCGCTTTGCTGCACAAACTTTCACGAAGTTCCCAACTCCTCAAATCCCGAGGAAATACTTTACATTGGGTTTCAACCGCAAAAAAAAGCAATAATGTTATGAGGAATCGATGGTGCATTGAATTTTAAGGATAAATTATCATTTAAAATCCTCACTTAAAAATAGCTACAATTCAAAACAAAACCAATTTCCTGTTCCGTTATTTCATTAATCCGGTAAATCAAATACTGTCACATTTTGCCAACTTCCTTTACAATGAATTCAGTCCGCCTGTTGGCACTCTTCCCCTCCTCAGTGCTGTTATCACCAACCGGAACAGAAAATCCGACACCCTTACCTGTTATTCTATATTGCTCAACGCTTCTTTTCTTCAATTCACTGACGACCGCCCCAGCCCGCTTTTGTGAGAGAGCGAGGTTGTATGATTCAGTGCCGACATTATCGGTATGTCCAACCACCTCCATGGAGACGGATGGGTTCAATTTCATGAATCTGGCCATCTCATCCAGTTGAACCCTGGATTCAGACAGCAACATCCATGAATTAGTCTCAAAAAAGATATTTTTAAGCGTGGTACTTGCCCCGGGCAAAATTGGTTGTAGCCTGATATTCAACTCTTTTGGCCGATCCTTTGTAAATCCTTTTAACAAGGGAATGTTTTCTGATGAGAACAGGTATCCTTTCCGTGAAATGCTTAATCCGTAATTTTGACCTGAAGGAAGGCATACAAGAAAGGTGCCATCATTTTCATGTTCGGCAATTTTGCATACAATTTTGTCTGTCAACAAATTAGATAGCACAATTTCTGCCCTTAATTTTCTTCCGCTTTTAGCATCTGCTATTTCACCTTTCAGGTAAGACACAGGATCAGGCCGAAGCGAACCGGGGAGTATAAAGAAGAGAATGTCACGTCCTCTTGACGGGTCATGATCGGAGGTGAACCAGGCCTTCTCACCTGATATTTCAACAACCATACCTTCTTCATTACTGTTGGTATTAATTTGAAAACCGAGATTAGCAGGCTCATTGCATTTCCCGTTCATCTTTCTGGCAAAAAAGAGGTCTGTACCGCCAAGTCCGGGCCGGCCATCCGAGGCAAAATAGAGCGTTTTTCCATCTGCATGCAGAAAGGGCGACATATCATTCCCGGGGGTATTTAATTCCGATACATTCGTAACATTTCCGAATAGCGGAATTCCATCCGGTGATACGGCCATTTTTTCGGCTTTCCAGATGTCCATTTTACCCAATCCCCCCTTTCTGCTGCTTACAAACATGAGTGTTTCACCGTCAGCCGACAAGCATGGTTGCGAATCCCAGGCGCCACTGTTAACGGGTTCACCCATATTCACCGGAACCGTCCAGTTTCCGTTTTTGTTGATTGAAATGTACAGATCGCAACTGCCAATGCCATCAGACCTTCCACAACCAGTGAAAATCAACAACCGACCATCGGCTGAAAGGGTTTGTGCCCCCTCGTTTTCATCCGTGTTAACGGGATAACCTAGCGGGACTGCCTTACGCCAGCCGATTGAATCATGTCTCGAAAGGTAGAAATCTTCCTGTGGCCTGGTAATTTTCAGGCCATTTTTATCCCTGGTTTCGAGACGGGTGAAGACCAACTCATTGGCTTCAGCGTTGAGTGAGGGCCAGTACTCTTCTGCGGAGGTATTGATCGAATCTCCCGGATCTGTTGGCTGGAAAGCGACCGGATGTTTAACCGCTTCCACCGAAAACCTGCATGAGGCCAGTAACAATTGCTCATCAGGATTGAGCGACTTTTTAAGCAGTGCAAAATGTTCCATTCGCTCAAGCGCCCCATCATATTCTCCTTTTTTGTACAGTAATTCGGCCAAGAACTTAAATCCGGCCGGATAAAGATCGTTAGAAAGTGCTAGACCCTTTGTTAAATAGGCAAGCTCCTCTTCAGCTTTCCCTGCCTCATGACTAAGGTCTGCCAGTGCAAAGTGGGCCATGTAATAAGTTGAGTCGATCTCAAGAATTTCATGCAAAAGTTGCGTGGCTTTCAATGAATTTCCAAGCTGAGATAAGGATAGTGCTTCGCTATAGAGGGTATTCGTCCTATTCGAAATTGCGGACGTATTCTGGGCATGAAGCATACCTGAGCTCACTAAAAACGACACTACTGCAATCAACAACTTCATGGTAATAATTGGGCTGATTGGATAAAAATACAATAATAATTGCAACGGCGCCAATGCCGACATTTCAATTCATTCGACTACAGGTACCAATTAACCATTTTTTATTTCGACTCTTATCACCCTTCGGCTTCGCTCGGGGACCGGGGTGTTTGGTCCTGCTTTTGCCCCTTCGGCTACGCTCAGGGAGCACGATCACCGTTTCTTTGTTTCCTCGTTTCCATTCCGCCCTTCGACAAGCTCAGGGCAGTGCAGCTCAGGGAGGTTCATCGAAAATGTCACATAAAAAAACCGTCACGGTTGCCCGGACGGTTCTTTCATGAAATAATGTGGTTGAAGATTACAAGCTGTTGATGGCATTGAGGTCGTCGAATGCCACTTGCAAGCGGGCAATCAGGGCCTCTTCACCTTTTCTTACCCAAACGCGCGGATCGTAAAATTTCTTGTTGGGTTTGTCGGCTCCTTCCGGGTTACCGATCTGACCCTGCAGATAGTCGTGGTTTTTGGCTTCAAACTGACGGATACCGTCCCAGTATGCCCATTGGGTATCTGTGTCGATGTTCATTTTGATGACGCCGTAGCCGATGGCCTCGCGGATCTCAGCGTGTGAAGAGCCTGAACCTCCATGGAAAACGAAATTTACAGGATGTTCGTCCTTCAAACCCAATTTGGCTTTGATGTATTCCTGAGAGTTTTTCAGGATAACCGGCATCAACTTAACATTACCCGGTTTGTAAACGCCGTGAACATTGCCGAAGGATGCAGCAATGGTAAAATTGGATGATATTTTGCTTAATTCTTCATAAGCATAGCACACATCAGCAGGCTGGGTATAGAGCAGGCTATTGTCGACACCACTGTTATCGATGCCATCTTCTTCACCACCGGTGATTCCAAGTTCGATTTCGAGGGTCATGCCCATTTTACTCATGCGCTCAAGATAGCGTTTGCATATTTCAATATTCTCGATGAGAGGCTCTTCTGAAAGGTCCAACATGTGCGAGCTAAAGAGTGGTTTGCCTGTTTGTGCGAAGTGTTTTTCACTTTCTTCGAGCAGACCATCGATCCAGGGAAGCAATTTCTTGGCGGCATGGTCGGTATGCAGTACCACACGTACACCATAAGCTTCGGCCAAAGTGTGAATGTGTTTGGCGCCTGCAACGGCTCCAAGAATACCCGCTTTCTGACCTTCCAGCTTCAAGCCTTTACCGGCATTGAAAATGGCGCCTCCATTGGAGAATTGAATCATTACGGGAGCATTGGCGATTACCGCAGCTTCCATGATGGCGTTCACAGATGATGAACCTACAACGTTGACAGCCGGAATCGCAAAATTGTTTGCTTTGGCTACTTTAAAAATGTATTGCAAGTCGGTCCCGGAAACCACGCCCGGCTTTACAACCTCAGCTATTCTGTTCATAATGAAATGATTTAATTTTTACGACCACAAAGTTATGCATTCAAATTGATATTTGAATACAATGAATATTAAGATTAAGTAAACAAATGAGAATGAAGAATTGAAACGAAGAAACGGAGAAACGAAAGTTTAGAAAGCCAAACTTACGATGTGACGAAAAAGCTATGGTTTAACCCTTCTATAGATACAATTCAGGCTTTGACACAAGGCACACGGGTAGTCGCGGTAGCTTACCTCTTTACCTATTCCAATCACGCCACTGATTGATTTAACAGGGTTCATCAAGGCGGACGGGGTGAGCGTGACCCCGCATGGGGAAGGAGGAAAGAGCGTAAAGAGCGTGTGCTGATCTGAAACATCCCAGTGGCAATATCCCGGACTGTAACGGTTGGTGGTAGTTTGACCCGGAGGTAATTCTTTCCGGATGAGTTGGTGCATCCGGTCACCGGCCGCCTCCGTCAGGAATATCCCCACCTGGTCATAGATATACCCTTTGGCAGGATCCTCTCCTATCAACATGGCCGTGGATTTATCGCTGATGGCTTTACCTGCTGTACAGACAAAGAAAAGCAACGCTTCAGAATTTCTAAGCTCTTTCAATACCGTTTTCCCTACCTGGAAGCTCCTTCCATCTGCAACCATCCGTCCATTTGAAGGCTCTGGCCGAACATCCCTGATGATCCGGGAACAGGCTTTTATGTCAGTTTGTTGAGAAGCAAAATCCAGTGCTTCACGAAGGTAATCGTCAAACGGGGCCGGAAGCGGGGATTCAGGATAACCAAGGATGGCTTTTAAACCCGGAAGATCAAGTGTCAACTCATTAAAATCAAAATTATACTCCCTGATGTCCATTATCTTACAAAGCTTTGACGGCATCCCTGATTTCACGGATATGTTCTGGTGTGGTACCGCAACAGCCTCCAACAATATTGGCGCCGGCGGCAATGATTCCACTTACCCTGGTTGCCATATCTTCAGGCGATTCGGGGAAAGTGGTTTTCCCATCCACGAAACATGGCATTCCGGCATTGGCATGGACCAGTACCGGAACGGAGGAATTGACGGATCGTATCTCTTTCACCATTCCAACCATATCTGCCATACCGTTACCACAATTGGTTCCTATCAGGTCGGCACCGGCCTGAACGATTGTTTCCGCCATTTCGGACGGGGAGATTCCCATCATGGTACGGAATTCACCCCCGATGATTTTCTGAAATGTCATGGTACAAAATACTTCACAGTTTGTATTTTCCTTCGCCGCCTTTACTGCAATACGTGCCTCATCGAGGTCGGTCATGGTTTCAATCATGATCGCATCCACCCCGCCTGCCTCCAAAGCCATGGATTGCTCCTTGAAAGCATCGTAAAGCTCATTTTCTGTCACCTCTTCCATCATCAGCAGTTTCCCGGTAGGGCCAACCGAACCAAGAACAAAATGTTTGGGGCCGGCAGCCTCGCGGCTAATTTCCGCTGCCGCTTTGTTGAATTCGTATACCTTATCGCCAAATCCATATTTTTCAAGTTTAAAACGACTACCCCCAAAACTGTTGGTTTCGATGAGGTCGGCACCGGCAGTAATGTAACTTTGTGCAATATCCAATACATCGTTTGGTCTGGATATATTCCACTCTTCCGGACATTCGCCGGGTTTCAGCCCCTTTTGCTGTAGATAAGTACCCCATGCGCCGTCAGACACCAAAATATGTCCCTTTTGTAATTCCGCAGTAATCTTTTTCACAAGTAAATAATTTGTTTTTCAAATACCAGGTGGAAATTCCAACCCGGATGAGCTCAGTTCGATTCAAAGATAATTAAAAATAAAATTAAGCGACAGAAAGCATTGGGTTCAAATTGACTTCCTGGTATTTTTGCCTTCCAGAGAAAATTTAAATAATTTTTGTAACCTTTTCTATTTGTAATCGTTCTAAATAATAAACCTTAGATTGACAATCAATAACACATCCAAAATTTAATCAAAATGAAAAGGAACGAATTTTTCTCTGCCATTGGCATTTCTGCTGGCATGATTTTTATGGCTCCTGTACTTTCATCGTGCAGCAAGGATATTACTGATCCAACCAATCCGGGAGGAGGAGGAAACCCTGGAGGAGGCACCGGTGCAGTCGATTTTACACTTGACTTAACTTCACCGACTTACGCAGCGCTTAACAACAACGGCGGATCCATTGTCAAAGACAACATCATTGTAGCACGTACCGCAGCCGGGACCTTTGTTGCACTCACCTCCATTTGTTCCCATCAGCAATACAACCCGATCGCATTTGAAAGTGCCAACAACAGGTTTCACTGTCCTAATCATGGCTCCAATTTTGGACTGGATGGGGCTGTCATCAATGGACCGGCAACCTCTGCACTGAAAAAATACAATGTACAACTCACCGGCACCAATCTGAGGATTTACGCCTGATCATATACTTTCTGATATCTTATAGATTTGTTGTTCACCATTAAACTAAGGAAAATGGAAAAGACGGAAAACGCACTCAACTGGTTTGAAATTGCAGTCAATGATATCAAGAGGGCTCAAAAATTTTACGAGACCGTTTTTGAAATTGAAATGCATAGTGATGAAATGATGGGAATGAAGATGGCAGTCTTTATTACGGATGACAGCACCGGGAAAGTATCTGGTGCATTGGTTCAGAGTGATATGCACAAACCTGGTGTTGATGGGGTTACCATCTATCTGAATGGCAATCCTGATTTGGACATCCCCCTGGGAAAAATCAATGGTGCCGGGGGAAAGGTTTTAATGCCTAAAACCCTTGTCAGTGACAATGTCGGTTATATGGCCTTTTTTATGGATACAGAGGGCAATAAAATAGGTTTGCATTCCCGGAATTAACAACATATACCTGACAGGTTTAGGAAACCTGTCAGGTAAAACTCATTTTTTCTTCAACCACATACTTTCCATCTCTTCGAGAGTTTTACCTTTGGTTTCAGGAACCATCTTCCATACGAAAACAAACGAGAGAAGACTCATTGCTCCGTAGAACCAATAGGTCACGCCACCACTAAATTCCATCATGGCAGGGTAAGTGGACGAAATGAAATAGTTGGCTGCCCACTGGGAGGCGACAGCGATGGCAATGGCCCGGCCCCTGATCTTGTTTGGAAAGATTTCAGAAATCAGCACCCAGCAGATCGGTCCCCAAGACATCATAAAAGATGCGGTGTAAATGATGATGAAGACCAGCGTACTGATACCGATCACCTTCATAAAGGCAAGAGCACCAATGGCAAACATTCCTAAGGCCATGCCGATCGAACCTATCATGAGGAGTATTTTACGGCCATATTTATCCACAGTAGCGATAGCTATGACAGTAAATATCACATTCACCAAGCCCATTACAACGGTTTGAAGCATAGATGCGTCTTTGGCTGCACCCATACTTTCAAAGATGCGAGGGGCATAGTACAAGGCGACATTGATGCCAACAAATTGCTGAAAAACTGAAAGAAGTATTCCGATGACAATGACCACCTTTCCATAGGCAAAAAGCTTTTCGGAGGAGGCTTCTACCGATTTTTTGATCTCCTGCAGTATCGTTTTTGCCTTCTCTTTTCCATTGATCCTTGTCAAAATGTGGAGCGCCTGCTCGTCATGGTTGTGCAGAGCCAAATACCTGGGCGTCTCGGGTACGAAAAACAACAGTATCGCAAAAATACCGGATGGTATGGCCGCTGAGGTAAACATCCAGCGCCATCCAATGGTGTTGATCCATTCGAGGGTCTGACCGTGGGCGATGCCATAATTGACGAAATAAACCACCAGCATACCAAAAATAATGGCAAACTGGTTGAAAGAAACCAACCTGCCCCGGATCTCTGCAGGGGCAATTTCACCAATGTACATCGGACATACTGCCGAAGCAATTCCAACGCCAATACCGCCAATGATCCGATAGAAATTGAACATGAACAACAATCCCATGGTTGGTACTCCTTTGGTAAAGAAGAAGGTTTCGGGCCAGCCGGATCCGAGTGCAGAGATAAAAAAGAGCAAGGCTGCAAGCATCAGTGAATTTTTGCGTCCCAGCTTCGATGCCGCCAGTCCTGAAACCATTCCTCCCAGAATACATCCGATCAGGGCGCTGGAGATGGTTGCTCCATGTGCCAGTGATCCCAATCCCAGGCCGTGGATCAAATAGAGCTGAATCGATTTTTCGGCTCCCGAAATAACTGCGGTATCGTATCCGAACAATAGTCCGCCCAGTGTGGCCACCATGGTAATGCCGACCACATAAGTAGTGCTGTGCTGCTTCATGGATTAAATGTAGCAGTTAATCAACTGTTCCAGCATCTCTTGTTTGCCACTGATCTGTTTTGGTTCACCAACCTCTTTGGCTATGTTATAAAGATCAGTTAAGTTGAGTTTACCTGCTTCGTATGCTGCTCCCTTGCCCGAATCGTAAGAGGCATAACGGTTGGCCTTCAATTTCAGATAATCCGAATCATTCAGCATTTTATCGGCAATTACCAGCGAGCGGGCAAAAACATCCATACCACCGATATGAGCCATGAAAATATCTTCCATATCCGTTGAATTACGACGGGTTTTTGCATCGAAATTAATTCCCCCTGTGGTGAATCCTCCAGCCAGAATAATTTCCAACATCGCCTCCGTAATCTCATAAATATTTGTTGGAAACTCGTCTGTATCCCATCCGTTTTGATAGTCACCCTTGTTAGCATCGATCGATCCAAACATACCGTTGTCGCGGGCTGTGCGCAATTCGTGGGCAAATGTGTGGCCTGCCAATGTGGCATGGTTTACCTCAATGTTCAATCTGAAATCATTTTCCAATCCGTGAGCCCGCAGGAAGCCAATGACCGTCTGGGTATCGAAATCGTATTGGTGTTTCATTGGCTCCATCGGTTTTGGCTCAATCAGGAAGGTTCCTTTGAACCCTAGTTTGCGGGCATGGTCGCGGGCAGTGGCAAGAAATCTGCCCATGTGTTCCAACTCTCGCTTGGTATCGGTATTGTGGAGGCTCATGTAGCCTTCACGTCCTCCCCAGAATACATAATTGGCGCCTCCCAGCGCGATGGTAGCCTCCATGGCATTCTTGACCTGAACGGCAGCATTGGTCAACACGTTAAAATCGGGATTGGTCGAAGCGCCGTTCATGTAGCGTGGGTTAGAGAAAACATTGGCAGTGCCCCAAAGCAATTTGGCTCCGGTAGCCTGTTGACGTTCTTTGGCAAAGTCAATCATGTTGGCCAGCCTTTTTTCAATTTCAAAAACAGAACCGTCACCAACCACGTCGGTATCGTGAAAGCAATAAAATGGTGCACCGATCTTGCTGATAAATTCGAATGCCGCATCCATGCGCTCTTTGGCCGCGGTCATCTTATCAGATGAACCAACCCAAGGAAAGTTATGGGTACCCGGACCAAACGGATCGCCACCTTCACCACAGAATGTATGCCAATAGGCCACGGCAAACCGCAGATACTCTTTCATGGTTTTTCCCAAAACCACTTTGTTGGCATCGTAATATTTGAAGGCCAATGGGTTTTTCGATTGTGGACCTTCGTATTGAATATGGTCAATACCAGGAAAATACTCTTTGTTTCCTTTAAAAACTGTCATTTTGTTTCTGATTTGTCCTTCCATTGAAGGTGGTGAATAATAATTTATACTTTGTGATTCACTATTGATAATTTCCCATCCCTACCATATTACCTCTTAATTATCCGTATTTCCATCAAATTTGGCATTCTGTTGTTATCAAATATAACCTTTACCGAGTCCTTGTTTTTTGTCAACTCAAGAGGTATCGGATAAACAAGGTCGAATGGAGTCACGGGATACGAACGACCAGTCTTTAATTGGGCAATTGCTGTAGTGTCAATTTTAATTTTGCAGTTCCAGATTTCATATCGTACCCTCCCCATAAATTTGCAGGATATAGAGACTGCTGAATTGGAAGGCACTTTCATTTTGTAACTCAATCCCTCATCGGAAGTTGCCACCCGCCATGCCAGGTCTGTCAAAATGCCTCCATTGCCTTTCCCTATTTTGGTTTTACCTGTTAAAGCGTGCATTTTCTCCGATTCCTCGTTAGCGACGGTTACTTTATCTATCGTAATTTTGTCGAGCTGTTTAAGGTACTGCTCTTTCTCCGCTTCATTGTTTACTCTTTGCTGCCATTCCTTCTCTGTCATTTTTTGCCAGTAAACCGCATAAGATCCTGTTTTCAAACTAAATAAGGGCTCCAGCTTGACCTCCTCGGGTCTTGCAGCAGTTGCAGTAAACTTCAATGGTTCCCTGGAAGGGACAAGCCATTCATCAGGTCTTTTATCACCAGGTACAAGGGCAGGGGCAAATCTATTCAAGGTAAGGTGATCCGCAGTTTCTTTCTCAAATGATCCAGCCAGAAGGATTGGACCATAAAACAAAGCAATCTTGTCTTTTTCATCGGGCATACACTCAATCCTGATATTCATTGGCAAGGCAACTTCCACCACATCGCCTGTTTTCCATTTCCGGTTAATGGTGAAGTATCCTGCTGAGGCATTAATTTTTTGAATCTCTCCGTTGACCTTTACAGTAACTTGCCTGGCCGCCCAATAAGGGTTACGGATAAATAGTGAAAATTCACTCTCCTTATCGCAAGTCATTTTAAATCTGGTCGAAGCCTCATAGGGGAACTTCGTTTCCTGGATCATGTTGATCCCCTTCTCTTTCCAGGTAAGCTGCGATGGAATAAACAGATTAACAAAGATATCTGATCCATTATTGGCATAAATGTAATCGCCGTGGCGAATATAACTATCCAATCCACTGCATACACAGCATGAAAAGTCATCGTAAAGGTTTTTATAAACCCTTTCTGCACCAGGTATTAATGGCAGAAAGTAACATATTTTCCCGTCCGTTGGATTTTGGGCAGATAATATATGATTGAACAATGTCCTCTCTATATAGTCTGCGTACTCAATCCTGGGTTCAATTTGGAAGAGCAGGGCGGTAAGTTTGAGCATGTTGTACTCATTGCAATTTTCTTCATTGTAGGGTGTAAGGGTCTTGCTCAGGGAATCTTTTGGGGCAAAATGTTCGCTGTCGCTGTTTCCTCCCGTGACGTAAGTACGGTGATTGACAACATTCTCCCAGAAGAATTTGGCGCCGTTAAGGTCTTCTAGATTGCCGGTAAAAGGATACCTTGCAGCCAATCCCGACATTTTGGGGAACTGGGTATTGGCATGAATACCGGTAAGAACATCGATGCCTTTGGTCATCGGCACAACCACCTCTATATCCTGCCAGCGTTTTGACATTTCAAGGTATTTTTTGTCTCCGGATATCTCATACATATCAGAAAGTACCCAGTTCATACCTCCATACTCAATTGCTGTAATTTTCTTCATCTCCACATCATTAATTTTCGACATGTGCCTGCTGAGCCAGTCTGCCAGATCTGTCGCAATTTTATAAGCCTTGGGGCTATTACAAATACGGTATGCATCAATAAGACCGGAGAAAAGCTTTTCCATAACATAATAGGGTTCACCCTGGCCAATAGTCCAATCATTAAACCCTGGATAAAATCCATCCTTTTCAAGCTTTTCAAATACTGATTTTCCTCCCCTGGTGCCCAATAAATATCCATTACTTTTTGACTGGCACTCTTCGAGTTCATCCAGAATATAATTCAGGTTACTCATGTATTTTTCTTCGCCGGTTAATGCGTATAACCTGGATACACCCGAAAGGTAAAAAGAGAGGGCAACGCCCGGTAATTTGTCGGTCTCCCATCCCGGATAAGCGGTTGATTTAGGTTCGAGGCCACTTTCAATACGAAATGGCGCTACCAAACGGTCCAATTCAAGACTTAACAGATATTTAGCTTCAGCATCCTGCGACACTTTGAAGGGGCCATCAAGCAATCTGACCACCCCGGTTTTAAAACCATACGTTTTTGAAGGTACTATCTGTTTTGCTTTCGGAACATATTCGCGTGAATGTTCACATGATATCACAAGAAATGCCATAACAATAGTATAAAGCGCTATTGTTATGATGGAAGAAATGCAGGATTTCGGGGTTGCCATACTTTCCCTTTCTTCGGTTTTGAAACAGACCAATTTTTTTTTCATTAGACAAAATATTAGAAAATAATAAATTGTTAATATGAATATTGTCAAATAGTTAGCAGATAATCAGTTATAAAGCCCTTTCCAGAGCCAGTTTCCAATTATGATAGGCCTCTTCATAAGCTGATTTTTTGCTTATATCAGGTACAATGGTCTCCAGTTTGTGTAAACCGGCAAATGCCTCTTTTGCCGAAGCGTAATATCCTGAACCAATTCCGGCGCCGCGAGCAGCCCCTATCGAACCGTCTGTATCATAGAGTTCTATGGTAGCTCCCGCAATACCGGCAAGTGTCTCCCTGAACAGCGGGCTCAGGAACATATTGGCCTTCCCGGCCCTGATTACAGTGGCATGAATACCAATCTCCTCCATGATTTCCATCCCATATTTGAAGGAGAAGACAATTCCCTCCTGGGCTGCGCGGAAAAGATGGGCATCGGTATGGGTATTAAAACCAAGTCCGGTCACCTGAGCGCCAATATTTTTATTTTGAAGCATCCGTTCTGATCCGTTCCCAAAAGGAAGAATACTCAGACCGTCAGATCCGATGGGCACATTGGCCGCTTTGTCATTCATTTCGTAGTAAGAGAAGGCTTTGTTCCCTATATTTTTGTGAAGCCAGGAGTTAAGGATACCGGTCCCGTTGATGCAAAGCAGTACACCGAGCCGAGTAGCGCTGGCATTATGATTGACATGGGCAAAGGTATTGACCCTGGAGAGCGCATCATATTTGACTTCACCACTCACGCCGTAAACCACCCCGGATGTTCCTGCGGTAGCGGCTATTTCGCCCGGGTTCAGGACATTTAACGATAGGGCATTGTTGGGCTGGTCGCCCGCACGGTAACAGATCCGGGTGCCCTCGGCCAATCCTAATTCCCTTGCAGCCGAAGAATTCACGACCGACTGGACAGAGAATGCAGATACGATTTTAGGAATGAAAGCGTGGTCGAATCCATAATAATCCAGAATGCTTTCCGCTACTTTGTTCTCCCTGAAATTCCAAAGAATTCCTTCAGACAGGCCGCTGGCGGTAGTTTTGATATCCCCCGACAATCTCATCGCAATGTAATCGCCTGGTAGCATGATTTTATCAATGCGATCGTACAGTTCGGGTTCATTCTCTTTTACCCATTTGAGTTTGGAGGCAGTGAAATTACCGGGAGAGTTTAAAAAATTGGCCAGACAGTTTTGTTCACCCAGATCGCTGAAGGCTTTGTCTCCATACACGGCAGCACGTGAGTCACACCAGATGATGGAGGGGCGCAAAACCCGTTGCATTTTATCCACAACCACAAGTCCATGCATCTGGTAAGAAATGCCGATAGAATCAATGGTTCCGGGTTCAATTTTAGAGGAGTTCAAGACATCCTGAATGGAGAACTTTAAATTTTCCCACCATAATTCAGGGGCCTGTTCGGCCCAACCGGCCCTTAGGGCGGTAATTTTCATCTCCTGTTTAGGATGGAAAGCCGATGCGATACATTTCCCAGTTGTGCCGTCAACGATGGAGGCCTTCACAGATGAGCTGCCAATGTCAATTCCCAACAAATACATAATGGTATACTTTAATAATTTTTCAACTGTTCTGTTGCAGTATGATGGTTTTACAAGGATTCGCGAATGATCAATTCAGTTGGAACAAGGACATCCATCTTTTCGTTTGCAACAGCAAATTCGGCTGCCTTTTTTCCCATTAATTTGAAGTCGGTGGAAATTACAGTGATTCCATTGGAAATAAACTGCTTCATGGGCGTGTCGTTATAAGATAAGATGCCAAAATCTTCCCTTAGTTTGAATTTTTTTCGATTAGCCTGCTCCAAAACTGCTGCCAGATCGATATCCTCAAAGACAAAATAGACCCTTCCGATTTTGATATCAAGCTCCTGAATATCATATAAAATACTAAAATCAAGGTCATTGTCTGAACAAAATTTTCCAACACTGTCGATTGATTCGAACGGATGAAAAGTATATTGAGGGTATACGCAAACCACCTCATTGTATTTCCTCAGCAAATGCCAGCCGGCTGTCAGACATTGGTAAACCGACCCGCCAAAATCCTGATAAACCCTGGCCTGACCTGGTTGTGAATAAATTGACCAATCAATCAGGAGTAGCTTATCAGGATCAATCTCGCCAATAATCTCAGGAATTCCCGGATGGTTAAAATTCATGATGATATAAGCGTTGAACTTTCCGTTACTGCTATGGATGACTGATCTGAACAGTTCAAAATTATAATGATGGAAGTTGATGTCAACCAGGATATTTTTAGGAAGGTTTATTTTGAAAGAGTTGTACAACACCTCTTTATAGGCCTTGAAGGTATCGAGAAAGAGAAACACCTTTTTTTGGGAACGGGTAACAAAATATCCTTTGTTTGGTATTGCCTCTACGATCTCCCTGCGTTTCAATTCTGCGTAACCCTTAAAAACTGTGTCGCGGGAAAGACCAGATTCTTTCATTATTTCGTTAACAGAGGGGAGTGGATCCCCCTCAGGCAACATTTTAAGATTAATAGAACGGATTAAGGCTTCGACAAGTTGCTGAACTTTCGAAACGCCCGAGTTAAGGTTAGGTTTGAAACTGAATTTATGCATATGAAATTAAAATCCAACTGTTCTGATCCGTTCTGCAAATATAGAAATCGACTGTAATCCCTGAACCAAAAGAAATCATGTTATACAACATAGGTTGGCACAGGTAGGTTCAGACCGTTTAGACGAAATTGAAAACCCGGAACTTGCGACACAGCCTACCAGAGAGTTGTATAAACTAAAAGGATATCCGGAGGATTGGTTTGAAAAGCGGAACAGCTTGAAATCAAATCTGGAAAGAAGGTCGTAACCAGTGAGAACTTTTTTCCTGAGAATAAAAAGAAGGAAATCCAATAAATCATGACCAAAGAATCAGCCATTATGTTATTTGAACAAAAACAGGTTCGCTCGGTATAGAAAAATTAAAAACAATTAAAGACGATAGAAAAAATAATTTTCAGCTTAGCTTTTCTAAATGATTGTTGTACTTTTGCCACTGCTGAAAATAGAAACCAGTAATATGGAAGAAGGCTCGAGTAGAAACAAATTATTTATCCTGATGTAGTCGGGACGATTGGCCTTTGTCTCTCCTCCTGTGCTAACTCATAAAAAGCAAAGGAGGCTTGTATGACTTCAACAGTCCCATTTTTTCTAAGCCGCATTATAGGTGCCAAAGTATTTGATCCCGAAAGAAATTTCGTTGGAACGGTAAAAGATTTGCTGCTCAGCGCCGATCTTACTACCAACCAGGAGCCCATCGAAAGACCTGTCGTTCATGGTATTTCCCTTAAAATTAAAAATCAGGTCAACCATTTTTCATTTGACAATTTCGAAGTTTCCAAGAAAAAAAGAAAGCTCCTGGTCCAGTGCAATAAACTGGAAGAACTTCCGGAAAATAAAAAAGAGGAGAGCATTCCATTGGCTGCGCTGGTGCTGGACAAGCAGATCGTGGATTTGAATGGCCGCAAAGTTGTTCGGGTCAACGATGTCAGGCTGGTAACCATCAACAGCATTACCTATGCCATTGCCGTAGATGTTGGCATTGAAGGTTTGCTTCGACGCATTGGAATTGCCCAACCGGTCAAGTTTTTATTTTCCCTAGTTAAAGCCAGCGTTCCGTCAAAATTCATCTCCTGGGACGATATGGAGGCGATCGATTATTCCAACCTGAGTATCAAGCTTACCTCCACCTATTCCAAGCTCAATACACTTCACCCTTCCGATCTTGCCGATATTATTGAAGACCTGGATAACCGTTCCCGCCAGTCGGTCTTCCTTGCCCTGGACGAAGAGATGGCAGCCGACGTACTGGAAGAGATGGAGCCAAAAGCCCAGATGAAAATCATCGAGGGAATGTCGGTCGAAAAGATGGCCGATGTATTGGAGAAGATGCCTGCAAACGAAGCTGCCGACATCCTGGACGAGCTCGAAGAGGAGAAGGCAGAGTTGCTGCTGAACGAGATGGAAGCAGAGTCCTCCTCCGAAGTACGTGAACTGCTGGAATATGAAAACTATGAAGTGGGTAGTATCATGACCACCGAAATACTTGCTTACCGGGAAGAAACTACCGTTGAGGCTGTCTTTGAAGATTTGCGTGTCAACCAGCCCGAGGCAGAATCCCTGTTCGGATTCTTTGTAGTCAACCAAAACAATGAACTTGTTGCCACCTTCTCCTTCCGGGACCTTGCAGTCTCCCAACCGGAAGCCCGGATTTCATCTTTTATGAATGACGATCCAATCTTCCTCTATGATGAGCAGAAAATGGATGATGTTGCAGAACTGGTTTCAAAGTATAATCTTTTAACGATCCCGGTCATCAACAAAGATCGCCAACTTGAAGGTATGGTTGTCATCCATGACGTCATTGAAGATCTTGTAAACAAAAGAAGGACAAACAAAAAATAAGAGGGCTCAGGCATGTTAAAAGACAAACACAGAAGATGGTCGCTGTTTAAGAAAATCGGAATCTTCCTTGTCATTTTAGGGCCCGGAATTATCACCGGAAGTGTTGACAATGACGCTGGTGGTATAACCGTTTACTCCGTTGCGGGTGCAACATATGGATATAATCTGATCTGGACTTTGATACCATCGTTCCTGGTGTTGATTGTCATTCAGGAGATGAACGCCCGAATGGGGATCGTAACCGGCAAGGGCCTTGCAGATCTGATCAGGGAAAACGCTGGTGTAAAAGTCACCTTTTTCATCTTTATCGGATTATTGATTGCCGATATTGGAAATACAACCACCGAGTTTGCAGGTGTTGCGGGAAGTATGGAGGTCTTCCATGTAAGCAAATACATTTCGGTACCAATCGTAGGATTCCTGGTTTGGATATTGGTTGTCAAAGGAACCTACAAAGTCGCCGAACGTATATTCTTGGTATTCAGCGTATCATTGCTGACCTATGTCGTTTCTGCCATTATGGGCAAACCACATTGGTCCGAAATTGGACATAGTATCGCCCACCCCAATTTCCCGGTCAATGCCGACAGTTTGGCGATGGTTATAGGAATCATTGGAACCACCATCGCCCCCTGGATGCAGTTCTACATGCAATCATCTGTCATCGAAAAAGGGTTGAAGATGAAGAATTACAAATATACCATGGTTGATATCGTGGTAGGTTGTATTGCTACAGTTGTAGTAGCCTTTTTTATCATGGTCGCCTGTGCTTCGACCTTGAACGAAAACGGGATAAAAATTGAGGAGGCCAAGGATGCGGCCCTGGCGCTACAACCTCTTGCAGGGCAGTTCGCCTCCCAGGTTTTCGCCTTTGGACTCTTTGTCGCCTCTATTTTCTCAGCAACAATCCTACCATTGGCCACAGCATTTTACGTTTGTGAGGCGTTTGGTTTCGAGGCAGGTATTGATAAGAAATGGGATGAAGCGCCAGAATTTTACGTGCTTTACACCTCAATTCTCGTTATCTCAGCAGGAATCATACTAATCCCTGGCGCACCGCTTATCGCTATTTCCGTGTGGTCGCAAGTCATCAATGGAATACTTTTGCCTGTTGTGTTGGTATGCATGATATTACTTGTTAACAACAAGAAAATAATGGGTGAATACGTGAACAAGACCTTTAACAACGTTATAGGCTGGACAACTGTAATCGTTTTGGTCATCCTCTCTTCCATCCTTCTATTATCTCCTCTCATGAAAATTCTAGCGTAATAAAAATTATTAAGCTTCGTCTTCTAAAGCCATTGGATTTTTCCATTGGCTTTTCTTTTTTATTGAATAAAAAGAACATTTGGGTGAGTTGATCGGTGTTTATGCTTATCCTGCTTTTATTTAGTTGCAAGTCAATCTATTTTTGAAACAAAGGAGAACATAAAAGAGCTTAAGACAATTAACAATAAACAATTAAGACAATGAAAATCGTAGCATTTAAATTATCCGGTTTTTTTATTTTGAGCCTGCTTATCTGGAGTTGCTCAAAAACGACGGAGACTAATTTATCACCGAAAGAACTAAAGCAGGCTATGGCCACAAGCGCACAGAGTTTAAACAGCGCGATGACAGACATATCGGCTTCACAGGCATTTCAGTTGTTGAGCGTCAATAGCGGTACAACACTGAAATCCGGAACGATGATGACAACCTCTACCGGTTATGGTACCCTGATTCCATTATCCCTTGTAAAAGGAGTGTATGATTACAGTGCGCTAAAGACGGAAGGAAGCAGTCATTATCCACTTATCCGCTTTTTTACGAAAAGTGCATCTACCAGTAACATGGTGGTGAATTTGCCTTTAAGTAAACTGAAGAATCCACATGATATGAGGGAATATCATAAGGCAGATTCAACACTGACCAACAATTTCTCCATTTCAGTAACTGATTACCACAACAATTACAACAATTACCACGATTATGACTATGTCAATGTTGCTGATATCAGAATCGATAACGTAAATGCCGGAGGTTTAAGTATCAAGTCAATTGTTAGCCCTAATCACAACACCCAATATGCCTCCCAGTTCGATTTCACCAACGGATATACCGCTAAATATCTGTATTCATCTGGCGATACAACGATCTCAAGCTTCACCATCCTTAAAGCAGGTGGAATTTTGTATCAAGAGAAGTTGCTTACAATTAAGAAAGATACAGCCAAATTTGGTCGCGAACACCAATATATACTTACCATTGGCAATGTAAAAATTGTCAGAAAACATGGCTCACCGGCAGAGGTTTTTGTCAATGGAGTACTTGATTCAAAGGCAGTTGTTACCATCATCGATAATGATGAAGATGAGGAATCCGAACATTCAATTACCAACAAGCGGGATATCCAGATAACCTTTGCTGATGGGTCAGTCTCAACAGTATCTGCTCTAATTGGCAAATCAATTAACGACATCTCAACCCTGTTTACTTCACTTCACAAGGTGTATTTTGCGGCCTATGTTGTTGACTGGTTAGCCTATGACATTTATTACAAAAGGTAAAATTTCACGTTTCTTTCAAATATTTCCACTAAAAATCTTCTGCGGATATTAAGGGTATTTCGCGGGAGATTTTTTATTTGTGTTCGCCATTTATCAGAATAGGATTTATTCTCCATGTTGCTTTTGGCCCAAACCTCGTCTTATTGCCCCAAACTTTAATGTTATCGTATCTATATAAGTGATAGGCAGATAGGGCAATTTTCAAAAATAGACAATTTACTGGCAGACTCTAGATAATCTCAAAATTCCACATTGACCTCAGGAACATTTCAGCAGGAATTATTTCGACCCCATTCATCACTCTGGCGTATTTATCCAATGAAACAACAATGGTTCTTGCTTTAGGAAAATCTTCGCTAAAGGCTTTTAATCCTCTTAAATGGTGTGATTTAACTTCATCCGTTGACTTTATCTCAATTGCAATACGTCCAATACCAACAATCACATCTACCTCATATCCTGAACTGGTTCTCCAATAGCAGATCTTTTCAGACGACTCTGTGTAACCCAAATAGGCAATTATCTCCTGAATAACAAAATGTTCAAATGAATGTCCAAAAGTTTCAGTGCCTGGTTGCATATTTCTCCGATTCATCAGATAATTTGCGATTCCAACATCAAAAAAATAAAATTTAGGAGCTTGAATTGCCCTACGTTTTGTTGTAGCCACAAATCCGGGAATAAGATACCCAATCATGGTGTCACTCAAAATTTCGAAATAATCTTTTACGGTTCGATGATCTATTCCGCAATCCTGCGCAATGTTTTTGTAAACAATCATTTCACCATTGCTCATTGCTGCAACTTCTAAAAAACGGGAAAAGATTTTTAAATTTCGTGATAAAGCTTCCTCCCGGATTTCCTCATTCAAATAAACCCCAATGTATGCACGAAAACGTTCCCATGGATTATTTATCATGTAATGCCTGGGAATCAGTCCATTATTAACTGCCTTAATCAAACTAAATTCTGGAATTTCTGAACTAACCAAAGGGAAAAGCACTTTTTTCAATGCTCTTCCTCCCAACAAGTTAGCTCCACTTCTTATTAATTTACGAGGACTTGATCCACTCAAAATAAAACGAATCTTTTTCTTATGGATCAATGCATGTACTTCATCCAGTAGTTGAGGCACTTTCTGTATTTCATCAATAATCACCAGGTCTCCTTCTTTCAATGATTCTACTTCCTCACTTAACAAGGAAGGCCGACGCAGTAGGCGCTCAAATTCCTTTGCTTGCAACAAATCATAATATCTTGCCTGCGGGTACAATTGCTCAAGTAAAGTAGTTTTTCCTACTTGACGTGCCCCCCATAAAAAAACACTGTCATTGTTTTCATCTTCAAGAGATAATCTGCGGATATAAATACAACTATTTGTCATTTTATCATGATATAATTACAATATATGTTGTAAATATATAAACTAATTTCCATCTGACGAACAAAAATACAGAGGTTTCTAATCACGGCGCTTTCATCCGATAATATGAATAGGTGGAAGCCTCCCCTACCTTCAAAAACCTTCTGCTCAGAACCGGGGTTCCATTTTCGGGGGTGAACTCAGCCACCAGCAGATAACCTCCTGGTTGGACAGGCAAAGTAATGGCTACCGGGATATCGGTGCGCAAATAGGAGGGCAATTTCACCGGTAAAATTTGTTCACCGCTGCTTTTACCTGCTGCATCGTAAATTTTAACCCTGACGGTTCCTGAAACGGGTTTGGGCAGATTGTTGATCCCTGCCAGGTTGAAAAGCAGGGTAGAACCTGGCTGATGGGGACTGATGTATTTGGTATAGCGTTCGTCTGTCAGGTTGATGTAGATCGCAGCAGGGGCAAAGGCATGACGGAACCAATCAAGCGTTGGGGTCGGTTTCAGATCCTTGATGTTGCCTTCAAACCAATCGCCTGTATAGCCGTAATTATTTGCCAGATAGCAAAATGCAAGTACCCCTGCGATGGAGGGTTCGCTTCGGAGCCATTCGGTCTCGAGCTCCATCCAATAGGCCTGGAGTTCACTGTTTTGTTCAGGGGTCGAGTTCTTACCGAGATAATAATCGTACACTTCAACAGTCAATTTACTGGGTTTGCCATTGCGCCACAACCAGATCCAGCCATATTCGTTTACCAGTTGGACGGTGCTTGCATCCTGGATTTCCTGTACCCTGGCGGGTTTGAAATCCAGGTTACCCAGTGGATAAAAATTAGCTTTGGATGCAGGTCCCTTCTCCCTGATACGCCCCTGATAAGGATGGGGTTCGTCCATTTCGTCGAGCGGCATCTCCTCCGTTTTCATGTAACCTGAGTCCCATATCCTCGTAGGATCCAGTTTCTTCAATTCAGGGATCAGTGTATTGCCAATGTAATTGTCCCAGTTTTCATTGATGGCATCCCAGATGGCAATGCTGGGGTGACTGCCGTCCGACCAGAGCCAGTCTGTGTACTCGGCGCGGATCTGATCGTCCCAACCGTGATTCTGCCAGTAGAGCCACTCATTTTGGAAAAGCAGGCCATACTCATCGGCCATATCGTACCAGAAATCGGGCGCTATTCCTACGCAAATGCGTATGGCATTCCAGTTTAATTGCTTGGGGCAATCGATCAGCAATCGCTTTACCCAGGCTTTGTCCCACACCAGGTTTCCGCAATCCGGGTCTTCAAAAAAGCGTTGGAGGGTTACATTTGTTCCCCTGAGGATATATTTTTCACCGTTGAGGAAAAAGAATTTTCCCTTGCGGGTGAAGTCGCGCATCCCGAATTGCTTGCTGAATATATCCGATTTTCCATTGCTGTTCCACAGTGTCGCATTGGCTAAATAGAGGAAGGGATGTTCGGGCGTCCATGCTGAAAAACCGGCCACAGGAATATCCACAACAATTTCAGAAAGATTGTCCCGTTTGGTGGAAACCCTGATACTTTTGCCGGCAACCACTTTTCCCGTTAGCTTCTCGGCTACCGAAACATCCAGCGTGGCCGAGTCTTTCATGGCATCCCCCACGAAGATCTGTGCAGGGATTAAATTTCTAATCTGGACTTTGACTGTAACTTTCTTTTCTTCAACGGAAGGCAAAACAAGCATCCGATTGATCCGAACTTTCCCGGTAAACGATATTTGGACATCGTCCCAAATTCCCGGCAGGTAATGTTCTTTTTCTTTGTCCGTTCCTCCGGCAGCCGCGGCAGGCAGCCAAACCCTGTCGCCCACTTTGATCAGGATCTCATTTTCCAACCCATATTTCAATGCATTGGTAACAGGAAATTCAACAGGGGTATAGCAGGCCATCGAGGTTCCCATATCGGTGCCATTCACGTATATTTGTGTTACATACTGACTTTTTTTGACCGTGATCATCCCCTCTCTGCCCTCAAGTTCTTTCGGGATGAAGACCATCTTCCTATACCAGCTGTATCGTGGTGTGTAATCGATGTTGTAGAGATTGTGCTGATCCTTTACCTCTACTTTGTAGGGCCGCTTGAAAAATTTGTCGTAATCTTCTATTTTTGGTTCGGCAAGATGGACCAATCCCGGGACCGGTATCGTCCGAGTATAGCTGACCGGCGGAAAAGCATTGACTGTTTGGTCAAATTGCCAGGTACCATTCAGGTTGATAGTGGTACGTCCCTCCTTAGGGGCCGAAATCACCAAAACGGGAAGACAAAGCAGTAGCAGCAACAAATAGTTTTTCATGAATAGTAGCATTGGTTGTGAACCCTGGATCCAACTTCCGATACAATCAGGTTATATCATTTGGAAATATGGCATTCAAATATAGTGTTAATATATCGTGAGTTCGATCTAAGCGAAGGTAAAAATTTGTTCGCTATCAATTATTTCGGGGTATATGTCGAATTAATACTTTCTGCCCCCGCACTTTGTGTTTAATGCGATTCCCTTCATCTTCATTCAAAATAACATTCTAAACAACTTCTCTTTCTTCCGGATTAGGATCAAAAGGTAGAGTGAAATAAAATGTTGAGCCAATACCTTCTTTGCTTTCAGTCCGGATTTTACCGCCTAGCATCTCTACATATGATTTTGCGATGGTAAGTCCTAAACCGGCTCCCTGACGCGCCATTTTATCATTAATGTCAGCCTGAATAAAACGCTCAAAAATAGCTTTCTGCCGCTCTTTAGGAATGCCAATCCCGGTATCTTTCACATAAAATTCAAGAATGTCCCCTTTTTTATCATACCCAAATTCTATTGAACCATCTTCGGTGTATTTAATCGCATTTTTAACAAGATTGGACAGAATGGAACAGACCTTCTCATAATCTGTTTCAATAGAGGCATCTTTTGCAGGTAATCCATATCTATAGGAAAACTTCAGACGCTTACTTTCAACCTCTGGTTTGAAAAATGTATAAACATAATCTATTAACTCGTTGACATTCAAACTCTTAATATAAATATTTACAAGTCCGGCCTCAATTTTTGAAATATCTACGATGTTGTTGATAATATTCAGCATCCGTGCACCACTTTTCTCAATAATGCTAATGTATGTTTGCTGTTCGGCACCTGTAAGATTTGGGTTTTTCAATAAATCGGCAAACCCCAGGATTCCATTCATTGGGGTACGTATCTCATGGCTCAAATTGGTTAAGAATGCAGTTTTTAGTCGTTCGCTCTCTTCGGCTTTTTCTTTGGCATGAATCAGCTCCAGCTCGGTTTTTTTGCGGTTGGTTATGTCTTCTTTTACCGCCAGAAAATGTGTTGTCAGGCCGTTTGTATCGAAGATAGGTGAGATGGAGACAAGTTCCCAATACAGGTCGCCATTTTTCTTCTTGTTATGAAATTCACCGTACCACTCTTTCCCTGATGAAAGGGTCTGCCACATTTCTTTGTAATAATCAGGGCTCATTTCATTTGATTTCAGGATCCGTGGATTCTTTCCGATGACTTCTTCCTGCGTATACCCGGTTACTTCTTTGAATTTTGAATTTACGTACTGTATATTCCCTTCTGTATTTGTGATAACAATAGATGCCGGGCTCTGTTCTACTGCACGTGAAAGAATTCTGATTTCTTCTTCTGCCCGCTTTTTTTCTGCCCTGATCCCTGCTTCACGCAATTCCCGGTCAATCGCTGGCAGCAATCTCTGGAGGTTATTCTTCATGATATAATCATTGGCCCCTGCCTTCATTGCATTCACTGCAACTTCTTCGCCAATTGTACCGGAAATAATAATAAATGGTAAATCTATGCCAGATTCTTTTACAAGTGCCAACGCTTCCAATCCGTCGAAGTTTGGCATTACAAAATCAGATAGAACAATGTCCCATGTTCTCTCTTTGAGCATGGTTTTCATTCTTTCGGCAGTCAAAACTCTTTCAAATTCTATAATGTAGTCACCTTTTTTAATTTGGTGCATTACCAATAGGGCATCATCTTCCGAATCTTCAACTACCAGTATCCGTAAAGTTTTTTGCATAGCTATTGGTTTTATTATTTGATCGGAAGCGCTTCATTTAGCAGCAGCCAATAAAGTCCGAGATTGCTTACAGCATCAGCAAATTGATTGAAGTCAACCGGCTTTCGCACATAGCTGTTTGCTCCCAAACTGTAACCATTTATTATATCTTTATCTTCTTTTGACGAGGTAAGAATAATCACCGGCAATAGCTTGGTCAGTTCATTGGCACGGATGCTACGCAATACTTCAAGTCCGTCAACTTTTGGAAGTTTAAGGTCAAGTAAAATTACTGTTGGCATATTAGTAAGATCACGACCCGCATATTTTCCTGAGCCAAATAGAAAATCCAGCGCTTCGGCACCATCGTTCGCCACTATAATTTCATTCCTGATGTTATTTTTTTTTTAGTGCATGAAGTGTTAAATCGACATCATCAGGATTGTCTTCTACCAATAAAATTGTTTTGTTTACCATGATAGTTTTGTATTAAGTTATTGTAAAATAAAACGTTGCCCCACTCTCAATTTCACCTTCAGCCCACACCCTGCCCCCGTGCCTATGGATAACGCGCTGAACCGTGGCCAATCCAATACCTGATCCCGGGAATTCAGAAGTAGCATGAAGGCGTTGAAAAGCTCCGAAAAGCTTTTGGGCGTACTTCATGTTAAAACCGGCCCCGTCATCGCGGATGAAATACACGGGCTGTTCATTTTGTAGTTGCATACCAAACTCTATTCGTGCTGTTGGATGGTTTGAAGTAAACTTCCACGCATTCCCAATGAGATTCTCAAAAACGATATGTAAGAGACGACTGTCCCCGCGAACAATTATGTCTTTCTGAAAGATAAACTCGACCTGACGTTCTGGTTGAATTTCGAGAAGCTCATCCGAAATCTCCTTAAACATTTCGCTGATGTTCACCTGTTGCATATTCATTTCATTACGGCTAACGCGCGATAGGTTTAGCATATCATCAATTAGTTGTCCCATTCGTTGTGAAGCAGCCCGTACACGGTGTAAATAATCTTTTCCCTGGGAGTCTATTTTGTCCTGATACTCTTCAAGAAGAACCTGGCTAAAACCATCGATACCGCGCAAGGGTGCGCGCAGGTCATGCGATACAGAATAGGCAAAGGCTTCGAGCTCTTTGTTTGCAACTTCGAGTTGGGTAGTTCGTTCTGCAACTCGATTTTCCAATTCTTGATTTAACCTTCTAATTTCTTCTTCTGCTCTTTTTCGGTCGGTAATATCGCGGGCGGCCGCAAAAACGCCTTGCATTTCTCCTGCTTCGTTGCTGTAAATTGTTGCATTGTACAGAACATCGGTTGTTTTTCCGGAAGTATGCCTGATTGTTAACGGATAGTCCCTGACAAATCCTTGCGCCAAAACCTGCTGATACCCCTCTCTGGCTTTTCCCTTTTCGGTAAAGTAGTCTGTAAAATCACTACAGATCAACTGCTTACGATTAATTCCGGTTGCTATTTCAGTTGCATGGTTCACATCCGTGATTTTACCATTGGGATTGATTGTCACCAACGGGTCGAGACTGGCTTCTATCAGGCTGCGGGCATACAAGGAAGCTATGCGCAGCTCTTCCTCTGCTTGCTTGGGTTCTGTGATATCCTGGATTATTCCCAAAGAACGCAAGGGTTTTCCTTCATCGTCATAAAACGTATCGCACTGTTCGTGGACGTACTTTATCCGTCCGTCGGGAAATAGAAGTCGATGATCTATCGCATATGGCATCCGGGTCTTGAGAGCGTTGGTGTAAGCAAAATTGACTGCCTCCCGGTCTTCAGGATGGATTGCTTCCAGAAAGCCTTCATAGGAAGCATTAAATTTATTAGGATCGATCTCGAATATCCGGTAAATTTCGTCCGACCATGTAAGAACATCGTTTACGATATCCAAATCCCAGCTGCCGAGATGTGCGACATATTGAGCCTCATTGAGCCGGGTAGCGCTTTCTTTCAAGGCCTCTTCTGCCTGCTTGCGCTCACAGCGGGTGCGCAATACCATGATGCCGAAGGCCAGATTGCCTGCCAGCTCCTCCAAAAGTCGTAATTCATCAGGAGGAAAGGCTTTGATTTCCGTTGAATAAATCAATAGAACACCGAATGCCTTATCATTATCATCCTTCAGTGGAAGTGCAATAGCGGACAGATAACCACGCTTCAAGGCACTTTCGCGCCATGGGGTCATATGCGGATCAACAGTGAAATCCTGAATGTAAACTATTTTCCCGCTACGGATAGATTCACCACCGGGTCCGCATCCACGATCCGACAGAGCCGACCAACTAAGTTGGGCGTCTGCTACATAGCCGTCATCTAATCCGGCACTTGCAACGGGACGAACGGTTTTATCGTCATCGTTTTCGGCATATCCGACCCATACCAAACGGTAACCTGCATCATCACTGATGATTCGGCAGATCTCATTGAGCAAGGTTTGCTCATCTTCAGCCCGTATCAGAATCTGGTTACAATTACTGATGGCCTTCAGTTTTCGATTTTGTTGATCCAAAGTGTCCAATAAGGTATTGAACTCAGTGGCTATAGAGACGGCTTCGTCTGCGCCGGATATACCGGAGCGCGCACTCCGGTTCCCGGATTTGACATCCCGCATCGTGTTCTGAATTGCATAGAGCCTTAGGGTAATACGGTTACCCATAAACCATGCTATAAGCGACCCGATTACAATAGCAAACAAGGCGTAGAAGATTCCGTCACGAGCAATTGTATTCAGTTTCCTAACATAATTTTTTTGACCAATGCCAATTCGGGCCCAACCTACATGTTTGCCGGCAAGAATTACCGGTGCCACTACATCGACCAGGTTGGGAGATTTATTAACGATATGGAGGTTCTTATCATTCGGTAGATCGAGCAGGAATTGTCCGGTTCGCGATTGGTCTGTATGGGCCAGGATAAGGCCATCATCGTCGGTGAGCATGGCAAATATTATCTCCGGATAACGGTATTGGGCATCAATTAGTTCCTGAAGTCCGGCAATATCGTTGGCTACAAGCCATCCCGCTGCTGTAACGGAGAGTGTCTGCGATAGCGCGGTTGCTTCCTCTACCTGTCGGTCAAGGAGAATTGTTTGTTGTCGGTGCGATAAGTCGGCAATAAAAAGTGACATCATTACAGCATGAACCAGGGCGACACTTAGAATAAGCCGGCCACGTAAAGTACCAAAGAGGAAGTATTTTATTTGTTTTAGCCTCATCGTGTTTCAACTTTTCTGATTTCCTTTTCAAAACGTTCCACATATACTTGTACTACTTCATAATCCTTGTTTGAAGCAGGTAAAAAACAGGAGGTTTCCATTTTAAATAGCATGGACCTGCCTGGTTCTGTTTCATGAAGCCCAAACAAATATTTTTGAACCTGGTCCCTGATGGATGCAGGAATATCGTTACGTGCCATGACTGAATTATTGATCAACGATTCGGTTTCCCATATAACTTTCAACGCGGAAGCCTCCTCCGGATGGTCTTTCTGAAATATTCGCCAAGGTGGAGGCCAGGTTGCACCCGCAGCGGTGATCTTTAGAAACACGTTCATTATTGAGGATTCCTGTGATCCAACATACTTGTTTTCAATATCGTGGTTCACATTGATGCCGAATGAGTGTAGCAAATATTGTGGCATAATACAAGCTGCCAGTGCTGTGGGGGAGGGATAACTTATTGATTTGCCCTTGAGGTCTGAAGGTTTACGAATGCCGCCATCCTTGCGAACAATAATTAGTCCTTTAAAATCGGTTGGTGCACCAGCCATGGCAATAACTGTGTATCCAGATTGGATGGCCTGAAGCGTCTGCCAAGGATTTGGCAAGAGAAATTCCGGTTTACTCCCCTTTAATTTCTGTTCAAAATTGAAATAATCCCTGGATGCTTCGAGGGTGAGTTGTGCCCCCTTAAGTTTCCCATTCAGATAATCCATCAATGGCTCGTAAGATTCAATCATTTTGACTGGATTATATAGTGGGTGAATTGCAAAATGATAGACCGGATTGGTTTGCCGCACAGGAAACTCTCCATATTTCGGACCGGAAGTTTGCGGTTTCGGCTTACAGCCCGAAAATATTAGGACCATTACCATAAAAAGACCGGTTATGAAGGTTCTGTTCACGGCGTAAAGTTTATAGAGAAACATTTGTTGCTGTAAAACAGGATAAGGTATAAAAAGCTGCAAAATTGGCCAACCTGATCTCACACCAGCCAAATACACCAGTTCAACGATCGATCCGGTGAAAGGTTGGATAATTATTGAATACTCCTCCCGGAAAAGTAAATCTAATCAATTTAATTGAATAATCATGAAGATCGATATTTCTATAAGTATTTATGAATTTTTATTAAACTTGTTATTGCTTGTCTAACTGTTGTTTAATAAATTCATAAACCGGTAATAAAATCGTGAAGTTGTTTAAGGGTCTCCACGTCGGTTAAATTCCCATTTGTGTCAAATTTCCCCTTTATTCCTTGAATTAGCAATGTTGTATCGTCAGTGAATTTCGCCATTGCCGTTTTCATAATTAATTGCATTTTTCAGTCCACATTGCCAATATGTTTTTCTTATGTGCCATTGTATTTCTGTAAATTTCTTGTCATTAGCGGGATTCGGTAAAATGACAGCTACGGTTGACGCCAGGTGTTAATATGAGCAGAAGGCGCAGATTTCCAGGTAAATCCTATTTCAAAAACCGGTGGATTATCAATATTCTGTTCAAAATAAACAGACAGCCGCCCCGAGGGACGGCTGTGTATTCAGATAGTAGCTTTGCTTTATGATGTGCCGCCCGGCCAGGCGGCTCTGTATCATGATTGCCATGAAGCCTTGAAGAGCGCCGCCCGGCCAGGCGGCTGTACGAAGCGATAGATTTGATTAGATGAGACGTTCGGCCGAACGTCCCTACACGGTATATGTTGATGATGCCGTATCTCCTCCCCTGCCAGTCCAGTTGGTGTGGAAAAATTCACCACGAGGTTTGTCAAGCCTTTCGTAGGTATGGGCGCCAAAATAGTCGCGCTGCGCCTGCAACAAATTGGCAGGAAGCCGTTCGCTGCGGAATCCGTCAAAATAGGTAAGCGCCGTTGCGAGGCAAGGTACCGGAATACCATTGGTAAATGCACTTGCCATCACACGTCTCCATCCAGCCTGTGCTTTTTCGATGGTCTCCTTGAAATAAGCATCCAGCAAAAGATGTTCCAAACCGGGATTTTTATCAAATGCTTCCTTGATTTTTCCTAAAAATACTGAACGGATGATGCATCCACCACGCCACATCAGGGCGATACCGCCGTTGTTCAGTACCCATTGGTACTCTTTTGCAGCTTCGCCCATCAAATCGTATCCCTGCGCATAGGAGATAATTTTAGCTCCAAACAAGGCATCCTTCAAGTCGCTTAAGAATTGTTTGCGGTCACCGGTGAATTTTTTCTCCGGACCGTGCAGTACTTTGGAGGCTTTGACCCTGATATCTTTCTGGGCAGAAAGGCAACGGGCAAATACCGACTCGCCGATCAGCGTAAGCGGTATGCCCAAATCGAGTGCCGAAACTGCGGTCCATTTGCCGGTACCTTTCTGTCCGGCCGTATCCAGGATCTTCTCGACCAGCGGTTCACCTTTTTCATCTTTGAATCCAAGGATATCGCGGGTAATCTCGATCAGGTAACTGTCGAGGTCGCCTTTGTTCCATTCGGCAAAAGTGTCGTGCATCTCATCTGCCGTCATGCCCAACAGCTCTTTCATGATCTGATAGGCTTCGCAGATGATCTGCATGTCGCCATACTCGATACCATTGTGCACCATCTTCACAAAATGGCCGGCGCCGTTTTCTCCAACCCAATCACAGCAAGGCTCCCCATCGACTTTGGCAGCCACTGCCTGGAAAATAGTTTTGACAGCAGGCCACGCTGCAGGCGATCCACCCGGCATCATCGAAGGACCCAATAGGGCGCCCTCTTCACCACCCGACACCCCGGTTCCGATAAAGAGCAAACCTTTGCTCTCGACATACTTTGTCCGGCGAATGGTGTCGGGAAAATGTGAGTTACCGCCATCGATGATAATATCACCCGGCTCAAGGTGGGGGATGATCTGCTCGATAAAATCATCCACCGGTGAACCTGCTTTTACCAGCATCATCACCTTGCGCGGACGCTCAAGATTCGCGCACAACTCAGAAATGCTGTGACATCCGATAAAGTTTTTACCGGCGCCACGGCCTGCAATAAATTTGTCAACTTTGTCGACCGACCTGTTGAAAACTGCCACGGTAAAGCCTTTGCTTTCCATGTTCAAAACGAGGTTCTCACCCATCACGGCCAATCCAATCAGCCCAATGTCTGCCTTTTTCATTCTTAATTTTTAATTTGTAATTTGTAATTAATTACCTGACTACGTTTATATTATATTCTAAATCCGATTCTCTTTAATTTGTCAATCACCTTCGGGCTACTAAATTTCCCCGACACGGTATACGCCGGAAACTCCCTTCGCACCGGATAATTGCCCCGTTGTTTCTCAAAAGTTCCGACACTGGCCCTTAGCCTGGCATCATCCTCCCGGATGTCGTAAGTTGCCAGAATGGCTTCCGCGAGAATTTGCTGAACAGTCTTGTTGGTACCATCTATCAGGATTTCAGTAACCAAGGGTTTCTCCACGTTGGAAGCTTTCCAGTTTTTTGAAGCCAGTCCCAAGAAACGGCTGACGGCCTGAACGCTCATCTCTGTTCCCTTGGCTTTCCCGTCCCTTGAGTAACCTGCGATATGCGGAGTTGACAGATCGACCAGCGACAAAAGTTCCAAATCTATATTTGGTTCATTTTCCCAACAATCCACAATGGCGCCCGAAACCTGACCACCACGAATGGCTTGTTTCAAGGCAGCAGTTTCAACCACTTCTCCCCGACAGCTGTTGATGAAAATCGGTTTGCGCGACATGCGGGCGAACAACTTCTCATCTGCCAAATGCCAGGTGGCATCCAACCCTTCCTGGTTCAGTGGCACATGCAGTGTAATTATGTCAGATTCTTCCAGAATCTTATCAAGGGATACAAATCCTCTTTCTCCTTCGACCCTGGCACGGGGCGGATCGTTCAACAAAACGCGCATGCCCAGTATTTCAGCAATAACAGCAACTTTCGAGCCTACATTGCCCACGCCAACCACACCGATTGTTTTACCCGCCAGGGTCCAGTCTTTTTTCTCCGCCATTACCATGATGGCTGAGGCGATGTATTGTTCCACTGATTTGGCATTGCAACCCGGGGCATTGGTCCATTTGATCCCGGCTTTATCGCAGTAATCCGTATCAATGTGGTCAAAACCAATGGTGGCCGAAGCGATAATTTTCACCGAAGATCCCGACAACAATTGCTCATTACAAATGGTCCGGGTGCGGGTGATGATGGCATCCGCATCTTTAACCACCTCCGAGGTGGTTTTGGATCCCGGTAGGTAAACCACCTCCGCAAAAGTCTCCAATGCACCCTGAATGTAGGGGATTTTGTCGTCGATGATGATCTTCATTCTAGCTTTATTTATTGAGCTTTAAATAGTTATGAAATTTTCATAGGAAAGGATAAAGGATAAAGTCAAAAGGATAAAGTACGCCCGCAATCCTGATGTTAGCGTAATTTCTCATGTCTTATATCTCATGTCTTATATCTCATGTCTTATATCTAGTATCTTCAAGTCCACCGTTCAAATTTCCGGAGTCCCTCCCTTTATCCTTTTTACTTTATCCTTTATCCTTTATCCTTTATCCTTTTGACTTTATCCTTTATCCTTCTAATACTTAAACCTTTCCCTGTATGCCCATAGCCCCAGCGCAGGATTCGAGATATAAAAAATCTCTTCACCATCCGGCATCACATTGAAGCCATCCTTCAATTTTTTAGGATCGTAGGTTTTTAGCATCTTTCCCAGGCTTGCATACTTAAATCCGACACTCTCTATTTCCAATTGTGTCAGGTTTTCAGGTTCCTCGCCAGGGCAATAGGTGATGTTGAACCTTCCTTCCGATGAGCCGTGGATCAGGTGGGCGGCGGCGCTCAGGTTGTTGCGGATCTCTTCATGTTCTTCACAGGCTTTCAGTGTAGCCGGCGTTCCGAAATAGCCGTATTTCCTGATAAGGCGGTCAATCTCTTTGTCTTCGCCGAATTCGACCAAGACGGGGGCAAGAATGATCAGCTCTCCATTGTCGGCGAGCGCCATCCGGGTACGGTAAATCGACTTATTCCCGAGCCAGGTACTTTTAAATTCAGTTGGATCAAGATAGACTACCACTTTTTTGAGTGGTTTTTCAAGCATCTCGAAGTTGATTTGCAGGGAAAGTTTTGCTGCCAGATCGAAAACTTCCATATCGTCGCCGATAAAGAGACCCCTGGTCTTGATTTTGCCATCCGTCTTGTCCAGTCCAACAACCGTTTGAACATATACAATCGGCAGATTTTGGGTAAAATTTTCAGAAGCGTAGTTGAAAACCCTGCGCACCGGTGTATCGGCATGGCCCATCATTCTTTCCATACCATATGCAGCGCCAATAAAGTGGCTCTTGTTGATCCCTTCTACTCCACCGGTACCCACAAAAATATTCTTGTTGTAGTTGGCCATTCCCACAACTTCGTGGGGAACCACTTGTCCGATCGAGAGAATCAGGTCAAAATTACCCTCCAGCAACAATTTGTTCACCTGGGCAGGCCATGGAAAATTTACAGCTCCTTCCGATACTTCATGTACAAAACTGGCAGGAACCTCTCCTACCGTCACTACATCATTCCGCCAATCGTGCTCCCTGATCAGAGAGGCAGGCATAGTTCCAAACATGTGTGCGATCTGGTGGGCTGTCATCGGAGTATGGGTGCCCAATGCAGGTAAAACATCTGTCAGGACATCACCATAATATTGCCATGTAAGCTCGGTCAGTTCACCGGCACGGCTTGGCAAGCGGGTATAATCTGGGGGAATGGCTAATACCTTCTTACGTTGTCCAAGTTTTTTGAAAGCCTCAAACAAACCTTTTTTCAGGTCATCGTTGCTGAGCTCCAGGTCTGTTGAACCAATTTTATAATAGATCATATCAATAATTTACAATTTATTCATTTACTATTTACTATTTGAAGCTGCAATCATGATGTGCGCAAATGGTAAATAGTCAATTGTCTAATAGTCAATTTCATCATTTCAATAATTTACAATTTTTCAATTTACTATTTACCATTTGACGCCACAAACTTGCCAAGAGCGAAATGGTAAATGGTCATTAGTCTATTTGTCAATCTTTCCCTTATTTAGTTTCTTTTTCATCGTTGTGATTGAACTTACAATTATTTTTATCAGTTCCTGATTTTCCAAAATAAGATCATCAAGAAGATTTGATTTTACTAAGCCTGATTCTACAAGTAGTTCCAACCAATATATTGTTTCGTCCAATTCTTCTTCTACCATCTTAAGTTTATTCAGAAAATCCTTGTCTGACTTGCCTAAACAAGCTGAACGATAGTTTGCACCTGGAGATGCACCGGATCGAATTATTTGATTACCAATAGTTTTACCAGTTAACGTATTTGGCAGGCTTTCGGCAAGCTTAATAATCCTCAATGCAAAGATCTTTAATCTCCTCTTTAAATCTTCGGCATTCATCACTTTTGTATGTCAAAATGAGTATAACAAATCTGAAATTGACAATTAAATCATTTACTATTAGACTATTGACTATTTACCATTTCGCGCTACTTGATTAAAGCGCAAATAGTAAATTGTAAATTGTCTAATAGTAAATCATCGTTTCACTCTCGCATTCCCTTTCCAGATGCTCCAAACCATATCTTCATCGGCAGGCTGGGCATAATCGGTCAGGAAAGTAGTGGCCAATGCCCCGGTAGCCCAGCCAAACTGGATCCATTTGGCAGGTTCCCACTCTTTCAGGATGCCATACAGCATGCCGCCAACAAAACCATCACCCCCACCAATACGGTCGAGGACATTGATCCTGCGTGGCTCCACCACATGCCATTCTTCTCCTTCGAGCATGATAGCTCCCCAAAGATGCTCGTTGGAGCTGACCACCTGACGAAGGGTAGTGGCAAAAACGGAGGCATTGGGGAATTTGGCTTTCACCCGATAGATCATCTCTTTGAAGCCATCAATTTCGGAAGAAAGTTGTTTTCCGCCGGCTTCAGGGCCTTTAATTCCGAGACATAGCTGAAAGTCCTCTTCGTTGCCGATCAGGATATCTGCAACAGAGGCAATCTCTTCAAAGATGGCGCTCAGCTCAGTTTCCCTGCCATTCCAGAACGAAGCACGATAATTGAGATCAAAGGCAATACGTGTTCCATATTTTTTAGCGCTGCGGGCCAGCTCCAAACAGAATTTGCTGGTTTGGGGCGACAAAGCGCCAATTAATCCTGAGAGGTGTACAATCTGAACCCCTTCCTCTTTGAAAATGCGGTCCAAATCAAAATCTTTGACATTCAGGGTACGACCAACTTCTCCTGCCCTGTCGTTCTGTACCCTTGGGCCCCTGGTTCCGAAACCACTATCGGCAATGTTGAACTGGTGACGATAGCCCCAGGGATCTCCTTGCTCCATTTCAGGGCCTTCGAAAGTCATTCCCCTGCTTAACAGATTGCTCTTGATCAGTTTAGCGATTGGGCTATCCTTTACAAAAGTGGTCAAAACCTTAACAGGAAGGCCAAGATAGGATGAGACACTCGCCACATTGGTCTCAGCGCTGGTTGCCTGCATTTGAAACAGATCGCTGCTGTGAACAGGTTGCCCGTTGACCGGAGTAATCCGAACCCCCATGCTGGTTGGCACCAACAGGGATGTTCTACATTTTTGCTTTAATGTGATGCTCATATGAAAAAGTTTGAAATGTTTGAAATGTTTGAAATGTTTGAATTGTTACCGGTCCCTGAGCCTGTCGAAGGGAAATGTTTGAATTGTTACCGGTCCCTGAGCCTGTCGAAGGGAAATGTTTGAATTGTTACCGGTCCCTGAGCCTGTCGAAGGGTCTAAGGGTCGGAGGGTTATACTCCGCTGTATGCGTTAAATCCACCATCTACCGGAATAACAATCCCGGTTACGAAAGATGAGATATCCGATAAAAGGTAAAGCGTCGCACCTTGTAAATCATCGGGGTCCCCAAATTTGCCCATTGGCGTGTTGGTGACGATTTTGTTGCCCCGTGCCGAGTAGCCACCGGTTTTTTCATCCAGAACCAAAAAACGGTTCTGGCTGGTGATAAAAAATCCAGGGGCCACTGAATTCACCCTGATCCCCATTTTGGCCAGGTGAACTGCCAGCCATTCCGTAAAGTTGTTGACAGAAGCCTTGGCAGCCGAGTAAGCAGGAATCTTGGTAAGGGGGTGATACGAATTCATGGAAGAGATATTCAAAACAGATCCTTTTTGGTTCTGGAGCATATCACGGGTAAACACCATGGTTGGAAGTATGGTCCCCTTGAAATTCAGGGCAAAAACCTTGTCAAAACCCTCCATTTGCAAACCGTAAAAAGTCTTGTCAAGATTGCCGAGGTCCCCCTCCTCCATCTGCTCCACCTGGGTGGTGGCCTGTGGTGAATTTCCACCGGCACCATTGATCAGCAGTTCGATCGGGCCCAGTTTTTCGTTGATAATTGCTTTGGCAGCCTCCAACGACTCCTTTTCAAGCACATTGGCTTTAACTCCGATACAGGTTGCATTGAATTCATTGCTAATTTCAGCAGCCACTTGTTGGGCAAGCTCTTCATTGATATCAACGATGGCAACTTTTGTGCCTACGGAGACCAGCGCTTTGACCAGTGAAATTCCAATCACACCGGCGCCCCCGGTGATGACACATACTTTACCATTCAGGTCGTCAAAAGAAATTCTTTTCATGTGTATATTGTTTAATTTTCATATTGAGTTGTAGAAATCGACATTTTCCTTGGTAATCAAATCGATAGAGGTATAATTTTCTTTTATGATGATCTCCTTTTTGACCAATGTATCGAATAAAAGATGGATCGCGCGATAACCTTGAAGCTCTGGCTTTTGACAAATTAAAAAATCGATTTTCCCCTCTTTTAGCAGGTTAATATTTTGAGGAATAAGATCGTATCCAATAATTTTGGGCGTAACACAAAGCGCTTTGAAACAGGTGGCTGCCAAATGCACTTTAGAGTTTGTCACAAAGACCCCGCTGACCTCACATGGATCGATGTCCAGGTCGTGCAAATGTGAATTAATTTCATCCTCCTTGCCTGAAACCTCTAACTTTACAATCCTGTGGTTACTCTCCATCTCTTCAAAGTAACGCATGAAGCCGCGTTCGCGCTTGATCAGGTGACTCGCATTGTCCAACTCTTTGGCAACATGTATGAGAAGGATCAGACTTTTCCCTTTAACACCCCAATCGATCAGTTTAGCTGCAAGGAAACCGCTGTCGAACGGGCTTTGTGCGACAAATCCAATGGGATGGGTCTCCTCCAGGTTCGCATCAATATAAATATAGGGAATGTTCAGCTCATCCAGTTGTTTGGTAAACCGCAATGCTTCCCGTTTTGCCCATGGAGCCAGCATGACCGCGTCAGGAGGATCAAGCAATAGTTTTTCACCTTGCAAGGAAAAAGAGCGTGAATCATCCATGTCAAAAAAATATTGCTTAAGCTTCACCCCATAGGCCCTGAGCTGACTCATGGCTTTTTCAACGCCATTTTGAGGCTTGGTCCAATAAGTGTCCAGACTATAGGATTCAGGCATTAACGTTGCAAAGACAATACTCTTCTTGGAAGCAAGACTACTCGCCAAAAGGTTTGGACGATAATCCAGTTCGTCAATGATCTGCTGAATTCTCGCCTTCGTTTCCGTTGAAACCTCCCCTCTTTTGTGAAGAACCCTGTCGACCGTCCCAATCGAAACCCCGGCCTTTAGTGCAATATCTTTGATCCGAATATTCTTTCTCATTTCAGCGATTAATTCGTGGCAAATTTAAACAATATTTCAATTCGTGTACGAACACGGAAAAAATATTTTTCATCTTTTTTGTTAAAACTTGCAATTTTTTAAACCTTGGATCAAAAAAATATCTATTTTCGTGAACGAACACGGAGAAAAAATACGGCCATGAAATGAGTTCAACTTCCATTATTAACATGCTGTATTTAAATTAAATCCGAAAGATCTGAACAAAACAAGCAACAAATTATCATCAAATGAAAAAGTTAGGAAAATACAGTTTTGGAATTGGCGACAGGTTCGCCCACCAGGGAACCGCTCAACTCAGGGCGCTTATGATGGCCCAAAAAGGAGGTATTGAAGTTACTCCGGTTTGGAATAAATCAAACAGGGAACACACGTATGTTCACTCCAATCCTACTGATACCAGGAGTGAGGCGGATATGGCGGTAAGTGTTCTGGGTTATAAAGGCAACTATTGCGTCGATGCCGATCACATCAATCTTGGTAACGTGCAGGGATTTATCGCTTCTTCCGATTTCTTTACCATTGATGTGGCCTCAAAAATCGGAATTCCTGCCTCTGCCGAAGATACTGCATCATTTATAGCCTCATGCTCAGCCTTTACCGGCAAACTCAACATTCCGGCTATTTCGCATCCATTTCATGTAAATGATGCTTTGCTGAAAACAATCGCCGATAAATTCCTGACCGCCATCACAGAGGCCGGAAAGATCTACCTGTTTATCTCCGAACAAAAAGGTTCGGATGATTTCGTTACCGAGATTTCTATGGATGAAGTTGAATCCCCTCAATCGCCTGTTGAGCTCTTTTTTATCCTTAAGATGATTGCCGATCAGGGTATTCCGGCCCAAACCATTGCGCCCAAGTTTACAGGAAGGTTCAACAAAGGGGTGGATTATGTCGGTGATGTGGCCATGTTTTCGAAAGAGTTCGAAGAGGATATTCTTGTGATTGAACATGCAATCAAAACTTTTGGCCTGATGGACAATCTGAAGTTAAGTGTCCATTCCGGATCCGACAAATTTTCTATCTACCCGGAAATCCAAAGGATCATCACCAAGTACGACAAAGGAATTCACGTTAAGACAGCCGGAACTACCTGGCTCGAGGAGGTGATCGGCCTGGCTGTATCCGGTGGCGAGGCATTGCAAGCAGCTAAATCCATTTACGCACAGGCGCTTGCCAGACAGGATGAGTTGTGCGCTCCTTATGCTGATGTCATTGATATCCGTACGGAACAGCTTCCTTCACCGGAAGAGGTTGAATCCTGGAGCAGTGAAAAATTCGCCAATACCCTCCGGCATATCCCGGGACATCCGGATTACAATGCCAATCTGAGACAATTGATCCATGTAGGTTACAAAATCGCGTCAGAAATGGGGACCTATTACACCGATCTGCTTAAAGCCAACAGCGAGGTCATTGGTCAGTGCGTTGAAGAAAATCTTTACGAAAGGCATTTGAAGAGACTGTTTAAATTGTAATTGACCATTTAATCATTGACTATTTACCATTTGCGCTTCCATCTTGCCTTGCGCTAAATAGTAAATTGTAAATTGTCTAATAGTAAATCACATAAATATCGACCATTTAATCATTGACTATTTACCATTTGCGCTTCCATCTTGCCTTGCGCTAAATAGGAAATTGTAAATTGTCTAATAGTAAATTAAATAGAAAACATGAAGCCCTTTATGGATGAGGATTTTCTTTTGCATTCAGAAATTGCCAAAGAGCTGTACCACGACCACGCCGCCAAAATGCCCATATTTGATTACCACTGTCACATCGCTCCCAAAGAGATTGCGGACGATAAGCGGTTTAACAACATGACACAAATCTGGCTGAACGGTGACCATTACAAATGGCGCGCCCTCCGCACCAATGGAGTAAACGAGCGCTATTGCACGGGAGACGCTTCCGATTGGGAAAAATTTGAAAAATGGGCTGAGACTGTTCCATATACCTTGCGCAACCCACTTTACCACTGGACCCATCTCGAATTGCGCAAACCATTTGGAATTAAAGAGGTACTGAACAAAGAGAGCGCCCGTGCCATCTGGGAAAACTGCAACACGCAACTAAACTCTCCCGGATTCTCCTGCCGCGGGATCATTCAAAAGGCAAACGTTCATACCATTTGCACGACAGACGATCCAGTTGACAATCTGGAATACCATGCCGACATCAAAAAAAGCGGGTTCAAAGTCAATGTTTTGCCGGCATGGAGACCGGATGCCGCCATGATGGTTGACGATCCTGCAGCATTTAACAAGTACGTAAACAAACTCGAAGAAGCAGGAGGAACAAGCATTTCAAATTACGCTGAATTTCTTGCAGTGATCGACCAACGCCACAAATTCTTCCACGAAAATGGATGCCGACTCTCCGATCATGGGTTGGATACGATCTATGCTGCCGATTATACCGACCAGCAAATTACCAACATCTTTGCTAAAGTTCGTGGAGGGAAATTTCTTTCACCCGAAGAGATCAATCAGTTCAAATCCGTGATGTTGTACGAATTTGGCGTAATGGACCACAAACGTGGCTGGACCCAACAGTATCACCTTGGCGCCTTGCGAAACAACAACACCCGGCTTTTCAACCTTCTGGGACCCGATAAAGGGTTTGATTCAATAGGTGATCTGGAAATTGCAAAACCATTGTCCAAATTGCTGAACAAGCTGGATAGCGAGGACAAACTGACCAAAACCATTTTGTACAACCTCAACCCACGCGACAACGAATTGATGGCAACCATGATTGGAAATTTTCAGGATGGCACAATCCCTGGAAAACTTCAATACGGATCAGGTTGGTGGTTCCTCGATCAGAAAGATGGCATGGAAAACCAGATAAATACACTCTCTAACCTGGGTTTATTAAGCCGGTTCGTTGGCATGCTAACCGATTCGCGAAGCTTCCTCTCCTATTCGCGGCACGAATATTTCAGGAGAATTCTCTGCAACATACTTGGCAATGATGTTGTGAACGGTGAAATACCCGCCGACATGAAGCTTCTTGGTAAAATGGTAGAAGATATTTCGTTCAACAATGCCGAAATATATTTTAATTTTGGTTCTGCAACCAAATAATGTTCAATAACTAAACCCATAAAAGAAAAATGAACAATCTATCAGAAAAGATAGGAAAATACAGATGGACTATCTGCGCGTTGGTATTCTTTGCCACTACAGTAAATTACCTTGACCGTCAGGTATTAAGTCTTTTGAAGGACCGGCTTGAGATCCAATTTAACTGGAGCGACTCCGATTACGCCAATATCGTTTCGGTATTCCAGTTTGTGTATGCAATTTCGATGCTGTTTGCAGGCCGGTTAATTGACTGGCTTGGCACCAAACTTGGATATGCCTGGTCTCTCGTAATCTGGTCTGTAGGAGCCATGATACATGCCTTGGCCAAAAGCACAGGTGGTTTTATGTTTGCCCGTGGGGTACTTGGTTTTGGTGAAGCCGGCAACTTCCCGGCGGCCATAAAGACAGTTGCAGAATGGTTTCCCAAGAAGGAAAGGGCTTTGGCAACAGGTATTTTTAACTCGGGAACCAATGTTGGAGCAATTCTGGCCCCCATTACTGTACCCTGGATAGCCGACCACCTGGGATGGGAAGCTGCTTTCCTGATCATCGGTGGAATTGGGCTTTTATGGTTGATATTCTGGTTTTGGCTTTATGAAATACCATCAAGAAGTAAGCGTGTTGGCGTGGCCGAGATTGCATATATCAATTCAGATGAAAGCAGCCTGGAAGAAGAGAGCAAAAGCGAAGATCCAAAAGAAAAAGTTTCCTGGTTCAAACTCCTCCGGTTCAAACAGACCTGGGCTTTCAGTTTTGGGAAATTTATGACTGACGGAGTCTGGTGGTTCTTTTTGTTTTGGCTACCTGCCTACATGAAGGCTCAATATGGCTTAACAGGCATGGATATTGCATTTCCATTGGCAGTACTCTATATGATGTCGTCGATCGGCAGTATTGGAGGCGGCTGGTTTCCCATGTATTATATCAACAAAGGCTATGAACCCTATGCCGGACGAATGAAAGCGATGCTAACCATTGCCATGTTTCCGTTGGTTGTTTTAAGTGCACAATACCTGGGTGCAATAAGTATGTGGTTCCCGGTCCTCATCATCGGTATCGGCACCGCAGCACACCAGGCATGGTCTGCCAATATCTTCACTACAGTATCCGACATGTTCCCCAAAAAGGCAGTAGCAAGTGTAACAGGAATCGGTGGAATGGCAGGAGCCTTAGGTGGAATTGTCGTGAACAAGTCGGCAGGATGGGTATTTGATGCATACCGCTATGGGGGAATTGCCAAGTCGTGGGCCGTTTCCCAATCTGCCCAACTTACCGACTACATCGAAAAAATCCGGTCTATGCAACTGCTGAACAAGCGCGGGGATTTGATAAACCTTAATACGGTCGAATTGGGAAACCTTCCAAAAGAAGTAGCTACCCAGTTACAAGCGATTGATCCAAATTTATTTCAACAGTTGAAATCGATTCAAATGCCTATCGTTCAGCACAACATGACGATAGCCTATACATGGGTTTTCGGATTCTGCGCCCTTGCTTACCTGATTGCATGGTTTGTCATGCACACATTGGTACCCAAATTCAAGAAAATTGATTTATAAATTGATTGACCATTTTTTCATTGACTATTTACTATTTGCGCATCAATCGTGACTTGCGCCAAATGGTAAATAGTAAATGGTCCAATAGTAAATTTTAGATTCCGCCTTTCCTGCCTGGGTAAACTTTCAATGCCACTTCGAGGCATTCGACCGCCTCCTTAAGATCTTCCTTGTTCAGCACATAGGCTACCCTTACCTGGTTCTTACCGATACCGGGCGTAGAATAAAACCCTGAAGCAGGCGCCATCATGACAGTGGCCCCCTTGTATTCGAACTCTTCCAGCATCCACTGACAAAACCTGTCACTGTCATCAATGGGAAGCTCAACGATAGAATAAAATGCCCCCATTGGCATGGGCGAGAAAACGCCCTTTATTTTATTTAACGCATTGATAAAATAATCCCGCCGACCAAGATACTCTTTGTAAACGCCTTCCATATATTCTGGCGGCGAATCTACAGCAGCTTCTGCTACAACCTGTCCCAACATTGGCGGGCACAGGCGTGCCATGGCCAGTTTCGAAATGGTCTTGATAACCAGTTTATTTTTAGAGACCAATGATCCGATCCTGATTCCGCATGCGCTGAACCTTTTCGAAACGGAGTCGATCATCACCACATTTTCCTGGATCTGTTCCAGTTCCAGGACAGAATAGTGGGTTTTGCCATCATATACAAATTCACTGTAAACCTCATCGGCCAAAAGAAACAAATCGTATTTCAACACCAACTCCTGCAGTTGCGCCAACTCCTCTTTGGTATATACATATCCGGTAGGATTGTTGGGATTGCAGATAAAAATCCCTTTGGTCCTTGGTGAAATTACTTTTTCAAATTCGGCAATGGAAGGGAGTTGAAAGCCGGTTTCAATGGTGGATGATATCGGTTTGATCACAACGCCATTGGCTATGGCAAACGATTGATAATTGGCATAAAAAGGTTCCGGGATAATGACCTCATCCCCCGGATTAAAACAAACCATAAAGGCAAAGGAGATAGCCTCAGAACCGCCGGTAGTAATGAGTATCTGTGAGGCATCCACCTCAAGGTTCCGATCGCGGTAATACTGGGCCAGCTTCTTCCGGTAAGTTTCATTTCCAAATGAATGCCCATAGGCTATCAGATCAAAATTAAAATTCCTGATCCGCTCAATCGCATGATGGGGGGTTTTGATATCTGGCTGACCTATGTTCAGATGGTACACCTTTCTGCCCAGCGATTTGGCTTTTTCGGCAAAAGGTACCAGTTTTCTGATGGCCGATTCAGGCAACTCCACTCCTCTGTTTGATATTGCAGGCATTCTGTATTGTTCAATTGTTTGTAAGCGCCAAAGATACAATTATAATTATTTCAATTTTGCACTTAAATACTTTCTTATTGTTAAGAATTCAACCATGAATTTTGAAATTGAATAGCAAATTGATAAACTTTTCCCCCATCTGTCAAACTACAAATATCGCTAAATACATGGTATTTAATCATGGTTGTATAGGGTATTCTTTGCTTAATTTTGTCCAAAAATAAAATCCATTACCATGATTATCGGACTTCCAAAAGAGATTAAAAATAATGAGAACCGCGTTGCGCTAACTCCTGCCGGAGTTGCAGAACTGGTTAAGAGAGGAAATAAAGTATATATTCAGGCAACAGCCGGAAATGGCAGCGGATTTGCCGATGATGAATATGCAGGGGCTGGTGGCACTATCTTACCGACCATTGAGGAGGTATATGCCATTGCCGAAATGATTGTGAAAGTAAAAGAGCCGATAGTATCGGAATATGCTTTGATCAAAGACGGACAACTGGTTTATACCTACTTTCACTTCGCCTCTTCTGAACCATTGACACACGCGATGATCAACCGCAAAGCCGTTTGCCTGGCTTATGAGACCGTTGAACTTGACGACCATTCACTCCCGTTGCTTATTCCAATGTCTGAAGTTGCCGGCAGGATGTCAATCCATGAAGGCGCCAAATATCTGGAGAAAACTTTTGGCGGTCGTGGCATGTTGTTGGGAGGTGTTCCCGGCGTATTACCGGCCAAAGTTTTGATCCTGGGTGGGGGAATCGTTGGAACCGAAGCGGCTAAGATGGCTGCCGGTCTCGGCGCAGATGTCACCATCATGGATATCAGCCTTAGACGCCTTCGTTACCTCGATGATATCATGCCTGCCAATGTCAAAACACAGATGTCGAACGATTACAACATCCGATCACAGGTAAAGGTAAGTGACCTGATTATAGGCGCTGTTCTTATTCCTGGCACCAAAGCTCCATTCCTTGTAACCAGGGATATGCTGACAACTATGAATCCTGGTACTGTGATGGTAGATGTTGCCGTCGATCAGGGTGGGTGCATCGAAACAACTGTTCCGTCCACCCACGATCATCCGACCTATGTCGTGGATGAAGTGATCCATTATACGGTCGCCAACATGCCGGGGGCCGTTCCCCGAACATCAACCATCGCCTTAACCAATGCTACCCTTCCATACGCCATTAACCTTGCGGCGCACGGCTGGAAGAAAGCATGCACCGACGACAAAGCCCTTCGCAAGGGTCTCAACGTGGTAAACGGCAAAGTAGTATACAAAGGCGTCGCAGATGCGTGGGGATTACCCTATTGCCAGGTGGAAGAGGTTTTGCATTAATTACAAATTAAAAATTACAGATTAAAAATTGAGGAATTGTTGAACTCTTTAAAGTTCAACAATTCCCCAATTTTAGTTTGCATTAATTCCTTTCCACAACCTTCATCCGAACTTTTCCATACAATTGTTGCATCTCTATTTTTGCCCGCTAGGGCATCAATGTCAATAGAAAATAAGGCATTGTGAGGTGAGGTTTCCCCGGATGGGGATTAATCGTTACCAATTTCCATCATTTAAAATAAAATTAATAGCTGGGGTGTTGGATATCCCCTACCGGGGAAAATTGATCTCCTGAGACTCTAATTCTATTGATATCAATGTCCTAACGGACAATAAATGTAAAAAAATATCGAGAAGTTTTTTGAACACGCTCAAATATATCTGAACCATCGAAAAGTATATTCGTACCACTGAAAAGTACATCCGCACCACTGAAAAGTACATCCGCACCATCGATTTGTACATCTGTACCAAGCTATATTATAAATGCACTACCAAATCAGGTTATTCAGAGAGTGTTCAAAAAACTATGCCATCCTATTTTAATCAAAAAGGGCTTCACGTGGATAGAAGCCCCTTTTGATTGGGATATTTGGAGATGTTTATTCTATTTTAATAATTCTTTTACTTCTCTCTCTAATACCGGCAAATAACGATTCACTATTAACCAAATAACATCGGCTGAAACACTGTCGTAGCCATGAATAATCCTGTTCCGGGTGTCGACTATTTTTCGTGAATCAGTGATATGGAGGTTTGGGTCAATTTTTAATATCCTGTCCATTGCTTCTCCGATAATCTCAATGTTTCGCTCTACTGCTTTTTTTGTTTTGAGATCTTTTTGAAAGGCGAAGAAGTTCCTTTCAGCGGGCAGAAATGAATAAATCTCGATGATGGATTGTTCAATATCTTTTAAACAAGCCAAAATATCATATTGTCCATCAACTTGCATAAATCAGTGTTTTGGATCTGTCAATATTCTGACGGATATATGGATTTTTTATTGCTTTATTTTCAAGTAAATCAATCGGCCGCCTAAAAAGATCCTGTAAGGCGAATTTCAAATTAAAATAGTTATCCGCGTAATCAAAAGGGTCGTTTGTATCAATATCAACGACCAAATCAATATCGCTTATTTCTGAGAAACTATCTGTCAGAACAGATCCAAAAACATACAATGATTTGACCTTGTTCTGAATGCATAAAGATCTGATCTCATTGGTGTAAATATCCAGATACATACGCTTAATTTTTAGCCAAATTTAATCATTTAAAACGTAAACTGTTTATTCGATCTGGTTCACAGTTTAAGATGATAGACATCTTCCTTGTTTCTTGTAATGCCATTAGAAACAAATGCTCCTCTATCATCAGTCACTTCAAGCAAGTCAAATTTCTTACAGCTTTTGGGAAGCAAACCAAAAACCAAGGTGAATCTTTTAGTGCCATTCAATGGAAAAATATCCCAAATTGGGTAAAAGGAAATATTAAAGGCGAAGAGAAGGTTGCTTTTACAACCAGATTCTTTGTCTACCAAATAGGTTGTTTTCCAGATTCTTACCTTGTCATTCTCATGACCTCTCGAATCGCACCGACAATGGACGATGATCTGTTTCGCTACTTCGAATTCATATTCTGTTTCCTCAATTGGTTCTATAGTTGTACCATTTTCAGGTTTTTCTAGTAGAATTTCCATGAATGGGTGTTTTATCAATATGGTAAAATGCTTTCTGAATCATTCGTTAATGCGCTTAGGTTTTGCCTTACTACAGTAGGTGATGTGTTTGCATAACAATAGACACACAGATGGTTGCAGGTATTGTAGGAGCCAATATCTTTGCTGATCATGCACCAGCAAAGATATTGGCTGACCTTTGTCTTTTAATTTCGGCTTCTTTTCTGGTACTTCTTCCAAAAAAAGTGACCGTTCTTTCGGTGATTCAATTAAAATCCTTTCTCCGGATAGTTTCAAAGCCGAAATGAAGGATATTTATGTCAAAGCTTTATCGAAATATGATTAGTTTCATTTCATACCACAAATTTATGCAAAGGAAGTAATTTGTCCATTTTGCTGAGGTCAGCAAAATCGTTGAAGCAGGTGCAATTTGGCTTATATTGACTGACTCGACATTGGCAGAAAAGCAGATCAAAATTGAATTCGTCAGTTTGGTAGAATACAAATTTGTTGTCCACCTATTCACAGAACATAGATTGCAGAACAAGAGATTATCCTAAAAGATGAGATTTGTTTTACAGAAATGTTGCCAACCGTTCCTTTAATAACCCAATTTTCTCAATTGTATCAGCCTTTTTAATATGTTCAAGTTCTATTACAAGTGCCGGTGCACTTGCCAAGAACTTTTGGTTTTCAAGCTTTTTTTCTATACTATTTAAGAAGCTATGGTAATATTCCAATTCTTTCTTGATTTTGGCACCTTCTGCCTCAACGTCCACATTCCCCTCAAATGGGATATGAACAGTAGTGGCATCAACCATATATGCTGTTGTGGTCGTTGTAGTTGTGATTCCTTCTACCTCCTCCGGATCTGTCACAAGCTTAGAAACATTTCCTAACTTAGATAATATAGAGTTAAATTCAGGATAAAATCCTTTCTCGCCGGGGATAATGTATAGGGGTAATTCAACTTTTGTAGCAATATTTTTCTCTTTACGATTGCTTCGAATGTTGGAAATATGCTCTTTAACGGTCTCAAATCTTTCGCAAAGCTCCTTATTGTTACCTGATGCCCTTGGCCAGGAAGCCATCATGATCGACTCTCCTGCTTTGCGGTCGCCGATCAACTGCCAGATCTCTTCGCTGATAAACGGCATAAACGGATGTAACAACCTTAATAGCTCCTCCAGTAATTCAATTACCTGCGTATAGGTCTTCGAATCAATCGGTTGCTGATAGGCCGGTTTGATAATCTCCAGCAACCATCCCGAAAATTCGTCGCGAATGGTGGCGTGGATGGTCAGCAACGCATCATTCAGCCTGTATTTATCGAAATGATCATCCATCGTCAGGATCGCTTCGTTCAATTTAGCCCTGAACCATTCAATCCCTAACCGGGAATGTTCAGGTTGAGGAATGGTGGAATCAATTTCCCAACCGTTGATCAACCTGAAGGAGTTCCATACCTTTGTCAGGAAACCTCTTCCCTGTTCGGTCAGCGATTCGTCAAAAAGGATATCATTCCCGGCAGGAGAGCAAAGCAACATGCCAACCCTTACTCCATCCGCGCCATATTTGGCAATCAGATCGAGCGGATCGGGCGAATTGCCTAAAGATTTGGACATCTTCCTGCGCAACTTATCACGCACAATACCAGTAAAATACACATTCTTAAACGGTAGCGTTCCCTTATACTCATATCCGGCAATGACCATTCGGGCTACCCAGAAGAAAATAATTTCGGGGGCAGTTACCAGATCGTTGGTAGGATAATAATAATCCAGATCACAGGTATCTGTCGGATCCTCCTTCTCAAAGACGGAGATTGGCCAAAGCCAGGAGGAGGCCCAGGTGTCGAGCACATCTTCATCCTGACGAAGGGCATTCAATGCCAATGCCGGATTTCTGGTTTTAATCCTTGCCAGCTCCAAAGCTTTCTCCCCGGTTTCGGCTACCACGAAAGAGCCGTCGGGCAGGTAATATACCGGTATACGATGACCCCACCAGAGCTGACGGGAGATACACCAGTCTTTGATGTTCTCCATCCAGTGGCGGTAGAGATTCTTGAATTTGGAAGGATAAAACCTTATGGCATCGCTTTCAACCGCTTCGAGGGCAGGTTTGGCCAGATCGCCCATCTTTAGAAACCACTGTGCAGAAAGTTTTGGCTCAATCGGGACATGAGTCCTTTCGGAATAGCCAACTTTGTTGGTGTAATCCTCAATTTTTACAAGATTTCCGGCAGCTTCGAGCATTGGTATTATCTGCTTGCGGGCTTCGAAACGATCAACGCCAACCAGCAGTTGCGCTTTTTCACTCAAAGTACCATCATCGTTAAAGGTATCTATCACCTCCAGATTGTGACGGATGCCAATCTCATAGTCGTTGGTATCGTGGGCCGGTGTGATTTTCAGACATCCTGTACCAAAATCCATCTCAACATATTCATCCCGGATAACTGGTACGCTGCGGTTGACCAACGGTACCAGCACCCTTTTCCCAACCAGATGTGTGAACCGCTCATCGGCAGGATTAACACAAACAGCAGTATCGCCCAATATGGTTTCCGGACGGGTTGTTGCCACGGTAATATATTGATCATTAGTCCCTTCAACAATGTAACGGACATAATACAATTTGGACTGCTCTTCCCGGTAGATGACCTCTTCGTCTGAAACAGCGGTTTTTGCGGCAGGGTCCCAGTTGACCATACGCACACCCCTGTAGATATATCCCTTGTTATAAAGATCGACGAAGGTGCGTATGACAGAAGCCGAACGTACTTCATCCATGGTGAAGGCAGTACGTTGCCAATCACAGGAAGCGCCCAGTTTTTTCAACTGTTCCAGAATGATACCTCCATGTTTGTGGGTCCATTCCCAGGCATGTTCCAGAAACTGCTCACGGGTAAGGTCATCTTTTTTGATCCCTTCCTTCAAAAGCTTATCGACCACTTTTGCCTCTGTAGCTATGGAGGCATGGTCTGTACCGGGCACCCAGCAGCTATTCTTGCCAAGCATGCGTGCACGGCGAACCAGCACATCCTGGATGGTATTATTGAGCATGTGACCCATATGCAGCACCCCCGTCACATTTGGCGGCGGGATTACGATGGTATAAGGTTCGCGCTCATCCGGCTCCGAATGGAAAAAATTTTGCTCCATCCAATAGCCGTACCATTTGTCTTCGATGATGGTTGGGTCGTATTTTACGGGTATCTCTTTGATCATTTCTTTGTTATTATCTGGAAGTGCCTAAAGTGACTAGAGTGAACTAAAGTGACTAAAGTACTTGCGGTACCATCCTAATTTTATGATTCCCTGTTTCTTCGTTTCTCCGTTTCAGAAGTTTGAAGTCCCTTCTCCCCTTCTCCCCCTCGTCCGCTCTCCCCCTCTTTTCAAATAGAACGGGAAACGCTGATTAATAGAACTTCTTCACCCCAATCACCTCCCTCACCTCCAGCAGGGTTTTGGAGGCAGAAGCACGGGCCTTTTCGGCTCCAAGTCTGGCTACTTTGGAAAGATATTGATTATCTGCCAATAACATTTCAATCTTTTCGCGAATTGGTGCTGTGAAATTGATAATATCTTCGGCTAGCTGCTTCTTCAGATCGCCATAGCGTATTGAGCAATTGTTGTACTGATGATCGAAATGAGCCACTACATCTGGTTTAGAAACGACATCCAGCAAGGTGAAAAGATTCTGAATTACCTCCGGCTTTTGTTGGTTTGGTTCTGTCGGACCGCTGTCGGTAACTGCCTTCATTACTTTTTTGCGTATTTCCTGGGGCGAATCTGCCAGGGAAACAGCATTTCCCTCCGATTTACCCATCTTGCCCGAACCGTCTAATCCGGGAATTTTCACCATATCCTGACCTTCAAAAACATAAGGACGGGGAATCGGAAAGAGATCAACATTGTACATCCTGTTGAAACGACGTGCAAAGGTGCGGGCCATCTCCAGATTTTGCTCCTGGTCCTTCCCCACCGGCACCAAATGGGCCTTGTGGATGATGATATCCGCTGCCATCAAAACCGGATAGGTCAGCAAACCTGCGTTGACATTGTCTGGTTGCTGGCGCGCCTTATCTTTGAATGAAGTGGTTCGCTCAAGCTCTCCGAGATAAGCATTCATGTTCATCAGCAGATAAAGCTCTGAAACCTCCGGAATATCGCTCTGAATAAATACGGTTGCTTTCTCAGGATCGATGCCACAAGCCAGGTATTCGGCAAGTACCTGTTTTACATTTCCGAAAAGGTGATGGGGAACAGGATGTGTTGTTAAAGAATGAAGATCGGCGATAAAAAAGTAGGTATCATGATGGTGCTGCATCTCGATGAAATTCTTTACCGCTCCAAAGTAATTACCCAGGTGAAGGTTTCCTGTTGATCTTATTCCGCTGACAACTGTTGGCATGACTGAAAAATATTAAAATGACAATTGTCAATTAATCGTTGACAATTGTATATATTACTGATAATTAATGTCTTTAAAAACTTGAATAATCATTTACATGTTCAAAAAACAATCACGCAAAGATCGCAAAGGTTTCACAAAGAACGCAAAGAATAGTGGTATCAGTCAATATCACTTTGCGTTTTCTGCGATTTTCTTTGCGACCTTTGCGTGAAATTTCTTTTCCGGTACAAAAATAGCAAAACTCATCTACTGCACAATCTCAAAATTATCCGCTTCAATTAGCGGTTCACCCTTCAGTCGGAGGACAATCTGCGCAACAGCGAGTGTATCCTTTTCGCAGTAACGGGCAATTCTTTCCAGATCACCTTCTTTGTAATAGACTGCTGCAACCTGACTGCCATCGATGTCATCCTTTGGGGTTGGTACATCAAAAATGGTACAGAGAAGATCAAGGGAGGTATAGTGCTTGAAATCGCCGAATTTCCAAAGTTGCATGGTATCCATCAGGTAATCCCTCACCTCCCACGGTTTTGCCCCGGCGATGTCAAGAATGGAAGGCAACTTCAATCCATTGATCAGCACCCTTCTGGCTATGTATGGGAAATCGAACTCCTGTCCGTTGTGGGCACACAAACGATGAACAGGATTGGCCATGAATTTTTCGAGCATCACAAGGAATTCTGTGAGTAAAATTCTTTCGTCAGTACCATAAAATGATTTTACCCTGTAGACTCTCTTGTTTCCCCTACGGTAGATTGTTCCACACGAGATACAGACGATCTTCCCGAATTCAGCATAAATCCCTGCCCGTTCAAAAAGCTTTTCTGCCGATTCTCCCTCTTTGGCCAATGCCTCAGACTTGCGAATCCATAGCTTTTGAAGTTTTTCCGGAAAATCATCCAGCTTCTCTACCTGCGGAACCGTCTCAATATCCAGATACAGAATGTGTTCAGGTTGAATTTTATCAAGCATAACAGAAAAATTAAAGCTTGCAAATTACAAATTACGGATTAAAAACCAGATGGGATTTCCTTTATCTGTAATTTTTAATTTGTAATTATTTAATGGTGGTCGTTCAGATGTTTCTCGATGTATTGGGTTATGATATTGATAGCCACCTTGTTGTTTCCCCCTTCAGGAACGATGATATCCGCATACCGTTTGGTAGGCTCAATAAACTGCAGGTGGCTCGGGCGCACGGTATCTTCATACCGCTGTAACACCGTATGGACATCCCTTCCCCTTTCTATCATATCACGATGAATGACACGGGATAAACGTACATCGGCCTCGCAATCTACAAAGATCTTGATATCCATTAATTTGCGAAGCTCCTTGGGCCAAAGAATGAGAATTCCCTCGACAATAATTGCTTTTCGTGGAATGATTGTAGTCGTTTCGGCGGCCCTGGTGCAAGTGAGGTAGGAATAGATGGGTTGTTCTACCGTTTCCCCACGTTTCAGTTTGCGGATATTCTCAGCCAAAAGTTCAAACTCCAGTGCATCAGGATGATCAAAATTTATCTTTTGGCGCTCTTCCAAAGGCAGGTCACTGTTATCACGGTAGTAGGCGTCCTGCGACAGGATGGTCACATCCTTCTCGGCCAACCGTTCTATGATTTTATTGACTACCGTCGTTTTGCCAGATCCTGTTCCTCCGGCGATTCCAATGATCAGCATGCTCATACCTGAATTACTTTTTAGCTTGCATTTATAAAAGTAAAATAAAATTGCAGGAAAGTACAAAGAATAATTTAATTGGATATTTATGTTTATCTCAAATTATATACCCCGCAATTTTCTACAAGCTCATTTAAGAGCACCACGGAAACGGGAAGTGTAACCAAGGTGCCACCGGGCTTCCCTGTAGAGCCGGTTTTTTCCATTGAATCGATGTAATAAGGAAGACCTTCAGAAATGTAATAAGGGAATTCCGTATGCAGCCCAAAGTGAAGATGCGGCGCCTGTGAGTTTCCGGAATTGCCAACTTTACCAATCAATTGCCCTTTTGTAACTGATTGCCCTGTCTTAACTACAATACTATTAGGAATCATGTGCCCATAAATTGTGTAACCAACACCGGCGATGTAAACTACAACACTGTTACCTCCCCCGTTGTACAAATTGAGATCGTTTGATAATGTACCGACAGGTGACTGATCAGGCATGCCATCATTAACCGCTATTACCGATCCCTCTGCTACAGCATAAACGTTTTGACCATAAATATACCAGTTGCCATAAATGCCGGAATCTCCATGATAGGGAGTGCCTGTCGCATCAATTTTGTTCCAGTCAACACAAAATCGTTCGGGAACTGTTGTATTCCCCCTGTAAGTAATCTGATATCCCGGATGCTGGTTATTTATCAATGTTGTTGTGTTTGCAGAAACAAACCGATCTCCTTTCAAAGGGGATGAAAATACTGGAATTGATCCTACAGAAACGGAAGTTTCGGCCGCATCAATTATTTTGTCTTTTGTATCTTTAGTAAGAACCAATCTGTGTTTTATCTTCGTAGGAACCTGTGCCGGATCTAATACCAATCCAATACTGAAACGATAAGTGGCATGACCAACCAACGGATAATAAAAGAGTTCCTCCGGAATGCTCTCTATCGCCGGTTTGTGTACCAACATATACTTTCCTGTATCGCTTAGGCTGCACAGTAAGGTTCCATTCGCAGAGTTTAGCACCTGAAAATCTTTCAGTTTGTAACCTTCCGTCCCGAAGTCTGACATATCAACGCTGTACAAAAGATTGATCTTTCCATTGGTCGATTTAACGACAACCGGTGCAAAAGTCACTTTCATACCAAACGTACCCTCATTTGCCGGAATATACATTCCTGAATTCTTTGAGCAGGATGGTGACAATAGAATAACTGCTACCAAAGGAACTATGCAAGAAATAAATTTTCTCATCTGATTTACTATTTCAAATTGTAAACACCAAAATTTTCCATAAGTTCATTGATATGCTGTTCCGGGACTGGAAGCTTTGCGTAATCACCAACTAATGATCCGGTAGATCCTGTTTTTTCCATTGAATCGATATAGTAAGGAAGCCCCTCAGAAACGTAATAGGGGAATTCGGAATGCAGGCCAAAGTGAAGATGCGGGGCACTTGAGTTCCCGGAGTTGCCAACTTTGCCTAGCATTTGTCCCTTGGTAACCATTTGCCCTAACGTAACCAGAATACTGTTTTTTATCATATGACCATATACAAGATAACCGTTAACAGTATAAAGCACAACACAATTGCCGGTACCATTGTATAAATTAAAATCTTCATCTTTAACTTCAAAAGGAATCTGATCAGGCATACCTTCCTGCATAAATATTACCTCTCCGTCGGATGCTGCATAAAGGTTTTGGCCATAAACATACCAGTTTTCATTTATTTTTAAATCGCCATGAAACAGCTTTCCATCAGCGCCTAATTTTAGCCAATCCACGCAGAATCGTTCCGGTACTGAAGATATTCCCTTGTATGAAGTTTGGAAAGAAGAATGAATTGGATTCAATGCTGTTGTATTGGTAGCAACAAACTCATTTCCTTTAAAAGGGGATGAAAGGACAGGTAATTGTTTTATTAAAACAGGTGTTTGTGCCGTTTCAATTATTCTCTCTTTTACATCCTTCATAAGAACCAGCCGGTGTTTGATCATCTGAGGAACTTTGGTGCGATCAAATTCCAATCCGACACTAAAACGATAACTGGCAGGGGTACGCATTGGATAAGCATACAAATCCATGGTTGTTGAAACTGAAGGCTTGTGAATCATCAGCATATTTTTCGCTGTATCGCTTATACTGCAAAGCACATTGCCATTTTGAGCATTCAGCACCTGAAAATCTTTCAGTTTATATCCTTCTTTCTCGAAATTTAAGGATTCAACACTGTAGATAAGAACGACTTTCCCGCTGGTAGATTTTACTTCAATTGGTGCGAATGTTACTTTCAAGTCAATCGAAGTCAGGTCTGTTGTGATATCCAGTCCTGACTTCTTTGAGCAGGAAAGGGAAATAAGAATTACCAAAAAAAATGGAATTAAGCAAGAAACATGTTTTTTCATCCAGGTATATTATTGGTTAATTGATCCTATGTCACTGAGCAATTCATATCTCTAAATAACTATTATATTTTGCAGTTATATTCCCTATTTCAATAACCCAACGTTTTTTTCATTTGCTTAATCAGGTTCACTACCGCCTTTCCCTCGGTTGCATCCAACACAGGATCACCCGGGTAGAGCGTGCTTTCAGAGATGACCATCACATCGGTTAACGGATCATAGAAGGCAACAGTGAGATAACCATAGTGACTGCCTGTGTGGCCATAACCAAGTCCTTCCTTGAATTCTATTCCAAGACCGTATGAATCATTTGATGTCAGGCATTGGGTCATACGGCTCACTTGCCGGCTATTCAATCCGGCATTCCCGGTAAGCAGGTTTTTGTAAAAGGAAGCCAGATCGCGGAAGGTGGTGATGAGATTACCCTCTGCTATTCCCCACGACATATTAAACATCGAAAAGTCGATGGTCGTGCCATTGAGATAAAAATAACCACGCAAAAAGGGCGCTACCATGGCTGTATCTCTACCAAGATATGGTAGAGTGGTTTCGTTTAAATGGTTTTTTGCAAGAATCTCATCCCTGACAAAATCATGGTAAGACTTTCCGCTGACCCGCTCAATAATCTTTGCCAGAAGGGTGTAACCATTGTTGCTGTAGTGATGTTCAATTCCCGGAGGTCCGTAGGTCAACTGATGCTTTGATATCAGCAGGTGCATTTCATCCAGGGTGAACTGATGATACCTCTCTTTGGTTGTAATGACAGACAAGTAATATGTTAGTCCCGCATACCAGGCATTGACTGTATCAGGTATCACCGAGTTGACCTGATCGAAAATGTTTGCACGGTGTTCAAGGAGTTGGCGGATGGTAATTTGGCCCTTATATGGTATTTGATAGGAAGCATCGTCTGGAAGATAGGGAATGGTTGTGCCCGGGATCAATTTGGTTACTATATCCTCAATGCTCAGTTTCCCCTGCTGATCAAGCAACATTATGGCTGCCGAGGTAAAGGATTTTGTGATGCTGGCTGCCCGGAAATGTGATGAGGCAGAGGCTCCCTGATCGAGACCCGAAGAGACAAAATAGCTCCCTTTCGGACAAACAATGTAGATACCGAGTCCGCCTTTGAAATTTGGAAGAGGGTTCGTAAAATTCTGCCAGGTCGTATCAATAGAATGTTGTAGCAGTTGTGTATAATCGGTTGTTCCAATATCACCCGATTTCCTGCAACTCCAGGTTGAGATTAAGAAGATCACAAGAAAAGTCAGATGCTTTGTCTTCATCGTCAGTGATTATTATCTCTTATGTAACTCCAATATTTCACGCAAAGAAAGACGCAAAGAAGAACACTAAGTCCTATAAAAGTAAACAATTTATTTAACAATTGAAAATGAATAGATTGTCCAATTCAACCTAAAACCAGGGATAAGAGGGAAAATGAGCAACAGCCTAAATTTACATCTTACTGAAGATAGGGCATAATGCAGAATATCTGTTATTTTTGCACTCTATACAAAACACAATACAACATGTTTAACCATATAGTTCTATTCAAACTCAAGGACTTTCAGAATGATCAGATCAAATCTGAAATCCGCGATCAGATTAAAAATGCACTTCTTGGGCTCAAAGAAAAAATCACCGAACTCAAATACATTGAAGTCGGCAATAACTTTGAATTGAATGCCTCCGCTTTCGACATCAGTCTGGTTACCCGTTTCGACTCTTTTGATAGTTTCGTTGTCTACCGTGATCACCCAGAACACCAGAAGGTGGTAGAATTGGTGCGCGCTAATACTGTGGATAGGACGGTAGTGGATTATTTGGACTGACTGGGAAGGACGGAAAATGACGGAAAGACGGAAAGACGGAGGGACGGGGACGACTGGGGATGGCAAGGATGACGGGGAAAAAGGAATGATACAGAGAGGTAAAGACTAGGGGACTTGGAGACTTGGAGACTGGGAGGCTGGCGAAGTCCCGTCAGGGACGACCAATTTTGTAGCCCGGGATGGAGCTTGCGGAATCCCGGGAATGAGAATGAATGATCAGCAGCCGTCCGCGGTAGCATGCAAAAAATTGCTGATAAGTTAATTTCGGACGGAAAGGCGCGAACATACCCGTCCCTGAGCGGAGTCGAAGGGCCGAAGGGGACACCGAAATTTTTGAAACAGAGAAACGGTGAAACGGAGAAAATGATGGTACCGCAAGTACTTTAGTCACTTTAGTTCACTCTAGTCACTTTAGTCACTATTAATTCAAAGTAACAAAATTCAAATAGATGAAAAACTTATATCCGCTAAAATTCAGGCCTATCTACAAGGAACGCATTTGGGGCGGGGATAAACTACCTGCGCTGCTCAATAAGAATTACAGCATTGCCCATTGCGGTGAATCCTGGGAATTATCAGGTGTTCAGGATGATGTATCTGTCGTTTCGGATGGATTTTTGAAAGGGAACAGCCTGGAGGAGCTGATTGAAGTTTACATGGGCGAGCTGGTTGGAGAAAAGATCTACGATCAGTTTGGAACAGAATTTCCCCTCCTGATAAAATACATTGATGCCAACGACCGTCTCTCTATCCAGGTACATCCGGACGATGAATTGGCGAAAGAGCGCCATGGCGCCTATGGCAAAACCGAGATGTGGTACATTGTACAGGCAGACGAAGGTTCTGAACTGATCTCCGGTTTCAACCGGACTATCGACCGGGATAGTTACCTGATAGCCCTTCAGAACGATAAACTGGAAAATCTGCTTCAATACGATCCCGTGAAGAAGGGAGATGTATTCTTTATCCCGGCAGGCAGGGTCCATGGTATCGGAAAAGGGATTGTCGTAGCCGAGATACAGCAGACATCAGACGTCACCTACCGCATATTTGATTTCAACAGGGCGGATGAAAAGGGAAATCAGCGTGAACTGCATACGGAACTGGCACTTGATGCCATTAATTTTTTGCACCACGAAATAAGCCATGCTGCCTATCAACCTAAATTGAACGAATCAGTAGAATTGGTCAAATGCGACTATTTTACTACAAATCTTCTTCATTTAACCGAAGAAACTGAACGGGATTTTAGTAATAAAGACTCATTTGTAATCTACCTCTGTTTCGAAGGCGCATACACAATTCGGTGGGAGTCGGAATCAGTCACGGTTCAGCAGGGGGAAACCCTTCTGGTGCCAGCCTCCATTGAGAATTTTATTTTAAAACCGGTTGACGGAGCCGGAACAAAACTGCTCGAAGTTTATGTTGATTAAAAGCGCCGAATTTGTCATGAGCAACACCGATCCCGGAATGTGTCCGGAAAGCGATCGGCCCGAATTTGCTTTTATCGGGAGGTCTAATGTTGGAAAGTCGTCCCTCATCAACATGCTGATGGGGAAAAAAGATCTGGCTAAGACTTCCTCAGAACCAGGAAAGACCAGATTGATAAACCACTTTATCGTCAACAACGACTGGTTTCTGGTCGACCTTCCCGGATACGGGTATGCAAAAGCTTTGCGTTCAAGCCGTGAAAAATGGATCAAATTCATCCGTAAATATATCCTGGAACGTGAAAATCTCTATTGCGTGATGGTTCTGCTCGATATTCGTGTGGAGCCACAACAAAACGACCTCGATTTCATGAATTGGCTTGGGGAGAATGGTATTCCTTTCGTCATGGTCTTCACAAAAATGGACAAACTTGGCAAAACTGTTATCGAAAAAAATCTTTCTGCCTACCCTGAAGAGATGTTTAAAAGCTGGGAGGAGCTGCCTCAAATTTTTATCACGTCGGCTGAGAAAGGAACAGGTAGGGACGAGCTGCTGGCATTCATTGAAGGAACAATCCATCCTTAGATAATTTTCCATATTTAATTTTATTAACAATCGGCTAATAAGTTTCTAAATAAAAAGTCCTGAAATAGCACTTTTCACCTCCTTATTTTTTTTATTTTTGCCGACAACAATGGAACCCCACCTCCCAAAATCATAGCATATGAAGCAAAACATTAAGCTTTTTACTGGAAATGAATCAAGGTATCTTTCCGAGAATATTGCACTTAATGCAGGGATGGCGCTTGGAAAATCCTCCTGCCCACGTTTTGCTGACGGAGAGTTTGAGCCCTGTTACGAGGAGACCATCCGGGGATGTTATACATTCATCATCCAATCCACATTCGCCCCTTCAGATAATCTTCTCGAGCTTTTATTGATGATTGATGCGGCCAAAAGGGCCTCCGCCTACAAAGTTATCGCCGTTATGCCCTATTTCGGGTTTGCGCGGCAAGACAGAAAAGACCGTCCAAGGGTCTCCATCGGCGCCAAACTGATTGCCGACATGCTATCGGTAGCAGGCATTGACAGGTTGATTACCATGGATCTTCATGCAGATCAAATCCAGGGATTTTTCAATGTTCCGGTCGACCACCTGAGTGCAGTTGCTATGTTTATTCCGCACATCAAACAGATGGGCCTCGAGGATATCGTTATCGCTTCCCCAGATACCGGCGGAACCAAACGGGCCAATGTCTTTGCCAAACATCTCGGAACAGATATGGTAATCTGTCACAAAACCCGCACAAAAGCCAATGCCATTGATACCATGACCCTCATTGGTGAAGTGGAAGACAAGGATGTGATCATCATTGACGATATTATCGATACCGCCGGAACCATCGCTAAAGCGGCTGATTTGATGAAATCCAAAGGCGCACGTTCGGTACGCGCCTGTGCTACACACGCCGTACTCTCAGGTTCTGCCATCGAACGGCTGGAAGCCTCTGCACTCGATGAAGTACTCCTGACAGATACCATTCCACTACATACCACCTCCAAAAAGATTACTGTTCTAACCTGCGCTCCGCTCTTTGCAGATGTGATCCAAAAAGTCTTCGAAAACAAATCCATTAGTTCATCATTTATTTGAAAAAGAGCGGTAGCTCATTTTTCAAATAAATTATTAATTTTGTGGCCGATTTAGCAGCATGCCTTTAAGGGTGTGATGCGGACACCTTTCATTGGGGAAGGAGGTCTGAGTAAACACTTTATTATTAAAAAATTTAGAAATGAAAAAATTTGAAATTAAAGGTACTGCGCGTCAGGCCCTTGGGAAAAAAGACACCAGGACCCTGAGAGCTCAGGACTTAGTACCATGCGTACTTTACGGAGGAGATGCACCGGTGCACTTCTATGCACCCGAAAGTGATTTCCGCAAGATTGTTTACACCCCAAAAGTGTATCAGGCAGAACTCAACATCGACGGAACTATTTACAATGCATTCATGCAGGAGTTACAGTTTCATCCTGTTACCGACAAACTTTTGCACATTGACTTCCTCCAGATCCGCGACAAGAAAGCAGTAAAAATTGACCTTCCCGTACGTCTGGACGGATATGCCAAAGGAATTCAGCAAGGGGGTCGTTTGAAAGCCAACCTTCGTACATTGAAAGTTAAAGGTATCTTCAAAAATTTACCTGATGAGATCGTGATTGATGTAACAAATCTGGGCATTTCTGAAAGTATCCGCGTCAGTGACATCAAAGTGGAGGGATTTGAGATCATGAACAACAAATCTGTTCCTGTTGCGACTGTTGTTGTTACCCGTGCAGCCCGTGCAGCGATGAATGCACCTGCAGCATCAGGAAAGAAGTAAATTGAATTAATGGTTCAATGAAGTATCTGATCGTTGGCTTGGGGAACATCGGAAATGAGTACGACAATACCCGTCACAACATAGGATTTACGATATTGGATGCCTTGGCAAAGGCGTCCAATATCTCTTTTAGCGACAAGCGATACGGTTCCATTGCCGAGATGAAACATGCCTCAAGAACGCTTATCCTACTAAAACCCAACACCTTCGTGAATTTGAGCGGAAGGTCTGTGCACTACTGGATGCAAAAGGAGAAGATTCCTGTCGAAAATGTCTTGATACTGGTAGACGACCTTGCCCTGCCCCTCGGAAAGATCCGGCTTCGCTCCAAAGGTGGTGATGCCGGCCACAACGGACTAAAAAGTATCCAACAGATTCTTTGTACGTCAGAATACAGCCGCCTCCGCTTTGGAATTGGCGATGATTTTCCGCGAGGCCGCCAGGTAGAACATGTGCTTGGTAAATGGTCACTCGAAGAGGAAGAAACGATCAATTCCAAACTCGAAAAATGTTTCGATATCATCAAATCCTTCACCACCATCGGGATTGAACTAACCATGACGAAGTTCAACAAAGGGTAAATTTAAGGCTACACAGCCCTTCGACAAGCTCAGGGACCGGTTCTTTTTTCCGTCTCTCCGTCTCTCCGTCAATTGGTCATTTCTTACCAGTCCGTCACCTTCCCAATATCCCTCCGGTCCTTCTTGGTTGGCCTACCGGTACCACGATCTCGGGTAAATAGGGATCCACTGTAATTCTCATCCAATTTTCTTAATTCCTCCTCTGAGGTAATATCTTCCATGTAAGTAGGTACCAACTTGGCCCCTACCCTCTTGCCAAGTAGTTCAATGACCTTATAGGTATAAGTTACCGGATTTTTCTTTACCTGAATAGTCTCTCCTACCTTTACTACCCTTGATGGCTTGACCACCAATCCGCCGATCGAAACCCTCCCCTTCTTGCACTCCTCGGTTGCCAGACTGCGGGTAGCGTATACCCTCACCGACCAAAGCCACTTATCGATACGAATACTTTCATCCATTTGTCAAATATATGAAACCCTTTAAACTTTTCCCGTCCGTTGCTGTCCATGTTTTATTATTTTTATGTAATCTATCACCTATAATAATCCTGTTTCTATGAGACTATACCGCTTTGGCATTTTAATGTTGCTTTTGCTGGCAATCTCGGCTTGTGCATCCTACAAAATCGAGAAATCTGCTGTTGCCAACATCCATCTTGATTCGCTGGTCACCATTCCGCCGAGTCAGAAGGTGGAGAATATGATTAAACCTTACCGGGATAAGGTCAATGCAGACATGACGGAAGTACTTTGCTATTCTTCTGAAGCGATGTATGGCGCTCGACCGGAAAGTCCCCTGACCAATTATTGTGCTGATCTGACTCTGGAAGAATCCAATAGGTTTGGTGCCGAAAAGTACCCTAAGATAAAAATTGACGTTTCAATGATCAACAGGGGTGGTTTACGTGTTCCGCTGCCCAAAGGTGAGATCAAAACCATGACCATGTTCGAACTAATGCCCTTCGAAAACGAGATCGTCTTTCTCAAGTTAAGCGGTGAAGTGATGCTCGAATTTGTAAACCATCTGGCCGAACGTGGAGGCGAGGGCGTTGGCGGCCTTCGCTTTGGCATCAAAGCAGGCAAAGCATTTCGGCCTGAGATCGGTGGAAAACCACTGGATACGGCTCAAAGCTATTGGCTGGTCACCAGTGATTACATTGCCAATGGCGGCGATGGCAGTGAAATACTCGCCAAAGCTTCCGAAAGGATCGATACCGGAATAAAGGCAAGGGATATGTTCATTGGCTATTTCAAAAGAATGGGAAAAGAGGGAAAAACAGTAACAGCAAAAGCAGATGGGAGGATATACGATGTTAAATAGAAGAACATTTATAAAAAATCTGGGAGCGGGCAGTTTGGGCATTTTTGTATTGAGTGGCCCCATGAAGGCATTTGCTAAAAATGAGCTGATTCAACTCACGATCCTTCATACCAATGATTTTCACTCTCACATCGATCCTTTCCCCAAAGATGCAGCCAGAAATGCAGGAGAAGGAGGCATGGCAAAGCGTGCGGCCATGATTCAGCAAATCAGAAACGAACAAAAAAATGTTTTGGTATTCGATGCCGGTGATATTTTCCAGGGAACCCCCTATTTCAACTACTATAAGGGCGAACTGGAGTTGAAACTGATGACCGAGATGGGCTATGATGCGGCCACCATCGGAAACCATGACCTTGACAATGGTCTGGAGGGATTGGATTCTCAGCTTAAAAATGCAGGATTCCCGTTTATCAACTCCAATTACGACTTTTCGGAGACTATTCTTGCCGGTAAAATTATCCCTTACAAAGTATTCAAAAAACAGGGAATCAAAATTGGGGTCTATGGACTTGGCATCGAGCTAAACGGATTGGTCAGCAAACAGAATTATGGCAAAACCAAATACCTCGACCCACTGGAGCATGCCTTGAAGATGGAGAAATTTCTGAAAGAAGAAAAAAAAACCGACCTGGTGGTTTGTCTCTCCCATCTGGGCTATGCCTACAAAGAAAAGAAAATCAGCGATCTGAACATTGCTGCGGAAACTTATCACACCGATCTGATTATCGGTGGTCACACCCATACCTTTTTGAAGCAACCAGATAGCATTACAAACAAATCAGGTCAAAAAGTCCTGGTCAACCAGGTTGGTTTCGGCGGATTGATTCTCGGTAGAATTGACTATTTCTTTGAAAAAGAGGGAAGGAAATTTATTTTTAGGAGCCGCGTAAGCGGCTCCTAAAAATAAAAAAAACCGCATTAATTCAAATTGTGTAAAACCCCGAATATACAGGATTTGAGTGCCTGTCTGTTCAGACTTCCAACGGCAGCAGAGCTGCTCCCCGAAGGGATAAGGCCTGTCTTAGCAGACATAAGCTTTCTCGGAATGCTTGAAATGTTGAGTTTACCAACTAAAAGAATTAATGCGGAAATATCTTGTGTGTAAGAACGTCTTATTGAATAACCAAACTTACATCAGATATCTTGTATTACAAAGGAATTGGCAATATTTATTACAACAATATTTTCACTAAAAATTTTGCCTGTCTAAAAATCATTTCTACATTTGCACCACTCAAATCAAAAAAGTAGGAGTAGATGATTCTCATCGGCGCTTCTCTATTCAAAGGAGGGATGGGTGAGTGGCTGATACCAGCAGTTTGCTAAACTGCCGTACGGGAAACTGTACCGGGGGTTCGAATCCCCCTTCCTCCGCCACCGATTAAAAGAAGCCGTCTCAAAACTAATTGAGGCGGTTTCTTTTTTTAGTTCGATTCTCCTTCATCATTAATTGTCGCTTCACTGATTTTGTATTAGAGGGTACTATATCTCTCAAAATCGCCAGATTTTGATTAGACGATCGGATTTAAGATGTAAAAGAAGCATAAATAGGGTCTTATTTTGCCCTTTTTGCCAGGTTATGTGCCAGTGCCAACAGACCAGTTTCAATTTCAGTCTTGTCGATTCCTTTGAGTAAAAATCGCCTGAAGCCTTTGTTGTATTTTATGTTGCCAAAAACTGGTTCGACATCTACTCCCCGTTTACTACGGTAATATATTCCTTTCTCGCTTTTAAGCAATTCAATGGCTTTTGATTTGCACTTTGCTAAATGTTGGTTCACAGCCAATATTCTGTTGCCTTTCTGTTTATTACAGCCACCGCGAACGGGACATCCATCGCATCTGATTGCCTGATAATCTTTGTATTGCGCCAAAAAACCGTTATCCGTTTCCCTAACATGTGTCCCGATGTACTTCATTTTCTGTCCCATTTGACAATAGTAACAGTCTTGTTCAGCGTTGTAGTATAAGTCAATAAGTATTTTGCTCTTATCCTTGTGCTGATCTTTGTCGAAGTAATTGTACTTGACGTAGGCATCAATACCTAACTTTTCCAGCAAAGTATAATTTTCTTCTGAGCCGTATCCTGCATCTGCTACCACAGCCTGAGGAAGCCCCTTGTAAAGCTGGTTGAACTGATCCATGTGTGATGGAAGAGTTTTGTAATCAGTGGGGTTCGGATGGTGGCTATAGTTTACGATGTATTGATTATTAGTGCTTATTTGAACATTGTAGCCGGGTTTGAGTTGCCCGTTTTTCATGTAGTCCTCCTTCATCCTCATAAAAGTGGCACCCGGATCAGTTTTACTAAAGGAGTTGCGTTCACCCAGTATTTTCTCATGTTCCTGATACCTCTTCAAGTTGTCAGGCCAGTTTTTACGGGCATAATTCAGTTTTTTTTTACCTCAGGATCGATATCCTTGCCTTTAAGTGCCTGATCTATTGAGTCTATGGTCTGTTTAACTTTTTCTTCCCCAATCTCGGTAAAATCGATAGCCTCTGTATCCTGAAGCTCTTCTTTAGCCACTGCCTGAGTGTACTCCCATAATGATTTGAGCTGCTGGGCCATTCTTATTTTACTGGTCTTAATGGCGTTGCCCCAAACAAAGGTGTAACGATTGGCCTTTGATTCTATTTTAGTACCATCAACATAAATTTCATGAAGGCTTACATGTCCCGATTCAACCAAGAGTAACACAACCTGTGCGAAGATCTCTTTAAGCACCTCTTTCAACCTGTCACTCCTAAAACGGTTAAGGGTATTGTGATCCGGATAGCTCATGCCACTTAACCACATAAAATGGATATTCTCCTTTAAGGCACACTCCATTTTGCGGCTACTGAACACATTACATAAGTAACTGTATACTAATACCTTCAATAACATTCGGGGATGATAGCTTGAGGTGCCACCCCCTTTATACTGACGAAGCAAGGTGTCAACGTCAATATTATCAATTATCCGGTTGACCACTCGAACGGGATGGTTTGGTGTTATAAGCTCTTCCAGGGAAGGAGGAAGCAACATTATTTGATTGGGATTGTAATCCTTGAAAACTACCCTATTTCTTCTGTTTTTCATGCCTCAATATACTAATAATGAAGCATATAAACAAATATTTTACCTAAAAATTTAATGGAAATCCGTAAATTGTGTCAACAAAAAAAAAGGCTGCCTCAACCTTTTGAGACAGCCTCTTTTCTTATTAGTAAAACGATTCTGCACCGCAGGTGCAAGGGAGTTTTGCTAATAAGAAAAGCCCTGAGCGAAGCGAAGATGGCTTTTAATCGGTGAAGCTTCCCCCTACCGGGATCACCGTAGGTAATTCCCCACCGCAGGTGCAAGCGAGATGGTTCAAATAAAAAAGCCCCGAGCGAAGCGAAGGAGGCTTTGAACTCGGTGTATCTCCCCCCACTGGATCACGGTAGGTAATCCCATCCATGACCTGCTTCTAAATGATGTAATTAAATATCATTCCACTGAACTAAAGGATGAGGTTAAAATAAAAAATGCACATATTTGTAATTCGGTAAGAAACAACAACTGATAAAAGTGTCTACCAGCGACGGTCAGGATGAAAATTGGAATCATTTTATCAATGATGGGGATCTTGGGGCTTTGTCCAAGATCTATTATCATTACTTTGACCTGTTGTATAGCTATGGGATGAAACATTCTGTTGAAAAGCAAGCTGTTGAAGATGCAATTCAAGATTTATTTATGAACCTGATCAAGCTCAGGAAAAATATTGGCAATGTAAAGAACTTGCCAGGTTATCTTGTTAGCGCATTCCGTCGGCAACTTTTTCTTGACCAAAACAATCATAAGAGAACGATCCTTTCAGAGAATATACCTGAAGTACAATTTGAATATTTCAGGACCCAGGAAGAGGATATTCCGGAACACGAAATTCAAGAAAAATTATATCTTACTATAAAACAATGCATTGGCAAGCTCACAAACAAACAGCAAGAAATTATCTATTTACGGTTTGAAGGTGGGGTACCCTATGAAGAGATTGCTGAAATGCTTCAGATCTCGGTTGAATCGTGCTATAAATCAGTCCATCGTTCCATAAAATCTGTCAGATGCGAGGCAGAGAAAATATTAGGCAATGGCCACAATTTGATCCTGTGGTTTTTGTTGGGATCTCCCCGTTAATTAGATTCTTCCATAACAGCCAATTTTTTTTTCAATTAACTAAAAAAAAATCGTTTTACCTGTCCAGATTTTTCGCTTTCCCTCTCAATAGGGTATAAAGCAATACAAATGAAGGAGCAAGATCACTACGAAACCTATTCAACGGACGATTTCATTCTTGACGAAAATTTTCGCAAAATCGTTCGCACTTCCGAATCAAATAACCTTTTAAAAGAGTTAAAGGAAAACTTCCCCGAAAAGAGGCGTGAAATCAACATGGCAATTCAGGTCATCAGGGGAATGAGTTCGCCAAAGTTCAGGCAAACTGACCACAAGAAACTTGAGATCTGGAAACAGATCGTACAAAATCGCCGGAAACAAGTTCGCCTGACCATTTTCAGGTATGCGGCTTCAATTCTTTTATTGATAGGTACAGGAAGCGCTGCATTGTATTTTTCAACACGAAACCCTGCACCTGAAATAATGGTTTCAAATGTACGACCCTCAAAAAATGCAGTATTGATCCTGTCTGATGGCAGGACGATCCCAATTACCACCAAAAAGTCGACAATTCAATACTCTGCAAATGGGAAGCAGATTATTGTTAATGATTCTTCTGATATTGTACAGACCAATTTGAATATTGGTTTTAATCAGATGATTGTACCTTACGGAAAACGATCTTTTGTTGTTCTTTCTGAAGGGACCAAGGTTTGGTTAAATTCCGGTTCCAAACTTGTATTTCCCCCTGTTTTTGCGGGAAGTACTCGCGAGGTTGTTTTGGAAGGTGAGGCTTTGTTTGACGTAGCCAAAGACGCTAAAAAACCATTCTATGTAAAGACTGACGCATTTAAGATAAAGGTTTATGGAACCAAATTTAATGTGCAGGCCTATCAACAGGATCAAAATTACAATATTGTGCTGATAGAAGGTAAAGTCCGCCTGAATTCCAATAACAGTGTACAATCGAAGGAGATTTTCCTGACTCCCAATCAAAAAGCTACCCTATCAAAAGGTCAGGAGGATTTTGGGATTACAAATATTGAAAATACGGAGGTATATACTGCCTGGGTTGATGGATATCTGACCTTTACGAATGAGAATTTACCCGTTTTGCTAAAACGCGTATCCCGTTATTACAATGTTGATATTGAAACTCAATTATCTGAAAACATTGCAACAATTTATGGTAAGCTCGACCTTAAAGATGAACTTGAACGTGTTTTGGATGGCATTGCATTCATTTCGAAAACAAAATATGAAAAAAGAGGTGCTAAGTACGTATTTATAAACAACTAAACAAATTGAATGGAAAAATCATGAAGACCATGAATACAAAAACCGGAAGATGCTGGTAACATCGCCCGGTTAGTGTTAATTAAGCCGTTAAGGCAAAATTATTTATTAAAAAACATTTCAAACTTATGGAAAAAAACCGAATTGTCCACACTTCCTTAACAAGGAGGGTGGCGGATGTTATTTCGTTGAAGATGAAGCTACTAACCATTTTTATTTTTGCGGGATCCATGGCATTATCGGCCAGCAGCTATTCCCAGAAGACAAGAATTGATCTTCAACTCGAGAATTCCACGTTGACCGAGATTTTAAACTCTATTGAAAAGAAAAGTGAGTTTATTTTCATTTACAATGCAAACGTTGTCAATGCCGATTTAAAAAGAAGCATTTCAGTTAGGGTGGAACAGATCGATAAGATTTTGGAGCTTTTGTTCCAGGGTACCGATATTACCTACCGGATTGATGACAGGCAAGTCTTTTTGTCCAAAAAGAACGATTTGAAAAATCCCGAGCAGGTTAATGAAAGTATTCTTAGCGACCAGGTCAGGAACAGGAAAATTTCGGGTACCGTAAAAGACAGTAAAGGGCTGCCAATGCCCGGAACAACTGTTATGGTGAAAGAGACTACCATTGGTACCATTACCGATGCTGACGGCTATTTCACGCTAAATATTCCCAGCGATGCCAAAATTCTTGCGGTTTCGTTTGTCGGTATGATATCGCAGGAATTGACTATCGGATCACAGACAACCTTTAATATCGTCATGGCAGAGATTCCTGTTGATGTTGGCGAAGTTGTTGTAGTGGGTTACGGAACCCAGAAAAAACTGACAGTTACCGGAGCTGTTAGCGCTTTGAAAGGCAGCGAATTGCTTAAATCACCGGTTGCCAACCTGACATCGGCATTGGTTGGGAGGGTGAGCGGAGTTATAGGGGTCCAACAAAACGGACAGCCCGGGAAGGATGAAACAACACTCCGGATCCGGGGCATTGGCACTTTAACAAGCTCAGTGGCTACCCCTCTTGTTTTGGTCGATGGAATAGAACGTTCTTTCAGCCAGATCGATCCCAACGAAATTGAATCATTTTCCGTATTGAAGGATGCTTCCTCAACTGCTGTTTATGGGATACGCGGCGCCAATGGGGTCATCATTGTAACCACAAAAAAAGGCACGGAAGGCAAGGCTGTTGTCAGCTACACCGGAAATACCTCTTTGCAGTCTCCTACACGTCTTCCAAAATATTTGGATGCCTATAACTTTTCATTGATCTACAATGAAGCATTGAGAAACGACAACCCGCTTACAACCCAGACCTTTACAGATGCAGAGTTACAAAAATTCAAAGACCAAAGTGATCCTTTGTTTTATCCCAACACCAATTGGCTAAAACTGTTAATTAAAGAATATGCCCCCCAAACCCAGCACAACTTAAATATCAGGGGGGGGACAAAAAATGTAAAATATTTTGTTTCGCTGGGTTATTTGAATCAGACCGGACTTATAAAAGAGTTTCAGCAAAGCAGTGGTATCAGCAACAACAACAATTTTTCACGGTACAACTTCAGGTCCAATGTCGATATCAATGTGACCCCCACAACCACGGTTAACTTTCAGTTGGGTGGATATTCTTCAGTGAGGCATTCATCGCAAATTACCGAAACGGATGCCGGGGCAAATACGACACTTATGTCGCAAATACTTGTTTCAGCGCCCAACGCGACAATTGGCATGTACGATGGAAAAATAATCACCCTTGACCGTTCGGGCAACAAAAATGCCATTGCTAATCTTGCAGCAGGATTTGTGGATTATACAGACAATAGCCTGAACATCAATCTGGGTATCAATCAAAAACTGGATATGATTACCAAGGGGTTATCTTTAAGGGGAAAAATCGCCTTTGATAATTTTTATGACCTGCGACGGGTTTTTAACAGGTCAACTCCAACATATACACCGCTCAAAGTATACCCAAATGGCGTTGAGACCGTAGTGTTTCGTCAGAATGGGGAATTAGGGGATTTTGTGAGCGGACCATCCACAGGATTTGCCCGTTCGCGCCAGCTTTATATGGATTGGGCGCTCGAGTACAACAATTCTTTCGGTCGTCACAATGTAGGGGCGCTGGTACTTTACAACCAGAAGAAAAGATGGTATCATTCATATGCTTATCCCGGAATTCCCCTCGGTTATCAGGATTGGGTTGGCCGTGTCACCTATAATTATGCTTTACGCTATTTGCTGGAATTCAATTTGGGCAGGAACGGTTCAGAAAATTTTCCTGTCAATAGCCGTTTTGGCTGGTTCCCTGCCATCTCTGCAGGATGGGTTGTCACCAGTGAGCCTGCGGTAGAAAAGTTGATTGGCAAAAATAAACTCTCCTATCTCAAGTTACGGGCCTCTTACGGACAAGTCGGCAATGATATCATGGGAAGCACCCGTTTCATGTACTATCCCAGCGAGTATCTGCAAGGAGGAAGCGGTATATTTGGGGAAGACCCTGTAAAGTATAGCTCTTATACGGAAGGCAAATTGGGAAATCCGGATGTTACATGGGAAAGATCAAAGAAACTGGATATTGCAGTCGAAACACGGTTTTTTAAAGACCGTCTTAGTCTCCTCTTTGATTATTTTTCAGAAGACCGCAACAATATCCTTACCACCAGGAAAACAGTCCCATCTTATGTGGCCGTTACGCTGTCTGATGCATACAACATCGGTCATGTAAAAAATAAGGGGTATGAAATTGAAGCAGGTTGGGAGAGTAATATAAAAGATTTCAATTACAACTTTCATGCGAATTACTCTTTTGCAAGGAATAAAATCCTTTATATGGACGAGGCATTGAATGATCAGTATCCAAACCTGAACCGGACCGGGCATAGGGTAGGAGAAACTTTTGGGTATATCTTTGAGGGGTTCTACAATACCCCTGATGAGGTTACAGCAGCCCCTTCCTATTTTGGTGGAAGACCTACTTTGGGTGACAACAAATACAAAGATATTACCGGTGATGGCGTGATCAATGAATATGACCAACAAGCACTTAAAAATCCCGCATTTCCGGAGATTACCTATGGCATTTCAGCGGCTTGTTCTTTCAAAGGAGTTGATCTTAGTATTTTATTCCAGGGCAATGCCAATGTATCGGTACCTGTGCAGGACTACTTTTACAGGCCTTTTTATATGTTAGGCACCGCCCTTGAAATGGTGCAAAACCGTTGGCGATTAGATTCTCCCGACAACAATGCCCATGCAACCTTTCCAAAACCAAGTGTAACTTATGCCAGAAGCCAGAATTTTTATAATTCAACAATAAATATCTACGATGGCTCCTATTTTCGGTTTAAAAACCTTGAGTTAGGATATACCTTTAACAAACAGCAACTTAAAAGATTAAGGCTTGAAAGCATACGCCTCTCCCTTTCCGGGCAAAACCTTTACACTTGGGATAAATTAAAAATCTTAGATCCGGAAAGTATTGCCAATGCCAATAATCAATATCCTCAATGCAAGGTCTATAATGTTGGGATTAAAGTACAGTTTTAATAACGGGTTAAAATTATTAAAGAGATGAAAACAAAAAATTACATATTGGGCATTGTTATTGCGGTAATATTGCTCTCTCCGATTTCGTGTAAAAATTTCCTTGAGATGCCCGCTCAGACCGGGTTCAACAAGGATTTGGTATTTTCAAATTACAGGGATACAGAGATATACCTTTATTCTCTATACCAATCTGTTCCAAAAATCATGTATGGATGGGCAAATAACATTATGCTTTTTGGTCCATCGCGTGTATCCCTGACAGATGAAGCTATTTCCGGATCATATTCCGGATTCACAACAAACAGTTTGTATGCAGGGGCTGTTACTTCATCCTGGTTTACAACAAAAAATGGGGAAGATGTTTATAATACGCATTGGAAATCAATCCGGAATAACTTTATCATGATTGAAAATATTGATAAGGTGCCTGATGCAAGCGCAGAAGTCAAAGGTCGTATCAAAGGGGAGTGTCAGATACTGATAGCGGTGGAATATTTCGAAATGTGGAAACGTTACGGAGGGGTACCTATTATCAAAGGATCCATGACCCCTGCTGATTATGAGATCATCAAACGTCAGCCATTGGATGCGGTTTATAAATACATCATTGAACTTTGTGATGCGGTAATTGCCAATCCAAATATTCCGGTCAAAGTAACCAATCCGTTGGAATTCGGACGCGCAACCAAGGCATTGGCTTATGGACTGAAGGCCAGGACCATGTTGTATGCTGCCAGCCCATTGTTCAATGCTGCAACTCCCTATATAGATTTCGGACAGAACAACAATCTGATCTGCTTTACCAATTACGATAAAAACAGGTGGAAACTTGCCATGGATGCTGCCCTTCAGGCTATTCAGTTTTGCGAAAGTAACGGCTATTCAATTGTAACCAGCTATGGTATCAATAAAAATTATGCCATCGCTTGCCAAAAACGGCCCAAAGATGGAAATACAGAAATTATCTGGGGCACGATGTATAATTCTTCCCTTGAAGGGGCCAACGGTGGTCCGGAATACATGTGGGGCATGAGAGGTCGCCAGGGTGGCGCAGGCGCCAACACACCTACCCAAAATGCGGTAGAGATGTACCACAATGCTGACGGCAGTTCGGTCAACTGGGATGTGAAAATTACGACCCCACCCAATCAACCTGAGTTTCCTTATAAAAACCTCGAACCACGTTTCCAGCAGTCGATTGGTTACAACGGATGTCTTTGGTACACCAATCCAAACTTCTATCCTCAATTTTATAATGGAGGCGAGGCAGGTGTTGCCAACGGCCTGGAAGGAATGAAAGCCACGCCTGTTGTCGGTAATTACTCAATGAGAAAATATTTTATGGACTATGAAAAATCCAAATCGGGCATGTGGCCAATGAACCCGATCATGCGTCTGGCAGAAATGTACTTTATCTATGCCGAGGCATCGAATGAATTTCAGGGACCTACCGCACAGGCCTTTGATCTGCTTGATGTGATCAGAACCCGTTCGGGTATGCCAAAGGTTGATCGTTCCTTGAACCAGGCAGCCTTGAGGGCCTTCATCGTCAATGAACTTTTTGTTGAATTTTATGCTGAAGATCACCGGTATTACGATATGAGACGTTGGAAAATACCAGGAGTAAAGACAATTTATAATGTTAATGTGCTAAAATACCTGAATAATACTTACACCTACGAGAAATATGTGTCACAAACACGGGTATGGAACGACTTCTGGTTCATGCACCCATTCCCGCTTGCCGAAATCACAAAGAATTACGGACTAATTCAAAACCCGGGGTGGTAAATTGTTTTTTAAATCACTAAATAAGCAAGTTATGAAACAACGAAATATATTCATGAAACAATTGAAAGTGAATACAGGCATTTTCTTACTTTTCTTCGGAATTGCTTGTACCGCTTTTGGTCAGAATATCGCCCTTAAGAGTAGTGCGAAAGAGATCCCCGATTCAAGTATCATACAGCCTGCAACGAATTTTCCGGTGAACTGGGAGAGCCCATCTTCTGTCAGCACGGTACAAGGCAAAGTAATTGATAAAAATTCTTCTTATTCAACCGGAAATTCACTTTATGGCCTTTTACCGGGATTAATAGTCAGGCAACAATCAGGGGAACCGGGTTCGGAAGATGCCGATTTCAGGATTCGTGGTAACGGAACCTTTGGAAACAGCAATTATCCACTTATTCTTGTTGATGGTTTTGAGCATGATCTGAATTCAATTGCAGTGGAAGACATCGAGTCTATCTCAGTTTTAAAGGATGCTTCTGCTTCTATCCTCTACGGAGGAAGGGCTGCAAATGGTGTCATTGTGGTAAAGACCAAAAGGGGTATACAGGGAAAGGGGAAAATATCAGTGAAATTGCTGGGTGGAATGCAAAGGCCTATGGGGCTACCCAAATTTGTCAACTCGGCTGATTATGCTACCATGTACAATCAGGCCCTGGCAAGTGACGGACTGCCTGCCATATATTCCGATACGCAAATCCAGGGTTTTCGGACCGGTGACCCTGTCTTTTATCCTAATGTTGATTGGATCAAGGAGCTGGTGAAAAATAGCGCTCCGGCAGCGAAAGCTACGGTCACTGCCACTGGGGGCAACAACATTATCAAGTATTTTGTATCGGTTGGTTATTTGATGAATCAAGGTTTGTACGATCATACCGCCATGCACGACGCATACAGCACGAATATTAAATCGGGAAGCATTGATTTCAGATCAAACCTTGATGTACAGCTTACCAGTGATTGGAAACTCACATTCGATATGTTTGGGCAGATTAATGATAAAAACTCACCTGTTGCAAGTACAGCATCTATTTGGAATTCACTGAACAGTTACTCATCCACGATACCCATTTATGTGAAGGACGCGTTACTCGGGGGAACTTCCGCTTTTCCAATTAACCCCATGGGATTAATCAATGAACAGGGATATAGGGACACCTATGAAAGATATGTGATTTTTAATTCTTCGACCGAATATAATTTAAGAAGGCTCGTCAAAGGCCTTGTTGCCGGCGTTCGGTTTGGTTATGATAATTATTACACGGTCAATTCTGCCTGGTCCAAAACATTTGAATCCTATTCCGTTATTGGAACGGATCCGGCTACCGGAGGACCACTCTTAAGCGCACCTTTTGGAAAAAACACTGCCCTGGCCTATGGCAATCCAGTCGGGGACAGCCAATCCAGACGGTTCAATATTGACGGCTATTTGGATTACAATACCACCATTGGATCTGAAAATAAACTTGCAGCAAAGCTGTTGTACCATCAGGACAAGCTAATGCTTGGAGCAGAGAGCCCATACTACAACGAATCTCTCAGCGGACTGGTTAACTATAACCTGAAAAATCGCTATTTGGTTGAGGTCGGACTATCTTACAACGGCTGTGAAGCATTTAAACCGGGCAAAAGGTTCTCTCTCTTCCCGGCAGTTTCAGCAGGATGGATCCTCTCCAACGAATCCTTTTTGAAAGATAATCCTGTTATCGGATTTCTGAAACTCCGGGCGTCAACCGGTATTGTAGGACGCAGTAACCTTGGATTACGTTTCGCTTACCGTGATTACTATGTCGGTTCAGGCAGTTATCTGTTTGGTACAGGTACAAGCGCCACTGGTGGTTATATAGAGTATGCCCTTTCAAATCCGGATCTTACTTACGAAAAGTCGCATAAGAGCGAAATAGGGGTCGAATCCGTACTTTGGAAAAACTTCCACTTCTCTGCTGCCTATTTCTATCAGAAACGGACTAATATTATTATCTCCCAGTCTAATCTGGTTCCCTCCCTGGTTGGTGTCGGTTTGCAAGACATCAACGGAGGCAAGGCCGAAAACAGAGGGTTAGAACTCTCGCTAAATATTGATAAATCATTCAAAGAGTGGGGATATTTTGTCGGGGTAAATTATACCTGGATGACAAGCAAAGTATTGTACAATGTTGAATTGCCGGTTCCGGCCGGAAGTGAGTACTATTACCGTACCGGTCAAAAGATTTCGCAACCATATGGACTTGATTTTATAGGATTTTTTCAATCCGCACAGGATATCCAATCAAGCCCGAAACAGCAATTCGGATCCGTTAAACCCGGCGACATGAAATACCGGGACAGAAATAATGACGGATTCATCAATCAATACGATGAAGGGCCTATTGGAAATTCTGTTTTACCTCAGTCAGAATTTGGGTTAACCCTTGGCGCAAACTATAAAGGATTTGATATTCAGGGAGTATTTCAGGCACAAATGGGCCGCGACATCTATTTGGGAAGCAATCCAAATATATATTGGCCATTGATCAACTACGCGAAAATTTCTACCTATGTAGATCAGCCCTGGACCGATGCAAATAAGGCAACAGCCAATTATCCGCGTCTTACTACGGTATCCAATCCCAATAACTACCGGCCTTCAACATTCTGGTACAAAAATGCGGATTTTCTTCGTCTTCGTTCTGTTGAGCTGGGACATAATCTCCCTTCCCAGGTTACATCGAAAATCAAAATAGATAAGGTCAGGCTATTCGTTAGGGGCATGAACCTGGTTACCTTGAGTAGTTTTACTTATGGCGATCCTGAGACGATGGTTGGATATCCTGCCATGAAGTCCATTAACATGGGTTTAAATGTTCAATTTTAAAAAATTCTAATCTTATGAAATACACTAAATATATAGGAGCCGTTGTTTTACTGGGTATACTGTTTGCGGCATGCAAATTCATCGATCCTGAAGAGTTTACGTTAAGGTCGGCCGACCAAATCTCCAGAAATTATACTTATCTGCCGCTGTTACGCGTTGCACCTTATGCCTACCTGCCTTCGGGGTACAATACGATAGGAAGTTCCTGGCTGGCCTCAGCATCCGATGAAGCTGAGGAGGTTAATGAGACTGAACCTATTCAGAATTTTAATTTTGGAAACTTGAACCAATATTCTAATCCGGATAATGTCTGGGCAAAGA
>JALNYZ010000136.1 GCA_023229575.1 Prolixibacteraceae bacterium
CCTATCAGTATTTTGAAAATGGTGTAATAAATAAATTAGGAACCATTATTTACAAGTTCTGTTTAGGAAGCGATATAACGGCTAACTTTGATGTTATGCGAAATACACACTATGCGGTAACACTAGAGCTATCCGGTTGGGGCGGAGCTTTAGAAGATGGTCATATTGTTGGTGGAGTATTGGTTATCGATGGACCAACTCCCGAAGTGGGATGGCGTGTTGACCTGGCGTTAAAGAATTTCGGATTCCTGCAAGATGAATATAATGTAGACGCCCATGCATCATTTGGATATGTTCAAGTACTTGGTGGAGGAAATAAAGTAGCATTTGCTCCTGGTTACGAATCAACCAACTGGATTAAATTCCTAAAATCGAACAAGACTGACTGGGCTTTACCTGCAGCTAATGCTCCTTATCACGAAACAACCATTGGTTTAAATCTATACTATATATTTTACATTCTTCCATGGCAATATGTACCTTCGGGTGATCCGAATGAAATTCCATACAGGGAAACTAAGCTGTTAGTATATCCTAACAATGTGAATAACTCGCAGACAGTTACCATCAGGCAATGGGCTCCGATTTCTCTGGGAGACGGATTATATATGGAAAGATTTGAGGAAGCGGGTAACAGTTTAGCTTGGGGTTATAATGGAGATCTGTTAACAGGAACGTACTCAGGTTTTACCTTTGCATTTGGAGGTACAGAGGTTAACGGATGGAACAATACACTGTATCTTTACAAACGAGATTCCGTAGCATCACGTTCTGCACAATTGTGTATGAAAAAAGCTGGTTACGATCTGAATGGTGTTTTTGGAGATCCACCTCTATTAGCTTCTCAAAGAGCCGCCTATTTTATGCCTTCGGTAAATGAATTAGGAAAAGTTATAGGATATGTTGGGGATCTGTCTGAACCTTATCAATTTCATGATCCGGTTAAGACGGCTATGGATTACTGGAGTTCTTCTGTTCCAAACGCAGATCATACATCCACCTATTATTGGCAAGGGGTGCCAACTCCACCTGTTGCACCTGTAACAATAAACACAACTACAACCTCTAGAAATACAGCCAGGTGGGTACGATGTGTATATAGGCCTACATTAAATACGAATGCCACAGGTCTTCCGGCAAACCCCAGAGGGCCAGTGCCTAGTCCATAAGTTAGCCAAAACATAGTAAGCAGTGAACACTTTTTTTGACAGCCCTGGTAAAATCAAATTTACCAGGGCTTATTTTTTTCCTAAAATAGGGATCTGATAAATTTATGTTAGACTAGTAAGTTTTAAATAAATTGATTACTTTTGAAATAAATTAAAACATCCGAAAAATGAAAATAACAATGGTCTTATTATTCCTTTTAGGATTGGGAGGAACAATGTCGTGTGGTCAGTCGGGGAAATCATTTCCGGAAACTCAACCGGAATCTAAAGAATTTCAGTTGCCAACCGTGCCTGTTACCATCACTGTACCCGAAGAACGGCCAGACTACCTGGCAAAAAATTACTGGTTACATTTTGACTTTTCAGATACAGCCTACATACACATGCCTAAAGTTACCGAACAGGCATTTGTCAATTACATCGATGTGCTGAAACTTACCGATAAAGAAAGGGCCTATGGTTATATTAGCAGCATGATGAAGGCTGCCGAAAAAGATAGTCTGGTTTTTCATTATTTTGCAGGATTGGCAGAGAAATACCTGTATGATCCTAATTCGCCCTTTCAAAACGAACAATTATATATTCCCGTTCTTGAAACCCTGGTAAATTCAAAACTGACAGGCGATGCAGACTGCATACGCTTCGAAGCATTGTTAACTTTGGCACAAAAGAACCAGCCGGGCTCCGTTGCAACAAACTTCACTTATACCCTGGCTGATGGTAGAAAAAGACAGCTTCACAATTTTAGGAGCCCATACCTTTTGCTTTTTTTGAATGACATCGATTGCGAAAACTGCAAACAGACAATGAAAGAACTTGCAGAATCTGATGTAATAAATGGATTGATAAATAAGCATACCCTTGCAATTCTGTCACTATACACCCAAAATGATACTGAAAGCTGGAATAAAAAGCTCTCCAATATGCCCGATAACTGGGTAAATGCTTACGATGAAAAACTACAGATTTCAAACGAAGAACTATATGATCTTAAAGCGATGCCAACACTATATCTGCTGGATAGAGAATAAAAGGTATTACTAAAAGATGCTGAACTGAAAGATATTGTATCGTTCTTAGATAGTTTAAAAGATCAACCGTAAGCAAATTCAAAGAAAAAACGACACTTTTCGTAAAATAAAGGAGTAAATCAGCATAAATATAACTGGAAAGTGATACTTTTGCATTTATCAGCTTATTATATATAAGACATTGAACATTATCATTTATACAAATAGAGTTAGCTTTCTACGAATGATTCTTTGGGGATTGTTTTTTATAACAATTACCCAGGAAATATTTGCGGCATCGTTCCATGAGTCAAAAAAATGGTTTGATAAAGCTGAGTCGTACGAGACAGCCGGAAATATCGAAAAAAGTATCGAGACCTACAGGATTGCTCTTACTCATGCTGAAGCAGAAAACAATCTTCACATGAAGGCTCAGATATTGAATAATCTGGCTATAATCTTAAGTGATTCCGGAAATAGAAAAGAAGGCATTGATCTTTCATACAAATCAAGCAAAACGTATTTGTTGGCAGGTGATACATCCAGAGCCGCCAATGCATTATTAAACATAGGAATAGATTATATTGATGCCGGGAAATATGAGGAAGCCTTAAAAGTGCAACTCGAAGCATTGGAATTGCGGCTCCAATGTGGCGATTCTACGAATATCG
>JALNYZ010000137.1 GCA_023229575.1 Prolixibacteraceae bacterium
ATTCTGTTCTTCATCTTCCCGTTGATGAATTTCTCCCAGGCGTTCCAAACTGATCTTTGCATCCTGAAACGATCGGGAAAAGGTGATAAACTGCTCAATTGGAGAGGTTAGTTGCCCCACAATGTATCTCAAAGACATCATCATACCCAGCGTCATCTGACCCTCAACCACAGCACGCGCGGCAAGGAAAGAAATCAAGATATTGGTTGTCTGATTAAAAAATACCGATCCGATCTGCTGGTATTGTTCCAAAGCCAGCCCCTTCATACTGATTTTGAATAATTTCACCTGGATACGCTCCCACTGCCATCGCTTCTGTGTTTCGCAGTTATTAAGTTTTATTTCCTGCATCCCCGTTATCAGCTGAAACAAGTTGCTCTGTTCGCCGGCTGCATGAGTAAAACGTTTGATATCCAACTCACGCCGATAGCGCATAAAAGCAAGAATCCAGGCTACGTAAAGCCCGTTACCCAATAGAAATAAAGCCAGAATCGTTAAATCGTAATACCCCAGCACAAAGCCGAACACAATAAAATTGACGAACGAGAAAAGCGTATTAATAGAAGAACCTGTAAGAAATGACTCGATTCGTCCGTGATCTCCAATACGCTGCATAATATCCCCGATCATCTTTGTATCAAAAAAGTGCAGGGGAAGCCGCATCAGTTTGGCAAGGAAATCAGAAATCAGTGCAATATTGATCCGGGTATTCATATGAAGCAATATCCAACTGCGAATAAAATCCACCGATAACTTCCCAACAAAGATGGCCAGCTGCGTAATAAGAATCAGCGTGATGAAAGACAAATTTCCGTCCCGGATACCCGTATCAACCAACGACTGGGTAAGAAATGGCAAAATCAATTGCAGGATACTAGCTGTAACCATCCCCAGAATCAGCTGAACAAACTGGCTCTTATAAGGAGTCAAATAACGAAAGAAAAAACGTAAATCACGCTTAACAGCCGTTTTCTCCTCCTCCAACTCATAAAAATCAGGTCCCGGTTCCAGCAGCAAAGCCGTACCCGTATCCTCTCCATTCACTTTCGTACTTATCCAGCACCTCTTAAACTCCTCTTCCGTATAAACCACCAGCCCCGATGCCGGATCTGCAATATAAATCTTTCCTTTATTTATTTTATAGCAAACAACAAAATGATTCTGATTCCAATGGAGAATGCAAGGCTTTACAGCCTCATCGCGAAGCTGCTCATACGTAATACGCACCCCCGAAGTCCGAAACCCAATATTCTCAGCCGCTTCACTAATTCCCAGCATAGACACACCCTCTCGGGATATAAAAGATTTCTCCCGAAGCGCCTGCAAAGAATAACTACGACCATAATGCTTCGCGATCATACGAAGGCAGGTTGGGCCACAGTCCATGGCGTCTAGTTGATGGTAGAAAGGGAATGAAAATATTATCATTACAAAATCATTTTACAGGTTTGCAATTCCAAGTTTCTATATATTTTTTCAATTCATCTTTGCTCATAGAACAAACTTTTAAAAATTCGTGACGATTCTTATATTCTATCTGATTATTACCATACCATGAGTTTTCTTTGCGAGGATGATACAGATGAAATAAGGGGCCTTTAGCTCGATAAACGGGATATCCTAATATTTCCATTCGTTTTACACGTTCAGCATCCTCAGGTCCCCATCCATAAAAATATTCATTTTCTCCTCCTGATTCAAGATATATTTTTTTATTTACAAAAAAAGCACCCCCAACTGAATGAAGTCCATGAGCTAAATAACGATTCATAACCTGTTTCTTTAACCCTTTATTCAAGCCACTATTAATGAGCTGATCACTATTCTTTGGAGGAAGCATAATGAAGCGTCCATCATAAGGAAAACTCATAATAGCTCCTCCAGACCTAATCTTCTTTACTGCATCTAATATTTGTTCTTTAGACGTTATGACATCTGCATCCCATATTCCAACTATGCTTCCTTGTACCTCTCGTAGGAGTTGGTTTAGATACTTAGTTCGATAAAAAATAGGATCCGAATCCTCAACAAATCGATATGTAACGTTACTATATTCTTTTTTCAATCGGTAAAGTGGCTTTATATCTCCTTCCAAAATGGAAATATCTACATTTTCTATCTCATTAAGCTGTTCTAACACAACATCAAGATTTCTCTCTCTTTCAACAGAATCAACTCGAATCGGAATTATAAAAGATATTTGATTATTGACAATTGATGTAAGAACGGACAATATTTGAGATGTCTTCGTCGGACAAATTTTCATTTGATGAAAAAACTCCAACTCTCCAATAATCCGTTTATCACAGTTCACACTTGTCTGAATGCTTCGCATCAGACAGTCAAGCAAATATATAGCATGCTGGCGAAATATTATTTCATAAATTTTTCGATCAGTAGAATGATTATATAAGATACGAAGTCGAAAATAATAAAGGAACCCATACCAATCGATATCTTTGTAATCTAATGAGAACAGCAATTTATTAATCAAACAACTATCTATCTCTGACAAAATCTCGTCCTCATCTCCTTCAACAAAGTTATTTTGTATTAAATAAATAAGACCACATCCAATTCCTATTAATCCATTTTCCAGACATACTGGTATTTTCATGGATATATTCACAAATATATTATCTAATAAATCATCCGCTTGTTGTTCATAATCAGAAATTTCGGTATAAGATGCATAAGTATAAAGGCTTATTAAACGCCCAATATCTGGATGGCTAACGTCTGCAACCTCTACTTTTGACTGATTTTTTTTCTTAAAACGATTAATAAATGAAAGCTGATATTTATTGCGAATTTCGTCCGCATA
>JALNYZ010000138.1 GCA_023229575.1 Prolixibacteraceae bacterium
TTTATATATCAAGTGTCTTGAGTTCTATTAATGGAATTGATGCTGATATGAAAAAACTGTCAGACATAGCTAAGCACAATAATTTGGTAACATTTATGGCAAATTATGTTGGTGAATCTGGAGGATATCAATGCGCAGGAAAATCTTCTGTTTGGGACGCAACTGGAAAACTGATTGGACAACTTGACAGCGAGACAGAGGGAATACTAATTTACGACACAGAAACAAAAGAAATTGTGAAGAAAACAGAATGCTGCTCCTAACACACGCCTATGGTCACAGGCTGGCTGATGTGCATTTGGCAGGTTTTGCTCCCGAATTTACTTTGTCACAGTGAGACAGTGAACGCTCCCTCAATTACGTAGAGAAAATGAACTAAGAAATAAAACCAGTAGACGAATCCATTTTATCAAATGACCCTGGAAAATACGTGCTATATTCTGCAATGATAAACATAAACCGCTTGACCTTATGAAAATAAGAGTGTATTTCTTATTCATAATTATTTCTCTTAGTTGTTCTAGCCATGAGGGTAAAGAGGGTATAGTATTAGAAAGTGCTGAAGCAATTGTAATCAAGCCTGGTTTTTCAAAGAATATAGTGGATATTTATCCTAATCTGGATACGATTAAGTATGTTAAATTAGAGCTCTCCGATAGTTCGATCATTACGGAAATTACAAAAATCGAGGTGTACGATAGTTTGCTATACGTTCTTGACGCTAAAGCGTCCTCTTTGTTTGTTTTTGATATGGACGGGAAATACCATTTTAAGATTCATTCAATAGGTCAAGGTCCGGAAGAGTATACTCAACTTGATTTCTTTTCTATTGATAGAGACAAAAAACAGATTGTATTAACCGATTTAATGGGGTACTTTATTATGAGATATGATTTAAATGGAAATTATATCTCCAGACAAAAAATTCCTTTTTGGGCGGAAGGGGTTACTCCAATACAGAATAAAGGAGTGGTTTTATATGCCAATTACAGGAATAACAGCAAATATCTTAAGAAAGAATACAATATCATATACCTGGATTCATTAAATCAGATACAATATACGTACTTTCCGTATAACTCATCTTTAATAGGTAGAACAAGATTTATTACCCCAAGTGGTGGTGTTTCCTATACATATAATGATCAAAGTTATTTTTTTAATCCGTTTAATGATACAGTATATCAGCTTGCTCCAACCGGGTTGGTTGTAAAGTACATTTTTGACTTAGGTGAGCGGAAGTTTGATCAATCCTATTTTAGTAAAAATCAGGATGAATTAAACAGCTACGTAAAAAAAGGTGAGTACTATAACATTATGGACGTGCTTGAGAATGACGATTGGGTCTGTTTTAGTCTCAATTGTTTTTCAAAGTTTGAATCATGGCATGGCTTTTATTCAAAGAAAAGCGGTGAAATAATAAATGCCGAATTCTATTATAATAAAAATCAGAATTTTATCCCTAATAATCTGGCAGCCTTTAATTCTTGGTTTATTGCTGAACTTCCCATAGATTATTTATTACATAGTAAAGATCAGAATAAAACGGAACCACCTGAGGGGATGGCTAAAGATGAACTAAATTCATTACTACAGACTCTTACTGAAGATGATAATCCTGTTCTTATGATGTATAAGCTAAAAGATAGTTGACCTCACTCGAATGATAAAACCTAATTATATGAAAAATAGATTATTTGAAATTTATAGTTATATCCTGCTAATTGGACTAATTTTGGTTTCATGTCAAGAGAGGGGCGGGGGAGTCGGAACTACAAATGCTATAGATATATCAATAAACTTAGCTTTGAATAAACCGTTGAAATATAATGATTTATTTAAGTCTATTCAGTATATTCCTCTTGAGACCGAATCAGGTTCATTAGTACAAAGTATTGATAAATTGTTTGTGACGGATTCAGGCTTTATAATTTTTGATTCCAAGCAAATGAGTATTCTATTATTTAATAAAGATGGTTCATTTATTCGTCAGATAGGACAAAAGGGCACGGGGAATAATGAATATGTATATTGGAATGATATTTTCTTTGAGAAAAGTACACAACTTATTTATGCACACGAACGATATCAGAATCGAATATATGTTTATAATTTGTCCGGTGTGTTAGTCAATAAAACTAAAAAGTCAAGATATTCTTTTAGTTCATTTGTTAAGAGTCGTTCCGGATTTTGGGTATATAGTTGTTTTAAAAAGCCGTATAATTATGATGGATACAATCTGTTGTTGCTGGATGATAGTTTGCAAAATGTGAAAGCCTCTTTTTTCCCTCAGAAGGAATTTGTTAATGCTACAACATTATCTACATTTTTTACAGACAATAATGAAAATTCATATTTCTTTTATCCCTCTGGAAATACAATATTCAAATTAGAGCAAGAGGTGCCCATTCCTTATTGTAAAGTTGATTTTGGGAAACACACATTACCATACAATAGTATTCTTCAGATTAGTAATTCAGCAGAATATGAAAATCTTGTTTCTAATCATAATTATTTAGGTGATATAAAGTCATTTAAGACAAATGGAAAGTTTATCTATTTTTCTTTTTGCGGAACAGATTATAATAAACCTGTAAATAATTATAATTGTCTTTATAATGTGAGTAAGGATAAGACATATTTGTACGAAAACCCATTTATTGAGTCATTAAAATATCCTGTTTCCAGTATGTTGTTACAAGTATCCGGAGAATTGTTGATCTATGCCTTGTATCCGATTGTATTATCTGGAGATAGTTTTACAATGTTATCAAAAGATGTCGGTAAACAAATATCAGAGGAAAGTAATCCCATATTAGTAA
>JALNYZ010000139.1 GCA_023229575.1 Prolixibacteraceae bacterium
CAAGGCGTACCTGCAGGCGCTGAATGAGTTGCTACTGAAACATCAGGTGAGTAACTCGGAACGGTTTATCGGGTTTCTTACCGATCAGCTGAATGATAATAACAATAAACTGAGTGGTATTGACAATGAGTTGATTGGTAACTCATCGAAGGAGTCGGGCGAGATTTTTGACGCGACTCAAATTACATCTGATCTGGAGAGCTTCCGGACAAAATTACTGAATTCCCAAATTAATCTGGCTACGGTGAAGGCGTCTAAAGGGCGTACGGAACAGGCGCTGAAGAACCTGGATGGCACCATTGTGAACGAGTCCGCTTTTTCGGAACCGCTCAAGGTGCAATTGATGAACCTGGAGGTGGATCTGGCACGGGCGCTGACAAGGAACAAGGAGGATCATCCGTCGGTGAAGGCGATCCGGAATAATATAAAGCAGTTGAATGTGATGTTGCGCGACAGCCTGGAGCAGCGCATGGAGATAAAGAGCCTGGTGCAGAATCCGCTGAAGATTCAGCTGATGGGCAAGTTGATGGATTTGCAGATTACCGAAGTATCTGAAGAGACACAGGTGTTGTCGCTGCAAAAGGTGATAACCGATCTGGAACGGATGACGTTGCCCGATACCACCGATGGGGTACATCAGCAGTTGCTGCGCAACCGCGAGATGGTGTATATGACGATCAAACAGCTTAATTCGAAATTAATTGAGGCGCAGAGTACCGCAAGGGGTAGTCTGAGCCGCTTTGTGACGATAGACGAGGCTTCCACGCCGGTTAAAGCGGCTACTAAGGGGTTGTCGTTTTTTATGCTGGTGGCTTTTATGCTGGCTGCGGGGCTGGGTGCCGGGATTGTTTTTGTGTATGATATGCTGGACAACCGGTTGATGGTGCAGAGTGATTTCGAACGGTTTTACGCCTTGCCTGTATTGGGTGCTTTGCCCCGCATTAAGCGGAAGGGGGAAGGCGACTGGCTGACGGAACACCCCGGCGATAAGGGGTACGAGGGTTGGGCTGAGCTGAGTAGTGTGGCGGTGGGTGTGCGACAGGCCATGAAGTATACGGATAAGAGATTGATTGCGGTGTGCAGCTCGCTGAGGCAGGAGGGCAAGTCGTTGATAAGCTGGCAGCTGGCACGGTCGCTGGCCGACAAGAATGTGCGGGTGCTGCTGGTGGATATGGACTTTTTTGCGCCTAAGCTTACGGGCAAAATGGATAAGAAGGGGACTATAGGTTTGAGTAATTTCCTTGCCGGCGAGTGTACGGTGGAACAGATTCTACAGGATATACCCCTTGCCAATCTTACCTTTACAGGGGTGGGTACCGCCGAGGGAAGGCAGGATTTATATTACGATCATCCGGCTTTGGGTGAGTTTATCTCGCATGTGCGTGGTTTGTACGACGTGGTGATTTTTGATACGCCGGCGGCGTTGTATATTCCGGATATCTTCAATTTCATGGATCTGATGGAGGGGGTGATTGTGATTGCCCGCCTACGGCTGACTACCCGCAACGCGCTGGATAAGCTGATGAAGATGAATCTGGCTCACCAAACCAAGGTGCTGGGGGTGGTTATTAACGATGTACAGGCTACGGTGCTGAATAAATACGGGGGTAATTACTATTATCCCGATCATTACTACACAGAGATTCCTAAGAAAAAGACAAAGAAGTTAGGTATGAAGGTAGCCATGGCGCTGGTAATTGTGGTGGTTTGTGCCGCGGCTGGCTACCTTTCATTCCGTTCCAATAAGGCAAAAGCCGTTGGGCTTGAGTTGCCGCCTCCCGCCGTGGCGGCTTTGCCCGTGGCGGATACGTTGGCGGTTGCGGATTCAATTGTGGTTACGGCTGTGGCAGATTCGTTGGTGACTGCGGTTCCGGCTGTTGCTGCTCCGAATTCGGATTCGGAATGGTTGGATACGGTGGTTATTAAACCGGGTACCCGCCTTACGTTGCTTGCGCAGAAATATTATGGGAACAAGGTGTTTTGGGTATATATTTATATGGCCAACAACGAGGTGATTGATAATCCGAACCAGGTGGCGGTGGGTACGAGGATTCGGATTCCGGCTGCCGGGATGTATGGCATTGATGCCGCCGACAATACGTCGGTGAAGGAGGCTACGGATTACCAGTCTAAAATTCTTGCCGGCGATTGGGCGCCGGTGGCTACAAACTAATGCTTAATAAGTTGAAACGGTATAGGGATGATAAATACAGAAGGCGGAAGCTTGTTTTCTGGTTGGGTTTGTGTAGCGTGGGTTTACTGGCGGTGTTTCTGCTTTTTGTGTGGCCGTTGCTTAAGCCGGAGCCGAAACGGGAACTGATTCGCGCCGGTATCTGCGGGGCGGTAAATAGTCCGGCGGTGTATTTGCTTGCCAAAGGGGCGGATCTTGCCATGCTGGTTCGGATGGCCGGGGGTTTTACTCCGGCGGCTGACTTTGCCCGGGTGAATCTGGATAGGTTGGTGATGCATGACACGATTTATCATATTCCCGCGCGGGGTGTAGCGGGCGGCTTACCTTCGCTGATGGATGCCCTGAAGGAGCCTCTCTCCGCTCCTGCTGCGGATATTTCCAACCTGGTTGCCGCCGAAATGGGACAGAAAGAGATTCGTAAGTTTACTATTTTGTATGTGGGTCTGCCGTCGGTGTTTGTGCTGATTACCTATGCGCCGGACCTGAAACGGATTCAGTTTACCCATATTCCCCACAGTGCGCTTTTTCTGAACAACGACTACCGGTTGCAGGATATTTTCTTTACCGTAAACATAAAGCCTACCGTGAAGTTGCTGGAAAACCGGCTGAAGCAAAAGATTGATT
>JALNYZ010000015.1 GCA_023229575.1 Prolixibacteraceae bacterium
TAAAAGACCCAGCCGCAAAGTTACTGAACGTATTGAAACTGGCTTAAAAAAATATGCTGACGAGCTCCGTAATATTTCATTCGCATAAAAATTTGATTAATAACGAATGCAATAGAGATTGAGAAAGCATAAAAAGGAAACCGGGCATTGTTCCGGTTTTTTTGTCATTTGTTTTATAAGTTGTATATAAAAAAGAAAAGCACCTGCTCGAATTAACGTGCAAGTGCTTGATATTCAGTGTGACCCTGGAGAGACTCGAACCCCCAACCTTCTGATCCGTAGTCAGATGCTCTATCCATTAAGCTACAGGGCCATTGGCGTTGAAACGTGGGGACAAAGGAACGCATTTTTTTTGAAAGAAGCGATAAGGGTAGCTTTTTTTTCTGTTGGAAAGCTGAGAAAGAGGGGGAGACCGGGCGAGGGGGAGAAGGGGGTGAGTGGTTTTTAGGCTACTTAAATATACCAATAGTCGATTTTGTTTTGACTGAAGGCCTTTTCCTGTACTGGTCAGAATCCTTCATGGCAGCGTTCGCCCCCTCTCCCCCTCGCCCGGTCTCCCCCTCTTTCGGCATGAGGCAGGAATGTCAGGCAGGCGATTCGGCAATGTTAAGATTTTGTGAATTGTGAACGTACACGGCGTTAAAATTGAAAGATCGAATGATGAAATTCCCTAATATTGAGCCGCCAAACAAAAGCGCTATGTTGCTGATCATGAATATTTCAGGTCGGCAACGTATGAATTAATATACATATTTGTCAGGAATACTTGAACGGATTGAATATGTCCGGCAAGAGTCAAAAATAACATGTTTAATCACTCTATTTTTTAATCATTTACATCATGAGTAAATACCTCTATTTGTCCGTTACCCCGGAGGCCCTGATCGCTTCAATGCTTCCTCCTGCCGAGTTTGGGGAGTACATGGCTACCGGTACGAAAAAAAGCAACAAGGGTCAGATGATCTTTTTTGAGGTGGATATTGACAAGATCAAAGATCTGGTTGATATGGATTACATCGAGAGAAATTGTGTTCGGCATCCCGATGGAACCCCAAAGCATTCAGTCTACCTGTCAGTCTACCGTGTACTCGAGACCATTCCGCTTGATGCGTTAAAAAATCTATATCTCACCACCGACAATGGGATCGTATTGGAATTGACGCCCTCGACTTACGACAGCTCTTGTGAAGAAAAACCATCCATGCACTTGTACCAGGAGCTTTGTCCGGTTACACCACAGGTAGTGAGTGAATTTTGCCCTGCAGGCTTTATGAAAGCCCTCACAGATGGATCGCGTCAGTTCCACCTGCCAAAACTTTTCTTTGTAGAGATGAAATTGGGTGAATTGGCCACAAATCCAGCAACAGGTTCGGCCGAACACCTTCCTTATACACATGTCAGGCACTTGAGGGATTGTCTTCTTGCCCTGCGCGGATATGAGAAAAAAATGAAAACGGTGGTACGTTCCTACAATGGATCGTTGCTTTATCGGACCGTGGCTTCCGGTTTTTATGTAGGTGCAGGTAAGGATTTGATATACTATCGTTATCCTTCCATGGGCGAACTGGAGGAGATGAATTACGATTTTTTGGCAACACTTTAACATTAAATAATTTAAAATTCAGATTTATATGATTAGTTTACCTGGTGCAAGCTCCTTTGAAGTAATAGCCATTTGGAGTGTGTTGGTGATCTCATTTTTCGGATTGGGCTACGCCCTTCTGCTCCGCAAACAGGTCATGGCTTGTGACAAAGGAACACCAAAAATGCAGGAGGTGTGGGGTGCAATCAGCGAAGGCGCCAATGCCTACCTGAAACGTCAGCTGAAAACCATTGTTCCGTTGATCTTCGTATTTACCATTATCTTGTTTTTATCCGTATATATTGTTCCGCCAACCGAATCATCGAAGTTGAGGTTTGCCGGCTATTCAGATGAGTCGCTGAAGTTGATCATTGGTTTTGGCAGGGCAATGGCCTTCGTGATGGGCGCCGTCTTCTCCCTGATGGTCGGACAGTTTGGTATGCGTATGGCTGTTCAGGCCAATGTGCGTGTTGCCTCTGCTTCACGCCGTAGTTTCGGCGAGGCGCTTAAGATTGCTTACCGCGCCGGTACCGTAACCGGAATGTTAACCGACGGACTTGGCCTTCTTGGCGGTACGCTTATCTTTATCATTTTTGGCGTCGCTTCGCCCGATACCCTTCTGGGATTTGGGTTTGGCGGTACCTTGCTGGCTCTCTTTATGCGGGTGGGTGGCGGAATCTACACCAAAGCGGCCGATGTTGGCGCCGACCTTGTTGGTAAAGTGGAAGCCGGTCTGCCTGAGGATGACGAACGAAATGCCGCCGTAATTGCCGACCTCGTTGGTGATAACGTGGGCGACTGTGCCGGTATGGCCGCTGATATCTTCGAATCATATGAGGTGACCATTGTATCTACTTTAATCCTTGGTGTTGTACTCTACATGACGACCCTGGATTTATCCTGGATTATCTTTCCCCTGCTGGTCCGTGGTATCGGCGTACTCTCTTCCATCATCGGAACCTATCTGGTGAAGGGGAAAAAGGAGTCCAAAACACAAAATGCACTGAAGGCCATCAACAAAGGTTTCTACACTTCTGCAGCCATCAGTATCGTATTGTTTGGCATCGTTTCTTACTTCTACCTGCACGACTGGAGATCCTTCCTTTCCGTGGTAATGGGGATCATCCTGGCCATTGTATTGGATGAGATTACCAAACATTTTACCGATGGAAACTACCATCCGGTGAAGGATATTGCCAGAAACGCAAAAACAGGTTCTGCTACCTTATTGCTCAAGGGTTTAAGTTACGGATTCGAAGTGGCGGTATGGCAAACGATCGTGATCGCGCTGACCATTCTTTCTGCAATCATAATCTACAATGGAATGCCATTGGTATATGTCCTATACGGGGTAGCGATGACCGGTATTGGTATGTTAACCTTGACGGGAAACAACGTTGCCATGGACGCATTTGGTCCGATTGCCGACAACGCCAACGGCGTGGGAGAGTTGTCGCACCTGGACAAAGATGCCCGCAAAATCATGGATTCGCTCGACTCTACCGGTAATACCACCAAAGCCATTACCAAAGGTGTTGCCATCGGTTCTGCAGTAATTGCCGCTGTTGCATTGTTCGGATCCTTTATCACCGATGTGAGCAATGTGCAGATCCAACTTGGCTTCGAAAAGAGCCAGCAACTGATTGAAACAGGGATCCGCATCTCAATGCCTATGGTATTTATCGGGATGCTGATTGGAGGGACCATTCCATGGTTATTCTCCTCACTTACCATCAACGCGGTAACCCGCGCTGCTGCCATGATTGTTGAGGAGGTTAGACGTCAGTTCAGAATTCCCGGAATCATCGAACGAACGGTGAAACCCGACTACCAGCGTGCTGTAGACATCTGTACTGTTGCTGCACAAAAGGAATTGATCCCGCTAGCATTGATTGCAGTTCTTTCCCCGATTCTGGTTGGAAGCCTTTTGGGCGTTGAAGCGCTTGGAGGGTTCCTCGGAGGGGTTATTCTATCAGGGCAATTGCTTGCGGTCTTTATGGCCGGATCAGGAGGAGCCTGGGACAACGCGAAGAAGACCATTGAGGATGGATTGTATGGAGGGAAGGGTTCTGAAGCCCACCACGCTGCCGTTGTAGGCGATACCGTCGGGGATCCCTTGAAAGACACAGCCGGACCAGCATTGAACCCAATGATTAAGGTGATCAATCTGGTTTCCCTACTGGCTGCACCGGTGTTGATTGCCTATCAGAAACCCGGTCAATTCTCCTTAGGCCTGGTCCTGACCGGCGTGATTTGTCTGGCCATCATCACTGGATCTGTCATTGTCTCCAAACGCGGCGGATTCAAAAGACCTCCACGAATCGAATAAACAAAGATATTCAGGTTTTTTCATAGACTCCTGAAAAGTAGCGTGTAAATTGATGAAACCCCTTTCTGCGCAAGCAGGAGGGGTTTTTTATTGATAATGAGAAAATGAGATTAATCTCATTTTCTCATTATCAAAAAAGACTATATTTGCACTCTATTTATAATTATTCTTAATAAATTTAAGGGTGCGGTTATCCGAAGTAGGTGAAAACAGGACTGTGGTGATATCTAAGGTATTGGGACATGGTTCTTTCCGGAGAAGGATCTCTGAAATGGGATTTGTTGCCGGGAAGGAGGTCTCAGTGCTCAAGAATGCCCCTTTTAAAGATCCTGTAGAATATCGGCTGATGGGATACAATGTCTCCCTTCGACGGGTAGAAGCAGGATTGATAGAGGTGGTCACACCCGAAGAATCCCTGTTGCTGCACCCTCATGTGTATGATGGAACCATTGATCTGGAGGAGTTAAAGATCTCTGCCAAAGAAAAAGGGCGAATGATCAGTGTTGCCCTTGTTGGAAACCCCAACTGTGGCAAAACCACACTTTTCAACCGGGTCACCAAATCCAAGGAACATGTTGGAAATTATAGCGGTGTTACGGTAGAAGCGACAAAATCAACCCTTGATAAAAACGGGTACCGGATTGATCTCACTGACCTTCCTGGTATTTATTCATTAACCAGCTATACTCCTGAAGAGCTTTTTACCAGGAATTTTATTTTGCAGGAGATGCCAGATATCGTTGTCAATGTGGTGGATGCATCTAATATCGAGCGCAACCTTTTCCTGACAACGCAACTGATCGATATGGATATCAAGGTGGTGATTGCCTTGAACATGTACGACGATTTGATGACCAGCGGCTCTAAATTAAAAATTAAAAAATTAAGCAAACTTACCGGTATCCCTATAATTCCGACTACTGCCAGCATTGGTGAAGGATTGGAAGAGCTCTTGAACGAGTTGATCGAAGTTTACGAGGATCGTAACCCTATTGTAAGGCATATCCACATCAATTACGGTGAGGAGATGGAGAAATCTATTGATCTAATCCGCAAAGAGATTAAAAAAGATAAACCTCTAACAGCAACTTTTTCATCACGTTACCTTGCAATCCGATTGATTGGGAAGGATCCGGAGGCATTGAAAGTACTGGAATCGTCTTCCAACTATCAATCCATCAAAGAGATCACGGAACATGAGATAAGCAGGCTTGAATCGCGACTCAGCGATGAGAGTTCACAACTCATTACCGATGCCAAATATGGCTTCATTACCGGCGCCCTGAAAGAGTGTTACCAACCCGGGTCGATGAACAGGATCGTTACAACCGAGAAGATTGACAAGATCATGACCGGCAAATATGTTGGCTTTCCTATTTTTCTGGGGATGATGTTTTTTACCTTTTATGCCACATTTGCCCTTGGAGCGCTTCCAACTGAATGGATCATGAAGGGGGTTATTTGGATCTCAGATGGTGTAGCCGCGCTTCTTGGCAATGGCATACTGAAAGATCTGATGATTGATGGGATTATCAAGGGATTGGGAAGTGTGATTGTTTTTATGCCCAACATATTAATCCTGTTCTTCTTCATCTCGCTGATGGAAGATACCGGTTACATGGCCCGCGCGGCCTTTATCATGGACAAGCTGATGCACAAGATGGGGTTGCACGGACGATCATTTATTCCTATGGTGATGGGTTTTGGTTGCAACGTTCCGGCCATTATGGCAACCCGTACCATCCGCAACCGCGGTGACAGGCTTCTTACCATGATGATCATACCATTTATGTCCTGTTCTGCCAGGTTGCCTGTTTATGTTGTATTGATTTCTGCCTTTTTCCCTCATTATCCGGCTTTGGTATTTATTGGAATTTACCTTCTTGGCATCGCAGTAGCCATCTTGTTTTCCAAACTGTTGAACAGGACTGTATTCAAGCGTAAGGAGACCCCTTTTGTAATGGAATTGCCTCCATACCGTATGCCGCTCATGAAAAATTCCCTGTTACACATGTGGGACAAAGCAAGTCAATACCTAAAGAAAATTGGGGGCACGATTTTGGTTGCTGTTATTCTGATATGGGCGCTTGAATATTTTCCAAGGAGTACAAAAGATACGGCCATTTCTCCTTCATCTACTACCGTGAATGCCCCGGTGCCAAATGTTTCGCATATGGAGCAATCCTATTTGGGACAAATCGGCCACACCATCGAACCGGTGATTCGTCCGCTGGGTTTTGACTGGAAAATGGGCGTTTCATTGATTGCGGGAATACCCGCCAAAGAGATTGTAATCGGTACAATGGCAGTTCTTTACGGTGCAGGGAACGATCAGCATAAGAATGAGCTGCTTCAAACACGACTCCGACACCAGTTGTATGAAACAGGGCCCAAAGCAGGAGAACCTGTCTTTAACCAGGCTGTCGCTTTGGCATTTCTGGTCTTTGTATTGCTCTATTTCCCTTGCATCGCTGTGATTGCATCGATCAAACGCGAGTCGGGGAGCTGGAAATATGCGTTTTTTACGGTATTTTATACCACGGCAGCAGCGTGGATTGGGGCTTTCCTGACCTATCACATTGCTTTGTTTTTCATTTAACCGATATGATACAAGAGATCATTGTTTACATACTAATTTTGGCGGCGTCAATCCTTGTTGGATACAAAGCATATCAATCCATCCGCAATATTTCCAAACCTGACCCATGCGGCGGATGCGGGAAATCTTGTGAGGGATGCTCTGTTGCACCAAGGAAGAAATGAGGGAGAAGACTAGGACGACTGGGATGACGAAAGGATGGAAAGACTGGGAGATGGGGTGAAGGGATGTCGTCCTGAAATTGTCACTCCAGAGTTGGAAGAAATGAAACGGAGAAACGATGAAACAGTGAAAGCATTTTTCCTTTTAATCTGTGCAATTTATGTAATCTGTGGTAAGACCGGAGTTATTTGTGTCCATTTGTGCCATTTGTAGTTTGGTTCGGGTTATTAATTTTCACATTTTCACATTTCCCAATTTTCACATTAATTTAGCACAATGAAGAAAATTTTCTCCAATGAGGCTTTTGAGGTAATGCACATCCGGAATTTCCGGCTTTTTATGGCATACCGTTTCCTGTTGACCTCCGCAACCCTGATGCAGTCGGTTGTGGTAGGTTGGTTACTGTACAACATTACCAAAAGTGTGATTTCGTTGGGAATGATTGGTCTCACGGAAGTAATTCCGCAAATTGGCATCGCCCTGTTTGCCGGCCATTTTGTCGATATCTGGGATCGGAAGAAAATTATCTTTTACACCACTTTTTTACTGTTGGTTGGTTCCCTGATACTGGCAGTATACACCTTGCCATCTTATGATTTTCATCAACAGCTTGGCGTTTGGCCGATCTATCTGACGATATTCCTGACAGGGCTCAGCCGCGGGATCCTGATGCCTGCCAATACGGCCCTGCTTGGGCAACTGGTGCCAAGGCGTTTGCTTACCGGCGCAGCTACCTGGAGCAGTACCACCTGGCAGGTTGGGGCAGTAACGGGCCCGGCTTTGGGTGGATTGGTCTATGGCTTTTTTGGCGTACTCCCGGCCCTCGCCCTGGTTTTCTTCATCTATTTGACTTGTACACTGTTGTTGCTCTTTATTAAAAGTCCGGGTAGAATGGTTATACCTGAAGGCAGCACAGAGGGCATCTTTGCCAGGATGAAAGAGGGTATTCAATATGTATTCAACAATCAAATACTCTTGGGCGCTTTTACGCTGGATATGTTTGCCGTGCTTTTCGGTGGAGCAGTGGCAATGCTACCGGTTTTCGCTTCTGATATTCTCAAGGTCGGTCCAGAAGGGTTGGGTATCCTCCGTGCTTGTCCGGCGATAGGGGCAATACTAATGGGTATTGTACTGACTTTTTACCCTCCATTAAAGAATTCAGGTAAGTTGCTCCTTTATTCCGTTTTGGGATTTGGTTTGAGCATGATCGTCTTTGCTTTGTCGGAAAATTTTTATCTCTCGGCATTCGTTCTTTTCCTGAGTGGCGTATTTGATGATGTCAGTGTGGTGATCCGTGCAAGTATCCTGCAAATTTTCACCTCCGACGAGATGAAGGGACGTGTGGCAGCGGTCAACAGCATCTTTATCGGCTCCTCCAATGAACTGGGCGCCTTCGAGTCAGGAGTCGCAGCAGGCTTGATGGGTCTGGTCCCCTCTGTGATCTTTGGTGGAGCGATGACGCTATTGGTTGTGGCATTCGCAGCTGTCAAATCTCCGACGTTGCGTAATTTGAAACTAAGAATTAAAGATTAAAAATTACAAATTAAAAATTAGGGGCAGAAGCGGAAAATTCATTGTTCGGGTGCCCATACATCTTTAATTTGTAATTTGTAATTTTTCACTAAAGCTGTAATGTGAGTACTTCCGAAACCTGCTCAATAGTAAGATCTCCTTTTTCCCCAATCCCTTTGATTCCCCTATTCGTGAAACGGTTGCAGATTACCGGAATAAAATCGGGGCCAATGTTGTAGGCAGAAAGTTTGGTAGGAATGCCGAATGATTCAAAGAAAGCTACTGTTCTAAGAATGGCTTCATCAATCCGGGCATCGTTGCTGCCGGATTTAACTCCCCAGACCCTTTCGCCGAATTGGAGCAGTTTTTCCCGCTTCCCGACACGCTTCACCTGCATGATCCCGGGCAAAACGATGGCCAGTGTGCGGGCATGGTCGATACCATGAAACGCGGTCAGTTCATGACCTATCGTGTGTGTAGCCCAATCCTGGGGGACCCCGGCCCCAATCAGGCCATTCAGGGCCATGGTGGCGGCCCACATAAAGTTCGCTGCGGCATTGTAATCATTCCGGTTGACCAAAACTTTAGGCCCTTCCTCGATCAAAGTTACAAGAATGGATTCTGCAAAACGATCCTGAATGGGCGAGTCGACCGGGTAGGTAAGGTACTGTTCCATGACATGGACGAAGGCGTCGACAATTCCGTTGGCCACTTGTTTTTCCGGCAGGGAAAATACCACAGTCGGGTCGAGAATTGAGAAAACCGGTAATACCGCATCGGCGTTGAAGGCCAGTTTCTCTTGTGTTGAGAGGCGTGTTACCACTGAGTTGCCGTTCATTTCAGAACCTGTTGCAGGAAGGGTCATGACGCTGCCCAGCGGAACTGCCCTGGTGACAACCAACTTGCGGTTGGTGAGGAAATTCCAGGGGTCTCCCTCTGTCCACAAGGCAGCTGCGGCGATAAATTTTACCCCGTCCAATACTGATCCACCGCCGACTGCAAGAATAAAACCTATTTTTTCATTTTTGACCACTTCAACCGCCTTCATCAATGTTTCATACCTTGGATTCGGTTCGATACCTCCAAATTCAGTTAATTCCAATCCTGGCAAGGCGGATTTTACCTGATCGTAAACACCGTTTTTGAATATACTTCCACCGCCATAGGCAAGCATGATTTTAGTACCGGTTGGCACCAATTGACCCAATTTTTTGATTTGACCTTGCCCGAAAACAATATTGACTGGATTGAAGAATTCAAAATTTTGCATGGGGAAAATTTAAGTACTAATTAGACAGTTAAAAACAAACATGAATGAATCCTTTGACCAGGCAATTTAACTCAAAGTAATGGAAAAAGTTTCACCTTATCGTCTTCAAATCAATCAAAAAAGTAGCGGTCAAGGAATTTCTTTTCTACGGGATTCACTGGATTCAGTTGGCGGGTACGGTAGGCCATTCTCGCCACTTTTTCGAGTACTACTGTATGGTCGAACGCATTTTGAACCTCCTTTCCCCAACAGAAAGGGCCATGTCCGCATACCAAAACCCCTGGAATTCGCATAGGGTCCAGGACGGAGGCTTTGAAAGTTTCAACGATGATTTTACCTGTTTCAGTTTCGATATCTCCCTCCATTTGCTGTGCTGACAGCGGTTTTGTGCATGGAATCTCTCCGTTGAAAAAATTGGCATGGGTGATGCCAAGTGGCGGAATACTCAGGCCAGCCTGGGCCCAGCAGCTGGCATACTCGGAGTGGGAATGCATGATGGAGCCTATCAATGGGAAATTTTTGTACAAGACAAGATGGGTGTTGGTGTCAGAGGACGGTTTCAAATCTCCTGATACAATCCTGCCATTCAGATCAACAACCACCATATCCCCAGGTACCATCTCATCGTACGATATTCCGGATGGCTTAATGACGACCAATCCTGTTTTTCGGTCAATGGCACTCACATTTCCCCAAGTGTAGATCACCAGTCCTTGCTCCAACAATTTAAGACTTGCTTTGTAAACCTGATGTTTTAAATTCTCAAGCATTATTCGATATTGGATTAATAATGGCATCAAAAATCGGAATTTAATTTTAATTTATAAGTAATTCATTCAGATAAATTATAATTCGGAATTGGTTAGCGGAAGATTCTTTCTATGATACAGTCCTTGTCCATTTGGTTTTTTTGCATTTGGCACAGATATTGCAATAAACCGATTATGCAATAAATAGATTTGTCGAATGGTTGTATAATTAGCGTCGATGGAAAGAAAAACTACACAATTGATTGCGTTGCTGTTAATCGCAATTATGCCGGCAATTTCTCAGCCGACAAACCGAAAGGCTGCAAAGGAGGAGAAAAGGATAGGGAAAGAAAAAGGGATAGCCACATTGATTGACTTAAAAAAGTTTGAATTTGAAGCCCAAAGGGCCATACCAACAGGATTCAGTCCGGTGGACCTGACAACAAACCCCAATTTTGTCAGGTTTTCGCCTGAATTGATTGTCAGCGAAATGCCTTTCTTCGGCAGGGCTTATTCGGTGCAGTATGGAGGAGAAGGCGGGTTGAAATTTGTAGGGGAACCTGAGGTTTTCACGATCGAAAAGGGTAAAAAATATTATGCTGTTGAAGTGAAAGTAAAGTCGAAAAGTGACTACTTTACCATCAATCTATCCATCAGTTTTGGTGGAAGTGCCACCATGGTTATCTCCTCCAACAACAGGTCTCCGATTTCCTATTACGGACAGATTTCGGAAATTGCTTTACCTGAGGTGAAATAATCCGGTATGGATTGGATTCGATACTATTCAGCAACCGGGTACTTTGCTACTCTCCGTTCATCCCGGCTGTAGTGGTTGAATTTGTAAGAGACCGAGAAGTGAACCGGGAATTTATTCTGCATGGTCATTACCTCATTGAAGCCGGCTCCCCCTACATGTTCGACTTTTTTGTACAGGCCAGGAATATCCCTTCCTGAAATGGTAACTGTTAGTTTTCTGTCCAGAAAGCTCTTGCGAACGGTTAATCCGGCCATGTAAATTTGATCAATATTGCTTTGAGCAGTCATTGCCGGTCCGAAATAGGCAAAATCAAACTGTATCAAAAGGGTGGGGCTGATGGTAAAATCGGCAGTGGTAACAGAATACCCCTGCTGGTATCTTCTTTGATTCGCGATTTGAACTAGTTTGACATCCAGGTTGGTATCAATAAAATCAAATTTTTCGCTTAATCGCATCCAATTGGTAGCAGACCAAATGGCATTTATTTCCAGGCCAAAGGTTTTCTCACTGCCCATATTTTCATTACGGTTCTGAAGGATCTGATCATGGTAAATGGATTGAATCACCTCAATTTTGTTGGAGGTATTGTAAAAATAAAGTTCATTTATTATTGTCAGCTTCCCAAAGTTTAGAAGGTAATCAAGGGTAATTTTGTCGGTAATCTCGTTTTTGAGGTCAGGATTTCCCATCATGACATTGTGAAAATTGTACCAACGCGGTAAAGGGTCCAGCTGAATGGTTTTGAGTTGATCGGTTCGCCTGGTGTAATTAAGAAGAATTTCCTGCGTGGAATCTATTTTGAATGAGCTGTTCAGCGATGGGTAAAGTTTAAATTGTTGCAGGGGAAAACTACCGTACAAGGTCTTCATTTCGCGGTTCAGGTATTCTGCCCGTAGTCCGGCTTTTAAATCTAATCGTTTGATTTTAAACTGCCACGTGCTGTATGCTGCTCCTATCATTCCATTGAAATGCGACTCTTGAATGGTTAACCCGGGTGGAGATGGGTTACTAAGTTCGGATTGATAACCCTCCTGTTCTTTGTTGAATGAGATTTGGGTCCCAGCTTCAAGATTGCCGGCTTTCCCTGTCGGAGATACAAAATCAGCATTAAATTGAAAGTTGTTGAACTTTTTATCAAGTCGCGTTGTCTGCTTCATTGTTTCGGCTCCCGAAACATCATTCGACAAATTTAAATAGTGATCATCGTAATTCAGGTTGTTCCAAAGCGCTGAAATTGAAATTGATTTTCCCGGTTTCCTGAATTTATGTTCAAATGAAACATCCGCGCCGCTGTATGTGCCTTTACGGTCATTTTTGTCTACCGCATGATTGCGAATGTCCCCGGCATATGCCGTGCCATTTGATTTTACTGTATTCCAATCACCATAGTTGGTGGTTTCAAATGTACCGGTATGACCGGTAAATGATAATTTATCCCCGTTGGAAGGATGATAATCAAAGCCGGTCCTGAATGCTGTATTTTTTCGTGCGGATTGCTGAGAACCAGTTTGGGCGAAGAGTGTCTGATCTGTAAGATACCTGGTAACATAGTCAACCTCTCCTTCATTTTTCCTTCTGTTATGGTCGAAACCAGCAAATAAGCTTATTTTACTGCGTTTGTAATTCAGCAGGAGATCTGAAGTGTAACCTCCCAGATGATCCGTTGATGCCATCACATTTCCATTGAATCCATCGAGGGAATTCTTTTTTGTAATAAGGTTTATGATCCCACCCGATCCAGAGGCATCATATTTGGCCGACGGACTGGTAATTAGTTCGATGCGTTTTACCTCCGAAGCGCTTGTATATTCGAGCAGGTCAGAGCCTTTCATCGAAGAGGGTTTCCCGTTGATGAAGACGAGCAGATTTGAGTTGCCGTGAATCGCCAATTGCCCGTCAGGTTTTTGTGTTACCGATGGAAGTTTGAACAATAGATCGTATGCAGTTCCTCCGGTTCCGGACATTTGGTTTTCGACATAGATCGTCCGTTTATCAAGTTGATAGACAGGTTTTCCAGCGTTCGATTGGATGGAGACCTCCTTGATCGACTGTGATTGGATCTCCAACGGAATAGGCTCTATGCTATACTCTCCGGACTTTGGTGACAAAATAATAATTTGGGATATGAAATCTTTAAATCCCATAAAGTGGACGGATACAGTATAGCTGCCTGCATGAAGATTCCTGAAAATAAATTCACCTTTCTCATTGGTTGCTGTAACTTGTATGGGAATTGTATCTGGTCGGTGAAACAGGGAGATATTGGCATATTCTATGGTAGCCTTTGTCTCTGCATCAATAACTTTCCCCTTGATAAGAGCCGATTTATCAATAGCGTGAGAAATTTTGTGCAAGAAATTCAGGCCAGGCAGAGGTACCAAAAATAAAAACAGTAATGTGAAACCCCAAAATATTCTGCTCATAGAAACAGAATGAAAATTAACAAATTTTAATATCTATTGTACAAATATAACATAAAATTAAGAAATGTGAAAATTAAGAAAGCAGTTGTGCCTTCCAATCAGTTTCACATTTTTCAATTTTCACATTGCAATAGGTTCCAATTCTACGGTAAAGTGCCTCAGAATTGGGGCTTCCTGAGTGATCCGGTACCCTAATTTGATTTCAAGCCTCCGGTCGTAAAGGTTTTTAAGTGCGACAGCAATTACATCCAGGTGGAGATTGGAATAGACCCTTCGTGGGATGGCCAATCGCATAAATTCAAGTTTAGGGTAACGGTTTTCGCGTGTCAATGGATCACGGTCGGCCATGAGGGTCCCTACTTCAACTGCCCTTATTCCGGCTTCAAGGTATAGTTCAATGCTTAACGTCTGGGCGATAAACTCCTCCTGACGAACATAGGGGAGAAATGCCCTCGCATCCACAAAAATAGCATGGCCTCCGTAGGGTTGTTGAACGGTGATGCCGTACCCGGAAAGCTGTTCTCCCAGGTATTGAACCTGTCCGATACGGCTGGTAAGGTAGTCTGGTTCTGTAGCTTCCATCAGGCCAACAGCAAGGGCATTCATGTCGCGGCCGGCCATTCCGCCATAGGTGACAAATCCTTCAAACATGATGTTGAAGGTGCAAGCCTGATCGTACCACTCTTTGCGACGTGTGGCAATAAAACCGCCGATGTTGACAATCCCGTCCTTCTTGCTGCTCATGGTCATTCCATCGGCATAAGAAGACATCTCCAGAACGATCTCGCGGATGGTTTTATTCTGATAGCCGGCTTCACGTTGTGAGATAAACCACGCATTTTCGGCAAATCGTGCAGAATCAAATAAAAGCGGAATGTTGTATTGGTCGGCCAATGCCTTCACCTCACGGATGTTCTGCATAGAGACAGGCTGGCCTCCGGAAGAGTTGCAGGTAAGGGTGAGGATGATAAACGGAATGTGTTCGATAGGATTGTTGTCGAGTACTTCTTTCAGTTGATCAATGTCCACATTTCCTTTGAAAGGGTGAAGGTTCGATGGCTCAAATGATTCCTGAATGGTGCAATCCACGGCAATGGCATGACGGAATTCGATGTGCCCTTTTGTGGTATCAAAATGTGAATTGCCCGGGATCAGGTCTCCATCCTTTACCAGCGCGGAGAATAGAACATTCTCGGCAGCACGGCCCTGGTGTGTCGGGAGAAAATAGTCGAATCCAAAAAGATTCTTGATGACATCTTTCAAGTGGTAATAGGATGAGGAACCGGCATAACTCTCATCTCCGGTCATGATGGCAGCCCATTGACGGTCACTCATGGCTCCTGTTCCGCTATCGGTGAGCAAGTCGATGTAAACTTGTTCGCTTCTGAGGTTGAAAAGATTGTATTTGGCCTCCCTGATCCACTGTTCGCGTTCTGTTCTGGTGCTGAGGTAGATGGGTTCTACCATCTTGATTTTATAGGGTTCGGCGGCAGGGAGTTGCATGGGTGCTTCGATTGATGGATTACTTTTAATAAAGTGTCTAGAGTATTTAAAGTGCCTAGAGTGCCTAAAGTTAGGCATTTGTACTAACGAATAATATGAAGTTCGTCATACAAGAAGTGCCTAAAGTCGGGAGACCCTAACTTTAGGCACTTTAAATACTTTAGCGCACTTTAGGCACTTTTCACATCTCATGCTTCTCCGGCTTCACGCACCACTCCTGGTATTCGGCGATGATTTTCCTGACCTGCTGTGGAGCAACCCGCCCGTATACCTTTTCACCAACCATAACAACGGGAGCTAATCCGCAGGCGCCCACGCAGCGCAGGCAGTTTAGGGAGAATTTTCCGTCGGGTGTCGACTGTCCCACTTCGATGTTGAGCTGCCTTTTGATCTCGTGAAGAATCTGCTCGGCTCCCCGAACATAGCAAGCGGTTCCCATACAGACAGAGATTGGAAATTCACCCTGAGGTATCATGTTGAAGAAGGAGTAAAAAGTAACAACCCCATAAACTTTTGCAACCGACATGCTCAGTTCATTCGCGATGAGCTCCTGAACTTCGGCAGGGAGATAGCCCAGTTTATGCTGGGCTTCGTGAAGGATGTTGATCAGTTCTCCTTCGTTGTTTTCGAAAGAGGCACATATTTCCCTGACAATCTCAATGGTTCTTTGTGATAATTTTATTTTTGGCATCTTGAATATTTTATATAATCCTTTCTATTACAATTTATTTCCACCAATTACAATTTATTTCAATTTTTCCAATTACTTCTTGCTTCTGTCAAAATATTCGGTATGCAATAAATGATGTGATTTTTCGCTCATCGGGGCACCCAGGAACTCCTCGTACAATTTGGCGATATAGGGATTCTCATGCGATTTACGAATCGGTTTGCCGGAGTCTTCACGGTAGAGCGCCATTTGACGTTTCTTCAGGATCCCTGCATCGCCATGATGGTAAGGCTGACCGCCGCCACCAATGCACCCACCCGGGCAAGACATGATCTCGATGGCATGGAACTGGCTTTTGCCTTGTTGGATATCTTCGAGCAATTTACGGGCATTCCCGAGTCCATGGGCGATGCCAATGTGAATAGGCAGTCCGTCGAAATCGATGGTGGCATGCCTAAGTCCCTCCATTCCCCTCAATTCGGTGAAATCCAACCTTGCCAGTTTCTTGCCGGTAAATACTTCGTATGCAGTCCGAACAGCGGCTTCTATGACACCTCCGGTGGTACCGAAAATGACACTCGCTCCCGTTGAGTCACCCATTGGATGGTCAAAATCTTCATCCGGTAAGGAATTGAAATCAATGTTCGCCAGGTTAATAAGTTGGGCCAACTCGCGGGTAGTTAGGGCAAAGTCCACATCAGGATTGCCATTCACAGAGAACTCATCCCGGCTACATTCATATTTCTTTGCCACGCATGGCATGATAGAGACCACCACAAGGTTTTTACGGTCGACACCGATCTTCCCCGCAAAATAGCTCTTGGCGATGGAGCCAAACATCTGTTGGGGTGATCTTGCACTGGATGGTATGTCTTTCAGTTCCGGGAATTGGTGTTCGAAGAACTTCACCCATGCCGGACAGCAAGAGGTCAGCATCGGGAGTTTGATCCCCTTGTCTCCCCCAAGGTAAGCCGTCAAACGGTTTAGCAGCTCGGTACCTTCTTCCATGATAGTCAGGTCGGCGGCAAAATCGGTATCAAAGACATAGTTAAATCCGAGCCGGCGCAGGGCAGCAGCAAGTTTGCCGGTAACCAATGTGCCTGGTTCACCTCCAAACTCTTCGCCAAGTGCGGCACGTACGGCAGGAGCAGTCTGGACAATAACAGTTTTCGCAGGATTGGACAAAGCACGGATAACCGCACCTGTATGGTCAACTTCCGTCAAGGCGCCGGTAGGGCAAACTGCCACGCACTGTCCGCAGTAGGTGCAGACAGAATGGTCGAGGTTCATTTCAAATGCGGGGGAGATAACCGCGTTGAAACCCCTGTTGATGGCCGAAAGGGCTCCGACTGTTTGTACCTCGTTGCACATCATCTCGCACCTGCGGCAACGAATACATTTGTCAAGTTCACGAATGATGGCAGGTGATGTATCTTCGCGAAAGGTTGACTGTTCTCCTTCGAAATGTATTTCTCTGATACCCAGATGTTGGGCCATGCTTTGAAGGTCGCAGTTTCCGGCCTTGGCACATTTCAGACAGTCGGTCGGGTGATCCGACAAAATGAGTTCTACCACAGTCCTGCGGGCATGGATGGCACGCATGGAGTGGGTCTTTACTACCATCCCTTCGGCTGCGTCGGTACAGCAGGAGGGAGCGAGGTTTCTGCGACCTTCTACTTCTACCACGCAAACCCTACAGCCACCGGGTTTGTTTTCAATATTGAGGTCATCCAGTTTCATGTAGCAAAGAGAGGGGATTTTTATTCCCACCTGTGCCGCTGCCTGTAGAACCGATGTGCCCTTCTCAACGGAGACGGGTCTGTTATCTATTGTGAGATTGATCATATCCATGTTTGAATTTATTAGGAGACGCTTACCGCATCAAATTTGCATTTGTCGTAACATACCCCGCATTTGATGCAGATGGCGTTGTCGATGAAATGTGGTGACCTTTTTTCTCCAGTGATGGCTCCGACCGGACAATTTCTGAAACAAAGGGTACAACCTGTGCATTTTTGGTTGTCGATGGTATATTTGACAAGCGACTTGCACTGACCGGCCGGACATTTGTGGTCCCTGACGTGCGCAAGGTATTCATCGTAGAAGTTATCCAGTGTCGACAGGATCGGGTTGGGAGAGGTCTGTCCAAGTCCGCACAAAGAGGTGTCCTTGATGACATTGCATAGTGAGCGAAGCCGGGTGAGATCTTCCTCAGTTCCAAGTCCTTTGGTGATCTTGTCCAAGATTTCAAAGAGACGTTTGTTCCCGATTCTGCAGGGGGTGCACTTTCCGCACGATTCGTCCAGCGTGAATTCCAGGTAGAATTTCGCAATGGAGACCATGCAGTCGTCTTCGTCCATCACGATCATGCCTCCTGAACCCATCATGGAACCGGCTGCAATCAGGTTATCGTAGTCGATGGGTGTATCCAGAAAGGAGTTGGTCAGACAGCCTCCCGAAGGACCACCGGTCTGAACCGACTTGAATTTTTTTCCATTCTTGATGCCACCGCCAATGTCAAAGATCACCTCACGCAGTGTTGTACCCATCGGCACTTCAATTAAACCGACATTGTTGATCTTTCCTGCCAGCGCGAAGACTTTTGTTCCTTTAGATTTTGCAGTACCGATGCTGTTGAAAAAGGCGGCTCCTTTGTTGATGATCACCGGAATGCTGGCAAGGGTTTCTACATTGTTCACGGTAGTTGGTTTGCCAAGGTATCCCGATTCGGATGGGAAGGGAGGCTTGAAAGTAGGTTCACCACGTAATCCTTCCATGGAGTGAATCAAGGCTGTCTCTTCGCCGCAAACGAAGGCGCCTGCACCATAACGGAGGGTGATATCGAAAGAGAAGGAGGTGCCAAAAATCTCATCCCCGAGCAATCCATATTCGCGGGCCTGTTTGATGGCAGTTTTGAGCCGTTGGATAGCGAGCGGATATTCGGCACGGATGTAGACCAATCCCTTGGTAGATCCGGTGCAGTAACCGCAAATGGCCATCGCTTCGATCACCGAATGGGGATCGCCTTCCAGGATAGATCGATCCATAAAAGCGCCCGGATCACCTTCATCGGCATTGCAAACCACATACTTTTGGTCAGCCTGTGATTTGGAGGTGATTTCCCATTTCAGTCCGGTAGGAAATCCACCACCTCCACGACCGCGCTGGCCTGAAAGTTTAATTTCATCAATCACCTGTTGAGGAGTCCTTTCACTCAGGCAAGTGGCCAGTGCAGCATAGCCATCCCGGGCAATGTATTCGTCAATGTTTTCAGGATCGATGAACCCGCAATTCCGCAAGGCGATTCGAACCTGTTTTTTGTAGAAATCCATGTGTTTGGAATCAATGATCGGTTCGTCGGTCTCAGGATCTTTATAAAGCAGGCGGTCTACCTTGCGGCCCTTAACAAGATGTTCTTCCACAATGGTGGCGGCATCTTCCGGTTTCACCTGGACATAAAAGGTGTTATCCGGAAGAACTTTAACGATAGGGCCTTTTTCACAGAAGCCGAAGCATCCGGTCATGACCACCTGAACTTCGTCGTTCAGATCGTTTTTTTCGATCTCAGCCAACAAATTGTCCTTGATTTGTTCGCTTTCAGATGATTTGCAACCGGTTCCTCCGCATACCAGGAGGTGCATTTTATAATCTGCCATAACAGTAGATAAAAGTGTTTAATTGTCTATCGTTCGGTAGTTCACGGGTAAAATACCATCTACCAGTTCGTTGTGAATAATGTACTTTTCGATGATTTCAGCAGCCCTGAATTTGTCGACATCGCCAAAAACGATAGGCTCTTTTCCCGGAAGCGCTATCTCGATGGTAGGTTCTGCATAACAGTATCCCATGCAGCCGGTTTGCGTAACCACTGCCTCAATGGATTGCTGTTCCAGTTCATCCATCAGAAAATTCATGATCTCTTTTGCACCGGAGGCGATGCCGCAGGTCGACATGGCTACCTTAATTCGGACGATGTTTTCAGAATTGTTGCCACTCACGCGCAGCTTGATTTTGGCCTGCAAGCCCTCCCTTAATTGCTTTAGATCGTCGAATGATTTGATTTTGTTCATCTTAATCTTTAATTTTTAATTTGTAATGGTTCAGCATTGATCTTTTTTAAATTTTCAATGATCATCTCTCTTAGGAATTTTCTAATAGATCAAGAATATGTAAGGCAATATTTTTCATTCGGTTGTAATTCTTCTGCCATCGGTACCGGTCAGGGCTTTTTTTATCTCTTCGAAGGATAGATCGTTCATTTCAAAGATGGAGCATCCTGAACCAATCTGCACCGGAGCGTGGGCATCGGATGCCTTTATCAGCGGCATGTTGTCAGCAATCCTGAATTTATTTCTGATCGCAGATTCGGAACTTCGGCTCATAATGCCCAGGGCATCGCAGGCCAATGCTTCCGGGACAAATCCCAGTTGATTAAAAAGTCCGTACATCGCCCTTTCAATGTGGGCAGGAACAAACAACCCACCCAGGCGGTGAACTTCCTGTTCTACCTCATCGATGCTTTGTTTGAGGGCCACATTCAGGTAGTTTACAAACAGTTTTAAGATCTTCTCCTCTTTGTCGACAAGTACCTGATAACCAAACTGCTCAGGCAGGTAGGGGATCAGGGGCAGATAGCTATCGATGTATTCCTGAAACTGCTCAAGTGAAGCAATGTCCCCGAAGTAAGCCAGACAATGCACCTCCTCGCGGGTCGTTACCTCTGCGCCGAACAACACTGCCAATCCCTTTTCTTCGGCGAGCTCTTTTACAAGTTTGCAATGAAGCGTTGAGTTGTGGTCGGTGATAGCAATCAGATCAATATTCTTTTCTTTTGCTGCGCTTACAATGTTTACAGGGCTCATATCCAAGCTTGCACAGGCCGACAGGACCGTGTGGATGTGGAGATCAGTCCTGAACTTTTTCATTGAACACCTTTTATTTTCTGGTAAAGCAATCCGGCAATTTCGAAGGTCGACATCGAAGTTCCAAGGACCGGAATATTCACTTTGTTGCTGAGGTCAATGGCAGTTTGCTCAGGGGTCAATGAACTTACCAGCAAGATGCAGGCTAGTTCCTTCCGGACTGCAATATCCACTATATTTGCGTGCGTCTGCAAGGTAATCCAAACCTTACCGTGGGATGCATTTTCCAATACATCGCTCAACAAATCCGAAATATAACCGCCGGTAATATTTCGGATGAGGCCTTTACTGCCAGAGAAAACTACCAGGTTCAAATCTTTTGTCAATTCAGAAACTTTCATTGTATCGCCCCCATATGTTAAAATCATGTGTTGGTATGTTGTTCACCCTCCCCTCTGGAATTGCCCTTTGCCGTTGACAGAACGATGCCGGGACCTCCTATTGGGGTTTATAATTTGTATCTCTGTTATTATCAGTATTTTAATTTGTAATAATAAAGGTAATTTAATTATTGAAAATTTCTGTTCAAAATTCCGAAAAACAGTTCAATGAAAAAAATGGTTTTTAGTGATTTTACTTATTTAAATTCTTTCAAAACAAATAGTTCAGGATAATTTAATTGTTGAAAAATTATACAGTTACAAAATTAAATTATCCATTCGCTGCAAAACATGATAATGGATAGAAATTTGTAATTTAGAGGTTTCAATGGCACTAAATTTATGATTTACGAACAAGATGCTTTTCTATCCGGGTTAATCAAGGATCCGGTATTGTCATATAAAATAATCGATCTGCTCCCTTTCCCAATCAATTACCGCGATGCAGAGGGCTTTTACATCACCTGCAACAAGGCATTTGAAAAATTACTGGGCCTTAGCAGGGAAGAGGTGATTGGGAAATCGTACCTTGAATCACAACCCGCCGAAGTCGACGAAATGATGGAGATGAAAGACAAGGAGCTGTTCGATTCCCCGACAGATATCATTTATGAACATCAGTTCAAAACGACTGATGGAACGATGCATGAGATGCTGATATACAAAACGGCTATTCGCAATGATACAGGTGCATTCGAAGGTATTGTCTCTACTTTTTACGATGTAACTGATCGGCGGAAAGCTGAACAAAGGTCGGAGAAGGCCAAGGAAGCATCCGTAATAGCCTCTGCCATGCTTCAGAAAATCAGGGCTGGCATTGTGATTGTGGACCACAACATGAAGGTGATCGATTGCAACGAAACTTTTGCCCGGCTGCTGGGAGAGGAGGCAGAAGAGTTGTACGAGGCCATCCCCGGACTGCAAGGGGCAGATGTGAAGGAGCTGGTTCCCGAAATTGTTGGGAAAATGTTCTCCGGTTTGCTGCATACCGGTGAAGAGATGTTGGAGCGGGACCTGACATACAAAAATAAGCTTCTTCATATCTCCATCGTTACCATTTATAAACACAGGGTAGTAGGGGCCATTATCAGAAACCTCTCATCGCCAAAACTGGTCAGGGAAGAGATCATCAGCAGGGCGATGAAAGTGACCAGGCAGAACATTGATATGGTTCAGAAGGTTGCAACTTTGCTGGCCGAGAATGCTGCCCAAACTGAAGATATGCTCAATTCAATTGTAGCGGCCTACAAATACGGAGAAGACAGAAAAGATGAGTGAATTTCACATCGAAATTGATTTTGCGCAAAAGCAACCTTCCGGTCAAATCGTATGCGGGGACGTTTTCATATCCAAACTGATTAAAGAAGATGGTCGTACGGTCCTGGTGCTTTCAGATGGTGTAGGGCATGGGGTGAAAGCCAATGTACTTGCAACCATGACAGCCACCATGGCGCTGAACTATACGGTATTGTACAAAAGGCCTGAGGCAGCGGCCCGCATCATTATGCAGGCTTTGCCCAGGGACAGCAGCGGGGTTGAAACCTATGCAACTTTCACCATCATTGAGCTTGAAAGCGATGGGATGGTAAGGATTGTCAATTATGATAACCCTAAAAGTGTCATAGTCAGAAATGGCGTTCCTTTCACTCCGACAAAGGAGTATTTGTTGGACATAACCGGAATTGAGAATGTTGGCAAGGTTTTGCGGTGTAGGGAATTTCGCGCAATGAAGGAGGATCGGATTGTATTCATGAGTGATGGGATTACCCAGTCGGGGATGGAAAATGAAAGGATGAAGATGGGATGGGAACAGCAGAATGTAGAGGCATATGTCGTTCAGCAACTCGCCAGGGCCAGTGATATTTCTGCAAGGCGCCTAAGCAAAAAAATTTTGAACAAAGCGATCCAAAATGATGGCTTTCACCTGAGAGACGATGCAAGCTGCGGTGTTATCTATTTCAGGGATCCACGGGAAATGCTGCTGGTTACCGGTCCGCCATTCTTTAAAGCCAAGGATCACGATTTTGCGCTGCGAATCAACGATTATAAGGGAGTCAAGATTGTTTGCGGAGGAACAACAGCCGAGATCATTGCCCGTGAGTTGCACCAGGAGATTGAAACCGAGATTTCGCTCAGCACACCCTACGCCATACCGAGGTATTTGATGTCCGGTTTTAACCTGGTGACTGAGGGGATTTTGACCATTGGCAAAGTGGAGGAGTTGCTGGAAAATTACGATAGCGAAATTCGCTATGGCAACTCCCCGGCTGAAGAGATTGTCAAACAGTTGATGCAACACGACCGAATTGTCGTTTTGGTTGGAACCCGAATCAACTGGGCGCACCACGACCCTGATCAGCCGATAGAGATGGAGATCCGTAAGTTTGTTGTGAAGCGCATTGTGAAGTTATTGGAAGAGAAGTTCTTCAAAGAGGTGGTCATTAATTTCTATTAAGAGAGTGCCTAAAGTGTCTAAAGTATTTAAAGTGCCTAAAGTTATGGACTCCAGACAAATATGGCATGTGGCGTAAGTACTTTAGCGCACTTTAGCGCACTTTAGGCACTCTATGAGGAAAGTATGTGTATTGTATCCAACAACTTGGTATTCACCTCTTTGTCATATTTGATGGCTCTGTTGAAGGGGGTTAATTCGATAGAATCATTGGCAATCCCCACCATTACACTTTGTTGGTCATCGAGTAGCGCCTCGACAGAAGCAACACCAAGCCGGCTGGCCAGTATCCTGTCGTAGGCCGTTGGTGAGCCGCCCCTTTGGATATGACCCAACACCGTGACCCTTACATCATATTGTGGAAAGTGTTCTTCGACCTGTTTGGCAATACTAAATGCGCCACCTGCTTTTTCACCCTCGGCCACCAAGACAATAGAGGAGTTTTTACTCTTGCGGTAGCCGGACTTGATATAGTTCTCAAGCGTGGTAATATCAGTATCCGTTTCAGGAATCAACACGGCTTCAGCCCCTGAGGCAACGCCGCCGTTGAGCGCTAAAAATCCGGCATCACGACCCATTACTTCTATGAAAAACAGCCGCTCGTGGGCGGTGGCAGTATCCCTGATCTTGTCGACAGCTTCGATGATGGTATTCAGCGCCGTATCGTAACCTATTGTGAAATCAGTGCCAAAAAGATCGTTGTCAATTGTTCCGGGTACGCCTACGATTGGGATTCCAAATTCCTGGGCAAAAATGCGGGCACCGGTAAAAGTCCCATCCCCGCCAATGACGACCAACGCATCGATTCCCTCCTCTTTCAAGTGTTTGTAGGCCAAATCACGACCCTCTTTCAAGTGAAATTCTTTACATCTGGCAGATTTGAGAATAGTCCCGCCCAGTTGGATGATATTGCTAACGTCACCCGAAACCATTGGCCTAAAATTTTTCTCTATTAACCCTTTGTATCCCTGGTATATACCAACGACTTCGCGGCCATAGAAGATGGCTGTCCTGACAACTGCCCGGACAGCCGCGTTCATCCCCGGTGCATCACCACCAGAGGTAAGCACACCAATTTTGCGGATCGGACTGTCCGAATAATCCTCAGGATGCGGTGATCTGTATTCTTTTGCCATGATGTTTTTTTGCAAAATTAGGAATGAATTATTGCGGATAATGTTTTTAAAGTTAAGTTTCTCTAAACATTTTGATCCAATTCCAACTGGGCCAAATATCCTGCGACCTCTTCCAATAGCTGCTTCGGCGTTGAAGTGGCTCCGCAAATTCCAACAGAATCAATGTTCAGGAACCAATCTGAGTTTATCTCACATAGTTCGGAGATGAACTTGGTATTGGGATTAACGGAGGAACAGATATCAAAAAGCATTTTACCATTTGAGCTCTTTTTGCCACTTACGAACAGGACCAGTTCGAAGCGGGCTGCAAATTTTTTAATACCGGGGATCCTGTTGGCGACCTGACGGCAGATGGTGTCGTGAATTTTGACGGGTACATTGGATGTTTTGTTCTTTAGTTCTCCGGTAAGCAGGTGCAATCCCTCCAATCCTTTGGTGGTTTGGGAATACAACACAATGGGACGTGTATAATCGAGTTGCTCAAGGTCTTCTATCCCTTCCACAACCAGTGCGGCCCCTTTGGTTTGGCCAACAAGGCCATTTACTTCCGCATGACCTTTTTTCCCATAGATGACAAGTTGGCTATTGTCTTTGGCGCTATTTTCATAGCTTTTAAGAATTCTTTTCTGTAATTTCAACACAACCGGGCAGGTGGCATCGACCAGTTTTATGTTATTTTCCTGCGCATATTTATAGATTTCAGGTGGTTCGCCATGGGCCCTTAATAAAACAGTTGTATTGCTCATGGTGAAAAATTGCTCGTGGGAAATGGTTGTCAACCCTTTTTTCTTCAGTCGTTCAACCTCCGAATTGTTGTGGACAATATCGCCAAGGCAAAACAAGTGCGTATCCTGTTCAAGCCGTTCCTCAGCCCGGCGGATAGCCTCCACTACGCCAAAACAAAATCCGGAACCTTTGTCGACTTCAATTTTCATTAGAAATATTTCTACTCATCTTTTAACAAGCATAAAGTTCAGATTTTGTTCGTCTTCCATTATTCATTAAGCTTCAAAATCTTCATTAAATTTAAGTTTAAAAGTTTTATATTAGGCTCATCTAAAGACCCTAGTCTCCCAATTATCAGGTCCTTATCAATTGTGGCAATTTTATTTAACCTGATTAGGGATGTCTTTTTAAGTCCATTCATCATAGATGGTTGAACCGAAATGTCAAATTCGCCTTGCCATTTCAGTTGTGTAGTTATGAAACACACTGTCACATCAACTTCTGATTTCATTAAAATAACGGCAGGCCTGTTTTTGTTCCCTAAAAGATCAGTGAATGGGAATGGGATCAGCACAATGTCACCTTTATTCATTGGTAACTCTCTTTTAGGTCATCTACGGTATAAAGGTCTTCCTCGTCTTTTAAATAGGCAAACGATTTTGAGTCAGATATTAAAGACTGGATGCCTTCCTGAATAATTTTATCGTCAATTTTAGTGAGTAAAAAATCAGCAAAATCGTTTACCTCTTTAATCTTTAAATCGGGTAACTGACTGATTTTCTCTATGGTGCTCTCTATCAAGATTTGTCTATTCATAACAATCAATTTTGTCAAATTTACAAAATAGTATCTCAATATCCCATTTTATTAATTGACTGATCATGTTGATAAAGATTAGTTTCTATCGATGATCTCAAGAAACTCTTTCCTCTACTTTCTTCAATATCCACTCAAATTGCTCATCCCTCGTCATGTGGCTGTTGTCGAGAACGATTGCATCAGCTGCTTTGCGCAGCGGACTCTCCTCCCTGGTTTCGTCGAAGCGATCGCGTTCAGTGATGTTTTTGAGGATCTCATCGAAATCTACCGGCTCGTTTTTCGCGATCATCTCGTCGTACCTGCGTTGGGCGCGAATCCGGGCATCCGCAGTCATAAAGATCTTCAATTCAGCATTGGGAAAAACGACGGTGCCGATGTCGCGACCATCCATGACGATCCCTTTTGAACGTCCCATCTCCTGCTGCTGAGCTACCAAAAGCTGGCGAACTGCGCCAATGGCTGCAATCTGACTTACATTTTGTGCCACAGCTAGTTGCCTGATCTCTTGTTCGACATTCTCCCCGTTCAGGCAGACATCGTTGTGAGCAGTGACGGGATTAAAGACAAAAGTGATCCGGATCTTTTTCAGGTTTTCCAGCAAAACGGGCAAATTTATCTCTCCTTTCACCACCATCCCTGCCCTCAGACAATAAAGTGTGACAGCGCGGTACATGGCCCCTGAATCGATAAAAATGTAATTCAGCTTCTTTGCAATCTCTTTGGCTACCGTGCTTTTGCCACAGGAAGAGTAACCATCGATGGCAATAATAATCTTATTTTGGTTTAAATCACTCATGCTTTTTCTTTAGATACAAAGATAATCATTCGGGATGAGGCGAAGAAGGATTACTTCAGGATACGGGATAAATCGGCTGACAAGGATAAATTGTGCACCATGCCACCAAGCGCGTATCCCGACAACGCATAATTGAACCGGATGGACTGAAGGTTGATGCCCAATCCGGTAGTAAACCCTGCTAGCCCGGTCTGATCGGCGGTTGCAAGATCGGAATGTCTTCTGTAATTGTAACCAATACGAAGGGTGACTTTGTTTTCGGGGAACAGTTCTGCGCCCACCGAAAGATGCCGCATCAGTTGTGGGAAAAACGATTTGTCACTTACAGGAAGATCTATTCCATTGGGATCCATTGCTGTTACGGGGGAATTCCATCGATTGAGATCGTAAGCCGTAATGCTGATTCGAAGCGGGGCATGCTGCAGTTCGTGCGTATATCCCAACTGGAGTGATCCGACCAGTTTTTCATGCTCAGCGCCTCCGTAATAGGTTCTCAACTGCCTGCCAAGCTGTTTGAAACAGAGGGCTATGGTGGTCAGGTGGTCGGACGAATGCCTGGCAATGCCTATATCTGCCGCGATCCCAAAGGAACTATAGTTTTCGAGGTGAGAGTAGATGGGCTTCAATGATGCCCCTACCGTGAAGTTGTTGGCAAAGGTCTTTGCCCAGGTGAGCGACAGGGCATAATCCGAAGCGCTGAAACTGCCTGTTATCAATCCTGTTTCATCGGCTGCCACAAACTGTCCATAATCGACGAACTGAATGCCTATGGCAGCCATGCCGAATTTGCCGAGATTCCTGGCATAAGCGCCATATCCAAAGCCGATCCCGGCAAGATATTTCGCATAATTTACCGAGAGGGTGTTGTTCATTTCAGGCGATAGCAGGGCAGGATTCTGAAGCAGCAGTTCCGGATCCGGATCCGGAAGAGCGATCTGTACTCCTCCCAGCGCGGCGGTTTTGGCAGAATTTGTTAGTTGCATGAAGCCGAAAACTCCCTCCCCGGCCGTTTGTGCAAAAAGGACGGGCAGCATTGCGATGGATAGAAGAACCGTTAGGAGGGTTCGGATCATCATTGTCAATTGTCCATTGTCCATTTTCAATTCCTTGGTTTGGCAATATTAGGAAAAATCAATTGATCTTTTACCTCCTTCGCGCGTTTAGGCAAGTTTCTCCTTGAGCCCTTCCACCACCAGGAAAACGATGGGACAGACTTCACAGTTCTTTAGGGTCAGGTTGAGGAGTTGAGTGAACCTTCTCCTGTCGGTGTGTGGGTATTCCCGGCAGGCTTTTGGCCTGTATTCATAAACAGAGCAGCAGTTGTCGGCCATCAAAAAGGGACAGGGCGCATGGTTGAATACATAGTCATGATCCTCATCGAGGTGCATATATTGTTCAATTACCTGGGAAGGCTTTAATCTGAGAGGCTTAGAGAGTCTTTCCACATCTTTGTCAGATATCATAGGACTTATGCTGCCGCAGCAGTTGGCGCAGGTGAGACAGTCGAAATTTTCAAATGCCTCTTCATGAAGGGATTGAACTATTTCGTCGAGGTTTTTTGGCGGTTTTTTCTTTAGTCGCTTGAAAAACCGTTCATTCCCGGCCCTGGCATCCCGGGCAAGTTTCTGAACATTATCTTTGGTTGGTGTCTCTTTCATCATTCATTATTCCTATCCCGGGGTGTCGCTCCTTTGTCGCTTTACCCCGGGCTACAAATATGCCGCCACTACGTGGCCGGAATTGCGCTGGCTCAACATAGTGGTCAGGAAATTTGGGATTGTAAAACTGCCAATTTTCACATTCTCATATTTTCTAATTTCCGCATTCTTTTCGCTCTTCGACTTCGCACAAAAACCGATTCTCATTTTCTCATTTTCTCAGTGCTCATCTTCTCCGTTTCATCGTTTCCCTGTTTCAATTTCACCCTTCGACCCTTCGACTTCACTCAGGAACCGTCTCCCAGTCCCCTCGTCTCCTAGTCCTTCCGTCGTCATCGCCCCGCATCCTGCTGGATTGCCACAATCCGCTCCGTTGCTTTTCTAAGTTTGACCTGAGCCAGCAACAAACCCGAAATAACGATAATTATACCCACAAATTTTCTCAGCGTGAGCGGTTCGTCGAGTATGTACCAGGCAAAGATTGCAGTAAAAACCGGAATGATATTGATGAAAATATTGACGCTGTTGATACCTAATCTTTTAACGCTATGTGCGTACAAGATAAAAGCGATACAGGAGGCAAAAACTGAGAGTTTTAATATACCGGCGAAAGCGGGAAAATTGAATGGGATTGAAGTAAAATCCTTGTATTCAAAAATTAGCCACAACGGAAGGAAATAGATGATACCAAAAAGATTCTGGTAGGTGATGATGGCGGATGGATTGTATTTAACCGCCAGATTCTTCAGAACGACAATGTAACCGATGGCAGAGGCAACGGCCAAAAATTCCAAAGCAATACCCAATGGTGATGCAGTAAGGTTGAAGGAGTTGTCGAAAACCACGACAGAAACGCCCAGGAAAGAGATCATTATTCCAACAAAGGTTCGTGCCGACTGTTTCTCTCCGTGAAAACGCGAGGCAGCGATAGGTGAGAATAGTGGAATGGTTGCCACGATGATAGCTCCCACGGTACTTGAAACGTACAGCAATCCATAGCTTTCGCCCATAAAGTAAAGAAACGGTTCGAAAAGGGAGAGCAGGATAAAAGCCGTCAGGTCTTTCCGCTCTATCTTTACCATTTTGCCTGTCAAAAAAGCGAACGCCATCAGCAGCAGGGAGGCGATGACAAGTCTGAAAAGCACCGTTGTCAGCGGGCCGTAAACGGTGTATACCTCTTTGACCCAAACAAATGAGAGGGCCCAAAAGACCATGGCAAAGATGACTGCGAGATAAACCAACCACTTTTTTTCTTGCATGTATTGCTGGATGAAGGTTATCGTCTTTTGTACGTCTACGATTTAATTAAGTTGCGGGATAAAGCTAAACGCATATCTATTTCCAGGGAACTTTCGCGGAGGGGTAATAATTGACATCCATTGCTTTGAACCGCTCTGCATGGCACCCCAGCCTGACTCTGTATTCTTCCCATTTTCGGTTGGTTGCCTCCGTCCAGCCAATTTCGGCATATCCCGGAAGTCGGGGGAATACGAGCGATTCAATCTGCTTGATGTTGGTAACAGTTTCTGACCACAACGGGCATTCGATGCCCAGAATATTCTCTTTGGTAATTCCCGGGACCAGGGTAGCAGGATCCCATTTGTAGCCGGTATCGACTTCCACATAGCCGGCCCAATGCAAACCAAGTTTTGTTTTTGGGTTGTATTTCATGTCGAGATATGCTTTCGCTGCGGGTGACATGATGATTTTTACCCCTTTGGCTACTCCCCTTGAAGCATTTTCGGCTTTTGACCAATATTGAGCTACCGTCGATGGTTTCAACGCAGAGAGAGTGGTCTCATCCCAGCCGATCATCTGTTTCCCGTTGGCCAAAACGATCTCCTGAACGCGCTCGATGAAAGGAATATAATCCTCATTTTTTGTCACATGTGATTCGTCTCCGCCAACATGAATGTACGGACCCGGGGTTAATTCGGAAAGTTCACGGATCACATCGTTCAGGAATTTGTAAGTAAACTCCTTGTTGGTTTGAAGGGTACTGAATCCGACCTTGGTGCCGGTGTAAAGTTTTGTAGGCTGGTTGTCGGGATTCAGTTCAGGTACCGAAGCGAGTGCCGCATTCGTGTGCCCCGGCATATCAATTTCGGGAATGATGGTGATGAAGCGGTCTGCCGCATATTGTACAATTTCTTTGTAAACTTCCTGGGTATAGAAGCCACCTTTGCCACCGCCTACCTGGGTAGTACCCCCTATTTTGGTGAGCGAAGGCCACGATTTAATCTCAATTCGCCAACCCTGATCATCGGCAAGATGGAGGTGCAATACGTTCATCTTGTAGGCTGCAATCAGGTCGATGAAACGTTTGACGTCGTCAGGGCCAAAAAAGTGCCTGGCAACATCCAGCATTGCTCCACGATAGGTATATTCCGGATAATCCAGAATGGTACCGCATGGGATTTTCCAAGGGCCCTTGATAGGTTTTTTGCCTTCGAAAGATGCAGGTAAAAGCTGACGGATTGTCTGTAACCCCCGAAAAACCCCCTCGGGAGTATGGGCTGATAATCTTATCGTCCCGGGGGAAATGGTCAACTCATATCCTTCCTTTCCTAGTTGACTGATGGCATCGTCTGTTTCCAACTGGATATACTTTTCTGATTTTTGAACACCTGGCTCAAGGATTACATTATTGCTGCCGGTTGCCGGTGTAAGGAAATCATCAAGGTATTTTGCCAAACTTATCATGCCAGGATTTACTTCATTTACACGGATATCCAAACCTCCATTGAACTCAAAATTTCCGGCACCTGACTTAACGGATACCGGTTTTGGGATAAGGGCAGCTTTTGTCAGATCAGCGGCAAAGGAAGGATTGGCAGTCGCGAAGGTCAGGACCAAAAGTAGTCCGTTCAAAATTAAAATAAAACGTAAATGTTTTGTTCCCATCGTAAGTTTAGGTGTTAAATATTGCTGGTTAATATTCCTGGTAAGATAGCTGAAAAAACTGAAATGAAGAAAAGCCCAAATGCTGAAAACTGCATAATGGGCTTTTTTTTGGGTGGAAGATGGGATTCGAACCCACGACCAATGGTACCACAAACCACTACTCTAACCGACTGAGCTACATCCACCGTTTTGTGCCCGCAAATATAGGGCTGTTTTTCGAATTAGACAAAAGAAAGATGTTATTTTTGCATGGTCTGTTATAAAATTCATGAATGGAATATTTGCTAGATGATCCGGCTTCAGAAAGGTGGTACCAGGAGATACTCAGAAAAGTGAAGCCCTTGCAAAATGGGGAAGTAGCTGATTCGATGACAAAAAGAGGGGTCATTTACAAGCTGAACCTGGGTGCATCTATCGTCTCACTGCAACAGTTGGCCCAAAATTATACACCGGATCATCTGTTGGCGCTTAAACTGTGGAACAAGCAATGGCGTGAGACCATGATCCTGGCTACCTTACTTGAAAAACCCGGTGAAATGACAGAAAATCAGATGGATTTTTGGGTAAAACAGATCCGACAGGTCGAGATCGCCGAGCAGGTAGCCATGAATCTTTTTTCCAAATCGCCCTTTGCATATGTAAAGGCGGTCGAATATTGTCTGGCCAAAAAGGAGTTGAGCAAGATTACCGGATTGCTGATGATGGGAAGGTTGGCTTTAACGGACCGAATTTCCGGAAATGAGAAATTCGAAGTTTTCCTGGAACTATTCCCGCCACTGGCGAAAGATCAACAATTATCGCTTGTATTCAGGAGGATATTTGTGCAAATTGCCATGCGAAATCCTGAAATGTATGAATTAGCTGTAAAACAAGCTGAGTTGTTCAGAACGCTTGATTCAGCAGTTGCCCATGATAATGCTGAATACCTGGTTGGTCAACTCTCTTGTGATGCAGTGAAAGAGTTGGTTTACATGCGATCCTGAAATATTCATTTATTTTTTCCTTTCTACCATTATGCAAATAATTGAAGTTAAAGAGCGTTCCGTAATTACTGCTTTTCACCGGCTGCCCCACCGGATCTACAAAGGTGACAAAAACTGGATTACCCCCCTGGAGGGAATGGTCGATGGCGCTTTCGATCCAAAGCAAAATGCGTTTTTAAAGCATGGCGAGGGAACGAGGTGGATATTGAATGATGATACGGGTCAGACCATAGGCCGCATTGGGGCATTCATCAACAGGAACAAATGCAACAGTTTCAAACAACCTACAGGAGGAGTGGGGTATTTCGAATGTATCGATGATAAAAAGGCTGCCTTCCTGCTTTTTGATACGGCAAAGGAATGGCTCAGCGAACGTGGTATGGAGGCGATGGACGGCCCGGTCAATTTTGGTGAGAACATGATCAACTGGGGATTGCTCGTAAAGGGGTTTATACCCCAGGGATTTGGTATGCCTTACAACAAACCCTATTATCTTCAGCTCTTTGAATCCTATGGTTTCAAAGTCTATTTTGAACAATATTCTTATCACCTCGACCGTAAAATTCCTTTCCCTGAGCGCTTCTGGAAAATCGCAGAGTGGGTAGCCAACAAGCCACATTTCAGGTTTGAGCATGTGAAATTCAGTCAGATGGAGCGCCATATCAAAGAGTTTATCCATATTTACGAGGAGGCCTGGGCTCAGCATGACAACCACCAGGAGGTCGATTTGAACGACATTCGCGCCATGATGAAGATTGCCAAACTCATCGCTGAGGAGAAGTTTATCTGGTTCGCCTACCATGATGATGAACCGGTACTCTTTTTTGGAATGATCCCCGACTGGAACCAACTTCTGGCTAAATTGAAAGGGAAACTCAACTGGTGGGGCATACTGAAATTTCTATGGCACCAAAAAATCAGGACAATCACGAGAACGCGTATTCTTGTCATGGGCGTAGTGCCTAAATTTCAAGGAAGCGGACTGGAATCAGCGGTTTTTTGGCACCTCGACAAAATTATGAAGCAGCGGCCCTGGATAACAGAGGTCGAATTGTCATGGGTCGGCGATTTTAATCCCAAGATGGTCGCGATGTACAAGGAGGTGGGTGGGGTGCACGCAAAAACCCACTACACCATGCGTTATCTTTTCGATCGCGAAGCACCCTTTGAACGGGCCCCAATGCTGATGAAAGATGTCAGGTTACTTCGTAAGGAACGGGAAGGCTGAGGCATAAAAAGATGAATTTCACCACAAAGGGGTACAAAGGAATACTCAAAGGGCACTAAGAATGTAACTTTGACTTTGTGACATCCTTTGTGACACCCTTTGTGTCCTTAGCGGTGAAATTTTTGCCATCCAAAATTCATCACTTTTAGCTCGATAACTTTTTATTAATCTGTTGCAGATTTACAAATTATCCTTATCTTTGCAACCCGTATTTAAGGAGAAGGTAAGATTAAAAGATATAAACAAGAATCATGAAAAAGGGAATTCATCCGGAAAGCTATAGGCTGGTTTGTTTTAAAGATATGTCGAATGAGCATACTTTTATCACCAGATCAACGGCTGCATCAAAAGAAACAATCGAAATTGAAGGTGTTCAGTACCCATTGTTAAAGGTGGAGATTTCGAATACATCGCACCCTTTCTATACCGGCAAGATGAAGTTGGTCGATACGGCAGGACGCGTCGACAAATTCATGACCCGTTATCAGAAACACATGGACAAACGCAAAGCATAAATTTTTGTATTTGTGATGAGAAGCCCCGTATTTCCAAATGCGGGGCTTCTTGGTTATTTAAACATCGGCGGCGGTTGTTTGTTACTAAAGAGGGTTTGGCACGACAATTGAGCAGAATACCAAATGTTGGATATAAATTAAATTCCGACAATTTGTCATATAGCTATTTCAACAATGAATAATTCCAAGAATAGAAACAGGAGCTCTTTTATATTTTCAAGTATGGATGAAGACCAGCAGGATTTTTATCCGATCATTGCGGACGGCGATGATGATGAACTATTCTCTGTAAATGTTCCGGATCGACTTCCAATCCTTCCTTTACGCAATGCCGTTTTATTCCCGGGTGTGGTAATGCCGATCAGTGTCGGCAGATCAAAGTCGTTGAATTTGGTCCGCGAAGCATACAACGGAGCTAAATTGGTGGCAACTGTCGCCCAGCGAAACGGTCAGATCGAAGATCCGGCGCTTGCTGATTTGTATCCTGTCGGAACGATGGCCGAAATACTGAAGATACTTGAGATGCCGGATGGCACAACTACCGTGATCCTTCAGGGCAAGAAACGCATTCTGATAGAGAAACTGGTTGAGCATCCTTCCTACCTGATGGCCTCTGTTCACCCGCTTCCTGAAGTAGTATCGGATACCAAGTCCCACGAGTTTTTTGCGATCATTGAGTCCTTGAAGGATTTCTCCCTGAAAATTGCAAAATCTTCTGCCAACATTCCGCAGGAGGCCCAATTTGCAGTTAAGAACATTGAAAATGTCACTTTTCTGGTCAATTTTATCTGTAACAATACGGATCTCAATACGGTCGAGAAACAAGATTTGCTGGAGCGTAACGACATCAAGGACCGGAGTACCAAACTACTCTCCCTGCTCATGAGAGAGGTGCAGATGTTGGATTTAAAAAAGGATATTCAGCAAAAAGTTAAGATAGACCTGGACCAGCAGCAGCGCGAATACCTGCTCCATCAGCAGATTAAAACCATTCAGGATGAACTGGGTGGTAGTCCGGTTCAGCAGGAACTGGAAGAACTGAAGAAAAAAGCCACATTAAAATTGTGGAGTGAGGATATTCAAAAACTCTTTGACAAGGAGCTTGGCAAACTGTCGCGGATGAATCCTGCAGCAGGTGAGTATTCGGTTCAAATAGGATACCTTGATACGTTACTGGACCTTCCATGGAATGTCTATTCGGAAGACAATTTTGACCTGTCCAATGCAGAAAAAGTTCTAAATGAAGACCATTTTGGACTGGACAATGTCAAGGAAAGAATATTGGAACATCTTGCAGTATTAAAGCTGAAGGGCGATATGAAATCCCCGATTATTTGCCTTTATGGTCCTCCGGGAGTAGGTAAGACTTCCCTCGGAAGATCTGTTGCCAGCGCGTTGGGTCGAAAATACATTCGGATGAGCCTGGGTGGCTTGCACGATGAATCAGAGATCAGGGGTCACCGCAAGACATACATCGGCGCCATGCCGGGAAGGATCGTTCAGAACCTGATCAAGGCCGGATCATCCAATCCTGTTTTCATACTTGACGAGATCGACAAAGTATCCAAAGATTTTCACGGAGATCCGGCATCCGCCTTGTTAGAGGTTTTGGATCCCGAACAAAATATAGAATTTCACGACAACTACCTGGATGTTGATTTTGACCTGTCCCGGGTGCTTTTTATTGCGACTGCCAACACTGTCTCTACCATTCACCCCGCCCTACGCGACCGAATGGAACTGATTGATGTGAGCGGTTATCTGATGGAGGAGAAGCAAGAGATAGCCAAACGCCATTTGGTGAAACGGCAGTTGGAAAATCATGGAATGGACAAGAAAAGTATTACCTTTTCCAAGGAGATTCTGGTCAGGATCATAGAAAACTATACCCGGGAATCGGGGGTTCGTGAATTGGACAAGATGCTGGCCAAAGTGGTCAGAAGGGTGGCGCGAAAGATTGTCTCGGCTACCGATTACAACAAAAAAATCACGGAAGAGGATTTGCGAAGTTATCTGGGTGTTCCAAAATATACCAAAGACAGCTACGAGGGGAACGAGTATGCAGGTGTAGTTACGGGTTTGGCCTGGACCTCTGTTGGCGGAGAGATTCTTTATGTTGAAACCAGCCTGAGCGCAGGAAAGGGGAAATTCAGCATTACCGGGAATTTGGGCGAGGTGATGAAAGAGTCGGCCACCATTGCCCTGGAATATCTAAAATCGCACGCATCCGGGATTGGCATGAAGGCCGATGTTTTTGATAAATGGGATGTGCACATTCACGTTCCGGAGGGTGCAATTCCGAAGGACGGCCCTTCGGCAGGCATCACCATGGCCACCGCACTGGCTTCAGCCTTCTCACAAAGAAAAGTCAAGAAACATCTCGCCATGACCGGTGAAATTACCCTACGGGGAAAAGTATTGCCCGTAGGGGGCATCAAAGAAAAGATACTGGCCGCAAAAAGGGCGGGTATCAGGGAGATTATCTTGTCCGAGCAAAACAGGAAGAACCTTGAAGAGATCAATGATATCTACCTGAAAGGCTTAACTTTCCATTATGTGAAGAATGTCGGCGATGTGTTTGAAATAGCGCTTTTAAAAGAAAAGGTGGAAAGGCCGCTGCCTATTGGTTAAGACAGTTACAAAATTTGTCTTCCGGGAAGTGTATATTTGTAGAGCAGGATATCTGTTTCATGCCTTTTCCCTTGACGGATTCTGATATAATTATGCATCATTTCACTATTTCCTATGGACACCAAATTTGCACCTGCTTCCAGAGCTTCTATTGCAGATATATTTATCAGCAAATCAAAGTTGGATCTACTACCTTTCATCAACGAAATTGTCTGTTCCCTGTCCTACATTTTCTGCATTTTTAACGACCAGAGACAGATTGTCTTTGTCAATGATGTGTTGCTGAAGAGCCTTGGAATTGATGATGTTGATAAGATTTTGGGAAGAAGGTTTGGAGAGGCCTTTGGCTGCATACATTCAACCGAGGAGGAGGGGGGATGTGGAACCTCTGAACACTGTCGCTATTGTGGGGCAATCGATTCAATCCTTCAGAGTAAAAGAAGGATGGAAAAGACCACGGAAGAGTGCCGGGTAAGAAGGTTGGTCAATGAAAAAGAGAGTTCCATCGAACTGGAAGTGACCTCCACTCCTTTTCTGTTTGAAGGAGAGTACTTTACTATTTTTTCTGTAATCGATATAACTGACCGGAAGCGCAGAGGACTAATAGAAAGAATTTTTTTTCATGATATTCTGAATACTGCCGGAAGCCTGAGCAATATTTTCGAACTCCTGGGGATGGTGAGTGAGGAGGAAAAGGCCGAACTGCTTACAATTGCATCATCTCTGAGTCAGCAAATACTGGATGAAATTACAACCCAGCGGTTGTTGCTTCAGGCTGAAAATTCATCACTAATTGTCAATAACCAAAGAATAAATTCACTGGAATTTCTTGAATTGGTCGAGAAGGACCTTAAGTACCATGATGTGGCAACAGACAAAGAAATTGTTTTGGATGAATCTTCCGAAGCAGTCAATTTTGTAAGTGATCCGGTTATTCTCCGGAAAATAATCAACAACATGGTTAAGAATGCACTGGAGGCCACTCTCCCTGGCGGGACAATTTCGCTTAAGGTAAAAAGGAGCGGGGACAAACTGAAAATTTCGGTTCACAACGACACCTTTATGGGACAGGAAATAGAAAGTCAGATCTTTATGCGATCTTTTTCTACCAAGGGTACTCAGCGAGGTCTCGGCACTTACAGCATGAAAATCCTTGGTGAGCAATATCTTGGTGGAAAAGTTAACTTCACGACAGATCCCACTGATGGAACTACCTTTTTCATCGATATTGGGAACATCGAAACAAATTAGGGCCTGGCCCCTTTGGAGAAACCCTCCCTGGTCATCTTGCCCCAGGCTTTCTTTTTCCGCACGAAATAATCCCAGTTTCCGCGAAGCGCCCACCAGGTTATCATCGGATGGTAAAAAAAAGGTTCAATCCAACTTGTAACCAATAATTTAAGTATCATCCTTTTCTTCGTGTAACGGTGAAAGATCAGATGATCATACAATATGGCAAAGGAAGAAAATGATATTGAAAAAAAGTAGACAAAAAAGAACATCACACTAAAAAAGATCCAATTGGGGAAGCCAAAGAGGGCGAGGAGAAGGAAATAGAGCAGCCCCATGGTCTCGATGATAGGCGCCAGCCATTCAAAGAAGACCCAGTAAGGGAAGGACAGCATCCCCATGGTCCCGAATTTTGGATTGAAGAAAAGATCCCTGTGCAGGAAAATTGTATCAATCGTACCGCGGGTCCAACGGTTGCGCTGACTTCCAAGAATTTTCAGTGTCGAAGGCGCCTCTGTCCAGCACAATGGTTCGGGCAGATAGGCAACCTTGTATTTCTCCTTCCTTCTTTCCATGTATTTACGCATCCTTACAACAATCTCCATGTCTTCGCCAACTGTTTTGGGATAATAGCCTCCGCATGAAATGGCAATCTCCTTGTCGAAAAGTCCCAGGGCACCCGAAATGAGTAACAAACCGTCTAGCCTGCTCCAGGCCAGACGCCCGAGCAGAAATGCCCTGTTGTACTCGATGACCTGACACCTGGGAAGGAAATCATCGGGAACATTGATTTCTACCAATTGACCGTCTTTAATTTTACAGGAATTGGCAATCCTGATGACACCTCCTGTTGCTATGACCCTTGCATCGGTTGTAGTTAGAAAGGGCAGCACAAGTTTTTGTAGCGCATATGGGTCTATGATCGAATCTACATCGATGGCGATAAAATATTGACCCTTTGCCATGTTTATCCCGGCATTCAGGGCATCAGCCTTTCCTCCATTGAGTTTGTTGATGATGGTAAGATTGTTGAATGCCTTTTTCTTCGATTTGTATATATCAACGATCTCCTTACATTCTATCTTGTAATCAATTATATACGGAATTTTCTCAAGTTCGTATGCCTCAATGGTCTTGTTAAGGGTGTCATCCTTGCTGCCATCGTTTACAATGATTATTTCGAAGTTGGGATAATAGAGCGACAACAACGCCCTGATATTCTCAACAATCGTGACTGATTCGTTGTATGCCGGTGCAATGATTGAAATGGTTGGGGCAAAGGGTGAGGAGAGGATGGCATCGAAATTGGTTATTTTCTCGGTATAAAAATATTTAAGCAGTTCTTTTCCGGAGAGAATCGAAAGGGAAAAATAGACAATAAATATCGCGATGGCATATACCAGGATAATAGCTTCAGCAAAAATGTCAAGAATATGAATTAGCATATATTAATTTCTAATATCTTGAATGTGTGATATATATGGCGAAAGCGTAAAGTTCATCGATTGGTTCAGGCCACTCAGACGGGCCCTGCCTCCATCACCCAAATTGTTGAGCGTACGGATTGCCTCAAGCCGAAGGGCGATTGATTCGCCTTGAATGATCTTTTCGATAAATGGAATATCCGATTCGTTCCCAAGAATATTGAATGCTTTGGTAATTTCTATTCGATTTCCAAGTGTTTCAGACTCAAAACTACTCTTCATAATATCCTTGCTGTCAAATAAATGAAGGTTCCCACAAGTGAAGATTGCCAGGTTTCTGGTCGTTTCGTTGGGGGCGCCCAGCAGATGGATAATGTGTTGTGAATTTTCTTGCTGCTGAAACAGATTGATCATCAGGATACAGAAATTTACCACATTTGGATTGCCCGAGGTGATCCATTTGTCAAAGGACGGGACCGGCATCTCATGAATCTTTATTAAGTAAAAGATATTTACCTGCGCCCATCTGGAAAATGGTTTTTCAAGAAAGCCAAGGAACTCAAAAGGTGCATCCGGATTTGCATAAGGGTAACTGATTTGTGCTTCTGTCCTGACGATATTGATCGGATCATTCAACTTGTCCATAATCATTTCAGTAGCCTGATGATGTTTCATATTCGTCAGTTCGCGCAGACCTTTTACCTGTTCATAAAACGACATTGAGTAAATTTTGTTGTACGAAATTTTGCTCAGGTTCAATCCTTGATAAATCTCAGTGATTTGACGATCAGAATCGCCCCTGAAACTCTTTTGGAAATCCATCATCACATCAATCAACAGGTTGTAATGTTTTTTAAGGTTTGATTTGGATAAAATACCTATTGCTTCCTTTGTATCCGTCACCTGCAGCATAAGATCAGTTAAGGTTTTTTCAAAATGATCCCTGACAAATCTTGTTCTCCTTAACCTATAATTCATGGTCATGTTGGTGATAAACAAAACTGCGATCACCAAAACCACATTTCCTGCAAGTGCAAGTATGAGCGCCAGAAATACAAAAACAACGGGGAATCTAAAAGCTTTTTCGATAATGCCTCGGTATAATTCGTCGAATGGTGTGGGAAGAAACCTGTTCCATCCAATCAATTCGGACTTGACATTTTTGGAGTCGAATAAAAATAACCGGGAGAAAAAGTTGTCATAAGTGCGGTCATCTTTGATTTCGATACGATACAACGGGCTATCAATTTTGGGGTTACCAATCTTGCCCTCCATGCTGTTTCTGATCCTGATCGTATCCGAAACGGAGTCAATAGCCAATGCCGGGTTCACCTCCGGAACAACCTGAGCGGTTGCATCCCCCGAAATGATCAGCGAAGCGGTAAATACGATCAAAAAAACCAGAGACATTAATCTCATTAGCGATATAAATAAAATTCAATAACCCTGTATCCCAGTGGCGATTCATCCTTTAATCCTATTTCCCCATCCTCAAATGGCCATCGTTAAATGCTATTTTCTGGATGCCAACAATTTGCGGACCCTGATGGTAAGTTCTCCCAGACTGAAAGGTTTGATCATGTAATCATCTGCGCCCAATTCGAAAGCCTTTAAAACAGTCTCTTCGGCGCCTGCTGCAGATAGAACAAGGATGGGAAGGTCGCTTTTCATTTCCACCCTGACGGCCGAAATGATCTCGTGTCCACTGATGTAGGGCATGAAGAGGTCTGTAATAAGAAGGTCATAACTCCCATCCTGCAATTTTTCCATGCACTCCTTACCATTTACTGCCCTGACCACTTCGTAGCCCTCTTTTTGCAGTTTGAACACTATCGTATCCAGAATAAGTTTGTTGTCTTCAGCGATCAGGATATTTTTTGTACTCATAACAGTTATATTCGTAGGAATTTATGGAATAAATATAGCAAAAAACTGAATCTGAAAGAATTTGGCCCTCATCGATGTATACGGACATAATCTGTTATATTTGAATAAAGAATTCACGCTTTGATTGTTCGCAAAATATGTCATTACTTTCCAGATATCATCCGGTAACTGATTCTGAAGAGCAGTCGGCCATTGAAAAACGCGTTGCCTGGTACTCCTTCTTTATCTCTTCTGCCTTTGTCGTTGGATTGTGGTTGATCAAATTGGTTGAGTTTGAATATTCGTTGGATTTAGCAGGGTTGGGGATTTATCCCCGGGAAATTGAAGGTCTGTGGGGAATACTCTTTTCACCCTTGATACATGGTAGTTTTGGTCATTTGGCTGCAAATACCCTCCCCACCTTCGTGCTGATGTTTTCTTTGTTTTTTTTCTACCGGAAATCATCGGGCCTGATTTTCCTTTTGATCTACCTCTCAACAGGACTGCTGGTATGGCTGGGCGGACGGGAGGCCTGGCACATCGGCGCAAGCGGCCTTATTTATGGCTTGGCTGCCTTCCTCTTTTTAAGCGGGGTCTTAAGTTCAAATGTCAGGCTACTGACGATATCGCTGGTGGTGGCCTTTTTCTATGGCGGCCTGTTTTGGGGTATCTTTCCGATAAAACCAGAAATATCCTGGGAGTCGCATCTGTGGGGCGCCTTATCAGGATTCGCCCTGGCCGTTTTGTTCCGTAAGTCAGCCCCGGCAAAACCCGAAGAGCAGGAGGAAGAGGATGATGTGGCGGAGGGGGAATGGATGGAGGAAGAGGAAATCAAGTAAATCTGATAGGATTAATGTTGCTAATCAATGATCTATTTTGAGTTTAAACAACGCAATTTCCATTTTCTTGGTTATCATACTGAAGCAAAGCCAATAAAATAGACGGGCCTTTTTGATTAGTCTTGATGTCCGTATCCAAGTTCTTCGTTTTTATCCCAAAAGTCCATAAAAAGTTCAGCAGGTGTTCCTTTCTTATTTGTCCAATTTGCTACAATCTTTATTGCTCGCTCTAAATCATCCAAGTAAGCCATTCTTCCATCACTTCCCCTGATGCCTTTATCGTCTTTTTTAGCACCTCTGTTTATAAGTATATTTTTTTCATCATATACTATCCGTCTTACGTCTTCATAATTTTTACCTTTTGGCAAAGTATCCTTCAATAATTTAGCTAAACCATGATAGTAAAGCTGGAATTTAGTTACAGGATCGTCAATTTGCTGTCCAAGCAACTTTTCTACTTCATTTTCAATTACAAGTTCTGAATCTAAATTTAGTAACAATTGTTCTCCTTTTATCTCTTCAGATTTTTGTAATATTTCTAGCCTTTCCACATCCTCTTTAGATAGCTTTCTTTCAACAACTTTCTTTTTATTTTCTTCCATTTCTATGCGTTTACGGTTAACAATTCTCTTATTTTATTCGCCGTTTGTTCTATGGATTCATTATCCCAATTTGCGATATTTAAACGTTTAGTCACTTTGGAAAAATTTGGGAAATGTTCTTTAAATGCTCCCCAATAATCATTACCCATTTCAGATTGTCGCCATTGAAACTGAGAATAAATAATTGAAGGGTGTATTTGGCATTCAACCGCAAATTTTTCTACAATAAGTTTATTATGAATTAAATTTGCTATATATCTCATTTTTTCACTTGAGAAAAGATATTCACCTGCAAATTCATTTGCTTTATCTTCTTGAATTAAAAATAAGTCGGGCTCACCAGTAAGATGGTAACAAGTTTTTTCAATAATTTCTAAATCAAAAAGAACGTGATGTAATTCGTGAATTAAAGCAAACCAAATAGTTGCATAGTTTTTATTAAAATCCGTAATAGCAATACAGGGTTTGTTGTTCACAATAAATGTTGCTCCTCTAATCTGAGTTTTTGGAAGTGACGGTTGAAAAACCACTGTAATGCCAATATTATATAGCGCTTGAAACACTGTTATTAAACCGCTTTCAACGTTTCTGGTATAAGGTTTTATTTTGGGGATTAGATCAACTAAACCATTCCGAATGTAATCATTTGGATTATTTATTGATTGAAAATATCTATAACTTGACTTAATCCAAAAATCTTTCATCTTGTTGCTAAAAGATTTTCTGGTTTTACTAAACAATGCATCATTTAGCTCTAAGTCATAGTTATAGATTGAGTTAATGCTAAAAAAATTACATATTCTATTTTTAATTTCATTAAGAGTATCATTCTTGTTTATATAACCAAGACTTATTAATGTTTTTACATCAAAGAATTTATTTATGAATGTAATATCCATAGAATCTTGAAGTTCTTTTATTTCCTCTTGAGGTCTATTGTGAAAATGCATTATGAGTAATTCCTCTAAACTAATTTCTAGAAATTCTCCAATTTTGATGAGTTTATTTACATCAGTTTGCTTCGATGTTTTATTAAGAATCGCATCTAGGCTTTTTCTTTCAATGCCTGCAAGTCTTTCGAATTGTGTTTTATTCAATCCTGATTTTTCAAGCTTACTGAATAACAACTCCTCCAAAGAAGGTCCTGAATAACTGAAACTTTTATTTAAAATTAAATTAATCATGCTTTCGCGGTAAATTTACCTCAAAGATATTAAATATTATAAATAAGTCAAATAAATGGCGGTAAATTTACCTTTTTATTTGTAATATTTTTTAGGATGTAGTTTTAAGCATTGCATATATCTGTATGCAATTACACCCAGGACGATATTTAATCGATAGGTTTCCTGCAAAAGGCTTCATTCCCAGAAACCTGTATGACGCACTTTCAAGGTGAGCATGAATAGCCAATCCCGATTTTGCATCGGGAATGCGCAAGCAATCTGATGCCATTGGCTTGGCATGATCATTGAGAATGTGTAATTTACAGATGTTGTGGCAGGCAGGATGCATACTTTGATCTGCGTCCCCACAACTATTTCTATTAATCCGTAACCATTCCGGTTTTCAAAACCTGAATCGTTTTTTTAACTTTGCCTCTATGAGAAAAGAGAAAATCCTTCAGTTGATTGCCACTGGCGTGGGTGTTGACAAGAGTCAGATTACCAGAGTTTTAACATTGTTTGATGAAGGGGCAACCATCCCGTTTGTGGCCCGTTACCGAAAAGAGATGACCGGTAGCCTGGATGAGGTCGTTTTGGCCCATATAAAGGAGGAGGACGAGCGGCTGGGCGAGATCGAAAAGCGCAAGGAGACGATCCTAAAGTCGGTAGCCGAACAAAATTTGTTGACGCCGGAGCTTCAATCCAAAATCGAAAATTGTTTTCAGCTGAACGAACTGGAAGATATTTACCTCCCTTTCAAACAGAAGCGCAGGACCCGTGCCACCATTGCCCGCGAGAAGGGGCTGGAGCCTCTGGCAGAAATACTGATGGACCAGGTAGAAAAGGATCCGGCTACCAGGGCGAAGCGTTTTCTGAATGATCAGGTAGCGGATGTGGAGGAGGCCCTTGCGGGAGCCAGGGATATTGTCGCCGAGCGGGTCAACGAGCACGAGGGCGCCCGCACCATCGTCCGGAACAGCTTTGCCAAAGAGGCGGTTGTCTTCTCGAAGGTGGCCAAAGGGAAAGAGGAGGAGGGGACCAAATACCGCGATTATTTCGACTCTTCCGAGCCGCTGAGCCGATGCCCTTCTCACCGCCTGTTGGCCATGCGCCGTGGTGAAAAGGAGGGATTCCTGAAATTGTCCATAACCCCCAACGACGAGCGTACCGTCGAGCGGTTGGAAAGTTATTTTGTCACCTCGCGAAACCAGAGCAGCGAGCAGGTGGCCATGGCTATCAGGGATGCCTACAAGCGGTTGCTGGCCCCCTCCATGGAGACCGAATTTCTCGGCGACTCCAAGCAAAAGGCCGATCAGGAGGCGATAAGGGTGTTTACCGAAAATCTCCGTCAGCTGTTGCTGGCGCCGCCACTCGGACAGAAACGGGTGATGGGGATCGATCCGGGGTACAAATCGGGTTGCAAAGTGGTCTGTCTGGATGCGCAGGGGAATTTGCTGCACAACGAAACCATTTACCCGCATCCGCCGCAGTCGGAGGTCAACCAGGCCATGCGCAAAATCAGCTCCCTGGCAGGCAGTTACAAGATTGATGCCATTGCCATTGGCGACGGGACAGCCAGTCGCGAGACAGAGAGCTTTTTCAAGAAGATGCGGTTCGACAGCGATATCCAGGTATTTGTGGTGAGCGAAGACGGCGCCTCGGTCTATTCAGCATCCAAGACTGCCCGCGATGAGTTTCCTCAGTATGATGTCACGGTTAGGGGCGCCATTTCGATCGGTCGCAGGCTGATGGATCCGCTGGCGGAGTTGGTGAAGATCGACCCGAAGTCGATCGGTGTGGGGCAATACCAACACGATGTGGATCAAAAGATGTTACAGAATTCGCTTGAAATCACGGTCGAATCATGCGTCAACAAGGTGGGGGTCGATCTGAATACCGCCAGCAGCCACCTGCTCAATTATGTTTCGGGATTGAATGCCACATTGGCACAGAATATTGTCAATTTCCGCAAGGAGAACGGACCGTTTCCCTCACGGGATGCGTTGAAGAAAGTGCCCCGCATGGGACCAAAGGCTTACGAGCAATGTGCAGGGTTCCTTCGGATTTCAGGTGCTAAAAACCCGCTCGACAATTCGGCGGTGCACCCCGAGCGGTACAAACTGGTGGAGAAAATTGCCGCCGATCTTGGCATTCCGTTGGCAGAGCTGATAGGTAAAGAGCAGCTAACCTCCAAAATCGACCTGAACAAATATGTATCCAAAGAGGTTGGAATTCCAACCCTGACCGACATCCTGACAGAACTTGCCAAGCCGGGACGTGATCCGCGCGCTGGGATCAAACATTTCGAATTTGCCGACGGGATTTATTCGATGAAAGATCTAATTCCCGGCATGGTACTGCCTGGCATCGTCACCAACATTACCCGTTTCGGGGCCTTTGTGGATGTCGGTATCAAGCAGGATGGACTGGTGCACATCAGCGAAATGGCCGATAAGTTCATTAGTGATCCTGCGGAAATTGTGAAGTTGCAGCAGCATGTGAAGGTGAGGGTGGTGGAGGTAGATGACGCGAGAAAGCGGATCGCGTTTTCGATGAAAGGGTTCTAGATAGAAGATTTTTTTTTATGATTATATTGAGGGATGCGATATAAGATTTGTGGAACCTGCAAAAACCGTTCACTGGCAATTCAGTCTCAAATTCTGAGAATGTTTTTAGCGAAATAATCTTCTTTTATCAAATACTGCTTTGTGTCATGTTTTTTTATGTCTGACATCATGTTTTTACATGACAACATATAATAAATAGCTATATCATTGAATGTCAATTATTTATTCAAACATATTCAAGTATCTACATAGATATAGAAAATTAGCTATAGCACTAAATATCAATACGTTACAACACGAATGCTTATTGTGTCTAATTTAAATTACTGTATCTTATTGATAATCTGAAATTTATGGATATCGAAATAAAGTTGACGATTTGCCCATTCTATTCCAAACGTTTACATTTGCTGTGAAAAAGTGGTTGAATTACCATTTAAATTTGTATAAATATCCAGGAAGACGCTAAATATCAGTAGAATGCATACAAGGAGAGATTTTATTAAAATTGGTTCATTGGGCTTGGGTGCGACGGCATTGACAGGTGGTGTGGCCAATTTGGTAATTGGGGCTTCATCGACAAAATCCACTGGGACCGGCTTGAGAAAGGTTCCAACCTATTGTGAGGTTTGCTTTTGGAAATGTGCCGGATGGGCACATGTAACCCCGGACAATAAAATTCAGAAGATAACAGGTCATGCAGACGATCCCCAGTGCAACGGTCGTCTCTGTCCGAGAGGGACCGGCGGTGTCGGCATGTTCTCAGATCCTGACCGTTTGAAACGGCCCTTGATCCGTGTTATCAAAAACGGAGAACAGACCTACCGGGAAGCCAGTTGGGAAGAGGCGCTTGATTTCATAGCAACAAAAATGAAAGAGATTGCCGCAAAGCATGGTCCTGAGAGTATGGCCTTGTTCAACCATGGAAGTTCCGGCAAATATTTCACCCACCTGCTCAATGCATTCGGCTCCAACAATGTGGCGGCGCCATCGTTTGCCCAATGTCGTGGTCCACGTGATACAGGATTTGAACTCACCTTCGGCGAGTCGGTAAGCAGTCCGGAAGTGACCGATATCCGCGACACCAGATGCCTGGTTTTGATAGGATCCCATATCGGAGAAAATATGCACAACGGTCAGGTGCAGGAGATGTCGGAAGCGATCGACAAGGGTGCAGTTATCATCACGGTAGATCCACGTTTGTCGACAGCAGCGAGTAAATCAAAATTCTGGTTACCCATCAAACCTTCCACCGATCTGGCGCTCTTACTAGCCTGGATTCATGTGCTCATCTACGACGATATCTACAACAAAGAGTATGTGGCCAAATATGCAGAGGGCTTCAATGAACTCAGGCAACATGTGAAGAATTTCACGCCCGAATGGGCTTATGGGATCACCACCATTAAACCGGAACTGATCTGCCAGACCGCCCGTGAGATGGCCAATGCAGCGCCTTCCACCATTATTCATCCAGGAAGGCACACCACCTGGTACGGTGACGATGTGCAGCGTTCGCGTGCAATAGCTATTTTGAACGCCCTTTTGGGATCATGGGGGAACAGGGGAGGCATCTTCTTTAAGGAGGGGATAAAGATTCCGGATTTCCCCCGTCCGGAGTATCCAAAACCAGCCTGGTCTTGGCAGCAAACCCTGAACGGCAGGTATCCTTTCGCCAAAGAGGCAGTTACCAATACCATCATTGAAGCGTCTATTCCGGCTCCAGGCAAGGAACATATGATCAGGGGCTGGATTGTTTCGGGCACCAACCTGATAGTTGCGGTTCCTTTGCAGAAACAGTTGATGCAGGCCATGCAGTCACTTGATCTGTTGGTTGTAGTGGATACGATGCCGATGGAGATTACAGGATACGCCGATGTCGTATTACCGGAATGTACCTACCTGGAACGTCACGACGATTTGCGCGCTACTCCACACAGGGAACCAACGCTCGCACTCAGAATGCCGGCCATTGAACCTTTGTACGATACAAAACCGGCATGGTGGATCTCCAAACAACTCGGTGAAAGATTGGGACTTGGCGCCTACTACAACTACAAAGATTTTAAAGAGGTACTTGACTGGCAACTGAAGCAGGTGGGCTCTTCGCTCAAAGAGATGGAGACCATTGGTTTGAAAAAATTACCAAGGAAGTCGCCTGTTTACATCGAACCGGGAGCAGATTACAAATTCAAGACAGCAACGGGAAAAATCCAGTTGAATTCCAAGGAGTTGCAGGAGGGGGGCTTTGATGCCATGCCGGTTTACAAACCTCATCCTCAACCGGAGGAGGGATTCTACCGGCTCATATACGGACGTGCACCCATGCACACCTTCAGCCGGACAGCCAACAACAGGAACCTGGTAGCATTGATGCCGGAGAATTCAGTTTGGGTGAATCCTCAGGTTGCAGAATTGTGGGGCCTTAGAAAAAATCAGCATGTCTGGCTGAAAAATCAGGATGGCGTCATCTCTAATTTCTCCGTTAAGGTTCGTATCACCGAACGAATCCGATGGGATTCGGTCTATATTGTTCACGGTTTCGGACATCACCACAAACCACTGACCTACGCCTTCGGACGTGGGGTAAACGATACCGAATTAATAACCAGGGTAATAACTGATCCTGTGATGGGTGGGACCGGCATGCGCGGAAATTTTGTCACCTTTCTTAAAACAGAACCAAAAAAGGCTAAAGTATGAGATATGCAATGGCGCTGGACACCCGGAAATGCGTAGGCTGCAGTGACTGCGTAGTGGCGTGCCAGACCGAAAACAATGTACCGCTTGGTTTTTGCCGTGACTGGGTGGCCGAAATCGTCGACGGAACCTACCCGAACGTGAGTATCGAGCTGCGTTCGGAAAGGTGCAACCACTGTGCCAATTCACCCTGTGTCCGTTGTTGTCCAACGGGCGCCAGCCATTTTGCAGAGGGCGGCATCGTGCTGGTCGACCACGACAAATGCATCGGTTGCGGGGCATGTATCCAGTCATGTCCGTACGAAGCCCGCTATTCCCATCCGGATGGGTATGTCGACAAATGCACCTTCTGCATTCACCGCGTCCGTGAAGGATCGGACCCTGCATGCGTTAGCGTGTGCCCTACCAAATGCATGTACTTCGGCGATTTGGACGATCCAAATTCCAAAATTGTCAATGTGTTGAAGAATAGAAAATTCAAATCCCTGGCGCCCGAAGCCGGGACCAAACCGCAAATATTTTACCTTGTTTAACCCCGCGAAGTATAAACTGAAATGAAAGAAGAATTGTTCGTCAGCGGGCGTAACATCCCGAATATTGATCCCTATCTGAACATCTGGCACTGGCAGATTCCCAGCTACCTCTTTTTGGGAGGCCTGGCCGCAGGGATTCTCTTTTTTGCCGGCATTTTCACCATTCGGGGAAAAGAGGAGAAGATGAGCGCAACGGTTAAGAAGGCGCCTATGGTTGTCCCTTTTGTCCTTATACTTGGATTGTTCTTCCTATTCCTCGACCTGAAACACAAACTCTATTTCTGGCAACTTTATACCACCATCCGCCTGGAGTCGCCGATGGGATGGGGTTCCTGGGTGTTGATGATCATGACACCCCTTTCCATCATCTGGGCAGCGAGCTATGTCAGGGAACTCTACCCCAAATGGGATTGGAAATTCAAATTCCTCTACGACTTTGAAGCCTGGGTGATCAAACACAGGGTACATCTCGCATGGCCAATGACTATTTACGCGGTCATTTTGGGGATCTACACAGGTATCCTGTTGTCGGCTTTCAATGCCAGGCCACTCTGGAACACCTCCATTTTAGGGCCGCTTTTTCTGGTCTCAGGAATGTCGACCGGTGCTGCTGTCATCCTCCTGATAAGCAAAGACCACAAAGAGCGTAAAATCATTGGACGAATTGACATCATGCTGATCGTGATCGAACTGTTCTTTATCACCCACCTTTTCATGGGCTTTCTGGCAGGATCGGAAGCGCAGATCAATGCGGCCCATCTCTTCCTTGGCGGGGATTTCACAGCTGCCTTTTTTGGTTTGGTGGTGCTCCTTGGCCTTATTTTCCCGGCTGCCCTTGAAATCATGGAGCTGAGAGGGGTCAAAGTGCCGGTCGTTGTTCCTGCTGCACTGATCCTGATCGGAGGATTGATCTTCCGGTTTCTGATCGTAGAAGCTGGTCAGTTGACAAGATACTTATACTAACAAATTCACTTTGTGAACCTATGTGTCCTAGTGCCTTAGTGGCTATTTTTTCCCTGCCACAAAGAGACCAAAGGTATCACAAAGAAAGTAGGAAAATTTGAAATAAAAAAAGTAAACTAAGTTTATAGAATATGAAGAAAATAAACAACGACGGATCTTTCTACCTCAATCCTTATCTCGGTGGGGTGATCCTGGGTACTGTGCTCCTGCTCTCGTTTTACATTTCGGGACGTGGCCTCGGAGCGAGCGGGGCGGTGAAAAATTCGGTTGTGGCGACCGTGAACGCGGTAGCCCCGCAACACGTTGAGCATTCTGCCTATTACAGCCAGTTTGCAGGCGGCGGTAAGAAGCCAATGAGCAATTGGCTTGTGTTCGAAGTTTTGGGCGTTTTGGCCGGGGCATTCTTATCGGGAATTATCTTCAACAGACTGAAACTCAAGATTGAACATTCACCAAAAATTACTGCACGCCGCCGGCTCATCTTTGCACTGGCTGGCGGACTAATCTTCGGGTTTGGATCGCAGCTGGCCCGTGGTTGCACCAGTGGCGCCGCCCTCAGCGGCATGGCGGTCTTGTCGTTGGGTGGATACATTACCATGATCGCCATTTTTGGGACGGCCTTTGGCGCGGCCTGGTTGTTCCGTAAAAACTGGATTTAAAAACTTTAAGCTTAGAACTATGATTGGCCCTATCATTTCATCAGGATTAATTTCGTCCGCCTGGGATAACCTTTTCGCCATACTTCTCGGAATGGGTTTTGGTTTTGCCCTTGAAGCATCCGGTTTTTCATCTTCCAGAAAGATTATCGGAACGTTTTTTGGTTATGACTTTGTCGTGGTCAAGGTATTCTTTACGGCAGCCATTGTCGCTTCGTTGGGCCTGCTCTACCTCAACTACCTTGGATTGGTCGACTTTTCCCTTCTCTACATACAACCAACGTTTCTGGCTTCGGCAATTGTTGGCGGGGTAATCATGGGGATCGGGTTCGCGATGGCCGGGTTCTGCCCGGGTACCAGCCTTTGCGCCACTGCGGTAGGCAGAATTGACGGACTTGTCTTCTTCGGGGGAATGTTCATCGGTGTCTTTCTTTTCTCGGAGGCTTTCCCATTGTTCGAAAACATGTATTATAGCGGATCGCTTGGAGCCAAAATGGTTAATTCAGTTTTTGGCATTTCACCCGAGCTGTTTACATTTTTACTGGTTTTGGCAGCCGTCGGAATGTTCATCGGCGCATCATGGGTTCAAAAGAAGGTTAAGAAGGTAGAGTATTGAAAGTTGAGAGTTGGAAGGAATTGGGAAATAAGGATAAATATTGAAGGATCCGCAAAACATAAATTGAAAAAAATGGAAAGAAAATATACCCTACTTGCCATCCTGGTGATCGTTTTGGCACTGGGGCTCGTGGTATTGCCCAAAAGCAACGGGCGTAAAGAGATCGATCCAAAAGTGCTTCTGGATGGAGTCGTGGAGCGGTCACGCTTTCTGTCGGTCGATCAGGTCACCCACCGGATCATCGAGAACGATCCGAGCCTGGAGCTGATCGACCTGCGACCGGCAGATCAATTCAAGACTTTTGCACTGCCGGGATCCATCAACCTGAATCCGGATTCTTTGCTCTCGCCATATGGCTCGGAGCTGCTTGGTGAGCCCGGGAAGGACAAGGTTCTCTATGGCAATTCGGACCTGATTGCGGAAAAAGCATGGTTGGTTTGTTCAAGGTATTCAATCAACAGGCTTTACATCATGAAAGGAGGCATGAACGAATGGTTCACTACCATCATCAAGGTTCAGCAGGCAACGGGGACACCTTCGACAACCGATCTTGACCTGATAAGCTTCAGAAATGCAGCGCGCCAATTCTTCGTTGGAAGTGGTACGGCGACACATACCCCAATTGTTCCGGTACAAAAAGAGAAAGCACCATTGATTCGAAAAGCGCCCTCATCCAGTGCGGGTGGAGGTTGTTAATCGGTAATCCTAGAATCAGATTCATCTTTACAATCCAAATAAAACAATAAAATATGAACCGCTTTCTGAAAGACAATATCCTATGGCTCAGCCTGGTTGGCCTTGCATTGATGGTGGTGGTCTCGGCTTATATTTTCAGACCCAAATATCCGAATTACCAGACAGATATGAATCAGTCCTTGAATTTGATCCGAAGCCAATCGAAACAGGTTTTGGTGAAAGAGCTAGCTGGCAAACAGATCATTGACATCCGTCCTTCCGATCAATTTGAACAGGGACATCCCCAAAATGCCATCAACATTCCGGTACGTCAATTGCTGGATAAAGAGTCGGTAGTATGGCTCCAAAAATTAAGTGAAAACGGGGAAGAGGCGGTTTTATGCGCCAGCAATGAACTGCTGGCAACAGCCCCCTGGACATTGCTACAGCAATTAGGATACAAAAACATACTCCTTCTTAAAGGTGGCATTTCAGATAGCGGAGAGTTGGTAGATACAGAGTTGGCCTCTTCAGAGACAACCATTCTTGATATGACGGCAATCCGCACCAAACCCGAAACTGTTCAGGCACCTGTTCAGACTGAAGTCAAGAAAAAACCGGAAGCTGTTATTCCGGTCCGTAAAGCGGTATCTTCCGGGGGTGGATGCTGATACAGCGTTATTTTATCAACCTTCTAATACGCTTCTTCTCTTCACGGGCAATCACGATAGGGATCTTCTCCTCAATCACGTTGCTGGTATCCAGCCCAAAGGCCTTGACATCGTTGATACCCATCCGGCGGATGAAGTTGTGCATGCCCATGGTAAATCTTTTCAAAGGCGGCAGTTTATAGTCGTTAATCAGCACCCTGTCGAGGTTGACGAAGAGAAAATCGGCCGGTATAGAGTGTCTCTTGAGTGACTTGTAGTGGCTCACCATGCTGATCTCGTGGGTTTTTTCCAAATCTTCCAATACCTGTTTGAAGTACACATTGATGCGGCGTTCAACTTTGAATCCCAGGTGAAACTCCACTTTGATCACTACTCCCGGAACAATGTGGTGTACAGTGTATTCAAAGGTATCAGGCGTATCGAGGCTGTCAATGTGCAGGAACCAATAGGTATTCGCTCTTTTTGGGTGTTTGTTGAAGATAGAATACATGATTTTTGCCTCAATCTGATCCAGAGCATTGGCCTTGGTAATATAAACAAGGTTGGTGGCGATTTTGGGTACGTTGTAGTCCATGCTCAGCTCGTAAATCACCTCTGTCTCTTTCTTCAAACTGGTAAATGTGATGAACTTGTTCTTGATCTTTCTACCAAAATACCAGCCGTACATCACGATAAAGAAGAGTGAAGCAAGTAGGATGGTCAACCAACCACCATCCACAAATTTGTGCAGGTTGGCATAGAGGAAGGTCAACTCAATGGTCAGGAAGAGAATCAGCAGGATAGCCCTTATGAATACATTAATTTTCCTCTTTGCCAGATAAACAGACAAGAGCAGGGTGGTCATGATCATGGTAATGGTGATGGAAAGGCCATACGCTGCCTCCATGTTGGAGGATTTTGTAAAATAGATTACCACAAACGAACAGGCAATCCAAAGCAACCAGTTGACAAACGGTATGTAAACCTGACCCTTCACCGAGGTAGGATAAAGCACCTTTATCCTTGGCCAAACATTAAGGCTAATCGCTTCGCTTATAAGTGTATAAGAACCACTTATCAAGGCCTGGCTGGCGATTACCGCAGCCGATGTAGCAATGATGATACCAGGGATCAAAAACCATTGGGGCATGATCGAATAGAAAACATTCACATTTTTTGCATCGGCCATGTGATCAAGCAACCATGCACCCTGCCCAAAATAGTTGAGTAGTAAAGAAACTTTAACAAATATCCAGGTAATGCGGATATTTTTTATTCCGCAATGCCCAAGATCGGAATACAAGGCTTCCGCCCCCGTGGTGGCCAGGAAAACTGCCCCCAAAAGGATGATTGCATGGGGATAGGTTGACAGGAATTGAATGGCGTAATAGGGATTCATCGCTGTCATGACACCTATTCCATGGGAAAGCTGACTGATCCCAAGAACAGCGAGCACCAGGAACCACAAGAACATAACCGGTCCAAAAACCCGGCCAATCAATCCCGACCCAAACTGCTGAAAAAAGAACAATAACAGGAAAATGGAGAGGACAATCGGGACAACCGGTATGTTGGTGTACAAAATATTGAGACCTTCAATGGCAGATGTTACTGTGATAGCCGGGGTTATCACCCCGTCGGCCAGCAAGGCGCTACCACCCAGCATGGTGATGATGGCAATGATATTTGTTTTTCGCCGGACAAGGGCAAAAAGGGCAAAAATCCCGCCTTCCCCGTGGTTGTCGGCCTGAAGGGTGATGATGACATATTTGAAGGTGGTCTGTAAAGTGAGTGTCCAGAATATGCAGGATAGAGCTCCGTAAATAAGCATTTCGTTAATGACGCGTCCATCTTTCATGATGGCATTCATCACATACAGCGGACTGGTACCAATATCTCCATAAACGATTCCAAGGGTAACAATTAATCCGGCCAGGGAGACCTTCTTAATACCGGAATGGGCTTTTTCCATGCACTAAAAACTTGTTAAAAACTTCAATTTCTGAATACAAGGGGACAAAAGTATATCAAAAGAAACAATATTATTCCGGTAATTGGAAAATATATCAATTTATTAAAATTAGTTGATGTGATGATTAGATGATGTGTTGATTAATTGATGTGAAGCGTGATGTTTCTTTCACTCCCATCAGCTCATCAACACATCATCTAATCAGCTAATCAATCTTATTCCACTCTCTTCCAGCGAAATCCGTCGTTGTTTGTAAAGCGCACCGATGGCCTTTTTGAACACCTTTTTACTGATGGCGAAATGGTCAAAAATCAATGTGGCATCACTTTTGTCGGTCAATGGGAGAAAGCCCCCGGCCTCCTTTAATCGATCAAGGATATTTTGAGAAACACCATCGACCTGCTTATAACCCGGACGATACAGTGAAAGATCGATTTTCTTGTCCTCCCTTACTTTTTTTATGTATGCCTTTAACTGTTGCCCTTTGTTGAGCGGGCCAGGCAATTCATCGTGGTACAAAATGCCCCTGTGCACGTGGTTGATGATGGCATTGTAACCAAGCTCACTTTCGCTTTCTACAATAAGTGATACCTCCTCCCCAACCTGGTATTCCGGTATGACATTGTCCAGAAATTTCTCAAGTTTGGCAGATGCTGCAATCCTTTGGGAATCCGGATCGAGATAGACGTACACCAGATATGACCTTCCGGCTACCATGTTCATCTTCTGCTCCCGAAAAGGCACCAGCAGCTCTTTCATCAGTCCCCAGTCCAGAAAAGCCCCGATGTTGTTGACAGCATTCACCCTAAGCATGGCAAATTCGCCAACCTGGGCAAAGGGTTTCTCGGTTGTGGCAATGATCCTGTCTTCGGAATCCAGGTAAACAAAAACTTCCAGATCTTGACCTACCTCGCACTCCCCGGGCACATACCGTGCAGGAAGAAGAATCTCTCCCTTTTCAGCCCCGTCCAGGTAGACGCCAAAATCAACAAACTTGACAACCTTGAGGGTGTTGTACCTTCCTGTTTGAATCATTGTTTCTTATTTTTAACTGTTATTTTTTGCTCCGTGAAAGCCCTTCCTGCATGGAAAGCGCTTAGATTTACAGCAACGATTTTATCCCCTTTTTTCGCAAAAATGTCCATAATGGCCTTTTCGAGACTTTGTACCTGGATATCGATAAAGGGGGAGGCAGCGCCCAACATCACCATGTTCGACGATTTGACATTGCCTGCTGTTTTGGCAACATTTTCTGCATCGATGGCCACTACCCTGGGCAAACTTGTAATAAGCTTCAACAACGCATCAACATCAGGATAGTCCGGAATATTGATAAACGGGGTTGTATTGGTTATCACAAAGCCATCGGGAGAAAGATAATTCAGGTAGCGCAAAGCTTCCATCGGCTCCACTGACAGTACCAGTTGCGCTTCACCCGATGGGATCAGATCTGAAAAAATGGGTTTGTCGGACAACCGTACGTAGGATTGTACGGCGCCACCACGCTGACTCATCCCGTGCGTTTCGGCCTGTTTGATGTACAGATTGTTGCTGACTGCAGCCAATCCGATCGCTGTTGCGATAGAGAGAATCCCTTGCCCTCCAACTCCTGCTAACACTATGTCACACTTCATTCATCACTATTTTGATCAATTTATCTTAGCGTTCTTAGCGATTCTTTCTTTGCGGCCTTTGCGTGAACCTTTATCCTCTCGCAAAGATCGCAAAGTTAAAACCGCAAAAACCGCAAAGGAAAAATACTTTTCCTTCCATTATAAATTTCCGGTTGCTCTGTTGCGCCTTCGGCATGCTCAGTGTGCGTCCATTCGCCTCAGCTCATTTCTACATTTTCACATTTCCCAATTTCCAAATTTTCTAATTCTTTTTCTGTCTTGCGAGTTTCTGAATACACTCCCTCCTTGGAATAATAACAGATACCCCATTGTAATCAATCTCCTCCCGGAGAAGCTTCACCAATAATTCGTGGTTTTTAGGCAACGATTCCAGCACATGAATGTGATTTGGATCTACACCCACACCCAGGCAAATGGATTCGATGTGCCCAAAGGCAGAAGAGTCCTGGCCGCCTGTCATGGAGATGGATTCGTTGTCGCCGATGATCAGTACCATATTGGATTTTTCATTCACGGCATCCAGCAATCCGGTGATTCCCGAATGGGTAAAAGTTGAATCGCCAACTACAGCTACAGAAGGGAACAAACCGGCGTCGGCGGCCCCTTTTGCCATTGTGACCGATGCGCCCATATCTACACAGCTATAAATGGAGTTGTAGGGAGGCAGTGCCCCCAGGGTATAACAACCAATATCTGAAAATACTTTTCCCTTGCCATATTCCTCCATCACTTCGTTAAGGGCGCGGTAGGTATCGTGGTGACCACATCCTTTGCACAAGGCGGGAGGCCTGTTGACAAGTAAATCCGGAGGAGTCTGTCCCGCTGACCTTTCTATTTTTAACGCTAATGCCACCAGATCAGGGTTCAGTTCACCTGCCCTTGGTAAGGTTCCATCCAACCGACCAATTACTCTTTTCCCGCGCTCAAAGAAACCTTTCAATTGCTCTTCCACCAAGGGATAGCCTTCTTCCAGAACAAGAATTTCATCCACCTGTGACTCAAGTTGTTTCAATAACTTCACAGGTAAGGGATATTGAGAAACCTTAACAGAAGGATAGGGCGAAATATCCGGATAGTTCTCCCTGAAGTAGTTGTAGGCAATTCCACAACAGATTACTCCCAGGGATCTGTCCGGTCCCTCTTCAAATCGATTCCAGGAAGCCTCTTCCGAGTATTTCAGAAAACCGGGGTGTTGAGCCAGCAAAATGTTGTACCGCTTTCTTGCATTGGCCGGCAGCAGCACAAATTGCATTGGATCGGATGGCAAAGAGAGAGGATTTTCCATCCGTGCCATTGGTGCCAGCACAACTCCTGAACGGGAGTGTGCCAGGCGGGTAGTGATCCGTATCATCACGGGAACACCGGTTTTTTCAGAGAGCTCCAATGCGGCTATTGTCATGTCATAAGCCTCTTGCTGATTGGTTGGCTCCATCACCGGAACCATCGCAAATTTGCCGTAATACCTCGAATCCTGTTCGTTTTGCGAGGAGTGCATGGACGGATCGTCTGCCACTGCTACGACCATTCCACCATTGATCCCGGTGACAGCAATGTTCATGAAAACGTCTGCCGCTACATTCAGTCCTACATGCTTCATGCAAACCAGGGTTCTTTTCCCTGCATACGACATTCCCAGGGCCGCCTCCATGGCTGTCTTCTCGTTGGCCGACCATTGCTGGTGAAGGTTCCGTTCGATAGCGGTTTCGTTCTCCTGTATGTATTCGGTGATCTCGGTAGAGGGAGTACCCGGGTAAGCATATACGCCTGAGATGCCCCCGTCGATAGCACCCTGCCCAATGGCCTCAGCGCCTAACAATAATTTTTTGAGCATTAAATTTTGTTCTATTTTAATTTACTTCAACTCCCTTGGCCCTTCGACAGGCTCAGGGACCGGTAATTAAATCGTTAATTTTCAACCCTTCGACAGGCTCAAGGTAGTGCTGCAAAGGAGCTGATCTTCGGAGTCTGGTCGCCCCCTCTCCCCTTCGCCCCCTCATTTTTTATCCCTGAACGCCCAATAATTGCCTCTCGATTGCTCCCGCTCCTGGTGATCAGCTTGTTGTTGCATCCAGTTTTTCGCAAGCATCCTCATGGTAGGATCGGCATGCTCAAAAAACTGAATGTAGGCTTCACAGAACCGAGGTAACCGCTGATCGGCAGGATCTTTTATTCGATCTTTGGTGCATCCGCCGAAGCATTTTGTCAACCATGGACAGAACTTGCATTTACGAGGCAACAAGGCTTTTACCTTCCCGAAATCATCCTGTTTCTTACTGTTCAGCATGTTGATGATTTTGTCGTTCCGTAGGTTACCCAATCGATGCCTTGGTTCTACAAAGAAATCGCAGGAGTATATGTTTCCGTTGTGTTCGACTACCACATAAGGGCCACACTCTTTCGTCATAGTGCATTCGGGGGATTCCATTCCGACATAGGAATAAAACACCGATTCGAAATGCCTGACAGAGGTAGTTGGAACACCGTTTTCAAAATCATTCAACCAGAGATCAAACAGCTTAACCAGAAAATTTCCGTATTTCTCCGCCGTGAGGGAATAGGGTGCCGCCTGGGATGGATTTTCAGGATCCGTCTCAACGACAGGAATAAACTGCATCCAGGTTAGGCCCAAACCTTTGTAATAGTTGTACAACTCCTCCGGATAATCGGCCGAATAATCGGTGATGCAACACATTGCGTTGACTGCTACTCCCTGCTCTAATAGCATTTTTGCCTTCTCTTCCACTACTGCCCATGTTATCTGCTCTCCTTTATTAAGCCGGTACCTGTCGTGAATGTGTTCAGGACCATCCAGCGAGAGCCCTATCAGCCAATCGTATTTCTTAAAAAATTTTGCCCAATCCCTGTCGAGCAGGGTGCCATTGGTCTGTAAACCATTCCCAACCTGCTTGCCATGACCGTATTTGGTTTCGAACTCAATGACTTTTTGGTAAAATTCAAGTCCCATCAGGGCAGGCTCACCCCCCTGCCAGGCAATGGAGACTTCACTTCCGGATTGCTGCATCACCTGCCGAATCAACTCTTCGAGGGTTTCCAGGCTCATCCTGTGATTTTTGGTCTCAGGGAAAAGTGCTTCTTTCCTGAGATAAAAGCAGTAGGTACACTGAAGGTTGCAATCCGGCCCCGAAGGCTTAATAAGAATTGAGGTCAGGGGCCTCTGTTTTTGAGACATAAAGAGCATAAAATTAGAAAGCGAAAATAGTTAAATTTGATCACTCCTTTCCATGATTTTTAGCAGTAACCTCACAAGGGACAAACAATAATTTTAATACTTTTAAATTCTTCTACCCAGAGTATTTGACCAACTAAATTATGACTTTGATTCGCTTGCTTCTTTTTCCCATTTTACTTGTGAGCTCTCTCTGTCCTGCCTTCGGACAAGGAAGATCATTCGTGTTGACCGGGCAAATTGCAGCCACGGATGGACAACCACTTCCAGGTGTAAACATACAGATCCTGAACAGCCGTCAGGGTACTTTCAGTGACCAAAAGGGAGTATTTAGAATCATTGTCAGTCTACCCAATGATTCCATTCTTATTTTCACAGCGGTAAATTACCAGAAGACAGAAGTCAACCTGATCAAAAATTGTGAAAAAGCGTTGAAGGTTATTATGCAGCCTGCTTCCATCGCACTTTCAGAAGTACAGGTCAACGAGCAGCGCATGGGTAATCCCGGCGTTGTCAACATTGACCCGCACCTAACCAAAAACCTTACCTCTACCGGGGGTGATGCCATCGAACAACTTGTCAAAACGCTTCCCGGCGTGAGCAGTCACAACGAGTTGACACCTCAATACAGTGTCAGGGGTGGCAACTATGACGAAAACCTAATCTATGTCAACGGAATAGAGATTTTTCGCCCCTTTCTGGTTAAAACGGGGGAGCAGGAGGGACTCAGCTTTCTAAATCCGGATCTGGTAGGGTCAATTCGCTTCTCCTCCGGCGGTTTTGAGAGCTCCTACGGAGACAAAATGTCGTCGGTACTCGACATCGAATACAAGGTTCCGCAAAAAACAGGAGCCACAGCTGAGGTGGGCGCTCTGGGTACTTCAGCCCATCTTGAAGGCAGGGCTTTCAGCAACAAATTCTTTCACTTATCAGGATTCCGCTACCGCGATAACCGCTATCTGCTTGGAACGCTTGACCAGAAAGGACACTACGCACCTGCCTGTATCGATTTTCAGACACTGGTTGGCTATGAATTTTCCCCAAAATTCTCTGTTCAGTTCCTTGGGAACCTGGCCAGCAACAATTACTCTTTTACTCCTGAAACGCGGGAGACCCGGTTTGGGACCATGAGCCTGGCTTACCAGCTTAAAATATATTTTGAAGGGAAAGAGAAAGATCAATTTTCAAACCGGATGGGGGCTTTTACCCTCAACTACCGTCCTTCAAAAGACCTTCAGATGAAGTTGACCACCAGTTCCTTTCACTCCGATGAAAAAGAGCGTTACGACATTTTGAGCCAATACTACCTGAACGAAATCATAGCCGGACCTACCACATCTGAAAATCCTGACAGCACCCTCCTGCTTGGCGTAGGATCCTCGTTACAGCATGCCGCTAATTACCTGGAAGCCTACATTTTTACAATCGAACAAAGTGGAAAGCTCAATCTGGGCGAGCACCGGATTCAGTGGGGATTGAAATATCAACGAGAGAAGATCAATGATCAGGTTGGCGAATGGGAAATGAGGGATTCGGCGGGATACTCACTGCCATACAATGATCAGGCAGTCAATCTTTATAGCAGCATCAAAGCCAACCATCAATTGCATAGTTCCCGATACAGCGCTTACATGCAGGATAACTTTACCGCCCAATTTCAAAATTCCAGTCTCACTATTAGTGTTGGCAGCCGATTACAATACTGGGATTTTAATGGTCAAACGATTTTTAGTCCGCGGTTTTCACTTCGGTATATACCTGACAAATTGAAATCTTTGCAGCTTCATGCGGCCTGGGGTATCTACCAACAAATGCCCTTTTTCAAGGAACTGAAGAACAGTAAAGCGGAACTGGTTTTTGGTGTTAGGGCGCAAAAATCGATCCACTATGTTGCCGGCTTTGACTATCCGTTTAACTTAGGTGACAGGCCTTTCAAATTCTCTACAGAGCTCTGGTACAAATCGCTTGATCACCTGATCCCCTACAAAGTCACAAACCTCAACCTCCAGTATTTCCCCGAACAACATGGGAAGGGATATGCTACAGGACTGGAGATGAAGCTGTGGGGGGAGCCAATACCAGGCGCCACCTCCTGGGCATCGGTTACGCTTATGAAAACCGAGGAAGATATTCTCGGCGATCATTACCTGAAGGAGGCATCCGGTAGCGCTCCACCCGAAATCGTCTTTCCCGGCTACCTGCCAAGACCTTCCGATCAACGCTTTAACTTCTCTCTCTTTTTTCAGGATTTTCTGCCTAAAAACCCTACCGTGAAGATGAACCTTACCCTTTTGTATGGCAGTCGGCTTCCTTTCGGACCTCCGCACAGTGAGCGTTACATGGACACCTTTCGGATGCCTGCCTACAAAAGGGTAGACCTTGGGATTTCCAAGTTGCTTGTTGGGGGTCCAGGACCAAAACGATCAAGCTTCATCTCAAAAAACCTGAAAGAGGCGTGGCTGTCCCTCGAAATTTTTAACTTCTTCGGACTCGACAATACCATCTCCTACTATTGGGTGACCGATTTCCAAAACCAGATGCATGCCGTTCCCAATTACCTGACAGGAAGACGGATCAATGCGAAATTTTCCGTGAGTTTTTGATATCCAACTGAATGATCTGATATTGAGAAAAATGAACTGGTCACAATTTGTGACCAGTTCATTTTTCTCAATATCAGATCATTATTAAAAAGCCACACATACTATGCCTGATTAATTTTATATCCCACAGCTTTTCTTGGCATGCTTGCTTTTTGATGCAGAGCATCAATCCTTTCGAGTAAAAACTTAAAAGCCTGATTCAATTTGGCATCAAGTTTCAAAATTTCTTCCTTTAATGATTCGTTCTCTTTTAATAATGACCTGTATCGGGCAAAAGTCCTCATGATTTCTATATTGATTTTGATTGCTTTCTCAGAGCGTAACACTGATGAAAGCATAGATACTCCTTGCTCTGTGAATACCATCGGGTTTATGGATGAATGCTTAATTATTGATAATCGGTCGCAATTTGCGATTATTTCATCTCTCTCTTGTCCAGTCAGTTCAAACATAAAATCTTCTGGAAAGCGCTCAATATTACGTTTAACTTGCTGTTTCAACACTTTCGTAGATACACCATATAGATTGGCTAGATCGTTATCTATCATCACCTTGAAACCTCTAAAATGAAAAATTAAGGTTTCATATTGTGGTTTTATTAATCCTTTCATTGCTAGATCTCTTTGTTCCATTTTGCTGTTTGCGTTTATATAAAGTTATGGCAAATGAATTAAAAAGAAGAATTTTGAAACAAAAATTAACTGAATAAGAGGAAGAAGCATCTTCTTAAATCCTTCGAATTTTTGATGGCATTTCAGAAATATCAATCCGAAGATCCTTCGTGTTTCCTTGGTACAACCCTTTGTGTCCATTCGTGGTAAAATACTTACTTTTAACTATGAAGGACACAATAAGGGACACTAAAGAGATTGAATCAATGTCAATGAGTGTTGTTTCTCCTGCATCTCTCTTTAAATTTCGATCAAAATGGAGTTTAGAACAACTTAAATCATATATATTTTTGAAAAATTATTTTAGTTTCGTCAATTTCAAAGCGAAACAGAATAAACCAAATATTATGAAAACGCAAGATTTTATTGACAGGGAAGATCTTTACGGCGCCCACAACTACCATCCTCTGCCCGTTGTACTGGAAAGGGGGGAAGGCGTGTTTGTCTGGGATGTTGAAGGCAAACGGTATTTCGATTTTCTGGCCTCCTATTCTGCCGTCAACCAGGGCCACTGCCATCCCAAAATTGTTAAAGCGATGGTCGACCAGGCCGGTAAACTGGCCTTGACCTCCCGGGCTTTTTACAACAATGTTTTGGGAGAATGGGAAGAGTTCATGACCAAGCTGTTCGGCTACGACAAGATACTGCCGATGAATTCAGGGGCTGAAGCCGATGAGACTGCCCTGAAACTAATCCGGAAGTGGGGTTACAAAGTAAAAGGAATACCCGAAAATGATGCCCGCATCATCGTGTGTGACGGCAATTTTCATGGCAGGACCATCACCATTGTCTCCATGTCGTCGGATCCCGATTCATATGGCGATTATGGTCCGTTTACCCCGGGATTTGTGAAGATTCCCTACAACGATCTGAAAACGCTGGAGAAAGAGCTGAGTCATCCCTACACTGCCGGATTTCTGGTAGAACCCATCCAGGCTGAGGCCGGGGTTTATGTCCCGGAAGACAACTACCTGAGAAAGGCGGCACAGTTGTGCAAAGAATACAATGTGCTGCTGGCAGCGGATGAGGTACAGACGGGTTTGTGCAGGACCGGCCGGATGCTGGCCTGTGACCACGAAGGGGTACGGCCCGATCTTCTTATTCTTGGTAAGGCGGCATCTGGAGGCATGTATCCGGTCTCCTGTGTACTGGCCGATGATGAGATCATGCTGACGATCCGTCCCGGCGAACATGGATCCACCTACGGCGGAAATCCGCTGGCCGCTAAAGTTTCGCTGGCTGCAATGAATGTTCTGCTTGACGAAAAGCTCTCTGAAAATGCCACTGCCATGGGGAAGATCTTCCGCGACAAGATGAAGGCATTCGACTCTCCGCTAATCGAACAGGTTCGCGGGAAAGGGTTGCTCAATGCCATCCAGATTCGCCCGACCAACGGCAAACATGCCTGGGACCTTTGTCTGGCAATGAAGGAGAACGGTATCCTGGCCAAACCCACCCATGAGCACACCATCCGCTTCACTCCACCGTTGATCATCACCGAGGCTCAAATGAATGAGGCAATCGAACTGATTCAGAAATCGATGATGGAATTTGTATAGTCGTTTGAAATGTTTAAAGGGTTAACGGTCCCTGAGGAGCCGAAGGGAACACTACCAAATAAAAGGGATTAACCTATATCTGGTCTTTTGACAATATTCTTTATAACCAGGCAAAGCATTTTCTTACTCAGCCACAAATTTGGCAAGGATCGTAGCTTTCCCTTTGCTAAGCATCATCTTATTTCCTTTGATGGAATAGGTGTCGGCTGATTTTAACACTTCCATCAATATTTGTTCTGTTTTCATATCCATGCATGCCATTCTGGTGGAGGCCAACCTCATGAAGCGAATTCTAAATCCATCGTACAGATCGTAAACGGCAAAAAGTTTGTTACAACCAGCGTAGGCAGAAGCCTTATAATTTTCTCCCAGCAAAATAAAAGGCGATTCCTTGCTTTTAGGGCTTTTTATCACCGGCCTGCCATACAGCTCAAGCAGGATCCATTTCGTTCCTATCAGCGCGTATTCCCGCTTAACAGGGGCAAAGTTTTCACATCCTGACAGGAGAGAACGACTGACTACAGTCTGGAATTTTTTTGTTTGGCTGGCTGTAACAATCCCCGCCAGGGGCCGCAATAATGAACAAATTACCAGGCACAAAAAAAAGGTTCGTCTCATTTTTTAACGGCTTTTTGATTGTCATTCAATTTATTTCTTTTCGCTTTTTCCCTTTAGCTTCTCCTTCATATTGTCAATCACCTCTTCAATATCACCGGCGATAATACTTCCATATGCCTTGGCCTGATCCACAATTGTTTCGCTTTTGTCTTCCGCTTTCTGACGGAGGTTTTCCATCTGATCGGGAATATCACTCTGTTTCAATTCCTCAATTTTTTTATCCACAAATCCCCCAACTTGTCCCATTAAACCGGAAATCTTCGCATAGGTTTCACTCTCTTTAACCTTTTCGAAACTATCTTTTGCCTTGTCGAAACCCTCATCGATTAATTTTTCTGCCTGGTCGGCCATCTGTTTCACTTTGTCCCGTAAATCGTCTTGCTTTTCCATTTTGCACATCTTAGATAATGATAAAGTAGAAAGTTAATACAAAAATCTGAATTATCAGCCAAAACTTTGCCCTAAAGATGCATCCGAAAGGAATCGCTATCTTTGCCAAACTTTTTTTTCTGAAAACCTGTTTGTTGCAATGGCATTCCGGTAAATTATAGTCTCTTATGATTCAATTTGATAAGACAATACTTAGCAACGGACTCAGGGTCATTGTCCATACGGACCACAGCACACCATTTGTAGCTGTCAATGTATGCTACAATGTGGGTTCCAAACATGAAGATGCGATCCGCACAGGATTTGCCCATCTTTTTGAGCACCTGACTTTTGGCGGCTCAAGGCATGTTGCCGATTTTGATACGGCCGTTCAAATGGCCGGAGGGGCCAACAATGCTTTTACTTCCAACGACCTCACAAATTATTACATCACGCTTCCTGCCAACAATATAGAGACCGCAATGTGGTTGGAATCCGACAGGATGCTGGGTCCAAAATTCACCAAAAAAGGGTTGGATATTCAAAAAAAAGTGGTGATCGAAGAGTTCAGACAGCGAAATCTGAACAAACCATACGGGGATGTGTGGCACTTGATGCGCGATCTGGCCTACAAGGTTCACCCTTATCGCTGGCCCACAATCGGACTGGTACCTGAGCACATTGCCTCCGCTACACTGGACGATGTGAAGGATTTTTTCTTTCATCATTATGCCCCAAACAATGCAGTATTGGTGATCAGCGGTAACATTGGTTCTTCCGATGCTTTTAATTTGGCCGGCAAATGGTTCAGCGACATTCCCTCAAGGGAAATTGCACCTTATCCGAATCAAACAGAACCACCCCAGACTGAAGACCGCGAACTGACGGTCTATCGTGATGTTCCCATTGATACATTTTACGTTGCATGGCACATGGGGGGAAGAAATGATAAAGACTTCTATGAATTGGATCTTCTATCGGATATACTTTCCAACGGAAGTTCGTCCAGATTTGAAGTCAGACTGGTGAAAGAGCAGAAACTGTTTACCGAAGCCGATGCATACCTTTCGGGAGAAAATGAACCCGGACTCTTTGTCGCAACCGGCAAAGCATCGCCAGGGATAGATATCCACCTGGCCAGGGAAAAAATGCTGGAGGAGATCCTGATGACCGCCGAAACCTCCATAACTGAATACGAGCTCGAAAAGGTGAAAAATCGGGTAGAGGCAGACCTGCTACTCAATGAAATAGGCTATCTGGAAAAGGCGATTCAGCTTGCCTCTTTCGAAATTATGGGTGATGCTGCCGAAATCAACAACCAGGGGAAACGCTACCAGGAGATCACTGCTGTTGACCTTTTGAAAACGGCTATCGACCTCTTTCGCAAAGGAAACCGAAATACCCTAAACTATCTTTCCCTTCAAAATTCGAAAAAATGAGCGCATTCAGGAAAATAGCCCCACCGGTTCATTCCGTTGAGAAAATCGATTTCATTGAACCGGAACATCAGCTGTTGCCGGGTGGCACTTCGTTTTTCACCCTCTACGGTGGAACCCAGGAGGTAGTTAAACTTGATTTCAGCTTTAAGGCAGGAACATGGTTCGAGACATCCAAACTGGAAAGTATGATGGCGGCATCGATGATTTCTGAAGGAACTTCCGGAAAAACTGCACGTCAGATTGCCGACAGGATTGATTTCTATGGCGCCCAGCTAAACTCCTTCCCCTATTATGACAACAACTACGTTTCGTTATTATCGTTAAAAAAACATCTGCCCCACCTGCTTCCATTACTTGCAGAAATCATACAAGATGCCTCCTTCCCCGAACATGAGTTTGAAATTATCCGGCAGAAAAGAAAACAAAGGGCCATTGTGGATGCTGAAAAAGTGGGATTGGTTGCTCAACGCACTTTTTTAAGGTCCTTGATGGGCGAAGGACATCCCTACGCACCCATATCTTCACCTGATGCCTATGAAAATGTCACAATTGAAGGTTCCAAAAGCCACTATATCAGGCATTATTACGCAGCCAATGCCACACTTTTTGCATCCGGGGACGTGGATGCAGGAGTACAAAAAATGATCATCGATAATTTTGGTTCCGGCTGGGGGACCCCATTCCCATACAAAAATGATCAGCCGCAAGTTCAAAGTTCAGCAGAAAAAACTTTCTTCATTGAAAGGGAGAGCGCCAATCAAAATGCACTCACCATTGGCAAAAGGGTACCAATACAGCATCACCCCGATTCTGCAGGGTTGAAGCTCGTGACCACTATCCTGGGTGGCTATTTTGGATCGCGGTTAATGAGTAATTTGCGCGAAGAAAAGGGGCTCACCTACGGAATTCATGCCTCGGTCGTCTCTTTTGTCAGGGATGCCATCTTCATGATCCATGCTGAGGTTACCGCTGAAAAAACGGAGGAGGCCATCAAAGAGATTTTCCATGAGATGGAGCGCCTGCGAGAGGAGTTGGTGCCAGAATCAGAACTTGAACCACTCAGAAGCTTTCTGCTGGGCCGTATGCTTGAAGATTTTGACGGACCATTTGCCCGCTCCCAGAGTTTCTCTTCGTTATACGAGGCAGGCTTGAGTGTTGGCTACTTCGACCTGATCATTCATGCCATCAAAACCACAACTCCCGAACAAATTAGGGAACTTGCACGCACCTATCTTGATCCTGGGACAATGTACACGGTCGCTGCAGGGAAAAAATAATGTGAAAATTGGGAAATGAAACCCCACCCCTACCACAGATTACACAAATAACACAAATCAAAAACCCTATTATTTTTCCCCAACCACAAATCGCACAAATGGACACAAATAACCCCGGTCTTACCACGGATTACACAAATTACACAGATTAAAGAAAATATCAATTTCTCCGTTTCCCCGTTTCAATAGTTCATGTTTTCCTAGAGATGCGAAGGAAAAACCACTCTCCCAGTCTCCTAGTCCCTAAGTCTCTCCGTCCTTCCATCATTCTTCCATCATTCCGTCATCTTTCAGTACTCTCACTGCTCATTTTCACATGCTAAATCAACCTCCCCTGCCATGTATCGCGTTCCATCAACAACTTCTCCACCTTGGCCACGAATTCGTAGTTTTTGAGCCCCCAGTTAGGCCCTACAACCAATCCTGATGGCGCTGAACTGACAAATCGTTGAACAATAATTTCGGATGAGAGATGTTCGAGGTACCTAACCACCAAATCTGCATATTGATCAACACTGAACAGGTTAAATGCCGAAGGGTCAAAATGATAATCGACCGCCATTTTCGTACCTCTGTGAAGTTGCAATTGGTGCAGTTTAATACTCTGTACAGGCAATTTTGAGATGATGCTGGCCTGTTCAATAAAATCAGCATCATTTTCTCCAGGAAGCCCAAGAATCAAATGGACACAATTGTCAAACTTTCTTTCCGAAATCCTGTGAATAGCCGCTATTGATTCTTGCGCAGTGTGACCGCGGTTGATCTGCAAGAGGGTCTCTTCCCTGAAACTCTCAACCCCCAACTCGATGGAAACATAGCATCTTTCAGCATATTCCGAAAGCAGATCGAGCACCTCATCGCACAGGCAATCAGGGCGGGTAGCAATGACCAGTCCAATCACCTCTGGATGACTCAGCGCCTCCTCATAGAACCTGCGCAAGACTTCAACGGGGGCATAAGTATTGCTATAGGCCTGGAAATAGGCCAGGTAACGCATGGTCGGATATTTGGCAGAAAAAAAGGTTATCCCTTTAACAATCTGTGCGGCAATATTTTCCTCCATCCTGCAATAATCAGGATTGAAACTCCGGTTGTTACAATAAGTGCAACCTCCGGTACCACGCGATCCATCCCGGTTCGGACAAGTGAATCCGGCATCCAGCGAGATCTTTTGCACACGCCCTTCGAACCGCTTTCGGAAATAGGCTGAATAGTCGTTGTAGCGCTTGTCGCTACCCCAGGGGAATTCTCTCTCCATCATGCAATTTTATTTCCGGACAAAAGTAGCAGAAGCTGAGGAGAAAATTGCGAATGAGTAGAGTTTAGTTAATGAGTATTCTTCAGGTAGGGAAGGATTGCTTCGTCGTTACTCCACAAATTTTTAATGAACATCCGAATGTGTATAATTTTACACTAATTTCAACTTGAAAATTTTTGGAATGATTTTCATTTCCATAAATTCAACCAATCAAAATCGTAAGCCATGTTTACCCCGAATGACCTGGAGCAAATTGTCGAAAGAGGCAGTGACCTTCCTGAAATAAAGAACCAGATTTCCCATTTCAAAAAAGGTTTCCCCTTCCTTAAAACTGTCAAGGCCGCCGGTATCGGAAACGGGATTGTCAGACTTACCGAATCTGAATGTGACAAGCTCATCTCTTTTTATGAAGAACAACTGGCAAAAGGGATACTCCCTCTCAAGTTCGTTCCCGCTTCAGGAGCAGCCAGCCGTATGTTTCAATCGCTTTTTTCTTTTCAGGAGGAAGCTTTGACCAACAGAGAGGCAGTCAGTTTGCTCGAAAACCAAAAGCAAAGGAGCGTCAAACAGTTTTACGAGAGGTTACCTGATTTTGCTTTTTATCCGGCCCTTATGAAAATTATTGGTGAGCTTGCCTTCCCGTGCGGGACTTTTAAACACCGCGAAATATTGGAAGCTGTGCTTTCCCCGGAAGGGTTAAATTACGGCTTTCTTCCCAAAGGATTGCTCGATTTTCACGACTATTCAGGCGTAAGCCGAACTCCTGCGGAGGAACATCTGGTGGAAGGCGCCTTGTACGGAACCGATTCCAATGGTGTGGTCAGAATTCATTTTACTGTCTCTCCCGAGCATCTCTCTCTTTTCAAAAAGAAGTGTGAGACGGCAGCAGCCTTGCTTGAGGAAAGATATGAGGTGAAATATAAGATCACATTTTCTGAGCAAAAACCCTCGACCGACACCATCGCGGTAGACGAAAACAACGAACCTTTCAGAACGACTGAAGGCAAACTTTTTTTTCGACCGGGTGGTCATGGCGCCCTCCTCGAAAATCTGAACGACCTTCAGGCAGACCTGATCTTCGTAAAAAATATCGACAACGTAGTACCCGACCGGCTCAAAGATGAAACAATCAAATACAAAAAAGCGCTGGCCGGATTGTTGCTCAACCGTCAACGGCGAATCTTTAAATACCTTAAATTGCTTGAAAAACCGGCAGCCCAACTTACTGAGTCACTATTGGATGAGATGAACAGCTACCTGGAACAGGAGTTATCTACAAAACCTAACGGGAAGGCTCCTCAATCAGACAAAGCTTCCCGAATTCAATATCTGGTTTCCAAATTTAACCGCCCCATCCGTGTATGCGGTATGGTTAAAAACGAAGGGGAACCGGGCGGCGGACCTTTCTGGGCCATTCAGGCAGACGGCACCACCACGCTTCAAGTGGTCGAAAGCAGTCAGATCGACCTGAAAAATCCTGAACAGGTCGCCATTGCATCCCACGCGACCCATTTCAATCCTGTTGACCTGGTTTGCGGCATTCGCAATTTCAAAGGCGAAAAATTTTCTCTACTGGATTTCAGGGATCCCGAGACCGGTTTCATCTCCTCAAAATCGAAAGATGGGAAACCGCTGAAAGCACAGGAATTACCTGGACTTTGGAATGGCGCCATGTCGGATTGGATCACCATTTTTGCAGAGGTCCCGCCAATAACTTTCAATCCGGTAAAAACAGTCAACGACCTTTTAAGGCCGGAGCATCAACCGCTTTAATCCATTTTGATTACCTTTGTAACGATTTTAAGCTGTATACCATGATGTGGGAAGAGTCCAGGGATAATTTTGAAAGCAAAGAATTTGCCGGTGTTTTGAAGCGTTACAAACAGATGCTGACAGAACAACGTACAGAGTTTTTTGACGTGGCAGATTTTGAATTTATCGCCGACCAATACATCGATAAGAGTCAGTTTTCCAATGCTTTACAGGCATGTGAAATTGCCCTTCGCCAGCATCCCAACTCCATCATCGTCAAGGTAAAAAAAGCGCAGATTTTCCTTTCCCAACTCAAACTTAAAAAGGCCATTCTTCTGCTGAAGCAACTTGAAGAGCTGGAACCATCCAATCCCGATGTGATGATGATGCTGGGAACCTGCCACAACCTGCAGGGAGAGTATCATAAGGCAATTGAATATTTTAAACAGGCAGAGCAGAACGCCTTTGAAGACCGCGATGAGCTGCTCTACAATATTGGCATATCGTTCATTCAAACAGGGTCTTACGATGAAGCGCTCCACTATTTAAAAAAGGCCCTCGACGAGAATCCCGAACACGATCCGGTACTCTACGATCTTGCGTTCTGTTATGAAAAAGTAGGTGACGATGCGAAAGCCATCGAATATTACAACAAATACCTCGATCTCGATCCCTTCTCTGAGTCGGCCTGGTACAACCTTGGAATCATTTACAACCGTCTTGATGCGTACGAAAAAGCCATAGAGTCCTACGATTTCGCACTGGCAATTGATGTAAATTACGGCGCGGCTATCTTTAACAAGGCCAATGCTTTGTCGTCGATTGAACGTTTTCAGGATTCTATTTCCACCTATCACGAATATCTTAAAATCGATCCTGATTCTGTGGATGCACACCTCTATCTGGCAGATTGCTATTTTCAGCTCGACGATTATGAAAATGCAGGCCTCTTTTACGATAAAACGATTGGCATGGAGCCCAATTGCGCTGATGCCTGGTTTGGCGCGGGATTGGTCATGCTCATTTGCGATAAATCCGAAGAGGCAATACCACTTTTAAAAAAATCACTTGGAATTAATCCGGATTGTGCCGAATGCTGGAATGCACTGGGTAAAGCCAATGCCGCGCTGGGCAACTTCAAGGAGGCCAAACAGGCTTACATTAAAGCCCTCGAACTGGATGACGAAATTCCGGAATATTGGCTCTCCTATGCCGACCTGATGTTCAACAACAATCTCTTTGAAGAGGCGGTAAAAATCCTGGAAGATGCGGAAAATTCAGAAGCTGCCTGTGCTGCAATACTTTACCGTCAAGCCGGATTCTATATCTTTTTAGACAATTTTGAACTGGCCAAAGAGAAACTGGAAGCTGCCTTGACCGAAGATTACCCCGCCCATGCCGATTTTTTAGAGAATTTCCCAACTTTTATGCTCCTCGAATGGGTTAATGAGCTAATTGCAAAATACAGTTACCTGGGAGGAGAGTGACCATGAGACATTACGGACTGATCGGATTTCCGCTATCCCACTCCTTTTCCAAGAGGTTCTTCACCCAATATTTTACTGATAATTCGATCGATGCCGAATACCTCAATTTCGAAATCAGTAATATTTCCATGTTACCAGGCATCCTTAAAGAGCACCCAAATCTGGCCGGTTTTAATGTCACCATTCCCTACAAAGAAGCAGTTATTCCCTACATGGATAGCTGTGATGCCAAAGCCGCTGCCATTCAGGCTGTAAATACCGTAAAAATCGACAGAACTGGCGGGAAAATTTCACTCAAAGGCTTCAATACAGACCTGATCGGTTTTCGTAACTCGATCCTTCCGCTTTTGAAAACGCATCACAAAAAATCGCTTGTACTAGGTACTGGAGGCGCCTCCAAAGCCATCGTAGCTACCTTGAAAGACCTTTCGATTTCGACCCAACTTGTCTCGCGGGAGACCAAAGCCGGAGTCTCCATCTCCTACAGTCAGTTAACCGAAGCGATCATGCAGGAGTATACTGTTGTGGTCAATACGACACCGCTCGGCACATTTCCAAAAACAGAATCCTATCCGAAAATTCCTTACGAATACCTGACCGACAAACACTTGCTCTTCGACCTGGTCTATAATCCTCCCATCACTCGCTTCCTTCAAAAAGGAGCCGACCATGGCGCCTCTACCAAGAATGGATCTGATATGCTTGAGCTCCAAGCGATGGCCGCTTGGAGGATTTGGACAGAAGAATGACGGAGGGACTGACACGGGGAGAGAGGGAGAAGGGGCGAGTGGTTTTTCCTTTGCATTTTTGCGAACTATTGATTCGGGGAAACAGAGAAACGGGGCAACGGTGAAGTTGAGAGTTGAGTAAAATATTGCACGTACCTCTGAGTGTGGCCAAAGAGGAATCAGAGACATTGATGTTTTCTTTAATTTGTGTAATCTGTAGAAAGGCCGGGGTTATTTGTGTTCATTTGTATCATTTGTGGTTAAGGTAAAATAATGGGTTTTTTAATTTGAGTAATTTGTGTAATTCGTGGTGGAGTGGGGTTCATTTTCACATTTCCCAATTTTCACATTATGCTTTAAGGGTACCCGATATCCACCAAAAACAACCCCTTTGCTGCAACGCTGGCGCCTGCACTGCTTCGGTCCTTTTTTTCGATGACAGCTTTAAAACCATCGATGGTCATCTTTCCCAACCCAACTTCCAACAATGTTCCTACTATTGCCCTTACCATATTCCGCAGAAAACGGTCGGCCCGGATGGTAAAGATTAACTGATTCCCCTTCTCTTCCCAAAAAGCCCTGGTAACCTTGCAATTGTTTGTTTTTACATCACTGCCGAGTTTGCTGAAGCTGGTAAAATCTTCCACCTCGAAGAGCAGTTTGGCGGCTTCGTTCATCAGCTCCACATTCAGTTTCCGGCTCTCCTTTTCGGCATAGGCATGAGTAAAGGGATCCTTGTTACGTGATAGGCAGTATTTATATTCCCGGTAGGTGGCATCGAACCTGGCATGGGCATCGGCCTTTACCGGATAGATTTTCTGGGCAGCAATATCGGAAGGCAGCAGGCAATTGAGTTTGAAGAGCATGTTTTCATCTGCCAAACCTTCGTTGGTGCTGTCAAAATGGGCAATGTAAAAGGCAGCGTGAACCCCCGTATCTGTCCGGCCGGCCCCAACCACTTCGATCTTCTCGCGAGCAATGACGGCAAGGGCTTTCTCAACCTCCTCCTGAACTGAGTGAGCGTTCTGTTGGATCTGCCAACCATGGTAGTTGGTACCGTCGTACGAAAGCTGAATAAAATACCTCATAATCACAATAATTAAAAAAATAACCTCACCCCCACCATAAATAACACAAATTCTCACAAATATAATCCCACAACCCTTTTAAATCCATTAAATAAAATAAGCCTTATTAACCCCGCCCCTACAATAGATTACGCAAATTACACAGATCTAAAAAACCAAATCTTATTGCAAAATAACACAATTAGCGGGGAATAAGGCAACAAGGTTTTATTTTCTTCTATTCACTATTCCACTAAGGTTTTATGTAAAAAATAAAGTCATCAGTATACAGTAAATAGTTCCTTCTGTTTGTCTATTATTCCGTTTTCAGTTCTTATTTTTTTCTTCTCATCTGTGTAATTTGAGTAATCTGTGGAGGGGGTGGGGTTCATTTGTGACAATTTGTGCAATTTGTGGTAAGGGCTGGTATTTATTTGTGTTTATTTGTATAATCTATAGCGGTTAACATTTTTTAATAGATTCGCATTTTATGAAACGGTTCAAAATACTATTTTTGGTTCCGTTTTAACATTTATAATAAAAATCATCCTTAAGATTATGGATCAAAAAGTTGATATTCGGGAGTTGAACGAACGCATCCAACGTGAAAGCTCGTTTGTAGACCTTATCTCCATGGAGATGAACAAGGTTATCGTCGGACAGAAACATTTGGTGGAGAGTTTACTGATCGGTTTGTTGTCGGATGGGCACATTCTGCTGGAGGGTGTTCCGGGATTGGCAAAAACACTGGCCATCAACACACTGGCACAGACCATTGATGCAAAATTTGCACGTATACAGTTTACCCCCGACCTACTCCCAGCCGACCTGCTTGGTACGATGATTTACAGTCAGAAGAAAGAGGAGTTCATGGTCAAAAAAGGGCCAATATTTACCAATTTTGTGTTGGCGGATGAGATCAACCGTGCACCTGCCAAAGTACAATCCGCCTTGCTCGAAGCGATGCAGGAGCGCCAGATCACTATCAGTGACCATACTTACAAACTGGATAGCCTCTTTCTGGTAATGGCGACCCAAAATCCTATCGAACAGGAGGGTACCTATCGCCTGCCGGAAGCACAGGTCGACCGTTTTATGCTGAAGGTAGTATTGAACTATCCCAAAAAAGAGGAGGAGAAGCTGATCATCCAACTTAACCTGATGAAGCAGTTTCCAAGGGCAAATGCCGTGGTAACCCCTGCCGACATCATTCGCGCCAGGGAGGTGGTCAAAGAGGTATACATGGACGAAAAGATCCAGAAATACATCATCGACATTGTATTCGCTACCCGCGAACCTGCCGAACACGGACTCGCGAAATTCAAGGAGATGATCACCTATGGCGCTTCTCCCCGTGCCTCAATCAGTCTGGCCCAGGCCTCAAAGGCATACGCGTTCATCAAGCGTCGCGGTTATGTCATTCCCGAAGATATCCGTGCCGTGTGCCACGATGTAATGCGCCACCGTATCGGCCTAAGCTACGAAGCCGAAGCCAACAACCTGACGGCTGAAGAGATCATCAGCGAGATCCTCAATACCGTAGAAGTTCCATAGCGGAGTTATGAATGATGAGTGATAAGTTATGAGTGATTTGCAACTTTCGACTCTTGAATAACTTTAGTCACTTTAGGCACTTCACGATAGTGCTTAGATTTTAACCAATATCACGATAGTGGAAGCAACTGAACTATTAAAGAGAGTCAGAAAAATTGAGATAAAAACCCGCGGTCTCTCCCGGAATATCTTTGCCGGCGAATACCACAGCGCGTTCAAAGGGCGTGGTATGGCTTTCAGTGAAGTAAGAGAATACCAGTTTGGCGACGATATCCGCAACATCGACTGGAATGTGACTGCCCGCTACAACCACCCTTTTGTTAAGATATTTGAGGAAGAAAGGGAGTTGACTGTGATGCTGCTGATCGACGTGAGCGGATCCAATGATTTTGGAACCGTTGGCCGGCTCAAACGGCAGCTCATTACTGAAATTGCCGCCATCCTCTCTTTTTCTGCCATTTCGAACAACGACAAGATTGGGGTGATCTTCTTCTCCGACAGGATCGAAAAATTTATCCCGCCAAAAAAGGGACGTACCCATACCCTCAGGATCATCCGAGAATTGATAGAATTCAAGGAAGAATCCAAAAAGACGGATCTTCCGCTGGCCTTGCAGTACCTGACCAATGCCATGAAACGGCATGTCACCGCCTTTCTGATCTCCGACTTCATGGACCAAAGTGCCGGAATGGAACAGGCCATCTCCATTGCCAAGAACAAACACGATCTTGTAGCATTGCATATTTTCGATGAACGAGAAACAGAACTGCCCTCCATTGGAATGATCAAACTCAAAGATGCCGAATCGGGCGAATACATCTGGGTAGATACATCGAGCAGCTCGGTGCGCAAAGCATACTTGTATCACTGGCTGAATTCGAAAAAAGAGATGGAAACACTTTTGAAAAAGACGGGCACTGATTATGTATCCATCAGTACCCGGGAGGATTACGTCAAATCTTTGGTTGCCCTTTTCAAAAAAAGAGAACACAAACTTTGATCTACATTATGTTGAGACTAAAATATATTCTACTCTTTCTGGTTTCCCTCACTTCACTCGGCCTGGCGCATGCCCAGCAGCCAAAGGTTAGTGCATCCCTGGAAAGGGATTCCATTTGGTTGGGAGATCAGATCAAGATGATTCTGGTAGCGGAATATCCAGCAGGGAGTAACTTTACTTTTCCTGCACTGAAAGATAGTCTTCCGAACGGAGTTGAGATCATTTCCAAATCTAAGATCGACTCCTCTAAAATTGGGGATGGGATGATGCAGATGCGTCAGGGTTACATAATCACCGCTTTTGATAGCGGACCTCATCCGATCGGGCCGTTTGTGTTTGCCATGCATTCAGCCATTGCAAAAGATTCACTGAAAACCAATTCATTGAAAATTTTCGTGAAGGTGCCAAACGTGGATCTCAAGAAGGGATTTACCGATATCAAAAAACCTTATGGGGCGCCTGTCACATTCAAGGAGATAGCGCCATGGATCCTAGGGATCATCTTGATCGCCACCATCGTCTTTTTCATCCTGTATGCCATCAACAGAAGGAGAAAAAATATCCCGCTTTTTACTTTGCCAGTTAAACCAAAACTGCCCCCGCATGTTATTGCATTGGGCGAATTGGATAAACTAAAAGAAGAGCAACTCTGGCAACACGACAAGGTGAAGGATTACTACACACGCCTTACCGACATCATCCGGGTTTATCTGGAAGAGCGGTACGAGGTTCCGGCTATGGAACAGACCACCCACGAAATTCTTGCTGAGTTCAAAGGGGATAACTCCCAGATCAAAGGCAAGCTTTTTACAGGTTTGCAGAAAACGCTTAACACCTCCGACCTGGTGAAATTTGCCAAATATACCCCTTTGGCCGACGAAAATCATTTCGTGCTGGTGCAGGCCTATAATTTGGTGGAGGAGACCAAACCCGAACCGGTGGAAGCAGCAAAAAAACAGATGCCGAAGGAAGCTGAAGCTGAAATTGCGGTAGATAATACAGGTGCAAACGAAACTGAAAAGCAGCCATGAACATAACATTTGCACGTCCCGAATATTTCTACCTGCTGCTGGTGCTACTTCCTTTGATTGGATGGTACATCTGGAAGCAGAAGAAGTCGAGTGCGAGTATGCGTATCTCGACGATCTCTCCGTTCAAGAACGCGCCCAGAACTTGGAAGCACTATCTGCGTCACCTGCTGTTTGTGATGCAACTGGGAGTCTTGTCCCTGCTGATAGCGGCCCTGGCCAAGCCACAGTCGTCGAGCAGTTGGCGCAACCAGACTATCGAAGGGATCGACATTATCATTGCCCTCGACATCTCCGGATCCATGCTTGCCCGCGATTTTCAGCCCAACAGGCTTGAAGCGGCCAAAAATGTGGCCAGCGAATTTATCTCAGGCCGGGAATTCGACCGGATGGGCCTCGTGATCTTCTCTGCCGAAAGCTTTACCCAATGTCCGCTGACAACCGACAGGGCTGTCCTGCTCAACCTCTTTCACAACATCGAAAGCGGTATGATTGAAGATGGAACCGCCATCGGACTTGGATTGGCCAATGCGGTATCGAGGCTTAAAGACAGTGAAGCCAAGAGCAAGGTGATCATTCTTCTTACCGATGGGGAGAACAATCGCGGCGAAATTGCCCCGATCACGGCGGCAGAAATCGCCAAGACATTTGGTATCAGGGTATATACGATTGGAATAGGGACCATCGGTACAGCTCCATTCCCGGTTCAGACCCCTTTCGGCATCCAGATGAGGGATATCGAGGTAAAGATCGACGAGAAGACGCTTCAGTCCATCGCCAATCTGACCGACGGAAAGTATTTCAGGGCTACCAACAATCTGAAACTGGCCGAAATTTACAAAGAGATCGACAGATTGGAGAAATCTAAGATAGACAGCAAGGAGTTAAATTCCAAAACTGAAGAGTACAAAAGATACGCTGTTCCGGCCATGCTTCTGGCGCTTTTAAGCCTGTTTCTTCAATTGACCTATTTAAGAAAATTACCGTAACGCACTGAAAATTAATTTATATGGATTCGTTCAGATTCGCTCATCCCGAATATTTCTATATCTTCCTGGTTCTCCCTGCGTTGGTCTTCCTCTTTCTCTTTAACAGGATCCTTCGGGCCAGAAAACTGAAAAGTTTCGGAGAGTTGGAGTTGCTGGAGCAGTTGATGCCCAATATTTCTACCGGAAGGCCGGTCGTCAAATTTATTCTGTGGCTCCTCGCCATCACCTGCCTGATCACCGCCCTTGCCCAACCGCAGTTTGGATCAAAACTGACACTGACCAAAAGGAAAGGGGTAGAACTGATTATTGCCCTGGATGTTTCAAACAGTATGAAAGCGCAGGATATCAAGCCCAACAGATTGGAAAGGGCCAAACGTGCCATCGCTAAACTGACCGACCGGCTCAAGAATGACAAAATCGGATTGGTGGTTTTTGCCGGTCAGGCTTATGTCCAGTTACCAATCACTGCAGACTATTCATCGGCCAAGCTTTTTCTTGAATCTATCACAACTGATGTCGTGCCGGTTCAGGGTACTGCTATCGGCGCATCCATCGAGATGGCGATGAAATCTTTTTCCCCTAACTTTGAAGGAAGCAAAGCCATCATCATTATCACCGATGGTGAAAATCACGAAGACGATGCAGTAGGGATGGCAAAAAAAGCCAAAGAGAAAGGGATTGTGGTGCATACCATTGGAATGGGCCTGCCTCAGGGCGCGCCAATCCCGCTGACAGAAGGAAGCAGCGACTTTCTGAAAGACAAAACTGGCAGCATCGTGGTAACCAAATTGGACGAACCCATGCTGACCCAGATCGCAGAAGCCGGCGATGGCTCCTACATTCGTGCAAACAATGCTGAAGTTGGACTCAACAACCTTTTTAACGAAATCGAAAAGATGCAGAAAACGGAAATGGAATCCCGCGAATATTCTGAATACAACGACCAATTTGGGGTATTCCTTGCCTTCGCATTTTTCCTGATCCTTGCAGATCTCCTGATTCTGGACCGGAAAAATAAGTGGCTTAAGAACTTCAGGTTATTTGGAATAAACAAATTAGAGTCATGAAGAAATTTCATATCCTAATCATACTTCTCTTACCCTCATTTCTGGCCCTGGCGCAAAAGGAGAGGAAGTTTGTCCGGGAGGGCAATAAATGGTTTGAAACAGGCTTGAAGGATACTGCCAAACTGGATACTGTCAGTTTTGGAAAGGCTGAAGTGGCCTACCGCAGGGCCCTGGAGATAAAACCCGAGGACCACCAGTGGCAGTTCAACCTTGCTGATGCACTCTACAAACAGAAGAAGGCCGAAGAGTCGGCAAAAGAGTTCGGGGATATCGCGGAAAAAACCCCGCTTCCTGCCGACAAATCGATGGCCTTTCACAACATGGGAAACTCCTATCTGGTCCAAAAAAAGCTGGATGAAAGTATCGCCACCTACAAAAAGGCATTGCGCCTCACTCCTAACGATCCTGAGACCAAATACAACCTCGCCTATGCCATGAAAATGAAGAAGGAGGAAGAGAAGAAAAAGCAACAAAACAAGGACAAAGACAAGGATAAAAAAGACCAGAACAAGAATCAGGAAAAAGACCAAAACAAAGATCAGAACAAGGACCAGGACAAGCAAAAACAGAACCAAAATCAGGATCAAAACAAAGATCCGCAACAAAATCAAAAACAGCAGCCACAACAAAACAAGATATCAAAACAGAATGCTGAGCAGATGTTACAGGCACTGGAGAATGATGAAAAACAGACCCAGGAAAAGGTAAAAAAAGCCCAGGCATTGAAAGCCGGGAAAAGGAATGTGGACAAGAACTGGTAAAGGGAAGTGCCTAAAGTGACTAGAGTGATCTAAAGTGATTAAAGTTGGTCGTTACGAATACAAATAGTGCGTAACTTTAGTCACTCTAGTCACTTTAGTTCACTCTAGTCACTTGATCATAATAGATAAAATAACGATTATATACTTATGCTTTTTAAGAAGTTAAAACTCATACTCCTCTCCCTCCTCTTCGCGTTGCCCGGATGGGCGGCCGAGAAGGTCGTTTTTACCATGGAGGCCCCTCAGGTCGTAGAGCTTGGAGAGCAATTCAGGTTGGCCTTTTCGGTCAATGCCAACGGACAAAATCTCAGACTTCCAAACCTTAGCGATTTTGATGTGCTGATGGGGCCGTCCACCTCACAAAGCACCTCTTTCCAGATTATCAACGGAGTAAGCTCACAGTCTGTTTCCTACTCCTATCTGTACGTCCTTCGTGCAAAAAAAGAGGGACGCTTTACCATCAATCCAGGATCCATCACGGTAGGCGGTACTGAATACAGTTCCAATTCACAATCTGTTGAGGTGGTGAAAGGTTCGGCAAAACCTTCAACCGGAGGTGTCGACGAACCCACATCCACACCTGGTACGGTTTCCAAAAAGGACCTTTTTGTTAGGATGAACCTCGACAGACGGTCGCTTTACAAAGGGGAACACCTTACTGCCACTATTAAAATCTATTCTAAAGTGAACCTGAACGGTTTTGAAGATATCTCAATTCCAAATTTCGAGGGTTTCTGGTCGCAGGATATCCAGCTTCCGCAACAAATATCTTTGCAAAGAGAGACTTACAATGGCGAAATCTATAACGTAGGTACGCTTAAAAAGACCCTGCTTTTCCCGCAGCAAACAGGAAATATCGTCATCGGCCCAGTGAAAATTGATTGCATTGTGCAGCAACGGGTCAAAAGATCCCAGAGCATGTTCGACGATTTCTTCGACTCTTTTGCCAATGTGAAGGCCACCATTACCAGCGATCCTGTTTCGATCAGTGTATCCCCGCTGCCCACTCCTCCTGCAGGATTTTCGGGTGCCGTCGGTAAATTTGATATTCGCTCTTCCATTACTGCCAAAAGTGTCAGGGAGAACGATGCCATTACCATTAAGTTGGATGTTACCGGGAATGGCAATATTAAACTTATCAACCCTCCAAAAGTCAGCTTCCCTGCCGATTTTGAGGTGTACGATCCCAAAACCAACAGCAATTTCAACGCTTCCGGGCAAGGCCTCAACGGAAACATTACCTTCGAATACCTGTTCCTTCCCCGCTTCGCCGGAACCTATACTATCCCGGCCGTTAACTTCGTCTACTTCGACACCGATTCGAAAAGGTATGTGACCAAAGCTACGGAGGAGTACCAGATTAAAGTTGCGAAAGGGGATGGAAGCCGGGCACAGACTGTCAATGCTGTTGCCAAGGAAGACCTGAAGCAAATCGGCACAGATATCCGTTACATCAAGACTTCCGGGTCAGAACTCAAGTCCAGGGGATACACCTTCTTCGGTTCCTTTCCCTTCTATCTGCTCTACATAGGCGGATTACTCACCCTGTTAGCCATTTACCTGCTCAATCAAAAACGGATTAGGGAAAATGCCAATGTCGCCAGGATGAAAAACAAAAAGGCCAGCAAAGTGGCGCTTAAAAGGCTTAAGGAGGCCAGCCAGCACCTACATGCCGGATTGAATGAAAAATTTTACGAATCCGTTACCCGTGCCTTCTGGGGCTACCTCAGCGACAAACTGACCATCCCGGCGTCGGAACTATCCAGGGAGAAGGCTTCTGACGAACTGGCCAAACATGAAGTCACAGCGACAATCATCGAACGTTTTGTACAGATCCTGGACACATGCGAATTCGCGCGTTTTGCCCCCGGAGGAGGTTCAGCAAAGATGAAAGAGCTCTTCGATGAGGCAACCGAGGTAATGTCGGTAATGGAGAAGGAGATTAAATAGCCCCGGGTTTCAACCCGGGATCAGGAATCGTGATTGACCTGCCATCCGCGATAGCATATCGAAAAATGGTTTTTGATTGTTTCGGACGGAAGGAACATTTGGATAACAAAAAATAAATATAGTAACAGATGAGAAATTTCACCCTAAAATACCTGCTTTTGCTGCTTTTGTTTGGCAGTACTCATCTCCTTAAAGCACAACCGGCCGGATTGCAGGATTCGATCGCCAAGGGCAATCAGCTTTATACTTCGGGGAAATATGCCGCAGCAGTTAAAACATACGAAGCGGTTTCCGCCAAAGGCTTCGAGTCTTTCGAACTCTATTACAATCTGGGAAATGCACTATACAAATCCAACAACATCACCTATGCCATCCTCAACTATGAGCGGGCGCTGAAACTTTCACCGGGCAACGAAGATGCCCTCTTCAACCTCAATATGGCCAAGCGGCAGGTAGTCGACAACATCGACCTCCTCCCTGAACCCGGATTTTTGCGCTGGTGGCACGAACTCATCAGCTCACGGCCGGCCGATAGCTGGGGTAGACAATCACTCATCAGTTTTTTTCTCTTCCTCTTATTAATTGCGCTTTTCCTTTTTGCCACAACGATCCGGAACAAACAGCTCTCTTTCTGGCTGGCCGTGGTAGCCCTTTCTTACAGCCTGGTGACCTTCTCCTTTGGCTCCAGTCAGCGGAGTAAACTGGTTCACCACAACAGCGGCGTCATCACCGAGCGAAGTGTCCGCATGAAAGGCTCTCCAAGCGAAACCGGTACTGAACTCTTCATCCTGCACGAAGGGCTCAGCGTCCAGATAACCGACAAACTTGGCGACTGGATCGAAATTCGCCTTGCCGATGGGAATAAAGGGTGGGTTAAAGAGAGCGCGTTGATCCGGATTTAGGAACCTGTCGAAGGGGAAAATATTTTAGAAGGAAGTACCGGTCCCTGAGCTTGTCGAAGGGGAGAAGGGTCAAGTGAAACGATGAAACGGAGCGACGGTCCCTGAGCAAAGTGATCCCTGATATCCTAGGTGTGGCGCAGCGGAACCCCGTAGAATTCTGATCAATTTCGTGCATTTGTATGATAAATAATTGACTTATATTATTTATTTTCACCATTTGTTTTCACGCAAACATTTCAATCTATTTCTTCTGCGCTACCATTTATATACCAAACTATCATGTCAACCTACATCGATCTCTCGCACCCTATCTGCGACAGCATGCCTGGTTATCCAGGAGATCCTCAGGTTTCTTTGCAACAAACTGCCTCCCTTGGAAAAGAAGGCTATACAGACTTTACCCTCTCTACAGGTATGCATTCGGGCACCCATCTCGATGGTCCCATGCATCTCACCTCCAGCCTTACAAGGATCGCTGATCTCCCCATAGGGCAGTTCGCTGGAAAGGGATGGATCTTCAACGTGGTTGGTCAAAAAATAATCGATTTACCCGCATCGGCCTTCAGCCATGTCACACCCGGCTCAGTAATCCTTTTTTATACCGGATTCGATCTCTACTTCGGACAGAAACAATACTATCAGTCTTACCCTAGCTTCAGCGAAAAAACGGCGCACGAATTGGTGAATAAACAGGTTAAAATTGTAGGTATGGACTCGCCATCGCCCGACTACGAACCATCCAACATCCACAATATCCTACTAAGTAATCACATATTTATCCTTGAAAACCTGACCAACCTATCGTCCTTACTGCCCTACCGGAAATTTGAAATCCTTGCTTTCCCGCTCCGGATAAGGGCCGACAGTTCCCCTGTTAGGGTTGTTGCAAGGATAGAATAAGAAAAAGCAGCTATTGCAATGAGTCACTCTTGGGTTGATGTACTTATTGTATCTTCATCTTGTAAACCTATAATCAATGAAAAAATTGAAAATCTCACTGTTGTCGCTAACCATTGTTCTGGCGCTTTCCATGTTTGGCCAACCATGGCATCCAGCCGGTGACCATATTCTAACAAAAAGGGCTGAAAATGTCATACCACAAAATCCGTTGCCCGAATACCCCAGACCCATCCTGGTAAGGAGCGAATGGCAAAACCTCAACGGACTTTGGAACTATGCCATACTGACCAAGGGGCAAGGTCCTCCTGCCAAGTTTGACGCAAAAAATTTTGGTCCCTTTCGCCATCGAATCTGCTCTCTCAGGGGTTCAGAAAAATGTGGGTCAAACCAATGAGCTCTGGTACGAACGCAATTTCGTGGTTCCAACGGCCTGGAAAAACAAAAAAGTCCTGCTCAATTTCGGGGCGGTCGACTGGAAAGCTATCATCGACCAGCACCGGTCCAATCCATGCGTCGTTACCTGGGTGCCTTTCAACGAAGCCTGGGGACAGTTCAAAACCCCGGAAATAACGGCATAGATAAAGCAATAAGATTATAGTAGGATGCAGAAGCCAAAGGATCAATCCAGACGCGTATTTGTCAAACTTGTGGCAGGCCTGGGGACTGGCCTATTTGCCTGGTCATGGTATCGCTTGAGTGAGGTTCAGACAGGGAAAGATAGTCTCTCGGAATTCAGGCATAACGCGGATATTCGGCTGGGGGTGAGCTATTTTGGGAAATACTACCTCATTCGTGATGAAAAGGGCATCCGGGCTTTTTCAACCACCTGTACCCATGCCGGATGCCGCATTGGAAAAGGCAGTGGCACTCTTCTTAGGTGCGGATGCCATGGTTCGCAGTTTGATGCCAAAAGCGGTAAACCTGTAAAGGGACCAGCCATCAAACCTTTGCAGGAATTGGATTGTTATTTTGATAAATCATCCGGCATGTGGATAGTAAAATTACAGCCAGTTGATAGGAGTCCTGTAGGGACGACCTGTATTAGCACAGGGTGGAGAGAAACGAAACCCTGTGAAAATAATCACGAATCATAACATTTAATTCAATGCCACAATCATTAGCCAAAGTCAACGTACATATCGTATTTACAACGAAATATGGTCAGAAACTAATTAGCGATGATATCCGGAAAGAGCTTCATTCCTATATCATAGGGGTTTTGTCAAATTTGGGATCTTATACCTATGAGTTATATGCCAATCCGGATCATATTCATATCCTTTGTACACTTCCCAGAACGATTACCATGGCAGATTTGGTTTCAAAGATAAAGACATCATCATCTAAATGGATGAAACATCAGGGTATACCGGATTTTTTTTGGCAGGATGGGTATGGTATCTTTTCAGTAAGTGCTTCTCAAGTTCCAAGAGTTAAAAAATATATTCAGAATCAACCACAACATCATAAAGTTGGTGATTTCAAAAATGAGTTCAGGCTTTTTTTTATTAAAAATGAAATTGAGTTTGATGAACGTTATGTTTGGGATTAAATAATTTATTTCATGGGTAGTTTCATAGGACTCCATTTCATTACGTCCTATGCTGTTACATGTCGGGGCGTTGCCCCTTTTGGCTACAAGTCCTGAAAGGACGTTATGTAACAGCACAGGGTGGAGTGAAACGAAACCCTGTGAAGAAGAAGAAGAAGAAGAAGTAAACGTGAAATAAACAGGATAAAAAAAACCGAAAGATGATTGTGAAATAAAATAATATGAATTAGTTCAACGCCTGAATGGATTTGTACAGACTAAAAAAATTTGCGCAATTTGACACCGCCGGTTGGATCGCTGTCTCCTCGCTGCTGCTCTGCGCCCTCAGCGGGGCTTTGCTGGCGATTCCCTACGATTTTACCAAACCATACCAGTCGGTTTTTGAATTGTTACTGGCAAATCCAGCCGGCTCTCTTGTGCGGAACTTTCATTACTGGAGCGCCCAACTGTTTTTTATTTTCGCGTTGCTTCACGTTTACGACCACCTGAGCAAGTCGACGGAAACCAACATCAAAAGCCGCCGTACCTGGATGATCCTGACTTTGGTGCTGGTGGTTCTTGGTTACGAAATGATCTCCGGTTTTATACTGAAGGGGGATGCTGCCGGACTTCAGGCCAGACGCATAGTCGCATCACTGCTCGAATCAATCCCTCTTGTAGGAAGAATGGTTGGAACCGCATTTACAGGTAGTGAAGAGCATTGGTCGATCGTTTATGTGCAGCACATTGCCACGGGTACGATCTTCCTGTTTCTTGCCATATTCAGTCATGTCAGGGCGATCTGGCCAAGATTGCGGAGCCTTGTCATCACATTATCGATAGTAGCTGTCATTAGTCTGCTGTTTCGGGCGCCGCTCGGACTCGCGGAGAGCAGTGAACTCAAGGGACCCTGGTTCTTCGTGGGTTTCCAGGAGTTGCTCCACCAGACCAGCCGTCCGGGTTACCTTTTCTGGCTTATGCTATCACTTCTCCTGCTCTTTTTCCTCCTTCCATGGATCAAAGTCAGCTACAGGAAATTGGGCAAACGGCTGCTCCTGACGCTCGCCCTGTTTTACCTGCTTATTACCATGATGGTGTTGCTTTTCCGGGGAGAAAACTGGCAGTGGCGCGGAGTGAAAGATTTTTCCCTTTCGGGTGAAAAACTCCTGATTTTTGATCCGGTCAACCCATTGGCTCAACCCGGGCAAACTGTTATTCCTGAGAACCAAAAGCAGGAGGGGTGTCTTTTGTGCCACGGTACCATGTCCGGCCTGTCCGAATCCCATAACCCTTCTACGATTGGTTGTTATACCTGCCATATGGGGGATCCTTTTTCGGGGAATAAAAATCGGGCCCATGCCAATATGGTGAAGGTCCCGGGTGACTTTTCTAATGTCAGGCAAACTTGCGGCACGCAGGGTTGCCATAGCGAGATAGCCGATCGGATGATGAATTCGCTGATGACCACGCAAAGCGGAATCATCGCGGTAGATAAATTCGTTTTTGGAGAATCTGCTTCGTTGAATGACACGTTTCACATCAAAGATCTTGCCCATTCCGCATCAGACACCCATCTGCGTAATCTCTGCGCTGGGTGCCACCTTGGCAGCGAAAAGAGTAAAACCGGCAATGCCGCCTGGCTTGAGCGGGGCGGGGGGTGCAACGCTTGTCACCTGCACTACAGCGATCAGGCAACCACCACCATGAACAGGCTGCAATCGAAACTACAAGACAATGCTCAGGAGGTACACCCTGCCATTGACCTGCAGGTTTCGAACGATCGCTGCAAGAGTTGCCACAGCCGTTCGGGAAGGATTTCACTCAATTACGAAGGGTGGAACGAGACCAAACTAAAAGCCTCCGATATCCGGGTATCCGATAGCATCCAGGTATTGCCGGACGATCGTGTGGTTAAATTCGTTCAGGCCGATATTCACCACCAGAAGGGGATGGCCTGTATCGACTGCCATACCTCGTACGAAATCATGGGCGATGGCAAGAGCAGGGCTCACAAGGATGAGGCAGTCAATGTTCAATGCGTCGATTGCCATCCGGTCGGTAAACCAAAATCGGCAGCTATCGGAACCCTTCCCGACAGGGATTCACAAATGATCGCCTGGCTCAGGAAATACAACCCCAAAAGCCGTGTCGTCGTTACTGCCAAAGGAAACACGGCGCTGTTGAATACTACCGTGGATTCGCTCGGGAATATCCTGCTGACCGACAAGTTGAATGGATTGCAGCGCCTTTCTAAACCTGCCTCACCGTTATGCAGCAGAGGTGATGGTCACAAGCGACTAAGCTGCGGGTCGTGCCACAGCGCCTGGGTACCGCAGTGTATCGGTTGCCACAACAGCTACGAAAAGAGTACTGCGGGATTTGATCTCCTGACCGGCCAACCAACCACTGGAAGCTGGGTCGAATTTGCCGGAAAATCCCTTGCGGAACCCCCGGTTCTTGGCGTCAGTGAAAAAGATGAAAGTAGGATCGTGACTACCATGCCCGGAATGATCATGACCATCGATCGCGAATCGTTCACCAAAGGAGGGGGAAATAGCTTTCACAGGCTTTACGCCCCTGCCTCCGCACATACCACCCAGCGTGAAGGACGAAGCTGCAAATCGTGCCACAACGATCCGCTGGCCATCGGCTATGGAAGAGGCAACCTCTATTTTCAATCCGGCAAATGGCGGTTTGAACCCCGGTTCGAACCCAATAAAATGGATGGTCTGCCCGAAGATGCCTGGACCGGTTTTCTGCAAGAGGCCAAACAGCCAAATTCGACGCGTTCGGAGTTAAGGCCTTTCACGGTAAAGGAACAACAGCGAATTCTTCAGGTCGGAAGCTGCCTGACCTGTCACGATGAAAAGTCAATAGTGATGCTTCAGTCGTTGGAAAATTTCGATCTGACCTTGTCAAAACGAAGCACTAAGTGCTCAAAAGACAAATTCGAGTAGGCTATCTTTAAATAGAATTTGCATCGCTTTTACTTCGTGAAAACTTGGTGCCCTTTGTGAAGTCCGTCGTGTCCTTTGTGGTTAGATTTAGATCTTAACCACAAAGGCCGCTAAGGAAAACACTAAGGACACACAAAGAATTTCGTCAATTTAATGACATTGCCCGTAAGGGACAAAAAACAAATTTTAAACAGTCTTTAAAAATCGCCAGCGATTTTTCCCTCTCCCGAAGTATCGGGACAAGTCGTGACCCTCCTTCTTCCTCCAACCAAAGATTAGGAATAGCTCCCATGTCTAGGCATGGTAAATCATCCAAAAAGAAAGACAACTTCCTCTGTGTAATTTTTTTGTCATCAAAGCATGCCGGAAGCGAAAAGATGGTTGGAAATGAGTAATTTTAGCCATTACAGATTTCCTGAATCCGATGGATCAAAATATTGAAACAAAGAGTTTAAGCCACTGCTCAGCATTCGAATTTGAAAAGAGCTGGTATGACCTTCTGACCGAACCGGAGAAGTTGCTGATCGATGAAAACTCGGTCAGCATCGGTTTCAAGAAGGGAGAGACGGTTTGCAAGCTGGGCGCCTTTGCTTCGCACATCTATTTTTTGGAGGAGGGTTTGGTGAAAGTCTACCTGGAGGAGAAGAACAACAACCTGATCCTGATGCTCTCCACCAAAAACAACTTGCTCGGATTGGCCGCCGTTTATGATGGGAACAACAAGATGCCATATTCCATCTCCACCTATACGGATTCAAAATTACGGATGATTGATATTCAGATTTTCAGGCAATTGTTGAAACAGAATTCTAATTTCGCCTACCACATCATCAACCTTCTCAATGAAAGTACGGCGCAGATCTATGGCCGCTTCTATTCGCTCACGCAGAAGCAACTCCATGGCCGACTGGCCGATATACTGCTATGTTTGTCTAATAAAATTTTCAAAAGCAGGTCGTTCGATCTGCCGCTCTCGAGGGCCGATCTGGGAGACCTTACGGGGATGTCGACCGAGAGCGTTATCCGGATGATGAACGAGTTCAAGAAGGATGGGCTGATCGACATGGAATGCAAGAAGATTGAATTGCTGGATGTTGCAAGGCTGGAGCGGATCAGCGAATTCGGGTAAGCTTAAACGTTCACGCAAAGGGCGCAAAGGGAGACGCGAAGAACGCAAAGAAAATTTTAGTTTCCTATATTTTTCACGTATTCCTCCACGATGGGTCTTGCCTCCTCCAGGTCAAGATCTGAGATCATCACCCTGACAGAACCCTCCTCGCCCGGGAGGTTCCAGCCGGGATTGTAGGTCGCCCTGGCATGTTCGAGGACAAAGGCTTCGATACCTGCATCCTCCAGCAGAGTTTTGACCATTCCTGCTTGCCAGGCGGTGCCGGTAAAGACAACGACGGGGTTGATTTCGGAAGTTGGTTTCATAACCTATCAGTTCAATGATTTAAGGTTTTCCATCGCATCCGGAACAAATTGATGGATCCCTTTCAGCATAGCACAATCCTCCAGCTTTTCACATTCGGCGCAAGTTTGAAATCCTTTTGAATGGACACATTTCCGTATCTCACATTCCGAGCAATGGGCAAATTTAACCCCGGCTTCCCTGCAACCCGTACAATTGATCATCTCCGGGGTAATGCCTGCATCGAATTGAACTTTCCATTTTTCGGTCGTTTGGGCGCGCAATTCATTGTCATCTGCCATTGTTGCAATTCTTGCATCACAGGTAGCACAATTTAAGCCACAACATGCAATAACTTTTTCCATGGTTATATACTTTTAATAGGTTGGACTTCTTAAAAGTAGTAGTTTTTTTGCTAAAAGCGAGCTTTCAAATATGTAACAAAGAATGGTCGATGTATGCCATTGTTTAGCGAACCGCCGCAAACTAGATCAACGGTTGCCAATTTCACCATTTTTCCTAAGTAATTCAGCTATTACATTATCAGAAATGACAATCCTAGGCATTGGCGATATCTGAATCTAAGTCAGACAATGACGTACTAAAGACTGAAACGCCATACCTGCCCAATAATTCAATAAAAGCTCTCTTTGACAATCCCGCCATGGCTGCAGCTTGACCCGAGGACAACTTCCCATCTTCGTACAATCTTGATGCGACTATCATTGAAAAATCGGAATCCTTTAAATCAACTTCATCAGGAATATGTAACTCAACTGTTCTCATTATTCTAATTTTTCGTTGTATTTGCAAAGATACGAAAAGTGCCAGTCATTTAATTTGTTGTTGGCTTTTTTTTTGGTAAGCCAACTTGCTGTAAGCCCTTAATAACTTCTGAAATACAAATTCTTGGGTAATTAATGGAGATTTTATGGCTGTCAGATCGATCGTATTTAGGTGTTATATACAACAATTGGGAATAAGCATATTATTAAGAGTGAAAGTATCTATGGTATATTCCTTTGTTCAAATTCAGGACTGTATCATTTCATGACGCCAGAAGGGGCGATTTCACCTAAGCCGTTTATTCCGGAACAAACGCGATCGCATCAATTTCGATTAAGAATTCCGGATTGGCCAAACCTGCAACAATCAGAACTGAAATTGTCGGTGGGTTTTTTAGCCCGCTCATAAATTTTTGCGATGCCTGAAATGCTCCATAAACAGATTGACCCTGGACAATATTGATGGATAATTTTACCACATTCTCAAAAGTCGCATCACAGGCCGTGAGCGCTGTATGAATATTTTGCATAGCCTGTTCGGCCTGGGCTTGAATGTCGCCTTTCCCTATTATTTCCCGGTTGGCATTTACGGCGTTTTGTCCGCCAATATAAATTGTCCTGCCGCTCCCTTGTGTGACAATGACTTGAGAAAATGCCGGATTTTTCGAAAGATCTTCAGGATTGATGTGTTGAATTTTGTCACTCATATTTTTATCTGGGTTTTGTTATACCGCCTTCTTATCTGTTTTGTCCTTCTCCAATAACTCCATCTTTTTATTGAGTTCCTTGAGCTGACCGAGCATTTCCATCATCACCGGATTTGATTTCGAAAGGTTTCTCTGCTCTTCTTCCCGAATTCCAAGTTTCGAATCAAAATAGCCCAATACCAGTGAAAGAAGAATGAACAGGAGAAAGGCAATCGGTATCGAGATGATGGCATATTTGAAAATAAATTCGCCCCAGGGTTGGTCCTTATAGGATTGAAGAAAGACAATACCAATCAGGAAGAATTGAATGTATCCGATATACATTCTTGACCTGTCAAAATAGACTTTCCACCTGATAAAGGTTCGTTTGTTAAGATCCGGTTGATGAATTTTCATAGAGATAGTTTAATGATTAGACCAATAAAAGTATTCTTTAATGATGATTTTTCCAAGAAGAGCGGCCTAATCGCTAAAATTCTACAAGCTCGTAGTTAGTGCTGCGGCCTCCTTGTTGATCTTGCCGTAAAATTCCTTTTCCCATCAGGTCCTTTATATCCCGCAATGCCGTATCCGGTGAGCATTTAGCAATTTTTGCCCACTTCGAAGATTTCAGTTTGCCGTCGAAGCCATCCAGCAGTTTGTTCAGCACCAGGCGTTGCCGTTCATTGATTGGCGTGTTTTCATGTATTTTCCAAAACTCGGCTTTTCGCAGGATTTTTCGCAAAGTGGTTTCCGTTTCCAGCAAAGCGTTTTTCAGGCATTGAAGAAACCAGTCCAGCCATTCGGTAATGTCGCCGTTGCTGTGCTGAACTTTCTGCAGCACTTCATAATACCGTTTCCGTTCTACAAGGATTTGGCTCGACATGCTGTAAAACCGCTCAGGACTATTTTCTGCACGGGCAAGCAGTAAGTCTGAAATCGCCCTTGCGATCCTGCCGTTGCCATCATCAAAAGGGTGAATGATGATGAACCAAAAGTGGGCGATAGCGGCTTGCAACACGGGATCTAATTTTACATCCCCATTGAACCAGTTTAGAAACTTGTCCATTTCCGCTTTTACATGCTGTGGGGCTGGCGCTTCATAATGGATTTTCTCCTTTCCCAATGCCCCCGAAACCACCTGCATTTGGCCTGTGCGGTAACGTCCAGCCTCTATTTTGTACATACCACTATGTCCAGTGGGGAAAAGCGCGGAATGCCAGCCAAACAACCGTTCTTCGGTGAGTGGTTGCAGATAGTTTTGGGTCGCGTCGAGCATCATCTCCACAACACCCTCCACGTTCCTGTTGGAAGGGACCAATCCTGCCACGTCCATCCCCAAACGTCTTGCAATGGACGAACGAACCTGTGCGTAGTTAAGCTGTTCTCCTTCAATTTCCGAAGATTTAACGACATCGAGTGTAAGCGTGGTAAGCGTGGCCTCTTCTTTCATTGAGAAGCCAAGCGCGTTCATCTGACCGGAGATTTTCCCCTGCAGGTTGCGAACTTCACCGAAGATGGAATTGATAACGGTGTCTTTCCACGTAAAATGTGTCCAGTCACTATTTTGATAAATGTATTTTGCCATTGCTTAAATTGTGTTGCGGCAAATATAGGAATTATTTACCGCAAATTTGCGGAGAATAGGAGAAATGTTTACCGCATATATTTTGCTTATCTATTTAAGGCAACAGTACCTGCCAAACTATGCAACAGGGCTTCATGTTGGGTCTCGTGCCTCAACCACACGAAGCTTTAGTTATTAGCATTAGTTATTTTTAGGATATTTAAATGAATTTAGTTTATCAACAAGTAATTTCCAATCAACAAATTCTCCAATTATTTTAAATGATTTTAAGTCAATATGTCTATTTCTAAAAGGCTTTTCATTTTTATTTAGCCGTTCAAGCTCTTTAACTATTTCTTGAAATATTTCAGAGGACGATAAATTTTTGGGCAAGTAATGTTCAAAGGCTTTTCCACAATAATTGAATCTCTTTTTTCTAATTCCTTTTCCAATACGCCTAGCACTTATAAAGTAATAATCTCCTCTTATTTGATTTCCCATTATATAAAGACAAATCCAACCAATTGCTTCATTGTATTTCCATGGATACCAAATGGCTCGATGGAAAATATTTGTCATATTTTGATAACTTTTGGGAGCAGATTCCTTATATTCTTCAACTGCAAATTCTGCTTCCTTGGCTTTCATCTCTTTAGTATGAGTGTCCTGATTGCAGCGATATATAGGTATTTCAAAATAATATGGTTCGATCATAATTTACTCTGAGTTGAATATTCCGGACTATACTGTACAACACAATCCGGAGTAATGTGTACAACTGAATCCGGAGCAAAGTGTACAACTTTTTAGTGTTGCTTTTTGCATTTGAAAGTTCTTTTGGTCGGTCGTTGGCCCGCCAACACGACTGACAATCCGGCGTAAAGTGTACAACTAAATCCGGAGCAAAGTGTACAACTAAAGAACAATGGGGATTGATTTGTGACTTTTGTGTCTTACTCAAACTAAGGCACGATGGCAAACAAATCAATCGGTATGACACAGGTACGACGTATTATCCAATTAAAAGCAGAAGGGCTCAGCAAGCTAAAAATATCCGGTTTGCTTCAGCTTCACCGGGC
>JALNYZ010000140.1 GCA_023229575.1 Prolixibacteraceae bacterium
ACCGTACGATGACGACACGCTTCAAGCATATTATAGAACGCAATAATGTTGCTCTCTATGTAAGTATCCGGATTAGTTATACTATAGCGGACGCCTGCCTGGGCTGCAAGGTTCACTACAATCGCAATATTGTAATCAGAGAATATTTTTTCTAAGGTATTTTTATTTGCTATAGAGTCGTGAATGAATGTCCAATCTCTTCCTAAAGCCTCTATTCCCTTTAATCTATCATACTTAATATTTACATCATAGTAATCGGTAATGGAATCTATACCGATAATTTTAATGTTTTGAAAGTCTTTGAATAGTCTCTTGATTAAAAAACTTCCAATAAAACCGGCTGCTCCAGTAACGAGAATTGTTTTACCTTCGAGTTTTACATTATATTCAAGCATTTTGTTTATCCTATATTGTAATAATGAAAACCATTTTCTTTAACTTGCTGACGGTCGTAAATGTTACGGCCATCAATTATCACTGGTTGTTTCATTGTTTTATTTAATACTGCCCATGATGGTATTCTAAATTCTTTCCATTCAGTAACTAATAATAATGCGTCTGTATCCAAGGCTGCTTCGTATCTGTCGTTACAGTAGATTACTGAATCTCCAATTTTTCTTTTACATTCATCCATGGCTACTGGATCGTATACTTTAACAGTACATCCGGCATTAAGCAAGTGGTGAATCAATACCAGGGATGGAGCTTCACGCATATCGTCTGTTTCTGGTTTAAATGAAAGCCCCCACATACCAATTGTCTTTCCATTTAGATCTCCATTAAAATGTTTATGAAGTTTTTTGAAAAGAATGGATTTTTGGTTTTCATTCACCTCTTCTACGGCTTGCAATACTATCATTTCATAGCCATTATGAGATGCTGTTTTAATTAAGGCTTTCACGTCCTTAGGAAAACAAGAACCTCCATAACCGCAACCAGCATAAAGAAATTTACTTCCGATTCGAGCATCTGAACCAATTCCTTTACGAACCATATTTACATCGGCTCCCATTATTTCGCAAAGATTGGCAATGTCGTTCATAAATGAAATACGGGTAGCTAACATGGCGTTGGCTGCGTATTTAATCATTTCGGCAGATGGTATATCTGTAAATATCATCCGGTAGTTGTTCATCATAAAAGGTTTGTAAAGTAGCTCCATCAATGATTTTGCTTTTTCACTTTCTACTCCAACTACGACCCTATCAGGCTTCATGAAATCGTCGATAGCGTTACCTTCCTTTAAAAATTCCGGGTTGGAAGCTACATCAAATTCGATGGATACACCTCTTTTATCAAGTTCTTCCTGTATGGCAGCCCTGACTTTTTTGGCGGTTCCAACCGGTACAGTGCTCTTGGTTACCACCAACACATAGTTGTTCATGTTTCGACCAATGGTGCGTGCTACTTCTAGAACGTATTTAAGATCAGCGCTTCCGTCTTCGTCAGGCGGAGTACCCACTGCGCTAAAGACTACCTCTACATCATTAAGACAGTTAGTAAGATCGGTAGTAAAATGTAAGCGTCCTGCTTTTACATTTTTGTGTACCATTTCTTCTAGTCCTGGTTCATATATTGGGATTATTCCACTTTTAAGATTTTCTATTTTTGTTTTATCTACATCAACACAAGTAACGCTGATGCCCATTTCTGCAAAACATGTGCCAGATACTAGTCCAACGTATCCGGTTCCAACTATGGCAATATTCATATTATTTTGTTGAGATATTTTTAAATTGTAAAACTTTGTAATGACTGATTCAGTTTGTCCTTCCCTGAAAGTAAAGCTTCCTCATGTTTGATCTTCCAATCAATCCCTAACTCCGGATCATTCCAGGCGATACCGCCTTCGTGTTCGGGGGCGTAAAAGTTGTCGCATTTGTATTGGAAGATGGCTTCGTCGCTTAGTACTACGAAGCCGTGGGCGAAACCGCGGGGTACGAAGAACTGACGTTTGTTTTCTTCTGTTAGTTCTACGGAGACGTGTTTGCCAAATGTGGGTGAGCCTTTTCGGATGTCTACGGCTACGTCCAGCACTTTTCCTTTTACTACTCTAACCAATTTTGCCTGGGCGTATTCGCCTTTTTGGAAATGGAGACCTCTTAGTACGCCGTAGCTGGATTTGGATTCGTTGTCTTGTACAAAGGTTGTGTTGCAGACTTCTTCCTGGAATTGTTTTTGTGAAAAGGATTCGAAGAAGTAGCCGCGTTCGTCGCCAAATACTTTGGGTTCTATAATTACTACGCCTTCGATGGCAGTTTTTATAATGTTCATTCTTTTATTAAATTGAATAGGTACTGTCCGTACTGGTTTTTAATCATGGGTTTGGCTATGCGTTCCAAATCCGCTGTAGTGATCCATCTGTTGTGGTAGGCGATTTCTTCCAGACAGGCTATTTTGAGGCCTTGTCTTTTTTCGATCACTTCCACAAAGGTGCTTGCTTCACTCAGGGAGTCGTGGGTGCCGGTGTCTAACCAGGCAAAACCTCTGCCCAGTAACTGTACTTTCAGCTCGCCGTCTTTCAGGAATTCCTGGTTCACGGTTGTTATTTCAAGCTCTCCACGGGGGGAGGGTTTGATGTTTTTAGCTACTTCCACTACCTTGTTGGGGTAAAAATAAAGTCCAACTACAGCGTAGTTAGACTTTGGTTGGGTTGGTTTTTCTTCAATACTCAGCACGTTGCCACGTGAGTCGAATTCCGCCACGCCATAGCGTTCTGGATCGTTTACGTAGTAACCGAATACGGTTGCTTTGTTTTCTTTTTCCGCATTGTTTAC
>JALNYZ010000057.1 GCA_023229575.1 Prolixibacteraceae bacterium
TCAAAATTGTTCAACGATCTTTGCGGTTTCAACAAGAAAAACCAGCTCGGTCTCCCTAACCCGGGCATGGATGAGGTGACGAAGTGGTTAAACTAATATTTCACACCAATGACGGAAATCAGTGAAAAGAGCCGTGTCGCAATTATAGGCAGTGGAAGTTGGGCTACTGCACTTGCAAAATTGATGATGTACAATGTGAATGAAATAAATTGGTACATCCGCAACAAGGAGAGCATCGAACTTTTCAAAAAATTCCGGCACAATCCCAACTACCTTCGATCGGTAGAGTTTGATGTTTCCAAAATCAATTTCTACAATGATATCAATCAGATTGTCGAAGACTCTGATATTTTGGTATTCGTTACTCCTTCCGCTTTTCTGAAAGATACACTCCGTCACATGACCGCCGAAATTGGAGACAAATTTGTTGTCTCGGCCATCAAGGGGATCATCCCTGACGGAAATCTTTTTGTTGGTGAGTTTTTTCACGAATTTTACGACTTACCTTTTGAGCAGTTTTGCGTCATAGCCGGTCCGTGCCATGCAGAAGAGGTAGCGCGCGACCTCCTCTCCTACCTAACCATAGCCAGTCCGGATGTCAAACGGGCACGGCAATTTGCTATGTTGCTGGAAAGCAATTCATTACGAACACATATTTCTGACGACATTTGGGGAACTGAGTATTCAGCGGTGTTAAAAAATATAATGGCTATTGCTGCAGGCATTTCACACAGCCTGCGTTACGGCGATAATTTCCAGGCAGTACTCATGTCGAATGCCATCCAGGAGATCAAACGATTTGTGGATACCGTGCATCCCATTACCCGCGACATCAAATCGTCGGCATACCTTGGAGACCTTCTCGTAACCGGATACTCCCATTTTTCGAGAAACCGGACCTTTGGCAGCATGATCGGCAAAGGATACACCGTTCGCTCGGCCATGCTCGAAATGGACATGATTGCCGAAGGTTATTATGCCACCAAAAGCATCAAAGAGCTTAACGAACAATACCGCATCAACATGCCGATCACAGACACCGTCTTCAACATCATTTATGAAAATATCTCTCCGGCGATTGAGATGCGGCTGCTGACGGAGTATTTGCGGTAGGAAGGACGGAGCGGGGGAATGACTAGGACGACTAGGACGAAGGGGCGATTGGGAGTTCGGAACTCCAAATATTATGGAGATTGAAACGGCGATACCGGAAACAGGGAAACAGGGAAACGGAGACTTGGGTGACTTGGAGGCCTGAGGAATTGGGGATTTGGGGAAGATAAGATAAAGAACAGGTTTCTTAGCTTGTCGAAGTGGAAAACATTGAAACATTGAAACGGTGAAACGGTGAAACGGTGAAAGGTTCGCTAATCCGGGGTTTAGCCGCATAGCGGCGAAATATTGGTAGCCCGGGGTGGAGTGAAGCGGAACCCCGGGTAAATGAATCAACCATGATCACCGTCCGCGAGAATATGTAGGAAAATGTAATCGGATCACCTCGGACGGAAGGAACAAATATTTAAAGAAACCACAGGCCAAAAGACATTAGCTAAAAGCCTGAATATAAATACAACACATAACACAAAACAAAGAATGAAGAACATCTCCTTAAATCTCAAAAACGTATACGGCTTCGTACCAAAAGCAAAAATAGATGGATTCAAACTTCAGTCTGAAGCCGCCAATCTCGCCCTGCACAAAAAAACCGGAAAAGGCAATGACTTTCTCGGATGGGTCGATCTGCCGGGATCAATTTCTGAAATTGAATTGTCTGATATCGAAAAAACGGTTCAAAAACTTCAGGTCAAGCACCTCGAAGTATTTGTAGTGATTGGAATCGGCGGCTCATACCTTGGATCAAAGGCCGTTATCGATGCCCTTTCCGACTCTTTCGCTGCCATCAAAGGATCATTCGAAGCGCCGCTGATCGTCTTTGCCGGACAAAATATCAGCGAAGACTATCTTTTTGAACTTCGCGATCTGCTCGACACCAAAGACTGGGCCTGCACAGTTATCTCCAAATCAGGCACAACCACCGAACCTGCCCTTGCCTTCAGGATACTGAAACAGGACCTGGAAGAGAAATATGGCATTGATGAAGCCCGCAAAAGAATCATCGCGGTAACCGATGCTGAAAGAGGGGCTTTGAGGAAACTTGCCAAGGAGGAAGGGTACAAAACCTTTGTCATCCCGGATGATGTTGGTGGCCGCTATTCCGTGCTAACTCCAGTCGGTCTGATCGCCATTGGAATGGCCGGTTTCAATATCCGCGAACTGGTCAAAGGCGCCATTGACATGGAAAAAGCATGCGACTCCTCCGTTCCATACGAACAAAACCTGGCAAGTCAGTATGCAGCGGCCAGAAATGCCCTATACCAGTCTGGAAAGAAAATCGAAATACTCGTCAACTACAATCCCAAACTTCACTTCTTTGCCGAGTGGTGGAAACAACTTTACGGCGAGAGCGAAGGCAAGGATAACAAAGGCATCTACCCAAGCAGTGTCGACTTTTCCAGCGACCTTCACTCCATGGGACAGTACATCCAGGAGGGGGAAAGAACCCTGTTCGAAACGGTACTCTCTATCGAAGAAGTTGACAATGAACTGTTTGTTCCCGAAGACGAAGCAGATCTAGATGGACTCAATTTCCTGGCCGGCAAACGAGTGGATGAGGTGAACAAAATGGCAGAATTGGGTACCGCCATCGCCCATGTCGATGGCGGCGTTCCTAATATCAGGATCTCCGTTCCAAAGTTGAATGAATATTATCTCGGACAACTGATTTACTTCTTCGAGATAGCCTGCGGAATCAGTGGTTACATTCTGGATGTCAATCCATTTGACCAACCTGGTGTCGAAAGTTATAAGAAAAATATGTTCGCCCTCTTGAATAAACCCGGCTTCGAAAAAGAGAGCAAAGCCATTCAGGAAAGATTGAAATAATGGTTAAATACAATGGTATCCCGAATCGGGCATGGAATATGACAGGCAGAAATTTTCTGTTCCTAATTACTTTTCTTTTGTTGGCAGCTTCCTGCTTTTCCGGCAAGCAGGATAAGCAGACAGCCAGTGACAAATCGGCAAAGAAAGGCATTGCGATGGATGCATTCCGGCTTTCACAACTGACCGTTCCATCCAATGCTGCCTACAGTTCTATCCTCGAAGATTTTGACCGGGGGGATCTTCAGAACATTGACCGCGCTCTAATTATTTATGCCAACAACAAGGCAGACTCTCTGGGCCGTGACTCTATGCTCATCTCCTTCAACGAATACATGACGGCAGTTATGCAGGAGTATTACACTGGCAAGTTGCTTGGAAACCGCCAACTAATGGATCACTTTGAGAGCAAGGAAGACCCGTCCGAGGCTCAAAGACTGGTTACAACACTGGCAACCCATGGCATAGGGATCACCTACCGTGAAGGCGACTTCTACCTTGAACCCAATATGGCATTCGTGTATGACCATGTGGAAAGAGCGCTCACCAAAGGAAGCCGCGACTACCTGAAGACCAAAATTTCACTCTCCAGGGTTATATTGGGCGACAACAATCAGCCGTTATCCCCGCCCGATTCACTCGCACGACAGGTCTCGGCCTGGGAAGATTTCATGGTAAATAATCCTGAATATCTCTCGATAGATGATATTCAGTCTCAATACATTGATGTGTTTACGACTTATCTTTCGGGCTTTGAGCAACTACCACTTTTCGATCCCAATACAAAGATGCTGCAACCTGTATACCAGCACTCGTACATTCAATACATCGAAAAGAACCCTAACCGGGAAAGCACCAAGATTGTTAAAAAATTTTATGATCTGCTTGCTTCAAAAGGGTTTAAATACGAAGAGTCGCTGGATACCTTCCTGCCGGATGTCAACTTCATCCTAAATCAAAACCCGAAATGAGATCAATTCCAGCCAACAAGCAAAAAGCCAAAGTAACTCAGTTGACGGTTAGCAAGCCAACACGACTGATGGAGTTTCTTATCGAACAACTCAAAGGCAAAAGCCGAACCACTGTCAAATCCTTGCTGGCTCACAGACAGGTTTCTGTCGGAACCCATTTCATTACCCAATTCGACTATCCTCTGGAACCGAATCAGCTTGTTACAATTAACTGGGGGGTTGTGCCCGAGCAGACACGCCTTCGCGGAGTTCGTATTTTATTTGAGGATCCATACCTGATCGTCATTGACAAAGAGGCCGGCATGCTTTCCATCGCCACCGCCAAAGAGAAGCTGCTGACAACCTATTCCATCCTGAGTTCACATGTCAAGAAGGAAGATCCCACTAACCGCATATTTGTGGTGCACCGGCTCGACCGCGATACATCCGGTGTGATGATGTTCGCAAAAAGCGAAAAGGTGCAGGAGATTATGCAGAAAGAGTGGCAGGAGGCAGTTATCAGGAGATCCTACATCGCTGTTGTTGAGGGAATTGTTGAAAAAGACGAGGATACTATCCGTTCCTTCTTGAAGGAGAACAAGATGCTCTTCATGTATTCCACCAAAGTCCCGGGCGAAGGGGATGAAGCCATCACCCATTACAAAGTACTGAAACGCAGCGAGGAGTTTTCATTGTTGGAGGTTGAATTGGAAACAGGACGCAAAAACCAGATCCGTGTGCACATGAAGGAGATGGGACATTCCGTAGCCGGAGATAAAAAATATGGTTCCAAACTAAACCCGCTGCGCCGCACCTGCCTGCATGCCAATATCCTGGCATTTAAACACCCAATCACCGGAGAGGAGCTCAGTTTTGAAACACCGCCGCCGCACAGGTTTCTGACGCTGTTTTTATTGTAGGTTGTGCCATTTTTACCCTCCAATACCCCGCTCTTGCCGAGGGGTAAAGCTGCGACACAGATGGAAGCGATAATTTTATCTTTCGCTTTAAATCTACGGATCAGATCCAGAAATCGCTCATCGTAAGCATCCTTGTAAAAATCATATACTTCAAATCCGCCTGGAATGGCTAAGGCATCAAACGAATCAATATCGATATCGATATCGTCAATCAGAAAATCAACGATAACCTTCTGATTGAAAGAACTTTTAACTTCCCTCTGTATTCCGCAGGTAAACAATTCGGTCAAACCATCCCCCTCCACAAGGTTCCATCCGATTACATCTATAAATGCGCTGGCTTCAAGCATCTCGAATCCATTGGCCAATAACAGTAAAATTCTTTTCATATTTTCTTCACTAATTGTCAATTCATGATTGCTATAACCAGGGACAGTATTCCTATTATACTCGAAGTAAAAGATTTAACCGATGAACTTCTTGCGAAGTGCTATTCCCCATTAACTAATTTCCTGTCATCAATAATCGCAAAAGCTTTGTATACCTGAAACTTTGCGCTATTCACCACACGCTATTTTTTTATGTCTTCAATTAGTCTTACAAGTTCGCTTTCAAGGGCAGTAAACGATAAATCTTTCCCGATTGACAGTGAATATAATGTATCACAAACCTTTACAAGTCTTCCCATCAAAGAATGTTTGCCAGGCGACCATTTTTCTCCAATTAATTCTTTCCCATTATTGTCGGTAGATGCAAAGTAGTAAATTACTCCGTCAGCACGCATTGTTATGCGTTTTAGTCCGTCAAGACCCACTGTTTCTTGTTCTGGCTTTCTGATTTGCGCTGTTACCAAGCTAAAAAGGTCTCCGATTATCTGAAAAAGCCTTTCGTCAATTTTTATTCTCCTTGAAATAACCTTTACTTCCGCTTTATTGCCTGCATACCAATAATTCTCAGATAACGAATTGGAAATTATATAACAGCCATCAGCCACTTGCTCGACGGAAAAAGCATATTCCTTTTCAAATGATGGCAATACGGTGTATCTGGCGTATGGTTTCACTTTCATTCCTGCGGAGAGAAGTGAAAATACTTTGTCATGATATTCCTTTGAAATTCCTTGTGAACCGCTCAAGTTTCTTGCAGGCTCTAAGTGGTCACCTTGAGCATTCGCCTTCAAGGTCACTGAAAGAACAAGAAAAATATATAATGCATGTCTCATTGTGAGGTAATTTTATGTCTCATTCTAAAAGATGGTCAAAGCTTTTCACTTATTTGTCTCCAAAAAAAAATCCTGTTACAAGACGATTCATAGTTTCGGCCATCCTCTCAACTTTTTTATCGTCTGTTTTTGCTGAATAAATCCAGTCGATCAATTTCTTTTGTTGCCCGTTGGATAGGCTTGTAAATGTTTTGTGGGCATCTGGGTCTTCCAATAAACAAACCATGAATTCTTCCGGTATTTCGGCCGGACCGTTGTCTGAAAACAGGATCACATTTACCCAATCACCCGCTTTTTTGCCAATCTTTTTCCTGATTTCTGCCCGTACGGGCAAAAAGAGTTGACCGTTACCCATGGGCATTAGGTTGTAATTTCTAATCTCAAAACCGTCAATGCTGCCTTTGACTTTAACCCAACCAAAATGCGCATGTTTGTCTTGCAATATTTCAGGAATTGCGGCATAAGTCCAACCTCCCTTACCAGGAAATTTTTCAAGCAAATATTCTTTGTCAAGTAATGGTCTCTCCTTGTTCATCTCTTTCCGTTTACAGCTAACCTGTTGGTAAATATTGAGAATTTTTTAAATAACCTGTGTGCGTATAAAGATATTCTGCGAATTTTTCCGTTGTAAATCCGTAAAACATCATAACATAAATACATTATATGTGTGCCATTGCCACTCCACGTCTTAGTATTATACAGAAGCACTAAGGGTTTTCTTTGACTATTGACATTGCTTTATGAGCTTCTACGAATTTCATTGATGTGGTTTTGATGATTATCCCTGTTTTCAGAATCTAAAACCAAGGTGGATCAAGGTCATACAAAATAAAGATATTAATTTAGACATGAAATATTAGCAATTACCAAAATCTTGATAAAAATTGACGCGATGAATTGTGACAAGGGAAAGGGTAAAGTTATACCAAGAAGAAAATTCATAAAAGGGTTGGGTATATCATCTGTAGGGTTAATGATCCTGCCTCGTTGTACCCTGGGCGGCAAGGATTACGTAGCTCCGAGTGACAAAGTTAATATTGGGATCATTGGTGCAGGAGGACAATCATTGTACAGTATCAATCAACTTTTTAATCTCGAAGATGTCCAATTGACGGCGATTGCCGATCCGGCCCGTCTTTGGAAGAATGATATTTTATACAGTACAGATACCGGTCGGGATCCTGTAAAGGAGCATGTTGAGTCTTTCTACTCCAGGAAAACCCCAAATTACAAAATGAAGGAATATGAGGATTTCAGGATTATGCTGGAAAAAGAGAAATCACTCGATGCCATCTTATGTGCCACACCTGACAATACACATGCCTACATCTCTGTCTTTGCTATGCGTGCAGGAAAACACGTCTATTGTGAAAAGCCTTTGACCCATAATATTTGGGAAGTTCGGAAAGTTCGGGATGTTGCAAGGGAGACCGGTCTGGCAACTCAGATGGGCAACCAGGGGCACAGCAATGATGCTATACGGCAAACGGTAGAATATCTTCGTGCCGGAGCGATAGGCACGGTGCGGGAAGCGCATTCATGGGTTGGTGCAACACGATGGCTGCCTGGTTACCCAGGGTATCCCAGTAAATCTACATCAATTCCTGGAGGATTTAATTGGGACTTATGGCTTGGCCCAACCTCCTGGCACCCCTACAACAAATTGATTACACCGGTAAGATGGCGGGATTTCTGGGCTTTTGGCTGTGGGGCGCTGGGTGATTTTGGCTGCCATGACATGGATGCCGCAACCTGGGCTTTCAATCTCCAACCTCCTGTGAGTGTTGAGGTTCTCCCGGCAGGTAATTATGGCAGTAAGGAGATCGCCCCTTATGGTGAGATTGGCCATTACCAATTCGCTGCCAATGGCGACCAGCCACCCATCAAGTTAATTTGGTATTCAGGCGGTTTGCGGCCTGCCCTTCCCGAATTATTACCAAGGAACGCCGCATTGGGCAGTAGGGGCGCCATGTTTGTTGGCGACAAAGGCATTATCCTGAACAATGGGGGTACCGGTAGCGCACCGGTCATCTTCCCCGAAACCCTGCGTAACTCGTTTACACCACCCGCAAAATCACTTCCCCGCTCAAAAGGGCACCATCGCGAATGGATTGATGCCATTAAAGGAGGGCCGGCAGCCATGTCAAACTTTGAATATGGAGCCCGTCTTACAGAGAACGTACTCCTTGGGGTTCTTTCTTTACGGCTTGGCGGAAAGAAAATATACTGGGATGCCGCGAACATGAAAGTCTCAGGCATGCCCGAAGCCGACGAAATTATCAGGGAACCAATAAGAAAAGGGTGGGAAATAGTTTAAACAGTTGTTAAATACCACTGTCGTTGTAATTGTCAACTCTTTTTTCAACTCACTACTTTGAACATGCTCCACAAAAAGGGAGACCCGAAAATTCAGATGTTTATCGTCTTCGCCCAAAATGATTTCATTTTCACTCTTGTCAAACACTTTAAAGAGTCCAAGTTGTTCTCCCGGTTCACACGAAAAGTTTTCAAGGTGCTTTTGAATGTCTCCCTTGTTGCCCGCAGTTTTAAGCCCCAAAAAGGATGCGATTCCATTCCTTAAGGCAAACAATTTCCCGACCCATTTGGGCCCGCTTGAAAAAAAAGCTTTCCCAATATCAACCGTTGAAAAACTGTCTTTATCGTCATTTAGAACACCCCGGAAACTGTCAACGAAGTCATATTTTTTATGACCTACATTCAGAATCGATTCTTTCGGGAGGGTGGTTTTTGTAATGGTCATTTTTTTGAATCTACTGATTGTTCATAGACCGGTAATGTTTTGAGGCGTTGATCAAGCGAAGGTTTGCGAGCAACGAAAATGTCTGACAGGACAATTTTGTTGACGTGATTGCCGGATGGTTTGGTACATAAGTTGCTTTTTCTCCGTAACCTTTGTTAGGGGCTGGCGTCGGTTTGGCTAAAATATCAATCGTTCTATTTCTTCAATAAAGCAAGCCATTTCGCCGAGCATAATCTCAACTTCATCATAGTCAAAACTTACAAAGGCATCATAATCACCCTTCGTTCTATTTTGAAAGGCATTGCGTAGAATTTTACCAAATTTCGGATCAGCCTTTTTCGATGAAATATATTCTTTGTTAAACCATCCTATCAATTGTCCATGTTTGGAGGTTTCAAAACTATTCTTTAAGGCTAAGGCTGTTAAGGCATAGTACATGCCATAATAGATTCGGTTCACAGCAATTACCAGTTTGTCATTCTTCACTAGAAATTTGGCGAGTTCAATCGTTTCAATGGCTTGATTTAAACGATACTTCACTAAGGCCGCTCTGTCAATATCCTCTATCATGCATGTATACCATTTGAAATTGCATTAACAAATATTGGCTGTTTTCCTCTCAGTGTCAATAGTTCAGATTCACCAATTATATGGGTATCAGTGATTATATTATACTTTAGGTCGATTTCGTAACACATGTCAGAGATTTCCCGCTCCGTTTTCCAATCTGCTTTGTGTTTAAGAATGATCAAGAAATCGTAGTCGGAATCAGCATGGGCCTCACCCAAAGCATGAGAACCGAATAGCACGACTTCTTTAAGATTATCCGTCAATCTAGTTTTTAATAGATTGCTTAAGTCATTTAATACTAATTGCTTATTAGCCCTCATCCTTAAAATTTTATTCAAATATAAATAAATATCGGCGACAAAACCCCTTTGATAGCTGAAAATTCAGATCAGCCTGGAAACGATTTCATCAATTCTTAGTCTGTCCATCATGTTAATGGTTCACGCAAAGGGGGCAAAGAGAACCGCGAAGGACGCAAATAAACATACTACACATCAACACTTTGCGTACTTTGCGCGCTCTTTTGCGCTCATTGCGTGAACCGTTAACAATCATTTATTGCAGTCCCCAACAAATCTTGCTTGCAGCGAAGTACTTTAGTCACTTTAGCTCACTCTAGTTCACTTTAGTCACTTTTTTATTACTTTAGGGGTACCCATTTAAACCCTGAAACCCATGTCTATACCAACCAGCAGGACCGAAGAGATGGCAACGGTTACCATCGACCAGATAAAATGCAACGGGTGTGGAAAGTGTGTTACCGTCTGCTCAGATTACGGGTTTAAGATTATTAACGGAAAAGCAGTCCGGTCGGAGGAGCCACTGTTCGGATGCCTGGCCTGCGGCCATTGCATGGCGGTTTGTCCCGAAAATGCCATTGATGTGACAGGCCGGTGCCTTACCCCTGATGATCTTTTCCCGTTTACGGAACCATCTGTCAAACCCGACTACAACTCCCTGCTTCAGCTGTTCCAGGCGCGCCGGAGTATGCGTAAATTCAAGGACCAACCCGTTTCGCGGGAGATTATCGACCTGATCCTTGCTGCTGCACAGACAGCGCCCATGGGGGTTCCTCCATCGGATGTGAATGTGGTTGTTTTGCAGGGAAAAGAAAAAGTCAGACAATTTTCGTCCGACTTTTGCAGTATGCTCGATAAAAACAGGTGGTTGGTCTCCAGATGGATTACGGCATTAATGACCCTGTTTTACGACAGGAAAACCGTCCGCTTCTTCAAAAAATTCATGCGCCCGCTGTTTGATATCTACATTGGTTCCATGAAAAAGGGCATCGATCTTGTTACCTACGATGCCCCGGTAGCCTTCTATTTTTACGGATCCCCTTACTGCGATCCGGCCGACCCGATCGTAGCCGCGACCTATGCCATGACTGCGGCAGAATCGCTCGGACTGGGTTCGTGCATGCTGGGAGCCATCCATCCCTTCCTGCAATCCGGATTTGGCGTAAAGGAGTTCAGAAGCAAATACAACATCCGCTTCAAAAGCCGCGAGGGGTTGGTGTTGATTGTAGGCTATCCAAAGGTGAAATATGCCAGGGGAGTTAGAAGGAGTTTTGCCAATATTGATTTCATTTAGAAGTGCCTAAAGTGAACTAAAGTGCCTAGAGTGCCTAAAGTACTTCGCTGCAAGCTTGTATTGTTCGGAGTCCATAACTCTAGGCACTTTAGGCATTTTAGACACTTTAGGCACTTTCCTCTAATACCTCCTCTTCCGCTCCATCCGTTTGAAATCGGTTCTTCCTTCGGCTGCCCTTGGATATCCGCCGCTGCGCCGGCCACGGAAGGAACGGTCGTCGCGGTTCTCTTCAAAAACTTCGACATCGAAGAAGGTTCCGCGGAAGGACATGCCCCTCGAGTTGCGGAGCAACGCTTTTCCTGCTGCATCTTCCACCTCAACAACAGAGTAGCTGCCAAAGAGATCGATCCTGCCAATCTCAACATTTCTTCTGCCGGTAGCCTCTACCACGAAATTGATCACCTCTTTGGGCGAAATTCCTTTGGCAAGGCCTACATTTAGCCTGAATTTTGTCAATCCTTCAGTTTCGACCACCCTCGGACTTCTGCGTTCTTCATGTCCATCCGGGATGTTCAGATCCGGTGTACTGCCATAGTAATCCAAGAAGCGGTTGAACTCCAGGGAAACAATGTGTTTGATAAGCTCCTCTTTGGACAAATTGGAAAACTTTTCATACACGGCCGGAAGGTATGGTGCAATCTCCTCCTCGTTAACAGTAACTTCCTGCAACTTGTCTGTCAGGTAAAAAAGCTGCTTTTCGCAGATTTCTTTACCGGATGGAACCGGTTTACGTACAAATTTTTTGCCTATACTCTTTTCAATCATACGAATACGACCGTGCTCTTTCAGGTGGATGATCGAAATCGACACACCGGACTTTCCAACCCGACCGGTACGGCCACTTCGGTGGATATAGTTTTCCGAGTCATCGGGAAGATTGTAGTTAACTACGTGGGTCAGGTCGTTGACATCCAGTCCGCGGGCTGCCACATCGGTAGCCACCAGGATCTGAACACCGCGGTTACGGAATTTGTTCATCACGAAATCGCGCTGCTGCTGACTCAAATCGCCATGCAATGCCTCTGCGCTGTAATTGTCCTGGATCAGTTGGGCAGCCACCTCTCCGGTCTCCTGACGGGTACGGCAGAAAACGATGCCATATACCTCCGGAACGTAATCCAGTACCCGTTTGAGGGCGAGGTAACGGTCCTTGGCATGCACCATGTGGTAGATGTGTTCCACGTTTTCGGCGCCACTGTTTTTCTTGCCAACCGCAATTTCCAGCGGATTGGTCATGTAGTTTTTCGCGATGGCTGCCACCTCTTTCGGCATTGTTGCCGAGAATAATAATGTGTTCTTCTCTTTCGGTGTCATCGCCAGGATGGCATCTACGTCCTCCTGAAAGCCCATGTTGAGCATTTCGTCGGCCTCATCCAAAACAAGGATCGAAACATGTGAGAGATCCACTTTATTTTTGCGGATCATGTCGTGCATACGGCCCGGAGTGGCTGTGATGATGTGGGTTCCTGCACGAAGCGCCTTCACCTGCGCACCCATATCAGCGCCTCCATAAACCGGAGTAATGACTATTTCGGGTAAAAATTGTGAATACTCTTTAATTTCCCGAGCAATCTGGACGCACAGCTCGCGGGTTGGACTCAGGATCAAAGCCTGAGGAACCCTGTTTGCAGGGTTGATCGTCTGCAGGATTGGGAGTCCGAATGCGGCAGTTTTACCGGTACCGGTTTGAGCCAGTCCGACGATGTCTTTCGGTTCTTTTAAAAAAATCGGAATAAATTGTTCTTGAATCGGCGAAGGCGTTTCGAAGCCCATTGCTTCAATCCCTTTCAGAATTCGGGGGTCAAGCCCCATTTCATTGAATAGCATTTTTGTGTGTATTGCGAAGGAGAAATGGCTCATTGCTCAAATGCACCTTCATTTGTAATTTTTAATTTTTAATTTCTTATTTGTGTCCTTTGTGCAATCCTTTGTGTACTTTGTGGTTAAGTCTAAAATTTTACCACGAAGGTCACAAAGGGTATCACAAAGGAGACAAAGTATTTTATTGTCTGGACGGCATGGAAGCTTTTATTTCTGTCTGAAAAAAAGTTGTATAGGAACACCCGTAAAGTCGAAACTGGCCCTGATTTTATTTTCGAGGTATCGTTTGTACGGGTCTTTGACATATTGCGGCAGGTTGCAGAAGAACGCAAAACAGGGAGTCTTGTATCTGGGCAACTGCGTAACATATTTGATCTTGATGTATTTTCCTTTGTATGCAGGAGGAGCAAAAGCCTCAAGCGCTTCCGCCAACAGTTCGTTCAATTTTGAAGTCGGAACATGCTTGGTCTTGTTGTTGTAAACGCGCATCGCCTCCTCCAGAATCTTCAAAACCCGCTGTTTGGTTACGGCAGAGCTAAAGACAATCGGAACATCGGTGACTGGGGCAAATTTCTCATAAATCTGCGCTTCGAACTCCTTCATGGTCTTGTTGTCCTTCTCAATCAGGTCCCATTTGTTGACCACAACGACAACCCCCTTTTTGTTTCGGTGAATGAGGTGGAAAATCGAAACATCCTGTGCCTCAACCCCGCGCGTAGCATCCAGCATCATCACGCAGACATCGGCATTTTCGATGGTCCTTACCGAACGCATCACCGAATAGAACTCTACGTCCTCCTTCTCTTTGGCCTTTTTGCGCAATCCGGCGGTATCGATCAGGATAAAATCGTATCCAAATTTGGTGTATCGCTGTGCGACAGAATCACGGGTGGTGCCTGCAACTTCGGTTACAATATGCCGTTCCTCCCCGATCAGGGTATTGATGGTAGAGGACTTTCCTACGTTAGGCCTTCCAACGATGGCAATAACCGGAATATGAGACTCTTCCGGTTCCTCTACAGGAGCAGGAAAATGTTTCACCACCTCGTCGAGCAGATCGCCGGTTCCCAATCCATTGATAGAGGAGACGCAGTAAATTTCCTCTACGCCCATGTTGAAAAATTCGTTGGCATCGAGCGCGCGTTTGTGGTTGTCGACTTTGTTGACCACCGTCATGTATGGTTTCTTGCTTTTGCGGAGCAGGTTGTTCACCTCCATATCCAGGTCAGTGACTCCCATTTCGACATCCACCAGAAAAAGGATCAGGTCGGCCTCGCCGATGGCCAGGTTAACCTGTCTGCGGATCTCTCCTTCGAAAACATCTTCCGATCCGGATACATATCCTCCGGTATCGATGACTGAAAATTCTTTGCCGTTCCAGATGGATTTACCGTAATTACGGTCACGGGTTACCCCCGGCTCATCGTCGACGATGGCCATTCTGGACTCGGTAAGCCTGTTAAAAAAGGTGGATTTGCCTACGTTTGGGCGTCCAACGATTGCAATGATGTTGCTCATGAAATGAATAGTGCCTTATTGTTGTTCGTATCCAAAATTACGGAGTTGGATCTCCTTGTCGCGCCACTCTTTGGTCACCTTAACGAACAGTTCCAGGAAAACTTTCTTGCTAAAAAATTCTTCCATATCTATCCGGGCAGCCGTTCCGACTCTTTTCAAAGCCTCTCCCCTATGACCAATAATAATCCCCTTCTGGGTTTCGCGCGACACATGGATGACCGCTGCAATTCTGAGTAGTTTCGCTTCATCTTTGAATGATTCTACTTCGATCTCTACCGAGTACGGAATCTCCTTATCGTAGAAAAGAAGAATCTTTTCGCGGATAATCTCCTGGGCAAAGAAACGCTCATTGCGATCGGTCAGTTCATCTTTCGGAAAATAGG
>JALNYZ010000016.1 GCA_023229575.1 Prolixibacteraceae bacterium
TATGCGCTGAGCGCCTGGGGAGATGATGGAAAACCAACCAAAGCGATGGATGCATTTTTGGAGGCATTTTGATTTTACCTGGCAAAAACTTCAATTACTATTTGGATAATTACCTAAAATACCGTAACTTATAGTAAAATAATACTCGGGTTTTATAGTTACAAAACTGGTAAAATCAATCCAATGAAAGTTGAAAATGAAAAGTCCTTGGTTCCGGATAAACGAATCATGGATAAAATCTTTCTGGTAAGGGATCAAAAAGTAATGTTGGACAGAGATTTGGCCATCCTATATGGAGTTACAACCGGCAATTTAAACAAATCGGTCAAACGCAACATCAAACGATTCCCGGATGATTTTATGTTCCAACTCAACGAAGAGGAGTTCAAAATCTTGATATTCCAATTTGGAATAGCAAGTTGGGGCGGCACACGAAATTTACCCTTTGCATTCACTGAACAGGGAGTTGCAATGTTATCCGGAATCCTGAATAGCGACAGGGCCATACGTGTAAACGTTCAGATCATGCGGATTTTCACGCGCATCAGGCAAATCTTCACCGATACTTTGAGTCTGAAACTGGAAATAGAGGAGATCAAAAAGAAACTCAAGAATCAGGACAAGAACATCGAACTTGTATTTAGTTACCTCGATGAACTTATCTCCAGGCAAGACAACCCAACTCCCCGAAAACGTATTGGATATTAGGCGAATGATTAGTGTGGTACATTCACCTTTAGGCACCACTGCTCTAATCCGCATTGTTGACACAATGGCTTGCGGGCTATACAGACATATCGTCCGTGCAGAATCAGCCAGTGATGGGCAACAGGCAGCAATTCCGGCGGAAACAATTTTACGAGCTGACGCTCAGTATCTTCCGGCGTTTTGGAATTTACAGTAAGTCCAAGCCGGGCTGAAATCCTAAAAACATGCGTGTCTACGGCCATGGCAGGCTTATTGAAAACAACAGAAAGTATCACGTTTGCAGTCTTTCTGCCAACTCCCGGCAGTTTGATCAACTCCTCCATCTCTTCCGGTACAGTACCCTGAAAGTCAGTAATCAGCATGCGTGCCATCCCCACCAGGTTCTTCGCTTTGTTGTTGGGATAGGAACAGGATTTGATCTCTTCAAAAACCTCCTCCGGCTCCACCTCTGCCATTTTTGCCGCGGTTGGAAAACATTGGAAAAGTGCGGGGGTGATCAGGTTCACCCGTTTGTCGGTGCACTGGGCCGAGAGAATAACTGCCACTAAAAGCTGAAAGGGATCATGGTAATGGAGTTCGGTTTCGGCTACCGGCATGTTTTGCTGGAACCATTCTATTACTTTGTCACAAATTTCTTTTGGTTGCATCGCTAAAATTTTAGATGTTCAAAATAGTCATTTTTTCTTTCCCCGTTGATGTTACCTTTGCAACCTAGTAATCATTTTCTATGATCCCTTATCTGCAACTCGACAACCTTACCAAAAGCTGGGGAGATCTTCCGCTTTTCAAAGATATATCCTTTACCATCAACCAGGGCGATAAAGTGGCACTGATCGCCAAAAACGGGGCCGGTAAAACAACCCTGATGAACATCCTATATGGCGGTGATATTGCCGACAGCGGCAAGGTCATTTTCAACAACGACATCCGTATCGGGTACCTGCGCCAACTGCCTGAATTGAATCCCGATGAAACAATACTGGAGGCCGCCTTCAGCTCCTCAGGTGAGACCATCACCGCTGTTCGCGAATATGAGAGCGCCCTGGAAAGCCATGATCCAAAAGCCATCGATAAGGCAATGGATAAGATCAACCGTTTAAATTGTTGGGATTTTGAACTTAAAATCAAGCAGATTCTCACCGAACTCAATATCCACGACCTCCAACAGCCCATCCGTGAACTCTCCGGTGGCCAGAAAAAACGTGTTGCCCTGGCCCATGTAATGATTGACGAACCCGATTTTCTCATTTTGGACGAACCTACCAACCACCTCGACCTGGAGATGATCGAATGGCTGGAACGAACCCTCGAAAAATCCAAATGCACTTTGCTGATGGTCACGCATGACCGTTATTTTCTCGACCGGGTCTGTAACGAGATCGTCGAACTGGACGACCAGTCGCTTTTCAGATACAAGGGCAACTACTCCTATTACGTTGAAAAACGAAACGAAAGGATTCAAAATCTCACCCAGGAGATTGAACGTGCAAAAAACCTCTTCAGGACAGAACTCGACTGGTTGCGCAGAATGCCCCAGGCACGTTCGCACAAATCGAAATACCGGACAGAAAATGCCTATATTCTTAAAGAAAAGGCATCGAAACGCCTGGATGAAAAAAAACTTGAACTTGCCATCAATTCACAAAGGCTTGGCGGTAAAATTATCAATCTCGAAGCGCTATCCAAATCATTTGGCGACATTACCATACTGAAAGATTTCAGCTATAAGTTTGCACGGCACGAAAAAATAGGCATCGTGGGGAAAAACGGATCCGGGAAAAGCACTTTTCTCAATCTGCTTACTGGTCTTTGTCAACCAGATAGCGGCAAAATGGATGTGGGGGAAACCGTTAGTTTCGGCTATTTCAGGCAGGATGGCATCCAGTTTTCACCCGAAAACCGGGTTATCGACATCATTAAAGAGATCGCCGAGGTAGTCGAAATGGGCGATGGCTCAAAACTTAGCGCCTCACAGTTCCTTACCTACTTCCTCTTCCCGCCCGATACCCAGTATTCGCTGGTTGCCAAATTGAGTGGCGGAGAAAAACGACGATTGTACCTATGCACCATCCTGATGCGCAATCCCAATTTTCTCATTTTGGATGAGCCAACCAACGATCTGGATATCATGACCCTGAACGTACTGGAGGATTACCTGAAATCCTTTACCGGCTGCACCATTGTGGTCTCCCACGACCGTTTCTTCATGGACAAGATTGTGGATCACCTCTTTGTATTTGAAGGGGATGGAGTCATCAAAGACTTCCCGGGCAATTACACGGAATACCGGGATTGGGTAGAAGATCGGGCCAAAGCTGAACAAAGCGCCATTAAGATTGACAAACCTGTCAGGGAGAAAATGGCGCCTGAAAAGAGAAAGCCGAGTTTCAAGGAGAAGAAGGAGTTGGATGACCTCGAGAAAGAGATCGGCCATCTTGAAAAAGAGAAGAAGGAGCTGGAGGATGAACTCAACTCAGGCACACTGGCCGCCGATGCTCTTCACAAAAAATCAACGAGATACAGCGAAATTACCACCCTACTGGAAGAGAAGGAATTCAGGTGGTTGGAGTTGAGTGATCTGGAATAAGAAGTGCCTAAAGTATTTAAAGTGCCTAGAGTGCCTAAAGTTTAGAATACCGAACGACTAATCATTGTGGCAGCATCACTTTAGGCACTTTAAATACTCTAGGCACTTTAGGCACTAATAGAAAGCAAGTATTTCTTAAATTCCCTGAACTCCACCCCCATCTCAACCGTCTTCTTCTCTCCTTTCATAAATTCATGCAAGCGTTCAGGCATTGGAACATTTCCTTTGCCGACAATCTCCTCAACGGTTTCGGTAAATTTTGCAGGATGAGCGGTTTCCAGGAAAATGCCGACTTCATCCGGTTGAAGCTGTTCTTTCAAGGCCCGGTAAGCCACAGCCCCATGTGGATCGCAAAGATATCCGGTCTGTTTGTAACAGGATGCCAAACTCTCTTTGATCTGGTCGTCAGTGTAGGTTGTTCCGCCCATCACACCACATAGCCAGGTATGGTCGTGTCCGAAAAGATCAAGAATCCGGGCAAAATTGCTTGGATCTCCAACATCCATGGCATTGGCAATGGTAGGAACCGAGGGTTTGGTTTTGTAAATCCCTGTATGCAAATAATTATAAACCACATCATTGCTATTATTGGCGGCAATAAATCGCGAAACGGGCAATCCCATCTTTTTGGCAATCAACCCGGCAGTAAGGTTTCCGAAATTTCCGCTTGGTACGGAGAAAACTATTTTTTTGAGCCTCTCTTTCAATTGGGCAACCGCATTGAAATAATAAAATGCCTGTGGCAGAAAGCGGGCTACATTGATTGAATTGGCAGAGGTAAGCACCATTTTCTTTTGCAGTTCCTCATCCATAAAGGCCGACTTCACCAGGGCCTGGCAATCGTCGAAAGAACCATCTACTTCCAAAGCTGTGATATTCTGTCCCAGTGTGACAAACTGTTTTTCCTGGATCTCACTCACTTTGCCTTTCGGATAGAGCACATGAACCTTTATACCTTCAATGCCCAAAAAGCCGTTGGCCACAGCGCTGCCGGTATCTCCGGATGTTGCAACCAGCACATGTACTGTTTGTTTCTCTTCGGAAAGAAAATATGCCAGCATCCGTGCCATGAAACGCGCGCCTACATCCTTGAAAGCAAGTGTGGGGCCATGGAACAACTCCAGCGAATAGATGGAAGGTTCCACCTCTACAAGCGGCGTATTGAAAGTGAGTGTATCGTAAACGATCTCCTTCAGCTTTTCGGCAGGGATATCCTCTCCAAAAAATTTGGCAGCCACCCGATAGGCCATCTCCTGAAATGTCAGGGTTCCCAACTGCGCGAAAAAGACGGGATCAAGCTCGCTGATGGTTTCTGGCATGTACAAACCGCGATCCGGCGCAAGGCCCTTGGTGACGGCGGTATGGAGATCAACTTCCGGCGATAGCCTGTTGGTACTGTAGTATTTCATAGAATTGATGTGTTGATGTGTTGATGTGTTGATGTGGTGATGTGGTGATGCGGTGATGTGATGATGCGGTTGTTAATCGACTAATTAGCACATCAACTAATCAACTCATCAAAAGCGCTTCCATAAACTCTTTACCGCTAAGTACCCCGAAAGAACCAAGTTTGGCTGCAGCTTCGTCGTAACGATCAACCGAATCCGGTTCCGTTCCCGGACGATAAATAGTGAATGGAACGGCATCCCTGGTGTGGGTTCTAAGTTTCCAGGGGGTTGGATGATCAGGCAACATGGCAATGGTCACGGGCTCTTCCATCTTTGAGCAAGCTTCCATTAACTTTTTGAGGATACGCTGGTCGAGGTACTCAATGGTACGCAATTTCAACGCGTAATCGCCTTCGTGACCTGCTTCATCACTAGCCTCAACATGCAAATAAACGAAATCGTGGTCTTCAAGCGCCTTGATGGCAGCCTCTGCTTTTCCCTCATAATTGGTGGTGTAGAGACCGGTGGCACCCTCGACTTTGATCACATCGAGTCCGGCATAGACGCCAATGCCCTGAATCAGGTCGACAGCTGAAATTACAGCGCCCCGCTGAATGCCAAAGAGCTCCTTTAGGCTTTTCATGGCCGGTTTATAACCCGGGGACCATGGCCAGATTGAGTTCGCCGGCGTTTTGCCTACCAATTTTCTGGCGAGATTGATGGGGTGATTTTCCAACAATTCATTGGAACGACCGATAAGCTCATTTAAGAGTTGAGCAGTTGCCTTTCCAGAGTTTTCGGTGGACTTTGGCAACAATGGATGATATTTTTTCCCCGGAACATCATGCGGTGGTGTGCAAGCAACATTCTTGTTGCCTCCTTTGATGACAAGCAGGTGGCGGTAAGATACGCCTGTATAAAAATGGATCCGATCATTAACCAGATGTTCGTTCAGAAACTGAATCAGTTCGTCAGCTTCTTCTGTTGAAATATGACCTGCCGAGTGGTTCAGAATGATATCACCGGTTAGCGTCACCAAATTGCAACGCATCGCCAGATCGCCTTCCTGAAGTTCAACACCAATGCTGGCTGCCTCAATGACACCACGACCCTCATAGACTGCCTCAACATCATACCCAAGAACGGCCAGATTGGCCACTTCACTCCCGGGATGGAGGGAGTCAGGAATAGTTTTCAGGACTCCACTGCGGCCCATTTTTGCAAGGAGGTCCATGTTGGGTTTTTGGGCTGCCATGAGCGGGGTCTTTCCCCCATGTTCTGCTTCAGGCTGATCAGACATACCATCGCCCAGTAAAATAATATACTTCATTTCAATAATTAACTTTTTTCAACTAATGCATTTTTTTACGGATTGAAATGAGAAAAGTTTATCTGTAGAGACAAGGCATGCCTTGTCTCTACTAGATATTCGCAACTTTGATCAAATCCGCAAATACTCCGGCAGCGGTAACGGCCGCGCCGGCGCCATAACCTTTGATAAGCATCGGAGATTCATTGTAACGTTCTGTGGTCAGGAGAACAATGTTGTTGCTTCCTTCAAGGTCATAAAACGGATGGCCCGGCCCGACAGATTGCAGTGAAACAGAGGCTCGCCCCTCGTCTAGCAATCCAACGAAGCGCCATTTTTTCCTATCCTTTTCAAGCACCAATCTTTCAGCCTCAAAATGTGCATCCATTTCATGAATGTCTCTCCAGAAATCTTCCAGGGTCGAATTGAAATAGCGATCCGGGATAAATCGTTTTTGTACGACCTCCTCCTGGCTTAACTTGTAACCAGACTCCCTGCCAAGGATCACCAGCTTTCTGACAACATCGACACCGCTGAGGTCAATCCTTGGATCAGGTTCGGAAAATCCCTTCTCTTTGGAGAGACGGATAGCAGTACTAAGAGGAATTTCACTGCTAAGGGTGTTGAAGATGTAATTGAGTGTTCCCGATAAAACCGCTTCAATGCGGACAATACGGTCGCCCGATCGTTTGAGGTCGTTTATGGTGGAGATCAACGGCAAGCCTGCCCCTACATTGGTTTCGAAAAGATACTTGACTCCGTGGTTGGCAGCCAGCTCTTTCAACTCACGGTAGGCATTGTATTCGGACGATGCTGCAACTTTGTTAGCCGCAACAATGGAGATGTAATTGTTAAGAATGGTGTGGTACTGATCTGCCACCTTCTTTTCCGCAGTGCAATCAACAAATACGGAATTGAACAGGTTCATTTCGATCATTTGCCTGCAAAACTGCTTCATGTCCGACTTTTCAGCAGTTTCACCCGAGAGAATTTGCGCGATAGAAGAGGGATCAAACCCTTCCCGGTCGAAGGCCATCTTTCTTGAATTTGCTACTCCGCATATGCGAAGTTTCAATCTGTGTTCGTTCTGCAGCTTTTGCTGTTGCTGACTAATCTGGGTTATCAGGTCCCTGCCAACAGTTCCAATCCCAACCAAAAAGAGATTCAACTCGATAAACGGTGAGAGGAAAAATGATTCATGAACGACGTTGAGCGTTTTGCGCAGATCGGATTTTTTGACCACCCAGGAGATATTCTGTTCGGAAGCACCCTGCGCTATGGCAACCACATTGATACCATTTTTACCTATCGTGTAAAACAGTTTACCTGCAATACCAGCCGAATGCTTCATGTTTTCGCCCACGATGGCGATGATGCAAAGATCTTCCTCACTGCCAATTTTATTGATCAGCCCGGAGGCAATTTCGCGTTCAAATTCCTGCTGAATGGCCGCTTCCGCCGCTTTTCCCCTGGTCGAGTCGATGGCAAAGCTGATCGAATTCTCAGAGGAAGCCTGTGAAATAAGGATAACGTTGATCTCCTGTCTGGCAAGAGCGCCAAAGAGCCTCATGGCAATACCGGTTACCCCCACCATTCCTAGTCCCTGGACGGTAAAGAGCGAGATTCCATCGATGGAGGAGATCCCTTTGATGGGATGCTCAGCCCCCAAATGTTTTACATTTCCGATCAATGTTCCTTCGGCTGAAGGATTCATGGTATTTTTAATCTGAACAGGTATCGATTTTTGGTAAACAGGTAATATGGTAGGCGGATAGATCACTTTAGCGCCAAAATGCGATAGTTCCAATGCTTCGCTGTAAGTTAGCTGAGGAATGGGGTATGCCTTGCTGATTACCCGGGGATCGGCTGTCATGAAACCATCAACATCGGTCCAGATCTCCAGTTTTTCAGCGTTGAGAGCAGCGGCAAAAAGTGCTGCTGTGTAATCCGAACCACCTCTTCCCAGGGTGGTCATGGTTCCATCGGAGGCTGAGGAGATAAATCCGGGCGCCACGGCTGTACGCTTTAACCCGGTACAGTTTTTGCCAATCAGCTCATAAGTGGTATTGAAATCAACATTGGCCCGTCCGTGGCTTTTATCCGTGCGGATATTGGCGGCACTATCGATCAGCTCTGCATTCAGGTACCTGGAAATAAACAGCGAGGAGAGCCGTTCACCAAACCCCATCACTTTGTCGAGGGTCTTGGGTGTTAGTTCGCCAATTAAGCGAACTCCCTGAAGAATCTTCTCAAGCTCATCGAAGAGGATTTTCATCTTTGCCTTCACCTCCCCGAGTGTCTTATCATCAAATAGACCCGCCATGATCTTCTCATGCCTACCCCAGATCTCTTCCAGACGCGGGTTGACCTCATTCCCCAAAGCGCCTTCATTCGCAGCTGCCAGCAGCAAATCCGTGACACCGCCAACAGCGCTGACGACAATGATCAGGTCCGTTTGCTGATTCCGGACTATTTCATCAATTTTCCTTATATTTCCGGCGGAACCGACAGATGTTCCTCCAAATTTTATAACTTTCATCCGTTTTATATTACAATTTATCACATCAGACCAGCTGCAAATGTCCAAAAAAAATCTGAACCATGGCTGTTTAGGTTCAGATTTAGTGCTTATTTTAACAATAAATTATCTCAGGCGAAATCAAAAAGCATGAATATCCGGTTTAAATTTGTTTAACCGTCAATCAGCCCCTGGTCAAATAGCCCTTTGCTCATTTTTCAACAGATGGGGTATAATTGGCTATAATCTTCTTCTCGATCTCTTCAGATAATTCCGGATTGTCTATCAGAAGCGCTTTCACCGATTCGCGTCCCTGTCCCAGTTTGGTCTCACCATAACTGAACCAGGAGCCGCTTTTCTTAATTATATTCAATTCAACACCCAAATCGATGATTTCCCCGGTTTTTGAAATTCCTTCCCCAAAAATGATGTCAAATTCTGCTTTTCTGAATGGTGGGGCAATTTTATTCTTAACGACTTTTACCCGTGTATGGTTTCCTTGAACATCTTCACCATCCTTTAGCTGACCAATTTTACGGATATCCAGCCTAACGGACGCATAAAATTTCAACGCATTACCACCTGTTGTGGTTTCAGGGTTACCAAACATGACCCCGATTTTTTCGCGCAACTGGTTGATAAAAATGCAGCATGTCTTTGTTTTACTAATATTTGCAGTTAATTTACGTAGCGCCTGGGACATCAATCTTGCTTGTAAACCCATCTTTGAATCACCCATTTCCCCTTCGATTTCCGCTTTTGGCGTCAAAGCAGCAACAGAGTCAATAACAATGATGTCAATTGCCCCAGATCGAATCAGATTGTCTGCAATTTCGAGTGCCTGTTCCCCGTTGTCGGGTTGGGAAATCAATAAATCATTGATGTTAACCCCCAATTTGGTTGCATAACCCGGATCAAAAGCATGTTCTGCATCGATAATTGCAGCAATCCCCCCCTGTTTTTGTGCTTCAGCGATGGCATGGATGGCCAGCGTAGTTTTACCCGACGATTCCGGGCCAAAAATCTCTATAACCCGGCCTTTGGGATATCCGCCAATACCCAGCGCCAAATCAAGCGCGATCGAACCGGAGCTGATGGCAGCAACGTCATCAACCGGCTTATCACCCAAACGCATAATGGAACCTTTTCCATAACTTTTCTCAATCTTCTCCATCGTAAGCTGTAATGCTTTCAACTTCTCAAGATTTACCGCCTTGTTGGCACCTGCTGCCTTTACATCATCTTTCGCCATTTCTGTATGAATTAAAATTTTAGCTCCTTAACTATCTGATTGGTATGATCCTTGGTATCCACCTTTCTAAATATTCTTTCTATCGTCCCCTTTTCATCAATCAAAAAGGTAGTTCGGATGACACCCATATAGCTTTTACCATAGTTGAACTTTTCTCCCCATGCGCCATAATCCTGCAGGATCTTCTTACTGGTATCCGCTATCAGGGAAAACCGCAACCCAAACTTCTCAATGAATTTTTGGTGTGAGGCTATGCTGTCAGGACTAACGCCAACAATATTCACCCCTTTTGATAACCAATAATCATAATTTTCGCTCAGATTACATGATTCGGCTGTGCATCCTGGCGTGTTGTCCTTAGGATAAAAATAAAGAATCAACTTTTTGCCTTTAAAATCGGCTAGCGCAATAGTTCTTCCGTCCTGGGCTACCCCTTCAAAATGAGGAGCGGCCATGCCTTCTGTCAATTGTTCCATGTCTCATTATATAAAAATTGTATACCATACAAATTTACGTGAATCCGACCACTTGGCGAAATCCATTAGGTTAAAAAATCAATTAATCTCCTTGTTCAATACAAATGGGTTAAATTTGTATTTTTAAAACCGATTTTCCACAGTGAAAGTAACATGAACAAAGTATTGATTGTAAAACGTTTTTTTGCGCTTACCGTTCAGGTACTGCTCCTGATCCATTTGGCTTCCGGACAACAAACGGTTGGCAAAGAGACCCTTGGCATTGATTATTTTCAACAAGGCAATTATGAAAAAGCACTTCCGATTTTTGCCAAACTTGCCCAAAGCTACCCTGATAACGCCATGTACAACTATTATTATGGCGTTTCACTGATAAAAAACAGTGTCTTTGAAACTGCAGCCAAGGAAGCACTTCTGAATGCGGTTGTAGACAAGACCCCGGTCAATTCAAATTTCTATCTCGCAATCTATTTTCACGCACTTGGACAGTGGGAGGAGGCAAAGGATTTTTATGACAGATATGCAAAAGTCGGGTCCAAACAGGAAAAAAGATCCTTGCAATATGATTATTATGTTGGTTTATGTAAAGCTAAAACAAATCCCTTCAAACCAAGAAAATTAGCAGATACCGGACTTTTCGGGGATTCCGTCTTAAGACCCCCGCCAAAAATTGACGAAAAAATCTTTCCTATACCTGAGGCACTCAAAAAATCCTCTTTTAATTTCCAGATAAATGAATTGCTTGCCTATCATTCGATTGAGGATTTTCGCAGTGAAGCCAGTAAAATACTCTTTACCAAGGCCTGGATGTGCACGGGAAAAAACGATTCCATCCTTGCAATGACCGATTCGTTAAGAAAAGTCCATGATCGAATAGCAAGGGTCGATACCCGACTGGGGATGGTCCAGCAAATCGTCGATTGCGAGCAAAAGTCATTCCAGCTAATGCGTGACAGGGAAAAATACCTTGAACAGTCGCGGGTCAAAGAATCCGCTTTTTGGGAGAAGGAAGGGAAAAAAGCAGCCATCGCCTATAATGCCAACATATTGGAAAGGGAAAACAGACTGAATGAACTGAGGCAAACCAGGGAAAAAGCTGCTTTGCCTGTTCCCGGGCCTACGGTAATAAAAGATTCCATCAAAGTTGAGCCGGTGAATGTTGCAGCACCAAACGAAACAACTGCAAACAATCTGCATGCTGAAAATCTGGTATACAAAGTTAAGATTGGATCTTTCAAAAATGGCGCGATGTCATCTTCATTTAAACAGGCATATGTCAAAATCAGCAAATTGCGGAAAATAGACAAATATGCAGACGAGCGAAAGTATGTCATTTTCACAATTGGAAATTTTGCCAATATCCAGGATGCCTCCAGGCTGAAAGAGCAGCTGATCCGTGAAGGAATGAAAAATTCTGTCGTGGTTACTTTTGACAAAACAACCGGTAGGCCAGTAAAGCCTGAAACAAGTCCAATTTTAAAAAAGAATTCAGAACAGGTTGTTGCCTCAATTCCTGTTGAAACCCCTGTTGAAAATTTAACAAAAAGCCCTGTCAACGAAAAATTAATATTCAAAGTACAAATTGGCTCATTTAGAAACGATTTGAAGTCGACAGCTTTCAGAAAAGCTTATCAAAAAATCAGCAAACAAATGAAAGTTGAGAGGAAAACCGATTCAAGAAATAATGTCATCTACTCGGTAGGAAATATCACCAACTATCAAGATGCCTGCAAATTAAGGGATCAAATGGTATCAGAAGGGATCAAGGATGCCTTCCTTGCAGCTTTTCTTAATGGTGAAAGAATAAAAGTTAATGAAGCAATTAAAATTGCAGGTGGAAAATAATTTTGCTTTATTTGCAATTCCGCACGCCAATAATTCGATTTGAAGTATGGATACTGATAAGTCCGTCCGGCACAAAAACAAGGGTTCAGATGGTTTGGAAAATGGCAACTCACTGGTACTCTATAATGACGACTATCACACCTTTAATTATGTGATAGATGCACTTATTGAAGTTTGCAGCATGGAACGGGTGCAGGCCATTCAGTGCACTTACCTGGTGCATTACAAACAAAAATGTGAAGTAAAACGGGGTTCCAAAAAGGACCTGCTCCCTATGAGCAGAGCCTTGTCGGCCAAAGACTTAAAGGCTTCGATTCATTGATCGGGCTGGCCTTTTTTTGTAGAGTTTAACGATCAGTTTCCACAATATCCCGAAGAATATCCTTGTATTTTTTATCAGTTCACGAATGATCTTTTTGAACAAAGGCATCTTCTCTTCCCTGGGCCATAGCATACCGGTATTTATGATATACTCCCTGTAATCGTCGCCAAAATATTTGGTAAGCAATCTTTCTTCCCTTCCAATCTGGTAAATCACAAATGGAGTTACCAGCAAGAGGGAAATCGGTCCTGCGATCCAGTTTTGAATCATAAATACCTGGCAAACTGCAATCCCGAGGAGGGCAAGGTACATCGGATGTCTCACATAATGATAAGCACCGGTTTTGACCAACTGCAAATCTTCTTTCAACTCCTGTCCGGGAGTCCACCAAATTCCAAGATCTATCAATGCTTTGACAAAAAGCCAAACAAAAAATGCAAAGCAGAGCGTGACCGGAAAACCCAGCCATTTCCAAAAGTGATAGTCCGTTGGTCCAAAGTCTACAGTAAATATATAAATGAAAGGGATGACCTGAAGCCCAACGATAAGTAAAAGAAGAAAAGTCCGTTTCTTCCTTTGTTCGATAAGTATCTTCCTGTCAGCATCACAGTTCTGAAGGTAATATAGCTCCAGAAGCGCCAGCAATGCCACCCCGCATAGGAATATGGTTTCTAAAAATGCACGTTCCATCTAAAATTATTCAGATTCAGGATCATTGAAAATGGTCAACGAAGATACCAACATTTTTTGTTGATTAAAGTTAAAGCAGGGAAGTATGTTGTCAATAACGCTCTCCTGTAAATCTAAAATAAAGTTAAATAAACGGAATATGGCAGGTCTGTACGCAACCTTTCTACCCGATATCCTTTCTTATATCAATAGTAACTATACCATTGGGCAATGAAAAATCGTTTAAGCATACAGGTTCTCTTCCTTGTTTCAATTCTGACAGGCTCCTTACTTTTTACCTCATGTCAGAAGAGTGGGAACAATTACTCTATTGGCGATTTCGTCGTCACATTTGGCATCGTTGAGTCTATCAGCAAAGATGGGATAAACAGCTTAAGGGTCAAACTTGATAATGGCGACAAATTTATTGCACTTGAGCATTCGCCCCATTTGGATGAACTAAAACCAGATCAGCGCATCCTCATCAATTTTGCCCCTTACCAGGATGTTGTAAATTCCGACTTATCAAAAACAATCTACGGCAAAATCAACTTTGTACAAAACATTCTTTACAAGGGGATATTACCGCTTTCGGCAGCAATCAATGACAGCATTGGCCATGATCCGATAATTGTTCGTGATTCATGGGTGACAGGTGACAGCATTCTCACCATCGACTTTAAATTCTACACTCAGGGTTCCCTTCATTACATCAATCTTGCTGACAATTCACAAGGCAATGGCAAAGACAAACCCTTTATTTTTGAGTTGCGGCACAATGCCAGAGGTGATCAGATGAGCTATGCTGCATCAGGTTATATCAGTTTCAAACTAAATTCTTATAAGATCGCAGGTCTGCACAATACGCCTTTTAAAATCCGGTATACCGATTACGAGGGAAAATTGAATGAGATTCCCCACATGATTAATTATTGACAATAATCATTGCCTTCCCTTCAAATGATGCTACTTTTACGAAAAAAAGAAGCAATGAATTTACTTATAACTAATCTGATATTCTTCTCTGTCATCCTGGTCGGATTTGCCGGTCTGCCAGCGAATAGTCAGCCTGCCAGGCAAAACTTTGTTCCTGAAACGCCAAAACTTGGTTCTGATTTGATGACCCCTGAAGTACTCTGGTCTTTTGGAAGGGTGGGTTCATCACAGGTCTCCCCGGATGGAAAGACAGTACTCTACGATATAACCTGGTTCAACATTCCGGAAAACAAATCCTACAGGGATCTTTATGTGGTATCAATAGATGGAGGAAGCAGCAGAAGGATTACAGATACCCCGGAGAAAGAGTCAGAAGAAACCTGGAGGCCCGATGGCAAAAAAATTGGATACATTTCAACGCTTTCCGGTGAACCCCAGCTATGGGAAATAAATCCTGACGGAACATCCCCAATCCAAATATCGAAGGTAAAGGATGGTATATCAGGCTTTAAATATGCCCCGGATATGAAGCATATCCTTTACATTGGATCGCTGAAATTGGATCAGGACATACACGACAAATATCCTGACCTCCCCCTTGCCAATGCCCGTTTGTACGATGATATCATGTACCGGCACTGGGATACATGGAGTGACGGAACTTACCAGCATATCTTTGTTGCGGCCTATTCGGAAACCGGTTTAACCAACCCTATTGACCTTCAGAAAGGCGAGCATTACGATTCTCCGCTTAAACCCAACGGCGGAAGCGAACAGATAGCATGGAGCGCAGACGGGAAAAAGATTGCTTATACCTGTAAGAAAAAATCAGGGAAAGCGTATGCCGTTTCGACCAATTCAGACATCTACCTATACGATCTCCAAAGCGGGACCACCGACAATCTGACAGAAGGAATGATGGGTTACGATCAGAATCCGGTTTTCTCTCCGGACGGCAAAAAAATTGCCTGGGAAAGTATGGCGCGGGATGGTTATGAGGCGGACAAAGTGAGGCTTTTCATTGCCGATCTGATGACCGGAAGAAAAGAAGACTATTCTTCCGGATTCGACCAAAATGCACAAAACCTTGTGTGGTCGGTTGATAGCAAAATAATTTGGTTTTTGTCAGACATCCATGCAACCGACGAGATCTTTAAACTGGATCTTACCACAAAAAAAATCTCCAGGATTACGGATGGGATCCACAATTATCAAAGTGTCGCTCTTGCCGGGGAAAACCTGGTGGCATCCAAGGTTTCCATGTCCCAGCCGGCAGAACTCTTTCTGGTCAATCCCAAAACAGGATCAGACAAACCGCTTACAACTGTCAACAAAGGAATTCTCGATCAATTGAGCATTGGCAAAGTTGTGAGCAGATGGATAACCACCACCGACAAGAAAAAAATGCGGGCCTGGGTAATCTATCCGCCACATTTCGATCCGAATAAAAAATATCCGGCCCTGCTCTTTTGTGAGGGAGGCCCGCAAAATACCGTCAGTCAGTTTTGGTCCTACCGTTGGAACTTCCAAATGATGGCCGCCAACAATTACATCATCATTGCGCCTAACCGTCGCGGCTTACCAGGATTTGGACAGGAATGGAACGAGCAGATCTCTGGTGACTATGGCGGCCAGAATATGAAAGACTACCTGACAGCCATCGACACACTAGCGGCAGAACCATATGTTGACAAGAACAAATTGGGCGCCGTAGGTGCGAGTTATGGCGGATATTCCATCTATTACCTGGCAGGGATCCACCAGGGACGTTTCAAAGCCTTTATCTCCCACAGCGGTATCTTCAACCTTGAAGCGTTGTACTCCACCACCGAAGAGATGTGGTTTGTGAACTGGGACAATGGCGGTTCCTATTGGGATGCAAAAAATGCGGTGGCACAAAACACTTACAAAAACTTTTCACCACACAAACTTGTTCAAAACTGGGATACTCCCATGTTGGTTATTCATGGAGAAAGGGATTACAGGATTCCATATACCCAGGGAATGGGAGCCTTCAATTCTGCCCGGCTAAAAGATATTCCGGCGGAGCTTTTGCTTTTCCCCGACGAAAATCATTGGATACTTCAGGCTCAGAATGGTATCCTATGGCAAAGGGTATTCTTTGAATGGCTAAACCGTTGGTTGAAGTAAAAGCTTCCAACTAATTTTGTATATTTACAACCATTAAATTTATCCAAAATGAGCAGCAGAAGACTCTACGACAAAGTTATGACAATAGTCAGTACCCTGATGATCTTTTTTTATTTCGGACTGGCCTACGTACTCTATTTCACCCCACTGTTCAACCACGTAGATGTCGCCATGAGGGCAATTTTTGCACTGCCGCTTTTCCTGTATGGAGTATACAGGATTTTTGTAGCCTACAACAAAATTAGAGAGAATTTTTTCGAATCGGATGAAGATGAATAATGGGCTATTTCTTATCGAACGACCTAAGAATGAGGTTATTTAAATTCAGTCTAAATTTTAAAGTATTTTGGACTGTTCTCGTTTGGCAATAAAAGCGTTTATCAAAAAAAAAAATAAGAATCTTGCATTTTATTGCCCTATAACAAATTTGATTTATTATTATTGCATCGAAATTTTAACCTTTTAGTAACTAAATTGGTGAAACACTCTTCAACAAGGAAGGATTTGAAATTACCAGCTCTGGCAATCAGTGTGATTATGCTGACAATCGTTCTTGCTATTCAGTGTGGAAGCAAAAAGCCAACTCAATTTGACGAAACACCTACCAGGGGAAATATTCACATTGTTGCTGATGCCTCCTTTCAACCAATCGTTGATGCTGAAATTTACACTTTCACAGCAATTTACAAAAACGCCCGCATTACGCCTGCTTATATGGCGGAAACAGATCTCATCAGCGCATTTCTGAATGATTCGGTGAAAGTTGTTGTTTCCTCATGGGAACCCACGGCCCAACAGAAAGAGTTGCTGCTTAGCATGCAAACGATTGTCCGGACAACTACGGTGGCTTATGATGCCATTGCATTGGTTCTCAACAAAAAAAACAAGGATTCTCTCTTCACTTACCAAAATGTCAACGATATATTTACCGGAAAAATGACAGATTGGAAGGAGATAAATCCTGCTTCAAAATTGGGCAAAATGGTTGCTGTTTTTGACAACGACAAATCTGCAAACATTAGATATTTCAAAGAAAAATTTAATCTCCCAGCACAGTTGCCTGCTAATTTCTATTCAGTCAAAAGCAACGAACAGGTGATCGACTATGTTTCAAAGAATAAAAGTGCGATAGGATTGGTAAGCGTCAACTGGATTTGTGATAGAAAAGATTCAGTGAGCAGGTCATTTTCAGATAAAATTAAGATTGCCGCAGTTGCGGATCTGGTTCTCAGTCCCGGGTCCTATTTCCTTCCGGTTCAGGGATCCATTTACGACAAAAGTTACCCTTTTACGCGGAAGATTTACATGGTCTCAAGGGAATCCTTCAAAGGGCTGGGCACAGGTTTTATCTCCTGGGTATCCGGTGAACAGGGACAAAGAATCATCCTGAAGTCCGGACTTGTTCCCGCAACTATGCCTATTCGCCTGATACAGTTTAAAAAGTAACTTTAATATTTCGCCAAAATGATTACTCGTTTCATTAGAAAAATTTCAATTATCCTCACGCTGATAATGGTATTTGGTGCAGCCGGATTGAAAGCCCAAACATTGGATGATGCAATTACCGCTACCCACAATGAGCTGTTTGACAAAGCAGATCAGATTTTACAAAATTTGGCCAAAAGTGCACCCTCGAGTCAAATCTATTATCGGCTTGGTGAAAATACAATGTTGAACTTCCTCTCCGATACAATTTCCAACTCGTTGAAAGTCGTAGCTGCTGAGGCAAAACAGCAATTTGAAAAAGGTGTTGCGTTGACGCCCAATGACCCCCTGAACTATGTTGGCCTTGCCAAAGTTGCATCTTATCTCGGCGATCAACAAACCGCTGATCAAATGAGGGCAAAAGCAAAAAGCTTTTTGGCCCCGTACAAGAAGGTATCAAAGATCCCCAATCCACAAGAATACGCACGTACGCTGGCTAAAATTGCAGAGTCGTACATCGTTTTTGACAAAGTGGACACCACCCAGGCAATGCCCTATATCCGGGAAGCCTTGACCATTGACCAAAAAAACGAAATGATCTATATCATCGCAGGCGACCTTTACCTTTTGGTGAACAATGGTTCACTGGCAATCAAAAATTACAACAAGGCACAGGAAACTGACCCGAATTCACCCATGGCCAATATGAAAATTGGCAGTATCTACTTCAAAAGCAAGAATTTCAGTGCAGCCATTCCTTATTATGAGCAAGCAATTTCCCTGGATAAAAACTATGCCCCTGCCTATCGTGAACTTGGCCAATTGTACGCAATGGCTGCAAGATTGGAAGAATCCAAAACCAATTATGAGACTTATCTAAAATTAACCAATCAGAACATCCCTGCAAAGATCCGTTATGTCATCTCTCTTTTCTATTCGAAGAATTATTCAGCGGTGATTAAAAATGTTGAGGATATTTTTGCTGTCGACAAATCAAGAACTTTCCTGAACCGTATTGCCGGTTATTCCTGTTACGAACAAGGCAACTACGCCCAGGCACTCATTTATATGGACCATCTTTTTGCTACCCTTTCCGCGGACCGGATCCTGAAAAAAGACTATATCTATTATGCAAGGATACTCCTTAAAAAGAATCAGAATTATCCTAAATTGCTTACTGAACTTGATAAAGCTAATGCAGAACTGACTGCAGTCAGGGAAAAAAATGAGTCTTTAAAAGGAGCTGCCAAAGAGAAAGATAAAGTGAACGAGGCACCTATTGCCGCCAAGGCCAGTGATCTGCAAAACAACGTAAATAACATTGAGAAAGATCTGGACAAAGCTTATGAAGCCTATGAGAAAGCGATTACCTTTGAAGGTGAAGATGCCAATCTTATTCAGGAAAAAGCAAACTCCTACTATATTCACAGGCACTACAATGAGGCTGCTGAAACGTGGAGCAGACTACTTACCAAAGGCAAGGACAGCGATGATAATTATCTTCAAATCGGTAAAGCCTACTACCAGGCAAAAGAGTTTGATAAGGCTGACGACATCCTTAACCAGATGATTGCCAAATATCCAGACCAGATGCAAGGTTACCTCTGGAGTGCAAGAAACGCTTCGGCCAAGGATCCAGATTCAAAATTGGGTATCGGCAAACAGAAATTTACGGCGCTTATTGACAAAGCTTCCTCCGACTCGGTAAAATATGCTACCGAAATTTTTGATGCGTTACGTTATCTGGGATACAATGCATTGCAATCCAAAAATTACGATGTGGCAAGGGCCTATTACAACCGGATGGCAAACCTTGATCCCAATAACAAAGAGATGGTATTGCAGGCCTACAGTTCCATGGCCACCTTGTACATGTCAATGGGTGAATATGGCAGGGCAACAGAGTTTTATAGCAAAATCCTTGGTTTGGATCCTGCAAATGCTTCGGCAAAATCCTCCATCCAGTACATCAATGCTCTTCAATCCAGCGCCAAGCCAAAAGCCAGCCCCAACGAAATTACCGGGGTAATTAAGGACAAATCAGGCCAACCTATAGCCGGGGCTTCTGTACGTGTAAAAGATACTGCCGCAGAGGCATGGACCAATGCAAAAGGCGAATACAAATTTACAATGCCGGAAGCTTCTACTGTACTTGTAATCAGTGCGAAAGATTACAAATCTATTGAAATCCAAATTACCAAAAGCAGGGTCTACAATGCCTCTTTAGGCAAATAACCAATCAAGGAATCAACAATACAAAAATAGAGATTCACTAAAGTTTTATTTAACCACGAAAACAATTAAAAAGATGAGTAAAAATTCAGGTTCATTCAAAAAAATGTTCGAGTCATTTTTTGCAACAGGTGCAATTCTTATTGCATTTTTGGTAGCGTATTACCTATATTCAAGTTTTATGGGCGATCCTGTAAACTTCGAAGGAAATAATCCCAAAGGGACTCCGCTTCCAGGTAATTACATGGGTATGCTTTACAAAGGGGGACCGATTGTTCCTATCCTGATGACATGTATCCTAACCCTTTTTATTTTCATCATCGAGAGAGCCATTACATTGGCAAAAGTGAAGGGGAAAAGCAGTTTGGATGCCTTTGTTGCTGACATACAGAATTTAACTTCCAAAGATAAAGTTGAAGAGGCTATCGTAGCATGCGACAACCAAAAAGGTTCGTTGGCCAACGTTGTAAAAGCAGGTTTGATGCGTTACAGGGACCTGGAAAAAGACATGACATTGGAAAAAGACCAAAAAATCACCTCCATGAAACAGGCTTTGGAAGAGGCTTCTGCATTGGAATTGCCTATGCTCTCCAAAAACATGGTTATTCTTTCAACCCTGGCTTCTATCTCCGTGTTAATCGGTTTGATCGGAACGGTACTCGGTATGATCCGTGCTTTCGCTGCACTTTCCCAAGCTGGTGGATCCCCTGATGCACTTCAGTTGGCAACCGGTATTTCTGAGGCTTTGATCAATACAGCATTCGGTATCACTGGCTCAACATTGGCCATCATTTTCTACAACTATTTCTCATCAAAAATTGACGGTTTCACCTTCAGGATTGATGAGGCAGGCTTCAGCCTAACTCAGACATTCGCTGCCCGTATCAGAAAATAATCGTCTGGGTTTAATTCTTTTGGTTTATAAAAAATTTAAAATTATCGCATGCCAAAGATTAAAATACCACATAAAACGCCTCATGTTGACATGACGCCGATGGTGGACCTTTTCTCGTTGCTGCTTACATTCTTTATGTTGACAGCAACCATGAAGCCATCCGAACCGGCTCCTGTCGATACCCCGTTTTCTATATCCGAGAAACCCACTCCTGACAAAAACATTATGACTATAACAATAGCCAAGGACAACAGGGTGTTTTTCAATGTAGACAACGGACCGGATACCATTTTGCATTTCAGGCCCAAAATCCTAGAAGAGATGGGCAAGAGATACAACATCGTATTCACCCCGCAAGAACTGCGCTATTTCGAAAAGAACACCGTTCCCTTTGGAGTTAACATAAAGGAGTTTAAAGCCTACCTTGCTGCCAAAGAAAATGAAAAAGCCAAGTTCGAAAAAGGAATCCCCATTGATTCAACTGATAACCAGATGGCCTTGTGGATACTTTTCTCCCGTCAGGTTAACCCTTCGGTTCAGACCCTGATCAAAGGCGACAACGATGTGGATTATCCACTCGTAAAAAAAGTCCTCGATATTCTTCAGGATAAAAACGTAAACAGGTTTAGCCTGATTACCAGCCTTCAAAAAGTTGAAGTAGTAGAAGAAGCTAAAAAGTAGTACAATGGCAGAAATTATACAAGAAGAGAAACACAAGGGTGGAAAGAAGAGACCTAAAAAGCATTCAACCGCCATAGATATGACGCCGATGGTAGACCTTATGTGTCTGCTGATCACGTTCTTCATGCTTACGACTGCTTTTGCCAAGCCAAAGGTCATGGAAATCGCTTTGCCTGAGAAAATCAAGAAAAACGAGAAAGTTGAACCTCCTAAAATCGCTGAAAGTCGTACGCTTAACATCATCATGGGTCCGAACGACAGGGTATTCTGGTACCCTGGCAAAGCTGATCCTGCGGCGCTGGTTCCCTTACAGGAGACCAATTTCAGCGCTACAGGTATTCGTCAGGTTTTACTCGATAGAAACCGGGCGCTCTTCAAAAAAATTGAAGCGTTCAAGAGTGATGTCGTGGCAGGGAAAATAAATATCAGACAGGATTCTTTGCAATCGGCCATTCGGCAGCTCAAAAAGAATGATGATACAGGCCCGATTGTCCTGATCAAATTCTACAAGACAGCAAAATACAAGAATTTTGTCGATATTATTGATGAGATGTCAATCGTTGGAATTGCCATATACATTGTTACCGACATTGACTGGATTGAGCAAAATATGGTGGAACGCGCTCTCGGAATACCGTTAACCGCTACCGCACCCTCAACAGCAAAAAAATAAAGACCGACACGTATGGTAATAGATAAACAGTTCATTCCTACTTTCGATGACGTAGTCTTCGAAAATAGAAACCAGGAATATGGAGCGTATCAGATTCGGAAAAAGTACAACCGTGTTGTTCTAATCTCTACACTGATCGGTATTATTATCCTTGGTCTAATCGTTATTGTTCCCTATATCAGGGCCAGCAATCAAGCCAAACAAAAAGCGAGGGATGCCAGGGAGGTAATCGCGGAAATGGCCAACAACCTTCAACAGGATGTACCACCGCCACCACCACCGCCACCACCACCGCCACCGGCAGAACAACAGGCAGTAGTTAAGTATGTTGCCCCTGTCGTAGTTGACTCTGTAAAAGTTGAAGATCAAAGCAAATTGTTGATCTCCGATGAACAGGTAACCTCAACCGTCAACAAAGAAGTTGTTGAAGTGGTCGAACAAAAACAGGAAGAGGTACAGGAGAAAGAGGAACAACAGGTATTCGTTGTTGTTGAAGAGATGCCGGAGTTCCCGGGTGGGGAGTTGGCACTTCGTACCTTCATTGGCAAAGCTATTGTCTATCCGACCGTTGCTCAGGAAAACGGAATACAGGGTAAAGTATTTGTTACATTCGTAGTGAACAAAGACGGCTCAGTTTCCAATGCTAAAATCGCAAGGGGCGTAGATGCCTCTTTGGATGCAGAGGCCCTGAGGGTTGTTTCAACCCTGCCAAAATGGAAACCAGGTAAACAACGTGGTGTTCCGGTAAGGGTTTCCTACACGGTTCCAATTAGCTTTAAGCTGCAATAGAACAAATTGTTCAATACTAAAAAGAGGCCGTTCACTTTGATGTGGACGGCCTTTTTCTTGATGTGACGATCGCTGATTTGTCAATGCCAAATGTACTTTCAACTCGCAACTTTCAAATCATTTGCCATTCAATTCCATATAATCAAATACCAAATTGCAAAAAGCCTTAACCCCTGTTTTAAAAGCGCTATCATCAATAAAAAAATTTGATGCGTGATGGGGAGCGGATGTATTTGGATCTTTGCCTTTTGGCAATCCTCCGATGAAAAAATAAAGACCGGGTACTTTTTGGGCAAAGAATGAAAAATCCTCAGCCCAGGTTTTAGCTGGCACAAGTTCTACATTCCCTGCTCCTGCCGCCTTCTGCAATGAAGGAAGCATCGCAGAGGTAAGTGCAACTTTATTAAATGTAGCAGGGTAATGAGATGAGTAAGGTATCTCTACCAACGCAGTGGCGCCGGCAGCTTCGGCTGTTTTCTCCACTATCTGCTTTACACGGCTAAAAATCAACGTTTCATCTTCATCAGTAAATGATCTTACCGTACCTAGCATTTCAACCTGTTCAGATATAATATTAACGCGATTGCCCCCATGGATTGAACCAATGGTAACCACGGCAGGATTTTCTGTAAGGTTTATATTGCGGCTTACAATCGTCTGAAGATTGTTGACAATTTGTGCTGCCACCACTATTGGATCAACAGAATACCAGGGACTTGCACCATGTGATGGCTTTCCCTTCACGGTGATTTTCAAATCGCTGGCTCCAGCCATCGCACCGCCAGGATGATAAGACAATTTGCCTACCTCACTTTGTGCATTCATGTGCAAACCGAAAATAACATCTACCTTTGGATGATCCAGTACCCCTTCCTTGACCATTAGTTCAGCTCCGCCTTTTTCCCCCTTGGGGAGACCTTCTTCAGCAGGTTGAAAAATAAATACAACGGTCCCTTTCAACTCTTTTTTCATACCTGCCAATATCTCTGCTACCCCCATCAAAATAGCAACATGCGCATCGTGACCGCATGCATGCATCACACCAGATTCCTGTCCGTTGTATGTAGCTTTTACTTTTGATGCAAATGGAACATCGGTTTTCTCTGTAACCGGCAACGCATCCATATCCGCTCTTAATGCAACCACCGGACCAGCCTTTTCTCCCTTTAAAACACCAACCACACCAGTGACTGCCACTCCTGTTTTTACTTCAATGCCCAATGATCTGAGATGATCCGATATGATTGCAGATGTTCTGGTTTCCCTATTTCCCAACTCGGGATTTTGATGAAAATCGTGCCGCCAGTTAATTACTTTTTGTTCAATCTTATCCGCACTTGTGTTGATAAGGGTTTGATGACTGTTTTTTTGTGCTGTAACCAGCTCGGTACATAACAGTATGACTGCGATAAAGGGTGCGTATCTCATTTGGTGATATTTTTAAGGGGGCAAATAGAATTAACTCCTTTTGCCCAAAAATTTTTGCGTTAATCATTCCGCTTTAGGTTCCAATATACGAAAAAAAAGAACGACCCAATCAGGCCGTTCCTTTGTATCTGAATTCTATTTCAGTATTTTAACATATAAATTATTGGCCCGGTCCCAGTTTACAACATTCCAGTAAGCATCCGTATAATCGGCACGTTTGTTCTGATATTTAAGATAATAAGCGTGTTCCCATACATCCAGGCTCAAGATCGGGATCCCTTTGATATCAGCAACCGGCATCAACGGATTGTCTTGATTTGGTGTGGATTGAATCACCAGTTTGCCATCCAAAACACTCAGCCAAACCCAACCGGATCCGAACCGTCCAAGGGATGCTTTCTTAAACTCATCTTTAAAATGGTCAAAACTTCCCCAGGTTGCTTTGATGGCTTCCCCAAGCGCACCTTTGGGTTCGCCTCCTGCATTTGGCGCCATCCCGTTGAAGAAGAATGTGTGGTTCCAGACTCCTCCCCCGTTGTTCCGGATAGCGGCAGGAGTCTGGGCTGTAACCGATTTCTGAAGATCCTGTATCGACATCTTCTCCTGTGCAGTTCCGGCTACGGCTTTGTTCAAATTATCGACATAGGCCTTGTGGTGCCTGCCATAATGGATCTCCATCGTGGCCTTGTCGATGGAAGGTTCAAGCGCATCAAATGCATATGGTAAAGGCTCCTGGCTAAACTGGGCAAATGCTGTGTTTTCCATAATTAACAAGAATAAAATAAATAATAAATTTTTCATGATATAATAATTTAGAATGATTATAAACATTCAAATTCTAATACGAATCACTCAAAATTTTGTTACTTCCGGTGACACCTAATTGAAATAAATTGAAATAAGTAGAAATAAATTGAAATTAGGGGTTCCATCATAGCAAATCATACCTATTTATTACATCATATATCCCTTATTTCTATTTATATCAACCCATCTCTATTTATTTCCATTTATTTCCATTTATTTCGCCTACTACAATTTTTTATTCAATGATATTCAACAAAAGAGCCTCAGGGGTACTGCTTCATCCTTCATCCTTACCAGGAAAATACGGAATAGGAACGTTGGGTGAAGAGGCCTGCAAATTTGTCGACTGGCTAAAAGAATTTGGTCAAAAAGTTTGGCAGATGCTACCACTCGGACCAACAGATTGGAGTCATTCCCCCTATCAGGCCTATTCTGCATTTGCAGGAAACCCGGATCTAATTGACCTCGATTTTCTGGTAAGGGACGGTTATTTAACCCAGTCTGCCCTTGTTGATCAGCCTGTTTTCCCGTCCGGGAAAGTCAATTTTAAAATTGTACTCCCTTACAGGCAAGAATTGTTGAAATCGGCCTTTGTCACATTCAAGCAAACCGGAGGTTTCAACAGATCCGATTTCCACCAGTTTTGGGACCAACATTGGTGGTGGCTCGAATCCTGGTCACTTTTTGATGCCTGCCGCGCCTCTCTCCCCGGTAAAGATTGGACTGATTGGGAAGAGGCGCTGCAACTGAGGGAGGAAAGCGCCCTCGCATCTTATTATTCCCGGTTCAAAGATCAGGTAGAATACAGCCGATTCATGCAATTTCTCTTCTTTGAACAATGGTTCTCCCTCAAGAATTATGCGAACCGGAAAGGAATCTCCATCTTTGGCGACCTACCTCTTTATGTCGCTTTCAATAGTTCGGATGTCTGGAGTAACCAATCCCTCTTCCTGTTAGACGAAAAAAGAGGGCCAACTTTGGTTGGTGGGGTGCCACCCGATTATTTCAGCCAAACCGGTCAACTTTGGGGCAATCCACTTTTCGACTGGAACCGGATGAAAGAGCAGGGATTTGAATGGTGGATGGCGCGCATGCACTTTAACCTGCGTATGTTTGACATGGTCAGGATCGATCACTTCAGGGGTCTTGAGTCATTTTGGGCCATCCCGGCAGGTGAAAAAACTGCTGTCAACGGAAGCTGGATGAAAGCCAAAGGCGAGGAGATGCTTCAACTCCTGCAAAACCAGATCGGTTCCCTGCCCATCGTTGCTGAAGATTTGGGCCTGATTACACCTGAAGTTGATATGCTAAGAAGGAAATTTAGCCTCCCCGGTATGAAAGTTCTTCAGTTTGCCTTTTCTGAAGAAGCAGACAATACCCACTTGCCACACAACTACACAGATGATTTCGTGGTTTACACAGGAACACATGACAACAATACGGCAAATGGCTGGATGAGAACCTTAAATCAGGATGAATTATCAAGGGTTCAAGATTACCTCGGCACAACACTTTTGGATAATTGGCAACTGATCAGGAAAGCGGAGGAGTCGGTAGCCAAACTGGCGATCATTCCAATGCAGGATATCCTGAATCTTTCTGCTTCAGCCAGAATGAACAAGCCAGGCACAACCAGGGGTAACTGGATCTGGCGGATGCAACAGAAGCAACTGAAGGCGATTCATGGCAAACAGTTGCTAAAACTAACCAAACTTTACGGTAGAGTTGATTAGGTATGAATCCACACCCGCATATCCATGATGAAAACTCACTTTTGTCCCTGATTTTCAAGTCCTTCAACTCATCACATATCCCCTTAATAATCTGCTCTGCAGTTAAGTGCCCGGTATAAATATCTACATAATTGCTATTGATGGAAACAACATTTTCGATCATCCCATCCCTCAATTTTAAATCCCAGGGATTGTTTAAGACGTAATTCAAACACACTTCCACCCAATGAAGATGATGTTTCCATGGATTAAACCGAAATGGCGGCGGTATTGAAACGGTATTCATTACCGATATTTATGCGTGTGGATTTTATCCTGCGTTATTAAGTAAACAGGCAAAGCCGCAGGTCCATACCATTTATACAATTCTGCTTCAAAAATCTTTTCTTTTATCGCCGGATCTGTTTGCAGTAAGGTCTTCGCCTCTTCCAATGTAGTCACATTAAGGACAAAAATTCCACGATACGACATCGGATTTACTTCCAGCATTGGTCCCGCTATCACTAGTTTTCCACTGTCAGCCAAGCGTCCAATGTTTTTGAGATGCCCTGCGATGAGACTGTCGCGAACCGAACCTTTCCCCAAATTATTACTTCCACTCTTGAGCAGGACAAAAATATAACTTTTCATTCCGTAATCATCGGCACCCAAAGTCTTGGCCAGGATCGGATCGTAAAGCTTGTTAACCTCCTGTCCGGCAACAGAAACAGCAAACAAAGCCAACGAAAAAATTACTAAAATAGATTTCATTGGATTGTGGTTTTATGACTACATCACTATTATAAAAACCGCTGGACAGGCAGTTCCAAAGTTCGTGGAATCCAGCCTTCCGGCATATCTTAATACGATACTTTGCGCAATAAGTTTGGGGTTTATCAACCAAGAAAACCTATCATAGAGGGATATGCCTTTGTAACAGCAGTTGCCATGGTAGTTGTTGGCCTCTTCGTAAATAAGTGGCGTGACCTCCTTACCCGCTTTATCAATGAAGCCAAACCTATCGGCCAACTTCACGACAGCAAAACCTCCGATAAAATGCCAGGTAAAATCATATTTTGGCGATACTACCTCTTTCCCATTTTCATTCAGGTACCCATATTTTCCAGCCAGGCGAACCGCCGCCAAACCTTCGGTAAAGGGATATGCAAGATCATACCGGGGTTCCACCACGATCTTACCTCCGCCATCTTTGTATCCATATTTGTCGTCGGTGGCCGAATAAAAAGGGATTAGCTGGGCATGAACAGCCGTCCCAACCAATACGAAGTAAATTATCAGAATTATCTTCGCCATATTCATGTTTGAAATGTTTTTTATTGTTTGAAATGTTTGAAGGGTTTAAAATGTTTGAAGGGAATTTTTTCCACAAATCAAAATCTCCCTTTCCCCGTTTCTCCGTCTCCCCGTTCCTCCGTCGTCCAAGTCTCCCCCTCTTTTCCTGGTCTGTCTTCCATTTTTACTCCCCATGTAGCCGACGGTTGATCGGCCATGTACAAAACCAATTCCCCACCCTTCAGGATGTCAGAATGGCGCAGAAATGATTTGGTATAGGGCTTCCCGTTTAGGGTCGCCTTTTGAATGTAGATTTTTTGCCTGCTTAAACCGTTGGCATGAATGGTAAAATGCTTTCCGTCATCGAAATTGAGTGTTGATTGGGCTGCCAAAGGAGATCCCAGTACATATTCACCACTGGCCGGATTAACAGGGTAAAATCCAATGGAGCTTAACACATACCATGTGTAGATCCATGCATTCCCCTCCTGGAATCCGATCGATTCGGCAGGATTAAATGGGAGCATCCAATTCCCGTCACTATCTTTTGGCCGGACAAAACCGGTTGCCGGATCAAATAGATTCTTCCAGTATCCACTTCTCTTCATGAACTCCAGGTAATCACCCTTAAAGCTTAATTTTTTGGCAACCTGGGCAATACACCAATCGTCATAAGCATATTCGACCGTTTTCGTGACACCGCGTTGCCTGGGATCCTTGTCGTCGGGCACATAACCATACAGGCGGTAATGATCCGATTCGCGTATATCCTGGTTGGCTGTTGTTTTCATGGCTTCAAAAGCCTTCCGGTAATCAAATCCACCCATCCCCTTCAAAATTGCATCGGCAATCACCGGAACAGCATGGTAACCCGGCATCGCTTTTTACCTTGTCAAAATCCCAGTCAGGAATCTCCTGCAATCCTGCCATGGCACCCTCCTCGGATACAGAGCTGATGGCCACTTTCACCAAGAGTTTTGTTCCTGCTTTTGTGCCTGGAAAAGAGAGATAACTTTTAAGTCGCACTGAATTCGCTTCTACCTTCGAACGAACCTGGGTTCCATCAGTAAAGATTAAAACTTCACCGAAGGGCAGGCTTGTTTTGGCAGCAAAATAAACTGTACGCTCTCCAACAAACCCGATGGAGCGCCGAAATCCAACCACAGTGTGGTCATCAATTTTCCTAAAATAGCACTCCAATGGCTCATCCCCATTGTGCCCTACCCTCGCCTCCATACCATTTCCAAATCCCAGATCAATCCTAATCAAGGCATTTTTACAGTCTGGTAAAGTATAACGGTGCAGTCCGCAATGGGTTGTAACAGTTAGTTCGGCTTTGATATCAGCACTCCTCAGAACAACTGAATAATATCCGGGCGAGGCCTTCTCTTGCAGGTGGGAAAACTCACCGTTGACAGACTCCCTGGTAGGGTTTGCGTTGACAAGTGGGAAAACCGATATATCACAAAGACTTTCTGCTCCTGTACCACTATAATGGGTGTGACTGAAACCCTGAATTTTACTGCTCGAATAGTGATACCCACTGCACCAGTTGTAGCCGTGTTCACCATTGTCGGGACTTAGTTGCACCATTCCAAAAGGGACCACAGCCCCAGGAAAGGTATGGCCGTCTTCGTCAGTACCAATAAACGGATTGACATAACGAACAAGATGTTGTGCAACTGACATTCAAACAGATAAAAATATCCAAATGATTGATGCAATTTTTTTAGCGGGCAATTGAAGCTAAAAATGAATCGTCTTTTATTGCACACGTTTGGATCTTTATCTAGCTAACAACCAGTCGTTAAAATTATTCATTCTCAGGTTGAATTGCATATACCATCTTTTAAATAAAAAATATCATAAAATTGTTATGATTACAAAACTTAGTTATACTTTTATCGTTATTAAGTCTAAATAAAATTCTAAACTGCATATAGATCGTATGTACCTTATTTTATGATTGTTCCAAAATTTATCAATTGTGGAAAATAGAAAGGTTTGATGACTATACTGTAGGGAATTGAAGGTTGATAAATAATAAAACATTGAAGCGACTCACAACAAATATAAAAACCACAGAAGAGCAGTTTAAGGAAAAGGTTGAAGCGTTTATGGAGGTCATGAATATTTTTCATGGCAGGATGAACAATATTCTCTGTCGTGACAATGACCTGGCGGTGATCAGGCACCGGGAGCGGGGAAAGCTGGATGCACGCATCAGAATCGATTTGTTGGTCGACGAGCATACCCCATTTCTGGAACTATCTGTCATGGCTGCCTTTGACCAGTACGATGATCAGTTTCCTTCTGCGGGTATCGTTACCGGTATTGGAAAAGTTCATGGAAAATTGTGCATGATCATTGCCAATGATGCCACAGTTAAGGGAGGCACCTATGTCAGGGAGACGGTAAAAAAGCACCTTAGGGCTCAGGAAATTGCCCTGGGTAACCGTTTGCCATGTATCTATCTTGTTGACTCTGGTGGAATATTCTTACCTGAACAAGCCAACATATTTCCGGATCAAGATGGATTTGGCCGTATATTTTACAATCAGGCTCAAATGTCAGCAGAGGGAATACCGCAACTATCGATCGTAATGGGCTCTTGCACGGCAGGAGGGGCTTATGTACCTGCGATGAGTGACGAAACCATCATTGTCAGGAACCAGGGGACCATATTTATTGGAGGTCCTCCTCTGGTAAAAGCTGCGACTGGTGAGGTGGTTACAGCGGAGGAGCTTGGCGGGGCCTTGGTTCACGCCTCAATATCAGGGGTTGCCGATCATTTGGCCGATAATGAGATTGATGCGATCAGGATTTGCAGGAATATTCTTGAATTTATTCCCGCCAACGAATCTCAGCCCTACGAACTGCATGCCATCGAAGAGCCTGTCTATAGTCTCCATGATATTTACGGTTTTGCACCGGTTGATCTAAGAAAACCCGTTGATATCTATGAAATTATTGCAAGAATAACAGACGGGAGCAAGTTTGAGGAGTTCAAAAAAAATTATGGGACAACATTGGTCACTGGTTATTCAAGGATCTTTGGATTTCCAGTAGGTATCATTGCCAACAATGGGTTTCTGACTTCTGAGGCGTCGCTCAAAGGAGCTCATTTTATCGAAATCTGCAATTTCAGAAAAATACCACTCCTCTTTCTTCAAAACATCACCGGCTTTATTGTTGGGAAGAGATATGAGCATGAAGGGATTGCCCGCAATGGAGCCAAGTTGATACATGCCGTTGCTACAACAGTAGTTCCCAAAATCACTGTCATTATCGGCGGCTCTTTCGGCGCCGGGAATTATGCTATGGCTGGAAGGGCTTACAATCCTGATTTCCTTTTCATGTGGCCCAATGCCAGGATCGGAGTGATGGGCGGACAACAGGCCCAGGATGTAATCAACTCAATCAAGAGGAACAACAACGATGATCTTGTAAAACAAATTGACAAGGAAAGCAGCGCGTACTTCAGTACTTCCCGCCTTTGGGATGATGGAATAATTGATCCCATCGATACCAGGGCTGTGGTAGGTATGGCTATTTCAATCGCTTCAAACAAAAAAACAACTCCACCGCGAAATGGGGTTTTTAGAATGTGAAACTTAATATTTATTAAAAATGGAATTAAAATCATTTATTACCGATGTATATCAATCCATCGATCGTAGTGACGCTTCGGCTTTTGCTCGTTTTATTACGCCCACAGGATCCTTTCGCTTTGCCAATAATCCTGCTGTAACCGGTACAAAAGCAATTGAAGAATATGTGGCTGGCTTCTTCCAAAGTCTGGAGGGTATCGAACACTCCAATCTGGAGTCCTGGAAGAGCGGGGATGCCATATTTGTAAATGGCATTGTAAAATATACCCGCCACAACGGCTCAACACTGGAAGTTCCGTTCTCCTGTACCTGGAAAATGCAAGGGCGGCTTATTGACCAGTACCTGATTTATATTGACAGTTCTGAATTGTATCAATAATAATTCAGGCACGATTCAAAGGCTATTGTTATAAAAAACCCATGGACAATTATCAAACGATCAGGACTGAACTTAACGGGGCAAATTTGACTTTGTGGCTTACGCGGCCTCAAGTCCACAATGCGCTTGACCCGCTCATGATCCGGGAAATATCCCAGCTTTTTTCCCTGGTAGAAAAGATACCGGATATAAGAGTGGTAATTATCAGAGGGCAAGGAAAATCATTCTGTTCGGGCGCGGATCTCCAATGGATGAAAAATGCCTTTATGCTAAGCGACGAGGAAAACCTGAAAGAGTGTGAAGAGCTATCAGTGATGTTCAGAATGATCTTCCTTAGCAGTAAAGTAGTGCTGGGAGTGGTCCATGGCAATGTTTTTGGTGGTGGAAACGGGTTGGTTGCTGTTTGTGACCTTGCAGTTGGCTTGTCCAATGCAAGATTTTCGTTAAGTGAAACCAAGATAGGAATGGTTGCAGCCACGATCACACCCTACCTCTTGCAGAGAATGCGGATTTCTGACCTGAAGGAACTTATTTTCTCCGCAAGAAACTTTGATGGCGATGAAGCAGTTAAATATGGCTTGCTGGATCATTCGTTTTCTTCTATCGCAACTTTGGACCATTATTTAAATAATTTTTTGGTTCAGGTAGAGGAAAACGGAAGAGGTGCTATTGAAGCTTCAAAACAGCTTATAAACAGGTTAACCCTACAATCAATGGCTAAAACAATGGAGCAAATCCCTCAAATTTTGGCGCAGACAAGAATCTCTCCTGAAGCCCGGGAGGGATTCTCAGCATTTTTAGGGAAAAGAAAACCCAATTGGTGAATTAATGGATGAAGCCGGATCAGGGAACGAAAAATTTAATCAATCTTAACACGATGGCCTTGCTCGACAAATTGTTGGTGGCAAACAGAGGTGAAATAGCCTTGCGTATTATAAAATCGGCAAAGAAGCTGGGGATCAGGACTGTTGCTATCTATTCTGAAGGCGATGAATCCTCTGGCTATGTGATGTTGGCTGATGAAAAAGTTGCCCTTGGGAAGGATGAGTTAAGTTCAACTTTTCTGAATATTGACCGAATTATGGGTATTGCACGTTCTACCGGTTCGCATGCCATCCATCCCGGTTATGGATTTCTCTCTGAAAGTTCCGATCTGGCCAGGGCCTGTGAAGAAAATCAAATCATTTTTGTAGGCCCAGGTTCTGAAATACTTGAATTAACGGGAAACAAACCGGAGGCCAAACAACTAGCCGCCAATCTTGGGATACCTGTTGTTACCAGTCATAAAATTGAATTTCCCGGAGTACTTTCCTCTGAACCAATTGAATTTCCAGTATTGATTAAAGCTTCCCATGGCGGAGGTGGCAAAGGGATACAACTTGTCCACAATATGGAAGAACTCGCTGCACATGTGGAACAATCGTCTCGTGCCGCCTTGAAATACTTTGGGAACGGAGCAATTTTTACGGAGAAACAGATCAGGAATGCCCGGCATGTTGAGGTACAGCTTTTAGGGGATCAGTATGGCAAACTCATTCATTTGTATGAACGTGAGTGTTCTATACAGCGAAACCATCAAAAAATTATCGAAGAGGCCCCTGCAATTTTTTTATCCCCTCAGCTGCGTGCAAATTTACTCGATGCAGCCGTAAAAATTGGTAATTCAGTAAAGTACGTGGGTGCTGGAACTGTCGAATTTCTAATAGATGAGTCGGGCAACTTCTTTTTCATGGAAATGAATCCACGAATTCAGGTTGAACATGCCGTCACTGAAGAGATTACAGGAATTGATATTGTGGCTGAGCAATTGAAAATCGCATCCGGGCTCCCGCTCTCCTTCATGCAGGAAGAGGTAAGCATCAAAGGGCATGCCATTGAGGTTAGGTTATACACGGAAGATCCCGCAAAAGGGTTTGCCCCGTCCACCAGACAATTGCGCTCCATCAATTTCCCGGAACATCCTTCACTAAGAATTGAGGCAGATATAAACATCGAACATTTGGCCAAAAATCAGTTTGATCCACTCTTGCTCAAATTAATCGCACGATGTGATGACCGTGAACAGGCAATCAATCTGCTTCGAAATAGTTTGAGCACGCTGAATGTTATTGGCCCTGAGACCAATACAAAATTCATTGAAAATATTCTCGTCCATGAACAATATCAGCAAAACAATATCTCGGTTGAATTTTGCAAAAATAACCACGAGACCCTGGTCCATTACATCAAAGAACAATTCACCTCAACCGGTATAACCTATTTGATTGCACTTGCTGTTGCAAAGGGTTATCTGGAAAATGGCGGTCTCTCGGAAAGTGATCCCTGGAATTCCCTGGGATACTGGCGATCGACACCATCCTTTGTTCCTCTTGCCATTGATAATTATTTATATCGTATACAAATTAATGTCAACGATAAATCAAATACATACCATGTTTGGAACGGGACAAAAACAGTATTCAATGCCGTCTTTTGCTCAGAAAACAGTATTGAAATTTCAATTCATGGGCTTAAAAAGATTTTTTTTTACCAATTCGATCAACAGTGGAAATTACATGTCGTCCATAAGAATACCCAATACCACATAGTTTTCCCCGGATTGTTAAAACATCAGCCGGAAACCAGTGTCCTGCCATCCATTGAAACAGCGGAAGAAACCGCAGAAATAACCTCTCCGATGCATGGGAAAATACTGGAAATATTTGTAAAAGAAAACCAGCTGATTAAAAAAAATGAACCATTGCTAATTATTGAGGCAATGAAATCAGAGAATAAAATTCTCTCGCACAAAGATGCCAGAATCAGGAAAATTGCCGTCAGTGTGGGAACCCAGGTTGCAGACCATATGCCACTTATATTTTTAGAGGATTAAGATGAATGAATTATTAGACAACAGTAAAGTAGAATACAGAAAAAAGATCAGGGCTTTTTCAGAGCTCGTTATTAGACCGATTGCCATCGAACAGGACAAAAAAGAGGAGTTTCCGATAGATCTTGCGCAAAAGATGGGAGATGCCGGGTTGTTTGGAATTACCCTACCGGAAGAATATGGAGGCAAAGGGCTCGACTATCTCTCCTACATAATTGCCATTGAGGAGATGGCCCGGATCGACAGCTCGCCAGCAGCAACGGTGGCAGCGCACAACTCACTGGGAATTGCCCCGATCTATTATTTTGGAACTGAGGAGCAACGTTTGAAATACTTACCAGAATTGTGTACTGGCAAGAAAATATGGGCATTTGGATTGACTGAAACCAATGCCGGGTCTGATGCAAAAGGTGTAGAGACTGAAGCTAAACTAGTTGATAACCAATGGATTATCAATGGTTCCAAAGTTTTTATCACCAACAGTTCCTCTGCAATAGCCTCCGGAATAACACTCCAAGCCATCACTGATTTGAGAAACGGAGAGAAGGAACTGTCCGTCATCCTGGTTGAACGAACCACCCCTGGTTATTCAACCGAGCCAATTAAAGGTAAATTGATGTGGCGGGCGGTGGACAACGGAAAACTACATTTCGACAATTGCGTGGTTCCTGTTGGCAATCTGCTCGGGAAGCGGGGTGAAGGCTTGAAGATTATGCTTTCGACCCTCGATGCCGGCAGATTGTCTATTGCGGCCATAGGTCTTGGGCTCGCCCAGGGTGCCTTTGAAATGGCCGTTGATTATGCCCGGAAGCGCAAACAATTCGGAAAAACGCTGGCCGAATTTCAAGCTATCTCTTTCAAACTGGCTGAGATGGCTACAAAAATTGAACTGGCAAGGAATACGCTCTATCATGCCTGTCGCATGAAAGATTCCGGATTACCATTTGGCAAGCAGGCGGCAATTTCAAAACTCTATTGTTCCGAGATTGCAAAAGAGGTTGCTGACGAATCACTCCAAATCCATGGAGCATACGGATTCTTGCGCGAAAACCATATTGAACGATTTTACCGCGATCAGCGTTTGCTTCAAATTGGTGAAGGAACCTCTGAAATTCTCAAAATGGTCATTTCACGTCACATTACATAGTACAAATTGACGCTTCATCATGAAAGCACTGTTTCAGGCAGAAAAAGCCAAACTAATCGTTGACAGGAATCAAATGGACCGCAAATCGGATCATATCAACCTGGCCATTCAATCGCAAACTACAGCCAACGAATTGGATAGCCGCTTTTATTATGAGCCAATGATTTCAGCATTCCCCAAAGGGGACCTGGACGAAATTCCCTTTGCAGGAAAAACAATGAAAGTTCCAATTTGGGTATCAAGCATGACAGGGGGACATGCCCTCTCAGGTACGATCAACCGTAATCTGGCAATGGCCTGCAACGAATTCGGGATGGGTATGGGACTTGGTTCATGCAGGATGTTGCTGGAAGACGATTCCCTTTTCGACGATTTTAATATGCGTCCGATTATTGGGGACAAATACCCGCTTTTTGCCAATTTGGGAATCGCCCAACTCGAAGATATTCTTGCAAAAAGAGAAACGGACCTCCTGCGACGCCTGGTAGACAGGTTAAAGGCGGATGGGCTGATCATTCATGTAAATCCACTTCAGGAGTGGATTCAACCGGAAGGCAATTACATTCGAATCCCTCCCATCGAAACGATTGAGAAGCTGTTGAACATAACAGATTTTCAGGTAATTGTCAAAGAAGTTGGGCAAGGATTCGGACCAAAAAGCATTCACCGGTTAATGGAACTTCCACTTACAGCCATTGAATTTGGGGCTTTCGGTGGGACAAATTTTTCGAAAGTTGAAAACAGGAGGACTTTAAGTGCAGAGACTAAAAAATATCAGCCATTTGTGAATGTTGGAGTTACTGCAAATGAAATGGTTGAGATAATAAATGAAATGGTACTTAAGGGTTATCAGCTGACCTGTAACCAGTTAATAATATCCGGGGGAATCCGCAATTATCTTGATGGTTATTACCTGGTACAAAAATCAATCCTCCCCGCAATCTACGCTCAGGCTTCCCTTTTCCTGAAATACAGCAGGGGCCATTATTCAGAATTACAGCAATTTATTGCAGACCAGATAGAAGGCTACAAAATGGCCGGGAGCTATCTTACGCTGAAACCATAAAACGAAAATAACAGCCTTTAAAATGACGATTCAATTTGCAGGTTTTTCAAAGCTCGACCGCTTACAGCGGATAAACTACATCGTAGAAAATAGGTCATTATCAACAGACGAGAGGGAAAGTTTTGATGATTATTGTGCTCCGGATTCAGCGCAACAGGTGTTGTTCAACGATATGATTGAAAATTATATCGGAAACTTTCCTGTTCCAATGGGAATAGTGCCACATATTTTGATCAACGGTGAATCATTGATGGTCCCTTTCGTTACAGAAGAGAGCTCGGTGGTTGCTTCCGCCGCCAAAGCAGCAAAATATTGGATCACGAGGGGAGGTTTCAAGGCAGTGGTTACTTCAATGACCAAAAAAGGTCAGGTACATTTCACCTGGAATGGTGATTCTGACATAATCTCAAATATATTTCCTGAAATCCGGCAAAGAATATTCCAGTCCACCAACAAATTGACCAGAAAAATGAGACAAAGGGGAGGTGGGATCACAGAGATTCAACTTTTGAACAAAACCGCTGAGCTTCCGGATTATTACCAGATAGATGTTTCGTTCGAAACTGCCGACGCCATGGGGGCCAATTTTATCAACAGCTGCCTGGAATCCATTGCTTCTGTTCTACCTAATATTCCAGAACTGAATTTCGGTAATCATCAAGTCGGGATCATTATGTCTATACTCTCAAATTATACGCCCGATTGCATTGTCAGATGCTATGTTGAATGCCCGGTCAAGAACCTTACTGACTGGAACAAAGAGTTGAAAGGTTATGCCTTCGCTGCAAAATTCAAACTAGCCGTTGACATCGCCAATCTGGATATTTCGAGGGCTGTAACCCACAACAAAGGGATTATGAATGGTGTAGACGCAGTGCTTATGGCAACGGGAAACGATTCAAGGGCGACGGCTGCCTCTGTGCATGCCTATGCTTCCAGGGAAGGAAGATACAAAGGGTTGAGTACGGTCCGGGTTACAGACGAAATGTTCAGGTATGAACTTGAACTTCCATTGGCAATTGGGAGTGTTGGAGGAATTTCTAAAATTCATCCGGTCGTGCAACAAACCATGGCCATCATGAACTATCCTGATGCAGGAAAGCTGATGATGATTGCTGCTGCATCCGGTCTTGCCAATAATTTTGCGGCCATTGCATCCCTGATAACATCCGGAATACAGGCAGGGCACATGAAAATGCACCTGTCCAATATTCTCAACCAACTTCAAGTCAATCGCCTTGATCGGGAAAGAGCGATCAACCGGTTTAATGGATCACATGTAAGCTATGCTGAAGTAGAAGATTACATCTGTCAATTAAAAGGAGAACAATGAATACTATCGGGGAAAAAAGATTCGCATCCCATGCCAAACTCATGATTTCAGGCGAATATCTCGTATTGAAGGGTGCCTTAGCCTTGGCTTTGCCCCTGAAATATGGCCAGTCACTGACAGTGGAAGCAAAAGAGGGTAAGTCTGTTATCCAATGGAGATCATTAATCAACAACCTCCCCTGGTTTTCAACTACAATACTGCTACCCGACCTCCGGGTACTGGATACCAATTCCCCCGGGATTTCTGCCACCCTGTGCACCATCCTGTCACGAGCCAAATCCCTTCAACCCAATTTCATCGATTCTACGAAAGAGTACCATGTAATTTCATCTATGGATTTCCTTCCCGAATGGGGCTTCGGATCAAGCAGCTCCCTGATCTCAAATGTAGCGGACTGGGCTGAATGCGATCCGTTTGAATTGAACAGGTTGATATTCAATGGTTCAGGCTACGATATCGCATGTGCCAGATCAACCTCCCCAATTATTTATAAGATCAGCAACGGTCAACCCTCTTACAAACGAGCTAATTTTCAACCCTCATTTGGTCAGCAACTGTATTTTGTCTACCTGAACCGGAAACAAAACTCTCAAAAAAGCATCAATGGAATGGATCTATCGATGGTTTCTCAAAATGATCTGCAGGCTATTTCTGATTTGACATCTGCAATGGAAAATACACAAAGCCTGGAAAATTTTCAATGGTTATTGGATCTCCATGAGGAATATATTGGATGGATCGTCCGCAAGGAACCTGTTAAGTCACTCTATTTCGATGATTTTGAAGGGTCGTTGAAATCACTGGGGGCCTGGGGTGGTGATTTTATTCTTGTCGCATCCGACCGCCCGGAGGAATATGTTCGCAACTATTTCTACAATAAAAACTTGCACACCATGTTTAAATACAACGAAATTATCCTGGCAAACTAAATTAACCAATCGGTACTTGACGGCAGCTGAAAATAGATAGAATTACAATTTAGGAGATGGTACAAATGGATGAAAAGAGTATTAAAATAGGTTGGAGGGCTCCTTCCAATATAGCCCTGATAAAATATTGGGGCAAAAGGGCCAATCAGCTTCCTGAAAACGGATCTTTGAGTATAACCCTGGAGAACTCATCCACAACAACCTACTTATCAATCCGGAAAAAAGAGAAAGCGGATGGTGAAATAGGCATGAAATACTATTTTCATGGCGTTCAAAATCAAAAGTTCGGGAAAAAAATAGACCAACTTCTCAATCTTTTGCAGTCAGAAATGCCATTCCTTTATGATTACAAATTGGTCTTTCACAGTGAGAATAATTTTCCTCACAGCGCGGGCATTGCCTCCTCCGCCTCTTCAATGGCTGCTGTGGCGCTCTGTCTGGTCAGTATGGAACAAATTGTTACCAGGAGAAAGCTGGTTAAAGCGGAATTCTTCCAAAGGGCATCAGTCATTGCCCGACTGGGTTCCGGAAGCGCATCTCGGTCCATATTTGGAGGGATCGTTACCTGGGGCACAATAGCCTCCATTGAAGGATCATCCGATCTTTATGCTACGCCATTCCCCTTACACGAGCTCAGCAGACTAAAGCATGCCGGAGATATTATCCTGATTGTAAACGCCAGGGAAAAAAAGGTATCCAGTAGTTTAGGGCACGCAATGATGGCAGCCCATCCCTACCGGGAAGGAAGGAAAAACCAGGCCAACAGCAATTTAAACGAATTAACAAAAGCAATTTCTGAAGATAATTATCATCTGATTGCAAAAATAGCGGAAAATGAAGCCCTTTCATTGCATGCATTGTTGATGACCTCTTCGTCCGGAACTATCCTGCTCCAGCCAAATACGCTTCAAATCATCGAAGAGATTAAGAAGTTCAGGGAATCAACCGGACTCGACATCTTTTTCACCATCGATGCCGGTCCAAATGTCCACCTGATCTATTTTGAAAACCAGCGGGAGATGGTGCATCAGTTTGTGAGGGACAAGCTGGTCTGTTACTGCGAAAACGGACAATGGATTGACGATAAAATCGGGTCTGGACCGAAGTTACTAACCCCTGAAATTGAATTCTGAGATGCCTTTCCCTGCAAAAATTTTACTGTTTGGAGAGTATGGAATTCTGTTGAATTCAAAAGCGCTTTCTATGCCCTATCCCCGCTTTTCTGGTCGGCTCAGGCAGCAAGAATCCAGGACAGGCAACCAGGATTCCAGGGAAGAAATGTCAAATGCATCCTTACAAGGATTGCTACGCTACTTTTTATTAAACAGCGACAAATTAAGTTTTATCAGGCTTGAACAATTTCAGGAAGAGGTCAAACAGGGCATGTTCTTCGATTCTTCTATACCACAAGGTTCCGGATTGGGCAGTTCCGGCGCACTTACGGCGGCATTGTATGACAGGTATGCATTAGATAATTCAATAAATGATTATCAAAAAATCAAATCCTACCTTGCAGCAATAGAAGCATGTTTTCACGGGGTCAGCTCCGGCATAGATCCCCTTACTTCACTGCTTAAACGGGTTTTGCTTATTGAAAACAGAAACACTACAGTTGCAAAACCGGATCTGTCGGCGTTTTTTAATAACTATTCCTTGTTCCTCATCAACACTCATTCGAATGGAAATACCGGGAATCTGGTCGCCTATTTCATGGAGAAATACAATGAAACTGAATTTAGGGCAAGAATCGAGGCAGAATATATCCCTGTAATTAACCAGACTATTGACGCGTTATGTACCAATGATATAGGTTCATTCCAGACACATCTTGCCGGATACTCCCAATTCCAGCTTTCCCATTTCAAAAGAATGATTCCTGAGGGCATGGGAAAATATTTTTTCGATGGATTAGAGAGCGGGGATTTCTTCTTAAAGCTTTGTGGATCAGGAGGCGGCGGATATCTTCTCGCCATCTCCCCTAACCGGCAAAAAGCTGAAAATTACTTTAAAATGAATCATCTTGATTTTACTATCGTTTAAATGTATAGCATAATGAATTATCATTAATAATCCATTTTTATAAACTTTAATTATTTAACCATCATGCAAAATCCAAATAAATTAGTAGTTTGGCTCAATCAGATCAGGGCCAATTTCTTAGTACTTGCCGTTCTCCTTGTACTCATTGGCATTGCCCTGGCCTATAAATATCTTCCGGCAGGCCATTCCATCCGTTGGGTTGATGCGTCGCTTATCATTTTCGGGACCATCATGGCACATGCTTCAGTCAACCTTTTCAACGAATATTCGGATCACCTGACCGGGATCGATAAAAACACGAAAAGGACCCCTTTTAGTGGAGGAAGTGGAATGATGAACTCCGGACTTACCGAACCTTTGTCAGTATTAATTGCCGCTATAGCAACACTATTGATCGCGGGATCAATCGGCATCTACTTCGGAATTGTAGTACATTGGAGCCTGTTTGTGATCATGTTGACAGGTGCATTTTCCATCGTATATTATACCCCTTTGCTCACAAAATTAATGTTGGGAGAGCTGTTTTCAGGCTTAACTCTCGGAACATTGGTTGTTCTGGGCACATTCATCGCGCTTACTGCCACACCCGGTCAACCATTGGCAACACTGCTTCCGCAAGAGGTAATCCTGGTTTCAATTCCTCCTGGCATACTGACTGCCTTGCTTCTGTTACTCAACCAGTTTCCTGATACTGAAGCCGACAGGCAGGGTGGAAGAAAACATTTGGTAATCAAACTAGGGTATAAAAATGCAGCTTTTGTTTATGTGGCCGGAGTTGCTGCAACTTTTCTTATCATCCTGATACTGCCGCTCGCAGGTATTTCCTCCTTTTGGCTCTATCTTGGACTGCTACCATTGCCTGTTATTATCAATGCCACAAAAACAACTTTGAAGTACTACAACAACATTGACAAACTGATTCCAGCATTGGGGGCCAACATAGTGACGGTTCTTCTAACCGATGCACTGCTGGCCCTTGCAATTTTTATTACACTTTTTTAGTCCTTCATGACCATTCCAATTCGCAGACTTCCCAACTGGATGAAAACCCCGTTACCCTCGGGCAATGAGTATATCACCCTCAAGAACCTTGCGGCCAAACAGCAATTAAACACTATCTGTGTGAGCGGGAATTGCCCGAATAAGGCAGAATGCTGGGGTTCATCGACTGCAAGTTTCATGATCATGGGTGAGAAATGCACAAGAAATTGCAGATTCTGTGACGTTAAGAACATGATCCCTGATCCTGTCGACATGGACGAGCCATTTCGGCTCGCCGAAACCATCAAGGCATTAAAGATCAGGCATTGTGTGATTACCTCGGTTACAAGGGATGATCTGCCGGATGGAGGTGCCGATTTTTGGGCATTGACAATCAAAACAATAAAAGCGTTAAATCCAGGCATTACGATGGAAACCCTTATCCCAGATTTCTATGCAAATTCCGAATTAATCAACAAGATTATTGTTGCCAAACCGGAAGTTATATCCCATAATATGGAAACTGTGCGGAGGCTTACCCCAAAAGTCAGGGACATAGCCAGGTATGACAGGAGCCTGAAGGTTCTGGAAATCGTAGCTGCATCCGGGATCGTTCCAAAATCAGGCCTAATGGTTGGTTTGGGAGAAACCGAAGGGGAGGTATGTGAAACAATGGATGATCTTCTTCTCGCCGGCTGTAGGGTACTTACCATCGGACAATATCTGCAACCATCTTCGCATCACCTGCAAATGGTGGAATTTATAAAACCGGAAATATTTATCAAATACCGGGAGGCTGCACTTAAAAAAGGATTCAGGATGGTGGAAAGCAGTCCCCTTGTCCGTTCATCCTACCATGCTGAAAAACATATTTATGCTTAACATTTCAAAAATGCAACAAAATCAATTTATAGTAGCCCAATCACCCAAATTAAGGCACAAAAAAAATTCCTATTTTTCCCGAATGAAAAAGATTTCACACAGTAAGATACTGGATATTATAAATTTAACTGATTCAACCTATATTGTCAGGCTCGAAAAAAACAATTTTGAATTCAAGGCCGGCCAGTATCTCGTCCTGAACATTCCCGGTGAAAACATGGCCCGCGAATATTCAATTTACAGTGAGGAGAATGCCCCATATATCGATTTGCTAATCAAGGAGGTTACAGATGGAAAGCTTTCAAAGGAGCTGAAATACATTAAAATTGGCACTAAAGTGGAAATTTCAGGTCCATTCGGATTTTTCATATTGAGAGACCGTGAGTTGAACCAAAGCAACCATTATACCTTTGTGGCCACGGGTACCGGGATCTCCCCCTTTCACAGCATGGTTCTATCGAATCCGGGACTAAACTGTGAAGTTATTCACGGCATAAAGCACAACGGGGAAACTTACGAATCTGCAGACTATCCGACCGGGTGCTACAAGGCCTGTACCTCAAAGGATCATGGAGCTAATTTCTTTGGACGCGTGACCCAATATCTAAAAGTAGGGGAAATAAGGAAAGATTCGCTCTATTACATCTGCGGAAATTCCGGGATGGTGGGTGAAGTTTCGGGATATCTAGAGCTACAGGGAGTTCCACCGGAAAATATACGAACAGAGGTGTTTTTCTAATCCTTATGGCATACCCGATACTTTCAAAATATGAACCCAAAGTATGTGAGCGTTGCAATAAAAACCACATTTGCACCGGAACATCTAACTGTCAATGCTTTGAGGTAGAGATAACAGACAAATTACTGGATTACCTTGCAAGTCAATATGAGGATTGCCTATGCAGGGAATGTCTGAAAGAGCTGAGATCCATGAGTCGGAAAAACGAACATTCAATTCAGTGAATACTGGTCGAAAAACGGCTTTTTACTGATATTATTTAGCTTTTTACTGATTATTGACAATTCCTATCTGCTGAACGTTATCTTTGATTGAATACTTGGATGGATTCATAATGAGATGAACAAATCTTTTAAAATAGAGATAATAGAACTTTTGCTTTTCGGAATTATCTGGATCGGAATATTTTCCATACCATTTTTTAACCAATGGGGATATGCTACGCTTGACTGGGACAAATTACTCTCAGAATGGTTCCGCATTTTTGGATTCTTTATGGTTTTTCTGATCAATATTTTACTCCTGATCCCTAAATACCTGATCAGTAAAAAATATAAAACCTACATTTTATCGGCTATTTCGATGATCTTAATTGTATCTGTAGCCGGACTGTTTTTAAATTCGGTTCTATTCCCTGAGCCACTGAAGATGCCACCAATGGACCTTGTATCAGGTATTCCAATGGAATTGGGCTCTGGCATGCCTGCACCAATCGGATTTAAACCCGAACGTATTACTGATTACAACTCAATGTCGCTGGTGATCATTGCCAATTTGATCATCTCTTTCCTGGTAGTAGGAAGTAGCACAACCTTTAAAGTAATCGGACAATGGTTGATTGCTGAAGACCGCAGGAAAGATCTTGAAAAGGAACAACTCAGGACAGAACTGGCTTTTCTGCGTCATCAGGTAAGTCCGCATTTCTTCATGAATACCCTCAACAACATCCATTCGCTCATTGATCTGAACGCGGAAGATGCCAAAGACGCTGTAATTCGTCTATCCACCATGATGCGTTATCTACTTTATGAAACCTCACAGGGACATACGAGTTTAAAAAAGGAGATAAGCTTTATCGAAAGTTACATTTCACTCATGCAGCTGCGCTTTTCAAAACATGTGAAAGTTGCACTGGAGGTCCCTGATGGAATACCTGACCTGCAAATTCCACCAATGCTATTTATCTCATTGCTGGAAAACGCATTCAAACACGGAGTTAGTTACCAAAAGGATTCTTTTGTTTTATTCAGCATCGGGATATCAGACAATATGATAAACTGCATCATAAAGAACAGCAAACATCCCAAGACTCCCAATTCGGAAAAGCGATATTCCGGTATTGGAATAACAAATGTAAAGAAGAGCCTGGAACTTCATTTCGGCAACAATTTCACTTATGAAGTGAATGAAACAGATACCGAATATCAGGTCTATTTAAGTGTTCCCATTGAGTAATTAAAACGTCTCACATAAAGCAATATCAACATGAAAATCAGATGTATAGCCATAGATGATGAACCACTGGCTTTAAAACAAATCGGAGCATACATTGCAAAAACCCCCTTTCTTGAAACCATCGCTCTCTGTTCCAGCGCATTTGAAGCTCTGCATTTTATTAGGGAAGGAGATATCGATCTGCTTTTTGTCGACATTAACATGCCCGATCTGAATGGATTGGATTTTGTCAAGTCGCTGGAAAGGAAAATTCCGGTCATCTTTACCACTGCCTATAGCGAGTACGCTATTGAAGGATTTCAGGTTGATGCCATGGATTATCTCCTGAAGCCAATTAGCTATGCATTGTTTTTAAAATCAGCCAACAAAGCGAAGTCATGGTATGATGCCAACAACAAACCTGCTGAGCTGTTGCAGGCAGCAACAGAATACATTTTTGTAAAAGCCGAACATCGGTTGATTCGCATATTCCTTGCTGATATAAAATACATCGAGGGATCCAATGAATACATAATCATCCACCAGATCAAAGAGAAGCCATTGACCACCTTGATGAGAATGAAGAATATTGAAGCAATGTTACCTGATAACCTGTTTATGCGGGTACACCGGTCATTTATCGTCAACCTAAATCAGGTTAGAGTGATTGAAAGGAACAGGATCATCTTCGATGAAAAAATATACATCCCGATAGGAGAACAATACAAAGAGAATTTTCAAAAATTCCTTGACAAAACATTTTATATATAATTGACTGTTAGTCAGGAATATTTATCTATTGACAAACATTGATACGTCATGCGGTTTAAAAAAAACATAGCAACCAGCGATACAGGGTTTATTTTTAATCCGGGTTCAGGGGACTCCTTTTCCTCTAATGCCATTGGATCTGAAATATTGTCATTTTTTAAAGAAGACAAATCACAGAATGAGATCATTGAGCTGATTTGCGCAAAATATGATGTGGAAAAAAATCAATTGGAAAAGGATCTGGATGATTTCTTTTCTCAACTGAGGGATCACAATCTATTGGAAGAGTGAGCAATTGAATTGGAGCAAAATAGTTATAGATCAGGAAATGGTAGCATCACAAAACTTAAAAAATAAGAGAAAACTGGTAATTGCGGTTACCGGGCTTAATGCGATCGACAGTCCGGGGCCGGGTGTTGCGGTTATTCGTTCCATTAGGGAATGTACTGATTTTGATCTTCGTATTATTGGACTCAGTTATGAAGCCCTGGAGCCTGGAATTTATATGCACGAACTGGTCGATAAAACTTATCAGATTCCCTATCCCTCGGCAGGCTTTGAAACTTTATTCCAACGGCTGGTTCAAATTCATCAAGCGGAAAAACTGGACCTTGTAATCCCCAATTTTGATGCAGAGTTGTATAGTTTCATTAAATTGCGAAGAGAGCTTGAAAATCTGGGAATTCGTACCTTTTTACCGGAATTGGAACAATTTGAAGCCCGTCATAAGATGATCTTGTCCAAATTCGGTAAAAAGCACCAGATTATGGTTCCTGAAGACCGGATTATAAACCATGTTACCGACCTGGCAAAAGCCGTTGCCGAATTGGACTATCCCCTGGTAATCAAAGGGAAGTTCTATGATGCGACCATAGTCAATACGCTGGAAGGAGCCCAGAAGGCCTTTTATCAGCTACAGGCCAAATGGGGATTGCCCGTTATTGCGCAAAAATTTATCAATGGCACAGAAATAAACATCGCTGCACTGGGGGATGGGAAAGGCAACACTATCAGTGTCATTCCCATGCGTAAGCTTTACATTACAGATAAGGGAAAAGCCTGGGCCGGAATTACAATCGAAGACACCTCCTACATCGAATTGGCAAAGAAATTTGTTAAAGTAACCAAATGGAGAGGTGGATGTGAATTGGAGATCATGCAGACGGCTAATGGGGTATCCTACATCATGGAAGTAAACCCGCGTTTCCCGGCATGGATCTACCTTACTGCAGCAGCAGGACAGAACCAACCAGCCACGCTCGTAAAAATGGCTTTGGGTGAATATATTGAACCTTTTCGCACTTATGAGGTAGGTAAAATGTTTATCCGGTATTCATGGGATTTGATTACCGATGTGAGTGAATTTCAGAAAATATCCGGAGAAGGGGAATTGTAAGGATAAAGGATAAAGGATAAAGGAAAAAGGATAAAGGGTAAAGGGTAAAGGGTAAAGGGTAAAAATATCAAAATGGAAAAACTAAGATACGAACGTCCAATCATAAAAAAGCTGAATACTGGTTTTGTCAACAAATTTGGTACGCTGGCAAAGAATGAGGTTGTCACAAACCTTGAAGGTGTTGGCGTAAAAGAGTTGATCAAAGCGTATGGTTCGCCGCTTTTCGTCATCTCCGAAAAACAGATCAGGAAGAATTATCAGCACGCCTCAAGAGTCTTTAAAACTCGTTATCCTAAAGTACAGTTTGCCTGGTCTTACAAAACCAACTATCTGAATGCCGTTTGCAAGGTATTTCACCAGGAAGGATCCTGGGCGGAGGTTGTTTCTGGCTTTGAATATGAAAAAGCGCTTGCAAATGGCGTTCCCGGCAGCAAAATCATTTTCAATGGCCCTGATAAGACCGATGATCAGTTGGTTACTGCTTCGCGAAACAACTCACTCATCCACATTGACCATTTCGATGAATTGTATACGCTCATCAAACTGAGCGAAGAGTTTCATCTGAGGCCCCGTGTTGCGATACGTGTCAACATGGATACAGGGATTTATCCAAAATGGGACCGTTTCGGGTTTAACTTTGAAAACGGACAGGCATGGACAGCAGTATCGCGCATAATGAGTAGCGAACACCTGAATCTGGTTGGACTGCACTGCCACATCGGGACTTTTATGCTGGAGAGTTCAGCTTATGCCATTGCCACATCAAAATTGTGCCAACTGTCGTGGGATATCAGCGAGAAATTTGGAAGACACATCCAATATCTGGATCTTGGGGGCGGATTTCCTTCTACCAACACCCTGAAAGGTTCGTATCTGCCTGGTACTGATACTGTTCCTAGCATCGATCAGTTTGCAGATGCCATTACGGATGTTATCCTGGGATTTGGCTTCAGGCAGGAGGAACTTCCTTTACTTATCCTTGAGACTGGAAGGGCTTTGATCGATGATGCCGGATTTCTGCTTGGAACTGTATTGGCCAACAAGCGTCTTTCTGATGGACGCAGTTCAACCATCATGGATTTTGGCGTTAACTCGTTGTTTACTTCATTCTGGTATGATCACAAGGTTACTCCGGCGCAGGAGGGTGGCCAATATACCGAAGAGACAGTATTATTCGGACCCCTTTGTATGAACATTGACGTAATCCGTGACAATGTTGTGCTTCCACTGTTGAAGAAAGGAGATCATTTGATTGTCCACAAAGTGGGTGCATATAACATGACACAGTGGATGCAGTTTATAACCTTGCGCCCCAATATAGTCCTTTTGGATCAGAGCAGTCATCCGCACCTGATTCGTAAAGCTGAGACATTGGATTATCTTGAAAGTGTGGAAATAGTCCCTGACCACTTGTCCAAAAATCAATGAATTGGCTATTTGAAAGGCTATAAGTTTAACACGATACACCAACGGCCCATATAACCATTAAAAATACTTTACTTTCAGTCAATCATGAATATCAAACGGCACCTGAGAACGATAATTGAGGAGATCCTGCCCGCAACGCTGAATAGTTATTCAATCGTTTTCTTTTTGAACAACAAGTTGTTTGCAATCGGGATGATCTTCCTTTCGTTCTTCAATTTCTATGCCGGGTTAAGCGGATTGATCGCCATATTGACTGCCGTTTTGATCGCCAACTCTATGGGATTTGACAAAATTCAACTCAGACAAGGTTTGTACAGTTTTAATGCTTTGCTGATCGGACTTGGCATGGGGACCTTCTTTGATCCGGGCATAGTTTACTTCAGTCTGCTGTTTTTGGCAGTTCTTCTAACCTTGATATTGTCGGTTACTTTGGGTGGATGGCTTGGGAAATACGGATTACCACATCTTAGTATTCCCTTCGTGTTGGGATTCTGGCTGATTGTGCTCCCCTCCTCTGCCTTTGAGAATCTTGGTCTCACACAAAGGAATATATACTGGATCAATGAAGCATATTCCGTTGGAGGAAGTAATCTGGTTAACTTCCTCCAATCCGTTGATACGCTGACAATCAACAAGCTGTCAGAAACCTACCTGCGTTCGCTCAGCTCTATCTTTTTCCAAAATAACCTGTTGTCAGGATTACTGATAAGTGTATTGTTACTCATTAGTTCAAGAATTGCCTTCTCCCTTTCGATCATCGGATTTCTCACTGCCTATTTATTTGCATCCTTTACCGGTTCCGCCGCTGCAGGCTTCTCCTATTACAACATCGGTGCCAATTATATCATGACAGCTCTGGCAGTCGGAGGTTTTTTCGTGATTCCATCAAAAAAATCATATCTGTGGACAGTTTTACTCGTACCACTGACTTCAATAGTACTGCTATTTATGACGAAATTGTTTGGGGGAGCGCAATTGCCCGTTTTCTCACTTCCGTTCTCTGTGGTTGTCTTGTTCTTTGTCTACTTTCTTATGCTGAGAAAGAATCCTACCGGACTGATCCTGACTCCTATTCAGAATTATAGTCCTGAATCCAATCTTTACAGTTATACAAACAACAAGATCAGGCTGTCACAATTGCTTTACTATCCGTTGCAGTTACCCTTTTGGGGAGAATGGATTGTTAGTCAGGGTTACGATGGCCAATATACCCACAAGGGTGAGTGGGGAAAGGCGTTTGATTTTATGTTGCTCGACGGTGAGATGAAAAGTTATACCGGTATAGGGTCGCGATGCGAAGATTACCACTGCTACAACAAACCTGTACTGGCGCCGGCAGATGGTGTTGTTGAAGAGATCATTGATCAGATAGAGGACAATGAGATTGGCAAATCAGACATGGTAAATAATTGGGGAAACACGATAATAATCAAACACTTGCCTGGATTATACACTCAATTGTCACATTTGCGAAAAGGAAGTTTTAAAGTAGCCAAGGGGGATTATGTGAAGCGCGGGGATATTGTGGCGAATTGTGGCAATTCGGGTCGATCTCCTCAACCACACCTGCATTTTCAAGTTCAGGCCTCGCCAAAACCAGGTGCCAAGACAATCAGCTATCCTTTCTCGTATTACCTTTTGTCAAACCCCAAAGGCCAAAAATTATTTTCTTTTACCGCCCCTGTCGAAGGTGAAATTATTTCCGGAATACAATCAAACGACTTGCTGAAGCAGGCATTTGATTTTTCACCCGGTACTATCCTGAAATTTAGTTATACAGACCAACATGGCGTTGCACAAACCGAAGGGTGGGAAGCCTTTACGGATGCCTACAATTACTGCTATCTCTATTGCAACACAACAAAGAGTTCGGCCTATTATGTCAACGATGGAAACATGTTATATTTTACGACTTTTTACGGGAGTAAGAACTCTTTACTCTACTATTTTTACCTCACCGCATTCAAGGTGTTTATGGGACAATACGAAAATCTGGAGATATCTGATCAGTTGCCATTGAATACTCTGCCGAATCGGAATGGGATGATTTGGATCCATGATTTTATCGCTCCATTCATCAATAGGGTTAAAGCCAATTATTCCATGTCACAAACTGAAAGTGACGATCCTTACCACCCAAAAACATTAACACTAACCTCAAAAATTGATCTCTCTGTTTTCGGCAAAACCACGAATGAGAGTAGAGGAACCATACTTTTGAATAACAATAGAATTGAGAAATTTTCCTTCTCGCGAAATAAAATCAAAATTGAAGCAACATGCACAAGTATATAATTCTAATTTATCTGTTCTTTCCAATGTTTGGGTTTTCTCAGTCAAAACTGGGCTTTCAAAAAGCAGATAGCCTCTCTTATCAGTATTACCTGAAGGGTGAGTGGAGCAAATTGATCAAGCTTACCAATGTTGCATTCAACGAAGGTGTTGACTCCAAATTTATGCGTCAACGAACTGGCTATGCCTACTTCATGACCGGCGACTATACCTCAGCGGAAATTCAATATGAAAAGGCGCTGACATTCGATCGCTATGATGAACTAACAAAGGAATATCTCTATTATTCCGCCCTAAATTCCGGTTCCGAGAAATCCCGGCCCTATGCTGGTAACCTTTCGGTTGAAGCGAAAAAAAAACTTGGTATCAAACGGTTCAATCCAGTCGGCTATGTTGACACTGAATATAGTATGAAAACCAATCAGACGACAACCCGTTCCAATCAAATCTACTACCGGTTTGGTATTCTATCAGAATTGGGATACAAAGTTTCGCTCTATCAGGGATTCTCCTATTACGAACAGATTATCAGCAACGTACTCACCAGGCAACCCGAATATGTGGCCATTGTTAAATGGAATTTGAATCCAGCCTGGCAGATCAAGGGCGCTTTTCACCACCTCTTCACAAATGTTGGCAACATCTCTTATCCCGGCAATCTGGGACTGATTGCGCTAGCCACCCATCTGAACCGCTTTACGATTGAGGCAAATGCTTCCTTATTAAAAGCTTCTTCGTCCACAACAAAACAAATGGGATTGCAAGCAGGTGTAGTTTTACCTGGCAAATCAAATATCTATTTTACCGGATCATTGGTTGGCATGTCTGAAAGTGGCTCTCTTCGTGCCATCTATTCGCAGACAGCCGGTCTGAAACTTTCAAAGAACTTATGGGCGGAAGGAAATATTACACTGGGAAATCTTAAAAACTACAACACTTTCAACTCCCTCTACGTATACAATTCTGCAGACCCTACGATGTTCAGGTCCGGAATTTCACTTGTCTATTTCATTGGTAAACATTTGTCGGTTTTGGGCAATTTCACATTCGATCAACAAAAGATGAGCAACAGCACAAACAATAATTACTATTATCAATATTCATATTCAGGAGGATTAAAATGGAAACTTTAAGTAAATTTTGGATATCAACGGCACTACTCTTGATGTCTCTTGCATTGCAGGCTCAAAATATTACCGAATTACAAACGGCTTTTAGTAAGAGCTATATTGCGGAAAATCAAAAAGATTTTACTCAGGCGATAGATGAAATGAAGCCTGTTTACAAAGAGGGCGATTACATCTCCAACATCCGTTTGGGCTGGCTAAATTACCTGGCCAAGCAATACGGGGAATCTATCACCTTTTACAGAAAAGCAATTGCATTAAAACCTTATGCCATTGAGGCCAGACTGGGATGCGTCAAACCACTGAGTGCTATTGAAAACTGGGAGAAAGTAAAAGAGCAATATCAGGAAATACTAAAAATTGATCCCCTAAATACAACTGCAAACTACTGGCTTGGCGTGATCTATTACAACCGAAAGGATTACAAATCAGCCACTAATCTGTTCGAGAAAGTGGTCAACCTTTATCCGCTCGATTACGATTCTGTCATTATGCTCGCCTGGACTAAGCTGAACACTTTCAGCCATACCGATGCAAAATTATTGTTTCAACAGGCATTGATCATTCGTCCCAACGACATTTCGGCATTAAGCGGATTGCAATTGATAAATAAATGGCTGGAGGCTAATTTAAAACCACTAGTTAAGTAACTAGAAATCAGTGAATATTTTATTAACATTTTAGTTTGAGAGGACTTTGAAAGCATGGCAGATAAAACCATCTGTTATGTTTTTCAAAATAATGCGGGTGGGAGGACAATTTTTTAAAAATTATCTTCTACTTTCACATACTGTAAAAACAAACTCGTCCCGGGTTTTCCATTCAAACTATACCAGATGATAAAAAATGTTCTACGCAACTTGCTGATTCTGGCTATTCTTGCGGTAGGAGTGAATCTCAAGGCTCAAAATGGCCTATCGTTTAACAAGTACAAGACCAATTCCGAAGTTCAGAAATCGCTGACGCTGTTGCAGCAAAAATCACCTTCAACAACCACTCTTCATAAAATTGCAGATAGTTCCGGGGGGGAGCCTGTATACGTGCTGGAAATTGGTAAAGAACTCAAAAATGTGCCTGCAATTTTTGTGGGGGCAAATTTCGAGGGGAAAACACCTCTTTCTACTGAAGGTGCGCTCTACCTGGCAAAAATGCTCCTCGATTCGGGCAACTACACCAGAAAGGTGAAGTGGATGATATTGCCGTTGCCCAATCCGGATGCTACCATCGGTTACTTCTCAAATGTTAAGTGGGAACGTAATGTCAACGATGCTGCAGTCAATGATGACAAGGACGACCAGCTTAACGAAGATGGCCCGGAAGATCTTAACGGCGATGGATGGATCACTCAAATCAGGGTGGAGGATCCGGAGGGTACCTACATTATTTCTGACAAGGATCCCAGGATCATGGCTAAAGCGGATCCTGCCAAAGGAGAGAGGGGAAAATACAAACTCTATCCGGAAGGGATTGACAACGACAGCGACGGGGAGATCAATGAAGATGGTCCCGGCGGGATCAATCCGGGGATCAACTTCCCCCACCTGTTTAAATCCAACACAAAAGAGACAGGATTATGGCCGGGAGAAGCTCCTGAGATATATGGAGTCATGAAATTTATCTTCGATCATCCCGAAATTGCCATGGTATACACCCTCGGAACCTCTGATTTCTGCATGGCTCCTCCACGCGGTGGACGAAAAGGTGGTGCCAACATGGAGAGTATTAAGATACCTGCCCGTTTTGCGTCACGCGTAGGCGCTGATCCCGACAAGACCTACTCGATGAAAGAGGTGGTTGAGCTTTTCAAAACGGCCATGCCCAGCCGTGGCGGACAGGAGATGAATGCGGAGACAGTGGCCGGGTTTCTTGGACTCGGAGCGGCTGTCAATCCACTGGAAGATGACCTTAAATTTTATACGGATCTTTCCGATAAATACAAAGCTTACCTGAAGGCAAAAGGTTTTTCAACTGATCGTTTGGCCGCTGACCCTGACAAGGATGGATCATTTGAACTTTGGGCTTACTACCATCTTGGTGTTCCATCTTTTAGCATGAATCTTTTTACTCCAACAAAACCGGCCGAACAAAAACCAAAAGAAATGGGTCCAAGAGAGATGGGATCAAGGGAATCTGTTTTACGAACCAGTGATCCCGACGAAAGGGAAAAGACCATTTTGGCTTATATTGATAGAAAACTCAACGGATCAGGATTTGCGAAATGGCAACCTTATATACACCCAACCCTGGGCAAAGTTGAAATTGGAGGTATTGCACCTTTTGTAACTTCTACCCCTCCGGTGGCACAGATTGACTCTTTGTGTAAAACAGAACTACCATGGCTGTTGACCCTCTCAAAAAAATTGCCTGAGATACAACTGATGAAAGAGGTAGTTACTGATTTGGGAGCCGGTGTTTACAGACTCGAATTGTTTGTCGAAAACAAAGGAGTACTGCCTTACCCAACTGCTATGGGCGCTAAAAACAAGCAGCCTGCTCCGGTGGTAGTAATTCTCGAAGGCGAAAATCTTCAATTTCTGGAAGGATATGCCCGTACTCCGGTGGGCGAGATAGGTGGCAACCAGGTCAAAAAACTTACCTGGACCATCAAAACAGACAAAAAAGTCCTGAAGGTGCACATCGAATCACCACTGTTCGATGCCACTGTAAAACAAATTAAGATTGGAGGTTAATCATGAGAAAATTATTCATATTGTTCGCAATTTGCTGTTTAACCTTCACGGTAGTGGCTGAAAACAGGGCAAAAATCGAAGTTCCGTTGCGGTTCGACCGTTATTATACTTACGATGATGTTGTTGAGGCGCTTAAACTTCTGCACACCACCTTCCCCGAACTCACCAAACTCCATGTAATTGGAAAAAGTGAAGAGGGCCGTGAAATTTATGCCCTTACCATCAACAATGCAAAAACAGGTGAAGCCCTATCAAAACCCGGGGTCTATGTGGACGGAAACATTCATGGCAATGAAATTCAGGCCGGCGAAGTATGCCTCTATTTTGCCAATATATTATTGACTAAATATGGGGAGAATGATAAAATAACCAAGGTTGTCGATAAGAATGTCTACTACATAATCCCGGTAGTAAATGTTGATGGGAGATTCCATTTCTTCAAGGATGCCCAAACCTCCAGTACCGACCGAAGTTTCAGGATCCCCAAAGACGATGACCGCGATGGCCTGGTGGACGAAGATTGTCCGGATGATTTGGATGGCGATGGCAATATATGCATGATGCGTATCAAGGATCCTCTGGGCGGTTACAAAACAGATCCTGAAGACAATAGGCTGATGATACCTGTAAAACCAGGGGAGAAAGGCGAATGGACGCTTTTGGGATCTGAGGGAATCGACAATGACAACGATGGAAAAATAAACGAAGATGGAGAAGGCTATTTCGATGGCAACCGCAACTGGGGTTACGACTGGCAACCAAACTATGCTCAGAACGGGGCAGGAAATTTTCCACTTTGCGCCATAGGTATCAAGGCTATAGCCGCATATATTCACCAACGGTCAAATATTATCGTCAATTTCGCGTTTCACAATTCTGGCGGAATGTGGCTACGCGCACCATCAATCAAGTCAGAATTGGTAGATCCAAAAGATGTGGCCGTCTATGACCTTATTGGCAAAAATGCCCTCAAAATGACTCCTGGCTATGTGTACCAGCCCTCTTATGATCTCTACGACACTCATGGTGATACCGACTCTCATATGTTCAACCTCGAAGGTTCCTACACTTTTGTTGGAGAGCTTTTCATGAGAAGCCAGGAAACCTACCGGGAAAATGTCAATAAACCGGTTGCTCCGGCAGCCGAAACTGAATCCTCCCAAGGCAGAAGAGGGGGCAACCCTGATGAAAGCAGGGAACAGATTAAATTTAACGACTATCTGGGTCTGAATGAGTTGTACAAAGAGTGGAAACCCATCAAACATCCAACTTATGGCGACATTGAGATTGGAGGCTGGGTGAAGATGAGTTCCCGTTTACCACATCCGTTTATGCTACCCGAACTGGTTCACCGCAATGCCATGGTAGTTTTATACGCAGCAGAACAGACTCCGGAGATCAGCATGGATATTTTTGAGATAAAGGAGATTGGTAAAAACCTTCACCAGGTCAGGGTTCGTCTTAAGAATGCAAAGGGGCTTCCCACCATGTCGTTCAAATCAATAAGTACCAGATTGTATACCCAGGATATGCTCAAAGTTACCGGTGTCAAGGTCATTGCTTCAGGTAAAATCACAGACCTCAAAAACAACAAGGTTAGCTATCAGGAACACAAACCTGAAACAATCTTTACCTCGGTGCCGAGTTACGGTTTTTCTGAATACCAGTTTTTGGTGGAGGGTAAGGGAGAAGTCAAGGTTAATTACAGCTCCAGGAAGGCTGGTAATCTCGTGAAAACTGTAAAACTTTAAGTAGAACTAATATAAATAAGCATCTGAATTGGTCCGGTTTTCCTAAACCAAGACCATTTTGGCCATTTCACATGCCATTTTTGCTATATTTGGCGACTAAAAATAAACTTTAGAAGAAAATAAAGTGGGAATTTTACAGGAAAGACTATCGAAATTTGATCTGCCTCAGAAGATTATGGCGGCAGGCATTTACCCTTATTTCAGGGTTATTGAATCGGATCAGGATACCGAAGTTACCATTAACGGCAAAAAGGTTCTGATGTTTGGATCAAACAGTTATCTCGGTCTGACAAACCATCCCAAGATCAAAGAGGCTTCGAAAAAAGCCATTGATAAATATGGGACTGGTTGTGCCGGTTCGCGTTTCTTAAACGGAACGCTAGATATTCATCTTGAACTCGAAGAGCGGTTGGCCAAATTTACAGGGAAGGAAGGCGCTTTATGTTTTAGTACCGGATTTCAGGTTAACCTCGGTGTCGTTTCAGTTTTAACCGGCAGAAACGACCATGTACTTCTCGATGAACTGGACCATGCATCCATCCTCGAAGGTAGCCGGCTATCCTTTTCCAGGGTACTAAAATTCGCACACAACGACATGAAGTCGCTCGAAAGCAAATTGAAGCACTGCACGACCGACAGCTTGAAACTGATTGTCGTCGATGGCATTTTTTCAATGGAAGGTGATATCGTTAATCTTCCTCAAATAGTTAAGCTGGCCAAAAAGTACAATGCGACCATCATGGTGGATGATGCCCACTCGCTTGGAGTGATTGGCGTCAATGGTTCAGGAACGGCTTCCCACTTTGGACTGACCGATAGCGTGGACCTGATCATGGGGACTTTTTCCAAGTCATTTGCATCACTTGGTGGCTTTATTGCCTCCGACAAGGATACCATTAATTTCATCAAACACAGTTCACGAACGCTGATTTTCAGCGCCAGCATGACCCCGGCATCAACTGCCACAGTTCTGGCTGCGCTCGACATCATGGAAAGTGAACCTGAACGGATCAAACATCTTTGGGAAATCACCAATTATGCCCTGAAAGGTTTTAAATCAATGGGATTTGATACTGGAAAATCGGAATCGCCCATCATTCCATTGTTTATCCGCGATGACTACAAAGCGCTGATGCTCACAAAAATATTATTAGAGGACGGCATCTTTGTTAATCCTGTTGTCTCTCCCGGTGTGCCCAAAGAGGACAGCCTGATCAGGTACTCACTGATGGCAACCCATACCAAAGCGCAAGTGGATATTTCCATCGAAAAGATTACAGCCGCAGCTAAAAAACTGGGCATCCTGGGATAAGCCCCGAAAATGTGGAAATTGGGAAATATGAAAAAAGTAGTCCTAATCACAGGCATCTCCTCCGGTTTTGGAAAAGAGACGGCATTGTTGCTGGCAAAGGCCGGACACACTGTTTATGGAACGGTTCGCAAGGCCGTTGGCTCCGATCCGCTGGTCAAAGAGTTGCTGATGGACCTTACCGATGGCAAGTCAATCAAAGCTGCCATCGAAACTGTGCTTCGAAATGAAGGGAGAATAGATGTGCTGATCAACAATGCAGGGATGCACACAGGCGGACCCATCGAAACGCTTCCCTTCGAGACCATTCAGCTTCAGATGCACACCAATTTTCTGGGACTCGTCCAGCTTACCCAGTCCATCTTACCCTTTATGCGCAAACAAGGCGGCGGCACCATCATCAACTTTGGCTCCATTGGCGGGTTGATGGGTCTTCCCTACCAAGGCATATATTCGGCCGGAAAGTTTGCCATCGAAGGGTTCAGCGAAGCGCTTCGCATGGAGGTCAAACAATTTAACATCAAGGTAGTGGTGATCAATCCGGGCGATTTCCACACCAGTAATTCAGCCAACCGCAGGGGATTTCTCTCTCCTACCGGGGAAGATGATCCATACCAGGCCCAGTTCGCCAAGACACTGTCGATCATCGAAAAGGATGAAACCAAAGGTTGGGACCCACAAATCCTGGCTAAAAAATTGGTTCGTATTGTCGAATGCAAGAATCCCTCCCATCGTTACATCATTGCATCATTGGAACAAAAGCTCGCTGTTGTTCTAAAATATATCTTACCAGGAAAGCTCTTCAGCAAAATATTGCGCGATCATTACGGGATAAAATAGTGGGTTGTGAGGGGAAAGGAGTATTTTTGCATCTTTCGAATCTTCACACTACTACGATGAAACTTACTTCTATTATTCTTGCCTTTTTTTTGGGCAATAACCTGATTGCGCAACCCAAACAACCTGTAGATTTTGTCAATCCCTTCATCGGGACCGGTGGCGAAATGGGCGTTGGATTTGGCAATATGTTCCCCGGCGCCGCCTACCCTTTTGGCATGATCCAGCTTAGTCCCGACAATGGCGGCCAGAACTGGCAATACAGCAGTGGTTATCATTATCCCGACAGTCTGATCGTGGGATTTTCCCATACCCATTTAAGCGGTACCGGAGTTGCCGACTATTGCGATATTTCAGTGATGCCCACGATCCAGCCAATCCTTAAAAAATACTTTATCCAAAGCGACCAGACAGTCAGTGAAATGATCGCTGAAAAGAAACTTAATCCAAACGGTTTTATAGATCAGGATGGGCATCCAGCTCCTTTTGACAAGCATTTTCTGCTCAAATACAGTTCTGTCATTTCGCATACCACCGAAAAGGCCTCTCCCGGATACTACAGAGTCAATCTTCCCGAAGACGACATCGATGTGGAACTGACTACCGGTGAACTGGCGGCCATGCATCGTTACCGCTTCAGAAAAACTGCAGAACAGCAAAGTATCATCCTGAATCTGGGCTATACCAATACAGACCAGACAACAGATGCAATGGTCCATTACAGGTCGCCCAAACTGGTCACCGGGTACCGTTTCTCAGTTGGTAAAGCCAATCAACGGGTATTTTTTGCCATGCAATTTTCCCGTAAAATAGAAAAACATCGATTTTTTCTGGCTGAAAAATTGGACGGAACAGAGATTGCCAAAGGGAAAAATCTGGCCGCTACCTTCTCATTTGACGGCAAAGTAAACCATGAACTTTTGGTAAAAGTGGCCATTTCATCGGTCAACGAGGAGGGGGCGCTGGCCAACCTGAGAACAGCCGATCCATTTGGCTGGAGTTTTGACAAGATGCACCAGGCTACCTGGGAAAAATGGAACAGTGAACTCTCAAAAATAGCTGTCACAACATCCGATTCTGTCAAAAAGAGCATCTTCTACACTTCACTCTATCACAGCTATTTGGCGCCTTACCGATTTTCGGATGCCAACGGATACTATAAAAATTTCAACCAGGTGCCCGAAAAAGCAGAAGGATACACGCATTATACCCTGTTGTCGTTGTGGGATACCTTTCGGGCAGAGAATCCACTTTTGTTGCTTATGCAACCCAAAATTGAGGAAAACATCATTCATTCCATGCTCGCAAAATACCGACAGACCGGTGAATTGCCCTATTGGGAAATTTCGGGCAATGAAGGCGGGTCAATGATTGGATATCACGCGGCGGTCCTGATTGCCGATGCCTTATCCAAAAAAGTAGGGAAATATGATATGGATGAAATTTACAAGGCATTGTTACAGGTTTCCGAAACCGACCGCAAAGGATTGGGGTTCTATCGCCAATGCCATTTCGTCCCGACCGACAAGGAAAAAAACGGAACCGTATCGAAAACACTCGAATACAGCTACGATGACTGGTGCATTGCACAGGTAGCCAAATTGCTTGGGAAGAAAGCTGATTACGAAAAATACATGGGCCGCTCGGCCTACTACAAAAATCTCTACGATCCCTCTTATCATCTTTTCAGAGGAAAAAACAGTGACGGCATCTGGTACGAACCATTTCACCCACGTTTTGCTGAATACGGCAACCCGCATTGTGTGGAGGGCAATACCTGGCAGTATTCGTTTTTCGCCCCGCACGATATGCCTGGCCTCACAAAGCTGATGGGAGGCAATAGCGGAATGGGAATGATGCTCGACAGCCTTTTCACCCAAACCAGCGAGTTACTCGGAGAGGATACTGAGGATGTGACAGGTATGATCGGTCAGTATGCACACGGCAATGAGCCGAGCCACCATGTGGCCTATCTTTACGACCTGATCGGGAAGCCGAAAAAGAGCCAGTTTTATACCAACAAAATCATCAATACCCTATACCGGAACACGCCTCAGGGATTATGCGGCAACGAAGATTGTGGTCAGATGTCGGCATGGTATGTCTTTAGCGCGATTGGTTTCTACCCTGTTAATCCGGTCGATGGCAGGTACTATTTTGGAAGCCCTCAGTTTGAAAAAGTAGAAATTAGTCTTCCGAACGGCAAACTCTTTACGGTGAAAGCAAACCGGGTCTCACCCAAAAACATTTACATCCAAGGCATTATGCTGAATGGCAGGGCATTGGACCGCTATTTCATCACCTACGATGAATTGCAGAAAGGAGGCGAGCTTGTATTCGAGATGACGAACAAGTAAATATTTACCTTTGCCCTTCATTAATGTCAATAGTGCTTCAAGAAACCCAAAATCTTCTCTTCAAATTAGAGTTGGACCTTTGCCCGTCAGGGAATTAATGTCAATGGAAATTCAAATCGTAACAAATGCCAATTCCCCGCACGGGGATAAACGAGTGTCAATTCTCATACAAACACAATTATTGATGCATCCCTGATCGTCATTGATCCCCTGACGGGGAAACCTGAACGCCTAACATTCTCCTTCTATTGACATTAATGCCCTGACGGACAAATCGATGCGAATATCTACGACCCCAACTCCGCAGGAGTTTCCATTGAATAACCTCCGGTTTCAACCGGAGGGCAGGAGCGGAAAGCTGCATAGTAGCTAAGAAGAACTCCGAAGGAGTTTTCCTATCCCATATCCCCAAAGAAGATCTTAAGCTGGAAGGGATATTGGAGTTTGAGATGAGCAACAAATAAAATTTTGCATCTTTGGGCTTCAAACAAAAAGATTAATGTACAATTGCTTAAGATCACTATAAATCATATATTTACGTTATGAGCAAGAAAGATTTCATATTGAAAAGAATTGTTGATGTCGTGAACCAGACCGCCCCAAATTCGGAGGTTTACTTGTATGGATCCAGGGCAAGAGGCACTTCAAAAAAAGTCTCTGACTGGGATTTTCTAGTATTGGTGAACACACGTAATGTTACATTTGATTTCGAAACAAAATTTATTGACAATTTTTACGAAATTGAACTTGAGACAGGAGAAGTTCTTTCACCATTAATTTATTCAAAACAAGATTGGCTAACAAAACACAACGCATCTCCTTTGTTTTCAAATATCAAAAAAGAAGGAATTAGAATCGTATGACTGGAAGTAATGATGATTTGATTTTACCGAAGAAATGGTAATTTCTTATTTTGAGCCTGTTTCAAGGCTCATTGATTTAATTGAAATTAAGATTATAGCCAAATAACTGAATATTAATACAAATCTAATAACACTTTCCTAAAATGATACCTGACTTTCAAAAAATAATGCTCCCGTTATTGAGTATTTTATCTGATGGATTAGAACATTCAACTATCGAAACAAATGAAAAAGTTGCCAGACTATTTGATTTAACTGATGAAGAAATAAATCTATATCTGCCAAGTGGGGTAGCCAAAACTTTTCCCAATAGAGTTGCATGGGCCAAATCACATTTAAAAATGGCAGGATTACTTGAAAATACAAAACGAAGTTATTTCAAGATCACTGAGGCTGGGAAAAGAATTCTTGAAAATAATCCAACTTCAATCAATCTGAGAATCCTAAAAACTATTCCTGCGTATCAAGAAAAAACTGGTCGGGTCAAAGAAGAGGACTTATCTTCAGACTTAGATAACATACAACTTTCTGCAACACCTGAAGAAACATTAGAAAACAGCTATCTGAAAATCAGAAAAAATTTAGCGCAGGAATTACTTCTTAAAATAAGAAGTTGCAACCCTTCATTTTTCGAAAAATTAGTTGTTGAATTATTAGTCAAAATGGGATATGGTGGTTCAATAAAAGATGCCGGACAATCAATCGGTCGTTCTGGAGATGAAGGTATTGATGGAATAATTAAAGAAGATAGGTTGGGCCTTGATGTAATTTATATTCAAGCGAAACGATGGGAAAATGTAGTTGGTCGTCCTGAAATTCAAAAATTTATTGGAGTGCTTGCAGGACAAGGAGCAAAAAAAGGAGTATTTATTACCACGTCAAGGTACACCAAAGAAGCAAGAGATTACCAACCAAGGAACGATACCAAGATAGTATTAATAGACGGAGAACAATTAGCTGATTTAATGATCGATTTTAATCTTGCGGTATCCACTTCCACAATTTTTGAGATTAAACGTATTGACAATGACTATTTTGGAGAAGAATAAAAGGCATTCTACACTGAATCTGTAATTGAATGGAAATACATTCACGGATTAAAAGTCCTCACCAACCTGGGTAATTTTTAATCTGTAATTTTTAATTATTTTCCTCTTACCTTGCATACCGAATCGGCTTCGCTTTTAACTACTATTTATACCCACGCTGGCGCGGATTTCTTAATCCGTGCCCCGTACATTATGGCACTTCTTCAAATAAATCAGCTATAATAGAGTGTGTCCGCACTCAATTCCTGATCGTTTGGCCATGCAATAAAATAGCCGTTATTTTTCACCAGTTGAAAATAGCCCGGGTCTTTAAGTTGAGAGAATATACCCTTGTTAAAGTACTTCTTAAGATCGACCAATTTCGTTTTACCATCTGAAAACTCTACAAAAAGGCTGTTTTCATCAGCAATCTGCATGTTTTTAATTGTGTTCATTATTCCAGTGGTTTAATTTTAAATGTTTCCTTTCCTTCGGTCACCAATTTCCAGTCGGCCATTAATTCATCCCGATGAATTTCTATCCAGGCCTGAACCAAACGCAATTTTTTAGAGGGGATTTCTCCCGCCAATTTTTCTGCTGTTTCAATATCAACTACTGCCACTTCACCCTGATATTCCACATGGATATGTGGCAAACTGTGCCTTTTATCATCAAAATGAAACATTCGCACGATGATACCATAAAACATAGATATAACGGGCATTTTTTTTACAAATTTAGAAAATAATCCCATCGTTTACAATAGTTTCACTCCTCCTATTTCAGACGCACCCGCAATTATTTCATTTTTATCTCTTATCTTGCACACCGAATCCGTTCCGCTATTAACTACTACATTTATTGACATGCAAAAGAGATTTTCACCGGCATTGCTTTGGGTGTTGCTGCTTTTGGTGGTTGTTACACCCTTCGCCACCTTCGCGCAAAACAGAGCGCCATCCCCAGCCCTTCCCGTTAAAGACACCCCATTTGTGCAGGAGACGCATACCGCCTTCCCGGTAGGGGTTGAAAAAAAAACCAACGTGGTGCGAGGCATCGCCGTCGATCAAAAACAAACCGTTTGGATTGCAACCGCCGATGGCATCTTTCAAAAACCCGCAGTATCCTCTGACTGGAAACCGGTCATTACCGGTGAGGAGCGCGGTCCGGCCTATTCGGTCGAAGTAAAGGAGGATGGCACCCTGTTGCTGGGAACCTGGAACGCACTCTACACCTACCGGGAAGGCTCCCTCAGAAAGGAAGCGGGACCCCTGCCTCCCATCTCGGTCATCACCACCGGAGGATCCGAAACGTATGCCCTCGGGCCACATGGCATCTGGAAACTGACCGGCAACAGCTGGGAACAGCAGAATTACAGCATCTCCCGGGCCGTGCGGGATGCCAAAACGGATGGCAAGGGTGGCCTTTGGGTCGCCACCGATGCCGGGCTTTACCACTGCAGCAAGGGAAAAACGGAGCTCTTCCAAAACACGAACGAACTGATCAGTTGTTATGCCAAGGCACTCTCCTTTGCCTCCGATGGCGCCCTATGGGTAGGCGTGATGGGCGGCGTCTCCATCCGCAGCAACGACAAAATGATCCAAACACTTACCCCAAAAAACGGAATGCCCTCGTCGGTGGTGCATTGCATCACAACAGCCCCCGACGGTACCATGTGGGTAGGCACTGAGGTTGGGGTAGTCCGCTACGACAAGGAGTTCAACCACTCCCTGCGCTTCAGCAGGAGATGGCTGCTTGACGATCAGGTAAATGACGTCGCGTTTGACCAAAAAGGGGACGCGTGGATCGCCACCAACAACGGAGTGAGCTGCATCCACCACAACAACATGAAACTGGCCGACAAGGAGCAGAACTTCTACAGCCAGCTGATGAAACGCCACATCCGCGAGCCCTGGATCTGCGGCAGCATCCGGCTCGAAGTACCCGGCGACACCGCCACCTGGCGCCATTCCGACGACGACAACGACGGGGAATACACCGGGGGCTACTTAGCCATGGAGAGTTTCCGGTATGCAGCCACCAAAAGTGAAGATGCGCGCATCAAAGCCCGCAAGGCCTTCGACTTCCTAGCCCTGCTGCAGACCATCACCGGCACCGAGGGCTTTTTCGCGCGCACCATCGTACCCGTCGAATGCAAAGAGGTGAACGACGGCAACCGCACCTATACCCCGCAACAGATCGCTGATCAGTTGGTCGAAGATCCCCGCTACAAACCGGTCGAGAACCGGTGGCGCAAATCCGACGACGGCAAGTGGTTCTGGAAGGGCGACACCAGCAGTGACGAGATGGATGGCCACATGATGGGCTATTTCTACTACTATGAATTTGTTGCTGGTGAACCGGAGAAGATGCTGATCCGGAAGCATGTCAGCAAAATCATCGACCGGCTGATGGAGACCAACTACAACCTGGTTGATATCGACGGCACCCACACCCATTGGGCGGTATGGTCGCCCGACCAGCTCAACCGCGACCCCGACTGGTCGTCCGAGCGCAGCCTCAACTCTTTCGAACTGCTGGCCTATATGAAGCTGGCCGCTCACATCACCGGCGACGAAAAATATGAAAAAGCCTATCGCATGTTGATAGAGAAAGAGGGATACCTCGACAATGCCAGCCGGCTGAACCATAAGAATCCCGCCTGGCAGATCTATTTCGACCGCACCATGGAGGGCTACCTTTTCCCCATCCTTTTGAAATATGAGACAGATCCAAAACTGCATCAATTTTGGTCTAATCTGATTGACGAATGGATGAATAACCAAAAATCGGGCGAAAACCTGATCAACAACCTCACCTACGCGATCGCTACCGGTAAAAAAGTGAACATTCTACAAACAATTGATTTTCTGCGGGATGCTCCGCTCGACCTGGTCGACTGGCACATCGATCACACCATCAGAGAGGATGTGCAACTTGTCAGAAGTCCCATACTCGAGGAGATACAAATATCGGAGTTGCCGCCTGCAAGCATGCGTGCCACCGTTCGCTGGGACAAGAACCCGTGGGGAGCTATAAGCGGAGATCCCAGCCGGGTAAGGGAACCGGTATTCTGGTTATGGCCATATTGGATGGCGAGGTATCTTAATATAATTACAAATTAAAAATTACAGATTCCTCTCTGTGAAACTCTGTGTTTCTCTGTGCAACTCTGTGTGATAATTAAAATGGTTTCACAGAGGATCACAGAGAAGCACAGAGTTTCACAGAGGTAAAAACAAAATACGCATGAAAATTTCGAAAACACTATTGATTGGAGCAACTATGCTCGTCATTTCTGGCTTTGCCACCGCGAAGAAACCCGACATTGTGCGTATCGGGCTATGTACCGATGTACACCTTTCTACCATGCACGATTCGGAATACCGGATCACTACCTTCATCAACAGCATGAAGAAAGTGAAACCCGATTTCATCATTGAGTTGGGTGATTTCGCAACACCAGAGCCTAAATATGCACCATACTTTGCCATTTGGAACTCATTTCCAGGCGACAAATACCATGTGATCGGCAACCACGAAATGGATGGTGGCTACACCCGTGAGCAGACGATGGCCTACCTGAAAATGAAAAGTTCTTATTATTCGTTCGACAAAAATGGCTTTCATTTCATTGTGTTGGACGGTAACGACAAGAAAGGCCCCAATGTAAGAGGATACAAGCAGTTCATAGCGCCGGAGCAGGTCAAATGGCTTAAAGCGGACCTGGCCGGAACAACGCATCCGGTGGTGGTCTTCTCCCACCAGGGACTCACCCTCTACACCAGTGAAGACGAAACTTACGGGGTTGAGAATTGGAAAGAGATTCAGAAAATTCTGATCAAGCACAACCAAACACATCCAGGCAGGAAGGTTGTGGCTTGTTTCAATGGACACACCCACTATGACGATGCAGTTCAGATCGACGGAATCTGGTACATCACCATCACCTCCATGTCGTACCATTGGCTGGGCGAGAAATATGCCCATGCCACCTATGGCGACGAGGTGGACAAGAATTTCAAATGGATCAAGTATACGGCTCCTTTTAAGGAACCGTTATTTACGGTGGCCGAGATATCAACCAAAGGAACGCTTAAGATTGCCGGTAAAAAAACGGAATGGGTAGGTGCGACTCCTGCAAAACTGGGCTATCTCCCATCGCGGCTGAAGTACATGAGGCCTGAGATCACCAAAAGGAGGCTGAAGCTGTCACTGTAAAATGTTTATTTTCTGTCTATCACATCAATACACCTGAAAAAGCGGTGTGCATAGGTCCCGGATGCAAGATCACTGACAACGACGCCCCTTCTCTGGCTTGTGGCTGAATGGATAAATTTAGAGTGCAATCCATTTGCCTCGCAGATAATCCCGACATGTCCAATCCTGGCCTTATTTCTGAAACTGCGGAAAACGACCACATCGCCTACCTTGAACTCTTCAGGTTTCAGGTCCTTGCCCATGTTTTTGAACTCCCTTGAACTACGGGGAAGATTAATTTTGAAATTTTTGAAGACAAAATTAACGAAGCCCGAGCAATCAAAACCCTTTTTCGGATTGGAACTTGCGTAGTGATAGGGAGTACCCAGGTAATGCCTGGCAAACGAGATAAGCGCTTCCCTGTCAACTGCAGTAATATTAGTTTGCTTTGCTTCGACTGCTTTAACAGGCACCTTGCTGGAGGCAGCAAGCTGGACAATCGCAAGCATAAGGATGGCTAGTATGGCAACAGGTTTTCTCATATCAAACTTTTTCTATCCAATCAGCCCGAGCCATTCCTGGCTTGTCTGAATGTTGCCATCAAAAGTAATCAACCAAACAGATAATGCAAAAATTACGATTTTAGGTTTTAATAGCCAATCCTCTTTCTGTTTGATTGTTTCTGATGATTGAGTCTGGATTCCTCTATTTTCTTGAGATAATCGAATATCATGCTAAACTTTCCATCATGATCAACCAATTGACCTTTAATCCTTTCTAGTTCTATAAACAAATCTTTGTTCCAGAATATCATTTTCCTCAATTTGTTGAAAATTCTGACCAGTTGTATGTTTATCTGGATGGCTCTTTCATTGTTTAATACACTTGCAATCATTAAAATACCATGTTCAGTAAAAGCATAAGGAGGAATTCTAAGTCCCATGGTTGCGAAATTGGAGGTGCCATTTTGGCACCTCCAATTTCGCAACTCTTCCTTCGTAAGTTCAAACATAAAGTCTTCAGGAAACCTTTTCAGATTTCGCTTCACTGCTCTCTTGAGTTGCTTTGTCTCAACTCCGTATAGTTCAGATAGATCAAAATCAAGAAGTACCTGTATTCCCCGTAATTGGTATATTTTAGAAATTATGACCTCATCTTTTAACTTAAGCGCACCCACTGTATCATTCATAACAATATTGCCATAATGAATTAAATAATCCACATAAAATTTCTCCCTACCTAATATACCGATTTTTAGCCACATTAGGAAATTATTTTTTGTAGAATCTATAAGCAATACTGCCAATAAAGTTCATTTTTGACCGGATTAAACACCTCATGCCAGAAAATAGGTTATCTTTAAATCGATTTACCGGACAACCTGCCCAAATCCTGGGCAACCCGTTGAATCGGAAGAACTACAACTACTACGTATTAACACAACTTTTTCGCCATGAGAACCTGCATCTTCTTGCTGTTTGTTCTGGTAATTTTTTCTTGCGCACCCCAAAAAGTAGATTTTGAGGTATCAGACCTACGTTGTGAATACCTGACAAATCCCATCGGTATTGAGACTATCTCTCCCCGACTTTCCTGGAAAATGAAAACCGACAAGCGTGGTAGTTCCCAATCTTCCTATCATATCATGGTTGCTTCGGATGAAACCTTGCTTCAGAAAAACCTCCCTGACCTGTGGGATTCCGGAGTCCAAAAATCCGACAACTCCACACAAATTGAATACAAGGGAAAATCGTTGCTGCCGGGCATGAAAGTTTTCTGGAAGGTTCAGATTCGTAACCATGAGCACTATTCGTCCGCATGGAGCCCTGTTGCAACCTGGGAGATGGGACTTATGAGCGCTGACGCCTGGAAAGCAAAATGGATAGGAACTCCCTTAGCGATCAACACCGGAAATTGGAAACTCCCGGCTCCCCAGTTCAGGAAAGAGGCAACCATTACCAAACCCATAAAAAAAGCCCGGGCCTACATCAGCGGACTGGGCTATTACGAATTATACCTCAACGGGAAAAAGGTTGGCGACCATTGTCTTTCGCCCAACCAGACCAATTATGACAAAAGGAAGCTTGAAAAGTGGAGTGAGCCCAAAATTGGGAACATGACCACTACCGTCCTTTACGAGACCTTTGACATAACCTCCAACCTGAAAACCGGAGTCAACGCTTTCGGCATCCTGCTCGGCAACGGATGGTATATCCAGGCCGACCGTCCCGATAATACCATGCTCTGGTACAACACACCCCGGTTGATCGCACAATTTGACATTGAATATGTTGATGGAAGCAGGGAGCTGATCACCAGCGACGATAGCTGGAATTGTTCTGTTAGCCCTATCATTTACAACGGATTGCATACCGGCGAAATATACGATGCCCGGATGGAACAAAAAGGGTGGAACGAAACAGGTTTCAACGACAACAAATGGGCTAAAGCCGAATTGGTTACACCTCCTACCGGGAAGCTCGTCTCCCAGGTTTCACCGCCCGACCGCGTCACACGGACCATTCGGCCTGTTTCTGTGATTGAAAAAGTGCCGGGCGTATATCGCTACGACTTCGGAGAGATGTTCTCTGGCTGGGCCAGGCTAAAGGTGGAAGGTAAAAAAGGAGACTCACTTCAACTCCGCTTTGTTGAAGAGCTTGGTCCGGGTTACAATCAATCAGACACTTACATCTTGAAAGGAGAGGGTACCGAAATCTGGGAGCCCCGCTTTACCTGGCACGCATTCCGATATGTTGATGTGACCGGCTCACCTTCGCCCACGACTCTTGAGAATCTGGATGGAAGGGTAGTTAATACAGATATACAAACTGCAGGAACATTTGAATGTTCCAACCCGCTGCTGAACAAAATTTTGGACAACTACCGAAGAACGCAACTGGGAAATGTCCATGGAGGTCTGCCAAGCGACTGCCCGCACCGCGAACGTCTGGGGTATACCGGCGACGGACAGATCTCCGCCAAAGCGGCTATCTACAACTTTGACCTTTCTCAGTTTTACACCAAATGGCTGAACGATATTCGTGATGCCCAAAACCACGAAACAGGATACGTTCCCAACACCACTCCTTACCAGGATGGTGGTGGCGGAACAGCCTGGGGATCGGCTTACATCATCATTCCCTGGTACATGTACCAATATTATGGGGATACCCGGATTTTGAGCGACCATTACAAGGGAATGAAGCAATGGATTTACTACATGAAGAGTCAGCTCAATAAAGAAGGAATCCTTGTCAACCAGGGTTTGGGAGAGTGGGTTCCACCTGAATTGGTGGCGCTACCTCCGGATTTTATAAACAGTTGCTACTATTTCCATTGCTGCCAATTGATGATGGAGATCAGTGATGCGCTCGGCCAGGATATCGACCAGGAGCAATTCAGGTTACTGGCAAACAAAGCCAAAACAGATATCAACAGAAGCTATTTCAACAAGGAAACCTATACCTATTCGGTCGGGAAACAATCTGCCAACGCCTTCCCGCTAGGGTTTGGGATTACTGAAGAGAGTAATACCGATTTGGTAGCGGCCAAACTCGTAAAAAGAGTTCTCACGGAGAACAAAGCGCATTTTGACACCGGCATTCTTGGCACTCCTTTGCTGTTGGAAGTACTGACCGATCTTGGACGGATTGATGTGGCCTATACCCTGATGAACCAGCGCGACTACCCGAGTTTTGGCAACATGATCGAAAAGGGCGCCACCACCATCTGGGAGACCTGGCTGGGCGATGCCTCTCACAGCCATCCGATGTTCGGCAGTGTCTGCGCATGGTTTTACCAAAGTCTGGGCGGCATTTCGCCGGATCCTGAACATCCGGGATTTAAAAATATCCTCATCAAGCCCATACCGGTAAGTGCGCTTTCCTATGTAAATTGCTCCTACCCTTCTGCTTACGGAACAATCAATTCGAACTGGAAAATCAATGATGCTGACTACCAACTCGATGTCGTCATTCCCGCAAACAGCACCGCTACTGTTTATGTCTTGGCCCAGAATGAAGCCTCAGTCCTCCTGAATGGGAAGCCCGTTTCGGGAAACAAATATGTGAAATTTCTTCGCACAGAAGGGCAATATGCCGTTTTCAGTGTAGCTTCCGGCAGTTATCAATTCACCTCTGCGGGTGCAGGAAAGATGCTGCAAAAATCGATTCTGCCGGCCCCTATGATTCATCCGGGTGATACGTTGGCAAACCATACCGACACCATTTTGGTAAAAATAGGATCAGATGTGCCGGGAACAAAGATTTATTACACCACCAATGGTAGTGAACCCGACTCGTTGGCCAGTCTTTATAAAAATGGGTTTAGAATATCAAAGCCTGTTACCATCAAGGCAAAAGCGTTTCTAAACGGATATGAAACCAGTTTTACATCCGTTAGCCACATCGATTTTATCAATGAATCTGTCAACGGACTGGAGGTAAACTATTACAGCGGTGCATGGACGAAACTCCCCGATTTCGCAGCCTTACCTGTTGTCAAACAAGGGAGAATCTACAACTTTTCGTTGGAGAAGATTGCCCCGCCACAGGATCAGTTTGCGATGGTGATGAATGGAAAACTCCTTATCAACAAGGCCGGAACTTATGAATTTTTCTTGCGGTCGAACGATGGAAGTCAACTGTTTATCGACAATAAAATGGTGATCGACAACGATGGATCACACAGTGCTGATTCGGAGAAACCCGGGAAAATAGAGTTGGGTGAAGGGATGTACCCCATCCGTCTGCACTATTTTCAGGCAGGTGGAGGCATGTTTCTGGAACTGAAATATACCGGACCAGGAGTAGAGATACAGACAATCCCGGCTACGGTGATTTTTAGGAGATGATTAACTTTAACGACGGGGACGATTAGGATGACGGGAAGATTAGAGAGTGAAACGGAGAAACGGGGAAACGGAGAAACGGGGAAACGGGGAAACGGGAAACTGGCTATTCAATTTTTTACTTAGTGTCCTTAGTGAGAACCTTAGCGTCCTTTGTGGTAAAATTCATTGTCGAATCATCTAATCAACTAATTAGCTAATCATCACATCAAATAATCAACATATTGTCGAATTAAAATAACTACTACAAAATGGAAAACGAAACAAGATCCCAGCTGTCGCGCAGGAGTTTTCTGAAAGGCGCAGCATCCGGCACAGCGCTTCTGGCTTTGGCGCCTGCAACCAATCTTTTTGCCAATAGTTTCCAGGCAGGGACTGCCTGGATTTTGGACGCGGCAAAATTCAGAATTCACATGATCGGGCAGGCACACATCGATCCGGTTTGGTTATGGAATTGGTCGGAAGGTATTTCTGTTGTACACAGCACTTTCCAGTCGGCGCTCGATCGTATGAAAGAGACGCCCGATTTCAAATTTACTGCCAGTTCCGCCCAATTTTACCATTGGGTAGCAGAAAATGATCCTGCCATGCTCAAGGAGATCCGTAAACGTGTCGACGAAGGTCGCTGGTGTTCGGTTGGTGGCTGGTGGGTTGAACCGGATATGAATATTCCGTCCGGTGAAGCCATGGTCCGCCAGGGACTATATGGGCAGCTGACCTTGCAGCGCTTACTGGGACATCGTTCCACCGTAGCTTACAATCCTGATTCCTTTGGCCATACCGGCAACCTGCCACAGATCATCAAGTTGCAGGGGATGGAAAACTACATCTTCATGCGTCCGGGAATCCGCGAAAAGACATTGCCTTCCGACCTCTTTTGGTGGGAGGGTTCGGATGGCACAAAAGTACTGACCTACCGCATCCAATTTGGCTACAACGACAGCGGCTCGGTACGCACCCGTGTAGAGAATCTTGTTGCCCAATATGGCAATCAGCCCATGAAAAGCTTTATGGCCTATTACGGCGCCGGCGACCATGGTGGTGGCGCTACCAAAGTCAACGTCAGTTCCATCAATGAATTAAAAGTAGAAAAAGGCGCCCCGGCAGTTTTTTACAGTACCCCGGAAACCTATTTCAAGGAGGCGCATGCGGATAAGGGCCTCAACCTGCCTACCATCAAGGATGACTTGCAGCACCATGCCGTCGGTTGTTATACCGCCGAATCGGAGATCAAAAAAGGGAACCGTCAGTCGGAGGCAGCCCTTGTAACTGCCGAAAAAGTCGCCGCGATCGGATCGGTCGCATGGGGCGCTCACTACCCGAAACAGGAACTTACTGCGGCCTGGCACAAAGTGTTGTTTCTACAGTTTCACGATAGTTTGGCGGGATCTTCCCTCTTCGACCATTCACAAAGCGCCCGCGAGGGATTCGGATATGCGCTCGATGTGGCACACCAAGCCACTTTCATGGGAGTTCAGAAACTGGAATGGCAGGTTGCTACCGAGGATCCGGAATCACAATATTTACTGGTTTTCAATCCCCATGCATGGGAAGTTACCGGCAATGTGGAGTACGATTACAACTGGGGAACCATGCACAAATCCTCCAGGGTGGACGATGAAAAGGGGAATGCACTTCCGCACCAGTGGGCGCCGGGCTCTTCTGAAGCCGGAAGCCGCAAAAAACTGGTGGTCCGCATGACGGTCCCTCCCATGGGCTACCGTCAAATCCGCCTTTGGGACAGTGAAAATCCTGCACCCAAAAATGTGGTGAAGGTCACTGAGAATAGCCTGGAAAATGATCTGGTCAAGGTACGGATCTCCTACAACGGGACAATTGGCGTTTACGACAAGGTTACCGGGAAAGAGCTCTTTGCAGGTGGTGATAACGGATGCAGGGCAGTGATTATCGATGACCCAAGCGACACCTGGAGCCACGATATCAAGACTTTCAACAAGGAGATTGGCGCTTTTGGCAATGCCACCATCAAGATCCTGGAAGAGGGACCGTTGCGCGGAAAGATCCGTTCAATCGCCACTTATGGAAAATCTACCCTAACCATCGACTGGACTCTCTACGCAGATTCCAAAAACCCGGAAGCCGCGGTGACCCTCGACTGGCACGAGCACCTGAAAATGGTAAAATTCTCCTTCCCGGTAGAGGTAGATTCACCTGTGGCAACCTATGAAACCTCCTACGGCACGATTATCCGGGCTACCAACGGGGATGAAGATCCCGGTCAGCGGTGGATCGACGTGACCGGCAATCGGGGTTCTGCAAATTACGGATTATCAGTATTCAACGACGCCAAATACGGGTACAATGTAGCCGGTAACGACCTGCGTATTTCAGTCGCACGCTCAGCTGTTTATGCCCACCACAATCCAAAAGTCCTGGACATGAAAGCGGAACACCTGTGGATGGACCAAGGCATTCAAACTTTCCGCCTGAAACTGGTCCCCCATGTCGGAAACTGGCAACACAGCAACATGGTCAGGATTGCGGAAGAGTTTATGGCCCCTTCCATTCCTATCTATCAGGGAATCCACAGGGGAACCATGCCAAAATCCGGATCCTTCCTGGCAGTGGATGCCTCTAATATCATCGTTTCGGCCATTAAGCAGTCGGAAATCGGGGAAGACTTGGTCCTGCGCTGCGTAGAGACAAACGGAATGGCAGTAACAGCCAATCTGGACCTTGCCTTTGCCAAACAGAAGTGGAGTGGAAGCTTCCATCCATACGAAATAAAAACACTGCGTTTCAATGGCAAATCAGGCAAAATCAAAGAGGTGAATTTACTGGAAGAGTAAGATTTATTCAATAATTCTTACACAGAGTTGCACAAAGAAGCACAGAGTTACACAGAGTATTATTTCTCTGTGTAACTCTGTGAATCCTCCTTTTTCTCTGTGTAAGAATTTTAAACGAGACCAATCTCACTTCAATGCCGGGCGATAACACAACTATTATACAATAAACAACATGAAGAAATTCAGTAATTTGCTGTTGATATCATTTTTGATTCTCAGCTCCTTTTCGACTGTTTCTGCACAAAAAAAAGACACCATTCAGGTAGTTGGCCATGCCCATATGGACATGAACTGGTTATGGATCTATTCCGAGACCATGCAGATGTGCAACGACAACCTCCGCCAGGTGGTCGCATTTATGAAGGAGTTTCCCGACTACACGATGGTCCAAAGCCAGGCTGCTGTCTACAACTTTGTCGAATTGGTCGATCCGCCCCTGTTGGAGCAGATCCGCAAATACGTCAAAGAGGGACGACTGGAACCGGTCGGTGGCATGTGGACCGAAGGGGACATGAACCTCTCATCGGGCGAGGCCATCAGCCGGTCATTCCTGTTGGGACAACGCTATTTCCAAAGCAAACTGGGCAAAATGGCCAAAATTGGCTGGCTGCCAGATAACTTCGGCCACATCTCACAAATGCCCCAAATCCTGAAACTGGCGGGTTGCGACTATTTCTATTTTCACCGCTGCAAACCCTATGTCGGCACTTTCTGGTGGATTGCACCCGACTCCTCCAAGGTATTGTGCTATGCCAATGACGGTTACAATGGAAATATCAAAAAGGAGCTGAAGGATGATATCCAGAAATACTCCCCCGAAAAACGCAGGATCCTGCAGATCACCGGAGTGGGCGATCATGGGGGTGGTCCAACAAGAGCCAACATTGAGATGGTTCATCAACTCGACCAGACGCCAGGCTATCCGGCGGTCAAATTTGCTACAGCGACCGACTTCTTCAGCAAATCTGCCCGGGAGATGGAGGGACGTCCTACCCACAGGGGCGAGATGCAATTCATCTTCGAAGGCTGCTACACCAATGTGGCAGGCATCAAAGAGGGAAACCGCAACAGCGAAAATTCCCTCTATGCAAGCGAATTCTTCAACACCCTGCGCTGGCTCCATGGCGAAAAATATCCGGCCACTGAACTACATGATCTCTGGACAACGGTTACCTTCAACGAATTCCATGATATCCTGCCGGGATCGGCCATCAACGAAGCCAACAAAGAAGCGGTAGCCCGATACAGCGAAGTGCTGCGCAAAACCACCGAATTGCGCAACCAGGCTTTTCGAAAAATGGCCGATGAGGTTAAGTTCCAGACAGGCATTGGCCAGCCGGTTGTTGCCTACAACCTTCAGCCGTATGGCGGCAAAAAGCTCGTCGAGGCAAACATCTTTTCCCATGAAGAACCTGTTACCGCAAAAATCGCCAGCTGGGGCAATTATTATGGTTCCAAAAATATCAAACCAATCGATAAGGGCCAGGGAAATGTGCCAACCGTTCAGGTACGTGATGGTGCAGGAAAGATTTATCCAGCCCAGATCGTCTGGGCAAAATCGACTCCTCCTGGATTTACCTCTAAAGTACAGTTTTTGGTGGATGAAATGCCTGCCGGTGGATACAAAACCTTCTATGTCGACATGTCCAAACCAGGAACTTTCAACCAACAGATTCCGTTAAGTGACAACACTTTCGAAACCGATTTCTTAAGGGTAAAATTCGACATGAAAACCGGCGGCATTGTAAGCCTTTTTGACAAACGTTCTCAAAAGGAGTTCGTTCGTGAGGGAGGCCAGCTAAACAAACTGGAGATGTTCCTCGAAGATAAAAAAGGAGGAATGAAATCGTGGACCCTCAACAAAATAGTCAAACAAGAAGAGGTCAGTAAAGTAATCAGCGTAAAAGTGGTGGAGCAGGGTCCCGTAAGGGCATGTGTCGAAACCGTCAAGACCTGGGGGAAGTCGCGCTTTATCGAACGCACAATGCTTTACCGCTCTTATCCGCGCATCGATTACGACATGGAGGTGCACTGGCTGGAGACAGGTAGCGACTCGACCGATTCGCCCATGTTGCGTGCCGTTTTCCCCATTGCCATGGATAATTCCAGGTTCTTTTCGCAGGTACCGTTCGATGTGGTGGAAAGGGCTGTAGACGGAGTTCTCAACGGGAGAGCAGCGCCTGACTGGCTCAAACACTCGTCTGCAACAGGAGGCAGTGCGGCCAACAACGATGCACAGGAGGTCCCCGCCCAGAAATGGGTGGATATCAGTGATGGAAAGGTGGGTGTCGCCTTGCTGAACAAGACAAAATACGGACATTCCTACTCAAAAGGTAATTTGCGAATCACCCTGATGCGATCAGGAGGTGAACCAGATATTTATCCCAATCTGGGAAAATTCAACATCAGCTATTCGCTCTTCCCACACGAAGGCGACTGGAAATCAGGCGTTCTCGCCGAAGGGGAAGATTTCAATGTACCCGTCTATGCCGCGGAACCTCCATCCCTGGCCCTGGTAAAGGAACATGCTTCTCGTCCGGAGGAGGCATCTTTCTTCTCCGTAGATGCCAAAAATATAACACTTTCAGGGATTAAACAGGCGGAAGACGGTAAGGAACTGGTGGTGAGGCTTGCCGAGATGGAAGGCAAGGAGACCCTGGTGAAATTGCAGGTTCCGGTAGCTATTCAACGTGCCAGAAGGCTGAACCTGATCGAATTGCCATTGGATAACGGTGCAAAACCAATCGTTGCAGGAAACTCCATACAGGTCAAAATCAGAGCTCATGAAATTGTCACACTGGGAATTGTGCCTAAATAAAGTACTTTAAACAGGATGCTAGAACCTGAAAATGACACTAGGTTACGGATATTCTTCGTGGATCCTTTGTGATAACCTTCATGGTTAAGTTTTTTTTTTACTTTTATATTCTAAACTTCTATTTACTAAAGCTAAAATAAGTCACATGAGAAACAGTTTAATGATCAGGTTAGTTAGCCTGCTGTTGCTTGCCTTTATCGGATTTCAATCAGTAGCACAGGTTGACTACAAAAAAGAGACTCCCGAACAGAAAGCAAAGCGGATGGACTGGTGGACCGATGCCCGTTTTGGTATGTTCATCCACTGGGGCTTGTATGCCCTTCCCGCCCGTCACGAGTGGGTGAAAAATTATGAAAGGATGACCAGTGAGCAATACCAAAAGTATTTCGAAGAGTACAATCCAGATCTGTTCAACCCCAAAGAATGGGCCCGAATGGCCAAAGAGGCCGGCATGAAATATGTGGTACTCACAGCCAAACACCACGAAGGGTTCTGTAACTTCGATTCCAAATACACCGATTACAAAACTACCAATACCCAATTCGGGAGGGATGTCATCAAGGAGTATGTCGAAGCGCTGAGGGGTGAAGGGCTAAAAGTCGGATTTTACTATTCGCTGATCGACTGGCACCATCCAGATTACACCATCGATAGGGTACATCCGCAACGCCAGGAGTCGGATTCTGCGTATGCCCGATTGAACAAAGGCAAGGATATGGCCAAATATCGCGAATACCTGAAAAATCAGGTTCGCGAACTTCTGACAAACTATGGACAGATCGATGTGATATGGTTCGACTTCTCCTTCCCGGGTAAAAATGGCAAAGGCAGGGATGATTGGGGCTCAGAGGATCTGTTGAAAATGGTACGCCAGCTTCAACCAAACATCATCATCGACGATCGTCTGGATCTGAAAGATAAGGATTATGGTTGGGATTTCGAATCACCCGAGCAGTACAAAGTGGAGAAATGGCCGGAACGCAATGGTCAGAAAGTATATTGGGAAACCTGCCAGACCTTCTCCGGTTCGTGGGGATATTTCAGGGACGAAACCAGTTGGAAGAGTCCGGCACAGTTGCTCGAACTGCTTATCGAATCGGTTAGCAAAGGTGGAAACCTTTTGCTGAATGTTGGTCCTACCGCCCGTGGACTCTTTGACTACCGTGCCCAGGATCGCCTGAAAGCCATGGGCGAATGGATGAAGTACAACAACCGTTCGGTCTACGGATGTACCGAAGCTCCGGCAGAATTTGTCGCTCCCGACAACACCCTGCTCACCTACAATGCAAAAACCAAAAGATTGTACATCCACTTGTTGGCTTATCCAATGGGCAACCTGAAGATGAAGAATATGGCTGATAAGATTAAATATGTACAGTTTCTGCACGATGCATCAGAGGTCAAATACCGTACCGGGAAAGATGAGGATAGTCAATCTGTCAATTTGCAGCTTCCGGTTTTGAAACCACCGATGGAGATTCCGGTGATAGAGGTGATATTGAAGTAATAAATATATTCAAGAAGATAGCTTTTCCAAAGTTTTAGTTACGAGCGTAATTAGCTCGTAACTAAAACTTTGGAAAAGCTTTTTTACTCTACAGACTCTTCAGTATCAAGAACAACGCCGCTGCCGAAGCTGCTCCCAGCAGTGGCCCGACAATGGGAACCCACGCGTATGTCCAGTCGCTGTCGCGCTTGTTTGGTATGGGCAGAAAATAGTGCATGATGCGGGGTCCCAAATCACGTGCAGGATTGATGGCATAGCCTGTTGGTCCTCCTAATGAAAGACCTATCCCCAACACGACCAATGCAACGGGCAAGGCGCTCAACGCCCCAAGTCCAACTTCCGGAACAGCCATATAGAGAACAGCCATGGTCAGCGTATGGGTACCGATCAACTCTGTGAGAATATTGTACCAATAGCTCCGGATATTGGGAGCTGTGCAAAAAACACCAAGTTTCGTATTGCCGTCGACCGTCGCATCAAAATGTTTTTTGTAGGCCAGCCAAACCAGTCCGGATCCAAACATGGCCCCCAAAAGCTGAGCTGTCAGATAGAGTGGTATCAGTGATGGCGAGAATTTGTTGGCCAGCACCAAAGCGATGGTCACCGCCGGATTGAGGTGCGCCCCGCTGATCGGAGCCGCGAACAGGACACCGGTAAAGACCCCAATGGCCCAGCCAAAGGTGATCACAATCCAGCCGCTGTTTTTGCCGTTGGTTTTGTCGAGCGCCACGTTGGCAACTACTCCTCCTCCCAACAAAAGGATGATGGCCGTTCCAAAAAATTCCCCTAAGAATGGATTCATTTTAGTAATAATTAGAATTTGTATTGCTTTACTACAAGTGACTAGAGTGACTAAAGTGACTAAAGTACTTACGCTTCAATCATCAGTTGTTTGGAGGCCATAACTCTAGTCACTTTAGTTCACTTTAGTCACTCTAGTCACTTCTTTCTAACCTTCCGCCGCCCATGCCATAGCCGCCCTCACCGACCTGTGCCACCCTTTGATCAGGGCGGTAGTTTCGCTGGCAGGAATTCCGGGAGAGAAGGTCCGGTCGAGTTGCCATTGCTGGCTGATATCATGAATGTCGGACCAGTAACCCACAGCCAGACCGGCAAGATAGGCTGCACCCAGAGCAGTTGTTTCTGTGATCTTTGGACGGACGACGGCACTCTGCAACAGGTCGGCCTGAAATTGAAGCAGACTATTGTTCACCGTAGCGCCACCGTCAACCCTCAATTCACGAATAGTCACTCCCGAGTCTTTTTGCATCGCCAGCAGCACATCGTATGTTTGATAGGCAATGCTGTCGACCGCAGCGCGGGCAATGTGGGCATCCGTCGATCCCCGTGTAATCCCCGTTAGGGTACCTCTTGCATGTTGGTCCCAATAAGGGGCCCCCAACCCGGCGAACGCAGGTACGAAATAGACACCTTCACTGTCTTTTACTTTGGCCGCCAGTTTTTCAACATCGTTGGATTGAAGGATGACCCCCAGACTGTCGCGAAGCCATTGCACCACTGCTCCGCCGATGAAAATACTTCCTTCGAGCGCATAGGTAACATCATTCCCTATCTTCCAGGCTACTGTAGTGAGGAGTTGACTCTTCGATTCAATGGGTTTGTCGCCGATGTTCATCATCATGAAACAGCCTGTCCCATAGGTGTTTTTCACCATCCCCGGCTCAATGCACATCTGTCCGAAAAGGGCCGCCTGCTGATCGCCGGCAATGCCTGAAATCGGAATTGGGGAGGGAAAAGGCTCCACTGTTTTGCCATAAACTTCGCTTGAAGATCTTACTTCCGGAAGCATGGAGGCAGGGATATCAAAAAAATCAAGGAGTTCGGTATCCCATTGAAGGGTGTGAATATTGAACAGCATCGTCCGGGATGCATTGGAAACATCTGTGACATGGAGTTTCCCCCGTGTCAGGTTCCAGATCAACCAACTGTCGATGGTGCCAAAAGCCAGTCGGCCTTTCACCGCCAGTTTACGCGCCCCTTCCACATTGTCCAGTATCCATTTTATTTTAGTGGCCGAGAAATAGGCATCGGGGATTAGTCCGGTTTTGTTCAGGATCATTTGGCCATGTCCCTCCTTCTTCATCTGGTCACAGAAATCGGCTGTCCGCCGGTCCTGCCAAACAATCGCATTGCAAACAGGCCGTCCTGTTTTCCTGTCCCAGACGACAGTCGTCTCCCTTTGATTGGTGATCCCAATGCCAACAATCTGGTGGACACCAACCCCGGCCCTAAAGATTGCTTCCATGCCAACAGCAGCCTGGGTCGACCAGATCTCATCGGGATCGTGCTCCACCCAACCCGGTTTTGGATAGATTTGTGTAAATTCTTTTTGTGCAGTTGCAACCGGTAACCCATCGTGGTCAAAAACAATCGCACGCGAACTGGTTGTTCCCTGATCGAATGCAAGGATGTATTTCTTCATCGTTTAGTTTTATGATGCGCTGAATTGGGTCAGGGAAACCAAATCAGCCAATCTTGTTGAATAGTTTTACAGAACAGTCTGCAAAATACAAAATTTTGCACAAATGCAACATGGGATTAAAGCATGGTATTTCATGAAAAAAACAACCACAGTAGGCACATAGGTCACATAGAATTCCCTATTGTGACCTATGTGCCTATTGTGGTGAATTAATTATCTCGCTATCTCGAGGTGCTTCAACACAAACCGTATCTCCGAATAGCTGTACTCATCGCCCAATTTGGCCTTTAAATCAACGAGCTGCCTGAAATTGTTGAGTTCGATGCACTCCTCGATGGCTTTCACTTTTCGCTTGTCGACCAGGCGGTCGATGGCGATTTCGCCACTCGCGACATAATTCAGCAGATGCGACTCAATGGTAGAAACGGCCATCTGCCTGCCACGGGCAATCTCCGGAATGGAGAGCCCATTTTTGAAAAATTCATAACTGAGCTGCCTGGAATCCATCCCCGCTTTTTCAGCCTCTTTCTCGGCTTCCGGTGGAACTTCCATCCCATGGTTACCCCTGTATGCGAGGATCATCTCCAGAATCTCCCTGCCAAACTGTTTCATCCGGACGCCACCCATCCCCTTCACCTCTTTCAACTCCTTCCCGGTAACCGGAAGGGTTTGTACGATCTCCAGCAGGGTTTTCTGGGCCAGGATCCGGGCCACCTCCACTTGCATCAACTCAGCCTTTTCGGAACGCCATTTCTTGAGCTGGCTGTAAAAATCTGAATTTACAGAGAAATCAACTTTGCCCTCGGTTTTCTTGCGGCCCCTAACGCTCTCTTCGACCTCGATGGCCGCCTTGGAACGGGTTTCAAGGTAGGACTTTGTGTCAAACCCGGCTTTGCAAAGATTGAGACATATTTTTTTGATCCTTATCTCCTTGTTTAACTTATCGATCGCATCATTGAAACTTTTGCGTACCGCCTTGTTGTCTGTTTCCAGCGTGGCATCCGACAAGGGTTGCTCCAGCAAAAGTTCGAGTTTCGAATAGAAAAATTCGGATGCCTTTCGGATGCGCTCCTGAAACTGGTCATTCCCTTCCGGGTAAGCTACACCGGCCAACAGCTGACGCACCTGGTTTTCGAAACGGCCGGCGACTTCTACCATGTCGGTTTGTATCGGGGCAACCATCCCGCGCAAGACAAAATTCAGGGAGCCCAGCAACTGGTTGCCATGTTCGTCCCACAACCGCAGAAGATATTGTATCTGTCGCAAAGCTGGCCTGAAATCAAACAACTCATTCAGCAATTGCTGAATATACTCCTTGCGGGATTGCGCCAATTCGGCCGGACCGGGCTGATTCTGCTCTACTTCTTCACTAAATTGAACTACCGTGGAGTCGCTTTTGACACTGTGACTGGCGATCGGTGTGCTGAGCACCAACCCTTCAAATGTCCTGCAACGGCTCAGTGCCACATACACCTGTCCGTGGGCAAAAGAGGCGCGGGCATCGATGATCGCCTTGTCGAAGGTGAGACCCTGGCTCTTGTGAATGGTGATGGCCCAGGCCAGCTTCAATGGGAATTGGTTGAAAGTGCCGATCACCTCCTCTTCAATCTCCTGTGTAACCTCATTGAGCGTGTATTTTGTGTTTTGCCACTCCAACCTTTCAACCGTTATCGCACCCTTCTCCCCTGGACAAAGTACTTCGATCTGCTCATCGTCAATATCCGTTATTTTACCGATCTTCCCATTGAAAAACCGTTTCTCAGGCAATGGATCGTTCTTGACAAACATCACCTGCGCTCCAACTTTGAGTTCAAGATCAAAATCAGTCGGATAGGAATATTCCGGAAATTCACCATGCACTTCAGCCGAAAATCTGGAAATGGAAGTTTTGAGCTGTCCAAGCTTGGTGCTGTTTATCTGTTGAGACTGGTAGTTGTGGGTGGTTAGTGTGATGTAACCCTCCTTCTCATCCGGATTAAATCCTGGAATATGGCGTTGGTTCAGCAGCTGCAAAGTTTCCGGATCCAGCCGGTTGTCGCGCACCTTGTTCAGCAGGTCGATAAAATGCTGGTCGCTCTGCCGGAAAATATGCTTCAGCTCGATGCCTTTGAAGGTGGACTGTTTCAATGCCCGGCTACTGAAGAAAAATGCCGTATCGTAATACTGTTTCAGGATCTCCCATTCATCATCTTTCACGATTGGCGCCAGCTGTTGCAGGTCGCCGATCATCAGCAGTTGCACCCCACCGAAAGGCCTGTACCGGTTGCGGAAGCGGCGAAGTACCTCATCGATGGCATCCAGCATATCCGCCCGCACCATGCTGATCTCGTCGATCACAAGCAGGTCGAGACTTCGGATGATGTTGATCTTTTCCTTGCTGAAACGTTTGATATTGGCAGCGGCATTTCCTTCAGAGGGATAATTTGAGAAGGGCGGTTTATTGGGATCCGAAGGAATCTGGGGCCCGAAGGAGAGCTGAAAAAAGGAGTGAATGGTTACCCCGCCTGCATTGATGGCCGCGACTCCCGTGGGTGCAACCACCACCATCCGTTTGGGCGATTTTAGCTTCAGGTTCTTGAGAAAAGTGGTTTTACCGGTCCCTGCTTTCCCCGTCAGGAAAAGGTTCTGACCGGTGTATTGAATAAAATCAAAAGCCAGGTCGAGTTGCGGATTGGTAAGGATTGTAAGGGTATCTGGATTGTTCATGGGGCACCTTTATACAAAGTTACGGAATTTCAGGGAGAAAAAGAAGGTGATGTGCTGATGTGATGATGAGATGATGTGAAGATGAAAAGATGAGGCCGGTCCCTGAGCGAAGTCGAGGGGGAGAGGGGGAGACGGGGCGAGGGGGCGAGTGGTTTAAAAGGGAAACGGTTTTTCTCATAAAAGGTAAGGGGCAAGTGAATTTTCATTCTTCAAAGGGGATTTGTCGCCAATATTTTTTTATATTTGAATAAAAATCAGAGAATGAAAGCCAATAAGCAATTAATATTAAATGACTTAAGCAATCTGTTAAGAGCAAGATTTTCAGATAATCTTAAGGATGTTGTGCTTTTCGGTTCTCATGCTTTGGGGAAGGCTCATCCTGATTCCGACTACGATTTCCTGATCATTTTAAAAAACAAAGCGGATTGGAAAACAGAACGGGAAATCTCTGATATGTGCTACGAAATCGACTTAAAGTATAATATAATCACTGATACCCACATAATTGGCGAATCTGAATTATTAACCCTTAGGGGGAAACAGCCAATCTTTGTTAATGCAATTTCAAATGGAATACATGCATGATTAAGGAAATTGACAGGGATGCCTTGGTGTAATATCGTTTAAATTATGCTGAGTGAAATGTCTAGCTTCATTGAAGAAATAGAGCGATTAATCGTATAACCAAACCCACGCTAACCCCTAACAAGGATATGGAGCAACAGGGGTGAGAAAATGAGAAGATAAGAAGATTGGATTAGAGGACCAAACTATGCTATTTGTGTGATCCGTCATAGCAGGGGGTTATCTTGCTACCGCCACAACCCCCATTCTGTTAATTCTTTCATCCTGCAAATCCTGATTCAGACAATTTACGGGAATCCGGTTCAGTAAGCACAACCAGAAACTACCTACATGCAGGCAAAAAAGGATCGCAAATATTTAGGACCAATTTGACGATCTTTTAAAACAATATGTTTACTTTTGATATAGGTGTGAATACCAAAAGGCATGGATACCTTATTTATTTCCAGGGGAATAAAGTACATTTGGTTAGGTGACAAAGAAGTTATGCCCAATTTAAATGACAGACAATTTATTCAAAAATTTCGACTTTAAAGTGCTGGACGACCCGCACTACAAAGAGGACGCAGTTCGTGAAGACATCGTTGCGCCAATACTCAAGAAACTTGGCTACTCTCCTTCGGGTGACAACAAAATGTTACGGACAATTCCGCTGACACATCCGTTTGTTCACATCGGGACACAAAAGCGAAAAATAAATATCATTCCCGACTATATTCTACAAGTAAAAGACAGAAATGTTCTGATAGTTGACGCAAAATCTCCGAAGGAAAATATTATCAAAAGCGAAAATGTAGAACAAGCATACAGCTATGCCATTCACAAAGACGTAAGAACTGTTTATTATGCTCTTTGCAACGGAAAAGAAATTACTCTTTTCCATATAAACAAATACGAGCCGATACTTCATATTCCCATTTCAGAAATTGACTCCCGTTGGGACGAACTCTATAGAGCAATAAGTCCTCTTGCATTGACAAATCCTCACCTACTTGACTTTCAACCCGACTTCGGACTTGCCATGCTTCGATTTAACCCTGCACCAGACATACAATTTATTTTTATTTCCATTCACGTAAATTTTATAGTAAAAATATCTGATGATTTATTTTCCATAGTAACGAGCGTCACATTTGATGAGGATGTATTTGCGGCTTCATTCGACTTTCCTAAAAGTAAACTTGCCGACTTTTATAAGTGCGTCCCAGATAGAGTAAAAGACAAAATAAAAAATGCTTTATCCGAACAACCCTATCATGTTTCTCTTGAGCTGGTAGACTCATATGAATTAACTATTGACGCTCATCTCGGCGAGACAATTGAATCGAATGAAAATGAAAATTATTTACCACTCATTGTAGACAACTTTGACCCACTGCCAGCCGCAATGCAAATCTTCAACAAGATTACTAAAAAATAAAATTACACTGTATACAGTTTTTTCGTGTGACAGTCCTCGTAGACAATTGTTCAATACAGATAGTTTCGTCTCGACAGCATTTCCTGCAAAGTCGCGCGTGTATCGGTGGACTGTCACGACAGAAAAAACTGAGCATAATAGCGGGTTTGCGCAATTCGCGCTTCACTGGTAAAAGAAAGTTCATTGCATTTTATTATCTTCGTTCTCACGGACAGCGAAGTGCTCCGAAACCCCGCACTTCGCAAGCCCGCAGAACCTTGAACTAAACTCAAATTAATCTGATTATATGATCTAAAATCTAATGTTATGACGGTAAAGATTTTTAGAAATGAGAAATTTGAAACAACTCACGAGAATATCATTTTTGATGAAATGATTAGCCTATTAGAGAATCAGTGGGCAAACTCAAAAGATTTAGTCATTTTGTTGGGTAATTTTTATACTAATGGAACCCAGATAGATGCTGTAATTGTAAAGAAAGACAGTATAAGTGTGATCGATTTTAAAAATTATGGAGGTAAAATTTCTTTTTCTGAAAATGGAAGCTGGTATGCTGGTGGTAAAGAAATTGTGATGGAAGGGAGAATTAATCCTTACCTACAAATAAAAAATGCAAAATTTAAGTTTATTGACAAATTGACACATAATGAAATAGGCAATTATGCAAACAATCAAAACCTTGGACATGTCTCCGGAATTGTACTCTTTCATCAACCAATAGAAATAAATATTCATTCAATACCCCCAAGATTAGGTTGGTTTCACATTACAGATATATTAAATGTAGTCAGACTACTTGACAATATAACAAGTGATCGAATTACCTTATCAAATACAGAAATCCTTAATATCCCTAAAATGTTTGACCTAAAAGAATATAAATTTTCAAGCCCAAAGATCACAATTGAAGAAGAGAAATTCATTAATAGAGATTTACTTATAAGTGAGTTATTCAAATTAATGGATATTCTTAAGAGTATTGAAATTGCAAGAAAAGAAGGAGAGAAATTTATTAAGACACACAATGAATTCATTAAATATTTTCAAAATGCATATTTGTCTGAGAAGTGTGTTTTATATCACATCTCTCATTTTCAAAAGAATTACGAATCTAAAAGAGAAGATTTCATTCTAAATCAAAAGAAGGCATTAAACCAGCAAATTGATTCAATATATAACTTAAATACAATAAATGGGTATGTTTTTGATGAATTTACAAACGAAAAGAAATTAAAAGAATTCTTATTGAATATTGCTAATACAAGGAAACTTATTGATAATCTGGTTAAAAAATATAATCATACAATTTCATCACAAAATTTAAATATTCAATCTTACAAGGCCTATTTCAATTTTTTTTATGAACAAGGGATCTTTGACAGACGGCCCTTATTATTCATTAAAAATGAGATTGAAAAGAAGGAAAAGCTCATTAATCTTTTTCATGGATTATATGTTATTCTGAAAACATGGTTTGGCAGCGATATGATTTTACAACTTGAAATCCATAGTAAAATTGTATCAAAAGAAAGCAAAGATTATTACAACAATAAAACAAGGACTTATTTGATTTCTTGGTTAGAGAGTCCTGAAGATTTTCCGCCTGAAGATATAGAATGTGAGATAATTACTATTCAAGAGGAGACATATTCATCGATACAAGAATATAAATTTGCACGAGGTATCTCTGGGAGATGGTACTCCAAGATGATGAAAAAATTCGCTGAAAAGGAAGAGTTGGAATTCTATGAAAATGAATTCTATACAATAACTATTGATGGAAAAGTTGAAGAAAGAAAATTAATTGCAAAGGTAAAACTCCCACAAAAATTAATTTCATTATTTAAAGAATTACGTAGTGACATCTCCAATATTCTAACAAAAGAAGAAATTGATGAACTCTTTGATTTAATGGATCTAAAATGGGTTGGAGAAGAGTGGATTGATATTAGAGACATTCACTTAATGGATCTTAAAACTCATTATATCTATTCCAATGCAGAAAATCTTGATTTTTTGATGAATAGTGTCTCAAAGTATCAATACAGTGGTTGTTTTGAACCTTTCTATTTAACTTGTTTAGAATATATCGGCAATTGGGGTTTGAGTGATTTTAAAATAAAACCTGATGTATATTTAAAAACATATCAAATATTTGACAAGTACAATTTATTAATCGATGACCTTCCTGATTATTTTTCACTATTACCTCCTTATGACCTTAATTATTACAGAGGTCAAAATGGCAGATTTGATTATCCCTTTTCTTTAAAAAAAACACTGTTAAATGTAAGTGAAGAGTGTAATGTATCGACTGAAAATCTAATATCATTTTTGTGTTCAATAGATGACACTTATCATAAAAAACTTTGGAGAGAAGCTGATAAAATAAATGCAAAACCAGTATATCCAATTCTTCTTAAAAAGTTTAAAAACCTACCAACTGATGTAATTATTGATAAAATTCCCAAGAAACCAATAACTAAAAATGAAATGAGTTTAGTTGGTTATGAAGATATAAAAGAGTTTATTGAAGATAGTCTTGAACAATATAAAAATCCTGAATTGGCAAAAAAATATGGCTTAACTATTGAAACAAGCATGATATTATATGGACCACCAGGATGTGGAAAAACAGCTTGGGCTGATCAGATTGCAAGATTATTAGATCTAAAACTAGAAAAGATACCACGTTCTGAGTTTGGCAGTACCTATGTTGATGGTGCTATGTTGGCATTAACAAAGAGATTAGATGAAATTGAAAAAAGGGCGCCTATTGCTGTCTTTTTTGACGAATTTGATTCTGTGGCACCTAAAAGAGAAGCACAAAGTGAATCCAACGACGAAGGGAAAAAAGTGGTTAACACTCTACTTCAACGTATTCAGGATTTACTAGGTAAAGGTGTTGTTGTATTGGCCGCCACTAATTTTATTGGAGATTTGGATTCCGCAGTTATTAGACCGGGTAGATTTAATTTACACATTCCTATTTTCCCTCCACTACCAAGAGAGAGAATTGAAATTATTTTACATTATCTCAACGGAGACAACGCCGAAGCAATAATTCAAGTTCTGTCCAATAGTTATGCAGACACCAACGATTTTTGGATTGAATATGTTGAATCTATGGACCTATTTTCAAATAGCCATGTAATTAGTTTTTGTGACAAACTTAAAAATCATGTGTTTAAACAATCAAAAGAAAATAGTATTGATGAAATTTACTTTACGGACGAGGTCATAATCAAAGCTTTAAATCTCGTGAAATCCCAAATTAGGAAAGCAGATATTGAGATCTATAAAAAGTTTCATTCTGACTCAGAGAATCTAACTGAACTCTTCAAAGAAAGGATGCAGAGATTAAAATATGAAATTGATAAGCTTGATAATCCTCCTGGTAAAGGACGTACAAAAGTTGGATTTAAAACACAAGAGTGAGTCAGAGTTTCAAAAAAAATCGCAGAAAACGCCAAAAAATGAAATTGAATTCGCTGAAAAATTAAAAAATCAATATTTCGATGAAAAATCTGAAAAATAACAACTTAACATCTTTTACTGACCATTTGGATACACGGTACGGTAAAAGGGGAACCCCTGAGAGAGAAGAATTTGAAGAAGGTTTTGAATCTTTCAAAATTGGTGTCATGCTTCAAGAACTTCGTAAAGAGCAAGGAATGACTCAGGAGCAGCTTGCCGCAAAATGCGGTACAACAAAAACTTATATTTCAAGAATTGAAAATGACGCTTCCGATATACGGCTTACAACCTTGATGCGAATTGTTCGTCAAGGCTTCGGAAAACATTTAAAAATGAGTGTAGAGATTTAAAGGCACCCCCCGCTGGCGGTTCTCGTATATGCCGGTTCGCTAAACAATGGGATGCTTCGGCTACGCTTAGCAACCAAATAATGGAGAACTTTGATAATGTAGGTATACTTTGTAATAGTGGGCCAGCAATTTCAAAATAAACCATTCCTGAAATTTCTTATTTCAGGTAAAAAAGCATTTGTGTAAATTAGGCGTAAAATATTTAAATACATGAGTAACATTAAATTATTTGAGAGTAAACAGATCAGAACAGTTTGGAATGAAACAGATGAAAAATGGTATTTCGTTGTAGCAGATGTTATACATGTGTTGACAGACACACCCAACCCTAGCGATTATATCAAGAAAATGCGTAAGCGTGACGAGGAGCTCTCTAAAGGGTGGGGACAATTTGTCACCCCCCTTTCGGTCGACACTATTGGCGGTAAACAAAAGCTGAATTGTGCCAATGCTAAAGGACTTTTGCGTATTATACAATCCATACCTTCACCGAAAGCAGAGCCTTTCAAACTTTGGTTAGCGCAAGTGGGTTCAGACAGATTAGATGAGATTGAAAACCCCGAATTGGCAACCCAACGAACAAGAGAACTCTATAAACTTAAAGGCTATCCGGATGACTGGATTGAAAAGCGAATGCGAAGCATTGCTATTCGCGAGGAATTGACAGAAGAGTGGAAGAACAGAGGTGTAAAGGAAAAAATAGAATATTCCATACTCACGGCAGAGATTTCAAAAGCAACTTTCGGCTTGACACCTTCTGAATATAAAAAAGCCAAAGGACTGAAAAGCCAAAATCTGCGTGATCACATGACCGACCTTGAATTAATTTTTTCAATGCTTGGAGAGGCTTCGACAACTGAAATTGTAAAGACACAGAATCCAAAAGGATTTATTCAAAATAAAAAGGCAGCTAAACAAGGCGGATCCGTTGCTGGTAACGCTAGGCGAGAACTTGAAAGTAGGACAGGAAAAAAAGTCGTAACCACCGATAATTACTTACCAGAAGCAAAGAAAAACAAAGAACTGAAAAAAGGTAAGGAGGAATAATAATCATCTTCCCATCCTCTTATCTTCAAATCAACTAATCAGCACATCACCACATCACCTTCTCCCAAACGGTATCGTAATCCCCAGCCACGGTACCGCCACCAAACTGCCAATCCCATTCCCGGCAGGGATCATCAGTCCGTAATCCAGTCCGGCCTCCCGGATGATTTGCCTGGCGCCAACCATAAGGATCATCGCGCCATCGGATCCTGCGAAAAAGTAGTTTTCGGTGAGCAGGTAGCTGCGTGGTCCGACCCGGTACATCCCCATCAGGTTGATCATGGGGGAACTTGCAATGGATCCGTCGGCAAAACCATAGCCAACACCTAAACTGATATTTCTGTCTCTTGAACCAACCGTTGCCAACCCGTAAAAGATACCAAAGCCAGTATTGGATTCGCCGAGTACGCTTCCGGCAAGAACGCCGGCCCCCAGGTTGAACTTATCTTTGGATACAGGAATGGATACTTTGGCCGTAATCCAGGCAGGTGTCGAGGCTCCTGCAAAGAGGAAGGCGGGAATTAGTCCGCCGCCAACCGAAACGTAATCGTTGATTCCGACGGCAAAGGAGTTCATGAGTACCCAGATATTCTGGTAATAGCCCTCTCCCTTTTTCAGGCCATAGCCGTTGGGGGAAAAGAAACTGCGGGTGGACTGTGGATTCGCAAACCAGAATTTGCCGCCTTTCAACTGTTTGCTGTCGACTGCCACCATGGATTTGATATCCTTCGGCTGGATGGTCAGATCGCCCAACTTCTGCGACCTGAAAAGGACCTTTGCCGAATCAATGGAAACAATCTCGCCAATATAACCGTTCCCATCCTTTGTTTCCAAACGAAAGATCTTCGTAGCCGGCTTATTCTGCGAGAAGCCGGAGGTGATGGTTAGAACAAGTACCAATGTAAGGGAAAATGTAAGGAATGTTTTCATGGTAATAGCTAAAGATTGTTTAAATTTTGTCCTTTTATCCCGTTAGGGTAATGTCATCAAGTTAAGAAAAATTTATGCGACTCTCAACAGATTGCTTCACACTTCGTGCCTCGTGTTCGCAATGACGGATCATTTTTTTGGAGGTGAGGGTGGAGAGAAGGAGGCGGGTCATCAGTTTTCGGTAATAGCAGAATCGCCATCCGCCTCCTTCTCTCCACCCTCACAAAATCAACAGCATACCGTCATTGCGAGTGAGGACCCAAAAATTTGGCCACAATGTGAGAATGACAGGGTGCAATTTACTAAATTTGTGTATGATCTACACAG
>JALNYZ010000141.1 GCA_023229575.1 Prolixibacteraceae bacterium
ATTTTCGTTGCATTGAATAACAAGATTAAAAAAAAGATATCTGTCCGGTTTACATTCTTAGTAGAATTTAATGAAGAAAGATATAAGAAACGAAGTAGAAATTAGCTATAACATAAAATCAAAATCTACGGTTGCCTTTCTTTTTTTCTATAAGGTAGCATTTAAAATATACGCAAAAGCGGTTAGGAGGGAGGCGAAGAATGAGAACTTAGACCAGTTCACTTCGCCGGGCTCTTTTACCATAACCGTATCGCCGGCGTACAGTACCGGCATTTTCTTTACCCTATGGCCGGGGTTGATAAACTCTTTCATTTTAATTACCTCCATGGACTGATCCACGCGTATGATAATCACCTGTTTTCCTTTCTTTATATTCTTTATACCCCCCGCCATACTCAGGGCTGTTAGCAAATCCACCCCCTCGTAAATCTGAAACTGCCCCGGCTTGTTCACATAGCCCAGCACATTCAGCATCTGATTCTGAATCTTGCGGATAAACACCGACACCACCGGATTCACCACATACTTACCCACGCTTTTCTCTACCGAAGCCGTAAGCGCCTCCGAACTCATGCCGGCGGCCAGTATACTCCCGATACCCGGGTACTGCATCGTACCATCAGGCAACACAATAATACCCGTAAGCGAAAACTCCGGATGCTCCATCACCATCACGTCCAGCACATCTCCCCGTTCTATGAGGTAACTCTTTGCCTGACCCATCACGGCAGGCAGCGTAAGCAGCAAACAACCGCACACCATCACCCACAATCTTTGTAAATTCATAATTTCCCAGGTATTAAATTTAGTTCCGGTACAGCGCGAGAAGATAAACTGTTCATTCCAGTATGTTGTATAAATAAAGCTAAATAATTTATTATACAAAGATACTGGAATGACCAATAATAACCTTTCAAATCCGCTGTGTTCTTGTCTAATTCTTTAATAATTAATTAAAATTAACTATGTTTGACTGTTTAAGTTATAATTATGACCGAAATGTGTTTGTTTAAACAAGGAATAATATAGTAAAATTGTACTATGACTGAAATTGTCAAATATTTACATAAAAAGGGCAAGAATTGAGGTTGCGATTTACTTATCTTTGTAAATACGTTGATGTATCCGCTTAAAATCCAACTGCTTAATGTAATTTTTTTTGAGCGAACATACGAAATACTCTGAGATTTAACTAATTTTAAAAAATGGGATTACTTTGTCATGCTGAGCATGTTGACTGTTTGAATTATATTTCAGAACACGATGAGATATTTAGATATTTTGAATTGAAGGAGGGGGCCGTTTGTGAAAACAATAAAAAGGACACCTCCATTTTGTATTTTTTATTGACAGGAGAAATTGCGATATCAGGCAATAGTTGCTTCTTAAACGTAGTAGGTGAAAATCAGATTCTTCTCATACCTCCGAAAAGCAAATTGGTTATTCAGGTACTTAAGGATTCTTCGTTTATCCAATGTTCGTTCAAAGAGCAGTTAAATTTGTGTAACTGCTTTCCTTTAACGAACTTAAAGCCTTATAGTACAAAAGCAAATTACGATTTCACCTCGTTGCCAATTACGGCTCAGTTGCAGACCTTTCTTGCAGGAATGGAATTATACTTAAAAGAAGGCATGTTTTGTCGGTATTTCCTTGAATTAAAGAAAAAAGAACTTTTTTTCCTCTTTAAGGCATTCTACAGGAAAGAAGATTTAGCTACATTTTTTATTTTCTTAATCGGTAAAGATTTGGATTTTAAACGATTTGTCATTAACAACTATCAAAATATAAAAAGTATTGACGAATTTGCCCAACTCTCCAACTCAAGTGTTTCCACATTTACCCGCCGATTCAAAGATCATTTTGGCGAATCGGTTCATCAGTGGATATTGAACCAAAAAGCAAACAAAATATACTACGAAATAAAGTTATCCGGCAAATCTTTTCAGGAAATTGCCAATAATTACGATTTTTCGTCTCAGGCTCACTTTAACCGGTTCTGTAAAAGCAAGTATGGAAAGGCGCCCAGCGAAATGAGAAAAGAAAATTCGAATGCTGAAATCTTAATTAAATGAACACAACCGATACTAACTTTGGAGGATTAATCTTCCGCCTTATGGAACTTAGCCCTGTGGGAGTCATAGTAAAAACAGTCGCCGATAGCCGTATAGTCTATCACAATACCCCTTTTAAGAGAATATTCGAGATTCATGACGAGCAGATTATTGGATACGAAGTTTACCGATCCAAGGAATGCCGGAATTATATCAACCAGATAATAGAGTTAGACAAGCTCTGTATCAGCACCGGCGAACCTGTGTCTGGAAACTTCAAATTTCTAACCTCTATCGGCGATTTGCGTACCTACTTTAGCAACCGCATGCTGCTTACCGATTTTAAAGGTGCGGATGGACCCCTTATTGTTTCTTTTTATCTCGATATCACCGACCAGGAATGCACCAAGCTTAAGCTTGCTGATGCCTTAAAAGCAGATCTGTTAAAAACTGAATTTCTCTCCAATATGAGTCACGAAATACGTACGCCGCTCAATGCCATCGTTGGTTTTTCGGAAGTACTGGCAGATGAAGACGACCCCGATTTAAAAAAGCAGTATGTCGATATTATCCAAAATAACAATCACCTGTTGCTCGATCTTATTAACGATATCCTCGACTTCGCAAAAATTGAATCAAACAAACTAAACTTTGTT
>JALNYZ010000142.1 GCA_023229575.1 Prolixibacteraceae bacterium
AGGTTGAAGCTTGGAAAACTCATCGGAATGATAAACACTGCAAGATAAATTGGCAGTTCACAAATAAGGACGCAAGAATAAAATTAAAACGATTATATCCGTCAATTTACAATTAACACAACACTAGCTTCGTCCCAGTATAATGCTCTTCCTACCTCCGCTCCTTCCGTCCGAAATGCTGACAACCTCATTCCCGAAAATTCCCTCGCGGACGGCTCTTCATGCTGCATTCCCAACCCGGGGTAAGGAAATGATTGGAGTCCACCGTCCGCGGTAGCATGTTACTAGAGCGTACGGTCAGGATTTCGGTCCCTGAGCATGCGAACCCTGAGCGGAGTGGTCCCTGGGCGGAGCCGAAGGGTCGAAGGGTCGAAGGGCGGACGGAAGATGCGAATGAAGACAAGAGAAGTGCGCTTCCCCGGCATTTTCAAATTTTCTTTTATTTCCCCACCAAGAATTTTTAACGGGCAAAGTACATTGTTGAAAAAATGTTTTTATATTTGTAATAAGTCCAGATAATGAAAGGATCACTGGACTTGTTGTATATACCGAATCTGCCTAATTGCTTTCTATATGAAAGATTTGTTCTACATCGCTGCCAGCTGCCTGATTGCACTCGTGGTTTCTGCAAAAACCATACCTACTGTAATCAATGTGTCGCGGCAATTGAAATTGTTCGCCGTTCCAAACGGGCGGTCATCCACCATCTACAATATTCCAACATTGGGTGGAATCGCTATTTTCATTGGCTTTATTATGGGATTGACCCTTACCCGAAACGGATACATCCTGCCTGGTTTGGCCTCAATTATAGCAGGAGCGATGATCATGTTCTTCGTCGGGCTTAAAGATGACATCCTCACATTAAGCGCTTCAAAGAAATTGACTGCGCAAATCCTTGTTGCAGGTATTTTGATTATTTTAGGACATTTTCGGTTTACCAATCTGCACGGATTTCTTGGCATTGAAGCTATTTCGATAGTCCCAAGTGTTCTGCTGACCGGTTTTGTGTTTATTGTATTTATCAATGCCTTTAACCTGATTGATGGGATTGATGGCCTGGCTGCAGGTCTCAGCATTTTTTCCGCAGCGTTTTTTGGTGTCTGGTTCTACCTTAGCGGACATCCTGAGTTTGCCATCGTCTCCTTTTCCCTCGTCGGATCGTTGACCGGATTCTACTTTTACAATGTTTACGGGAAAAAGAACAAAATATTTATGGGCGATACCGGTTCGCTGACGTTGGGAACTATTATGGCTGTTCTGGTCATTCAATTCAATGAATTTAACATTGACCAGTCTGCTCCCTATGCCATTTTTGCCTCTCCAGCCGTCTCTTTTGGCGTTCTCATTTATCCGTTGATGGATACGCTGCGCGTATTTGCCATCAGGATACTGCAACGGAAATCACCATTCGTTGCCGATAAAAATCACACCCATCACCGATTGCTAGCCCTTGGCATGAACCATCACAACGCAACCTATTTGATTCTTGCTGTCAATCTGGTATTTACACTTTCAGTTCTCTATTTCCAATGGATGGGTATTTTCAGATTAATGCTATTCAATGTTGTGGTGTGCACAATTCTTATGCTGATCCCCTCCTACCTGGCAGGTATTAAAAAGAAAATCGCCAAAGATGACCCGTATCAGAAAATTATCTTCTTTGACAATCAGATTTTTACGGGCAATAAAGAGAAACAGGTCAACGCTAATACCAACAAGACATTACCACTCAAAAATTTCAAAGAGGTGTTGCAGCGGATCAGTTTCTGGTAAACCAGAAACTAAGGATAAAGGATAAAGTAAAAAGGATAAAGGGGGATTCGTTCGTACTTTATCCTTTTTGCATTTTTCTGAGATTTTGATTTTGTACCTTTGCAACTTCAATTTCAACGTACAAATGCCCGTTACTTTATCCTTTTTACTTTATCCTTTATCCTTACATTATTCTTTCATGATCAAATTCCTCTTCTCCTTTCCCCTATGGCTGCGGGTGCTGTTTAGCCTTGTCTACCTTGGCATTGTGGCATTTCTTTCCTTGATTCCGTCAGATGAAGTGCCTCAAATTGAATTATTTGCAGGTTTTGATAAGGCTGTCCATGGTTGTATGTATTTCGGACTTACCGTTTTGGCCTGCTGGACATTTCACGCAGAGGAGAAAAGGATCCGGATTTTTTACATCGTTCTTTTTTCTGCCGCTTTTGGTTTATTGATGGAGGTTTCTCAACTGGAAATGCACGACGGCAGGGCTTTTGAATGGATCGACGAACTATCGAATGCTGTTGGTGCAATGTTGGGAGCAGGTGTGTATGCATGGATTGCAGGCAATTATCGGAAAAGACTGAGAAGGGGCTATCGCTAAGATGAAATAGCCATGTGCAATTTATACACACCAACGTAAAATGATTATGTGGCTATTCCATTTGGCCGTTAAAAAACAAAATATAAAACAAATGAAACAGTGAATCATTCTTAATTTTCCATTTTTTCACCTTTCAAAACTGTATCTGTTCCGTCCAAAATTAACTTACAAACTTTTTTGGGCTTACTACCGTGGACAGCTCTTTATTCATCATCCCAACCCGGGGTGTCGCTCCTTCGTCGCTTTACCCCGGGCTAATCGGGTAGGAAGCGGCTCACACCGCTGTCCTCCCACACCACCTGGCATACTTTCGTACCGCGGCGGTTTTCATTAGTTGTTC
>JALNYZ010000143.1 GCA_023229575.1 Prolixibacteraceae bacterium
TATACCAAAGATGGCGTGCAACTTTCTACGTTACGAGGCGATCAAAGCGTACGTAAGCGATTGTTCCTGATCCGGAGGCAAGATACAGTGCTGTCGCATATTGCTTACCAAAAGGGAATTAAGGCCGAAGGTCGTATTACAGAAAATATGCAGTTGATAAATTCCAATTTTCAGGAAGCAGAAATGACTCTGCCAATTAATAAAGAGGAAGAAACGATTCTTTCAATTCATTTTTATTACCGTTATTACAAGCAAAACAGGTATCAATTGCCTAAAAAACTTACTACCGATCTTTGTGAATTACTTGTATCCAGAAATATATTACAAAAAGGAGCTGTGATCAAATTCAATCGGATGGAATTAGTTACAAAAGAAACGCTTTCACCAGACGAGCTAATGAACCATCTTTCTAAGGAAGAACAATTGCTTCCCGAAATAGAAAGACAGAGAATTATTGAAGAACGATTTGCTGCAATGAAAACAAATATATTTAAACCATCTACTAATCGTAGTTTGTTTTATATGGATGAACTTCTAAACAGTTATACCATTTGCAGAAGGGCAATTATCGAGAAGCTCTTTAAATTGGAACAAAGAGTTTTGAGTATCAGTAATATGAAAATAGATGATACTTTCGTTAGTTTTAGACGTATTAGCAATTGGCTGTTTGAAGATCGGGTAATTAATGAATCTGAAATGATTCTCTTAGAAAAAATTCGTAATGCTGCAATGCACGGCAACATTCCTTCTTCGGAGTATTTACCAATTGATATTATAGATGAAACTAAATTTAAAGATATTACAGTGGAGAAAAAACAATACCTTAATATATTTGGAAAAGGAATGGAAATTACAAATGAAATTTTGAATAGATTAGACAAAACATATCCTCAAAAACAACAAGAAACAAATGCAAAGAGGTACGCAAATCAAAGATTTTCAAGATGATAATAGCAACTAGCTGGTAACGCTTGCATTTTGGTAAGTAAACACAGCGAGCTTTCACAATTGATACTGTTAAAATTAGCTGGTAACGCTTGCATTTTGGTAAGTAAACACAGCTAATCCTTCTTCGTGAGTAATGTCAACTATGCTGGTAACGCTTGCATTTTGGTAAGTAAACACAGCGTAAGAAAGAAATTCCTTTAAGTTGATACTGCTGGTAACGCTTGCATTTTGGTAAGTAAACACAGCATCTAAACTTTTCATGATTTTATTGGGTTTGCTGGTAACGCTTGCATTTTGGTAAGTAAACACAGCGGAAGCAGGCACAAGCCACATGCCGGAGGGCTGGTAACGCTTGCATTTTGGTAAGTAAACACAGCAGAAAAATAATAACGATCCGTTATTCCGAGGCTGGTAACGCTTGCATTTTGGTAAGTAAACACAGCATTAGGCTAGAGGATCAAATGAATTTACTTGCTGGTAAAGCTTGCATTTTGGTAAGTAAACACAGCTCAGACCTTTGAGACTTGTTTTTATCGTGTGCTGGTAACGCTTGCATTTTGGTAAGTAAACACAGCCACTTCCGTTAGCAACATATCTGCTTCCACGCTGGTAACGCTTGCATTTTGGTAAGTAAACACAGCTCTTTCGAAATCACATTGACGACAATCCTTGCTGGTAACGCTTGCATTTTGGTAAGTAAACACAGCAAGTACATGCACGCTCAATGCATTTTCGCTGCTGGTAACGCTTGCATTTTGGTAAGTAAACACAGCAGTTTAATATCCATAACTCACGGAGATCATGCTGGTAACACTTGCATTTTGGTAAGTAATCACAGCGTTCTAATTATTATCATGGAACTGCCGCAAATGGTAATGGAATAAAGTATATCAACTTTCCAAAAGTACTTTGTTGGTAAAAACAAAGATATTTATGGTATCTATATGCCATAATCATATAAAATCTGATATGTTCGTAATAAAGAATTGTTAAAGGAAAATATAGTTACTTTTTAATTGATTATTTTTTAATTTTATGCGAATAGTTCTACAATAAATGTATATTTGCTTTTGAATACATTGATTATCTGGATTATTTACAGGAGATGGTTAGTACGAAAGTGCGGTTCTTGATCCTGAAGGTATTAGTATTGAAATAACAGCATAAAAATTAAGCGTATGAAAATTATGATTAAAACATTTCTCCTTCTATTGGTAGGATTTATCTGCTTTTCTTGTACAGTATCGAGACCTATTGCTGTAGTTCCATCGGATAATAACACTACTTACCAGGTAGATTACTTATTTGAACATGATGGTTGTAAAGTATATCGTTTTTATGATAAGGGTAATTATGTCTATTTCACAAACTGTAATGGTGAAGCGATCGCTATAGAAAACGATAGTACAGAAACAAGAATTATAAACACAACTAAAGTGAAAAGGTATCCTAAAATAACAAGAACTTCTCATTAATGGGAAGTTCTTGTCCTTTTAGGATTTCTATTTTGATGGTATAGATCGGTGATTCATACTAGCTGTTTCAACGATACTTGCAACAGCCGGGTAATGCGTCGTAGACTGCTTTGCTGGCTTTGTGCTTTTCGGTATCGTGTCCAACCTTTGCAATGGCTCTGCTCACGGCATCGGAGGAAGTTTTAGCAGGGTCTAGCTGTAGCTGCAGGATCTTTGAAGTCTGGTCCCATACTGCAG
>JALNYZ010000144.1 GCA_023229575.1 Prolixibacteraceae bacterium
TCAATTACTGTAAATCTGCTTTTACTCTTACTTCTTTTTTTATCTTTCGTCGTTTACAATAAATCCACATCATCACTTAGTGCCGCAATCGAGTATTCATTTGTCAACGCAATTAACAAGGATTGTTCAAGAAGATTGGCTGATCCCAAAGTGAATTACACGGCTCATTTGGTTACCGAGCCTGATTCGTTAAAAGACGGTGATAGTAAACTACTTTTTATTACTGAAAATGGGGTTCAAACGTATCGTTACACTGATTCTTTTCCTAAAGAAGAGCTTATGTCTTCGAGAAATGCAATTTATCAAAAGGCATTAAAGGATATAAATAAAATTAATCCTGACACTCTAAATTGCTTATTTCAAAAAGAACTTAAAAGAATGCATATATCTGCTGAAACAGCAGTGACTTACACAGAAAAAGGGAAAAGAACGATTAAAGGAGGTGATCCTGATTTAATTTCTTCGTGGGGAATCCATCAATCTTTGCCGCAAATTATTGATATAGATTCCCTAATTACATTGCAAGCGTATGTTCCCTACTCTATTAATTTAGTTGTTTCTTATGCCCCTCAAAAAGAATTCATGGGCTTAATTACTGTAATTGCGTTGCTTTTTGCTATTTTATTTTACTACATAGGAAAACAAATTTTCCGAATTACATCATTAAAAGACATTGAAAATATTGAAACTATTTTTTATGGACCCAGAGAACTTTCTTGGAGTAATTCACAAAAATCGCTTGATTGCAGAAAAGAAATGCTTGCGTTACCTCCAGTAAAAGAAATTCGCAGACTCGAGAATGGAGACTATCAGATAGGACACTATCTTTTCAAAACAGAAGAGATGGAATTATGGGGGTATAATGGCCGAAAGCGGCTGCATAATACCATATTTTACCGACTACTATTCGCATTTATGGAAACACCAGAAAATTCATTGTCAAAACTTAAAATCGATGAAATTTATAAGAACAAAAATGATGAGGCAATCTATAAATCAATCAGCCGATTCAGAATCCTTTTTAATGAAGACCCAAGTATAAAGGTAGTCAGCCGTCCGGAAGGTGGTTATTCGATGAAGATAAATTGAAGAGATATTATCAACTATTACACCATAATGAATAATCTGACACGAAAAACGCAATTCATGTCAGATAAAGAATTCTATATACTTCAATAGCTATATTTAAGAATTCGAAACTCCGGATTATCAGTTAATCCATAAATAATTTGTTTAATCGGATCGACTGTAAAAGTAAAGATAGGTTCTGATAGTTCAAATCATTTTTGAGGATTCCCATTTTTATTAAAAACAAACAACTGATTCAGCAAGGACGAAGGTTAATCCTAACAATTAAACAGGATAAATAAAATTATATCTATCAGAAAAATAATACTTTATCTGTCATGTTGCTATTCAACAATCTATTTATATGAGAATTCAACAATATGAAATTCCGGGGTATCACTGATTCCATATACTTTTTTATTTTTTTCATCTACAGTTATTGAAAAGACACCTTGATCTAGTAAAAGAATCTGCTTTGGTGTTCCATTCCAACCAAAAACAAATATTTGATTAGCTAATATGCTATACCCTTCTTCGTCTTCTGACTTTCCACTGTATAAAACAAAAAAATCATTACCAACACTTACCGGACTAAAATACGCATCCCTAGTCTGTCCTTTCGTAGAATTTGCAGAAACAACATCACCTTCATGAAACTCTTTAAATGAAGATATAAAATGCCCCGGACCATGAAGCCTTTTTTCTAAATGCCCGTCTTTATCCAAAATATCAATTAAGTCAGTCCAATTATAGCAAATCAGCATTTTATCATTCAAATTTGTGATGAAAGAGAATAGATACGCTTCTAATTTTTCACTATCAGAAAAAGCATTATCCGAATTAGGGTAGGCACCATACTCTCCAACCTTTTTCCCGTTTAAATTAAAACTATTCAGCTGACAAGAAGGATTATATACTGCTCCTATCAGATTTTCACCAAGTAAGTAAGCCTCACTAGCTGTCGATTTATCTAATTTGATTTTTCGTAAAACTATTGGATCCTGATTTGCAACAAAATCGCTCATTGAATATTCAAATAGTGTAGAAGTAACCATATCAAAAATCTGTATAGACTCTTTGTCAACCTTCACAATACGTGGTTGCAACATTTCATCAGATCCATTTCCGGCAGTTATTCGTTCTCCAATTTTCTTTTTATCTTTCAAATCAAAAATGTGAATAAGCCGTTCTTCTCTTGTGTTAATTGTAAATAGCAAGCTATCAAAAACTTGCAAATGAGTCGGCTTTAGAACTTCATTATCAAATTGAACTACTGAACCTATTAACGATTGTGTCGTTTTAAAATCATTACGCATTATTACTGTTGCCTTCTGAAATCTACTTTTATGAGTACAAGATAAAGATGTAAAAAGCACAAGTGTAAATATGATTTTTATATTGATGTTCATATTATTTTTATTTTATTTATGAGGAATAGAAACTTTCTAAATTGATTTCCGTTACAGGAACCTATACTTTTGTTAAAACAAGATTCACTATAAGCAAAAGAATAGACCATCTTGTTATCAGCGCCTATTTATAGGAGAATTCAACAATGTGATATTCCGGATCATCGCTAATTCCATATA
>JALNYZ010000145.1 GCA_023229575.1 Prolixibacteraceae bacterium
CACCCAGCATCGAGTTCAATATAAAATACAAAGACCAGTTCTTCCATGTCAACGTATTGCTAAAGCTTAAACGGCAACTCGGATTCGTATTTCCTATAATTTTTCGATCATGCTCGGCATCAATCTTGCCATCTTTATTCAAGTCGGCAAATTTCTGCTGCCCCGGATACCAGCCATCATAGATGTTGCCTGAAAACAAATCCTCTTCTTGCCAGATACCCAACATCTCATACGAATAGACAGCACCGATCGACTCACCGACAAACCATCCGTTCGCCAAATCCTGCGTACTCCCGTCTCCATAAAGATCAGTGATTTTATCCCGGTTCAACGAGAAAGTAAAACCAGATAACCAAGAGAAGTTGCGGTTTTGGATATTCACGGAGTTTAATTCAACTTCAACCCCCTTGTTGTCAATACCGCCTAAGTTTGCCCACACATTGCTGTACCCGGTAACATTTGGCAGAGTCCGCTTGACCAATACATCTTTCGTATGCGATTTATATACCTCAAACGATCCAGTCAAACGCTGATTTAAGAAGCCGAAATCTAGACCAAGATTCCAAGAAGAAGTCCGTTCCCATTTCAAATCCTTGTTTGCCATGGATGAAGGATATACAGAAATGACCATTTCGTCGTCGTAGTTGTAAGCCCCTATGCCCAATTTAGCCAACGAAACATAACGGTCGATTCCCTGGTTTCCATTCTGTCCGTAAGAAAGACGCAACTTCAAATAAGTATCCTTAAATGGATTAAAATTTTCTTCTGAAATTACCCAGCCGATAGAGGCAGAAGGAAGTGTTACATATTTATTATTGATTCCGAATCCAGAATAGCCATCCCGGCGGACCGTCCCTGTCAACAAATAACGACTCTTGTAATTATAACTAATACGCCCCATCAAACCAAGATTGGTTTCCTGCCATGCCGAACTTTCTTCAGAAAATAATGTCCCGAGAGACAGGTTATTATAACTCAAGTTATCCGTATCAAACGATTCAGCAGTAGCCATAGTGGTATCGCCCCATCTCTTCTCTGTCGTATAAACGAAAGTCGCATTTAACGAATGATCACCGAAAGCTCTTTGATAAGCGAAAATATGGTTAAACAAATAGGAATTCACATTCTCGGGAACCTTTACCGCCTTACCGTTATTGATAAATCCTCCATCCACGTCTGACGGATAGAATGAATTATTATCACGATGATAGCGAGTTGTTGAGTAGTTGAAATCATAAGACAATCCTTTGATGAAAGGCACATCTACGCGTCCGGTCATAGTCAGGAAAAGTGTATTCCGTAAATCCGAGTTGTCAATGAACAAATATTGTAACGGGTCCTTCATGGCAGATTCCATTGCAAATTCCGTACGGTAATATCCCGGCGTTTCAAAATCATACGTTGCCAAGGGAGAAGCTTTAGTCGCATAATCAAAACTGGCGGAGATGCCTGAATAATCCCGGTGAGAATAATTCACATTCGCCCCTAGTTTCAACCAATCCGTAATCTTTGTATCAACTTTTGCATTAAAAGTATAACGGGTAAACTGGTCATTCTTCAATAACCCTTCTTCATTATGATAAGCCCCCGACAGGTAGTAATTAACATTCTCTGAATTTCCGGAAACACCTAGATTGTAATCTTGCGTCCACCCGTTTTGCATCACTTTGTCAATCCAATCAATGTCCGAACCCAAAAGATAATTGTCTTTTTCTTCCTGAGACCGCAAATAATAGGCTTTTGCCTCTTTGCTGGAAATGTCTGTATATGCAGGGCGCCCAATATCACTGGTCGGATTTGTCTTATACCAGGTTCGCAAGTTCTGCTGATAGGCATAGTCCACCAAACGCATCGTGTATTCTTCTGCATTCATATATTCGGCTTTATGATTGGAAGCACCTTGTGTTCCAACAGACATATTAAACGATACGGTTGGTTTATCAGCCTTGCCCTTTTTAGTAGTCACCAAAATCACGCCATTGGCTGAACGCGATCCATAAACAGCGGCAGCGCTTGCATCTTTCAAGATATCAATGCTGCTAACATCGTTCACATTGATATCCGACATAGATCCATTATAAATGATCCCATCTAATACTATCAATGGTGATTGAGAGGCAGAAAACGAGTTATTTCCACGAATACTCAAACTCACATTATCACCTGCATAACCGCTTTGAGCTGTGTTTAGGCCTGCGGTAGATCCGACAAGAGCCTGAGATAAATTAGTACTAGCTATAGCCGGCGAATTTTCCAGGTTTACCCTTTTCACAGCTCCCGTCAAATCTTTCTTTTTCATAGTTCCGTAACCTACCACCACTACTTCTTCCAGTGTTTCCGTGTCTTCCTTTAGCGTGATAGTATAGGAAGTCTGATCCGTAATTTTTATTTCTTGAGAGACATATCCAATGTAGGAAATCCTTAACGTTGCACCAGGAGAAACGCTAAGAACGAAGCGCCCTTCCGAATCGGAAATAACACCATTCATGTTTCCAATTTCCATAATATTTGCACCAATCACTGGTCCGAAAGCATCCATCACAACACCAGTGATTTTTTTCCCTTGCTGAGCTATCTCTTTGAGCCCAGCTTCATTATTTTTTTTATAAAGCAATATATACTTATTGTTTATCTCATATACAATATCCGTGC
>JALNYZ010000058.1 GCA_023229575.1 Prolixibacteraceae bacterium
CAGATAACCATCGATGGTTTCATTGCAGGGCCAAACGGGGAAATGGATTTTATGGTTTGGGACTGGGATGACGAAAGTAAAAAATATGTCTCCGAACTTACAGATACTATTGACTGTATCCTCTTGGGACGAAAACTTGCCCAGGGATTTATCCCATACTGGGAGAAGGTAGCTTCCAATCCAAATGACCCCGAGTACCTTTTTGGCAAAAAGATGAATGACACCCCCCGGGTTGTTTTTTCACGAAAGCTCAAAGAGACAGAATGGAACAATGCCACGCTTGCCAATGGAGAACTCTCAGAAGAAATAAAAAGATTGAAAAATCAAAATGGCAAAAACATAATCGCTTATGGTGGAGGGACTTTTGTTTCGTCGCTCATAAAAGAACGGCTCGTTGACGAGTTCCATTTGTTCGTAAATCCAGTTGCGATTGGAAATGGAATGTCCATATTCAAGGAACTTGGCAGTAAACAAGATCTAACCCTGATCACAGCAATCCCTTTTGCCTGTGGTATTGTGGCTCTTCAATACGAAATAAACAAAAGCTGATGAAATCATTCATATTAGAAAATGACATAAGGGTCTTTTGTGTAACGGCAAAGTCTTTCCCCGACGGGATCATGGAGGCGTTCGAGAAATTATATGCTTCCGTTGACTTGGGTGATAGAGGACGGCAGTTTGGTATCTCACGTCCAAACCAAAAAGGGCAAATTGTTTACAAGGCAGCCCTGGAGGAGATCAATGATGGAGATGCCGAAAAATTTGGGTGTGAGCCTTTTGTAATTCAAAAGGGTAGCTACATCTTTTTGGACAGGTTAAATTTTATGAAAGATTTACAAAGCATCGGAAGAGCTTTCCATGAGCTTATTTCGCAACCTGGTATCGATCCAAATGGTTATTGTTTGGAATGGTATCTGAACCCAAACGATGTACGTTGTATGGTACGGCTTGAGGATAACAAAATTTTATAGAAAACGTATAATGGTTGAGGTTTTTAAAACAAATGTTGAACTGATAGAGCAGTCTCAATGGCTTATCAATCAAATTATTTGTCATATGCCAAATGGGATAGTCAATTTTGACCTCGAAGATTGTGATAAAATTTTGAGAGTGGAAGCTGAAAGTATTTCTCTTCGGACCATCATTGATGTGCTGAACAAAAATGGTTTTCATGCAGAGGTTCTAATCTGAATGTACAACCAGAAATGAAAATTAACTATGGACGCTTTAAACAATGACATTGATAAATACATCAGTGGTTTTCCGGAGGAAGTTCAAATAATTTTGGCAGAAATTCGGATAACCATTAGGCAAGCAGCGCCGGATGCGGTAGAAACAATTAAATATGCTATGCCGACTTTCGTTCTAAATGGGAATTTGGTCCATTTTGCCGCCTTCAAAAACCATATCGGTTTCTATCCGGTTCCATCAGGAATTGAAGCATTTAAAAAGGAGCTATCTGTTTACAAAGGTGCAAAAGGTTCGGTTCAGTTTCCGCTCGATAAGCCAATGCCGCTTGGACTAATATCTAATATTGTAAAGTTTAGGGTTAATGAAAACTTACAAAAGGTAAAAACCAGGAAATAAAAAAGCAAAAATGAATCAATATCTTTTATTGTCCTATAAATCAGTAATATAATCAAAAATCTTAGTCAAAGATGAGAAAAGTAGTTTTATTTATGCATGTCTCTTTGGATGGTTTTACCACCGACTCCAATGGTGGAATGGATTGGATTAATGTTGATGAGGAGATGTTTGATTATGCCGGAGAACGGACAAACGCCTCAGATACTGCGCTCTATGGCCGTGTTACCTATCAATTGATGGAAAGTTACTGGCCAACAGCAGCAGACCAACCGAATCCAACCAAACACGACATCGAACATTCAAAGTGGTACAAGAGTGTAACCAAGGTTGTTGTATCCAAGACAATGAAAGACGCTGGTAAGGCGAATACAATCATTATAGGTGAGGATCTGCCCGGAGAGATTAGAAAACTCAAAAACGGACCAGGGAAAGAGATCATCATATTTGGCAGTCCGTCATTGGCCCATTCCCTGATGGAAGAAAATTTAATTGACGGTTACTGGCTGTTTGTCAATCCAATTCTGATAGGACATGGTATTCCATTGTTTAAGAATATCAAACAAAATGTAAGACTAAAACTTCTTACCAATAGGACTTTTGCTTCGGGAGTAGTATGCCTTAATTATGAACTTAAACAAAAAAACAATGAACAAGACTAATTCACAATGTGTAGAAACGCAGATGCTGATTAGAAAACCTGTTTCACAAGTCTTTGAGGCATTTATTGACCCTTCGATAAAAACTATGGTTTTGATAAAACCGGAGATGATCTTTTGGAAATAATCAAAGATTCAACCGGTGGTTTTACAACAGTCTTAGATGGTTTAAAAGCATTTTTAGAGTACAATATAAATTTGAATTTAATAGCCGACAAATATCCTAAGGAAGTTATTCAGCATAGGTAATAAAAAGATTTTATTCTTGTAAAACAAAACACAATGAGAAAAGTAAAATTTTCAATGCAAATGACCATTAACGGATATGTTGCCGGACCAAATGGAGAAAATGACTGGATGACCTGGAACCCTGATGACGAATTTATGGAGTTTATCAATTCTCATTTTGATTCCTCAGACACGATTTTACTTGGCAGAAAATTAGCAGACGGCTTTATAAAGTATTGGGAGGATGCACTGGACAAGAATCCAGATACTCCATTTGCAAAACAAATAGTTGAAACTCCAAAAGTTGTTTTTACCAAGACACTTGACAAATCAACCTGGAACAACACCACTTTGGCAAAAGGAAATCTTGCAGACGAGATTGCCAACTTAAAAAAACAAAACGGTAAAGACATTATTGTTGTTGGCGGTGCAGGTTTTGTTTCCTCACTAATAAAAGAAGGGCTTATTGACGAGTATCACCTTATTGTAAATCCAACAGCCATTGGTACTGGTATGACTATTTTTAATTCACTTGACAGATTACGGAAATTTACACCCGTACAAGCAAAACTCTATTCAGGCGGTAAAATTGTTTTGAGTTATAAACCAAAAAATGATTGACGGCACCATTCAACAAACGACAACAAAGGAAAAGAAAGCACCACTGATTACATCTTCTTATAAAAACGTATCAATTATGAAAACAAAAACACAGGCAATTCCGAAGGGCTACCACACGCATACCCCTTACATCAATGTAAAAGGTGCGGTAGAGGCAATCGAATTTTACAAAAAGGCATTTGGCGCGAAAGAAGTTGGAAGGATTACGATGCCGGATGGAAGCATTGCACATGCCGAAATAGAAATTGGTGATTCAAAAATTATGCTTGCCGAAGAGAATGCCCAATGGGGCAATTCAAGTCCGCAGACACTCGGAGGTTCACCGGTCTGTCTTTGTCTGTATGTGGAGGATGTAGATGCCGTTTTCGCCAAAGCGCTTCAGGAAGGTGCAACAGTGACAGGGGAAATGGTAGTTAAAGACCAATTTTATGGTGACCGTGCAGGAAGCCTTACCGATCCCTTTGGTCACAAATGGTCGATCATGACACATAAAGAGGATGTTTCGTTTGAAGAGATGCAAAAACGAATGGATGCCATGTTTGCAGGGCAAGATGAATATCGTGAACAGTAAATAAAGCCTACAAAAATGAAAAAAGAGAAAGTTATTTTTTGGATTACAACAGGTATTATCTTCTTATTTGAAGGTGTAATGCCCGCGTTGACTTCGCAAACGGAAATGGCCAAAGAGGGAATCCGACATTTAGGCTACCCCGAATATTTTGGTGTCATGTTTACGGTATTCAAAGTATCTGGCGCGTTAGCCTTAATTATCCCTCAAATTCCTCGTCGCATAAAAGAATGGGCTTATGCCGGTTTTGCTATTGATTTTATTTCGGCATTTGTAAGTCTTTGGGCCGTTGACGGGTTAAAGCCTATGACTTTTTTCCCAATAGTTTTTATTGGAATTTTGGTTTTGTCGTATGTTTATTATCACAAGATTAATAACAAGATAGTTACGGCAATTAGCAGTAAACCATGAAGTTATTACATTTCAGGTGATAGGAATGGCTAAGATTGCACCTTTGGTTCAACAACACGAAACTCCAAAGTTATAAAGGCTTCGCAGGAAAAGCTGTACCAGGCTTTTAACAATCCTGAAGCCAATGCTTTCTGGTTGGCATCCGGGGAGAAGATACCAAGTTTTGTGGTCTGAAAAATAAGATTGTACAAATCCTGATTGAAACTATTTGACTATAGTCTCCAATTGGATTCATCATTTAATCCTCAATTGGATTATGAAACCGATTGAAAAAGATCATTAATCCGAATATATTTTTTCAAAATAACGCAACGCGCAATCCTGCAATACCTTGTGCTTTCGCTCTTCCGGGATAACCGGTGCGAGCGCTTTTTGGGTAAAGATAGGCCACCCATCAACGTCCACCCCGTTTTTTTGTACCAGCCCCATCTCCTGGTAAAGTGTACAACTTCCCAGGTGGATGAGGCTCATTTTTTCATCCTTTGTAAAGCGTTGAAATGTAAGGCCGCGTTCGCGGATCCCTATCAGGAAAAGAACCCCGTTCAGATCTATATCGATGTTGAATTGCTTACCCAGGTGGTCGCACAATTCAGTCCAGTTTGAAAATGTCATGATTACAAAATTAAATAACAAAGTTAGCAGAAAAAATTATTACACAGAGTTACACAGAGAAACCAGAGAGTTTCACGGAGAGATAAAAGTTAAGTTATAGTTATAATTTCAAATTGTATAATTCATAAATCCTTACAAAAAACGCTGTGCGACTCTGTGGTTTCTCTGTGTAATTTTTCTAAAACAAGCATTTCGAGTACCGACGATCCGCCAAAATGTGTAATTTTGTCTTAGCTATCAATTGATACATTTATTACACACCGTTTTACAAGGAAGAATTGATCATAATGAAAAAAGTTCAGATTGCAGGGATATTGAAATCAGGCCAGGTTGGCGCTGAAATAACCATCAAAGGCTGGGTGCGTACCCGTCGTGGAAGCAAGAATGTTAGTTTTATTGCCCTGAATGATGGGTCTACCATCAACAACTTGCAGGTGGTAGCCGAAGTTGAAACTTTCGGAGAAGAGTTTTTTAAAAATATCAATACCGGCGCGGCAATTGGGGTCACAGGGACATTGGTCGCATCGGCCGGATCCGGGCAATCCGTTGAGCTGAAAGCAGAAAAAATTGAGATTATCGGCCTTTCCGATCCCGACAAATATCCGATACAGCCGAAAAGGCACAGTCTCGAATTTTTACGGGAGATGGCCCATCTTCGTCCGAGGACAGCCACTTTCAGTGCCATCTTTCGGATACGACATGCCATGATTTTTGCCATTCACTCCTTTTTTAACGAAAGGGGATTCTTCAATATACATACCCCTATCATCACCAGTTCCGATGCCGAAGGCGCCGGCGAGATGTTCAGGGTCAGCACACTTTCTGCCATAAATCCTCCTTTGAATGAGGAAGGGGCCGTTGATTACAGTCAGGACTTCTTTGGTAAAGCAGCGAACCTCACTGTCTCCGGTCAGTTGGAAGGGGAGCTTTTTGCCATGGCGCTTTCTAAAATCTATACATTCGGACCTACTTTCCGTGCCGAAAATTCCAATACCTCCCGTCACCTTGCAGAATTCTGGATGATTGAACCCGAGGTTGCCTTCTTCGACCTAAACGACAATATGGACCTGGCCGAGGAGTTTTTGAAATACCTGATCAACTATGCATTGGAACACTGTATGGACGATCTGCTCTTCCTCAGCAACCGTCTGGCAGAAGAGGAGAAGGTCAAACCGGCCGACCAGCGTTCGATGGAGCTGATTGAAAAGCTAAGGTTTGTGGCCGACAATGATTTCATCAGGCTCACCTATACCGATGCCATCGAAATACTTAGAAATTCGAAACCCAACAAAAAGGGGCAATTCCAATATCCCGTTGGTGGATATGGCACAGATCTTCAGAGTGAGCATGAACGGTATCTGGTTGAAAAAGAGTTTAAGAAGCCGGTAATTCTGACGAACTACCCCAAAGAGATCAAAGCTTTTTATATGCGACTCGACGACAACGGTCAGACAGTGTCAGCAATGGATGTCCTCTTTCCGCAGATCGGTGAAATCATTGGCGGATCACAACGTGAGGAAAGGCTCGAAGTGCTTGAACAGAGAATGGACGAAATGAATATTCCCAGAGAAGATATGGAGTGGTACCTCGATACCCGGCGTTTTGGAGGCTGTCCGCATGCCGGCTTCGGACTTGGTTTCGAAAGACTGATGTTGTTTGTTACGGGGATGGGAAACATCCGCGATGTCATTCCATTTGCCCGAACTCCTAAAAACTGCGAGTTTTAATTTGGAAAAATGCAAAATCTCTCACTCCAGCAAAGGCTGCTTCAAAAGCTCTCACCACAGCAGATTCAGGTAATCAAGCTGTTGGAGTTGCCTATGCTTCAGTTGGAGCAACGCATCAAAAAAGAGTTGGAAGAGAATCCGGTACTCGAATTGGAGGAGAATGATTTTAGCGCCCCCGAAGAGGAAAATCCCAATGACCTGAAGACAAAGGAGGATAACGACAACGAGGAATTCTCTGTGGATGACTACATCAACGACGAAGATGAGCCCTCCTACCGGTACGAAACCAACAACTATTCAAAAGATGAAAAGATAGCGGAGATACCTTATTCCGAATCCAACTCATTTCATGAATACCTTCAGGAACAGATCGCCATGGTGATGCTGAACGAGGAGGATTCCATTCTTGCAGAGCAGATTATTGGGAACATTGACGAAGACGGATATTTGCGCCGCGAATTGGAAGCCATCGTGGATGATGTTGCCTTTGCGCGGAACATTTTGACTGACGAAAATAAACTTTCATCCATCCTGCATGTTATTCATGAATTGGATCCTGCCGGGGTCGGGGCCAGGGATTTGAGGGAATGTCTGATGATACAGCTATCCAGGAAAGGGATGCAGCGTGAGGAGATCAGAATGGCCTATCGGATACTGGCAGATTCTTTCGAAGAGTTTACGAAAAAGCATTACGACAAGATCCAGCGTAAGTTAAACATCGAGGAGGACGACCTTAGGGATGCAATTGATGAAATTCTCAGGCTCAATCCAAAGCCGGGCAGCTCTTTCAGTAACAATCTCAACAAAGGAAACCAGACAATTATCCCTGATTTCATTCTGGAGATTGTGGATGACGAAATGATCCTGGGCCTGAACCAGCGAAATGCCCCGGAGTTAACAATCAGCAACTACTATGCCAATATGCTGAAAAGTTTTCGTGACAACGGCAGGGGTTTGAGCAACGACCAGAAGGATGCCCTTCTTTTTGTAAAGCAGAAGATAGATTCGGCCAAATGGTTTATTGATGCCATCAGGCAGCGTCAGGAAACTTTGATGATGGTGATGAACGCAATGCTGCAGTTTCAGCGGGAGTTTTTTGTGGAAGGCGATGAGACCAAACTAAAACCGATGATCCTGAAGGACATTGCCGATCTGACCGGACTGGATATCTCGACCATTTCGCGGGTTTCGAACAGCAAATACATCCAAACCCATTTTGGCATCTATTCGCTGAAATATTTCTTCTCCGAGTCAATGCAGAAAGAGGATGGGGAAGAGGTCTCCACCCGGGAGATCAAATCGATCCTGAAGGAGTGTATCGGCAATGAAAACAAGCAAAAGCCAGTTACCGACGATGAACTTGCTTCTATTTTGAAGGACAAAGGTTATAACATTGCACGCCGGACAGTTGCCAAGTACAGAGAACAACTGGATATTCCGGTAGCCCGTATGCGTAAGGAGCTTTAAACGATCAAACGACAAACTTGTATCCTATCCCCTTGAGGGTACGGATGTGATCGTTCCCAATCTTTTCCCTGAGTTTTCTGATGTGAACATCAATGGTCCTGTCTCCAACAATGACGTTGTCGCCCCAAACTGATTTGTATATTTCGTCGCGCAGAAATACTTTGTCAGGTTTGGAAACCAACAACGAGAGCAGTTCAAACTCCTTTCGTGGAAGCATCATCTCCCTGTCGTCGATCTGAAGGGTAAATTTTTCCTTGTCGATGATCAGGTTCCCGATATGCAGGACTTTATCCTGCTCAACATTTTCGGCAGTCGCTCCACCACTTCTTTTCAGCAGCGCCTTCACCCGGCTGATCAAAACTTTGGGGCGAATAGGTTTGGTGATATAGTCATCGGCTCCGGCATCGAACCCCGCAATCTGCGAATAATCTTCTCCACGGGCAGTCAGGAAAGCGATCACAACATCCCTGAAACCAGGTAGTTTGCGAATCTCTTCACAGGCTGCAATCCCATCCATTTCGGGCATCATCACATCGAGAATCACGAGGTCAGGCTTCACTTTTGTTACCATCTGGATGGCCTCTTTCCCGTTTCTACCTGTAAACACTTTAAAGCCCTCCCGTTCGAGGTTGTAGCTTACAAATTCGAGAATGTCTTCTTCATCATCCACCAAAAGAATACGTGGGATGTTTTCTTTTTCTATCATGGCCTATGTTATTATCAATTCGATACTGGATCCTGAAGGATAAATTTAGAACAATTTGCCGATTAAGTAGCTGTTCCATAAAATTTTATTTTGCCGGTTTCCCTTTTTCCAGAGCAAAAGTGAAAGTAGTACCGCCTTCTGGAACGCTTTTTACATGAATCTTTTGTTTGTGCGCTTCGATAATGTGTTTGACAATGGAGAGTCCCAATCCTGTTCCTCCCTGCATTCTGGAGCGACTCTTGTCGACCCTGTAGAAGCGTTCGAAGATGCGTGGCAAGTCTTTCTTTTCTATTCCGATCCCATCGTCATTGACTTCTATCAGCAAGAGGTTGTTCATATCGTAGAAACCAACAGTAACGTTTCCGTCCCTTCTGCCATATTTGATGGCATTACCGATCAGGTTACGCATTGCTTCGAAAATTCGTTTCTTGTCTGCTTTGACCAGAAAGGGTTTGCCGGACGAGAGGTTTAGGTTCATGGCAATGCCTCGTTCGGTTGCTTCCCTCAACTCCAGTTCGAACACCTCTTCGACCAGTTTGCTGATATCGAAAATTTCAGGGTTCAATTTGAGCTCGCCCGACTCCAGTTTGGTAATTGACTCAAGGTCTTCCACAACATTGATCATCCGGTCGATGCTCTTTTCGGTCCGTTCGAGATAGAGCCGGTTGATTTCCGGATCTTCAAGTCCACCATCCAACAGGGTTAAAATGTAACCCTGTATATTGAAGATGGGGGTTTTTAATTCGTGGGAGACATTTCCAACAAAGTCTTTACGGTATTTTTCGAGGTCGCGAAGGCGTTCAATTTCGGCCATCTTATCGTCCGCCCAGATCTTTACGTCGTGTTCAACTTCACTGAGTATGTCTATGTTCCGCTCCTTTTTTTTCTTTTTATCTTTCCCCGGTATTCCACTGATGGTCTTGTAAATGGGGGTAATCTTGTCGTTAATCAGGTAATTCAGTATGTAGCTGGTTGTCAGAAAAGACAACAGAAAAATGACCGGTATCAGAATCACCAGCAAATATGGATGTCCGTAATAATAGTTGATAGCGATCAGAAGCGCCGTGAAAAGCGTCGTAACCAGAGAGGAGACAAGAGACAGGTTACTGGGCGTATAAGATCTCAGAATTCGCATGATGGATTATCAAACCCCGATAATTTTAAACAAATAGTAGACAATTGCAGCGATAATCATTGAAACCGGAATTGTTAGGATCCAGGCATATAACAAATTTATTGTTACTCCCCACTTAACGGCAGTAACCCTTTTGGTCAATCCTGTACCCATGATTGCACCCGTGATGGTGTGTGTTGTACTGACAGGAATTCCGAAAGCATCGGTGCCAAAAAGTAGCATTGCACCCGCTGTTTCAGCCGTAACACCTTCGAAAGAAGTCAGTTTTGTAATCTTTGTACCCATTGTTTTAACAATTTTCCACCCCCCCGATATAGTCCCTAAACTGATGGCAAAATAACATCCAACCACGACCCAGGCTGGAATAGAATGGATTTTTCCACCTACCATGGTTATGTGCGCCCAATCTGGGATAGATGCGGGATCTGCACCATGAAAGTAAACAATCAGCGTAGCGGAAATAATACCCATCACTTTTTGTGCATCGTTGCCTCCATGGCCCAGACTAAATAAGGCTGAAGATAATAGCTGAAATTTTCTGAAATATTTATCCAGCACATGCGGGTTGCCCTTTTTTAACAAATTTAGCATCATGATGGATATGAAATAGGAGATTACCATTCCCAGAATCGGGGCCAGGAAGATAAAAGCGGCTATCTTTAAAATCACACTTGATTTTACAACGGTCCATCCGGCGTGGGCGATAGCAGCCCCGGCAAAACCACCAACCAGGGTGTGTGAAGAACTGGATGGGATGCCCAGGTACCAGGTCAAAAGATTCCAGATAATTGCGGCGACAATACCTGCCAATATCACTTGCAAATTTATCGCGCTGGTATCGACTACTTTGGCAATTGAGTCTGCAATCTTTAATTCGAAAATGGCATAAGCCAGAAAATTAAAAAACGCTGCCCATAGTACAGCCTGGATCGGAGACAATACTTTGGTGGAGACAATGGTTGCAATTGAATTTGCAGCATCATGAAATCCATTGATAAAATCGAAAAGGAATGCCAGTACAATGATGACAACAAGAAGGGTAAAGCTCATTCTTTGTGTTTTTAATCGGTTGGTTGAGATAAATCGATGATAAACGCCCGCCTGAGCTATCCCATCTTAACGACAAGGGATGAGAAAATATTGCCTACATCGTCACACTTGTCGATGGCTTTTTCGAGGGTAGTCAGGATATCCCTCTTTTTGATCAAGTCGATTGCATTGACCTCTTGTTCAAAGAGTTTGGAAAGGTACTCCTGATAAATATCGTCTACTTCACTTTCGTATTCACTGATTTTTTCGCAGCAATGAACATGTTTCTTAAAATCATTGACCGATCGGACACTGCGCAAAACCATTTGAATCTCTTTGTTGGCAGAATGAATCCGGTCTGCAATCCAGACGAATTCGTCAGGAACAGAGTTTAGTTTGTAAAAGTGAATCCTTTTGGATGCAGCATGGATGTAGTCGACAATATCGTCCATGTTGTTGATCAACTCGTGAATGTCTTCCCTTTCAAAGGGGGTAATGAAGGTACCGTTGAGTTCATTGAGCAGATTTCTGGTGATGTCGTCACCTATGTGTTCAACATCCTTGATCTGTTTCGTATACTCGAGTCGTTGGGTAATATCCCTTTCCCTCACAAGTTTGATTAATAACTCTGAGGCAAGCACGAGATTATCTGCAGCATCGTTGAACAAGGGGAAAAATTTGGTGTCTTTCGGCACCAGAAAGCTAAAAATTTTGTCGAGTTTCATTCAAAAGATATTAGAGGTGTTTTTTTTCTGTTTGATCGTTAGCCTGACATTAAACATACATTCATAAATTATTGAACCAATTTTTGTATTGATCTTATTTCTTTGATTCAACAACATGCAAAAATATACATTTAAAGGATTATTTTGCCTTTTTGATTTGTAATCCTAAATTAAAAAAAGACCCACCTACTGGATATCTAGTCTGGTTGGTGAGTCGATGTTTTTTTAAACGCACAGTAAATCAATCTCATAAATAGGAAAACATAGATTTTCCACATCCTTGCCCATCGAATGTTTGGATCTGCAAAGATTGTGGCCAATGGGAATGGTAAATTTCCTATTCCTTGGAAAATGCGGCATCGAAAGCCAGCGAACCGGGCGAAAAATCGATTCTTTTGACGAATGCACACGATTCGGCTGCGCCCATTTCGCGGTCCATGCCGCTGTCTTCCCATTCGACGGAAAGCGGTCCATTGTATTGGATATCGTTGAGGGCACGGATAATATTTTCAAAGTTGATCTTTCCCCGTCCAACGCTCCTGAAATTCCAGTACCTGCGGCTATCCCCAAATTCAAGATGCCCGCCAAAGACACCGGATGTACCGGGATGGTCGTTCCAGGAGACATCCTTCATGTGGACATGGAAGATCCGTTCCGCAAAAACATAGATGAATTTTGTGTAATCAACTCCCTGGTATCCAAAATGGCTGGGATCGAAGTTGAAGCCGAAGGCAGGATGGTTGTTGACAGCTTTAAGCGCGCGCCGGGCGGTCTCTATATCGAAGGCGATCTCGGTAGGATGAACTTCAAGGGCATATTTTACGCCTATTTTTTGGTAAGCATCCAGAATTGGGACCCAGCGTCTGGCAAAATCGTCGTACCCAGCCTGTACCATCTCCTGCGAAACGGCCGGGAAAGAGTAATTGAGGTGCCAGATGGAGCTTCCGGTAAATCCGTTCACCACCTTTAAACCAAGGCGTTTGGCTACTGCGCCTGTTTCGATAACCAGCGCGGATGCCCTTTGCCGGATTCCTTCAGGTTCCCCGTCACCCCAAACTTCATCCGATAGCATGCCTTTGTGCCGGATGTCTGCATTGTCGCATACGGCTTGTCCAACCAAATGGGTTGAGATGGCGAAGAGTTTCAGGTTGTATTTTTTGAGGAGCGCCAATTTGGCGTCACAATAGGCCTGATCGGCTTTTTCCACTTCGATGTGGTCGCCCCAACAAGCAAGCTCAAGGCCATCATACTCAAAGGCAGCTGCCTTTTTGCATACCTCCTCTAACGTAAGATCGGCCCACTGGCCGGTGAATAATGTGACCGGACGTTTCATTTGCTATAATTTTAAATTGTTCGTTTTATATGTGAGTGCCTAAAGTGCGCTAAAGTGCCTAGAGTGCCTAAAGTTGGGGACTCCGAACGAATCAGGATTGTGACGAAAGTACTTTAGGCACTTTAAATACTTTAGCGCACTTTAGGCACTTTTTTAAAATTTGACCCACTTTGTTGCATCATCGTACCCCGCCTTAACCACCGCATCAATGAACATCATGCCTCGGATTCCATCCTCAATACCGGGGAAATCGAGCCACTCCGGTTTGGGGGCCTCTTTGTTCATTTTAGCCCTCAAAACGAGGGAGAAATTGCGGTAGATGTTGGCAAAGGCTTCAAGGTAACCCTCAGGGTGGCCTCCTGGGGTGCGGGTATTGTGTTTGGCAATATCGCTCATGTATCCGTTTCCGACACGTACAATCTCGGTGGGCCTGTCGCTCCATTTAACCAACAGGGTATTTGGCTCGTGCTGGAACCATTCCAGTCCGCCCTTGTCACCATAGACCCGCAGTTTGATGGCATTTTCTTCACCGGCAGCAATTTGGGTGGCCATCAGCACACCTTTCGCCCCATTTTCGAAACGCAGCAGGGCGGCACCATCATCATCCAGGAGTCTGCCCGGAACAAAAACATTTAGTTCGGCGCATAGCTCGACAGTTTTCAATCCTGTTACATATTCTGCCAGATGGTGCGCATGTGTTCCGATATCACCCATGGCGCCTGCTTTACCAGACCTTTTCGGATCTGTGCGCCAAGAGGCTTGGGCATTGCCGGCATCTTCCAGTTTGGTGGAGAGCCAACCTTGTGGATACTCAACCAATACTTTTCTAATCTTACCAAAATCACCACGTTGGACCCGTTCGCGCGCTTCTTTGACAGCAGGATAGCCGGAATAGGTGTGGGTGAGGGCAAGGACCAGTCCGGTTTCGACCAGTTTGGCTTTCAGCTTCAGCGCCTCATCAAGCGTAAAGGTGATGGGCTTATCAACCACTACATGAAACCCATGTTCCAGTGCCATCATGGCGGGGTCGAAGTGGGCGAAATTTGGCGTCACGATGGTAACAAAATCCATCCGTTCCCCTTCAGGGAGCTGGTTTTCCTTATCAAACATATCCCGGTAGGTTCCGTAGATCCTGTTTTCCGGCAAATAATAAGACAATCCCGAATTAAGGGAAATGGCAGGATCTATGCTGAAACATCCGCATACCAGCTCTATCTGGTTGTCCATCAAAGCGGCCAGGCGGTGGATCGCTCCAATAAAGGCATCGCTGCCACCACCGACCATGCCCATGCGTAATTTACGATTCATGTGAATATAATTTGATTTTTAATTGCCACATGGAATACCCACATATTCATTTTCGGTTGGTGTGAAAATTGTCTCATGGGTATTTCATTTGTAT
>JALNYZ010000146.1 GCA_023229575.1 Prolixibacteraceae bacterium
TTTTTAAACCATATACTGGTAGTAATAAAACCAGAAAGCTTAGATTTATCGTTATTACAAAGCCAATATCCCAGACTAACCATTGAATCTTTTGATGACTCATTTTTTAAAGGGATATCCAGCTACAATCGACTTATGCTTTCAACTTGCTTCTACGAACGGTTTCTCGATAGCGATTACATCCTTATATATCAGCTCGATGCATATGTGTTCAAAGACGAACTAAACGAATGGTGTAATAAGAAGTACGACTATATTGGGGCTCCATGGTTGCAAAGGCCTATCTACAGGCTTCCTTTGGTGCGACATTCTCTTCATGCTCTTCGATTTATTGGAAAAAAACTAGGGAAACCCAATAGACAATATCTGAATAACCGTATCGGTAATGGAGGATTATCTCTCAGGAAAGTCCAAAGTCATTACAAAATAACTTTATCGCATAAAAAAAGAATTGATTTCTTCTTAACTCAAAAACGATCGCATTTTTATAATGAAGACGTGTTCTGGGCAACGGAAATTAATAAGGAAAAAATAATATTTCACTATCCCAATGTACAAGAGGCTCTGAAATTTTCGTTTGATAAATATCCGGATCTTTGCTATAAATTAAACGGGAATAAACTTCCATTCGGCTGTCACTCATGGTATAAAAGGAAAATGAAAAAATTCTGGCAACCAATCATAGGGTTTTCATTATAGTTATAAGTATGGCTAAACTATAAAAATAAAAAAATGAGTCACATTTTTAAACAAGGTAAAAATATTATCTTATCTCGTTATTATCACTTCATGGAATTTCTTTTTCCTTCTTCAATCAAAGAAGCAAGAGAAATCCCCATTATAATAAATAACTTCAATCGGCTTGACACATTGGTTGGATTAATAAAGGCCCTTGAAAAAAGAGGCTACTTGAATATCTATATAATAGATAATCTATCCACATACCCACCCCTACTGGAATATTACAAAATTTGTCCGTATAAAGTCTTTATGTTGGGGAAAAATTTGGGTTTTAAAGCTCTCTGGAAATCAAAATTATCAAATCAATTTTGTAATGATTATTATATCTACACTGATTCTGACGTTATTCCCGTCGATGAATGTCCAAATGACTTTATCGACCATTTATTTAAACTCCTAAAAAAGTATAAATACGCCAGTAAAATAGGCCTCTCACTCCGAATTGATAATTTACCAGATCATTATGCATTGAAAGATAAAGTAATCGAATGGGAAAGTAAATTCTATAAATTCAGAAACAATGACGCACTTTATCTGGCACCCATTGATACAACTTTTGCCCTATACAGGCCGCGAGTTGGGCTAAGTCGTAGTCGCTTCGTTGAATGTTACCGTACAAGCTTTCCATATCAGGTTGAGCATATCCCTTGGTATTCTAACTCTGCAAACCTTTCAGATGAAGAAAAATATTATGTTAACCACTGTGCACAGCCAACAGAGTGGAGCAAATATTCGCATAAAAAATAAGCTTATCTACTCGTGCAATAATACTTTTCGGAAATCGTATTCAGCAATATACTGTGCGTATAGCTGTTGTTTTTTCAATAAAAGTTTTTCTTTGCAAGAAAAAGAAATAAACGAGAATTTAGACACCCAAAGGTAAGTCTTGTATTTCCATATTGGATTATTCAAAATTGAACCTCCCATTTTTCGCCACGATTTATTGGCCAACCGATATGCATAGTTTTTAAAGTAAGTATCACTTCGGGATGACATATTGTAGTCTGTTTCGTTTATATCCCAGCCTCTACATAATGCATATTGCTTAGCAATTAAAGATAAAGCCGAAGGAGAAAAAGAAAGACGAGCCAGATTAACATAAGCCTCTTCTTTTGATACGCTCTTAAACTGCATTCGGTTTATGTCAATAAGCGAAAATTGATATGTATTATCAGGCAAATTCTTAATAAGAACATTCCCAGGAGAATAGTCTACATGATAGATTCCCGCGTCATGTAATGCGGCGGTAAAGGAGGCAAAGCTACGTAATTTATTCTCCGCATCGGGTACATTTTCTCCGGCCATCAGGGAGCGAACTGTTTCAGAGGCCGAATCGTAGACAGATACAAAATAGCTTCCTTTCAAAAGACCTCCTTTATAGGTTTCAATATAGGCTATGGGATCAGGAGTGAGAAATCCACGTCTTTTAATCTCAAAAGCGTAATAATAAGAACGGGCAGCTTTGGATTTTCGAAAATAGGTATAGGCGAGTCTATTCACTAAAAGGGGAACCTTAAAACTCTTAACAGCAATATCTATATTCTTAATAGTGTATTGCTTTATGGTATTACGCCCCTCATAAATAATCTCTCCCTCCGATTCAAAACAATCCGGAAGATTATTTATAAAATCTGATAAAAATAGATAGGCTGGATTAATAACAACTTTCATGAATAGAGAATCTCTTCAACTTTATTAATAATTACTTCAGCGCTAATTTGGTTCAAGCAAGCCTTATCACCTCTAAAGCAAGGTTTCTCTCCAAATACTGAACAAGGGCGGCAGCTTAAATCAAGCTGAATAATATTGTCCGGATTCTGGTGATAGCCGTAAAACCCTGCATAAGGATGAGTAGCTCCCCAGACTGAAAGAACTTTAGTTCCTACCAATGAAGCAAAATGCAT
>JALNYZ010000059.1 GCA_023229575.1 Prolixibacteraceae bacterium
TTCCAACGAAGAGCAAAGCTCAACCCTCTGAGAATCCCATAAATGGAAAATCGATCAAATTAAGATTTCATCTGTGACATTCTCGCCAGGTTGAGGTACTTTTGGGTGCCGTAACGAGGAAAACAGGTCAAAGTCATTGCCGTTTAAGGGCTGACCTTCAAAGATATCAGTGATAGCCTTGACTGCTTCTATTTGGAATTCCTGTTTGCTATCGAAATGGAGCTTCATGTCAAATAATTTAATCTCCTATATGCCTCACGAATGGCATCCTTAAATTTTAGGTAGGATGGAAGCGTATCAAGTTTTTCTATTGTTAATTTTTGTCCGATGGGCAAATAAAGCTCTTTAATCGTCAAATCTTTTCTTTTTCTTTTAGTCAATTCTTCTCTCGCAATCCGAATTGCTTCTTCAATTAAAATCTTAGGATTTGCAATTTCTTCTGGTAGTCGGTTAATGTTTAAATCATTATCCGATTTATTAGTACCAATTTCAATTTTTAATAATTCCTTGTCTGCTAACATCCAGGCTTCTATCATCTGCACTGGAATAATTGCAGTGATTACCTTACAATATTCACCTTCATCTTTTTTATCAATTTCAGTTATTGCAGGAATTATCTTGTTTTGGATAGTTTTTAAATCATTAATGTCATCAGCGTCTGAATGGACACACAATATCATTATTCCAAATTCTTCAACTCCTTTTTTTGAAGATGTTAATACTTGATCAACAAACCCCAACCCCGTTTTATCGATAGAAATGTAGCTTACATAAGTTTCAACATCTCCATTACATTCATAACCTATTTCATCAAAAGTTTTTTTTACAATGCTTTCTAAAAATCGATTATCAGTAGTTCCCTCAGTCATCAGACCAACAAATATTTGCCTTGTCATTTTGATTCAAAAGTTTTGATCGTATTTTCAAAATCAACTGTCTGCAAATATTCTTTAATAGTGGTAAGAGTAAGTTTTCGATCTTGCTCAGAAAATATAATAGAGGTTTGCTGTTCTAAATCAATAGGGACTGGTGTTATCTTAGTTACGTTCATTTTGATTTTTTCCCCAGCAATTTCCGAAATTCGAGTTCTCATTTGAGAAAAATGAACCGTAACATTTATATCGTCTTTCCATTTAATCATTTCATTCACTAATACTGGTGAATGTGTATTTACAATAGCCTGACGTAAAGGCATATCTGTATTGATAAAGTCCGTCGTTAAATCTTTGAGCATTCTGGACATAGTTGCAATTCTGAAAGGATGAATTCCATTCTCAGGTTCTTCAAAACAAAGCAAACCTGTATGCTTTTCATCATATTCAATTATGCATAATGCTAATAATCGTAATGTTCCTTCGGATAACACTCTTGAAGTGAATTCTTTACCATCCTCGCCTTTAAGGGATATTAGATATTGTTTATTTTCTTTATCGTCAATAACACTAACTTCAGTAAAATTGGGAAGAAAACTATTTAGTTTGCGGGATATTTCTATCAAATTATAACTGTCTTGTTGTTGAATTCGATAAAGTGCAGCAGCTAGATTTTGACCGCTAGAACCAATAGTATCTTCTCCAGTTTTTTTACTTGTCGGTTGTCTTAAATCCTCTGGATTAAGCTGAAGAAATTTCCAACTTTTCATTTCTTCTTTCGCAGCCAAAATATGCCTAAAATCAATAGAATCGAAACTGCTTAATACTGTTTTTGATGCATTAATGAGTGGAAAATTTCTTTTGTTTCCTCCTTGAACGCCATCTTGTGGCACAACTACAGTTGGGAAACCACTTCGCTCTTCAGTGAAGATATATGGAATTGCTCGCCGACCTCCTTTGAGAATCTTTGGTCTCCAGTATTCTAATTTTTCTTTAGGAATTAACTTAATCCAACCATCATCATTGTGTTTAAGGTTCTCTAAATGTTCATAAATAACTGCTAAATCTTCAATGCCTGATTCATTTTTAAATCTTTTGATTTTTAACTCATAACGTAAACGAGTGTATTTTAAATCAGCAACTCCACCCCAGGCATCTTTAACTTTTTTATTAACAAGCATCTCAATGGTAAACTCCATTTCAGAAGCATAGTTATCCTCATCATATTGAGTAAATAATTCAATCATTTCACCTCTTTGCTCTTTAAAAGCATTTTGAAGTTTGTCAGTTTCAGCTAATTTAGAAATCAACATTAATGCGTCAAACAAATTGCTTTTCCCTGAAGCATTGGTTCCCGCAATAATGGTGAGTGGCGAAAACTCCATCTCAAAATTTTGAAATGACTTGAATCCATTTATTTTAATGTAGGTTATCATATTATGCTGATTTAAATCGTTTTAAAATCTACCCCCGCATCCTTCATCTGCAATACCGCATTGGTCTTCAGTTGGTCGTTGTCTGCAAAAAGCCGATCGAGGGTGATTACCTTTTTCGGTTTGGCTGAAATAATTGTTTCAATTAGTTGCTGGTTAACTTCCTCCAAAGCGATGACAAGTTCCCCTTCATTGATCGAATAATAGCTGCCTTTTGCTTCTACTTTATCCGTGAGTAAATAACCTGCTTTGAGGATTAACTCGTAAAGCATGTTTTCCTTTTCGCTGCCTTCCCGAACCGGATCTGTAAACATTTCGAGTTGCTGTTCCAGATTCTCTTCCGTGATTTCGCTGCCACGCCATATTTTGAAATTGGAAGGGGAGAGTTTGAAAACTTTGAACCCCTTGTCTGCATTTGGATTAGCCGGATTTATTTGATTTACTGGATTTTCAACAGGCGTAAAGAGTTTCTGTTGCGCCTCATGTCCTTCAATCACGGGAATCTTTGAATCGGGTAAATCCTGGTTCAGACGTTGGATGACCCGGCGGATACGCTCTTTAGAGATATCCGCGATGGTTTTGTATCCTGATATGAAGGCTTCGCTGCTCTCATCGCAAGGCTCTGGTAGTTGTACTAAAATAAATTTGCGGTTGCCACCAACTTCTTTGTTAATTTCTAAAACGGCTTGAGCGGTTGTACCTGAACCGCAAAAAAAATCAAGTATAATATCGTTATTTTGATCGGCTCCTTGCTCAATTAGAATTTTTAATAAGTCCTTAGGTTTAGGAAAATCAAAAAATTCTTTATCGTCGAATATTGTTCTAAGTTCTCTCGTTCCTTGAGTATTAAATACAGTATCAAGAATTGTAGAGAATCCTGTATAGTCACTTTCTAAATCCATTTGAAATTTTTTTCTACGAGGTCTACCTTCTAGCTTTGAGGGAAATATGATTTCGTCTTTTTTTATAAATTCATTCATTCTTCTGGGCTCATATCTCCAGCCAGTTGGAGGACACTTGTAGGTTATACCAGTCTTTGGGTTTTCTAAATCATAATGCAGATTTGGTCTTTGATCTATTGTCGCTAAACCAGTCATATCAGCACTCATCCAATTACCTTTTGGATCGTTATCAGGATTTGAATATTTTTCTAAATCTTTTTCAGCACCGCGAATTAACCCTTTATCCGATTTGCGAAAACATAAGATGTATTCATGATCAACAGAAGCACCATTTTTTGATCTGCTATCAACATTTTGTCTTCGTTTCCAAATAAAACAAGCTATAAAATTCTCTTCTCCCAAAATCTCATTCATCAACAACCTCAGATTATGCACTTCGTTGTCATCAATATGAACGAAAATAACCCCATCATCCCGCAGTAAATTTTTTGCCAGGAACATGCGGGGGTACATCATACTAAGCCAGTTGGAGTGGTAATGGCCACTATCCCTGCTGTTCTTGCGGAAGAAGCCCTCTTTCATTAAAAAGCCCTCTTCGTCCTTTTCGCCAATGCGTTTTAAGTATTCCTCTTTGTTTTCCTTGAAGCTGTCGGGATAGATAAAGCTGTCGTTACCGGTATTGTACGGTGGGTCAATGATGATGCACTTGATTTTGTTGTAATAGGCTTTTTGTAAAACTTTTAGCACTTCGAGATTTTCACCCTCAATGAAGACATTCTCAGTGGTTTCAAAATTGATGGATTCTTCCGGAACAGGTTTTAGGGTAGCGGTGGTGGATTGTTGCAGCACTTTGAACGCTTCCGCTTTTCCGGCCCAATTCAACACATAGCGTTCGTTTTGGAACACAAAGTTCTCTTTTCCAAGCGTTGCCTGAAGTTTTTCCCAATCAATTTTGCCCTCGGTAAGGGTTTCGGGGAAGAGGTGTTTCAGTTTTTCCAACTGATCGAGTTGAATATTTAATGATAATCCTTCCATTCTGTAAAGTTCAAAATATTTTCGTCATAATCCATCCTGCTTCTTTGTTAAAATCCTGGATATTTTTCCCACCACCCGTCATCCATGTCGTAAGTATTGCCTTTGACTTTTTGGTGCAGGTCTTCTCCGATTTGGCCAACGATTTCATGGTGCCTGAGGTTATCGATCCATTTTTTTGGCAGACTCTCCAATCCGTTGATTAGCCCAAGGATATTACCGGTTATTGATCCGGTACTGTCGCTGTCGCCACTGTGGTTGACGGAAAACAGGACCCCTTTTTCAAAATCTTTTTCAAACAGCAGACTGGCAAAGATGGAGATGGAAAGCGTCTCTTCAGCAATCCACCCCTGGCCTAGTTTTTCGATGGTTTCCGGTTCTGTTGCCAATTTACCTGCCCTTGTTCTTTTATGCAAGTCGATGGCTGCTTCAACAGCTTGTAGGGTCTCCTGGTGATGGCTGTGTTTTTTCAGGATTACCGTTGAATTGACTATCGCTTTGTTAAGTGTTATTCCACTTGCTAAACAGGATATCAGTGCGGCGAAAAACCCGGCGCTAAGTATCCCGGTAGGATGACCATGGGTTAGGGCGGCCAGTTCGCAGCCAATTTGAAATGATTTTTCAGCTTCGCCATCGAACATTAATCCAACCGGAGCCATTCTCATGATGGTTCCGCACCCTTTGCTGTTGTTGATTGGTTGGTCAATTGTCCCGGCGATTCCACTGCTCAAAGCTATGATGCAGGTATTACCGGGAGCTCGCTTTTTAAAGAGGGCTTTTTGCTGGATCAGCCATCCTTTTTCAACATCGATGTCGTATAGGGGCTTGCTTGAATTGATGCCTATATTCTGCATGTGAAGCCAGCGAAGGTAAGATTGGTGCGCAATGATGTTTAAGGCGCCGCCAATGCTTTTGATCATGGCCCGATGACAGGCCCGAAGCAGCGCTTCAGCGGTAATCAGGGTCATTTGCGTGTCGTCCGTGAATTCTCCGGTATGGTCCCCAAATTCGACATAATCGGAAATCCCTTTTGGACCGTATTTCAGGCGGATCCGGGCTAAATTGAGAAATTCGACGGGTGCGCCCAAAGCATCGCCAACGGCCCCTCCAAGAAGGCAACCGATGTAATTTTCTTTTGAAACATTGGCCATTTATAGGGTAGGTTGAATGTGATAACCGGATTAAATCTAATGATTTTTTTGATTAATCCCCAGCTTTTTCACATCACTTCAAAAACTTCTCCCTCTTTTGCAGATTGGTAAGGCCTCCGAGGAGAAATACCACGCTGCCAATGCTCAAAAACATGCGGTTCTTCTGGGAAATCTGCGCCCATACCATCTCGTTCATCCTATTGGGAATATCGTAGGGATTGTGAAAGACATTCCATTGCGTTTTTCCCAATACATCGCCCATCATCAACAGAAAGACGCCGATAATAATCATCACGACTGCCGTTCCGTTCCCGTTTTTTACCATTGTGGATACCAGAAAGGCAAGACAACCCAGGAACAGGATCGGAAACATCAGCTGAAACGACATGTTGAAGACCGGGTAGGGTATCAGTCCGAAATAGCCGATCCAGCAGAAAAGATAAATGATGGCCCAAGTAAGCAGGAAGATCATGAAAAGCCTTATCAGCCATACTTTATAGCGGTAATCGGGAATTCCGAAAAGGATCTCCAGGATCCTTGAGTCTGCATCGTTCTGGATACCGAAAACGGTGGGGTAGAAGACCAGCAATATCCCCGGGAAGAAAAGTATGCCGTAAACATCGGATGAATTAAATCCGGGATGGTTAAATACCAGTTGGATGGAGAGTAAAATATAAAAAACCAATGAGGCAAGCACAAACCAGAAAAAACGACCGGCAAAAATGATCTTCAGGTTGTACCGGGCCATTTTCAGCACCAAATCAGTTCTATTCTTCAGTTTACTTTTCCAGATTGCGTTATCCATGGGTATTCAAATGTCTTATATTGTTCATTTAATCATTTAGTTATAAGTTATGAGTGATGAGTTATAACGCACCCAATCAAGATCACGCCTAAACTCATAACTCATAACTCATAACTCATAACTCATAACTCATAACTCATATCTTTTTCTTAAAGCCTTTAAGAATGCATAAATACGCCTCCTCAAGAACGGGCTTAACTACAACCGCATCTTCAGTTGGTTTTTCTGCAGAAAGGAAACGCATTTTGATCATCTCGCCATCGCGCATATGGTGGATGACGCGTTCTTTCAACGGGAAGGCATCAAACTCTTTGGCAGGAATGGTGAATTGCCAGACAAATCCTTCAGCCAGTTTCACCATGTCGTTCGGATGACCAGCGTAACACAGTTCACCACGGTTAACGACCGCTACCTGGTTACAGGAGCTCGAAATATCTTCGATAATGTGTGTAGAGAAGATTACAATGCGCTCACGGCTCAGTTCGACCAGAAGGTTTCTGAAGCGAATTCTTTCGCGTGGATCCAAACCGGCAGTAGGCTCATCGACGACCAGAATGCGCGGCAGGTGCAGCAGGATCTGGGCAATACCCATCCGTTGTTTCATACCGCCCGAGAAACCGCCAATTTTATCGTCTTTACGGTCCCACAGGTGAACGGAACTGAGGCAATATTCGATCCGTTTATCCCTGGTTGGACCATCTGTCAATCCTTTCAGGATGGCCTGATAATCCAGAAATTCGTAGGCAGACATATTTTCATAGGTGCCAAACTCCTGGGGCAGGTAGCCAATCAAACCCTGCAGCTCTTCCCGTTTCTCCAGTGTATCAATGCCATTGATCCAGACCTTGCCATAGTTTTGTTCGTAGATACCACAAATGATCCGCATCATGGTTGATTTACCGGCGCCGTTTGGTCCCAGTAATCCAATCATACCGGTATTGATTTCTAACGAAACACCTTTAAGCGCTTTGAAAGGATCTCTTTTCCGTCCGATTAACGGCATTTGTTCAACGATCTTGAAGAAGACCCGGCGGATTTTGGCAAAGCGGCCCTTTAACCTTTCGATGTTTACATTTTCGACGTAGAGATGGTCGGCAGTGGTTTTTACCGCAAGCGCGAAATACCATAGCACTCCAATTACAGCCACAGAAACAATCTTTTCCCACTTGAAATAGAAGAAGACCAAAGTGAGGAACGGAAGGCCCCAGAAGAGCAGTTGTTTTCCTATACCCGCCAGTTTGCTTCTCCACTTTTTATTCTCTTTTTCGGCGCGGTAGTTGAGGTACTCAGCCACGGGTTGCCACATGGCCAGCGCCATAAAGTAAATAAGCAGGGCAAAGAAGAGTGCATAGAGACCGTTGCGTAAATAATTGAAAGTAAAATAACCCAGGAAGCCCAGCAGCGGTAACTGCCAAATGAAAAGATCGAAATCCCTGATACTTCTGTAATATTTCAATTGACCAGCGCGTTCGCGGATGTTGGTGTTGCCTTTCCACTCTCTTGCAAAACGACTTCCCCAGTCGTAAATTTTTACCAGGTTCTCGATCTTGATGGTGATCTGCTTATCAGGATCAATCACCGTTTCGGTAGCTTTACGCAGACTGTTCATGATGAACCAGGTGGTTCCCGGAATTACGATGACCAGTGCAACAAGATCAAGTATTTGCCAAAGCAGGGCATCCACACGGTAATATACAAACATGATTCCTGAAACCAGAAGAACTCCCTGAACAATTTTTATCTTCCAGTTAAGGTCTCTCATCCACTGTAAGGTAGTCTCCAGTCCGGAGTAGAATGTTGGGATGAAGACCAGTGTCAGCAATGTACTCAGGCTTAATCCCCCGATTACTGTTATGGCAAATGGAGCGCCGATGGCTCCTACATATTCATTGTCGCCCATGGCCAGTGGAAGCATGGCCGCGATGGTGGCGATGGCTGTGATCAGGATTGGACGAAGTCTGGACATACCGGCCATGACGAGCGCCCTGTTTTTTCGGAAGCCACGTTTTCGTAGAATCTGGGTATAGTCAATCAGTATGATCCCGTTGTTGACTACCACACCGATCAAAATCAAAAATCCGATCAGGGTGTTGGCATTGAAGAGTGAGTTGTTCGTGAAGATCAGGGCCAGGAAGGAGCCGATGGCCGCCAGCGGGATACTGAACATCAGTACAAATGGCGTGGATACCGACTCGAATACGGAAGCCATGATCATAAATATCAGGACGAAAGCCGCCAGAATGAGAAAGTAGAAATCCTTAAGGGTATCCTCTTCGTGGATCACCTGGATGGCCACACCGGAAGGCATGTTGTAACTTTCAACTACTTTGTCGACTTCGGCCCGATAGGATTCCAGAAGATCTTTAGAGTCCTGGGAGGCATCCACAAAGCGGAATCGTACCTCTATCTGCTTCTCCTGGTTTACCCTTGTTATGCTGGCGTACCCGGAAGAGAGCACTACATCGCTGATGTTCTGCAGTTCGTGAAGACCTCCTTTGGTATCGGCAACAGGCAATGTACGCAGGTCAAAAGCGGTCCTGCTTCTTTTCGCCTCTTCGGCAGTTTGACCTTTTTTGGGCATCTCCTTGATGGTGATGTCGTATTGCTCATTTCCCTGTTTGAAAGGGATGTTGGTGTTAATCTCTTTGCTGAAGGAGTTCAGCTCTCCGGACACACTATTGAGCGAAACATCGTAGGCATTCATCATCAAAGGATGGAACCTCAGATGTACTTCGGGACGGTTGTTCGAATAACTTACACGTACTCCGTTCATCGACTCCAGGCTCTCCAGAAAGTACTGCAGATCGGAGGCGACATTCTTCATCACCTCAAAATCCTGGCCTTTGATAACGATACGTTCCCAGTTGGAACCTACGCCCATCATCTTCATAAAATTACCTGTTCCTGATCCACCCATGCCTGAAGCTCCGGTGTCCCCGCCAGTGGATGATGCATCGGTAATGTCGATGGTACCACCGGGCACGTCGTTTACTTTGTTGGTTACCTCATCACGAATCTGGGAGAGGGAGCGTTTCTTGATTTTTTCATAATCCTCTTTTAGCTCCACCATAACGCTGGCACTCTCTACCTGGATGTTACAGGTCACATCTTTGATCTCCTCAACTCCTTTGATACGGTTTTCAACTTCGCTTACCACCTTGTCGCTGGATTCAATGGTCGATCCGGAAGGCATGGTAATATTGATGCGAAAAGCATTGGTTTTGACCTCATTGAGTGTGCTCATACTTACTGCCAGACAGATAAAGATGGTGACAAAGAAGAAAATTAACGCACCGATAATCGTCTGGGCAGGTTTACGCAATGAATATTTTAATAGCATTACATAAGCCTGGACCAATTTGTTGCGGGTAGAAACCTGGGTGAACTCCATACTGCCGCCGGCTTTCTTTTTCAGGAAAGCATAAGCCATCATGGGTACCAGAAGCATAGCAACGATCAGGGAAACCATAAGCGTAGAGATGATTGAGATCCCTATGTTTTTTCCCAACAGTTTAATCAGAAAATTGTCTGAAAAAAGGAAGGGCAAAAAGACCGTTGTGGTTGTCAGGGTGGCTGCAAGTACGGAGCGCCAAACCTCGGTTGTGCCCTGTATTACAGCATCCCGTGGAGACTTACCTGTGGCTCGCAATCTGTATATATTCTCGAGAACCACCACACTGTTATCCAGCAGAATCCCCACAGCGAGCGCCATTCCAACCAGCGTTAAACTGTTGATGGTCACATCATTATAGTAGAAAAAGTTGAAAGCTGTCAACACAGAGATTGGAATTGCCAGGGCAATGATCGAGACAAGCCGGATGTTTTTAAGGAAGATCCAGAGAACGAAAATAGCAAGTATTGCCCCAACAAGGGCAAGTTCGCCGATTTGGTTCAGGTTCTTCGACATCGTTTCTGCCGCGTTATTCTGAACGGTTATTTCTATCTCTTTGTAAGCCAGGTCCTTGTTTAGTTTGGCTATAACGGCAAGCGTCTTTTCAGATAATTCAATCAAATTGGACTGCGCATCATTGACAAGGGTAATTGAAACAGCGTCTTTGCCGTTGACCCGTGAATAGGATGTCTGTTCTTTCGTGCCAAAATAAACTTTTGCCACATCCTTAAGCAGAATCGGACCAGGGGCTATCACAAGGTTTTCGATCTGGGCGAGATCATCAAATTCGGAAGTAACCTGAACTGTATATTTCAGATTTGATCCAAACACATCCCCGGCATAGGCACGGGTTCGGTAATTTTGGGCGAGTTTGCTCCTGATGTTCGCGGCTGTCAGCTTGTAAGCATTGCAGACATCCATGTCCAGCTGTATTTCGATGCTCTTTTCGTGTCCGCCAAAAATATTTATACCCGCTATACCGTCAACATTCTGCAGTTCAGGTTTGATCTTCTGATCGGTAATGTTCCTAACCAGATCCACTCCACCGCTACCGCGAACCTGCAGTTGCATGAACTGCTTGTTCAATTGGGTGAGATCCACCTTGACTACCGTGACAATAAATTGTTCGGGAATGGTCGATTTTATCTCGGTGATCTTCTCCTGCAGCTTCAGGTAGATATATTTGAAGTTGACCTTTTTGTTGAACTCGACCATGATTGTCCCCCGTCTGGATTGACAGGTCGACTCCATGTTTTCGATGCCCTGCAATGTGCCGATGGCCCCTTCGATCGGGATGATAGCCTGACTCTCCATGAATTTGGGGTCGACCTCCTGCTGACAGGTCACCTGCACGTAAAGCATCGGAAGCTCGGCATTGGGGAACAACTCCATGGAAAGGTTCTTCCACGAGACGTATCCCAACATGCTTAGCCCGAGGAAGAGCATGCTGATCAATACTTTTCTTTTTATAATGAAGTCCATCCGTTGAGAGTTGTTTGTTTAAATGTCCTGTTCGATGGGTTTATTACTCGTCAGCAGATCATATACGCATGGGATCACCAACAGTGTGAGTAATGTACTGGTTACCATCCCGCCAATAACTGCCAGGGCCATCGGCGCCCTTAGCGCGGCGCTGTCGCCGAAACCGAGGGTAAGCGGAACCAAAGCGAAGATGGTGATGATGCTCATCATCAGTATGGGACGCAACCTTTGTTGACCAGCCTGAGCGATCGCTGCGCGTTTCTCCATCCCCAACTCCCGGAGCTGGTTAATCCGGTCGACCAGGATGATGGAGTCATTTACAGCAATACCACCCAGCATGATGATACCGATTAGCGCCATCATGTTGAAGGTTTGACCAAGAATATAAAAGAGTATGATCGTTCCGACAATGGCAAACGGGATGGAGAGCAAGATGACAAAAGGATGGATCAATGATTCAAATTTTGCAGCCAAAACCATGTACACCAATGCGATAGATAGTAAGAGCGCAAATCTTAAATTGACCCAGGATTCTTGTCTTTTTTGCTCTTCACCGGCAATCTTGAACCGGTAGTCGGTTGGAAGGTTGATGGCGGATATTTTTGTCTGTATCTCAGTGGAGATCTTATCAAGGGACGCGCCTTTCTGAAGTTCGGCCATAACCTTTCCTACGCGGATCTGGTTACTGTGGTAAATCTCCTTTGGGGCCATTGCCTGTTTCAGTGTGGCAACTTCGCCCAGTCTGATCACCTGCGTACCGTTGCGGATGATTACATCGCCCAGTTCAGAAAATCCCAGTTTGGGAAGGTGGATTGTGATGTCGCGCAACTCTCCGTTTTTGTCAAACTGCCCGACTGTTTGACCGGTCAGCTTGGCTGTCAGCTGTGTTACAATGTCGGTAACAGCCAGATTGTAAGTGCCTGCCCTGAAACGATCAACCATCACATTTACTTCGGGGTATCCCTGATCCATGTTCGTAGTAAAATTGTACATTCCCGGAATATCCTGAACCACCCTTTTCACATTGTGTGTCAAAGTGTCAAGAACAGCAAGGTCATCGCCCCTTACTTCAACCACAACAGGCGCTTCGGTGTTCCCCAGTATACTCTGCAAGGCTGTCTCTTCCTGGGCAAAGCTGACCTCCATCTCCGGATTTTCGGCGTACCATCCGGCGATCGCGGCAACAACTTTGGAAGAGCTGATATTGCTATTTGGTTTCAATATCACCTTTAGTTCCGCGGTGTTGTCACCTTCAAAAATAGATTGGTCGCTGGTCGACAATCCTGTAGAAGGTCCAATTCTGCTATAAATTACTTCCAAATTGTCCCCAAGTAGTTCCCTGACCATACCTTCGATGGAGGCAGACGCTTCAGAAGTGCGTATGAGTGTCGTACCTTCTTTCATTTTCAAACTGATAGTAAACTCTTTGCTTTCACTTTTCGGCATGAATTCACTTCCGATTCCTGGAATAAGGAAGAGTGAGAGGCCAAACAAAACCATCGAGGCGATGATGATGTTCCAGCGATGAGGCAAAATTCCGGTAAGAAAGTCGCTGTATCCTGTTTTCTTTTGGATGGAGATAGAGGCCCTTTTCTTGTTCATGAAAAAACGATGGTACAACATCGGAATCAGGAAAATGGCTACGAACAGCGACGAAAGGAGCGAAAAGGCTACGGTCCAGGCTTGATCTTTGAAGAGTGCGCCGGATGCACCGTGCATGTAGATGATGGGCAGGAAGACCACGATGTGGGTGAGGGTAGCGGCCGTAATAGCCCCTCCAACTTCAGCCGTTCCGACGATGGCCGCATCTTTGGCAGACATACCATTCTCGTGGTTTCGGAAGATATTTTCCATAACTACAATGGCGTTGTCCACCAGCATCCCTGCTCCCAACGCTAACCCGCCAAGTGTCATGATATTGAGTGAGAGTCCGTTGAAGTACATCAGATTGAAAGTTGCCACGATGGAAATCGGAATGGACAAACTGACAATCAAGGTTGTACCAATACGCCTAAGGAAAAGGAAGAGGATGATCACGGCAAGTATAATACCGAAATACATGGTATTTTTCACCTCCTCCACAGCGCTTTTGATAAAGGTACCCTGGTTGGATACTACCGTGAATTTGTATCCCGGTAATGCCTTTTCGATGGTGGCCAATGTTTTGTTGATCTCTTCAACGGCCTTTACCGTGTTGTACTTGGTCTCCTTGTATATGGCGAGGGCGATGCATCGTTCTCCGTTGATTCGGACTATGTTGACCGGTTCTTTGTTCTCAAAACTGACCCTGGCAACATCCTTTAGAAAGGTAGGGGCTTTTTCGGCGGTAGTGCTTCCGGCTACGGTGGCTTTGTAACCAACAATCAGGTTTTCGAAGTCCTCCTTCTGCTGCAAGAGACTAACACCTTTTACCACATATTGTAATCCTGTTTCGGTGATTGTTCCACCCGATATACTTCTGTTATAGGATTGTATTTTCTGTGAGAGCTGATCGACTGTTAAATTATAGGATTCCAGAGAGTAGGGATCCGTATCGATGCGAACTTCGTTGGTTTCGACACCACTCAGTTCAACCTGGGCGACACCTTCGATTCTGACCAATTCGTTGCGGATGTAGTTTTCAGCCACTTTCCGCAACTCGTTCATGTCCTTGATACTGGTGTGGGACATTCCTACAATCATGGCAGGCTTGGTGTTCGGATCGTGCTGGGTAATGGTCAACTCAGTGATCTGACTGTTCTGGGAATAGGCGGTCAAGGCCTTTTGAAGATCCAGAAATGCCTCATCCATGTCCTTGTTCCAGGCGTATTCCACCGTGATTTGTGCCGATCCGGTTTTAGATATGGAGGAGACATCCAGTACGCCGCTCTGACGGGTAGCAATGGCTTCGATGTTGGATACGTAGAGTTTTTCCATCTCTTCCGGTGGTCTCTCGCCCGCCTTGATTTCAACGAAAATCCTTGGCGAGTTCAGGTCAGGGAAAAGATCGATCCCCAGCTTTTGATAGGAGATGACACCAAGTAGCAGTACCCCCAGCACCACCATCAAAATGGTGACCGGATAATTGACTGCAAAATTTGTCAATTTCT
>JALNYZ010000147.1 GCA_023229575.1 Prolixibacteraceae bacterium
ATGCGGGATTGGCAATGTGACAGATCCGGAAAACCATCTGTCACCATCTGACACCTGTCACTGGCTTAACGTAAGCGTCTCCGCGATACCGTCTTGTAAGATTCAATAAACTGTTATTACAGTTTAGTCCACTTGTCAGGGAGTAAATCCCGGTATATTTGGTCAGGAGCTGTTGGGCTAATGTAGGCCAATCGACTTAATATATCTGTGAAGTATTCGAAGGTATTAATTCCATGGAGCTTGCAGGAGATGGCCAGCGAGTATAGCAAAGCCGTTCTCTTAGCTCCCTGGTGAGAGCCACAAAAAAGAGAGTTCTTTCTGCTTAAAGATATACTTCGCATGCATCGTTCCACAGCATTGTTGTCCAAAGCATAGTCCGGACTAACAATGTAATTACACAGGGAATCATACTCGTTGAGCGTATAATTCGTGGCCTTAGAGAGCGGACTCTGTGGAAGGGTAGATGGGTTGGATTGTATTTCCAACAGTTTGCTTTTTAGTTCGGCTAGTATGGGTGGGGCGTACTTCTGTCTATATTTCAGGATTTTGACGGGCGTCCATTTCTTTTCGATCTTATGCTCCGCCTGATAGAGTCGGTTGATTGTATTAACAATCCCGATGGCTTCTTTATCATTTTCGATATCCAGGAACTCGCGCTTGCAATGCTGGAAGCAGGCCAACCGGATTATATCGGGATAGGCATCTGTCTCAAGTATTTTATAGTTGATCAGCCCGTCTGACTGGATGGCTCCTTTATATTGATTGCCGATATAGTTGGTGAGAACTTCACGGGATCGGGAACCGTTTTCGTAAAAGTACTGGATTAATTTCTTTTTATTGGCCAGCGCAGCCCATATATATCCCTTACGAACCCCTTTGCCATCCTTGTTTTTCTCTTTGGTCAGGATCGTATGGTAACTTTCATCCATGCAAAGATAGTCATCCTCAAGGATGGTTTTGTGAAGAACAACATCCAGTCGGTCCATTAATCCCGCAGATTTTTTAATCAGTCCATGGGCGGTAGCTTTGTTTAATTCAAAGCCATTCTCTGTAAAATACTTGACAATCCGCTCCACAGGCATGGAGTAAACGTATCTCAGTTGAAGCATGCCGGCGATAAAAGAGGCATCATAATTTGAGTTCTGCAGGGGAGATCTGGGGGCTTTACCCGAGTAAACCTTTTCCTGCTGTACACAATTGTATTGTCTGTATATGATTTTCTTAAATGTAGCCTTGCTGTAGGTGTACATGACCGAGTCTACGGACCCGATCACCCTGGCCTTTTCTTTGTCAAAGGCAGGATCATCGGGATATACATGCTCGACAATGGTTTCCAGAGAGAAGTGTTCTTTCCGTTTGGCATTGTTGTTGCCTCGGTTCTTGAGTGAAACAGGGGGATCGGTTTCTGCCGGATCTTCTTTTGCGGCATCGGGCACAAGCTTTTCTGATTTGTTGGAGAGAAGCTTGCTCATTCCCCTGTTTTTCCCGCTAAGCTTCTGCATGTCCCCGTTCTTCTGAAGCAGGTTTTCTTCCAGCGAACGGATTGTATCGGTTAAACTACCAACCTGCACAGAGAGTCTTTCTATTTGTTCAGATTGCCGGATGAGTTGTTCCAAATGAATCTTTTCTCTTTGAGAAAAAAGTTTCAGCTGGTCTTCCAGTAATTCAATCATCCGTTTGCTATTCATGCCCTAAAGGTACGGACAATACTTCGGATATCAAAGAAAAACACAAACAATATATAATATATCTATTTGTATATCAATGTATTAAATCAATACTTAAACCTTCTCCTGTACTTTGCCGAACGAACAGAGACGCCCTCCATTATCAAAACAAAAGTCTTCCATTTCATCTCAAATTCATTGCTTGAAGGGTTAAATCGGGGAACTTCAAAGGTGCCCTGTTCCAGTTTTTTCTGATACAAAACAAATCCTCCATTTTCCCAATGAAGGATCTTAATTAACGACCGGTTCCTGCCAAGGAAGAGAAAAACCTCCCCCGACAAAGGATTACGTTTCATATCTGACTTTACCAACTGGTACAAGGAATAGATACCTTTGCGCATATCCACATAATGCGGACATAGATAATAGTTCATGGATTCTGTAAGTGCAAACATCGGTTTATCAGTTAGAGTAAGTTTGTATAAATTTATTGAGATCTTCCTGGCTTATCTCTTTAATGGATATAACTACGCCATCGGGAAAGGTAATACTGACACCTTTAAGCACAGGGAAAACATTCCCTGCGAAAACCGGTTTCTCCGATGCCTCCTTTGTAAAGGAGAGCGGATAAATCTGCTGTCCTTCACAAGAGGCTTGCTCATGAGCGGAAGCAGAAACAGAAACCTCAGGTAATACAGGACGTGGTTTGAGATCTACTACTTTTATGGAATGCCTGCTCATCCAACATTGAATGCCGTTATAACAGATATGGCGCTCTTTGCAATAATCGCGTAATGTCATAGTGCATGAAATACTGATCTGCTTGTACTCCTCAATGGCCAATGCATAAAGTTCGGATGCTTTCATTTGTTCCTTTTTTAGGAAACAAAAGTAAGATTATGCATTTATGCTGTCAAGACGGTATCGCGGAGACGCTTACTTTACACTCGATTAAATAACGCAATCC
>JALNYZ010000148.1 GCA_023229575.1 Prolixibacteraceae bacterium
GAGGAACGGCTGTCTCCCAAATCTTCGTGGGAAGTAAATCGTACGATGTGATCTGAAGGTTTGACGCAGAAAGCCGGAACACGCCCGAACGCATTGGCGAACTAATGCTTACAAGCAGCACAGGCATAAAGATTCCTCTTTCGCAGGTGGCTCAGATCAAGATGACAACAGGGGCTAGTACTATAAACCGGGAAATGAATAAACGCCATCTCACCGTGCGGTTAAACCTAAGGGGTGTAGACTTAACCACTTTTTTACAAAAAGCGAATCGGGCCATAAGTAAAGAGGTAGTATATAATAAAGATCAAATACAGATTAAGTGGGCCGGACAGTTTGAGAACCAACATCGGGCCTATTCCCGCCTGGCTTTGGTAATTCCGCTGGCATTAGGTTTTATGTTGTTGCTGTTGTTTGCTGCCTTTGGTAGTTTCCGTCAGGCTTCTTTACTGATGTGTGTGGTACCTCTTGCCTTATTTGGTGGCATGCTGGCGTTGAATGTACGGGGAATGACACTCAATGTTTCTTCTGCCGTAGGATTTATTGCCCTTTTTGGGGTAGCCATTCAAAACGGAGTAATTATGATTTCGCACATTAATAACCTGCGCAAAAAGGGAGAGAGTTTATACGAGTCTGTTATATCGGGAACGCGACACCGCTTTCGTCCGGTATTAATGACAGCAACGGTGGCTGTACTAGGATTACTGCCGGCTTCGTTCTCGACCGGTATTGGCTCGGATGTGCAACGTCCGCTTGCTACAGTTATCGTATATGGGTTGCTTTTTGCAACCATAATAACCCTGTATGTTCTTCCCGCATTGTATTATATGATCGAACGTAAACAGGAAAGTAAAAGCACTAAAAAAACAAACGAGGCATGAAAAAATATGTAATTATATGTCTTTTCTTTATTTCTTGTGTTGTATGTAAGGCCCAAACTTCTGTCCAGCCAATTACATATTCGCAATACATGGAAAAGGTAAACTCAGGAAACCTTGGGTATGCTGCCGAAAAACTAAACGTAAGTATTTCGGTAGCCGAAGCTGCTGCTGCCAATGTGTATAATGATCCGCAGCTTTCTGTCGAATACTTCAATAACGAACAACATAAAAAGAAAATGGGATACGGAGGTTCGGTCGGACTTTCCCAAACCGTTTCGTTTGGCAAGCGAAGCGCCGCAGTAGGGCTAGCTCGCAGCGAAAGTGAACTTACGAAAGCACTCTTATGCGATTACTTTCGCAATCTTCGGGCAGAAGCAACCATAACCTATCTGGATGCGTTAAAACAGAATCAGTTGTATGAAGTTAAGCGTAATGCTTATCAGAATATTCATCAGCTGGCTCAATCGGATAGTGTAAGGCATTCGCTTGGAAAAATAATGGAAATAGATGCTATTCAGAGTAAGCTGGAAGCAGGTATTATCTACAATGAGTTGATCCAGACCGAGGCTGAATTAAGCAATTCGTTTGCCTCTCTTTCGTTGCTTACAGGAACGAAGGAGCCCGGAATAATCTATCAGCCTAAAGATTCACTGCAGCTGCCTCAACGAACATTTCTATTATCGGATCTTATAAACAACGCTATTTTATCCAGGGCTGATCTTTTGGCTGCCATGCAAAACATTGATGTGGCAAAGCGAGCGCTTAAAGTAGCCCGACGGGAACGGAATATGGATGTTGATATTTCTATTGGTATCAGCCGGAATGCCCGGGTGTTGAACGAAGAAGCTCCGGCTCCTCCTTTTACAGGTGTTACTGCAGGAATTGCTATTCCTCTTCAGTTTTCAAAGTTAAACAAGGGAGCCATTCATGCTGCGCAGTACCGGGCCGAACAAGCAGACGTACAATATAATCAGGTCGTTTTACAAGTTCAGAACGAGGTTATACAATCGTATAATCAATATCAGTCGCTCGTAAAACAGGTACATCATTACGAGAACGGAATGCTTGAACAAGCCAAGCTGGTATTGGGAGGCAAAATATACAGCTACAACAGAGGTGAGGTTTCACTCCTTGAAGTTCTTAATGCCCAACGTACATACGACGAAGTGCAGACTATCTATTACGAAACGCTGTATAATTATGCTGTGGCTTTAGTAAATCTGGAGAAAAATGCAGGTATATGGGATATTGAAATATAATCCCGTACATCATTCATCTAGTTTCGGATTATTAATGATTAATATCCCAATTATTAGCTCTTTCTATATAGTATTTAGTATCTTTGTGTACGAATAAGTATTCATTCAACAGCTGTATAACGATCATTCAGTAGCTATTGAATGATCGTTACACAGCTGTTGAATGATAGTTTAACAACTGAATAATGATTATTTGTTCGCTTATTTGGTAATAAACAGTAGTATCCTTTTAATAAAAGAGAGTAGAATGAGCGCTAAGTATAAGTTGGTAAAGAGTCCGCCGGCATCGCAAAAAGAGGGGGAAAGTCGTCTGCATGCGCGAATTGTTCCGCAAGAAACGGTAAAGATTAATCAGTTGTGCGAGGAAATATCCACGATGAGCTCATTCAGTCCGGGGGATATCAAGGGTATGTTGGAAACGTTTTCGCTTTTGTTGGGCAGGCACCTGGACGGTGGGAGCAATGTGGAACTGGATGGTATCGGATACTTTTCGGTA
>JALNYZ010000149.1:0-2225 GCA_023229575.1 Prolixibacteraceae bacterium
TAGCTGGTCCCGGCTATTACGATATGTCACCAGCCTAAGAGGTTTACGGCGTTGCCCGTTGTGGGGTTGCCGGGGTCTATGGGATCGGCGGCTACGGTTTCAGCAACGGAGTCAGCACCTCCTCCGATATTATCGTCTCCATCATAGCCGGATAATTCGGTGGCGGGTGATGGCTCAATATGAGCATCATCTCCAATGCAGCCAGGGCGATTTCCCTTTCTTGCATGACCAGAGCAAGGAGGATCAAGTACTTCATGAAAGCAAGTGTGTAAAAAGCAAAATAAAAAGCATCATTTTTTCGTAAAGTTGATGCATCACTTTTGGTAATGTAAAATCATCAGTTTTCAAAAAAATAGATTGATCATTCAGGTTTAGTTTTATTTTTTTTCTTTTCTAAAAATTGTTTTTCTATTTTCTAATCTGTAGCTTGTACCAGTGAGTTTGATAACTTCACTACGGTAAAGAAGTCTGTCCAACAAGGCGGAGGTAAGCACTTCATCATCCAACATCTGCGTCCACTCAATAGGAGCCTTGTTTAAGAGTTACAACTATTATTTCCGACGAGCGACAAATAAAATTAGATAACCTAAACAAATAAAATAATGAAAGCCAAATTAAGGCAACCGGTCGGGGTGTTGAAAATACTGACATTGTTAGATTTTGCCCGACCGGTGCCTTTCTTTTACTTGTACCAGACTACGGGTCTGTTTAGTTGTTTGCTTACTTCGGAGAGTTGGGAGCGGAGCTTCATCAGTTCGGTGTTGATTTGCATTCGCTCGGGGCCTTGTCCGAAAAGAAATCGTTTGCTTCCCAGGTGGCGCATTTGGTTTTGCAGGTCCTGTTCGCGGGCGATCAGCCGGGGGCGATCGCTTTGCATCACAATCATACTGCTGCTTCCTCCTATTTGTCTCACTCCTTGCACATCTGCAGAAATAATGGATCTTCCAATCCTTGACTCTGTAGAATGAAACGGGTTATTCGTTTCCATTCCCTGTATCCCTGTTGGTTCTCCGTTCGTACCGGGTGGGGTAGAGGATAATGCCAAATCTACTCCGGAGCTTTCCTTTATCGATTGCAGATGTCCGGTTAGTTGGGATTCGGCGAGGATGGTGCGGAAGGAGTGTTTTCCCAGGCGGCGGAAGAGGGAGTCGGGGTCTTCGCCAGGGGGGAGGAGCAGGTCGCTGGTTTGTATGCCGTGGCGGTGCAGGACGGTGATGGCGGAGGCTGCTATTTCGCGGCCGCGGTCGTCGGCATCCATTAGTACGGCCACCCGCTTGGTGTAGCGTTTCAGCAGTTGTGCCTGGTCGTCGGTAAAGGCGGCGCCTCACTGGGCGACGGTGTTTTTAAAACCTGCTGCCACCATGGCTAATGTATCCTTGTAGCCTTCGGTCAGGAAGGCAAAGGTCTCGGTCCGAATGGCCTCCGCCGCCATATGCAACCCGTACAGGGTGCGGCTTTTGTTGTACAGGTCGCTGCTCTCGCTGTTCATGTACTTGCGGATGTACTTCTTGTTCTCCTCCGTGATGGTCTTGGTGGTTCGCCCGGCAAAGGCAACCAACCGGTTGTTTTCGTCGCGGATGGGGAACACGATGCGTCCCGCCATAGCCTTGAACTCCCTCGGTACGGAAGCGACCGCCATTCCTACTTCGTAATCCACATAAGTCTGCGCAATGCCCCGGCAGTCGGGGTGGTACTTGCCGCCCTCCATCCAGGTAAGGTCCTCCAACCCGGTATCTTCCACCAATCTTATATCCCCCACCGAAGCCAGGTGCGGATGGAAGCCGTGCAACGAACGCATAAACTTTACATTGTTGGCCTCCATGGCTGCCAGTTGTGCCGGGGAGGCGGGAGGTTTTTGTTCCTTTGCCTTCTCTCTGCGGAGGATATGTTGTGCCGGAGGAACCGATCCGTTGCACCATTGCTGGCGCAACAGATTAACGGCCCCGGCAAACGAACACGATTTGATTTTGCTGATAAATGCAATCACATCGCCCCCTTCGTTACAGGCAAAACACTTAAAGATCTGCTTTCCGGTATGTACGTGCATGGAGGGGGAGGTGTCGTCGTGAAAGGGACAAAGTCCCAGGTAATTACCGCCCGTTTTGTTCTCCAGCTGCACATAGGTGCCGATCACCTGCTCGATGCGCACGGCATCCTTCAGCGCTGTTATCTCTTCTTTGCTGTTTCCCATGATGCTCAAAAGTCGGAGATGCGTGTCATGTGAT
>JALNYZ010000149.1:2235-2629 GCA_023229575.1 Prolixibacteraceae bacterium
TGTGATTGTTGTAGCGGAACTGGGTAGCTCCGGTGGAACCGTTACGGTTCTTCAGGATGGTGATGTTGCCCACACCCACCAGCGAATCGCCCTCCCCGGTGGTAACCTTGCCCTGAAGTTCGGGGCGGTTGATAAAGAACACCACGTCCGCCGCCTGTTCCAATACACCGGAGTCGCGCAGGTCGCTCAGCTTGTGCTTGTAGTTGTCGTTACGCTTCTCAATCTCGCGGTTCATCTGTGCCAGAACCAGAGCCGGGATATTCTCCTCCACGGCCAGATCCTTGATGCGCTTCATCACATTCCCCAGCGAAGTGGCCAGGTTCTCGCCGTTGGCATTGCCCGTATCCACCTGGTTGATGTAGTCCAGAATCAGGAAGTCGCACTGCCGGCGCTT
>JALNYZ010000060.1 GCA_023229575.1 Prolixibacteraceae bacterium
TGACAAAAGATGATGAGCGTTTGGTGCTGCTGTTCAACGAAACAGACAATCCAATGACGGTGAAGTTGAATAATAAAAATTTGAAAAACGGGCAGAGCGCTTCAGTTTTCGAAAGTTCAGTGAAGATCAGTAATCCTGGAATGATGAGCGTTGATATCGGTGCCGGTGATGTGACAGTTGTTCATATCAGGTAAAGTCATCAAAAATGATCCTTGTCATTGAAGAAAAAATAACAGTAAAACAAAATAATAGAATATAAAAAACATTAATATGAAAAAGATCAATACAATACTGGCTGTTTGCCTGATCTTGGGCTTCAGCGGATATCTATCTGCCGCAGGAAATCCGGAGTCCAAAGGAAATCCAGGCACGGAATTAAAGAATGGACCAAGCAAGGCATACCAAGGCGTTCAGGTTGATCCGATCGTACATAAGAGTACCGCGATCAATGTCCTCGATTTCGGCGCCAGTGGCTCGGAGTATGAAACAACGGCAGAAACGGCTACGGGATCCTGTGCCATCGTGCTGAAAGAGGTTGGGGACTTTCAGGTCGGTCAGCAGGTGACGGTCTCGAGGTGCAACCCGACAGTGACCGCCCTATCGATACGGGAACAAATAGGCCTGACGGGCAGGTGGAGCCAAAAGAATGTTTTGAATGCCGAGGTGGAGGTGCGTGGCTTCGATGGCAGCAACGGGAGTTGGGTCGTGTACATGCTGGACTTTGCCGGCACCAGTCCGGCCACTTTTCGTTGGAGCGACGACATGGGACTCAGCTGGAAAGGGACACAGGTACAGGTCACCGGCGAATGGCAAAAACTCAGCGGTGGGGTCGAGGTAAAATTGGGCAATCGTGATTGGACGAAGCCTTGCGGTGTCTCTTTTAGCTGTCGGGACCAAATGGAGAGTACGATACAGAAGATTGAGGGCAACACGGTAACCCTGGCAGATCCGTCACCGGTCGGGACGAAGGGGTGCATTATACGGCACACCGACAGTGGCCCGCTGCAAGCCGCCTTTGACGCTGCGGTGGCCGAAGGAAGGAATATTTTTATTCCCTCCGGCCGCTATCGCCTCACCCGTGGAATCATACTGAAAAATGCGGATGGCATCACAGTGGAGGGAGAGAACGAAGAACACTCTATCTTTGACATCCACAACGGTACAGGTGCGTGCCTGACGATCCAGGGCGGCACGTCGGTTACTCTACGTAATATTCGGTTTATAGGGTTCAGCAGCTTTGCCGATAGCTGGGTGATGAACGGACATACCCGGCCTGGATTTGGGCCATTTTTTGGCTTCTATATCAAGCATTGCAGCGCTGTCTGGATCAGCAGTCCCAAGCGGCTGTTGGTCGAGAACTGTCACGCGAGCGGCATGTCCGCCGAATGCTTCTATTCCTCATCACGAAGCACAAGCCGCGAGGGCAACAAAGAACCATCCAAGGTCACCTCATCCATTGTTTACCGCAACTGCACAGTGACAGACTGTGCCCGTAACGCTTTCAACAACAATGACTGGGCGGAGAATACTGCAATTCTCAACTGCCGTATTCAGGATGTGGGCGGGTGCACCTGGGAGGGCGCGTCCAGGTTTGTACAGTTCGTGGGCAACTATGTCCGCAACGCGGGTTTTGTGTTGATTGGCAGCATTGAATTCCGCGATGCCCACTTCGACATCCTTCCTTCGGGTCAGCACATTGTGACACACAATACATTTGAGCAGCAAACAGCCCTTAACGGTGTTCCCGGCGGCGGCGATTTTGCCATCTTATCCCGTGCCGGGGCCACCCCCGTCATCATCAAAGACAATATTTTCGTGAATTTCAATTCATCGGCCATCCAGGCCACCGGGTGCACTTCCTTTGGAAGAAACGGCTCTCTTCCCGCCGCCAATACCATCATCAGCGGGAACGACATTGATCTCACCTGCGTACAGGGTGATTCCCTGTCCCGGGTGGGAATCAACGTATCTGCGGACAATACCATCATAAGCGACAATCAGATCTATGTCCGCGGCGAAGTGGATCCCCGTGTCAAAGGCATTGTCCTAAGTGAACCGGCGCGCAATATCATCGTGCACGATAATATCATCCGCAACTGTGCGGTAGGATTGCAGGGCGTGAAGCAGTCGGGACGCATAACCGAAGTGATTGATGCACACACTTTCAAGTCGGATGGCAATAGATACTTCGCACTGCCTTGGCCACGCCGCCGCAGCCATTGCTACCGCAGTTGTCGCCTAGCTTGGCTCCCGCCAGAAACTGGATCCGATTCTGAAATCATTGAATTGGTACGACAGGAGGTAATTGGTCCTCTCATAGCCCCGATCGGCTCAGCCACACCCGGTCCGGAAATCGAGACTTTTGATCCTGATCAGCTTCTATTTCTACTGAGAGAGGACTATGGACTCAAGCCTGGCGCGCGTTTTGCGCTTTATTCATCCCAAGGGTTCAACTGGAGCCTGCACCACAACGTGATCAACAACTGCGACAGGCTGGTCAACCTGGACGTGTTTGGCGGCCCGACAGCAGTATTTAGCGACAACCTACTCTCACGCGGTGAAGTCAAAAATGTGGAGGTGGCCGTCTCGGTCAGGGGTGTTGTCAATTTAACGGGCAACAGCTTTGTCGGTTTTGACGGGACAAACTCCACCGCGCTCTTTTTAAAGGGCGATCAATTTGGTAAAACTCCCCGATTTGTTTGCCGCAACAACATATTCGATCAATGCACCAAGCCTATTGGCGAAGGGATGGCCGGAGCATGGGAAGCTGCCATCAAGAGCGGAAATGTCTTTGGAGATAAAATGGAAACTTCAGGAAGTAAGTGACTCTAAACACTAAAGAAATGAATATTAAAATGAATTTGCTTAGATATGTTTTTATTTTTTTCATGATCCTTACAGGCTTTGTATCCTGTAATAAGTCTGGCAACCTGATTTTTATTGAGGCTGAAAGCTTTTCAACCATTGGAGGCTGGGTCATCGACCAACAGGCGATGGATGTCATGGGTTCACCCTATTTAATGGCACATGGATTAGGTATACCCGTGAAGGATGCAATAACAACAATCCAAGTTCCCGGAGAGGCTGATTACCGCGTTTGGGTGCGGACACGGGATTGGGTGGCTCCCTGGGGCGCCGAAGGCACTCCAGGAAGGTTTCAGCTTTTGATCGAAGGATGGCCGCTGGAAACTACCTTTGGAACGGAAGGTAGCAAATGGCACTGGCAGGATGGCGGTAATGTTCATTTAAATGCCGGCAATAAGAATATCTCGTTGCACGACCTGACCGGGTTTGAGGGTAGATGTGACGCCATTATTTTCGCGGCCGACCATCAATTCATACCCTCTGATGAAGCTGTCGAATTGAAGGATTTTAGGCATAAAAGCCTCGGATTGGGTTCGAAACCGGAGGATGCCGGGGAATTCGACCTTGTTGTGGTAGGCGGCGGTATGGCCGGTTGTTGTGCAGCAGTGAGTGCTGCCAGGCTAGGGTGTAAGGTGGCGCTGATTCAGAACAGGCCCCTACTTGGTGGAAATAACAGCTCTGAAGTTCGTGTTGGACTGTCGGGGAAAGTCCATCAGGAGCCGTATCCAAATATCGGGAACCTGGTGGATGAAATCGGGTCAATTGGCAATACACTCTGGCGGGAAGCAAAACTGGATAGCTTATCAGAGAGAAGCAGGCAAATACTGGAAGTAATCGCAAAAAATCCGGAAAAAAGAATTCACAATGCCGGTCCTGCAAGCAACTATACGGACGAAAGGAAGCTTCATGTTGTTGAGAGTGAACCAAATATTAAACTGTTCCTTAATACGCATGTTTTCCGGACTGAAAAAAAAGGAGACCGGATTGTGGCGGTTATTGGCAAGAGTATTGTATCGGGAAAGGAATTTAAATTCAAGGGCAAATTATTTGCTGATTGTACCGGCGATGCCAATCTGGGTTATTTGGCCGGGGCAGATTACCGGGAGAAAAGGGAAGTGAGAAGTGAAACAGGGGAGTCGCTTGCCCCCGAGCGCCAGGATAGTTTGGTGATGGGAACCTCCGTCCAATGGTATGCCGACGAACAGGATAAAGTCTCAAAGTTCCCCGATTGCCCGTGGGCCGTTCAATTCAATGAAAAGAGCTGCTTCAAAGTTAATCGTGCCGACTGGGACTGGGAAGCAGGACTGAACCGTGACCAGATTGCCGAGGCCGAATTCATACGGGACTATGCTTTCCGCGCCACCTACGGAAATTGGAACTTTATAAAAAATAAAAGCGCTGACAGCGCTCAATTTAGCCGTCAAAAGCTCTCCTGGGTTGCCTATATCGGGGGGAAACGTGAATCACGAAGGCTCCTGGGTGATGTCATCCTGAAAGAACAAGACATTCTGAACCATCAGCCGTATACCGATGCCTCTTTTACATCAACCTGGGGAATCGACCTTCATTATCCCATAAAAGCCGACGGGTTTTCGGGGGAACCTTTCCGGTCGTGGTACAAGTCAACAGAACACCCACCCTATCCTGTACCATACCGGTGCCTCTATTCGCGCAATATCGCAAACCTTTTTATGGCAGGCAGGGACATCAGTGTGACACATGTGGCGCTGGGGACCATCAGGGTACAGCGTACCACCGGGATGATGGGCGAGGTGGTCGGTATGGCAGCCTCTGTTTGTAAAAAGAATAATGCTTTGCCCCGCGATGTTTATCAAAAATACCTGGAAGATTTGAAAAAACTGATGACAGAAGGAGTTCCGCAAAAAAGTAAAAAATTATGAGAAATATTGTTTTAGCATTGATATTCTGCATGGTTGGCAGTGCAACTGTTTTCGGATCAGGAGTGAACCGGTCAAGCAATGGTCGTTCTGAGGAAAGTTTTGTCAGTGTCAATGACTCTTCGTTCAGCCTTCAAATCAACAACAACTTTGTTCGCATTGATTTTATAAGCCCATCGGTGTTCCGCATCAGGATGAACAGTAAAAACAGTTTTCCCGAAGGTGGCATGGTAAAGTATGGAATTGTCAACACGCGTTGTCAAAATCACATAGTAAAGACCATCACCAAAGGGAATACCGTAATAATTTCCACCGACAGCGCGAAAATTGTCGTGGACAAAAAAGACGGCAGGGTGCAACTGTTTGGCGCCAAAGGAACACTGCTGGTGCAGAACGATCAACCTCCGATGCCGGGAATTGAACAAGGATTTGGATTATCGTTTAAACTTGGCCCGGGTGAGCAGTTATATGGATTTGGAGATGAAAGCAGGGACAAGATTCAAAAAAGAGGCCATAAAAACAGAATGGTCGTGATGAATGTGTCATCCTATGTACCCATACCTTTTGTAATGAGCGATAAAGGATGGGGAGTCTTCCTTAACACGACCATGTACCATTCTTTCGATGCAGGGGCTACCGTTGGTGACCGTTTGTCGTTCAATGCAGAAAATGGATTTATAGACTATTTCCTGATAGCAGGGAAAACAATGCCAGACCTGTTGGATAAATATACCGGCCTCACCGGGAAACCGACCCTATTGCCCAAATGGGGCTATGGCCTCACATTTATCTGCGATGAGCGGGGGGTCAGGGCCAGGGATGTCCTCTATGAAGCGTATGAATTCAGGCGGCAGGGAATACCTTGCGATGTTATTGGATTGGAACCACTCTGGATGGAGAAATATTATGACTACTCAACGGACAAGACATGGAGTAAGGAACGATTTGATATCCCCTTCTGGCTCAAAGGGCCTGCGACATTTGGCGGCGCATTGAAAAATATGGATTTCAGGCTCAGCTTGTGGCTTTGCAGCGATTATGACTTCAGCGAATATGAAGAGATGCAGCTTCATGGTGGAAAATTGGGAACAAAAAATGTCATTGAAACCAAATCCCTTGAAAGCGACCTTTTTAAAGACCCGCATTTTTTGCCTGTTTACTTCGATAAATTACATAAACCCGGGGTACCATGGTTCCAGCACCTCAAAAAATTTGTTGACGACGGGGCTTCCGCGTTCAAGCTGGATGGGGCCGATCAAATATGTTTTCATCCCGACCGTAAATGGAAAAATGGAATGGAAGATTATGAGATGCACAATTTGTATCCATTGTTGTACAACAAACAGATGAACCTGGGATTTAAGGAACATACCGGCAGGAGACCGATGATTTATTCGGCTGGAGGTTACGCTGGTATTCAACGTTATTCTGCAACATGGGCAGGCGACACCGGCGGCGGCCCAGGGACCTTGGTCTCCCTTTTAAACCACGGGCTTTCCGGTCATTCCAACGTTTGTACAGACATGGAAACCAATTCAGAGGCAGGCATTCACTACGGGTTTTTTCAGGCGCTGTCCGAAGTTTTGGGCTGGCAGATGTACGTCGAGCCATGGTTCCTGGGTGAGAAAAAAGCTGCCATGTTTAAAGAATATGCCAATCTACGCTACAAGCTCATCCCGTACATCTATACCATGGCCCATCTGGCAACAGAAAAAGCAATGCCAATGATGCGGGCCATGCCTTTGATCTATCCTGAAGACCGCAAATGCGATAAATTCATTCATCAGTACATGTTTGGCGATGCATTTTTGGTATCGGCGTTTGACAAAACTGTCTATTTGCCTGAAGGGGAATGGATCGACTACTGGACAGGGAAAAGATGGCAGGGAAACCAGGAAATATCTGCCGAATTTCCAAAGGATAAGGGTGGCCCACTTTTTGTCAAAGCCGGGGCGATCATCCCAACGCAAGCCGTAAAAGGCAGTGTTGGTACCGATACGCCCGAGAATATAGTTTGGGAGATATTCCCGAAAGGCGAATCAAAATTTACTTTAATTGAAGATGATGGGGAAAGCTACAAATACCTCGAAGGCCAGATTGCAAGGACAGTTATTGAAAGTCAGGAAAGTAATGAAAGTATCCGCATCACCATACATCCAAGGGCCGGCGCTTATGATAAAATGCCGCAAAAAAGGACCCATGGACTTAAAATATTTTATCCGCGAAAATTGGCGCTAAACAATGCCCCCTACCCTTCTCATTTTGAAGAAAGCACTCATTGTTTAACGATCGGGGATATCCCGGAAACAGACGAAGAGATTGGTATTTTGATCAATATAAAATAAGATTATAGCAGCAGCTAAAGGTGCCCCATATTGGCAAAAAAGAAGACGGAATATTGAGCGTACTATTCACTTTTACGAACCATGTTCATCATGACAGGCATCAGGTACAATTGTTGGCAACAGATAAATGATAACTGTAGAATCTGCCACATGATATTTTATAAAAAATTATAACTAAATGATAAAATTGAATCTATTCACATGTCTTATTCTTATTTCTGCCATCACATTTGCTGGTTGCAAAAAAGAGGATATAATTAACTATCAATTAAATATAACAACAACCAACGGGACCGTTGTCAAAAATCCTGCTGTATCTGTATACAAAAGTGGCGCTTCGGTACAGCTTACCGCCACGCCAAACCAAGGTTATACATTTTCCTCTTGGAGCGGTGATGCCATTGGTTCTGCGAATCCATTAACCATTGCCATGAATTCAGATAAAAATATCACGGCGAACTTCACGGCCATAATAAACACCTATACCCTAAATGTAACAGCAACGAACGGTATCGTTGCAAAAGATCAGAATCTGACAACCTATAATGGTGGAACCAATGTGCTGCTCACTGTAACGCCAAATCCAGGTTACATATTTGCCTCCTGGGGCGGTGATGCCACTGGCACTGCTAATCCGTTAACAGTTACCATGAACGGCAATAAAAATATCACCGCCAACTTTACGGCCATTAACGGCCAGGTTGTCAATGTAAAAAATACGGGGGCGAAAGGTGATGGTGTAACCGACGATACGGCAGCCCTTCAAGCCGCTGTCGATCAGGTTGCCGGAACCGGCGGAACCGTGTCTGTGCCGACAGGTACCTATATGATTAATGCGATCACCCACCTGAACCTCAAAAGCAATATGAACCTAATAATAGAGAGTGGGGCTATTCTCAAAGCCATACCCAATGGTAGTACAAACTATGCTGTCCTCCAATTAGGAGGCGTTTCCAATGTTGGGATCAGTGGGGGCAAGATTGAAGGGGAAAGAGTTGCCCATACGGGCACCACCGGGGAATGGGGCTTTGGTATAGGGGTCTTAGGATCAGACCATGTGACTATAACTGGCACAACAGTTACAAATTGCTGGGGTGACGGTTTCTATATCGGGGCCAACGGGACTACTCCATGTAGCGTTATTCGGTTGACTAATGTCATAGCAGATAATAATCGCAGACAGGGAATGTCTATTATCCATGTAAATGACATGATCGTCACCGGGTCTACCTTCAAAAATACCAATGGGACAGCTCCTCAGGCAGGTATAGACATAGAACCAAATGCGAACAATACGGTAAATGATGTGCACATCCTCAATTGCCAAATCATTGACAATTACGCTTCCGGTATATCGCTCTGGCTCGGCACTACTATAGTTAATGCAGCTATAACAAATATTGAAATAAGTGGCAACACCGTAGACCGAAATAGGAGAGATGGTGGCATTACTGTTGTGGCTCCTGGCGCTTACACTATTACCAATAATTTAATCAGGAATAACTACAGGTATGGTTTAATTGTCGATTCGAATGGCAGCACAATTACCGGCAATACAATTACCTTCAATGGAATTACAGGCGGTAGTGGATGGGGAGTTGATCTTCGTACAGTATCAAGCAATAATACGGTAACGGGTAATACGATTCAAAATAACCAGACAGGTCAGCTTAGAGACACGGGCACCAAAAATAATACAACTTCGCCACCGAATCAATACTGATTAAATGTCGTGTAACATGAATAAAATAAAGACCAATTAATCTTCGCAATCATGAAAAATTTAAAATTTATCAATTTATTTTTAGTGTTTGTTTTAGTTGTTTTGATATCAAGCTCTTGTGAAGAAAAAAAGGGCGATAAAGCAAAAGGTCCACAAACTGCTGCAGGAGACTTTTTAATAGGTTGGTCATCCCGGAATATTACCCCCAACAAACCTGTTCTCCTTTGGGGACAAATGTATGTCCGTGTTTCCGAAGGAATTATGGATTCGCTTACAGTAACTGCATTGGCCCTGGAATCCGGTAGTGGGCCATCTTCAAAAAAAGCGATTATGATAAGCTGTGATCTTATCGGGATAGGCGCTGAATTACTGAATGTTGTAAGGAACCGGTTAAAAGTATCGATACCCGAATTTAACCCTGAACAGCTTATCCTCAATGCCACCCATACCCATACTGCTCCGGGATATGGTTCAATTAATGATTTAAAGAGCAGTTACGGGGTAGATCTTCCTGTGATGGCTTCTTCCGATTGCCTGAAATTGATTTCTGAACGCATAGCAGAGGCAGCCGTAGAGGCTTGGAAGAACCGCAAACCAGGAGGTATTAGTTTTGGGTTAGGTCATGCCGTTGTTGGCCATAACCGATTGAAGGTAGATTTTTCAGGCAAAGCAGCCATGTATGGTAAAATAAATTCCCCCGACTTTAGCCATATGGAAGGATTTGAAGATCACACCGTCAATTTACTTTATACCTGGGACAAACAAAATAAAATGACAGGAGTGGTAATCAATGTAGCTTGTCCGGCGCAGGTTACAGAGGAGTTTTTTAAGGTCAGCGCTGATTATTGGCACAATACGCGTGTGGAAGTTCGCAAAAGACTTGGTGAGGATATTTTTATTTTGCAGCAATGCAGTTCCGCTGGTGATCAATCGCCCCATGTTCAGATTGGAACCATTGCAGAAAACAGGATGCAACGGATCATGGGTACCGACAGTACCGAAACTGGGAGCTTCAACATTGGCCGCAGAAAACAGATTGCAACGCAAATCGCTGATGCTGTCACTTCTGTCTTACCTTATATGAAAGACAATATTGATTGGAACCCAATATTTGATCATCAAATTGAAACGGTGCAACTTCCCAGACGAATTATCAAGGAAAGTCCGGTCAGCATTTCAGATTACAATAATGCACTAAAAGAAGCCGAAGGATTGCAAAAACAATACGACCAACTATTGCTCGATTTGAAGAACAATCCAGGATCAATTGAAAAGCCAAGGTGGTATAGCAATATTACAAAGGTCTATTCAAGTATGAAGAGTGCAAACCGCATTGTGGAACGTTATGAAATGGAAAAACAACCCAAGAAAGTAGCGGACAAAGAACAAGCAACTGTACCGGTAGAGCTTCATGTTTTGCGTATTGGTGATGTTGCAATGGCAACAAACCCGTTTGAACTTTATTTGGATTTTGGTGTTCGGATCAAAGGTCGCAGCCCGGCAATTCAGACTTTCTTAATCAACCTTGCCAACGGCTCAAACGGATATCTTGCCCCTGCCCGATCTACAGCAGGAGGTGCTTATGGGGCAGCAGGCGCCATAGTAGGTCCGGATGGTGGACAGGAACTTGTTGAAAAAACTCTCGGGCATATAAATAGTGAATGGAAAATAAATTAAACCAACTCAGGATCCCTAACAATTGATAGGTCTCTTCTGATTCAAAAAAACAATAGAGTATGAGGATATTACCATTATTATTACTCGTATTAGCATCTTTGAGCTGCTTTGGTCAAAATACATCTGCTCTGCCAGACAAGAAAACGACCAGGGAACAACTGGACATCAAAGGCAACTTTGGTCCCGAATTGAAAAACGGGTTACCCGAAGGATGGATTCCTCCCGTTGGCCTTAATTTCGATGATGCTGGTAAAATATCGTTGATAAAAATTTCCGGGACAGAAAAAAATGCATTGCATGTGACAGCCCAAACCAAGGCCATGCGCTTTACTTTCGACAAGAAATGGCCGGTTGCCTCAGGTGACAAATGCGTTATCAGTGCTATTGTCAGGGGCAACGGAGGGGTTGATCTGGGCGCATATTACTTTCCGCGAACCAATCTTTTACCGGCCCCTATCAAAGGATTCCTGGCCAATGAGCAATGGACTGAATTTACAACGGAAATCCCGGTTCCAAAGATCAATCCTGAAATTAACGAGATAGTTATTGTCATGGGGGCAAGCTTCGGGGCTTCCGTAGAGTTTGCCGAAGTAAGGGCAGAAATCATCAAAAAAGAGGAACCCAAATCCACAGGTGTTGCAATAAATGTCCCTGGCAATACATTATCGGTGAGCGACCGGTTATGGAAAATCGCCAATGTCAGGGAGGCATTTCTCATTGACAGACAGGTAGATGAAAATATCCGGCATTTTCTTGCATTGAAACAGCAGGCTAAAAAGATGCTTGAGGGCAATGATTTGTCCGGAGCTTCCGAACTGATCAGAAAGTATGACAAGCAGGTTGAGGAAGTTCGCGAACCGGCCAAAAGGATTGTTGTTGGGATTCAAAACCGCCATGCGATACCCCAATTGTATGTCAACGGCAAAGAAGTGCAGGTTACTTCAGGAAAGTATGTGGCATCAATAAAAGAAGGACTGAACATCATTGGACTAAAAGTGAAGGTGAATGGGCAAACTCCCGGTCTTCGCATTAGCATCCCCGGCCAACCCGAACTGGAAAGCCGCTGGCGAGTTGGTACAGTTGCTGATGAGAGTTGGTTGACTACGGCGTTCGACGATCGCGCATGGAAAAAGGCAGAACTTGACAAAGACGGATATCTGCTTGTGCCGGAGGGTTTTGCCGGCACAGTCTGTTTCCGTCAAATAGTTCTTTGGGGCGACAACCATTACAGCGGCCTGCCCTGTATCCAGCCGAAAGTTCGCGAGTGGGGCTTTTCAGAAAAGAGTATGGAAACCCTTTTCCACGTTCTTTATTCGCCGTTGAAATTTGCACTTGATGATTACGAGTTCGTCCTCGACCTGCCGCAGGGCTTCAGCTTGCTCAGGCAGAAATATGAAGATGGGTTCGATAGCGGAAAGTTTAATAGACGGCCGAAGAAAGTGACTGAAGAGACCGTGAAACACGGAGGCCAGTACTACACCCGGTACAGGATAGCCTTTGATCCGGATTTTGTCCAGGCCGGCGAAACAAGCCAGGGCACATTGATCCCAATTTTGCTGAACGGGCACAAGGGCCCGGACAAACTGTGTAAATTCTATTTCCGACGCGTGGCCTCAGGAAACCTAACCGAACTGGAACAGACATTGCCTGTAAGAATATTACCACCGATCAACGGTCGTATGCCGAAGACAGTGATGCTTGGGCAATATGCTTCCGTGCCATGGGCGGCCAAATATAGTATCTCAAAATTATTTCCAGAACATCTTGAGGCGCACATGCGCCAATCGTTGGATGCCGGTTTTAATTCATGGACCATCAATACAAATGATGGCGTGTATGGAAAAAAGGTGTACGAACGAGTACTCGAACGGGGTGGAGCTGTTGTACTTCAACCTGGAGGGAACTATCCCCATTTAGGTATATTCACCGGTAATCTGGCGCTTAAACAATTGATGCTTGCCGTACCTGAATTTCGTGCCCGTCTGTTCAACCAAGCCGAAAGGGTGAAAGAGCCAGGTCAATTTTGCCGTTCTTACATCACGGGTGAAGGTTCAGCCAGGTTCAGGGAAGCGTTGAAGAAGGATATTGGGGCGATGCTCCATGGAGACCCTGAATTGAAATTCGTCGGATTTCCAAAAGCAACATTTCTATGGATAAACTATGAGCAGAAAATATGGAACCGGGACCCTGCCAAACGGTTCTGCTTCTGCGACAACTGCAAAAAAGCCTTCCGCCAATATGCAAAACTTCCGGACACCATGGACCTGTCGGACGAATCGATCTTTAAAAATTACAATGGAGAATGGAAGGCATTTCGCGAGGAGCTCGAAGGAAGCTTAAACGGAATGGTTCGGGACGTTAGCAAAGAACTGGGCCTTAAATATATGCTCTATGATGATGTGTTCAACGATGGGTACTGGTCGGCATCCAAAGGTAAAATTGATATGGCCTTTCCGGGCTGGCCGGGCGACGGAACAGCCATTGGCACCAGGACAGCAGATATTACAAGGCATTTCCCTGTTACCCAACAGAGCCTCGATGAACGTATGACCTTCTTCCGTGACAAAGTCGGACAGCCAAAGGTAGAGGGCCAGTTATGCGCATCGGTGTTTAATATTATCGAAAAACCGGGAGTTAACTGGATTCAAAATACAGGCTCCACCATTGATGGGTTCATCAATGCAAAAAGCATGAAGTCTCAGATTCTGAGGGTCATGACAGCATTTCACGGCGGTGTGGACCTCGGCTCTGCCATGAACCGTTGCGCCGGTCAGCTCTATTACATAGGTGAGGCCACCAGGATCATTGCCGAATATGAAGGCCTTTTCTACGACGGGAAACGTGAAGACAGCCTGGCCCTGTCTGAGCAGTTGAACTACCCAAATCTGCTTGTCCTGACAAAAGGTGATGAGCGGTTGGTGCTGTTGTTCAATGAAACAGACAAGCCAATGACGGTGAAGTTGAGCAATAAAAACCTGAAAAGCGGACAAAGCGCGTCAGTTTTCGAAAGTTCAACGAAGATCAGTAATCCCGAAATGATGAGCGTTGAAATCGGAGCAGGTGATGTGACGGTGGTAGATATCAGGTAAAATTGGATCAGATCATTACAGAAATAATAAAAGGAATTCATTTAGGTTAAAATCAAACCATCATGAGCATAAATATGAGAAAAATAGATACGCTATTGTCTGTTTTCCTGATTTTGGGTTTCAGCGGATATCTGTCTGCCGGAGAAAATCCTGTGTCCAAAGGAAATCCTGGTACGGAACAAGAGAAGGGGCCAGGCAAATCAAGCCCTGGAAAGTTGAACGAAAGCCTGCCTGTAAGATTAAGTACCCCGATCAATGTCCTTGACTTTGGCGCCAGTGGCTCAGAGTTTGAAACTACCGCGGAAACGGTTTCAGAATCCAGTGTTATTGTGCTTAAAGATATCGGGGATTTTCAGGTTGGTCAGCAGGTGACGGTATCGAGGTGCAACCCGACAGTGACCGCCTTATCGATACGGGAACAAATAGGCCTGACGGGTAGGTGG
>JALNYZ010000150.1 GCA_023229575.1 Prolixibacteraceae bacterium
TCATTGCTTTCCGCGATTGGAGCTCTCCGCTTTACGGCGACTCGTTTGTTTACGGACGGTCCATAGCACTGGCGCGCGACGGAGCAAATAACCTATGGGACGACTGGGGCTTTAACCTGCTGTTTACTACCTGGGCAAAGATAGGATTATCTCCCGAATCGTTCTTTATCCTTACAGCTACGGTTTATTGCGTTCCCATGTACCTGATAGCAAGAAGACTCGATATGCATTACACCTTCTTAATCCTTCTCTTTTTTGCCTCTTCCTTCACATTCTTTGCCTTTGGGGTAAATGGAATCAGAAATGGCATGGCCTCTTCCCTTGTCCTGCTTGCCATGACATACAAAGACCGCAAGTTTCTTATGGCTTTATTGCTGTTTATCGGTTTTTCTTTACACGATTCAATGATGTTGCCTATCGCAGCCCTGATTATAACCTTACTCTATACGAAAACCTCCTTTTATATCCGGTTCTGGATTGCCTCTATTCTTGTATCCGTATTTGTAAGTGGCTACTTTCAGCAATTATTCTTACAACTCGATTTTGTATCCTCTTCAGGCAGCGGCTACCTGGGAACAGCAGTCGATATGGAAGGGGTGAAATTTGCCCGTACAGGGTATCGGTGGGATTTTGTGATGTATAGCGGTGTTCCTGTACTTCTGGGATATTACATAACAGAGATAAAAAAGGAATCCAACGAGATGTATACGTTTTTATTAAATACCTACTTGCTATGCAATAGTATGTGGATTTTGGTTATCAGAGCCAATTACTCCAATCGCATCGCCTATCTTTCCTGGTTTATAATGCCAATAGTGATGGTCTATCCGATAATCAAATTCAATGGATTTAAAAATAAAAACATAGCAGTTTCTCTCATTCTCTTGCCCTACTTCCTTTTCGCCTATATTATGTGGGTGATTAAACCCTATTATTAAGCAAATCAATTATATGAAGGTTACCGTTTTTACAGCCACCTATAACCGGGCTTCCCTGCTTGGGAATCTCTATAAGAGTCTTCTTGCGCAAACCTGCATGGATTTCGAATGGCTTATCATAAACGATGGAAGCACCGACAATACCGAATCCGTAGTTCAAACATTCATGGACGAAAATAAAATCAGGATCGTATATCGGAATAAATCAAACGGGGGCAAACATACGGCCATCAATCTGGGCGTAACAATGGCCTGTGGCGAGCTGTTTTTCATTGTGGACAGCGACGATTACCTGGCTTTCAATTCAATAGATCGGATACTCTATTATTATGAGACCATAAAAAACGACGAAAGTTTTGCCGGAGTATGCGGACTTAAAGTGTTTGAGTCCGGAAAGCCTGTTGGAGGCGGACCCGATTTTGGCATATTGGATTGCAATGCACTTGACTTCCGTTTTAAATACGGAGTAAAAGGAGACATGGCCGAAGTGTTTCGTACAATCGTTCTTCGCGAATTTCCCTTTCCCGAGATTCCCGACGAAAGGTTTTGCCCCGAGGCATTGGTGTGGAACCGGATTGCTCAAAAATACAGGCTGCGTTTCTTTTACGAAAAGATCTATGTCTGCGATTACCTGCCGGATGGTCTTACGGCAAAAATAACTCAACTAAGAATGAATAGCAGAGAGGCATCACTCATACACTATTCCGAACTATATAAATTGAAGATTCCTTTATTGCAAAAGATAAAGGCCGCAATAAACTTCTGGAGGTTTTCATTCTGTTCAGACAGAGCACTTCCTTCTCTTATCAATCAAATCAGCTTATTCTCCCTGGTTTATTATCCGTTAGGTTTTCTACTCCACGTAAACGATCAAAGGAAATGAAAATACTGCATGTCATCACCTCCTTGCGAACCGGAGGTGCCGAAAAACTCATTCTGGATATGGTCCCCCTGTTTAAGGCAAGCGGACATCAGGTGGATGTATTGCTATTCGACGGCGCAGATACGATGTTTAAGGATAAACTTGCCGGTTTAGGCTTGAAAATACACAGCCTCGGCATCAACACCTGGTTGTATAATCCGCTTATCATATTCCGGTTAATACCCTATCTGAACAAGTACGACATCATTCATACCCATAATACGGCTTGTCAGTATTGGATGGCGTGTGCCAAATTCATTACAAAGGGAAAGTCCGTTCTCGTAACCACCGAACATAACACAAACAACCGTCGCCGCCACCTATTCTTTTTTAGACCCATCGATAAATTAATCTATAAGCAATACAGCAAAATAATAGGGATATCCGGCAAGGCATCAGATATCCTGAACCACTATATCGGAAACGGCTATCCGGTTGTTACCATTCAAAACGGCATCAATCTTTCCACTTACAAGAATGCCCTGCCGGTTAGTAAATCTAACTTGTTGGGTATACAGGAAAGCGACTACCTTATTGTTAAAGTAGCGGGATTCAGACTAGAAAAAGATCAGGATACATTGATTCGCGCCATGGCATTATTACCCGTCCAATATCATCTGGCCCTGGTTGGCGATGGTGTACGGCTCTCCTTATGCCAGCAACTCGCCGAGAAGCTGCAGCTTGCGGACCGGATTCATTTCCTCGGTATACGAAGCGATATTCCCGGGATACTCAAAACGGAGGATATTGTGGTCA
>JALNYZ010000151.1 GCA_023229575.1 Prolixibacteraceae bacterium
CAAACTAATTGTTTACTTTCGTTGTTTAGTTAATATTATATTGCTAATCATTAAACAGAAAGATCATGGGAGCAAAGAAGAATTTTGTGCTTGATACCAATGTTATCCTGCACGATTATAAGTGTATTGAGAACTTTCAGGAAAATGATATTTATCTGCCCATTGTAGTACTTGAAGAGCTTGATAAATTTAAGAAAGGAAGCGATCAGATTAATTTTAATGCCCGCGAGTTTGTGCGTGAACTGGATTTGCTTACTAGTAACGACCTTTTTCTTAAAGGAGCATCTCTTGGCCCGGGCAAAGGAACTCTGTACATCGTGACAGGAGATAAATACCAAGAGAAAATAGCCTTGTCGTTTCCCGAACATACAGCCGATCACCGAATTTTGTCCAGCACCCTGTTCATCGCAGAAAAAAATCCGAAAATGCATACGATTCTTGTTACTAAAGATGTCAATCTACGCATGAAAGGACGCTCATTGGGAATTGAGGTGGAAGATTATATAACAGATAAAGTGATTAATGTCGATATTTTTGAACGGGCCCAGGAGGTATATGAAAATATTGACCCGGATTTAATAGATAAAATATATGGTTCGCCAGAAGGTATACCTGCCGATCTTCTCGACTTTAATGTGAAATTGGATCCAAACGACTGCTTTGTATTGAGAAGTGTACGCAATTCTGTATTAGCTCGTTATAACCCATATACAGATAAAATAAAAAAGGTTGACAAAACGCCGAGTTATGGCATTACTCCCCGTAACGCAGAACAGAGTTTTGCTCTTGAAGTGCTAAATGACCCGAACATAAAATTGGTTGCTCTTACAGGAAAAGCAGGTACAGGAAAAACGCTCCTTGCTTTGGCCTCGGCTCTTAAACAAGCAGACTTATTTAATCAGATATTGCTTGCCAGACCTATTGTGGCACTTGGAAATAAAGATCTGGGGTTTCTTCCCGGAGACGAAAAACAGAAAATAGCGCCATACATGCAGCCCTTATTTGACAATCTGAACGTTATTAAAGCTCAATTACCTCCGGGAAGTGCTGATATTCGGCGAATTGATGAATTACAAAAAAACAATCAGTTGGTAATAGAAGCGTTGGCTTTTATCCGGGGGAGAAGCTTATCAGAAACTTTCTGCATTATAGATGAAGCACAAAACCTCACTCCACACGAGGTAAAGACTATTATAACGCGTGCGGGAGAAGGGACAAGAATGGTATTTACAGGTGATATTCAACAAATAGACTCACCCTATCTTGATGCTCAGAGCAACGGACTTGCCTACATGGTAGATAAAATGAAAGGACAGGAGTTGTTTGCTCACATCAATCTGATAAAGGGTGAACGAAGCGAATTATCTGAATTGGCATCAAATTTATTATAAATTACCAAGAAGAACCTGTACCTTTGTGAGACATTTGATCGCAAAGGTACAGGACTTTTTTATAGATGATATTGTTCTGTGCTGAACAATCCGCAAACCATTACGGTTATAGGAAGTGTGAACTGAACAGATATTGATGAAAAGAAAGATTACAAAGCAGATTCTCTTTGCCTGGCTATTGATGTTTTCGATAGCGCCTGTGGGTTTTGTGAAAGAATTTCACCATCACAAGTCTTGCGATGCAGGAACATGCGATAATCATCATGAAGAATCTACTCCGGATGACTGTTCTATTTGTCAGTTTCACCTTTTACCTTTCGAAGAACCAATTGTTTTTCATCTTGGTTATTTCCGTACATTTATAACAATTAATCAGGCTGTCTATCTTTGCAAAGTAACCTGTGCAGAGCCTTTCGGCTATTATCTACGTGCCCCTCCAGCTTTATAGGTAAATATCATTTATCTATAATTATCAAATAAAATAAATTTATGCGTATCGGATATATTTCGTGCGTGTTAGCGTTATGCATTTCTGCAGACGCCTATGCGCTGTATCCCGATTCACTCAAGGTAAGTCTGCCGGAAGTGGTGGTGACTAATAATTACATGTCTGCTCGTAACCGAACAGAAACTGTGCCTGTAGAAGTGATAGGGCAAGAGTTCCTGCGCGAATTTCATTCGGGCAGCCTGATGCAAACATTGGGCAAGCTTCCCGGAATTCAATCAATGGATATAGGTTCGGGTTTTTCCAAGGCAGTAATCAGAGGTATGGGTTTCAATAGGGTGGCGGTAACGGAGAATGGAATCCGGCAGGAGGGGCAACAATGGGGTGCCGATCATGGGTTGGAAATAGACGCATTCAATGTTGAACGCGTGGAAGTTCGGAAAGGTCCTGCATCACTCCAATATGGAAGCGATGCTATGGGAGGGGTACTTGAAATAAAACAACTACCTCCGCCTTTAGACAATCAATTGTTTGGAGAGGTCAATCTGTTAAGTAAAACCAACAATAATTTGTGGGGAGGATCTGTTATGCTAGGTATTAAAAAGAATGCATGGTATATACAGACTCGTTTTACCGAACAACATTTCGGTGATTATCGTGTACCCACCGATTCCATTGTTTATCTTACTCAGCGAATTCCTATCTATAACAGACGGATGAAGAATACAGCAGGGATGGAAAGAGATGCCTCGGCATCTGTATCTTA
>JALNYZ010000152.1 GCA_023229575.1 Prolixibacteraceae bacterium
TTTAAAAGGATTGTACCCCTAAGGCTTGTGCCCTGGGGTACAATCGGATGGTTATACCAGGTGTTCTTTGATACACGCTTCGGTTACAGTTACTACCTGCATTTTCTCGTACTTCAGGTCGCTTACCACGTCGCGAAGCATCGTTCCCGGCGAGAAAGTAATGCGGGCTTTGTTAAATAAGGAGCTCGAAAACTCTTCTTCGGTCAAAACGCCTTTCGAACCATTGGTTAAACGGAAGGTTCCAAAAGTTCCCAGGGAAATGGCATATCCTTCGGATAACTTACTTGAAAGTTCGTAAATCAATCCTTCAAGGACCAACTTCACATCGCCACGACTGGCAGTACTGCGTCCGGCAATTTCGTCGCACAACTTTTCCAAATCCATTTTGTTAGAAACACGGGTTAAACCGTAAAACATTTTTTGATCGGCAGGGGCTCCTTTAGTCATATCCTTTCTGCGAACGAGTGAAAATTTTAAAGACATAAGCTTTTAATTTTTAAGGGTTAATGAAATCTTTTCGTTACGTAACAATGCAAAGATACAACCACCCACCCGGCTGTTTGCGGGGTATGGTAGTTTACGTACGGTTAGTTCGTATTATGGGAGATTATTTCCATTTATATCTAAAAAAAGGACATTTATTTCCTAAATAATGATTAATTAATTTTGTCTTTCAATTAATTCTTTGTATATTTGTGGTATAACGGTTAACGCTTAAACAATCTATGAATAATTTTGAAAAACACTGTATTAAAAGTTACTCTATGGCTGAACTCAGCCAACTGTATTCACCCTCGTTGTCCGTTTCGGCAGCAACCAAGCAGTTGCTTCGTTGGATGGAAAGACATCCAAACCTTATAACCCGTCTGCAGGCAGACGGGTGGAAAAAAGGACAAAGACGGTTTAGTCCCAAACAGATTTCGGTACTATTCGATTGCCTGGGGGCTCCGTAATTTTACAAATTCAAAAAGCATGTTGTAGGTAAGCCGTTGTAGCTTGCTCGAGATTATATCTTTGACATTCCAAAGATATATCTTTCATCGTCGATAATTATATCTTTCGTAACTCAAAGATATATGAACGACCAGCCACGCTTTTGTCTTCTTTTAAACATACAACCAATTTAATAATATTAACCATTTACCTACTTATGTGTGAAGAATCTTTAAATTTTGAGCGTTTCGGAATCAATTATATAATTCAAATATGCGGTTTAAAACAACCCTCAATTAGCCATCTAAAAGAGGCTGTTTTAGCCATAGAAAACCAAGAGGAAAGAGAGCGCTGTTTGATGCGTTTAGTATGCTGGTCGTGGGAGTGTATGGAGTCGCTGGGTAAGCATTGGCGAAAGCTGGCAGAGAACGTAAAAGATTGTTTCCGGCAGGTAGTTGGAGGCTTTGTTATAGGCGACGTTACACCAGAAGAAAAGATACCTATTGATCGGAATATGAGGATAATACTCTTTGTGGTTTTTTGTCATTTAAAGGAATATGGTGTATTTGGCGAATGCCCACGAGCCCAATTAATCGACTTTATGAATTTACATTTTGACCTCGGTTTGCAAGACGAAAGTATTAAGAATGCCTTCGTAAAATATAGGGTTAAAAAGCCCGATAATCTTATCAATCATGTAGTCCAATTTATAGCCACAAAAAAGAAGAACCTTGAGGAGTGGTGATCAATGAGTTAATCTCTGAAAACCCGCTCCAGTAAAGGGCTTTAACATTTGGAAATATGAGATTGCCGCATATTTGTAATTCGGGGTCTTTTGTTTTCATTTGCCATCGGTTATGGGTTACAGCGGTAACGGGTTAACGCCTTTAGGCCTTATGATTATAGATTAATATTTATTATATAATATATATATGTAGGGCCTGCCAAAGCGCCTCCCCGAAACCTTCGTAACTAGCATAAATTCAAACAGATGGCTATACCACTTATGTGAACCATTATTTATTATGTTTTACTGTTGATTTTGGAAACTGATAAATTTAAAACGAAATGAAAAAGAAATTTACACTCGAAGCATTGCTTAATTCGCCTTATATCCGGATGCCTCGTGTTATTCACGAGCTTCGCTATGGCGATGATCCCGAAGGTCGCTTGCTTGCCGATTTGTACGAATACCTCTACACCCAGAGCTATTTCAAAAAGGGAACGGCAGACAAATTGAATAAAAATATGGAATGCGAAAGAGGGCAGCATATCTGTTCGCATACCGAGATGGCCAAGTGCCTGGGGTTAACTGCTAAGAAAATAGCTGTTTTGGTTAGCGAGCTTAAAAAGCATAACCTAATCGAAGTAGAGCATATCGGAGGCATTTCGCATATCTCGATACGGTATTACGATCGGTTGGCGGGAACCCTGCGGGATACAGCTACCAAGCCGGTCAAAGAGGAGAAAAAGCCCAGGGAGAATTCGGAAAACAATCCGCAAAGGCTTTGCCTTAAGGATCACCCATTGGGCATGCAATCACAAAACAACAACTGATTAATTATTATAAATCTTAACTTATGGAAAGTACTGACAGAAGTTTATTTTATCAAAAGGCGGTTCTCGGATCCGTGTTCGCCAATGCGGCGGTTATGTCTACTGT
>JALNYZ010000153.1 GCA_023229575.1 Prolixibacteraceae bacterium
GGATCATCTCGTTGCCGTTGAACGAAAGCACACCAAAATGGCCGAAGGTGCCGCAGCGCTGTCCGTGAAATTCGGATCCCAGGGCTTCGGCGGCGTCTTCGAGTACGGGTATGTTCCAACTGTTGGCGATGGTCATGATTTCGTCCATCCTGGCAGGCATGCCATAGAGATGGACCACCACAATGGCTTTGGGTTTCTTTCCGGTTTTTTGGATACGGTCGCGGATGGCTTGATCGAGCAAGACGGGATCCATGTTCCAGGTATCTTTTTCGCTGTCCACAAAGACCGGTGTTGCATACTGATAAGCGATTGGGAAGGCCGAAGCGGCAAAGGTAAAGGACTGGCAGATCACCTCGTCGCCGGGTTGAACGCCCAGTTGGATCAAACCAAGGTGCAAGGCGGCTGTTCCGGCACTAAGGGCTACCACAAACCGCCCGTGTCCGAGAAAGGAGGTAAGTTCTTTCTCGAATCCTTCCACATTGGGTCCCAGGGGCACCACCCAGTTGGTATCGAATGCCTCCTTTATATAATTGAGCTCCCTGCCTGACATGTGGCCGAGAGATAGCCATATTCTGTCTTTCATAGTCGAAAGCGTTTTAATCGTTACCAGTAAACGGATTGATGGAACTACTATTTTCGGCGTTGATTCCTTCGCGAAAAAAGACTTTCGTGAAAGTCCTGATCACTATCAGGAGATCGAGCCGGAAGCTTATATGATCGACATACCAGACGTCGTATTCCAATTTCTGTGGCCAGGGAATGGCGTTGCGCCCGTTAACCTGTGCCCAACCGGATATACCCGGCCGCACTTCGTGGCGTCGTGCCTGCCGTTCCGAATACAGCCTGAGGTATTGTGGCAGCAAAGGTCTGGGCCCTATGAGCGACATATCTCCTTTCAATACATTCAGGAGCTGCGGAAGTTCGTCGAGGGAGGTGGAACGGATCCATCGTCCTGCAGGGGTGAGCCGTTGAACATCCGGCAGCAGATTGCCTTGCGCATCGCGTTGGTCGGTCATCGTCTTAAATTTGACCAGCCGGAACAGTTTGCCGTCTTTGCCGGGGCGTGTCTGAATAAAGAAGACGCCGGATCCTTTGTTGACAGCCGACAAACAAATGGCAAGAATAAACAAAACGGGACTACTTACGATTAACGCGCAAAGCGAGAAAAGGATGTCCAGCAATCGTTTAAAGAAATGCCTGTACATGGCTTTTATTTTAGTTGCTTGTATTCCGATAATAACGCGTTCCATACACGGCTCTGCTCGTAACGGCTCTCGATCATTGGACGGGCGTTTTTTGCCATGAGGCTTACCTCCTCCTGATGACTGATAAAATACTTCATGGCATAATAGAGCGCATCTTCCTCTTTGGGTGGAATGATGATTCCGTTTTTTCCTTCCACTATTATTTCGTTGCACCCATTTATGTTGGTTACGATGGATGGCAATTCCATGGCTCCTGCCTGCATGACTACGTTGGGGAAGCCTTCTCTGTAACTAGGGAAAACCAGGGCATCCGATAGTACGAACCAGGGGCGTACATCGCTCTGGTAACCTGTAAACAGAATACCCTTATGTGTTAGTATAAGTTGTTCTATCTCTTTCAATACAGGATCTAACTCTTTTTCGAAAAAGCCCACAAGCAATAAGCGGACCGATGAATGCTCGTTATATAGCCTTGTAAAAGCCCGTATCAATTCGTTGATTCCTTTATCGCGAACCATCCTGCCTACATAACAGAATGTGAAGTGGTCCTTATTAATACCCAGTTCTTTTGCTCTGTTGAGTACCTCGTCGCTGCGCGTATAGTGATGCATATCTATTCCACTGATATTGCCGTTCAAAACTTTACGTAGGGGTTTGGAGGTTATCTTCTCGCGAATCAATGTTTCTTTTACTCCGTCGCCTTCCGGAATTACTTTGGTTGCACAAAAGCAGGTGATTCTTTCCATGAGAATCAATAGCCGTCGAAAGAGTCCTGTCGTGGTTTCGAATCGCAGTCCGGTTACGGTATAAATACGATGGGGAACCCGGGTAATCCATGAAGCCACCATAGACAAAAGGCTGCCTTTGGGTGTATTGGCGTGAACAATGAATGGTTTCTCCTGATGAAAGACCTTGATAAGATTGAACAGCGATTTCAAATCAGCCAACAGGCTAATCTCGCGGTGCATCTTCACCTCGATGGTGCGGATTCCTTCCCGATTCCCCAATTCGCGGAGGATGTCCTGGCCCGATGCCAATCCAATTACTTCGTAGTATTGGTTTAAAAAGGCAAGCTGACCTTTCAACAAAGAGTCCATACTTCCGGAAACAGTGGTTACTCTAACTAACTTGGGTTTCATTGTGGTATAGCAATTTATAAACCTGCTCGTATTCATTTACTGTTTTCCGGATATCGTATTGGATTGCCTTGTTCATGCATTTCTGAGCAGTTGTGCTGTAAAGCTGCTGGTCTGTCATCAACTGACGGATAATGGTTGCCAGCTGGGTACTGTTTCCTTCTTCGAATAAAAGGCCGGCTCCTTCCACAATCTCATGCAGACCGTCTACATCGCTTGCGACAAAGGGTTTCCCCACACACATTCCCTCGA
>JALNYZ010000154.1 GCA_023229575.1 Prolixibacteraceae bacterium
CCTGTTTTTCCGGGAGGGGCAAATGTTACCGGCAATATAGCTGTTACGTTTGTTTTAGCTTTATGTACGTTCGTTATTGTAAGCTTCTCTGGAACTAAGCATTATTGGAAAGAAGTTGTATGGCCTGATACTCCTATTTTTTTGAAACTGCCAATACCGATTATGCCGTTTGTTGAGATCTTTGAGGTGTTTACAAAACCTTTTTCTCTCATGATTCGTCTTTTTGCAAATATTATGGCGGGACATACGGTTATACTGGGTCTAACTTGTTTGATTTTTATTTCTGTATCGATGGGGGTTGCTGTAAATGTTGGATTAACAGTTGTTTCTGTTGCTTTTACTGTCTTTATGAATTTTATAGAGTTGCTGGTTGCCTGTATTCAAGCGTATATTTTTACTTTACTTACGGCTGTATATATAGGACAAGCAAAGGCGACGCATTAATAAAAAAAAGTTTTTAGTAGAATATTAATTTAAAGTGAAAAAGGTATGTTATTAACAGTATTATTACAAGCTGCTGCAGGAGCAAGCTTAGCTAAATTGGGAGGTGCTATTGGAGCAGGATTGGCTGTTATTGGAGCAGGTATAGGTATTGGAAAGATTGGAGGATCTGCGATGGAAGCTATTGGTCGTCAGCCTTCAGCTATTGGAGATATCAGAACTTCAATGATTATCATGGCTGCATTGGTTGAGGGTACTGCCCTGTTTGGTATTGTTGTTTGCTTTCTTGTTATATTTCAGTAATAGAATAACTAATGTAAATAAGGTAATATGTCATTATTAATTCCTGATACAGGATTGTTGTTTTGGATGGTGCTGTCATTCGGAATTGTCTTTTTTATTCTTGCGAAATATGGTTTCCCCGTAATTCTTAAAAGTGTGGAGCAACGCAAAGAATACATTACCAATTCCGTTGAGGCGGCTAAAGAGGCAAATTCCAGATTGGCTGAAATCAAGCAGGAGGGAGAGGCCCTACTTGCTGAAGTACGTAAACAACAAAAGGAAATTTTGAATGAAGCGTTGGCTGATAAGGATCGGATTTTGAATGAAGCACGAGAAAAAGCGGGAGTAGAAACTCAAAGGATTTTGGATCAGGCAATGATGCAGATACAATTGGAGAAAAGAAAAGCTATCCGTGAGGTTCGTACTGAAGTGGCTTCACTGTCTGTTTCTGTAGCTGAAAAGGTAATACGGAATAAATTAGATATGGAAGGCGGTCAGAAAGAAATGATAAATCGCCTGATTGATGAAATTACTGTTGCTAAATCGTAACGAATGAATACAGGAAGTGTTTCGGTCCGGTATGCAAGAGCACTTTTAGCTTTTGCAAAAAAACAAAATGCGGAGGATGACGTATATAAGGAGGTTAACATGTTGTTGACTCATTTGAAAACTGTTTCAGAATTGATTAATGTCTTGAACAGTCCAATTATTTCCACCGAGAAAAAAGAAGAAGTAATACGTACTGCTTCCGGAATTCACATAAGTGAAACTTTCTCTCGTTTCATCCGGTTGGTTTTATTGCAAAAAAGAGAAACGTTGTTTAGTATTATTTGTCTGCTGTATATAGATCTTTATAGAAAAGAAAAAAAGATTGTTCATGTTACTCTTACACTTGCTAAACCTGCGGATACTGATATTCAAGATAGAATAACCCGGATGGTTGAGGATAAAGTGGCCGATAAAGTGGAGTTTGTGCTGGAGATCAAGCCCGAATTGATTGGGGGATTTATTCTGGATTCGAACGGATATCAGTTGGATGCCAGTGTTGCATCGCAGTTGAATTCTATTAAAAGTCAGTGGATTGATGATAATAACCTGGTAGAAATTAATGAAATAAAATGATGAATTCTTTAAATATAGGAGAAGTTTCAGATATATTACTTAAGCAGCTGGAAGATATTCAACCTGATATAAGCTTGAGTGAAGTTGGTTCTGTTCTTCAGGTAAGCGATGGAGTAGCCCGAATATATGGGTTAAATAACGCCGAATCTAATGAGTTGCTTGTGTTCAATAACGGAATGAAGGCAATCGTGATGAATCTTGAAGAAGATAATGTTGGAGCTGTTTTATTAGGACCGACAGATGAAATTCAGGAAGGCGATCTTGTAAAACGGACAAAAAAAATAGCATCAATTAAAGTCGGAGAAGGTTTGCTTGGCCGTGTAATTGATGCATTGGGTAATCCGATCGACGGATTAGGAGTAATTACCAATGCTGATTGTGAGATGCCGCTTGAACGTAAAGCCCCGGGGGTAATTTTTCGCCAACCAGTAAATGAGCCTCTTCAGACCGGGATTAAAGCAATTGATGCCATGATTCCTATTGGTCGAGGACAGCGTGAGTTGATTATTGGCGACCGCCAGACTGGGAAAACATCTATCGCTGTTGATGCTATCTTAAATCAGCGGACGAACTTTCTGGAAGGAAAGCCGGTCTATTGTATTTATGTGGCTATCGGACAGAAAGCCTCTACGGTTGCATCAATCCTGAATACATTACAGGAAAAGGGGGCTATGGAATATACGGTTGTAGTATCAGCTACAGCTTCGGATCCAGCAGCAATGCAGTATTTTG
>JALNYZ010000061.1 GCA_023229575.1 Prolixibacteraceae bacterium
GGGCCGTTATCACATGACCGTTTTGTAATTCAACCCGAAACATCGCATTGGACAATGCTTCAATAATTGTTCCGTCTTGTTCAATAAATGATTGCTTTGACATAGAAACTAATACTTCTGCATTAAAATTGAAAACTCAAAATATTCCCCAAACTGCTCTTAAGAGCAAACCTTAAAACATTCGATCATTCGACAGGGCTCGATGAAGTAAACTCCCCTCTCTCCTTCCAACACCCAAATTGGTGGTCTTTTCATTGCCGCGCTCACTTCCATCATGGTAATTCAGAAAGTAATCATAAAAAAACGGAGGCGATCAATTTTTTCAGGTCGGCAAAGATACTGAAAAGAAAAAAAAGATACAACACTCTTTTTCGGAAACAGGTAAACTTCTATAAAATGATCAGAACGTATCAGCTGGCAACAATTGTATGTTCCACACTGATTTATGATGATGCTGTACAGCTAACTTGCCAGGATAATAAAATTCCTCACAATTTGTTGGATCAACCAACCAGGTTACATATTCGCTCCGGCAGTACGACCCTTGATGCGACCAGACTTCAGCAATCCATCGTAGTGACGCATCAATAAGTGGCTCTCAATCTGTTGCAATGTATCAAGGATTACCCCGACCATAATCAACAAAGAAGTACCGCCAAAGAAGTGTGCGAACGACGAATTTATACCCAAAATCATTGCGAAAGCAGGTAGTATTGTGATCAATCCCAGGAAGATGGAACCAGGAAGCGTAATCCTCGACATAATGGTATCGATGTACTCAGCGGTTCTTTTTCCCGGTTTGATGCCCGGAATGAATCCGCCATTTTTCTTCATATCCTCGGCCATTTGGTTAGGATTGATGGTGATAGCGGTATAGAAATAGGTAAATACAATTACCATCAAAAACATGATCGCATTGTACCAGAAACCAGTATAGTTAGTAAAGGATGCCATCATCCGTCCCATTGTATCCGAAGAGAAGAGGCCGGCCACCGTGGCAGGGATAAACATGATTGCCTGCGCAAAAATGATCGGCATAACACCAGCAGCGTTTACTTTCAGCGGAATATACTGACGAACACCGCCGTACTGACGATTACCGACGATCCTTTTAGCGTATTGTACCGGCACTTTACGTGTACCCTGAACCAATAGGATCGTACTGGCGATAACCAGCAGGAAGACCACCAATTCAACAATCAACATGATAAATCCTTTCCCCTGTTCAGCCAACCTGCTAACAAATTCCTGAGCCAGTGATTGAGGCAAACGGGCAATAATACCAATCATGATAATCAATGATATTCCATTCCCGATCCCTTTGTCCGTGATCCGCTCCCCAAGCCACATGATAAACATGGAACCGGCAGCCAGAACAATGGTTGAACTCACATTGAATGCAAAAGCACCAACCAAAAATGCCTGTTCAGGAAGTTGATACCTAAGGTTAGCCAAATAAGCCCAACCCTGGAAGACCAAAATCACAACGGTCAGATAACGGGTCATCTGGTTGATTTTTCTTCTACCAGACTCACCTTCTTTTTGCAGCTTTTGAATGTAAGGAACTGCAAATCCCAAAAGCTGGATCACGATCGAAGCACTGATGTAAGGCATGATTCCCAATGCAAAGATTGATGCATTGGAAAAAGCACCTCCGGAGAACATGTTCAGCAGTCCAAGAATCCCATCAGATGTCTGATTTCTTAAAGCTTCAAAATGAGCAGGATTTGGATCGATACCAGGCAAGATGACAAAGGAACCAAAACGGTAAACCATCAGGAACAGCAGGGTCACACTTAACCGGGATCGTAAATCCTCAATTTTATAAATGTTCTTAAGCGTTTCGATCAACTTTTTCATCAGAATCAGATTAATTCGGTAGTACCTTCCAATTTTTCAATGGCCTCTTTTGCCGATTTAGAGAAAGCGTGTGCTTTTACAACCAATTTGCTTTTCAACTCACCTTTGGCAAGGATCTTTATTTTGTCATTTTTACTGACAAATCCAGCCTCTATAAATGTCTGAAAATCGATGGTTGTAATCCCTGATTCCTCGGCCAATTGTTGTAGTGCACTAAGGTTAATAGCTTTATATTCAACGCGGTTGATGTTCTTGAAGCCAAACTTAGGAACAAGACGTTGCAGCGGCATCTGACCTCCCTGGAATGCTTTTTTTGATGAGTATCCCGAGCGTGATTTAGCCCCCTTGTGGCCTCGGGTTGAAGTACCACCGTGACCCGAACCTTGTCCGCGACCAATCCGCTTTTCTTTTCTAACAGAACCTTTAGCAGGTTTTAAGTTATTTAATTCCATTTATAAGAAATATTAATCGTTAACTTCTTCAACCTTCACTAAGTGCTGAAGTTTTCTAACCATTCCCAGAATCTCGGGTGTGGACTCATGAACCTTAGGTTGATTCAATTTGTGCAGGCCGAGCGCATCAATGATTTTCTTTTGAGCCTTGGATGCGCCAATTTTGCTCTTAAACTGTGTAATACGAATTTTCATAATGTACTTTAGATTTTATCCGTTAAACACTTTGTCCAGAGCTACGCCGCGGTGTTCAGCAACAGTGTAGGCATCTCTCAGTTCGACCAATGCTTCAAAAGTTGCCTTTACCAGGTTGTGAGGGTTTGATGATCCTTTGGATTTTGCAAGGATATCATGGATTCCAACACTTTCCAGAACGGCGCGCATAGCACCTCCGGCCTTCACACCAGTACCCGAAGAAGCTGGTTTCAACAAGACATTTGCCCCACCGAATTTTGCGGTTTGTTCGTGAGGAACAGTCCCGTGAATAATCGGAATTTTAACGAGGTTTTTCTTTGCTGCATCAACGCCTTTGGCGATGGCTGCTGTAACCTCACTGGCTTTTCCAAGACCCCATCCAACAATACCGTCTTCGTTTCCGACGACAACTATAGCTGAAAAGCTGAAAGTTCTACCTCCTTTGGTAACCTTGGTGACCCGGTTGATTGCAACTAACCTGTCCTTAAGCTCAAGATCGCTGGTTTTTACTTTTTTAATATTTTTCGCCATAACGGTTATATTTTTAAACCTCCTTCACGTGCAGCTTCAGCCACTGCTTTAACTCGTCCATGATATAAGTTGCCTCCGCGATCGAAGCAGGCGGTGGTGATTCCGGCAGCAAGTGCCTTTTCAGCAGCCAATTTCCCGACAAGGGCAGCTTTTTCAGTTTTGGTTCCGGCTTGAGAAGCGATTTCTTTGTTTAATGAAGAAACTGCCAACAAGGTTTTTCCCGCTACATCGTCAACAAACTGAACAGATATCTGCTTGTTGCTGCGAAAGATACTCATGCGAGGAACCTCTGAGGAACCGGAAACAATTTTCCGGATTCTCATGCGAATTCTATCTCTTCTTTGAATTTTTGTAAGAGCCATAACTAAAAATCATTTATTTTTTAGAAGCCGATTTACCGGCTTTGCGACGCAATACTTCGCCAACGAATTTAACACCTTTACCTTTGTAAGGTTCAGGCATTCTGAACGACCTGATTTTAGCCGCAACATGACCGATCAACTGTTTATCAGCACATTTAAGCGTGATGATAGGGTTGGCTCTTTTGTCAGTAACAGCTGTAACGCTTACCTCTTTTGGCAATTGCAGGTAAGTGTGGTGAGAATGTCCCAATACCAGGTCAAGAACCTGTTCTTGTGATTCTGCACGGTAACCAACTCCAACCAATTCGAGTTTCACTTCATAGCCTTTTGATACACCCTGAACCATGTTGTTCAAGAGTGAACGGTACAATCCGTGCAATGCACGGTGACGTTTTTGTTCCGTAGGACGTTTTACCAAAATCTGGCTGCCTTCAACCACAATTTCGATCTCTTTGTCTACTTTCTGAACCAGGGTGCCCAGCGCTCCTTTAACGGTGACAACATTTTCATTGTCGACGTTTATCGTAACTCCGGCGGGTAAATCAATGGGAAGTTTTCCAATCCTTGACATAATAATCCTCCTTTATTAATAAACGTAACATAATATTTCACCACCAACGTTCAAATCTTTGGCCTCTTTATCGGTAATTACACCTTTGGAGGTAGAGATGATAGCGATACCCAAACCGTTCAGTACCCTTGGGACATCTTCAATTCCGCAGTAGCGGCGAAGTCCTGGTTTAGAGACACGTTTTAGATTTTTGATTGCCGGCGTACCATCAGCGGGATGGTATTTCAGGGCAATTTTGATGCTTCCCTGGTAATTGACTTCTTCATCAAATTTATAATTGAGTATGTACCCTTTTTCTTTCAGAATTCTGGTAATCTCTTTTTTAATGTTTGACGCAGGGATTTCCACGACTTTGTGTTTTGCTTTGATAGCATTTCTTAGTCGGGTCAAGTAATCTGCAATAGGATCTGTCATCTTTGCAATAATTTAAACGATTACCAACTTGCTTTTTTAACTCCGGGTATTAGGCCGCTAGAGGCCATTTCCCGGAACTGAATTCTGGAAATACCAAACTGGCGCATGTATCCTTTCGGACGACCTGTCAGTTTGCAACGATTGTGCAGACGAATCTTTGCCGAGTTTTTAGGCAAAAGGCTCATACCGATGTAGTCACCTTCAGCTTTTAATCTGGCACGCTTTTCCGCAAACCTTTCAACGAGTTTTGCACGCTTCACTTCGCGGGCTTTCATTGATTCTTTAGCCATATCTTTTAGTTCTTTTTTGCGTTCTTGAACGGTAAACCAAAACTTTTCAGTAGTGCATATCCCTCCTCGTCGTTCTTTGCAGTCGTTACGAAGGTGATGTTGTAACCATTCATTTTGGTTACTTTATCCATCACGATTTCAGGAAAGATAATCTGCTCGGTAACACCAAGCGTGTAGTTGCCACTACCATCGAATTTGTCGGCAATGCCTTTAAAGTCGCGGATGCGGGGAAGTGCAATGGAGACCAAACGATCCAAAAATTCATACATACGGTCACTGCGCAGGGTTACCCTTACACCGATCGGCATTTTCTTACGAAGTTTGAAGTTGGCAATGTCCTTTTTAGAGATAGTAGAAACCGGTTTCTGACCGCTGATAGAGGCTAGCTCTTCGATGGCTACCTCCATGATTTTTTTATCGGCAATTGCAGAACCAAGACCTTGATTGATGATAATCTTTTCCAGTACCGGAACCTGCATAACAGATTTGTAGCTAAACTCCTTCTGCAAAGCAGGAACAATCTCCTCCTGATATTTGCGTTTAAAAGTAGGTGTGTATCCCATTACTTAATCTCCTCCCCTGATTTTTTTGAATACCTAACTAGTTTCCCGTCTTTATCGAGTTTGCGCCCGATACGGGTAGGTTTCCCTGTTTTAGGATCTTTCAGCATCAAATTTGAAACGTGGATAGACGCCTCCTGTTTGATGATGCCTCCTTGTGGGTGCTTGGAATTTGGTTTTGTATGTTTAGATACAAGATTAACTCCTTCTACGATGGCACGATCCTTTTCTCTGACCACTTCAAGTACTTTCCCTTCGGAGCCTCTTGAATTGCCGGAGATTACGACGACCGTGTCTCCTTTCTTTACATGTAATTTTTTCTGCATGGTCTGATTTAATATTAAAGTACTTCAGGTGCCAGTGAGACAATCTTCATGAAGTTGTCACGAAGTTCACGGGCCACTGGTCCGAAGATACGTGTACCTCTCATCTCGCCTGCAGCATTCAGCAGTACAATAGCGTTATCATCAAAACGGATGTAAGAACCGTCGCTGCGGCGCACCTCCTTGGAAGTACGTACAACGACCGCTTTAGAAACCGATCCTTTTTTGGTATCGCTGCCTGGCAGTGCGGTTTTCACAGTCACAACAACTTTATCTCCAACAGAGGCGTAACGTTTTTTTGTTCCGCCCAGTACCCGGATAACCAGGGCTGTTTTAGCACCGCTATTATCTGCAACTGTACAACGTGATTCTTGCTGTAACATATTACTTGGCTCTTTCTAAGATTTTTACTAATCTCCACCCCTTTTGTTTTGAAAGAGGGCGGGTTTCCATAATTAAGACGGTGTCGCCGATGTTACACTCGTTCTTCTCATCGTGTGCATGGAACTTGGTAGTTCTGTTCACGAATTTTCCGTAAATCGGGTGTTTCTCTTTTCCTTTTTCAGCAACTACGATCGTTTTCTCCATTTTATTGCTGACCACCACTCCGATACGCTCTTTACGAAGATTTCTTGTTTCCATTGTCATCATTTGTTTTCAATTTGACGTTTGCGTAATTCGGTATTCAGACGGGCGATGTTTTTGCGGGCGAACCGTATTTTCATCGGATTATCAAGAGGATTTACGCTGTGATTTAAACACATACGAACCATCTCTTCTTTCCCGATTTCTAATTTCTCTGTGATTTCGGCTGTTGTAAGCTCTTTGATTTCTTGCGTTTTCATTACTCAATAATTGAAGTTTCTACAAAATCGCGTCGTACAACAAACTTAGTACTCACTGGAAATTTCTGGGCTCCCAGGCGTAAAGCTTCTTTAGCCAGATCAAAGGGGACCCCTTCGATCTCGATTAGAATGCGACCGGGAGTTACTGTTGCAACAAAACCCTCCGGTGCTCCCTTACCTTTACCCATCCGAACTTCGGCAGGCTTCTTGGTAATTGGCTTATCCGGAAAAATTCTGATCCAAATCTGTCCTTGACGCTGCATGTGACGCGTTACTGCAACACGGGCTGCCTCTATCTGGCGACCGGTGATCCATGCAGTTTCCAAGCTCTTTATGGCAAAAGATCCAAACGATAATTGGTTTCCGCGTTGCGCGTTACCTTTCAGTTTGCCCTTCTGTACTCTTCTAAATTTTACTTTCTTTGGCTGTAACATCTTGTTTCGCTTTGTCGATGATTATCAGACTAATTACTTTTTACGCTTTCTAAAGCCACCCTTGCCACCGGCAGGCGGGGTCGGACGGGCATTCGTGCTACGTGTCTGCTGTGCCTGACCTACATTTGGGGAAAGATCACGTTTACCGTAAATTTCACCTCTGCAGATCCAAACCTTGATACCGATCAAACCGGTCTTGGTTAAAGCTTCAGCAAGTGCATAGTCAATATCGGCTCTTAAAGTATGTAAAGGGGTTCTACCCTCTTTGTACATTTCAGAACGGGCCATCTCTGCCCCGTTTAAACGACCGGAACACAATACTTTGATACCTTCAGCTCCCATACGCATGGTTGCTGCGATGGCCATCTTGGTTGCACGACGGTAGGCAATTTTACCTTCTACCTGGCGGGCAATGTTGTTGGCAACAATCTGGGCATCCAATTCAGGACGTTTGATCTCAAAGATATTGATCTGAACCTCTTTTTTAGTGATCTTTTTCAACTCCTCTTTGAGTTTGTCTACCTCCTGACCACCTTTACCTATAATAATACCGGGCCTGGAAGTCTGAACAGTAATGGTGATCAGTTTCAAGGTACGCTCAATGATTATCTTCGAAATACTCGCTTTTGCAAGACGCGCATTCAGATAAGCCCTGATTTTGTGGTCCTCGATCAGTTTATCACCATAATTGTTGCCTCCGAACCAGTTGGAATCCCATCCTCTGATGATCCCAAGCCTATTAGAAATCGGATTTACTTTTTGTCCCATATTATTATTTCGTATTTTCTTCTACAACATTTTTACTTGCCAAACGGACAGTCACGTGATTTGAACGCTTTCTGATACGGTGTCCTCTCCCTTGAGGGGCCGGACGAAGACGTTTCAGCATGCGGGCCGAATCAACAAAAACTTCCTGCACGTATAGGTTGCTTTCTTCAAGTCTTACTCCTTCATTTTTAGCCTGCCAGTTTGCAACTGCCGACAAAAGGAGTTTTTCTACTCTGCGTGATGCCTCTTTGGAAGAGAACTTCAATACGTCCAGTGCACGATTTACCGCCATTCCACGAATCATATCGGTAACAAGGCGCATCTTACGCGGCGAAGTGGGACAGTCGCGCAAAACAGCTTGACATCTCTGTTTATTTGCTTCGTTGAGCAATTCAGCGCTTTGCTTTTTTCTAGAACCCATCTTGGTACTTTTTACTTCTATTATACATATCCGCGTTCATGGCTTATTTCTTTTTATTGCCACCATGACCCCTGAAGGTGCGGGTAGGAGAAAACTCACCCAACTTGTGTCCAACCATATTCTCAGTAACATAAACCGGAATGAACTTATTCCCGTTGTGCACTGCAATGGTGTGTCCTACAAAATCAGGCGAAATCATTGAATGTCTTGCCCACGTTTTTACGATCGACTTCTTTGCTGATTCATTGAGAACCAACACTTTTTTCTCCAACTTAAAGTCGATGAAAGGGCCTTTTTTTAACGAACGACTCATAATCTACTCAGTTTTTTCGCGATTATTTTTTTCTACGTTCAATAATGTACTTGGTCGAAGATTTTTTCTTCGAGCGGGTTTTGTAACCCTTCGCAAGCAACCCTTTACGTGAACGCGGATGTCCACCGGATGCACGTCCTTCACCACCACCCATTGGGTGATCCACAGGGTTCATGGCTACGCCACGAACACGGGGACGACGCCCCAACCAGCGGCTTCGACCGGCTTTACCTGATCTTTCAAGGGCATGATCGGCGTTTCCTACAGTACCTATTGTTGCACGACATGCAACCAGTACCATACGTGACTCGCCTGAGGGGAGTTTGATGATGGCGTATCGTCCTTCACGTGAGGTGAGTTGCGCATAGGTACCGGCCGAGCGGGCCATAATACCGCCCTGACCAGGATGCAACTCAATGTTGTGAACGATTGTACCAAGAGGTATTTTTCCAAGAGGTAGCGAATTACCGATCTCAGGAGCGACCTCATTTCCGCTAACAACCGTCTGACCTACTTCCAGGCCATTGGGTGCCAACATGTAGCGCTTCTCTCCATCGGCATATACCAAGAGTGCGATACGAGCCGTACGATTTGGATCGTATTGGATCGAATCAACGCGTGCCGGAATGTTGTCCTTCTCACGGACAAAATCAATCACACGGTATTTTCTCTTGTGCCCGCCACCTATATACCTCATTGTCATCACACCGCTGGTATTTCTACCACCGGTACTCTTCATGGGCCTTAACAATGATTTTTCAGGTGTATTGCCAGTTGTAATTGAGTCAAAAGTACCAATCACTTTGTGCCTTTGACCCGGAGTTACAGGTTTTAACTTTCTAACTGCCATTTTTTACTTAGATATTGCTGTAAAAATCAATATTCTCTCCTTTGTTCAACGTGACAACTGCCTTTTTATAAGCATTTGTACGTCCGGTAATCACCCCACTCTTTGTAAAACGGGATTTCAATTTACCGGCATATACCATCGTGTTGACAGAAACTACTTTAACGCCATAGATATCTTCCACGGCCTTTTTGATCTGATGCTTATCTGCCTTCTTATCTACCATGAAACCATAGCGGTTTAATTTTTCCGCTTGGGCATTCATTTTCTCGGTTACGATAGGGCGAATCAAAATTTCAACCATTTTCTTACGCGTTAATCTTAAATAATTCCTCCAATTTAGCTACAGAACTCTCTGCCAAAACAATTTTTTTAGCTCTCATAATTTTGTAAGTACATAAGTCTGAGGTAGTTACGACTTCTATGTTCTGTAAATTTCTGGTTGACAAATATATGTTTTTATTTGCTTCCGATAACACTATCAACGAGTTTTTATCACTGATTTTCAAATTATTTTGAAGGGTGATAAATTCTTTCGTTTTGGGCGTTTCGATTGTGAAGTCCTCAAGAATTAAAATATCACTGCCTTGAGCCTTGTAGGTCAGGGCTGATCTGCGTGCCAACTCTTTCAGTTTCTTGTTCAATTTGAAACCATAATTCCTCGGACGTGGTCCAAACATACGGCCTCCACCACGGATGGTGCCAGATTTGATACTTCCCGCACGGGCGCCACCGGTTCCTTTTTGCTTTTTCAGCTTCCTGGTTGATCCGGACACTTCACCACGTTCCTTGCTCTTATGGGTACCCTGACGTTGATTTGCCAGATATTGCTTCACGTCGAGATAAATCGCGTGATCGTTAGGTTCTACCGAGTAAATACTGGGATTCAGATCTACTTTTCTTCCGGTCTCTTCTCCTGCTCTGTTTAAAACTGCGATTTCCATTACTTCAAGATAATTAAGTATGAATCTTTGGCTCCGGGGACAGAACCTTTTACAATTAAAAGATTGTTCTCCGGAATAACTTTCAATACCTGAAGGTTTTGAACAGTTATAGTTTTTCCACCGTCGCGTCCTGCCATACGCATTCCTTTGAATACGCGGGAAGGATAGGAAGAGGCACCGATAGAACCTGGTGCGCGCAAGCGGTTGTGCTGGCCGTGTGTGCTCTGTCCGACACCGCCGAAGCCGTGACGTTTAACAACACCCTGGAACCCGCGTCCCTTTGATATGCCGGTAATGTCGATGAATGTATCGGCCTCAAGCATGTCAACAGTAATGACATCTCCCAGCTTCACATCGCTACCAAACCCATCAAATTCTACCACTTTTTTCTTAGGAGTAGTACCGGCCTTTTTATTATGGCCGATTTCTGCTTTGGTCGCATGCTTCTCTTTTTTGTCGATAAATCCCAACTGAACAGCCTCATAACCATCGGTTTTAAGGGTTCTGATCTGGGTTACCGTGCATGGACCAGCCTCAATCACAGTGCATGGGATGTTTTTCCCCTCAACACTGAATACGGAAGTCATTCCGATTTTTTTTCCAATTAATCCTGGCATTTTTTCTACTTGTTAAGCAGTTTATCAAACTTTAATTTCAACTTCAACACCACTGGGCAATTCCAGTTTCATTAGGGCGTCGATCGTTTTTGCGGTTGAACTGTAAATGTCGATCAATCTCTTGTAGGAAGATAATTCGAACTGCTCCCTCGATTTTTTATTGACGAAGGTGGATCTCAAAACCGTGAAAATACGACGGTGTGTTGGGAGTGGAATTGGACCACTAACAATAGCGCCTGTAGATTTGACAGTCTTTACAATCTTCTCAGCTGATTTGTCAACCAGATTATGATCGTACGATTTCAGTTTAATTCTGATTTTTTGACTCATGATAAGAACGTATTTAGTGTTATAACAACTCTGTTTTTCCTTTTACATTTTCAAGAACTGAAAGTGCAATGTTCCTTGGAACTTCTGCATAGTGGGAAAACTCCATCGTAGAGGTTGCACGGCCTGAAGAGAGGGTACGCAAGGTCGTTACGTAACCAAACTGCTCGGACAGCGGAACCAGCGCCTTGATGACACGGGCGCCGAATTTGGCATCCATACTTTCAACATGACCACGACGTCGGTTCAGGTCACCAACAATATCACCCATGTAATCGTCCGGGGTAACAACTTCCACCTTCATGATCGGCTCCAGCAAAGTCGGTTTGGCTTTGGCTGCTGCATTTCTGAAGGCTTGCTTGGCGCACAACTCAAAAGAGAGTGCATCGGAGTCAACCGGGTGGAAAGAACCATCCACCAGAACCACCTTAAGGTTTTCGATTTTGTATCCGGCCAAAGGACCATTGTTCATAGCCTCTTTAAAGCCCTTCTCGATAGAAGGAATGTATTCACGCGGAATAGTACCCCCCTTGATCTGATCAACAAATTGAAGTCCTGTTTTGTCATCATCAACCGGACCAATGATCACGGAGATATCTGCGAATTTACCACGACCACCGGTTTGCTTCTTGAAAACTTCACGAAGGGAAACCTCCTTGGTAATGGTCTCTTTGTAGGATACCTGAGGCGCACCCTGGTTACACTCTACTTTGAATTCCCTTTTCAAACGATCGATGATAATCTCCAGGTGGAGCTCACCCATACCACGGATGATGGTCTGTCCGCTATCCAGGTCCGTATTAACCTGAAAGGTTGGATCCTCTTCGGAAAGTTTCACCAGTCCATTGGACAGTTTATCCAGGTCCTTTTGGGTTTTTGGCTCAACCGCGATACCGATTACCGGTTCCGGGAAGGTCATAGACTCAAGTACGATCGGATGATCGAGTGAACAAAGGGTATCACCTGTACGGATATCTTTGAAACCCACTGCAGCACAAATGTCGCCGGCTTCAATTACATCGCGGGGTTGTTGTTTGTTGGAGTGCATCTGGAAAAGACGTGATATACGTTCCTTCTTCCCGGTGCGGGTATTTAATACATATGAACCTGCATCAATCTTACCGGAGTAAACGCGAATGAAACACAAACGGCCAACATATGGGTCAGTGGCAATTTTGAAAGCAAGGGCTGCAAGCGGTTCGCCAACATCCGGCTTTCTCTCAATTTCAGCGCCTGTGTCCGGATCTGTACCTACGATAGAAGCCACATCCAAAGGATTGGGCAAATAGGCACAAACTGCGTCCAAAAGGGTTTGAACCCCTTTGTTTTTGAATGCTGATCCACACAACATCGGAATAATTACTCCCTTAAGCGTTGCTTTGCGAATTACATGTTTCAACTCCTCTTCAGTAATACTGTTGGAATCTTCGAAGAATTTCTCCATCAAAGTTTCATCCTGCTCGGCAACTGACTCAACCAATTTTTCGCGCCATTCCATGGCAAGTTCCATCATGTCGGCCGGGATCTCCTCAACAGAGTAGTCGGCTCCCATGGTCTCATCGTGCCATACCACTGATTTCATGGCTACAAGGTCGATGATCCCCTTGAAACGCTCTTCAGCGCCAATTGGTATTTGGATTGGAACCGGATTGGCTCCCAACTTCTCCTTGATGTCGTTGTAAACATTGAAAAAATCGGCGCCTGCTCGGTCCATCTTGTTGATGAATGCAATTTTAGGCACTCCGTATTTATCGGCTTGACGCCAAACAGTCTCCGATTGGGCTTCTACCCCACCTACGGCACAAAAGGTTGCAACCGCACCGTCAAGAACCCTCAACGAACGCTCCACCTCAACCGTAAAGTCGACGTGCCCCGGAGTATCAATGATATTGATCTGATGAACAATATCCTGGTATGTCCATTCAGTAAATGTCGCAGCAGAAGTGATGGTAATTCCACGCTCCTGCTCCTGTTCCATCCAGTCCATCGTTGCTGCACCATCGTGAACTTCACCAATGCGGTGAACTTTGCCCGTATAAAACAAAATCCGCTCTGAAGTGGTTGTTTTACCGGCATCGATGTGCGCCATGATCCCGATGTTCCTGGTATTTGTAAGGTCCCTTTTCGCCATTATAAATTTATCGTACTAATCTAAACTAAACTATCTGAAACATCCGGTTAGAACCGGAAGTGTGCAAACGCGCGGTTTGCTTCTGCCATTCTGTGTGTATCTTCTTTTTTCTTGAATGCCCCACCCTCTTCGTTGTAAGCGGCAACGGTCTCGGCAGCAAGTTTTTCTGCCATTGAGTGACCGGAACGCTTTTTCGCAAAGATGATCAGGTTACGCATGGAGATAGCCACTTTTCTTTCCGGACGGATTTCCATCGGAACCTGAAAGTTGGCACCACCGACACGCCTACTTTTAACCTCAACCTGGGGAGTGATGTTGATCAACGCCTTTTTCCAAACGTCAAGAGCAGACACATCATTGTCTTTCATCTTCTTCTCAACGATATCAAGGGCATCGTAAATGATTTTGAATGCGATGGACTTCTTTCCATCAAACATAAGACTGTTCACGAAGCGAGTAACGAGAACGTCATTGAATTTCG
>JALNYZ010000155.1 GCA_023229575.1 Prolixibacteraceae bacterium
AATCGTAAAGATTTTGAGTCTGCATTCAGCACTATGAAATTAGATGCCAGGCAACAGACAAATATTTTTACTAAAATGGAGAAAGTCAGAAACAAATGGATTGATTTTATTCAAATAAGCTTTTTAAGCCCAGATTTCAAAGAAAAGTACATCCAACTCATAAACGAAAGATTTGACAGATTGAAATAAGAAAATCGGTCAGGCTTTGCTTGGAATCAAATTAAGGGCTGCTTCCCATGGTTATCGAGGTGAACAACGAAAACCAACTTAAGGACTTGAATACCTTTGCATCCCAAACAGTTGTAATTATGAAGTTTGTAATAGAATCCGGCACTCCTGCCGATATTGACGAATTGGAAATGCTGTATGATGATCTGAATGACTATCTATCGGCTACTACCAATTATCCCGGATGGATAAAAGGCATTTATCCTATTCGTGAAAATGCGGTTATTGGCATACAAGATAATAACCTTTTCGTTGTAAGACACGAAGGTAAGATTGCTGGATCTATTATCTTAGACCACTATCCCGATGAAGCCTATAATGGTGTAAAATGGAATGTTGATGCAGACTACAGTTGCATTTTTGTGATACGTACTTTTGTGGTGCATCCCTCATTTCTTAAAATGGGCATTGGTCATGCATTGATGGACTATTCGTTTGAGCTGGCCCGACAGACAGGCATGAAGTCCATTCGTTTGGATGTGTACGAGAAAAACCTTCCGGCAATCTCGCTGTACGAAAAATGCGGCTTTGAATATATTGATACCGTAGATTTGGGATTCGGTAACTACGGACTAGATTGGTTCAAACTATACGAGAAAATCGTTTGATTATCGTTTGAGGTGTCTAATCCCTGAAATATAATAATTGAAGATTTGGGATAAGGTTAAATATTATCAAATGGCTAACGTTTTTTATCGCTTTTTGCTCTTGTGCCTACTAGGAGTATTGCTGTATAAATCACTATTGCAATTATATCAATTATTAAATCATTTATTTGTCCTCCTGTCATTATTAAAGTAGTGCCTACAATAACAAATAGTCGAGTTAATAAAATCGAGCAAATCAACCATGCTGAGAATCTTACATTTTTCCTGTCCCTATAGAATGCCATGATAATAAATGCAATACCAAAAATAAAATTCTCGGCTGTAATAACATGCCAAATATAGTTGATGGTCGTTACAGCACTAATATCTAATGCGCCAGATGACAGTGCAGGAATTACTCTTTGTAGCCCATTTAATTCGTGTGTTATCGAAAAAAGGATTGCAAATAGCCCTGCTGTGATGTAGTAATAATTTACCTTTTTCATTTTGAATATTCTTTTTATCTAATCTTATTCGTGTTTTATAAGTATTTTTGTGCAAAGTTACTTTGGTAAAGGACATTAGTCAATTACTATTTTTAGCTATAATTTCATCAAAGATTAGTAATAGTCAATGAATAAAGAGAATCAGAAAATTTGGGATAAACATCAAGAATATATAGAACTATTGTCTAAAGTAAACAATAGTTGTGTGTTTGTAGCGGAACTATGCGTGAGTTATTGGTTTTTATCTGACAATTTCCAAATTTTCGGATATGACCCTAAGATAATACGCTCGCCTGATATTACCTCTGGGTATTTGGAAACTCGAATCCATCCAGATGACCTGATTGTTCTTGGCAAAACACAACGTAAATTGATGGAATATATTAAGACCATAACTATCGATAAAAGGAAGGATTACAAACATATTTATGAGTGTCGGGCAAAAAATGCAGAAGGAAATTATATTCGTTTTATTGTTCAACAACAGATATTAGAACTTGATGAAAATGGTAATCCATGGCTCCTATTTGGTGTTTTCGATATATCTCCAAATACGTCACCCTTGGAACATGCAAAAGTGCGCGTTATAAATTACAAAACAGGGGAAATTGTCCCATTCTCTATTGTTGAACGGGAAAGTGATATTAAACTGTCGGATAGAGAAAAGGAAATACTCAAAATGGCTAGCGTGGGAATGCTAAGCAAAGAGATATCAGATAAATTATTTATAAGTATTCATACAGTTAATAAACATCGACAGAATATAATGCAAAAAATGAATACCAATAATGTAATTGAAGCTATTAATTACGCAAGAAAACTGGGTCTATTGGATTAATTAAGATATAGTTCGTGCAGAACGGCTATTTTCGGACAGCGTAAATAGCCTAATCATTATAACAACTTTTCTAAAACATGTATCCCTTTTTCTATATTTGATTCAGATAATGAAGCATATCCAATTCGTAATCCCAAAACGGGTTTGTCAAAACTAAATCGGTCTGGAGTGTAGAAGCTCAGCAATTCTGAGTTTGCTTTTTCTTTTAATTTGAATAAATCAACCTCTTTCACTGGTTTTATCCAAAACGCGAGTCCACCGTCTGGTTTTTTGTAGGTTACAATGTAACCGATTCGGATAGCGGATACATATAAATAGCCAGCAGCTCATTCGGCTTCACCAATTTTGCTTAAGCAAAAGCAATCGTTTAATTTCACGATGGGTAAGAAACCTGTACGAAAAGCTAGTTTT
>JALNYZ010000002.1 GCA_023229575.1 Prolixibacteraceae bacterium
TCAAAGAACGGTCAAACTGTGTAGATCATACACAAATTTAGTAAATTGCACCCTGTCATTCTCACATTGTGGCCAAATTTTTGGGTCCTCACTCGCAATGACGGTATGCTGTTGATTTTGTGAGGGTTGAGAGAAAGAGGCGGGTCATCAATTTTCGATAAAAGCAGAATTGCCGCCCGCCTCTTTCTCTCAACCCTCACCTCAAAAAAATGATCCGTCATTGCGAACACGAGGCACGAAGTGTGAAGCAATCTGAAGCATTACTTGAATCAAAAACTGTGCAGATTATATACAAATTTAGAGATATGCTCCTTATCATTCTCACAAAACGACCGAGAGGTACGGGTGGGAAGCAATCTATTCGCTCAAATCATAGGATACTTCTTAAAAATCTCCGTCGATTTCATCAGAATATCAACGTAATGCGCCCTTCGGTAGGCGTAAGGTTCCTTGCTTTTTGACATTGACAATTTTCCCTTGAAATCGTTGATGGTTTTGTACCCTTTGGCATCCATCCACTCTTCGAGGGTTTCAATCATCTGGGTAATGTGGGCTGCCTTGTTCTTGTAAACTGTGCTGACAACCTGAACGGAACTTGCACCGGCAAGCACCATTTTGATCACATCTGTTCCATCAGAAATGCCGCGGCTGGCACAAATATCGGCTTTGATATTGCCAAAAAGCAGACCGGCAAAACGCAGGGTGATCTGGTAATCTTTTTCGTGTGTGAGATCGAACGGAAAGAAGAACTCTTCGTTTTCGATGTTGATTTCAGGTTGGAAAAAACGGTTGAAAATCACGACACCTTCGGCCCCGGCTTTATCAGCCTGGGCAATAAAGTTGAGCGGATTCGCATAAAATGGAGAGAGTTTTACACTGATCGGAATCTTCACCAGCTTCTTCAATTTCTTCAGAATTGACAATTGATGTGATTCGATTTTGGCGCTATCACTCTTTGAATCAGTTGGTACATCGTAAAAATTGAGCTCAAGGCCTGCAATACCTGTCTTTTCCAATTGAACCGCATATTCTTCCCAAGATTGATCATAAATCGCATTGAGGCTCGCAAAGACAGGAATGTTTACCGTTTTGATCAGTTTTGTGAGGTTGTAAAGGTGTTCGCCTGCCCCGGCATGTTTGATTTCCGGGAAAATATTGCCCATCTCCGCATTTCGGTAGCTATATTCACCCACCTGGTCGTCCAGCTGAATCTGCTCCAGGTTAATTTGTTCTTCGAAAAGTGATCGGTACACAATTGCTGCAACACCGGCACGTTCAATTTTTTTGATAGCGCTGAGATCCTCAACAAGGCTCGAAGCCCCTAGAATAATAGGATTTTTTAACTCAACCCCCATAAATGTTGTTCTTAGATCTGCCATAATCTTAATAAGTTTAATCGTTGTTATTATTTGCCGTACGCGACCCCCTTCGAAAGAGGATGAAGAATTTTTTAACCTACCGGGAAAATATCAAAGCATGCTGTCCCATTTTTATTCGGATGTTCAATATTAGGCAATTTTGTTAAGTTTTCTTTTGGTACTCCTCTTTGATTTTATACGAATATGCCTTTTATTTTGTTAAGAAAACCGAAGTAAAAAATAGGGACAGGTTAGAAATAGATCAAAAGGTTCATTGACAGGGTAACTCCCACCATCACAATGGAAACCATTGTCATTAGTTTAATCAGGATATTTAGACTCGGACCTGAAGTATCCTTAAACGGATCTCCGACCGTATCGCCAATGACGGCGGCATTGTGACAGGCGCTTCTCTTCCCGCCGAGATTTCCCTCTTCAATGTATTTTTTTGCATTGTCCCAAGCCCCTCCGGCATTGGCCATGAATACTGCCAGGATGAATCCGGTAACAGTGCTGCCGAGGAGCAGACCCATGACTCCGGGAATCCCAAAGATAATACCTACTGCGATTGGAATTAAGATGGCCAGGAGGGAGGGAACAAGCATCTCTTTTTGTGCAGCTTTGGTCGAAATTTCTACGCATTTGGCATAATCGGGTTCGGCCTTTCCTTCCATGATTCCCAATATTTCGCGGAATTGCCTTCGCACTTCGTCCACCATTTTTTGTGCCGCGCGTCCTACTGCATTCATTGTCATGCCGCAAAAAAGAAAGGCCGACATTCCTCCGATAAATGCGCCAACCAGCACCAATGGATTCATGAAAGTTACATCAAAGGCCGCCAAAACATCAATCAGGGTCCCTTCTTTGAGTTTAGCTGTCAAAGCATGATCCGGATGAAAGTTGACCATTCCAATACGGGCTTCTTCCAAAAATGAAGCCAGCAATGCCAGCGCGGTCAATGCAGCCGAACCAATAGCAAATCCTTTACCGGTAGCGGCAGTGGTATTTCCCAACGTGTCGAGGGCATCGGTACGTTTTCGCACCTCAGCACCCAATTTGCTCATTTCTGCATTTCCTCCCGCATTGTCAGCGATAGGTCCGTATGCATCGGTAGCCAGTGTAATTCCAAGTGTTGAGAGCATTCCAACCGCGGAAATGGCAATACCATAAAGACCCATGCTAAAATCTTTCATGTGCCAGCCTGCCGCAAAGCCAAAAGAGAGAATGATTGCGGCCCCAACGATCAGTACAGGAAATGCCGTCGACATCATTCCGGTTCCAATACCTGAGATAATAACGGTAGCAGCGCCGGTTTTGGAGGCGGCTGCAATTTTTCGGGTTGGACTGTACGATGAGGAGGTATAATATTCTGTGACTTGCCCGATCCCAATACCAGCAAGCAATCCGGCGATCATGGCCATCCAGATACCTGTATAATTGGGCAGTTTCAACCAGTACAAAATCACCCAGGAGAGAACCGCAATACCAACCGCGGCACTGTTAACACCTATGCCCAGCGCCCTAAGCAGTTGTTTTTGGGAAGCTCCCTCTTTGGTCCGTACCAAAAAAATTCCCATGATCGAGAGTATGGTACCAACGGCAGCAATCAGCATCGGTGCAATCACCGCTTTGAATTGCATGTTGACACCCATAGCGGCGAATCCGGCTGCCCCCAATGCTGCGGTCGAGAGAACCGCACCGCAATAGGATTCATACAGATCGGCCCCCATTCCGGCAACGTCGCCAACATTGTCGCCAACATTGTCGGCTATGGTGGCAGGGTTCCGGGGATCATCTTCCGGGATGCCAACCTCTATTTTGCCAACCAGGTCCGCCCCAACATCGGCGGCTTTGGTGAAAATACCTCCACCAACCCTGGCAAAAAGCGCCTGTGTGGAGGCACCCATTCCGAAGGTCAAAGTGGTGGTGGTGATGATATTCAGATTGGAGCCATCGAGCGTTGCACCGGCCGGATAGATCGAATTCAGGATGATAAACCATGCAGATATGTCGAGCAAGGCCAGCCCAACCACTACCAAACCCATGACGGCGCCACTTCTGAATGCCACTACCAGCCCTTTGTTCAATGACTGATTGGCAGCGTGGGCGGCACGCGCAGAGGCATAGGTTGCAGTCTTCATTCCAAAAAAACCGGCGAGACCTGAGAAAAAACCCCCTGTTAAAAATGCAAATGGCACGAATGGATTTTGAATCCTCAGGCCATAAGCCAGAAAGGCGAAGAAGAGTGCCAGAAAAATAAAGACAAGGGTTACAATTTTGTACTGCTGACGAAGATATGCCATCGCGCCTATCCGTACATGTTTGGCAATTTTTTTCATCAAATCGGTCCCTTCACTGTAGCCCATCATGTCACGGTAGAAATAATAGGCAAAACACAACGCCACAATCGAAGAGATTGGGATCACCCAAAAAATTGGATCAATCATATCATTATTGATTTGTTAATTATTGAATATAAGCTAGATAAGTAATCAGGAGGAGCCCAAATCAATCTCAAAGGTGTCGAAAAAATATTAATAATCCAGATGTTCAATATTAAGATAACATTAATTCATATACGGTTGATATATAAATGTATATAAATATTTGAATGTTCATTTTGATGATTATGTTGTTGCCATTTGATCCGCATTTTTCATTGCGTAAAAAGCGTGGGATTAATCAAACGGACAATGAAAATTTGTTGGGATTTTTTAATTTTGAAACACGAACCAACAAGGGCCATCTGAGTTTTTCCAATTCAATCAATTGACAATTAACTATTTTATCCATGAATAAACTGAAGCGGTTTTTGCTTTATGTGGTACTCTTTATTTTTGCTGTTGTATTGGCAATGAGTTCTTTGTATGGCTATTTTGCCTACCGGAACAATCAACCTTTCGGGCAACTGAAAACCTCCTTCGAACCAGGTAAATTGGGTCAAAATGTAGTACCTTTCATCGGGACGGGCGGTTATTACTGGGTATGTGCAAATAATTTCCCAGGGGCCTCCATGCCTTTTGGGGTGGTTCGATTGATCCCAACAAAACGGAATTTTCATCCAGTGTAAAGAGTTTCGGAACCTTTGCCGGCAGGTATGGCGGGATCAAAGTGTACCTGTTTGGACGGTTTGACCGTGCCTATTCGAAATCGGTAATCCTGGAGGGGAGAAGCCTGCCGACAGGCCAGACGCGGGGATCGGGAAAGAGCCTGGGTGTTGATTTTCAATTTGACAATAATGGGCGACCCATAGGCCTGAGAATTGGTATCTCCCATGTAAGCATCGAAAATGCCAGGCAGAACCTGGAAACGGAAACATGCGGATTAAGCTTTGAGGCATTGGTGGAGAATGGCAAGGGCAAATGGGAAGAGAAGTTCGCCCTGATTGAACCGGAGTTTGACAATAGAAAGAGCAAAACGATTTTCTATACAGCACTTTATCGATCATTTCAAATGCCTACCCTTTTCCAGGATGTGAACGGCGATTATTTCGGATTTGACAAAAAAGTGCACAAAGCTGAAGGATACAAGATACTCGACCATAAATACGATGTAAATGCCGAGGGGGTTGATGGAAATGACGACGGCGCAACCCTCTCCTCGTGGTATCTTTTTGCCTCGTTGGGACTATATCCAATTGCAGGTTCCGTTTATTATGAGTTGGGGGCACCGATATTTAAAAATGCGGCCATTCATCTAGGTGACAAAATCCTCGAAATTAAAACTGAAAACTTTTCTGCAAACAACAGATATGTATCGAAAATCTGGCTCAATGGAAAACTTTTGAATGGTTTCAGGCTCAGTCACAGTGAGATAGTCAATGGTGGGGTTTTAAAGTATGAGATGAGTTACCTGCCGGTCCGATATGTTAACAAAAAATAACAACTACTACTATTCTTCAGGTCCATTAAGCAATATTCATTTTAGTAATGATGAAATTTTAACCCATTCCTATGTTAATTTGCTTGTTTTCGAAATATTTTAAAATATATTCGCAAAATATCATCTATTAAGGATTTTTAACTAATATTGTATAGTTTTAGTCTAAATTGGTTACTTTTAATACCTATGGAGCTACTTTTTTTAACTGTCAAAACAGTATTTGAGTTAAATTTCCTTGGGTTTCACACCAAGTTATAACGTAATAACTAACCACTTGTTCTTTTCGCCGCGCTTGAATTCTAATAACAACTAAAATAAGTACTTGATTTTCTAATAATTAATTCTAAATGTCATTCTATGAAAAGAAAATTTAAATTAGCCGGCTTGCTATTTTTAGGGATGATTCTTTTTGTTACCTGCAAAAAGGAAACACCCCTTCCGACAGCCTCTTTTACTTACTCGGTCACTGGTAATACGGTTACTTTTTATGCCCAGGTTACCAACGACAGTAAATATGAGTGGAATTTTGGAGATGGAAGTTACATCAATACCATTCACTCCCCAGTTCATTCTTATTCTTCCTATGGAGTCGATTATAACGTCAGTTTGACAATCATTGGTCCGGGCGGTTCTACCACAATCACAGGTAAAGTTACTATTCCACCCAAAACCAAGATGCAGCTTCTCACTGGCGGTGTTGCAGGTTCTACCAGCAGTAAAAAATGGAGGCTCAGCTCTTCGGCTCCTTCCTTCCTTATTACCGCTGCGACATCCAATTTCCAACCTACTGTAAAAGACTATCCCGGTAGTGTACTGGGCGCTGTCGGATTGGCAATGGTCTATACGGATGAGTTCATATTCAAGGGCGATGGTTCTTTGACCATTAATTCCAAAGGTGGAGGAATTTTTGCAGGTTATGTTTATTGTCTGGCAACAGGTACCCCGATTGTTCCGAATGCTGATGCAGCAGGAGCCGGTTTAGCTTATGCCAAACCATTCGTAACCCCTCCCGGGGCAACTTTTGCAATCAACGAGGGCAAGAATTTCACATTAACGACCACCCTCGATGGAAAAACGCCACTGACGACAACTTATCCCAATGTCACTACTTTGAGTTTTACCAAAGGAGGTTTTCTTGGAGTTCTCGACTTCAAGAGTGAGTGCATCATCCAACAATTGTCCGATACCAAAATGGTCGCGAATGTATTTGTCTCTACCGTTTATCCAGGTTTGATCGGTACGCCGAATATGGCATTGACCCTGACATTTGAAGTAGCCCCATAATTGGTTATGGGGTGAGCATGAGAATGTCTGGCCCTGATTTCCCAAATGTGAAATAAAAATAGAATTTAGAATAATTACAACTAACAAAAATTATTTATGATGAAGAGAAAAATGCTTAAAGCAATGTTTCTGTGCATTTTAATGGTTGTATCAAGCGGCCTGTTTGCTCAAAATATTGTCACAGGTAATGTCAAGGATGATATCGGGCAAACTTTGCCGGGTGTCAGTGTCGTAGTTAAAGGAACAACCATCGGTACTGTGACTGATATAAATGGAAAATTTTCGTTGTCGGCCCCTGCCAATGCCACGTTGTCCTTCTCTTTCGTCGGCATGCAGACGAAGGAGGTAGCGATCGGGAGTTCACGAAAGATAGATGTTATCATGGTTGCAAGCACCATTGGCGTCGATGAGGTGGTTGTCACAGCGCTTGGTATTTCACGCGAAAAGAAATCGCTGGCCTATTCTGTTTCGGAAGTTAAAGGCAATGAATTAACCAAGGGAGCAGGTTCAAACGTGCTTAAATCACTGGATGGCCGTGTGAGCGGGGTCAATTTCACCCAATCGAGCTCCGATCCTGCAGGCTCCGTTTTTGTTACAATCCGCGGGGCGACCAGTCTGAACATATCTCAATCAACTGCAAGTAGTCAGCCGCTTTTTGTCATAGATGGTATTCCTTTGGGAAGGACAACTGTCGATAACAGGAATGGAGCCGACTTTGGGAACCTGCTGTCTCAATTGAATCCGGAAGATATTGAGAGTATCTCCATCCTGAAAGGTGCCAGCGCTGGTGCCCTTTATGGTTCTGCTGCCGGTAACGGGGTTATCATGATCACTACCAAATCCGGTAGGGGCGGTAAAAAGGGGATAGGGGTTTCTGTTAATACTTCGCTGATGTGGGACAAACCTTTTAATTTCTTTGCCACCCAACTACTTTATGGAGATGGTATCCGTGCCTCCTCCATCTACACATCCGGTTATGATTGGGGTGCAAAATTTTCCGATTTTACGAATGCACCAATCGATGCATACAATACTTTGACACAAAGGATGGAGACAAATCTGTTTGCACCTACGAAGGAAAACAGGCTTCAGGAGTTTATGCAAACAGGTGCAACCCGTAACTACAATGTAAGTGTAACAGGTAACTACAAAGAAGGGGTATTTCGCTTCTCTATAGGTAAAATGTCCAATGTAGGGGTAATGCCCAATAATGAAACCGAACGCATGAATGCCAGCCTGAACGCAGAGTACAACATCACCAAAAAGTTGAAGATCTCTGTAAACAGTAGCTATATGGGACAATTTACACCCAACAAAACCTCTTCCAACAGCGATGTAATTGAAGAGATGACCATGGATTTTTTGGGTCGCCTACAACCCATCAAAGAGATGAGGACCGTTTGGAAAACAGGTTTTGAAGGACAATTGCAAAATGCACCTTTCTACAAACCCGATGGTACGCCAATGTTGGACAACCCATACATGTATGCCTATTCGGAGATCAACACATACCGGAAAGACAACTTCTTCGGCAAGGCCCAGTTGGATTGGGAAATTGTAAAATCCCTTAAATTCATGGTTCGTTCTGGTATTGATTACAACGGTGACAATTATGAATACAAAAGGGCCAAGGACTTTGTAGATAGCAACAAAAGGGACGGTAAATATTCTGTTTCCCAAGGGAACGGACTTAGCGTGCAAAATGATTTAATGTTGGTTTGGAACAAGGAGATCGGAAAATTCACAACCAATGCAACTGCAGGATATAACTATGCATATAGCAACTCTTACAGTTATTCAGCCAACGCAGAAAAACTGGTAAGGGTAAATGATTATTCGTTGGGAAATGCCGTAGCCGGGACATTGACCTCGGGCAGTGGCTGGGGTACTGGTAAATCCCATAGTGTATATGCTACCGGACAAGTTGGTTATGGAAATCAGATATTTGTAGATGTATCAGGACGTTATGACAAAAGCGGTATTTTGGAAGAAGATAAGAACCACCATTTCTATCCATCTGCTTCTTTAAGCTGGTTGCCTTCTACAACATTCAAATTGCCTGAAGTTATCAGCATGCTGAAATTTAGGGCCGGTGTAGCACAAGTGGGCCACGGAATTGGAACACCGCGTAGTAACAATACCTTTAATTTTAGTCCTATTGATTACGGTACGGCAAAAATCGTCAATATTGGCGGATCATTGGTTGACCCAAAGATCAAGGCAGAGGTTACAACATCATACGAAGGCGGATTTGATCTTTCATTGTTTAAGAACCGTGTTTCTGCTGAGTTCACAGTTTATAAGAAAGTACACGAAAACCAACAGGGTGCAATTCCAACATCTCCCGGTATTGGATATGGAGGTATGTTAACCAATGTAGGTACAGTTGAAGCAAACGGTTACGAAGTCTCCCTAAACCTGGTGCCGGTACGCACCAAAGATTGGAACTGGGACCTTGGTTTCAATTTTAGTCAGGTTACCTCAAAAATTACAGAACTCTCCAAGGAGTATGTTCCCAACGGACAAACATTCTATGGCAATGGACCGAACATCGATCTGCGGTTAGCTCAGGGTGAGCGTATCGGAACAATGTGGGCGCACCAGGTATTCACTACCATGCCTGCCACCAGCAAGTATGCCGGTATGATCGTATTGGACAACAACGGTGAGTGGAAATATTCAAATGCTGAGAAAGACCGTCAATCCATTGGCAATTACAACCCCGATTTTATTTTGGGTGCACACTCTTCACTCAAGTGGAAAAATTTCAGGTTGGGTCTTGTCGGAAGTCTCAGGATGGGAGGTAAATACATCTCAGATATCGAGCGTCGCGCTGTAACGGACGGACACTCCTTGTTGACCATTGGGGACAAAGTCAACGGACCGAACCCTTGGACAGTCGGTGGACGTGATGCGGAAACAGGCGGTTTGCCATGGCCAGACGCAAGTAAGATGCCTTACCCTCAACAGGCAGGATTGGTGGCAACTTATGCGATGTACGGAACCCCTGTTCCGATCAGTGATGCCTGCTACTTTAAAGGGGTATGGTTAAAACCAGGTGGAAACCCTGCAAACGATGCAGACTATATTGTAAACGGAGCCGATCCGTTACAGACATTCTACGCTGTTCCCGGATTGATCCTGGGGGCTCAATACTGGAGTTTCCCGCAATCACTACTGCGCGATGCAACCAACTTTAAGCTGAAAGAGATCACCTTTGATTACACCATCCCAAATAAATACACCTCCAAATATAAAGTAGAGAATATTGTGGTTGGATTTGTTGGCAGGAATATCTTTCAATGGAATGCTGCCGATAAATATGTTGATCCGGAATCAGCATTCGGAGGGATTGGTCAAAACCAGGGAGTCGTCGGCAAGGCCCTGCCTTCCATAGCATCATATGGTTTCAAAGTATCGTTTGATTTTTAATGTATAAATTATTGCAAATATGAAAAAACAGATATACATATTACTCCTGACACTCTTTGCCCTGACAGCCTGTGAAAAACAGCTGCTCAGACAAGACGAGTTGTTACAAAAACGTGATGCATTGGAGTCAGCCACACCCAATTTGTTATTATCCTCAATCATCCAACAATGCGCTTTTGCTTACCAGGGTGAAGGAGGTGTGGGCAATAGGACACTCTCTGTAACTGTTCAATACATGCAGGGCAACAGAAGTTCCGACGATAATATCCACAAAAGTTTCACCAAACCCAAAAGTGATTTGTATGGGATAACACCGCCTATCAAACTGATCCAGGCTGCAATTGCCGATGTACACAAACTGGGATTAAAGAATTATGAGGGGATATTCCTGATTTTTAAATCATTGATGTGGTCGACTGCAACTGATTTGTATGGGGATATTTATTATACGGAGGGATTACGCGGACAAGAGGGCATTCTATTTCCCAAATTTGATGAACAGAAAAGTATCTATCCTGCCCTGATTAAGAATCTCAAAGATGCAACTCAATTGTTGACAGAGGGAACCGAACCGATCGATAAAACCTCCGATATACTTTATGCGGGGGATAAATCGAAATGGATCAAGTTTGCCAATTCACTTCGTCTCAGGTTGTTGATGAGGGCGAGCAAAAACCTTTCCGGAGCTGCTAGCGAGATTGCTGCCGTTGCAGCCCTTCCGTTAATCAGTACGCTTGCTGAAAATGCCTCCATTCCTTACCTCGCCGGCGACAGGTCCCTTAACTGGCCGATGTCATACGATGGATACCAGGACAATTTCCAGATTTATAGGCCGTGCAAAACGTTGGTTGACAGTTTAAAGGCGCTGAACGACGATCGTCTGAAAGTTTGGGTAGCCCCAATCGAAAAACCATGGACCAATGTCGCCAGCCAGAATGGGACGACAGTCAGCACAACTGATCCAAACGGGTTTGCCTATAATTCAACCTGGGAGTACATCGACCGAAGCAAGGCCGGAATCAGGGGAGCCGCAAGTTTCATTGTGGATTCACTCACACTTTATGCCGGATATACCGCCGGTATGTATGAAAATGTATTGGCGGCAAATGGCAGTTACGACTTCCCAACGACTATCTGGAACTATAAAATATCCCGGTTCTCAATGCTATTGAATACAAAATCCCATTCGCTACTGAAAGCGTGTATGCTCCAGGCCGATGAGGTGCAATTCTTATTGGCAGAGGCTTCTGTTAAAGGTTATATTTCTACTGGAACTGCTGAAACTTATTATAAAAATGGGGTAACATTGGCATCAAGCAGGTGGGGAGTAACCATTCCCGCTAACTATTTCTCCAACCCCAGGGCAGCGTTCCCTACAAATGGAACAAGCAACCAGAAATTGGCCAAAATTGCCATGCAAAAATGGCTTGGGCATTTCTTAATGGGGGTTGAGGCATATGCCGACCACAGAAGGACAAGGCTACCGGCATTCGAATTCAATGGTGAATTGGCAAATGGACTCCACCTGTTCCCATTACGGTTCAGGTATCCTGAAACTGAGATGGCCAACAATGCCAATAATTACCAGAATGCAATCGCTAAATTGGACAAAGGCGATACCGAATACTCAAAGATGTGGCTACTTCAATAAGCCAAGCAATTATTTGAAATAAGTTAAAGCCATGGAGCAAATCGATTCAATACGATCAAGCTCCATGGCTTTATCAATTTAGAACAGGTCTAATTTTATTAACATTAATTAACGCTTAACTATTTGTGTATGATGTAGTTTAGTCTGATATTCGAACGGCAATTATTTTTTCGCCAGGAATTATAAGTGTCAGACTATTAACAATATACGAATTTTTTTAAATCAACTATTCATGAGAATTCTATTATTATCAGTATTATTTACATTTCTACTTTCTCAACCGGGGTTTTCAGCGGACAAAAAGCAGGTAACTCCTGAAACAGCGCTGCAGGCCTATCTTCACAATGGTGATGCATCTTTCAAATGGGAACTTAAGGAGAAACAAAAGGCAGTGGGGTTAACTTATTACCGTATCGAGTATACTTCGCAAACGTGGCAAACCATTCATTGGACCCACGATCTAATGCTGATGGTTCCGGATGATTTGAAATTCACTGATGCCCTCTTGTTCATCACAGGTGGAAGCAATAAAAATGAAAAGCCCAATTCCCACAAATTCAATGATGAACTTGCCTTGGAATTCGGTCGCATGGCCAAAGTTGACAAAACAATCATAGCGATACTCTGGCAAGTGCCAAACCAGCCATTATATAACGATCTAACCGAAGATGCCCTGATTTCAAGAACGCTGCACAATTTTCAGGGCGACCACGATTTCAACTGGCCACTTCTTTTTCCGATGACCAAAAGTGCTGTTCGCGCGATGGATATTGTCCAGGGGTTTTCCAAAAAACAGCTGAACCATAAGGTCAAAGGGTTTGTGGTATCCGGCGCTTCCAAAAGAGGATGGACCACATGGCTCACCGGGGCCAGCGACAAACGTGTTGTTGCCATCGGCCCAATGGTTATCGACATGCTGAACATGCCCGTCAACATCCCTTACCACAAGGTTGTATGGGGCGATTACAGCATTGAAATTGAAGACTATGTCAAACTTGGATTGGCGCAACAAATCGGGGACAACGATGGCAAAAGCAACGAACTGGTTAAGATGATCGATCCATATTCATACCGCAAAACCCTGACCATGCCGAAAATGCTTTTCATGGGAACCAACGACCCTTACTGGCCTGTTGATGCGGTAAAGAATTACATTGATGACATACCCGGGAACAACCACATTTGCTATACACCCAATGCCGGTCACGACCAGGGAGACAAAAAAAGGGCCTTTGCTACTTTGAGCGCATTTCTGGGCAATACGGTAAGTAAGAACAAATATCCGATCTGTGATTACACCATTTCTGAACAGAACGGGAAGATTACTGTTACCGTCAAGACCACAGCAGATAAACTGGTGGATGCTTCGCTCTTCTCGACAACCTCGCCAAATCAGGAGTTTAGGGATAAAAAATGGAATTTTGTCGGATTGAATGCCGGAAAGAAGCCTGTTGTAGAAGTCGCTGTGGATTACCCAAAATCAGGATTCAAAGCCTTTTATGTTGAGCTCAAATACAAATCCCCGTTTGGTGAAGATTTCACCCAGTGTACCAGAATGTTTGTAGCTTCGGACAAACAAGTTCTGTTGAGGGGAAAGTTATGAGCTATGAGTTATGAGATTTAGGCCCATTGAACTTTGATAATTATTGATAACAAAAGTTTTCTGCGATCTTAGCGTCTTCCTTTGCGAACTTTGCGTGAAAATAGAGTTCGAAATTTCACGCAAAGTTCGCAAAGAGAGGAATCGCATAGAAGACGCAAAGAATTTCTACCTAATTATTTAGATGGCATGAAAAAAATTCTGTACATATTTATAGCTTTAATAGTTGTAATTGGTTTACTTTTCCTGGCTTCAACGGGTTCAGTGAAGGATGAACCCTTCATGAATTCGGCCTATTTTAAGAAGACCATGCTACGGGTTGATAGCCTGAAGAGAGTCGAAACTGCTGTCAGAGATACGGTTTTGGCCGGATTTTCCAAAGTCAGTATCACACCAACCATCAATAATCCGACCGATGATGCTGTCAATGGTAAATTCCTCAACGTGCCTCTCGCTGGGTTTGGAAACCGCAAGGGGAAGCCGGCGACCGGAGTCCATGACAGCCTTTTCGTTAGATCGGTGGCCTTGAAAGTGGGGTCGAAACTGATGGTTTTCGTTGGTGCCGATCTGTTGATTATGCCTCCCAATATCATCGATCTGGCAACAATTGAATTTGCAGCCAAGGGCATATCCAGGGACCAGCTGCTTTTCTCCGCAACCCATAGCCACTCCAGTGTAGGAGCCTGGGGGCCGGGTTTTATCGGAGAGCAGTTTGCCGGAAAGGCCAATCTTGCGATTCAGCAGTGGTTGGTTAACCGCATTGTAAGTGCTGCTGAAATTGCGATCAAGGATCTTTCAAAATCGCGATTGACATCAGGATGTTTTGATGCTGCCGGATTTACCAGAAATCGGTTCATTGGGGAACTGGGCACCAAAAACAACGACTTTTCCTATATCCTTCTCGATCAGAAAGGAAAGAGAAAAGCCGTTATAGGTACTTTCTCTGCCCATGCGACCACCCAGGGCGCCGGAAACATGGAATTTAGCGGCGACTATCCAGGCTACTGGGAACGAAAAATGGAGGCCAACTCCTTTGATGTAGCCCTTTTCTGCGCCGGATCGATCGGAAGTCAGAGTCCATCAGGGAAAGGGAAAGGATTTGAAAGTGCCCGCTACATCGGCGAATCACTGGCAGATAGTCTGATCAAGAGGTTACCAGCCTCTGCTTACCAGGAAACATCCACCCTGTCGGCTGCCACTTTGCGGGTGACATTGCCGGAATACCACATGCGGTTGACAACCAAAATAAATATGGCTACATGGTTGAGTAATAAATTGATGCCAGTGCCACAAAATGTCTTTTTTCAGGCTGTAAGAATTGGAAAACTGATCTGGATTTCCGCTCCCTGCGATTTCAGTGGAGAGTTAGCGCTCCAGATAAAAAATGCCCTCTCAGCCAAAGGATTCGATGCGGTGGTTTCGAGTTTCAACGGTAGTTATGTGGGCTACATCGTTCCTGGCAGGTATTTCTACATGGACGAATATGAACCCAAACTGATGGGATGGTTTGGACCAACCATGGGAGATTACTCCATGGATTTGATCAGGCATTTGACAGATATTGTTGGAAAATAATTTTTCACCACAATAGGCACATAGGTCACAATAGATTCTATGTGTTCTATGTGCCTACTGTGGTGAAATTCAAAATCCAAATATTCATATAACTATTTAATAGTTAATCGAATGAAAAATTTTAGACGATTACTGAAGATTATTAAGAATTTATTTCTGACTTTGATAGGGCTTTTGTTGATAGGATTGCTTGTGGTTTTTGCCAAACCAATGTGGAGGCATTGGGTCACATATCCAAACAATCAGAAGCAGGTAGAGGCTTTTGCGCTGAGAAAGAAGGAGTGCCCTGATGTAACAGGATTAAAAATTTACCGGGGAGTGATGCATCTGCATAGCTACTGGTCGCACGACAGCAAAGGGACCATTAACGATCTGGTTGATGCTGCAAAGCTTCGCAACATCAATTTCATCTTTTTGACTGACCATCCGCATGGAAACCTAGATTCTTTTCCAAGGGGTTATAGCAGAGGATTATACGATGGCGTATTGCTCGAACCTGGCAGTGAAAAACAGGGTTTCGATGCTTGGCCGTTGAAGGACGGAGTGGTGAACTGGAACGCAAACAAAGATTCGGTATCGAAGCAGATAGTTTCCAATGGGGGTATTGTCTTTTATGCACATACGGAGGAGCCGCACAATTGGGCCAATCCATGGTACCAGGGGATGGAGATTTATAATTTTCATACTAATGTAAAGCTGAAAACTTCCACATGGCCTATTCTGACTGACTTCCTGATTAATGGGAGCAAATACCGCGCCTGGGCTTACCGGACTATCTTCCATCGGCAAACCGGGATCCTGGCCCATTGGGACTCAATCAATATTCAACGTAAAATTGTCGGTTTCTCGGCAGTTGATGAACATGAGAATGTCAATTTCAGGGCCAGGTACACCAAGGATGGCCGTATCCAGTTGATGGGAATCGACACGAAACCTGTCGGTATCTATAAGGTATCCTTTTGGAACAAATGGTTGCTTGACACCCCCGACAAAGATGGATGGATTTTCAAATGGATGCTGGTAAATACCTACGAGACATCTTTCAATAATTCTGTCAATTATCTCTTTGCCGATTCCCTTAATTTGAATAACATTTCGCATCATATTGTTGAAGGACACCACTTCACTGCCTTTAAGTTTCTGGCCGATGCCACCGGATTTTGTTATTACGGAGCGGGCCCGGATGGTTCGATGAAAGGTATGATGGGTGATTCAATCAAGGTCGCCGATCTGAAACAACTGAAAGCAATCTCACCCTATCCCGGTCGTTTTGCCCTGATCAAAGATGGTAAGACGCTCGAAGTTACTGATGGTGAAACTTATCAATATACATTTGACAAACCGCTCTCCAAAGGCGCTTATCGCATCGAAGTCGAGGTGAAGCCGGGCGATGAGTGGCAACCATGGATCTATACAAATCCTATTTATCTTTACTAAGCTAAAAGGATAAAGTGGACCCCGTGAAATTAATTTAGAATGGCTAAGGTTTTTTAGCTTTTTTGAATCGCTGCAACTTAAGAGATTGGCTTTATGCTTATAAATATTTTTTTTTCACAAAAATCTCGATTAAAGCGTTTTCACTTTATCCTTTTGACTTTATCCTTTATCCTTTTTTTCAACCAGCACGTTCTTAATTAACTATATTTAATTTTAAATTACCATGAGACTACTACTTATTGCATTACTTGTATTGTTTTTGGCTCCTGCACAGGGGCAGACTTTAAAGGCCGGTGCCGCCATGAGGGACATCACGCCCGATCACCTGATCCCGATTTCCGGGGGAATGGGAACTCCTGAAATGCCTACCGGATGGCAGGGTAAGCTGACAGTCCGAGCCTTTGTTATTGAAAAAGGAGCGACCAAAATTGCCATCGTAGGTGTAGACAACATCGGTTGGCCTGCTTTTCTTGGAGACCGTTCACGTAAGCTGATCAAGGGAATTGCCCCTGAAAATGTACTGATCGGTGTTACCCATGCCCACAGTTGTCCGGATGCTTATGGATTTACCGATGAAAAGGGGAATACTGCTGCCGACATGAAATACCTCGAATGGTGCGTCAAACAGATTGCAGATGCAGTCAATGAGGCAATTGCCAAACTCGAACCGGCTTCCATCCGGACGGCGGTTGGCCAGGCCAAAGGACAGATTGCTTACAACTACTACGCACCAAAGTTGTATGATCCACGTATGGGTATTATCCAGGCCATCGCGATTTTAGGGAAAAATGCAGGCAAACCCATTGCCACACTGGTCAATTATGCCACACATCCTGAAATTCTGGGTACCGGACGCAAATTGATCAGCCCTGACTTGGCCGGACCTCTTTATGACCGCGTTGAATCAAAAGTCGGCGGTATGGCCATCTTCATGAACAGCGCTCAGGGCGGAATGGTTACCGCGGATACCAGGGTCGATACCAAAGTGGATGGCGGTAAGGAAAACAACAACTGGGAAGAGTGTATACGAATAGGCACCCTGATGGCAGATGAAGCCTTGCGAATCATTGAACCCGCAAAAGCAGATGCAGATGCGAATATTTATTGTGCCTCAAAAACAATCAAATTCCCTATCGATTCAGAAAAGATGAGGTTCGTACTGCAACATTCACCTCTTGCTGCTGAATTTGCAAAAAGCGGTGATTTCTCTTCCATTACTACCAGGTTGAACCTTTTGAACATTGGGAAGGCCCAGATTCTTACCATTCCCGGCGAAGCCCTGCCAAATATTGGGTTTTACGTAAAAAGAAAGATGAATACCGAACAGCCAATGCTTTTCGGCCTGACCAACGATGCTTTCGGATACATGCTGACAAAAGAGGATTTCGGTGGTTTTGAGCGCTACAGCTATTGCAGCCGTACCTCTTTGGGCGAAATGACCGGGTGCATCTACGAGGATGAGGCGCTCAAGTTTGCAAAAGAGTGTCCTGCCCCGACCAGGTAAGAATTGGGAAATGCGACGAGTGGACGACTTGGGCGCCTGGGACGAGTCAAGCACCGCTCCCTGAGCGTAGCCGAAGGGTAAAGTGGGAAGCAAATCGGGTCCCCGAGCGAAGCCGAGGGGTTCTGGGAATTGGAACGTGAAATTTGGAAATGCGACGAGTGGACGACTTGGAAGACTGAGACGAGTCAAGCATCGCTCCCTGAGCATGTCGAAGGGTCAAAGGAGTTCAAATTGTCTCCATTGTCCATCGAATCAAGTACTCCAAATTCTCTCTCTGTAACTCAGTGTAATTATTAAGAAATACTACTACAAATGAAATTAACAAAATCTCTGTTTGGAGCCATATTGCTCTTCATCACATTGATCGGATGCAAGTCATCCGATCCGCTACCCAAAATTGTTCAGCTTACCCATGGCACATATAACCACGATCTGGATAACAACGACAACTTTTCGCCCGATGGGAAGTGGCTCGCATACGATACCCGGACCGGCATCGGGGGAATCGGTGGTTCCCCTTCCGTCGAGCGGGTCAATGTTGAGACAGGCAAGGTGGAAGAACTTTTTGTGGTGAAGGACAATCGGTCATGGGGCCCGGGTGCGGGCGCCGTCAGTTATCATCCTACAGAAAACAGGGTTATCTTTATTCATGGATTGGCCTTTTGCAGTGAGAAAAACCCTTACCAGCAGTGGAAACGCACCGGTACCATGGTAAACGACACCCAACCGAATGTACCGGTTCAAATGGATGCAAGGGATGTTACCTTGCCCTATACCCCAGGTGCATTGAGAGGAGGCACCCATCGCCACGAATGGAGCAAGGATGGGAAATGGGTTGGTTATACCTACAATGATGCCATTATGAAGGTATTGGAGGATTCTACCGGCATTTTGTGGAATTTAAGAACAGTAGCTGTCTCAACAAAACTCAAACCAGTGACCGTTGATCATAGCGGAGAGGGCGAAAATCTGAGTGGCGAATATTATAGTGTTGTGGTAGTTAGAGTTGTTCCAAATCCTCATCCCGGAAGTGATGAAATCAGTAATGCTGCCTCCGATAGTTGGGTGGGTACCGGAAGTTATGTGAAACAGGACGGCAAAAAACAGGTGGCAAGGGCATTTCTTGGCAAAGTACGAAGCAAAAACAATCAGCCGGTGGATGAGTTGTTCGTAGCAGACATTCCCGATTCTATCAATGTGCCGGGAGAATTTGGCCCGCTGGAGGGTACCCCTTCGACCTTTCCAATGCCACCCAAAGGCACTGTTCAGCGTAGGTTGACTTTCACCGCCGAAACGGCCCATCCCGGGTGCGGGGGAGTTGTGCGTTCCTCTTCCGATGGAAAATGGATAGCCTATATGGCTGCCGATGCGAAGGGCAAGCAGCAAATCTTCCTGATTTCGCCGGATGGCGGAAAATCATGGAAAATTACCGAACACCCGGCAGGCGTCCAAAGTTGTGTTCGATGGAGCCCGGATAATAGATCCGTCTGTTACCAAAGTGAAAACAGCATTGTGGTATGCAAAATCTCGGATGAACCTTTTGAAAAGAGATTTCAGCGGATTACCCCAGTCAGCAAAGAGGAGCTGTCTAACATCGTTTGGTCGGCAGATGGGAAAACCATTGCCTTCAACAGGCCCATTAAGGCTGAGGGAGCGAAAGATGTCTGGAAACAGATTTTCTATGTAAAAATTAAATAGGAAGTTAAGTTATCATTCCCTCCAGAAACGAACAATAAGTTTGCTCTTTTCAGTTTGAAGATGATCTCTTTTTCAGTTCCTCCGGGCTAAGTGTGATCAAATGTCCAATTTGTTTTCCGCCGCGAAAAGTCACTACCCGCACGGTTATCGGTCCTTCAGTAAGTACAATTGGTTTGGAATATTTTGGTGAATATTTACCTGGCATCGATTCGTCAATCGTATAGATGATATCAAGATCCGGCGCTTCTGTTTCCATCCTGAGGGTCATCTTTCCGTCTTTAACACTGACCTTAATAATGGCATCGTAAATTGCCGACGAATAATTAACACCTTCTATATCGACTCGATTAAATTCGTTTTCAACACGTCGGATAAAACTAGTCCAGTTTTTTGAGGCATCCGGCGACCATAGATCTTCTGCCATTGCCCATCCACGTGGCCAGATCATGTATTCAGCCTGATACAGGGTTTCCACCTGTTCGGTCCAAAGGAGCCCTTCGCCGCCAAGAACTTGTTTTTCCTCAATTCCTTCAAGAACAGGGTTAAAACTATAGACTTTCTTTAACCTTAAATTGTCATAAATCCAGGGTTCAATTGTCTTCTCACCCTGGTTAAGGTTAAAGAATCCGGATGATGTAGGTGTCAAAACAACAGGATGCCCCATTTTTGCCGCCTCTATCCCTACTTTGTCACCGTGCCAGTTCATCACGATTGTTTCAGGATCAAGGTGTCCCGGAAGAATCTCATCCCAACCAGTCAGTTTTTTACCTTTTGCTTTCAGAATGGCTTCAACACGTTTCGCAAAATAGGCTTGCAACTCCTCGGGATGTGTCAGATTCATTTTCTTCATCAAGGCCTGGCAGCCGGGATCTTTGGCCCAGAAACCTGCATAGCATTCATCCCCGCCAACATGAATATAGGGGGATGGGAACAGCGCTGCCACCTCTGTGAAAACCTGGTCGAGGAATTCATATGTTTTTTCATCAGACGGATTAAATGAATTATCGATCAGCCACTTAAAGGTTCCGTCAGGATTAAAATCAGAATAGTGGCAGCCTGGGTTAACTTTTATACTGGTATCTTTTGTGCAACTTATTTCCGGATAGGAAGCTATTGCTGCCATGCTGTGTCCAGGGATATCAATCTCGGGAACTACAGTTACATAACGGTCCTGTGCAAATTGTATGATCTCTTTGATATCGGACTGCGTGTAAAAACCTCCAACTGTTGCTGCTTCCCCTGGTCTCGGTTTGGCAAGCAGGTCGTCTGTCCCAAAACGGGGCACCCGCCATGCCCCGATTTCAGTTAATTTTGGCAAAGACTTGATTTCAATCCTCCAGCCGTTATCATCTGTTAGATGCCAGTGAAAAATATTGTATTTATACCTGGAAATCTGGTCAATGTAGCGTTTAACTTCATCTTTCGTAAAAAAAGTACGGCTTACGTCCAGCATCATCCCTCTCCAGCTAAAACGGGGATAATCGGTTATTTTAACTGAAGGGACGGTCCAGTTCATGTTTACTGCCGTCTTGCTTTCAATTTCCTTTGGTAAAAGTTGAAGCAGGGTTTGCATGCCATAGAAAAGTCCTGCCGGGGTATTTGCATTGATCGTCACTCCTTTTGGGGATGAAACCAGGGTATAACCTTCCTTCCCAACTTGTGAAATAGTGACCTTATTTAGGTTGAATTGTATTGAACCGGCTTTGCCCTGTTGGGGCATAATTGAAAACCCGGTCGGAACTATCAGTTTATGGGAAAACATCTCCGCTATTTTTTTGCTTTCCTGGACGTCATATCCAATTGTCGAAGTTTTAGTCAATAAGAATGATCCATTGGATACCTTGACTTCAACCGGCTGAGGAATCAGCTGAATTGCAGGATCCTGTCCATAAACCGTTGCAACAGAGCAGAAAAGTAAAAGTAAAATCAGTTTATTCATCGCATTGAAAAGATTACAATAATTAATTGGATCAAATAAAGTTAACAAGGGATCCCCCTAATACGGATTTCTCCGATATTAGCCGTGGTCCCGATTTATTGGATTGGGGTGGATATCAATATGTCCCGCTAATTTATTTTGCAGTTTGTCTTTTTTTCAGTTCTTCGGGGCTAAGTGCAATCAGATGTCCAATTTGTTTTCCACCGCGAAAGGTCACTACCCTTAATGTTACCGGTCCTTCCGGAACTTCAAATGGTTTGGAATATTTTGGGGAAAATTTGCCAGGCATAGCTTCGTCCATCGAATAGTAAATGTCGAGACCAGGTATTTCGGTATCTATGTTGACGGTCATCTTCCCGTCTTTGGCAATGACATTGACAATCGCATCGTAAATTGCCGTAGAATAATTAACGCCTGCTAAGTCAGCACGATTGAATTCATTTTCAACACGTTGATAGAAGTTGTTCCAGTTTTTTGAGGCATGCGGCGACCATAAATCTTCTGCCAACGCCCAGCCACGAGGCCAGGTCATGTATTCAAGCTGATACTGGTTTTGCATTACATCCGACCACATTAATGCCTCAGCACCAAGAATTTTTTTCGGATCAACTCCTTCAATAACAGGATTATAGCCATAGCAGTCCTTTAGCCTGTTCATACCATAACTCAATGGTTCGACGGTCACTTCACCCTGTGGCAGGTTAAGGAATGAAAATGCAGGAGTCAAAACAATGGGATGCCCTTTTTCTGCTGCATCAACTGCTACTCTGTCTTCGTGCCAGATCATCATAAGTGATTCAGGATCGCTGCTTCCCGGTAGGCTTTCATCCCAGGCGGCCATTTTTTTGCCCTTTGCTTTCACGATAGCTTCAACACGTTTGACAAAATAGGCCTGCAATTCGATGGGATGTTTCATATTCATTTTCTTCATCAACGCCAGGCAGCCGGGATCATTGGCCCAGAAACCTTTGTAACACTCATCCCCACCGATATGAATGTACGGAGTTGGAAACATTGCCGCTACCTCTGTAAATATCTTGTCGAGAAATTCATAAACTTTTTCATCTGAGGGGTTTAAGTTATTATCCTTAGTCATCTTAAAGACCCCATCCCCGTAAAAATAGGAGAAATGGCTGCCGGGATTGACTTTCATGGTAGTATCTTTCGTGCAGCTCAATTCGGGATAGGAAGCGATTGCTGCCATGTTATGAGCCGGGACATCTATCTCGGGAATTACTTCAATATAACGGTCCTTTGCAAATTGTACGATCTCTTTGATATCGGATTGGGTATAAAATCCGCCATCAGTGGCTGCTTCTCCCGGCTTTGGTTCGGCGCGACCGCCATACAATCCGTAACGCGGGACCCGCCATGCCCCGACTTCAGTTAATTTTGGCAAAGACTTGATTTCAATTCTCCATCCGTTATCATCCGTAAGGTGCATGTGGAAAATATTGTATTTATACCTTGCAATCTGGTCAATGTAGTGTATAACTTCGTCTTTCGTGAAAAAAGTACGGCTTACATCCAGCATCAACGCTCTCCAGCTAAAGCGGGGGTAATCGGTAATTTTAACGGAAGGAACGGTCCAGTTCATGGCAACAACTGTTTTGCTTTCAATTTCTTTTGGTAAAAGTTGAAGCAGTGTTTGCATGCCATAGAAAAGGCCAGTTGGGGTATTTGCATTGATAATCACTCCTTTTGGGGATGATAGCAGGGTATAACCTTCCTTGCCGATTTGCGCTACAGCAGTTTTATTCAGGTTGAATTGTATTGAACCTGCTTTCCCCTGTTGCGGTTTAATTGAAAACCCGGTCGAAACCTTCAGTTTCTGGGAAAGCATCTCCGCTATTTTATGGCTTTCCTGGCTGTCGAAACCAACAGACGAAGATCTTGTCAATAAGAAAGATCCATTGGATAGCTTAATTTCAACCGGTTGAGGGATTAGCTGAATAGCAGGATTCTGTCCATAAACCACTGTAAAAGAACAGAAAAGAAGGAGGAAGATCAGTTTTTTCATTGAATGTGGAGAATTAATTACATAATTGGTAAGAGACAGTATAAATTCTACAAAATCCATTAGCAAGGGATTTTCTTTCGTAAAATTATTTACGTTTCTTACTATTATGACGAGAAAACTCATCAACTCACATATTGCTGTATTTACCAAATTCAACCATTCACTCTTCGTATAAACGCTTCTATGCCTTCACTTGCCACTCTGGCAATCACATGTACCCTGTTGGGAAGGTCGAAAGGTGGATTGGGATCTATCAGGTAGACAGGACAGCCATAGGGGGCATAATGACGTTCGAATCGCGAAAAGTTCGGATACCACTTTCGGCCGACATCCCGGCACCGGTTAAAACCACAAGCTTCTTCATAAATACTTTTCAGACAATTGGCTTAACAATACAAATAGAAGCGCAAGCAGCGCAGGTACTGTCTGAATTAAGAATATTCTTTTGCTGACAGTAATTCCATTTCGATTCTTATTTGACAAACTTCCCGAAGAAATCCCCCATTACCCTTTTAGTGTAATTGTTTACACGTTGAACGATATCCATGGTGTGGGGCCATCCGGGTACGGGACAATAGACATTCATAACCCCCAGGCTATCCATTTTGTGCTTCAGCGATTCGGCCTGGCTGATGGGTACCAGCATATCCCGGGTTCCATGAAGGATAAGGGTAGGAGGGGACTCTTTGGTTACATAAGTGATCGGGGATGCCTCGATGTAGAGTTGTGGGGCATCCTGGTAAGAATGGGCCATAAAACCTGTAATGGTTGGGTGGTTACGGGCATATTCAGTGGTAAAATCGGTGGGTCCGTAGATTTCGACCACCGCTTTGATTTTGTGTTTTTCCACACCCTGTCGCATCGTGTCGGAAGGAGAGAGCTGTTTTTTCCATCCGTAAGCTGCCAGCATGGCCAGGTGAGAGCCTGCTGAGCCGCCAATCAGACAAATCCGGTCGGGATCGTAGTTGTATTTTTCTCCATTTTGAAAAATAAAGTGCACCGCGTCCATGATATCATTGACACAAGCGGGATATGGCGCCTCTTTCAAAAAGCGGTAGGAAACGGTCGCCGTAACATAACCAAGTTTGGCAAAGTGGGTCAGGTAGACCAGGTAATCGGCCCGATCGCCGCCGCGCCAACCTCCGCCATGGATAAAAACGAGCAACGGCGCCGGTTTGGTCATTTCCTTCGGCCGGTAGAAATCCATTTGAAGTGACCTTCCGTTGATATTTTTGTATTCGACATTCTTAAAGGCTTCCACATTTTCCGGAATATCCGGTGTTTTGTTGATCAATGATTCCAGTCCTGTGAAAATGGCCGCAACAGTTTGCGGATAAAAGTAATACCCCATTGGCGCCTGTTTTGGATTCATGGCAGACCAAATCCGCGGAATCAACATCAGAAATATCAGTGCAGCAAGAAGAAGCAAAAATCCTCTAAGAACCTTTTTCAAAATCTTCATTTTCCGGGTTATTTAAATTTGATTATTCAAAGATATCATTTACCATTATTTATTCGATCACTTTCAGGTAGCGTGCCATCCAATAGGGTAGGAGATATTCATCCCCGGCGAGTCTGGATGTTCTGCCATCGTTGCAGTCCAGGTCAAATGGATTTGTATTGTGACGAATCATCGGGCGTTCGCCGGAGGTAAGCAACTCCTTCGTGATTTGTTCCCTGAAATTTGCCGGAATTCGTACCAGGTCTTTGCGGTGTGAGTTTTTGGTTGAGTAACGATCAAGATCTGGTGTGTACTCCCGGAGGTACCAAATGGTAGAATTAAGGTCGATGTCGCCGCTGATGCCGTAAGTTAGCATATTCCACAGTCCATCTTTTTCGGGTTTCTCGATCTCCCAATGATCACGAGCAACCCATTCATACTTTTTCTTCAGCGAATCATTGAACGCGTATTTGTGAAGTACCCAATAGGTGAGGAAAGACATCTCGTCATCCGAGTGGTTCCACGAATCTCCCATTACTTCACCCTTGTGGACAAACTCGGTTGTTTGCATCATTGTTTTCATGGGAATCATGATGTTATCGAGGTAGCCGTATTTGTTCATCATTTTGAAGGCCTCGGATTTGTACTTTTCTTTGCCGGTAAGTGAATAGGCTAATTGCAGGCCAGCGATCAGGTGAGCGCTGTTTAATTTTCTGTCATCCACATATTTGGCATAGGAATTCACATATTCAGGATTCCATCTTCCCCAACGGGTTGGTTGACCATCGACATCAATGAAATAGTAGTTGTTGTCGATGATGTGGGTCATGATGGCATCAATGAAATCTGCTATTCGCTTCTTTTCCGGAGCAGTCTTGGCTATAAACTGATCCATTACTGTTGCAACGAAGAGGTATCCGACGTACTCATCTGTGCTTGTAGTGCCTTTCCAATCCCATTCAGGATTTTGAGAAGGCCGCCAGGCCAGCGTATCGTTGATGATTCCCTTGCGTTCGAAGGTTCTGGATGGAAATCCTTTCAACGGATTGACTGTCAGCAAACGTTCAAAGGCTTCAAACGACTCCCACGTGTAGCGTTTGGCAATTTCCTCACCAGTTGTGGCGAATCTAAATGCCTGACTGACAAGGTAGAGTGTGGTCCACAGTCCATCGTTGTCATTATCTACTGCCTGTGCCGTCGTTAAGTCCCCCGGCTTTCCATAGCTGATTTCGCAAACAAAGCCATAGCGCATGTGGTATTTTCGGATGTCGTCCTGGATTTTTTTGGTTTTGGCTGCCAGGGTCGTTTGGGAAAATTCGATTTTGCTGAGGCCGGTGGGAGAAAGCAGGTAAATATTTCCTTCAGTATCTGCCTTCATGTCAATGATATCGTTGTTTACCAGCCAACGTTCACCCTGAAAGTAACGGTATTTTCCCCTCTCTTCCCTAAAAGCCCCATCTGAAGTAGAAAACCAGGTTTGGTTGTTGACGACCAACAGATCGTTGATCGAACTAACGGGCAGCTCCTTTTTTAACGGTTGTAAAATCTTTCCTGTTAAGGGATTTAGCACCAGGTACCCATCCTTTGTTCCCACCGTTATTTTGTTGGTTGAAAATGCCATGCAGGTCAAATTTTCACCCTGATAGATGGTTTTCCACTCATTCTGAACCAATGTCTTGATGCTGTTAGACGACAGGGCATAAAAATTGTCTTTATCAACATACCACCGCATTGGTTGATCACCGGGGACTTTTAAATCAATGATCTTTTCTGAGTTTTTGTACAGGGTTACTTTTCCTTCACCGGCCAGCAGTACGATGCCCGATTGGTTGACCCGGATAGTTTGATAGCTGTTTTCAGGAATTTTCGCGAAAATTGTTCCCGCATGAGCGTTGGTCAGAAACCTGTCGGCATAGAGGCAATAGAGGTATCCGGAACCTTCTTGCGTGGTGATATCTACCGGATTCATCTCCGAAAGCTTTCTGTAGAGCAGGTCTTTCGAGATTTTTGATCCGTAGAAATCGCGATAGAGCCCTTTGTCAGTCAGCAGGTAGACATTGTTGTTGTAATCAATCTCCAGTTTTAGAAGTGTAGTGGATTTCAGTTCAGGGGTCATCTCAAATTTCACTGAAGTAGCCTGTGGATAAGGCATATCTTTTATCTGTCCAATTGAAATAAGTGGTAACAGAAGCATAGGGATCAAAGCCCTAAAATGTTTTTTTAATCGTATCGCCATGATATTATGGTAGTTGTTAATAGAAAAAGAATGGATGCAAATTGGAATTAATTTGCCGGATTTTTTTCAGTTTTCATTGCCAATGCTTATGGAATATTACCCCAATTTAAAAACTTTTTGTACTTGCCCTCCGTTTAAGAGGTTTAAAACGAATTTTTTGTATAAATTGTAACCGTATAGTCCTGTTTGATTTATAGAAAACATAAAATTGGTATGAAAACAAAAAATATTATTTGTAGTTTTGGCCAGCTCGTTCAAGCAATCGAAATGGTTGATTTTAGTGAGACTTTTTCACGTCTCAACTAACCAGATTTCAATTATTAACAGAACTTAAATAAGGTAAAATATTTCAATATGAGCAATAAGAAATCGACTACTGATCCGGACAATTCAATCAAATCACAGGATAGTGTAGATTCAAGAAGGACATTTTTCAAACGATTTGGATTGGTAGGTGCGGCGGCAGCAGCAGGTGGGGCAGCCATCTATTCCGGTTATAAATATGAACAGAACAAGCCCAACCATGATATGGTAAAGGTCCTCACAGCCGACAACAAACTGGTTGAGGTTCCCCGCGATCAGATCAAGGATGTGAAATTTGATCTGACAAGATTGCAAAAGCAGGGGCGCGAAGGTCTGGCAGGGCGTCGCTTTGTTATGGTTATTGATCTGGCCAAATGCCGGAATGCCCGTAAATGTATCCAAGCTTGTCAGAGTGCGCATCAATTGCGACCTTATGAATACCATATCAATACATTGACCATGCAGGAGTCGGAGAATACTGCACCGTACTTCATGCCTAAACCCTGTCAGCATTGCGACAATCCTCCTTGTGTATCAGTTTGTCCCGTAGATGCTACCTTTAAAAGACAGGACGGAATTGTTCTGATTGACAATGAGCGCTGTATCGGTTGTCGGTTTTGTGTGGCTGCATGTCCCTATTCTGCCCGCATGTTTCATTGGGAAGAACCAATGACCGTTGAAGGGGACAAGGGCAAGGAATACAACATCGAACTCAATGTTCCTCAGAAAAAAGGGACAGTGTCAAAATGTCTTTTTAGCGCAGACAGGCTTCGGGAAGGAAAATTGCCCTATTGTGTATCATCTTGTCCCAATGGTGTATATTATTTTGGTGACGAAAATCAGGATGCAGTAACCAATGGAACCACCAAGGAAACATTCAGGTTGAGCGAACTGTTAAAAACCAATGGCGGTTATCACTTAATGCCCGAACTGGGCACCAAACCCAGGGTCTATTATTTGCCGGCAAAAAACAGGCTGTTTGAAGGCCCAGCTGCCAATGACAAAGTATAATTTTTTCTTACCAGGAAACTGAAAGACAACAATATGAAGCGGATTTTTGTATTGCTATACCTTTTATCATTATTTGTTTTTGCTTCTTCTGCCCAGGAATGGATTGTTCCCGCAGAGAACGGAGCCAAACTAAGCCCTTTTGCTTTTACCGATTCAACAAGGAAAGCCGGGAGCGATTTGTATAACCTGAATTGCAAATCGTGCCATGGGGATCCTGGTAAAAACAATCCGGTAAAACTTGTTCCACCTCCCCCTGATCCCGCTTCTGAAAAGATGCAGAAGAATAGTGATGGTGCATTCTTTTATAAAGTTGCGGAAGGTCGCGGATTGATGCCCTCCTTTAAGAATACCCTTTCGGCTGCAGATACCTGGAAAATAATCTCTTATTTCAGGGGATTTAACGATAAATATGTGCAGGAGGTTGCCAAAAAACCTGCACCTGGTGTTTCATTGGAACAGGCAATCATGATGCTCACCTGGGAAAACGAAAAAAAACAGGTTAAGGTTGAAGTGACCTCCTTGAAAGAGGGAACCAGACAACCGGTTGCCGGAGCAGAGTTGAAACTTTTTGCCAAAAGATATTTCGGAAATCTTCAGGTTGGTGAAGCCAGGTCGACGGATAGTCAGGGTATTGCCCTGTTTAATTTTCCTGAAACTCTTCCTGGTGACTCAACGGGGATGGTTCAGATTTTGGTAAAACCTACCGATGAAAACGCATTTGGTGAGGTCAATACCATGGCATCAATGAAAATTGGGATACCAACCTATCGGCCACCACTCAACGAGCAACGGGCATTGTGGAATGTGAACAGGAAAACGCCCATCTGGCTGTTGTCGACCTATATTTTTTCAGTTTTGGCAGTGTGGGCGCTGATCGTCTATGTGATGCTGCAACTGAGACTGTTGTTTAAATCAGGTGAAGAAAATAATCCTGAATAACTGATATTTAATTTATTGATATGAAATTTCTTTTTGTATTGGGTTTTATCTTTCTTATTGCAAGCGAAACACAGGCACAGGCAGTTGTTAGCAAAGAGATTGAAATTGGTATCGTAGAGAAATTGGGTCAGACGATTCCGCCTGACCTTAAATTTTACAATGAAAAGAATGATACCGTTACGTTGGGAAGTATGATCAACAAGCCTACCGTCCTATCTTTTGTCTATTTCGATTGCCCTAATTTGTGCAGTCCGTTACAGGATGGCATAGCAGATGTGATCGGCAAGACTGAATTGATCTTGGGTAAAGATTATGATGTAATTACTATCAGTTTTAACACAAAAGATACCCCTGAAAAGGCCAGGGAAAAGAAGAAAAATTTTGTTCAAAAGATTAAGGATGATCAGCGGGGCAGTTGGAGTTATCTGACAGGTGAGCTGGAGAACATTCAAAAAATTACAGAAGCTGTTGGTTTTAGGTTTAAACCAACAGGTATGGATTTTGCGCATCCTTCAACGATCATCATTCTTAGTCCTCAAGGCAAAATTACCCGTTATCTCTATGGTGTTACCTTCCTGCCGTTCGAACTGAAAATGGCAATTGTGGAGGCACAAAAGGGGCAGGTAGAGCCATCCAGCAACAAACTTTACGATTATTGCTTTGCCTACGATCCGCAATCTAAGACTTATACCTTGCAGTTTACCAGACTGTTGGGAAGTTTTGTTCTCGTAATTGGACTATTTTTTGTCCTCTATTTGTACATCAGCTCAAGAAAAAAATCAACCAAAGCACCCAAATAATGACACATTCACCTACCAGTGCACCACTCAACTACCTGAACCACAAAACAGGACTTTGGTCGTGGCTTACCTCAACCGATCACAAACGGATTGGCCTGATGTATATGTATACGATTGCTATCTTCTTTTGCGTAGCTGCAATATTGGGACTCTTGATGAGGATTGAGAAGATGGCCCCCGGCCAGACCATCATGACGGCCCAAACCTACAATGGTATGTTCACGATCCATGGCATCATCATGATTTTTATTGTCGTCATTCCAGGCCTGGCCGCGGTCTTTGGCAACATTTTTTTACCAATCATGATTGGGGCCAAGGATGTAGCTTTTCCCAAACTCAACCTCTTCTCCTGGTATGTTTTCATTACCGGAGCCATCCTGGGACTCTACTCACAGTTTGCCAACGGTAACTCACCCGATACGGGCTGGACATTCTATGTTCCATACAGTGCTGCCGCCTCGTCCAATGTGGTGATCGCGTTAACTGCAGCTTTCGTTTTGGGATTTGCTTCTATTCTCACCGGACTCAATTTTATTGTAACCATTCATCGGATGCGGGCTCCGGGCATGACCTGGTTCCGAATGCCACTCTTTCCCTGGTCGCTCTATGCTACTGCCTGGATCCAGCTTCTGGCCACTCCAATCGTTGGCATTACACTGCTGATGGTTATTGCCGAGCGAACATTGCATATAGGTTTTTTTGATCCTGCGCTCGGGGGAGATCCGGTTTTGTATCAGCACTTGTTCTGGATCTATTCGCATCCTGCGGTCTACGTCATGATTTTACCCGCAATGGGGGTCGTAACGGAAATCTTTCCGACATTCAGTCAGAAACCTGTTTTCGGATATGTGCCCATCGTCTTTTCGAGCCTGGCCATTGCCCTGGTCGGATATTTTGTTTGGGGACACCATATGTTTACCTCCGGGATCAGCTACGAATCGAGGTGGTTCTTCTCCTTCCTTACTTTCTTGGTTGCCATTCCGAGTGCCATCAAGGTATTTAACTGGCTTTCCACAATGTATGGCGGATCTGTTGACCTGAAACCACCGCTTCTTTTTGCCATCTCCTTTATCTTTCTCTTTACGATCGGAGGATTTACAGGATTGACTCTTGGATCGCTTGCTACAAACATACAGCTTCACAACACCGATTTTGTGGTAGCGCACTTTCATTATATAATTTTTGGTGGTATGGGTTTTGCCTTTTTTGCTGCCATACATTACTGGTTTCCAAAGATTTATGGCAAAATGTACAACTTCAAATGGGCCAATATCTCCTGGGTATTTCTTTTCGTGGGCTTTAACCTGCTCTATTTTCCGTTGTTCGTGATTGGCATCCAGGGTATGCCTAGACGTTATTTCGATTACGATCCCAAATTTCAGACAGGCGAGATGCTCTCTACCATTGGTGCATTTATTCTCATTTTCGGATTAATCATAATGATTTCTAATTTGGTTTATGGCAGCCGTCGCGGTGCCATTGCACCGGCCAATCCATGGCATGGGGTGACACTCGAATGGCAGATTCCATCTCCTCCGCCTCACGAAAACTTTGATGAGATACCTGTGATAACTCATGAACCTTACCGGTTTGATAACCCTCACACCAATTAAAAAAATATCCTATGTCGACAACCGAACACAGTGAATTTATTGACAGCGATACCGGGAAACTAGGGATGTGGCTCTTCCTTTTCACCGAGCTCTTTCTGTTTGGAGGATTGTTTATCGTCTATTCCGTTATGCGTTCTAAATATGCAGCCGATTTTCACCATGCTGCCCTTGAGTTAAATGCTTTCGTAGGCGCCACCAACACTGTTGTCCTGCTGGTGAGTAGTATGACCGTGGCCATGTCACTGACTGCGATCCAGCAGAAACGTGCCGGTAAGGCGATGGGATTGCTCTTTATTACACTTTTGCTGGCAGGGGTATTCATGGTGAATAAATACTTTGAGTGGGGCCATAAGTTCGGACTTCATTTGTATCCCGGGTCCGATGTGATGAAAGGCCTTCCGCATGGCGAAATCATGTTCTTTGGCCTCTATTACATGATGACCGGACTTCACGCCTTACATGTGATCATCGGTGGTATTCTGCTTACCATTGTCATTTTCAGAATAAAATCGGGCAAAATCAACGCCGGGCACTATTTATTACAGGAAAACAGCGCTTTATACTGGCACCTGGTCGATTTGATCTGGATTTTTCTCTTTCCTCTGCTTTATCTGATCACCTAACAGCATTTAATGGTACCCAGAATGCTGATTTCCATCTGTTTCAGGGAAATTGGCTTTTGGGTTGCTAAATTTATTTTAATAAAGTTTCATATCAAAGATATTACGAATGAAGAACCATGAAAATCACGTTTCCACCGACTCACTGAATTGGAAAGTATTGGTTATCTTATTGATTTTAACCACGATATCCATCCTTGCCGTTAAAGTTCATTTGGGCGCATACACTGTTGCATTGGCATTAATTCTGGCGTCGGTAAAAGTTACCATTGTGCTTACCTACTTTATGCACCTTAAATTTGAAAATTCACTCCTGCGTTTGATGGTCGGCGGCGTATTTCTCCTTTTTGCCGTTGTCATTGCCATCACATTTATTGACTACTTTTTCAGATAATTCCAAAAACTATGGAAACACTATTCAACGAGGGTTCTAACCTGGCCGGAGCTGTCGATAGGGCTTTTATTTTCATCTTTGCCATCTCCTTTATTTTCACCATTGGGATTACTGCTTTAATGATCTATATTCTGATCCATTTTTCGCGGAAAAGAAATAAAAATCCCCAACAATTTTCTCACAATACAAAACTCGAAGTGATCTGGACAGTCGTTCCATTGATCATTGTTTTGGTGATGTTTTATTTCGGTTGGGTTGGATTTGCCCCCATGCGGCAGGTACCCAAAGATGCAATGCCTGTCACCGTGATTGGGCGCATGTGGAGCTGGGATTTTGATTACGGGAATGGCAAAATATCCAAAGAGCTGGTGGTCCCTTACAACAAAAATGTAAAACTGAACCTGGTTTCAGTAGATGTCAACCACAGCCTGTTTATACCTGCCTTCAGGGTTAAGGAGGATGTGATTCCTGGTTACAATAACTACCTGTGGTTCAGGCCTATCATGAAAGGGACTTTCGATGTTTATTGCACCGAATATTGCGGACTGGCCCACTCGGCAATGACTGCAAAAGCGGTGGTTGTGGATAGTCTTGAGTTCAACAAGTGGCTTGCAGACTTGAAAGTTACTGGAAACCTGCCTGATCATCCGGGGCTTGCCATCATCAAGGCCAATGCCTGCCTGACCTGCCATTCGATGGATGGATCAAAGATAATTGGGTCTTCCTTCAAGGGTTTGTTCGGGCGAAAAACTGTGGTTGTGACCGATGCAGGCGAAAAGGAGATTGAAGCGACGGCCGATTACATCAAGAAATCGATCATAGACCCGAATGCTGATGTTGTGAAGGGGTTCAACAAGGGGCTCATGCAATCGTACAAAGAGAAAATCTCAGCTGAAGACCTGGATAAAATTGTAGATTATTTCAAAGGCGATAATGAAACAAAGTAAGTACAGAACTATTTTTTCGATATTTAGCAGGTTGATCAGGGCGCGACTCTCCATGATGGTTACTTTTTCGGCGCTGACTGGGTATTTTATGTCAGGCAGCAAGCCAGATGCATCACTTGTTTTTCTGTTTTTCGGAATTTTCCTCCTGTCTTCGGGGGCATCTGTCTTGAACCAGGTGCAGGAATACAAACAAGATGCATTGATGAAGCGAACAGGGAAACGGCCAATTCCTGCCGGTGAAATTTCAGGCACAAACGCCTTCTTACTCTCTGTATTCCTAATTGTTACCGGCTCATTCCTTCTCTTGTACAATGGCTGGATTCCCGTGATCCTGGGTCTTTTAAATGTGGTATTTTACAACCTGATATATACCCCGCTGAAGACCAGAAGTTGGATTGCCATCCTGCCCGGCGCATTGGTTGGAGGAGTTCCTCCGTTGATTGGCTGGACATCAGCAGGATATTATTTGTTTCATCCCAATGCCATCTTCCTTTTCATCTTCGTATGCCTCTGGCAGGTTCCCCATTTTTGGCTTCTGATGATCAAATATGGCAAGGAGTACGAAAGGGCAGGATTTTCTTCTATTTCGAAGATTTTAAGCGAATTGCAGATAAAACAGGTGGTCTTCTTTTGGGGATTGTTTACCTCCTTATTTCTGCTACTTTTCCCACTTTTCGGTTTTTTACTTCACCCTGTTTTGATTGGAACACTGATCTTGACCAACATTTATTTCATCCGCCAATTTTATAAATATCTGTTCATTGAAACTGAAACAGGTACGATTCGCAAGGCATTTATTTTGATCAACATGTATGCGATGGTTGTTTTTATTCAATTGGCAATCAATGCATTGATATAATGACAAGAGTAGCCTTTAAAATGAAGCTAAAGCCTGGATTTCTGAAAGAATATAAAAAACGGCACGACGAAATCTGGCCGGCATTGTCTTTGGAGTTATCAAATGCCGGAATAACTGACTATTCCATCTTTTTCGATGAGGAGTCCAACGCACTCTTCGCCGTCCAGAAACAATCGGATAATAGTACAGCGGATCTCCTCCCACAAACTGAAATTGTGAAAAAATGGTGGAAGTTTATGGCTGAAATCATGGAGGTTAATCCGGACAATTCGCCGGTTTCGGTGCCGTTAACCGAAGTTTTTCACCAGGATTAGAATTCTCCCGGTCTATTTTTCGGCCTTAATGTTTTTACTGATAATAGAATACTTCATCTCCGGGATATTTGTGTGGCGCATGTGTTGCTTGTTTTGGCCCGACTACACGTTAATCCATCCGGCAGGAAATTCTGTTCGATAAACCAGTACTGGTATCCAACCGGGGTTTTGACGGTTTTATCCATGTTAAATTTGTTGATACAGTTGTCGATGTTGTATTTATTTCCTTCCTGAGATGTTTTTTTGTCCGCTTCCTGTCCTAAAGATCTAAAAGTCAGAATGAATAATGCGAAAAGGGTAAAAAAAAGTTTATGTTTCATAAATTTCTGCTCATTATGGATGCTGCAATGTAGTCAAAATGTCATTTGTAACTAAATACTGTTTTTCAATTATTTTATTAATTTCGGAGTGAAGTTAACCTTTGACAATTCATTCGGCTACCATGAAAAAATACAGTGTTGGTATTGTTGGTTACAGTTGGGCTGCTGGGGCCCACATTGATGCAATTAATAAAACATCCACAGGACTGGTCTCGGCTGTTTGTTCGTCCCGGAGACTTGATCCTGCATTGGTTAGCGCATCGCATGGATGTCAAATAAAGTGTTATACTAATCTAGCAGAGATGTTGGCCGATCCTGAGCTTGATGTCATCTCTATCTGCAGTTATCCTTCTGAACATGCCCAACAGGCTATTCTTGCCGCCAAGGCCGGAAAACACCTCATCATTGAGAAACCACTTGCCCTGAACTGGTCCGACTGTCTCGCCGTCAGGGATGCTGTTGATGAAGCGGGAGTCAAAACATGTGTCTGTTTTGAATGTCGGTATTCAAGTCAGTTTATTACCATCAAGTCTATTATCGATAAGGGATTACTTGGTCAAATTCATTATGGTGAAGTTGATTATTACCATGGTATTGGCCCATGGTACGGGCAATACCGCTGGAATATCAGCAAGGCAATTGCAGGAAGCAGTCTTCTCTCTGCCGGGTGTCACGCATTGGATGCCTTGTTGCTTTGCATGGGAAATGAAGTGGCTTCGATTCATGGTTTTACCACCAACTCTTCCAACGAAGATTTTGCCAAATATGATTATCCGACTACCTCTGTCAGTATCCTTAAATTCAAAAATGGAAGCGTTGGGAAAGTTGCCTCTGTGATCGACTGTCTGCAACCCTACTATTTTCACGTACATCTTGTGGGAAGCGAGGGCAGTTTGCTCGACAACAAATTTTACTCCACACAGTTGAAAGGTCTGAACAAAGGCAAGTGGAGTGAGCTCTCCATGAAGATGCTTGACTCGGGAGATGTTTCCGATCACCCGTACCAGTTGCAATTCGAGACCTTCTTCCAATCCCTGGCGGAAGGTAAAGAGATGCCGCTGACCAATTTGGCGGAAGCGCTGCATACCCATAAAATAATGTTTGCTGCTGACAATTCGGCCTCGCAAAATAGTTTACAATAACAAACAACATCAAATTTTATCGCTATGGAAAAGAGGGTTTTAGGAATATTTTCGCATCCTGATGATGCTGAGATCATGGCTGCCGGAACACTTTCGTTGTTAAAAAAAGCAGGTTGGATGGTACATATGGCAACCATGACCCCGGGTGACAAAGGGTCTGCCGAACTTTCGCGGGAAGAGATAAGCGCTATCAGAAGGGTCGAAGCGGCAAATTCCGCTGCATTACTGGACGCCACCTACCATTGCCTGGAATTCGAAGATGTCTATATAGCCTACGACAAGGATTCGATTAACAAGACTACGGCTTTGATCAGAAAAGTCAAACCTTCGTTGGTGCTTACTGCCAGCCCGACAGATTACATGGTCGATCACGAAATAACCAGTCGGATTGTTCTGACGGCTTGTTTTTCGGCAGGAATGAAAAATTTGGAGGTGAGCGAGCCAATTCTTGAAGGGGTGCCAACCCTCTATTACAGTGATCCTTTGGATGGTAAAGATCTGCTTGGAAATCCAATTCAGCCTACGGTTTATGTGGATATCACCGGCGAGATGCCCATCAAGGAGGAGATGTTGGGCTGTCACGAAACTCAGCGAAGCTGGCTTAGATCGCATCACAAAATGGATGAGTATATTCTTGCCATGAAAAGATTTTCAGCCAAAAGAGGCGCTGAGATCAATGTAAAATATGCGGAAGGTTTCAGGCAGCATCTTGGCCATGCCTTTCCGCAGCAGAATTTGTTGAAGGAGGCGCTTGGAGAGCTGGTTAGGAATAATGAGATATGAGATATGAGTGATTAACGATTGGGTATGAAATATCATTGTCATTTGTCAACTCTAAGATAATAAATTTGATAACTAAAATATTATAATCATGGCACGAAAATTAAGCATGCTTGCACCGGAATGGTGGGATTTTACAACATTGGAGGATGATTTGCTCAATGATGTTGCCAAACTCTCGGCGAACGACCTTCTTCAGCTATCGAGAGATGGGTTTAAAGTGTTTATTTTTGATACACTGGAGGAATTTTACCTTGCCGAAGCGCTCGAATACATTACGGCCTGGCAGCAATCCACAGCCGACAGGCCTGTGGGGATATGCGGACCAATTGGCCCGACAGAACAATTGCCTCTGGTTGCAAGAATGGTCAACGAGTTAAAAATCAATCTTTCCAATTCACATTTCTGGGGGATGGATGAGTGGGTTGTCGATGGCAAGGAACTGGATGCATCACATCCGTTGTCATTTGAAAAAGCCGATCGTGATCTATGTTTTAACCGTATCGACAGTAAATTGAAAATGCCGGATTATAACCTGCATTTTCCCAAAGCCGATACCAGCGGGTATATAAATAGTTGGGATAGCGGTGCCCGTTGTGCGGTGATGCAGGGCGGTCAGGGAGAGACCAAACACTGGGCTTTCAATGATCCGTTTAAAAGAGAAGGATTGTACAAGGATGTTCCGCCAACACCTGAGGAGTACAGAAAACTTACCGCACGCGTAGTTGATCTGCATCCGGTCACCTGTATCCAAAATGCCCGAACGAGTGGGGGAGGTGTGGTGACAGGCATACCACGGCAGGCGCTCACTGTTGGACCTGTGCAAACCTGGAAGTCAGATAAAGTATCAATTTGGCATGCCGGTGTACACGACAATTCTTTTGGTCAAAGGTTAACAGCTTTCATGATTGGCAAGAAGATCATGGATAGTTCGGTGCCAATGTCTTTGCTAGCCGGTCATCCCAATGTACAGTTCAACTATTTCAGAGGGGGAATCGGTGTCTGTGACACGGAGATGCATTGATTATCTTCATCTAATTATGTCATTGTCCACGCTTAACTCTCAAGTACCAACTTTCCACTGTTATTTTTGAACTTTCATCCAAACGTTCATCTCCCCTGCGCCCCTGTTTGCCCAGGAGTAGTAGGGGATAGCAGTAATGGATTGTTTACCGTTTCCAGTATTCATGCTTTCGTCTGACCCGGTTGTTTTGATGACAGTAATGCCATTCAAAAGATTGGGAATAAAACCAAGTGAGTTCAAATTGATCCTTGTTGATCCTGTGCGGCCAAAGCGTCTTCGTGGAATAAAACCAAGTGAGTTCAAATTGATCCTTTTCGAACGTCTTTGTTGTTGTTTTTTTGGGCGTAGCAAGTTAAAATGGATAAAAAATCAGTAGTTTTATCCCCCGAATCGTTTTATTTAACTACTACTACAAAATGAGAAAGCTATTTTATCTTCTGACAATTGTTGGAGGCCTGTTTTTGTGCTCCTTTTCACCTGCAAAGGAGACCAAAGAAAAACAACCCATTTACAAGGATACTCCGTTTCTTGAGGAGTATAGCGTCAAGTTTTATGCCAAATCCGATACCATTCATCTGCTAAAGGTGGGGTGTGACAGGAATGGCGATATTAAAATTTTGACTTCGTCCGGACTTTACAAGCCCTACGGAGGGGAATTTCAGTTTGCCGGAACATTGGAGAAGGATCAATCCTACCGGCCCATGGCAAAGAAGAAATTGACCGATTTGATGATTCACAGGGATCAGTTTGTTTACCTGGATAATCTGGCCGTTTTAAGCAATAGCTGGGCCGGGAAACTGTTTTCGAGGCATTTACAGCCAGATGCCACTCAGTTTGAAGCTGGCGACGACTTTAATTTCCTGGTTTCAAACGGGAAAGAGATTCGGTTGGTCAAAGATTCAAAAGTAGAATGGACAGGTAACTTTCCGGGCACAAAGGTCCTTTCCATTAGGTTTGACTCATCCCGCAATCTTTACTGGCTGCTGGGAGTCAATGAACTATGTACCTTCAATCCGCAGATCAAGGAACTGAAGAGTGTTTTTAAAGCATCAAACCTAACTTGTTTTGACCTGACATCCAATAAAAAGAGCTTATTTATAGGTACGGGCAATGGATACCTTAAGTTTGACCCCACCACTTTGAAGCAAATCGGTGACATCGTCCAAAGAGTTCCTTCCACCAACATTACCGCATTAAAGGAGGTAAACGGCCAGATGTGGTTTGGAACAACAGAAGGCGCATTTGAACTAAGATCCGATGGAAAATACAATTTTTACAATGGCGAAAGATGGTTACCAAGCAACGTAGTCGTTGGTTTTGCCAAAGGCGAAGGCAATACGGTTCTGATCCTGACAGATAAAGGTTTGACTAAGATGGAATATAAAAAGTGGACTTTGGCAGATAAAGCAGAATTCTACGAAAAACAGGTCAGGTTGAGGCACATCAGAAATGGATTTAACTCCTCTTTCGATGGCATGGAAAAGGGAAATCTGGCAAGCGGCAGGCTGGTAGATTCGGATAATGATGGTCTATGGACATCCATGTACCTTGCAAGTGAAGTATTCCGGTATGCCGTGAACAAGAGTGAAGATGCCCTTCAAAACTGCAGGGAATCCCTGGAAGCCATGGAGCGGCTTTATTCGATCAATGGTTTAAAAGGCTTTCCGTCCCGATCTTTCGAGCGCAGCGGTTGGAAGAAACATCTTTCCGATCCCGAAAGATGGAAAAATGCTTCTGATCCTGAATGGGACTGGAAAGCCACTACAAGCAGTGACGAGGCAATCGGTCACATTTTTGTATTGGGTGCGATGGCTGAGCTGATTTGTGATCCTGACCTGACAAAACGTTCGGTTCACCTGATCGATATTCTCATGACGCACATTGTTGAGCACGATATGTACCTGATAGATTTCGACGGAAAACCAACCCTTTGGGGCAAATGGAATCCCGATTATGTGAATGCAAGGCCAAAGAATGTAGGCGACCGCAAAATCAATTCGTCCAACATCATCGCGATGCTTCAAACAGGTTATCACTTTACCCACAAGGAGATCTTCAGGCAAAAAGCATTCGATTTGATGAATAATTACGGCTATTTTGAAAATTTGATGCAAAAAATGGCCAATATTGGCAAAGCAGATACAGGAGCGGATCAATTGAGTAGGGAACTTTCTGAAGACTGGAACCATTCGGATGATGAGATGTATTTTTGCGGATACTGGGGTTTGTACCGTTATGCTTTCAATGACACCCTTAAATCAAATTTTAAGGCTTCAATCCTGGACCATTGGCAGATTGAACGGCCCGAAAAGGAAGGAGCCTGGAATATCTTTACGGCCCTGACGGGAACGGCCAATTTTGATCTGAATGAAGCTGCATGGTGGTTGAAAAATTACCCGATGGATATGATTGAATGGGTAATCATCAACAGCAACAGGAAAGACATTGATAAAATAGCGCCCAATTTCAGAAATCAAACGACCAGAGAGGTTCTACCGCCTCAGGAAAGACCTATTCACCGTCACAACGGAAATATGTTCAGTCTGGACCGTACCCATGGCAATGGTAATGCAGAAAGCAGTGCAGGGGATATCTGGTTGTTGCCTTACTGGATGGGAAGATATTTGGGGGTGATTAGTGCACCGGTGAAGAATTAAAGATTACAAATTACAAATGAATTGGACTCCAGAGTATTGCTAATTGAGTCACATCCTAAGCTTTGCAATTGAATGGTATAATTTACTGAGAAACAAACACATACAGGCTATGAAAAAAATTTTCGCTGTTTTGATATTTGCATTTCTGTCAGGTTATGCTGTTCAAATGCAAGGTCAGGGAGCCATCAATACCCTGACAAAAAAGGAGTTCAAACAGGGCTGGAAGCTTTTGTTTGATGGTCTGAACCCATCCCAGTGGCGCAGCGCCAACAAAACTGATTTTCCGGCAAAGGGTTGGCAGATCAAGGAGGGTTGCATGGTCTCCGGTGGTGGTGGAAACCTCGTATCGAAGGAGGAATATGGCAATTTTGAACTGAGTTGGGATTGGAAGATGATCGATACTGGCGGCAACAGCGGCGTCAAATATTTCGTTAAGGAGGCCAAAAATGATGCCCTTGGAATTGAGTACCAGATGTTGGATGACACAGGGCATCCCTGGATGAAGGATGGCAGGATGCATCTAAATGATTTCCATACTGTCGGAGCCATCTATGAATTGTATCCAACCGCTGCCAACAAAGTAACAAAACCGGTGGGAGAGTGGAATACCAGCCGTATTCTCTGTTTAGGCAAGCATATCGAGCATTGGTTGAATGGGATTAAAGTCGCGGAGTGCGAGCGAGGAAGCGTTGATTATAATGCACGTATTGCATCAAGTAAATTCAAGGATATTCCAAATTTCGGAGTTCACGAAAAGGGATTGATCCTGTTGCAGGATCACGGTAGTGTGGTATGGTTCAGGAATATAAAGATCAGGAAAATGTGACCCTTCGACTTCGCTCAGGAACTTAGGGACAGAATGACGGAAAAAGCTCCGGTCCCTGAGCGAAGTCGAAGGGTCACATTTTCCAATTTTCACATTTATTTCACTTTCCTTCAATCCATTTGATGATCTTCTCTTCATCAGGGAGTTCCTTTGGGAATGCAACATCTGCAAGCTGACCATTTTCGTTGATCAGGAATTTTTGAAAATTCCATTGAACAGGAGCATCAATGACTCCATTTTCGGCTTTGCTGGTCAACCATGAATAAAGGGGATCAATGTCAGCGCCTTTTACAGAAATCTTTGACATCATTGGAAAAGTTACGCCATAATTTTGGGTGCAGAAGGTCTTAATCTCTGAATTGGTGCCGGGTTCCTGTGATCCAAAATTATTGGCAGGAAATCCGATAATGACGAAATTCCGGTCTTTGTATTTTTCGTAAAGCTTTTCAAGCAGGGCATATTGAGGTGTCAACCCGCATTTGGAGGCTGTATTGACCACCATTATTTTCTTACCCTTCAGCGAGGACAGGTCGAAATTCTGACCATCCAGCGTGGAGGCTTTAAAATTGTACAAAACCTTGTTCTGTGCGGACAAACCGGCTACTGAGAATACCATGGCAAGTGCGATAAATATCTTTTTCATGTTTAATCAATTTAAATTTGTAATAGTATCAATTTTATACGCTTAATCTGAAAAGTTGTTTCCATCTCTCAATTTTCATATTGTCCCACCATTCCGTCCGAAATTAACTTAGATGCATTTTTTTGCATGCTACCGCGGACGGTTTTCGATCATTCATTCATATTCCCGGGATTCCGCAAGCTCCATCCCGGGCTGCAAAATTGGTCGTCCCTGACGGGACTACCGAATATCGCCGCTGATGCTTGGGTGGATTTGCGAAGGTGCAACTTTGCCTTGCAAAACCAATAAAATAACATCTTCTGCTCTAAGGACTCTCAGGACATTTAGGACGCTCAAGATCCTCAAATGCTTTTCATCTTTTCCAATTTTCACATTCATTTCGTCCACCCTTCAGTGTTTCAATTCCCAACACCCCCTCGGCTTCGCTCGGGGACCCGAATCGCTTCCGCGTTGACCCTTCGACTTCGCTCAGGGACCGGTACTTTACTCGTCTCAGTCGTCCTAGTCTTACGAGTCTTCCACTCGTCTCATTTCCACATTTCCTTTGGTTGATAACTTCTTCTTTCCTCCGGTTGGGAACATCCATTTTTCTCTTATTTTTGGAGTTCGTTAAGAGAATAGATTGCATGGAACATTACATCGTATCAGCCAGAAAATATCGTCCGGATACCTTCACATCAGTTGTGGGCCAGCCATCCATTACCTCTACGCTGAAGAATGCAATCAAGAGCAATCACCTGGCACATGCCTATCTGTTTTGTGGTCCCAGGGGTGTTGGAAAGACGACCTCTGCCCGGATTTTTGCCAAAACAATCAACTGCCTGAATCTTACAGAAGATACTGAGCCTTGCCAACAGTGCGAATCATGCATCTCTTTTGGTGAAAACCGCTCTTACAACATTCATGAACTCGATGCTGCCTCCAATAATTCAGTTGAAGACATTCGTTCCCTGGTAGATAAAGTGAGGATACCTCCTCAAATCGGGAAGTACAGTGTCTACATCATCGACGAAGTTCATATGCTCTCCTCGCAGGCTTTTAATGCATTTCTGAAAACACTTGAAGAACCGCCCGCACATGCCATTTTTATCCTGGCGACCACCGAAAAGCAGAAAATTATCCCAACCATTCTCTCCCGGTGCCAGATCTATGATTTTAACCGGATCAGTATCGCCGACATTGAGAGACATTTGCAGGAGGTGGCCGGAAAAGAGAAGGTGACGATCGAGGCTGAGGCGCTGAACGTCATTGCCCAAAAAGCCGATGGCGCGATGCGTGATGCACTATCGATCTTCGATCAGATTGTTAGCTTCTGTGGAGACAACGTCACTTACCAGGAAACGATTGCCAATCTGAACGTGCTCGACTACGATTATTACTTCAAATTGACAGAAGGCTTTATCGAGGGGGATATTTCCGGCAATCTGATGGTATTCAATGAGATTTTGTCCAAGGGATTCAATGCCCATCATTTTATTGTTGGCTTGTCCCAGCACTTCCGGGACCTGCTTATCAGCCGCGATACGGTCACACTGCCATTGCTTGAAGTAGGAGGGGAGATCAGGGAGCGATACAGAAAGCAGGCCTTACAATGTTCAGAAGACTTTTTGACCGCAGCTTTGATCCTTGCCTCTGATTGCGATATCCAATACAAAAACTCTTCAAACCAACGTTTTCTGGTTGAATTGACCCTGATCAGAAGTTCCCAGCTATTAGAGCAATTAAAAAAAAAACAGTTGACGAATCAATAGCCTGTCCCTACCTATTGCCTCTTTTTGATTCTCCTATTGTTGCAAAGATCCCGGCAAAGGAGACGCTACCCCCTGTTAAATCGGTAGAGTCATTAAAAACCAGGGAAATAGCTCCTCAGGTTTTAAACCAGCCTACTGGCTTACCCTCGTTCAAGGAACCAAAAAACAGATACAAGCACACCGATAATCTTTCAACCCCATCAATTTCCGGAATGCTCAATGGTGGTAGGCTATCTGCTGTACCGGAGTCAGATAAGGATGGACTGAAAACTAGGCCAGATCCCAAAGAGCAATACTTCGATGCATCCCAGCTTATTGAGGCATGGAAAACATTTGCAGATAGCGTGGAGGCAGCACAGTTAAGATCGGCCCTTTCAGTCAGGGACCCTAACATCACCGAGGATTACAATATTGTTTACAATCTTGATAATGAGCTTCAGCGCCAACGAATTACATTGGATTTGAAACCCAAGTTGCTGGCGTATTTGCATACTGCCTTGCATAATGAGAAAATCACAGTTGAATTCAATGTAAAAGAAAACCTGGAGGAAATCCGGAACAGGCCATACACCAACCAGGAGAAGTTCAATGTATTGGCCGCCAAGTATCCTCTGCTTGGCAGTATGAAACAAAAATTCGGACTTGATTTTGATTAAGATTTCCAAAATGGTGTTTTTTGAAGATGATAACCTTGTTACTCAACCATAATTTTGTACTTTTAGCCCTCCAAAATAGAAGGTAAAATCACTCAAATTAGAATAGCAAATGCAGAAAATTAAAGTATTAAACCCTGTCGTAGAACTTGATGGGGATGAGATGACCAGAATAATCTGGAAAATGATCAGAGAAAAACTGATTCTTCCTTTCGTTGATGTTGACATCAGATATTTCGATCTCGGAATAGAATACCGGGACCAAACAGATGATCAGGTGACCATTGATGCAGCCAATGCCATCAAAAAATACAAAGTTGGCATCAAATGTGCCACTATCACCCCGGATGAGGCTCGTGTCAAAGAATTTGGGCTTAAAAAAATGTGGAAATCACCCAATGGTACGATCCGTAATATTCTGGATGGAACCATTTTCCGTGAGCCGATAGTAGTAGAAAACGTACCACGCCTGGTGCCACAGTGGACCGCCCCTATCATGATCGGACGTCATGCTTTTGGCGATCAATACAGGGCAACAGATATTGTGGTAGATCGCCCGGGGAAGCTGACACTCTGTTTTAAGGCTGACGATGGCTCGGAACAAGAGGTACACGATGTCTATCATTTTGATGGACCCGGGGTTGCCCTTGCCATGTACAACACCGAAGAGTCGATCCGCGGATTCGCACATAGCTGTTTCAAAATGGCTTTGACCAAGAAGTGGCCGCTCTATCTTTCGACAAAAAATACAATTTTGAAGAGATACGATGGTTTTTTCAAGGATATCTTCGAAGAGATTTTCCTAAGCGATTACAAGGCAGATTTCGACAAAGCAGGCATCACCTATGAACATCGATTGATTGATGACATGGTGGCATCGGCCTTGAAATGGAACGGCAATTTCATCTGGGCATGTAAAAACTATGATGGAGATGTTCAGTCAGATACGGTTGCTCAAGGTTTTGGGTCCCTTGGCTTAATGACCTCCGTTTTGCTAACTCCTGATGGCGGTACAATGGAAGCGGAAGCCGCCCATGGAACTGTAACCCGCCACTACCGTGAGCACCAAAAAGGCCGCCCTACTTCTACCAATCCGATCGCTTCCATTTTTGCCTGGACACGCGGACTCGATTTCAGGGGAAAACTGGACGGAAACCAGCCATTGCGCGATTTCGCAGCACTGCTCGAAAAAGTTTGCATCGATACGGTGGAGTCAGGTAAGATGACCAAAGATCTTGCCCTTTCCATCTACGGCGATAAGCTAACAAGCGACAATTACCTTACCACTGAAAAATTCATGGATGCATTGGTTGAGGAGCTGAACAAGCGAATGGATTGAACTGTTTGTTGAACAATAATTTAAAATTTGAGTCATGTTAAGAAAAACGATAGAAGTTGCTCTAAATAAGCAGATTAATGCGGAATTTCATTCTGCTTATCTTTATTTGTCCATGTCTTCATACCTTCAGTCGATTGGCATGGCCGGATGTGCAAACTGGATGAAGGTACAATACCAGGAAGAGCTGGCACATGCTACCCGTTTCTTCGATTATGTGGTGGAACGTGGCGGACGTGTTCAATTATCGCCGATTAATGAGGTAATTGTCGATTTCAAGAACGTACTTGATGTCTTCGAGGAGACCTTAAGACATGAAGTTACAGTGACAGGATTGATCAATAACCTTATGGATATTTGCATCAATGAAAGTGACCATGCCTCCAAGAGTTTCTTGCAATGGTTTGTTGATGAACAAGTTGAGGAGGAGGCTAATGTGGAACAAATACTCAATAACCTGAAGCTGATCAATGGTGAAGGCCAGGGGTTGTTGATGATGGATCGCGAGATGCAATCCAGGGTCTTTGTCAATCCATTTCCTGCCAAGGCATAGAAGATCATTCGTTGCAACATTTCAATTACCTTTGTAGGTATATTAAAAAAGGAATAATTTAGAAACACACCATACCATTGATATGTCAATTATTGGAAATCTATTAAAAGGTCTTTTGGGCAATAAATCGGACAGGGACATTAAGGAAGTTATGCCCGTCATAACCCAGATCAAAGAAGAATACAGTCGTATCACAGGTTTCGGCAATGATCAGTTACGCGATGAAACACTTCGGATCAAGAGGATTGTCAGTGATTATATCAAAGCTGAAGAGGATGAGATTATAGCATTAAAAGAGCGGGCCGAGAGCGGTGAAATCCCCATTGAAGAGGGAGAGAAATTATACGATCGTGTCGATAAACTCGAAGAGATCATCACCAAAAAAATTGAAGAGGTACTGAAAACCATTCTTCCTACTGCTTTTGCAATCGTGAAAGATACGGCCCGACGTTTTTTCGAAAACGAGGAAATTGTTGTATCAGTTTCTGATTTTGATCGTGAACTTGCTGCCACAAAGGATTTTGTAACCATTGACGGAGATAAGGCCATCTTCAAAAACAGCTGGATTGCCGGTGGAACCCTTCAGACATGGAACATGGTACATTACGATGTTCAGCTGATTGGAGGATATGTTTTGCATACAGGTAAAATTTCAGAGATGGCAACCGGTGAAGGAAAAACACTCGTGGCGACGCTTCCTGTATTTCTGAACGCCCTTGCCGGTCGTGGTGTTCACATTGTGACGGTCAACGACTACCTGGCCAAACGTGACTCGGAGTGGATGGGGCCAATCTATCAATTCCATGGTATCTCGGTAGATTGTATCGACAAGCACCAACCCAACTCCGTTGAACGCAGAAAGGCTTACAATGCTGATATTACCTTCGGCACAAACAACGAGTTTGGTTTTGACTATCTGCGTGACAATATGGCAACCGAGCCTGCCGATCTGGTACAGCGCAAACACCATTATGCCATCGTGGATGAGGTAGATTCCGTTTTGATCGATGATGCCCGTACACCTTTGATCATATCCGGTCCGGTTCCCAAAGGTGAAAATCAGTTATTCGATGCACTGAAATCTCCCATCGAACAGTTGGTAAAAACGCAGCGGGAGCTGGTGAACCAGCTTCTGGTCGAAGCCAAGAAAAAAATAAACTCAGGCAACAAGGATGAGGCCGAAGAGGGAGCCATGGCGCTGCTTCGTGCCTACAAAGGATTACCAAAATACAAGCCAACGATCCGTTTCCTAAGTGAAGAGGGAAATAAGGCCAAGATGTTGAAGACAGAGAACTTCTACATGCAGGACAACAGCAAAAATATGCACATTGTCACTGACGAGCTTTATTTTATCATTGAGGAGAAACAAAATTCTGTAGAGCTTACCGACAAGGGTATTGATATTCTCTCTCACAACAACTCGGATTCAGGATTCTTTATTTTACCGGATGTAGGTGCAAAGATTGCTGATATACAGAATGATAAAGATCTTTCTGATGGTGATAAAGTTGAGCGGAAGGATCTTTTGATGCAGGATTTTGCCATCAAATCTGAAAGGGTGCACACTGTCAATCAATTGCTGAAAGCTTACACCATGTTCGAAAAGGACATCGAATATGTAGTGATTGAAAACAAGGTTAAAATTGTGGATGAGCAGACGGGCCGTATTATGGAGGGGCGTCGCTATTCGGATGGATTGCACCAGGCCATAGAAGCCAAGGAAAGGGTTATGGTTGAAGCTGCCACCCAGACCTTTGCCACCATCACACTGCAAAACTACTTCAGGATGTACCACAAACTTGCAGGTATGACCGGTACTGCTGAAACTGAGGCAGGTGAGTTGTGGGATATTTACAAGTTGGAGGTGGTTGTGGTACCCACCAATCAGCCAATTTCGAGAAAAGATTACGAGGATCTGGTTTACAAGTCCAAAAACGAAAAGTACAAGGCAATCATTGAGGAGATTGTCCGTCTGAACAAGATTGGCCGACCGATGCTGGTTGGTACAACTTCTGTAGAGATTTCAGAACTGCTTAGCAGGATGTTGCAGATGAGGGGCATCAAGCACCAGGTTTTGAATGCAAAACTACACCAGCGTGAAGCTGATATCGTGGCCGAAGCAGGTAAACTGGGAACTGTTACCATTGCCACCAACATGGCTGGCCGTGGTACAGACATTAAGCTAACTCCCGAAACCCGTGCCCTTGGAGGACTGGCTATTATTGGCACCGAGCGGCACGATTCCCGCCGTGTCGACCGACAGTTGCGTGGACGTGCCGGTCGTCAGGGAGACCCCGGAACCTCTCAATTCTTTGTTTCGCTTGAGGATGACCTGATGCGTCTGTTCTCTTCCGACCGTATTGTTGGGATCATGGACCGCCTTGGATTGAAGGAGGGGGAGGTCATCCAGCATTCAATGATCTCAAAATCCATCGAACGTGCCCAGAAAAAGGTAGAAGAAAACAACTTTGGCATTCGTAAGCGTTTGCTGGAATATGATGACGTGATGAATTCCCAGCGTGAAGTCATTTACAAGAAAAGACGTCATGCCCTCTTTGGAGAACGGATTGATGTAGATATTCTGAACATGATCTTCGATATGGGCGAACTGCTAAGTCAGGAACATCAACCAAATGGCCACGAAGGTTACGAAGATTTCCGTCTTGATCTGATCAAAGCGCTGTCACTTGATTCTCCGGTAAAGGAAGAGGAGTTTTCCAAGATAAATGTCGACGAACTTACAGACAAAATCTACCACGCTTCGATTGAGAATTTTACCCGAAAATCGCAGGCTATCTCCCGTCAGGCCTGGCCGGTTGTTAAAAATGTTTATGAGACCAAGTCGCATATTTACAACAACATAGTCGTACCAATTACTGATGGGCACCGCTTATTTAACATCGTTACAAACCTTGAGAAGGCCTACAAAACGCAGGGTGTTGATCTGGTGAAATCATACGAAAAACAGGTTATTCTGGCCACCATTGATGAACATTGGAAGGAGAATCTCAGGGAATTGGATGAATTGAGAACATCGGTACAGAATGCTTCTTACGAACAAAAAGATCCGTTGCTTATATATAAACTTGAGTCCTTTAACCTGTTCAAGGCCATGATGGAGCAGATCAACAGGGGAGTTGTCTCTACGCTGATGAAAGGTCAAATTCCAATCAGTGAAGCTGATGAGGTAAAAGAAGCCCCAATTGCCAGGCGAGCGCATGATCGGTCCCAATACCGTGAGGAAAAGATGGAGGCCTCCGGTCATCCCGGAGAGCACCAGGAAGAACACAGAGCCCCACAACCGATCCGGCATGCCCCTAAAGTAGGCCGCAATGAGCCATGTCCCTGCGGGAGCGGTAAGAAATTCAAAAATTGCCATGGACACGAGTAAATACAGAGTTATGAGTTATAAGTGATGAATTATTGTAAATCAGTGTAAACCAATTGATTATCTGGCTCAAATACATAACTTATAATTCATAATTCATAACTTTTTGTAGGTTGTATCAATTTATATATCATACAATTAATGATAATGAGCACTTTATTGTCCATACACTGGAATGTTAGCCCCGAATTATTTAGTCTTGGCCCAATCTCGGTTCGCTGGTACGGTTTGATGTTTGCCTTGGGCTTTTTGATTGGTTATCAGATAATGTTCAAAATGTTCAAATTTGAAAAATCGGATACCGAATGGTTGGATAAGTTGTTTATTTACACGATTGTGGCTACAATTGTTGGTGCGCGGCTTGGACATGTGTTTTTCTATGGATGGAGTTATTATTCACAACATCTTATTGAGATTGTTCTTCCGATAGCAAAAGGTGAGTTTGGATATAAATTCGTTGGATATCAAGGTCTTGCCAGTCATGGTGGGGGGATTGGGATTGTTCTTGCCATCTATATTTATTCGAAAAAAGTCACCAAAAGGCCAATGCTTTGGACCCTTGATCGCCTGATTATTCCGACGGCCCTGGTGGGAGCCATGATTCGTACCGGAAATCTAATGAATTCTGAAATTTATGGTGTAGCTACTAACCTTCCATGGGGATTTATTTTTGAACGTAACCATGAAGTTGTAGCCAAACATCCTACCCAAATTTATGAGGCGCTTGGGTATCTTTTGGTTTTTGTTACCTCCTTGTGGATGTTCTTCAAAAGCAAAGATCTGAAAGACCGCGAAGGATTTATCATTGGTTATGGCTTTACAGGAATGTTCCTAACCCGTTTTTTTGTCGAGTTTATCAAGGAAAACCAGGAGGCCTTCGAAGCAGGTATGGCACTGAACATGGGCCAAATATTAAGTATTCCATTTGTTTTGGCAGGATGCTACCTGATGTATCGCGCATTGAAGCATCCTCGCGTTACATACAAGCACTGATTTGGATTTGTTGGATTGGGAGATTATTGGATTGATTATTAGGAAGAGATAGTATTGGGCATCTTATTTTTGGGATGCCTTAATCTTTTTATTTCGAGGCTTCTTGCTCCAAAGTTAAGGAGAAGACCCTTATCCAGTTTGTAAGCAACAAGGTAATTGAGACCTTGTGCCAGATGTACATCTTCTAAGATCTTTACGGCTTTGAGCTCTACCATAATTGATTTTTCAACCAGAAAATCTACTCTTCTGGTTCCAATCCTCATACTATCATAATATAGAGGCATTTCCAACTCGCGGGCAAAATGCAATTCGTTTTTCCTCATCTCAATTGCCAATGCCCTTTGGTATATAACTTCCTGAAAACCATTCCCTAAAGTTGCATGAACCTTCATGGCACATCCTATTATCCTGTAGGTTAATGCGTCGTCAATCTTTTCATTTTCCATCCCTTAATAGATATTGTAATGTGAAAAGAACTCTCTTTTCGTAATATAAGTTACGGTATTTCACGGACAATAACGAATATAATCCTTACAATCCTGATGATGATGGCTCCTTCAATATTTTAAGTTGGCGACCATTTATAATCCAACAATCCCCTAATCCCACGAATCCAAATGCTGACAATTGACACATAATCAACAATATAAGAATCAACTGTTTATAATCTCAACACTGTATATAAAATATACACCTCATTTAAAGCGCAATAAATCAATAATATATCATCAATTTCAATAAATACTGTTTAATAATTCAACACTGGTTGTGTGTAAAATTCGAACAAATATTTTATAAGTACTTAATATATAAGTAAATATGAAATAAATATATTCATGGCACAGTTATTGAATTAGTTCTGTCGGATGTTCATTTCAATCAGGGAACAAATCAGGGAATTAATCATCACCTATAAATTCAGCCATGAAAACAATTTTATTTTTAACCATCGGGTTGTCTCTTTTGATCTCAAATCATGCGGCCTTTGCGGTAAGCAGGTCTGCCAACTCCAATGCATCTGCCTCGGTACAATCCATGACAAATGCAGCGAAGATCTCCAGTTCTCCTGAATTGTACAATCTGGCACAGAATTGGGTCAAGGATTACAATGCTGCCAATCCATCTTCCATGATCTCCTTAGAAAAGATCGCTACAGGGAAGGCGGAGACAGCTGAAAATCTAATTTTGGTTTCAGATGAAAATACACCTGCACTGACCAATTCCTCCAATTGGAATATGGTGGTTGCCAGGGATATTATTGTTCCAATTATTTCTGCAAGGAACCCGATGCTCAGCCAGTTGACTCAAATCGGGCTATCCGATGATAAATTCGCCATGCTGTTTAAGGGGAATGAAACAAAAAATTGGTCAACATGTGTTCCGAATGGTCAGAATATCCCTGTGCAAATCTATCTATCCAACAACCAAAATCTGCTGAAAAGTCTCGAATCTTTTACCAATTCATCTTTGGCCACCGACAATGTAAAGAGACTGAATTCAAGTGCAGAACTTATTTCTGCCGTTCAGAATGATCAGTTTTCAATCGGATTCTGTAAGTTGAGCGACCTAACCTCATTGAATATATTTGATGGAACGGAAAAGATCAGGCTCCTGCCGGTTGATAAAAATGGCAATGGAAGATTGGACAATTTTGAAAATATTTATGGTAGCCTAGAAGAATTTACCCATGGTGTCTGGATTGGTAAATATCCGAATGCATTGTGCAATAATATCTATGCCGTCTCAGCTTTGAGACCAACGCAAAAAAGCGATTTGGCATTTCTTACCTGGGTTTTGGGAGAGGGTCAGAAATCCCTGAATTCAATTGGATATTGTGATTTGACAGGTATTGAAAAGGAATCCAATATAGCTTCATTGATGGGTAACAGCTTGGATCGCTCCAGTTTGCCTTCAATGGTCACCTCTCCAAAATCCTGGCCGGTTATTGTGACAATCGCCGGATTGCTTGTACTATTTCTGGTTATCTTTTTCTATAACAAAAGCAACGCTGGAACAGTTGCGGTCGATCCGCATATCCAGCTTGGACCACTCATGATCGAAAAGGTATTGGATGTTCCCAAAGGCCTCTATTTTGATAAAACGCATACCTGGGCTTTCATGGAGCAGGATGGAAATGTAAGGGTTGGTATCGATGATTTTCTCCAGCACATTACCGGAAAACTGACCAGGATCAAAATGAAGGAAGCCGGTGAGATCATACGGAAAGGTGAAACAATTATGACCATCATTCAGGAGGGGAAGCAATTGAATATCTATGCCCCAATCTCCGGAACAATTATAGCTCAAAACGTATCTCTGCTGGCCGATTCGGGAATCATCAACTCATCTCCATTCTTCAAGGGATGGGTCTACCAGATCGAGCCAAAAAACTGGTTGAGGGAGGTCCAGTTCATGTTCATGGGAGATAAATATGCCGAGTGGCTCAAAGATGAATTTATCCGGCTCAAGGATTTCATTGCGACAATTGTTCGAACCAACAATCTTGTTTACGAGCATGTTGTACTTCAGGATGGGGGAGAGTTGACCGACAATGTACTTGCCGAAATGGATCCAAAAGTATGGGAAGATTTTCAGACACAATTCATTGATTCTTCCAGGTAGTAAGAATATAACTCGTTTACTAACAGCAGACTAAAAAAAAATCATATGAATTTTGATCGCCGTAATTTCTTTAAGACCGTTTGTGTTGCGGGGGCAACACTCGCAGTGGGAAGCAGTTTCGGGGCTGCGAAACCGGAGGAGAATGCCATTGAATTTCAGGGAGTGTTGTATGATTCAACCCGTTGCCTGGGATGCCGCGCTTGTGAAAGGGTCTGTGCCAAAGCCCACAAACAGCCTGAACCCAAAGATGAACTTAAGGCTGGTGTGATTCGAAAAACAAGTGAAAAGCAACGTTCAGTTATTAACAACTATGTCACATCAAAGGGCGAAGTTTTTGTCAAAAAACAATGTATGCACTGCAACGAACCCGCCTGTGCTGCCGCTTGTTTAACCCAGGCAATGTACAAAACAAAAGAGGGACCTGTAATCTGGAGAGGTAAAAAATGCATGGGGTGCAGGTATTGCATGGTCTCTTGTCCGTTTGATGTGCCAAAGTTTGAATACCACAGCGCCAATCCAAAAATTGAGAAATGCGACATGTGCTACGACAGGATTAAAGCCGGAAAGATACCCGCATGCGCCGAAGCATGTCCGGGTGATGCCCTGACATTCGGAACAAGAAGGGAGCTGATAGCCGAGGCCAGAAAAAGGATTTTCGAAAATCCCAAAGATTATGTGGATCAGATATGGGGAGAACAGGTTGCAGGAGGGACCGGATGGCTCTACCTGTCATCTGCACCTTTCAATGAAGTTGGGTTCAATACCAGGTTGCAAAACTCCTCTTATCCGGAATTGTCGAAGGGATTCCTTTACACTGTTCCTTCAGTGTTTGTGCTGTTACCTCCACTCTTGCTGGGTATCCACGAAGCCACAAAAAATAGAAACCATTCTAACGACGATGAAAATGAATAAGCAAGCCCAAACAATGGCAAAAGACAATGATGGGGGTTCCATCTTGAAATTTATATTGAGTGAATTGAAACCCAAAGGCCGACTACTATCACCTTTCAATATCATTGCCATTCCGGTCATTCTACTTGGTATTGTGCTGGTTGTGATCAGGTTCATGTATGGCATCGGATCCATAACCAATTTAACACAAGATACCCCATGGGGTCTTTGGATCGGTTTTGATGTGGTTACTGGCGTGGCCTTTGCCGGAGGCGCTTATGTCCTTACTTTCATGGTCTATGTCCTGAAAATGGAAAAGTACCGATCCATCGTGAGGGTAACAGTTTTGAACGGTTTTCTTGCCTATCTGTTTTATGCCGGGGCACTGCTTCTGGATCTTGGAAGACCCTGGAATGTAATAAATCCAATCATTGGTAACAGTTTTGGTACCAGTTCGGTCTTGTTTCTGGTAGCATGGCATTTTTTACTTTACATGATTGCCGAGTTGATCGAATTCTCTCCTGCCATCGCCGAATGGCTTGGAACCAGAAGGGCTCGGAAAATACTTTCGGGATTGACAATGGGTGCCGTTATCTTTGGGATTACCTTGTCAACTTTGCACCAGTCGGGTCTGGGGGCCCTGTTTTTGATGGCTAAGGATAAAATCCATCCATTGTGGTATTCAGAATTCATCCCGATCATGTTTCTGGTATCCAGTGTCTTTGCAGGACTATCGATGGTCATTTTTGAAGGTTCCATTAGTCACAAAGTATTCTTCAACCAGATCAGTGAGAAAAATCACCGGGCTCAGAGTGGTATTCTCCAAGGGTTGGCCAAGATTTGTGCCGGCGCTATGTTTGCCTACTTCTTTCTGCAATTGCTGGTTTTTATCCACAGTAAAAATTGGGATCTAATAAATACGCCATTGGGTTATTGGTTCCTGTTCGAAATGATAGGATTTGTTCTGGTTCCAATGCTTCTTTACCTATACAGCTATCGTACACGGAATATTTTCATGATAAGGCTAGCAGCCATCATGACCATGTTGGGAATTATCCTGAACAGGCTCAATATTTCGGTGATAGGGTTCAAATGGGATGCACCGGTTCATTACTATCCATCGTGGATGGAAATTGTAGTCACACTAACAGTAATTTTTACGGAGATATTGATATTCAGGTGGGTTATCAACCGGATGCCAGTGTTGAGAGATTCACCGGCCTGGGTGGAAGATAAGCATTAAAGGAAATTGATAAAGTATTGTCACAAAATTGTAAACTTTAAAATTCAACATCATGGAAGGATTTACTTACCACAACATTTTTGATACGAAAGGGGTTGAGTATCTTGCAATCATCGCTTTCTTCGCCATCCTGATTCCATTCTGGATTATACTGAACAGACAGGTTAGGGCGACAAAACAATTGCAAAGAAAATTGGGAATACTGACTGCCAGTATGTTAAAAATTCCTCAAGGCATTTTCTTTAGCACTAATCACATGTGGACCCATCTCGATAGCAAAGGAATTGCCAAAGTGGGAGCCGACGATTTATTGTTGCACCTGACTGGAGAAGTTAAATTCAGCAAACTCAGGAAGCCGGGTGAAATTGTGCAGAAGGAGGATATGCTGGCTGTGGTTAGTCACAATGGCAAGCAATTAAGAATTGTAACACCCATTTCAGGTGAGATCATCGCCGTGAATGCCCTTCTTCAACAGAATCCTGAGATGCTCAACGATGATCCATACCAGAAAGGGTGGATGTACAAAATCAAGCCATCCAGGTGGATAGCCGAGACCAGTAAATGCTATATAGCCGAGGAGGCAACAGGTTGGTCGGTCAAAGAGTTGGAAAGATTTAAGGATTTTCTTGCTACCTCCGTGCAAAGATATGCCCCTGAACCTACCAACGTCATCCTCCAAGACGGTGGTGAATTGATTGATCAGCCTCTTTCTGCACTTCCGGAAGATGTTTGGAAAGATTTCGAGCATAGCTTCCTGGGTACAAAGCCAAAGTACCCGCATTTTCGGGGATTGGAGAAAAGTGGTTATGGACCCGAGTATTATCAATAGATCCGTTTTACCGGAAAGTTTTATGTAAATTTTTGTTTGATGGAGTTTTAACGACTGAAGCGGTGTGGTAAACACATCGCTTCATTTTTATAAGGAATTAATTCGTTTCACTCTTTAGAATGTAAACAAATATGCAAGAAAATTGAATATTTGAACCATTTTTTAAATTTTTGAGATTAACTTAGCGTTCAGTAACACCATATCCGTCAAGCACTTTAGGCATATTTACATTTGCCGGACTTAAGTTATTCATGGTAATGGATTTGTGTCAGGTATTTTGAATTAACATTCATTGTCACAATGGGTTGGATACATAAAATATCAAATGGAAACAAAGTTGGGGCTCCCATCTTAAACAGTTATGTGAACTTTCGTTCCTCTATTTATGGTAGGGTAGTGTTAATCATTACGATCTCCTCCTTTTTTCTCTTTTTGTCATTTGGCGTCATCTTCCGCTCAGTCAATGAGGATTACATGAAATCTGTCATTCGGGAGAGTGGCAACAACATTGGTGTTTTGGTTGAAGGCGCCTTGTACCGGTCAATGCTGGAGAATGACAGGACTGCCCTTCAGGGGACTCTGGACATCATCAACACCATGTCGGGAATTGATGACGTAAACATGTACGACAACAAAAATAACCTGGTTTATTCCTCAATAGCGAACGATACCACCAACCACAGTGATCCTGATTGTATCTCCTGTCACAAAAATTTTCCATCAATGTTCTCATCCACCGAGAAGTCCTACAAGATCATCGGTATCGATAGTGAATGCAGCATGAACCACAACAACAACAATTGCCGTCATCTTTTGATAAAATCGCCGATTCGCAATGACAAATCGTGCTATACCAGCGCCTGCCATGCCCACAGCGAAAACGACAAAGTGCTTGGTTCATTGATAATTAAAATTCCACTTGCCGGTCTGGACGCTGCCTTACAGAAATCTACCACGGATTATTTTTTACTCGCGGCGCTTTTGACTTTTTTATTGATCCTCTTTCTAATATTCTTTACGAGGAAGAAAATTAAAAATCCGTTGAATGCCATTATCAAAGCAAGTTTGGCAGTAGCCGGCGGGGACAGAAGCACGAGGCTTAAGGTTAAACCGCACCAGTTGTCGGATATGAGAATGGTTTCAGTTGCCTTCAATGAAATGCTCGACAATTTGCAGACAGCTACCAACGAGTTGCAGAATTGGTCGCAACAACTTGAATACAAGGTGCAGAAGAAATCAGAGGAGCTAGGTCAGGCACAAAATGAACTGATCAATGTCGAAAGGATTGCCTCACTGGGTAAGTTGTCACTTTCAGTTGCGCACGAAATCAACAATCCCCTTTCCGGGATATTGATTTATGCCAAATTAGTGTACAAACAGCTTGGTAACCAGGAAATTGATCCGGCCAAAAAGGAATTGATGTTAAAACATCTGAAACTCATTGAAAATGAAACCAAAAGGTGTGGTGATATCGTCAAGGGATTGCTTGATTTCTCCAGAAAAAATCAGGATGGTTTCGAACAAAAACACCTTCATGAAATATTGACTGAAACCTTCGAACTTATGTCGCATCCGATGAAGATTGCCAATGTCCATTTCATTTCTGATTTTTCTGCCAAACCGGATTTGATCTACTGCAGTCCTAATCAGATCAAACAGGCTTGTATCGGAATTTTGGTCAATGCATCGGAAGCAGTTTCAGAGAACGGGGAAGTTCTGTTCAGGACCATGAATCCGGATGCAGATCATATCCGTATCGAAATATCCGACAACGGAGTGGGAATCAATGAAGAGGATATTCCTCATATTTTTGAACCCTTCTTCTCTACAAAGGAGAACGCCAGCGGTATCGGTCTTGGACTGGCGATCGTTCACGGAATCATACAGAATCACAAGGGGAAAGCGGATGTAAAATCGGAAAGGGGGAAAGGGACGACAATTTCACTGACACTTCCTCTTATCAGGAATTAACGAATATACAGTATGGCCAAAAAAATTTCAATTTTAATTGTTGATGACGAAGAATCCGTCAGGGACTCGTTGTACAACTGGTTCATTGAGGACGGGTATTATGTCGAATGTGCCGAAAATGCAAAAAAAGCCTTAACAATTCTTCAGTCAGACAACTTCGATATCGTGCTGGCAGACATCAAAATGCCTGGTATGGATGGCTTGGAAATGTTGAAGCGCATTAAATCCTTGAAAAGCGACTCCATTGTCATTATCATGACCGCCTTTGCTACTGTCGATACTGCGGTTCAAGCCTTGAAGGACGGTGCGTTTGATTATGTTACAAAACCGTTTGATCCGGATGATCTTTCTCACCTTATCAGGAATGCTTCCAAGCAGATATCCCTGATTGAAGAGAATGAGATTTTGAAAGACAAAGTTATTTCGCTCGAGAATGTGGAAGATATGGTTGGAAACAGCGAAGCCATGCAGGAGGTATTCAGGCAAATTGAGAGTGTGGCTCAATCGACTGCCTCGGTGATCATCACAGGCGAGAGCGGAACTGGCAAAGAGCTTGTCGCGAAAGCCATTCATGCCAACTCTCCCCGCAAATTCTTTCCGATGGTAAGTGTTCATTGTGGTGCACTAACCGAAAGCCTTTTGGAAAGCGAACTGTTTGGACACGAAAAGGGCGCATTTACGGGTGCTGTCTACAACAGGAAAGGCCGGTTCGAGATGGCCGACAGTGGTACAATTTTTCTGGATGAGATTGCTACGATCTCTCCGAAGATGCAGGTAGAGTTATTGCGTGTTCTTGAGACAAAAAGCTTTGTCCGTGTTGGCGGAAACAAGGAGATCAGTTCGGATTTCAGGGTACTGTGTGCCACCAACAGGGACCTGAAAGGGATGGTTGAGAAAGGCTTGTTCCGTGAAGACTTATTTTATCGGCTCAATGTGGTTAACATCAATATACCCCCATTGCGTGAAAGGGTGGAGGACATTCCATTGCTGATCGAGTATTTTATTAAAAAGTATTGCAGCTCGATGAACAGGCCCATTGTTTCCGTTGAGCCGGCTGCATTGCAGCGAATGGAAACCTATGCTTATCCCGGCAATATCCGGGAGCTTGAAAATATGATAGAACGTGCCATTGTTGTCGGGAACGGGAAGAAGATCATGCTCAGGGACCTGCCATTGATGAAGGAGCGAAACCAACCAACCTTTGAGAGTCTCGATGACCTTGGTAAAAAGCATATTCTTCAGATACTCAACAAATACAGCTGGAACATCACTGTTTCTGCCAAAGCGCTCAAACTTGACAGGGTTACCCTGTACAACAAGATTAAGAAATATGGACTGACGCCGCCTAAATGAAGCTGGAAAGAATCAAATTGATCTCCTTTGGATATTTTGAGAAGGGTCTTCTTGATAAGGTGGTAAAGGATGTGGAGTATGAATTTCAACTACCTGTCAAAACAAAGGAGGGCCATCTTGATCTTAGCCTCTTTTATGATCCGGCCCGACGGCAGTATGATGGATTCAGGCTGCTGAAGGAGATCGATTCAAGTTTTGCCAAAGAAACAAACAAAACCCTGGGACTTTTCAATGTTGATCTCTATATTCCCATATTAACCTACATATTCGGACAGGCCTATTTGAACGGTCGTGCCGGAATTGCTTCGATCTACAGATTGAGGAACGAAAGGTATGGTATCTTCAAAGATGAAATGATCCTGGTGGACCGATTTCGAAAAGAGGTCATCCACGAGCTAGGCCATACCTTTGGGTTGGTACATTGCTATGACCCTGACTGTGTGATGAGGTCGAGTACCTATGTTGAAGATATCGATCAGAAGGATCACAAGTTTTGCCGCCAATGCAGGGAGAAGATTTCATAAGGGGAATTATAGGTTACTTCCGGGCATCGCGATTCTTGGGCAGGAATAATTCCAACCAAATTTTAGCGGTTCTTAACGACATTATTTTGTGATTAGTTAAAAGTACTGTTAGCGTTACGTCGTTCTTTCCATAACTTTTGCTAAGAAAGTATCAAATCAAATTAATATTCCACTTGATCAAAAAATTCCTAACTTTGCTTAATCTAAAAACTTTGGATGTTTAAGTTTACGACGGATTTGGTGAAGTAAATAACCTTTGGTATTCTGCCTAAGGTTATCCCTAAGTTAAACTCAGGTATATTCTTACCGGAGTCATTTTCATATCTATATCTTAAATAACAGTTGGAATCTTGGCAAAATATTCATTGGATGCTTGTGCCATTGTTCCCAATAAAATTTAAACATCATGAGTAACGAAAATAAATCAATTCACGAATTTGACTTCAATATAATTTGCGAGTATTTCTCTGGCTTAGAACGACAAGGGCCCGGTACCCCCGAACAAACGATTAAAGCATTGAGTTTTATCGATAATCTCACAACCGAATCCCGCATTGCAGACATTGGTTGTGGAACAGGCGGTCAGACGATGGTGCTGGCACAGCATGCTCCAGGGGTTATTACTGGTATCGACTTGTTTCCCAGGTTTATAGAGCTGTTCAAAGCTAATGCTGCTAAACTAAATCTTCAGGAAAGAATAAAAGGCATCGTCTGTTCAATGGAAAATCTTCCTTTTCAGATGGGAGAATTGGACCTGATCTGGTCGGAAGGGGCAATCTATAATATTGGTTTTGAAAGAGGCTTGAACGAGTGGCGGAAATTTCTGAAAACAGGAGGTTATGTTGCCGTTTCAGAAGCATCGTGGTTTACCGAAGAACGGCCTGCCGAAATCGATGCGTTTTGGCAGGATGCTTATCCTGAGATAGACACTATCCCCAATAAGGTCGCCCAGATGCAAAAAGCCGGATATATTCCTGTTGCGACCTTTATCCTGCCTGAACACTGCTGGACAGAACATTTCTATGCTCTCCAAGTTACGGCACGGGAGGCATTTCTGAAGAAACATGCTGGGAATAAAGCGGTTGAAGCTTTCATAGCATGCGAACGGCATGAAGCTCTGTTATATTACAAGTATAAAGCGTATTACGGCTATGTGTTCTATATCGGGAAGAAGATTTGAATAGTTAATAAAGAAGGATTGTTCCTGTATTTTAGGACAATTCTTCTTTATTTTCTCCATGCTCTCTGCCCTTTACCCTTTGCCCTCTATTGTAGGTACTTATCGAACCAGTCCGAAAAGGCAACCAGATAGGTCATGATATCAGGCCAGACCTTTTGGGCTCCACCTCTGTGTAACTCTGTGTGTCTCCTCTGTGTAACTCTGTGTTACTTTTGTTAGCTCAAAACTCCGAAGTAAAATGAAATTTAATCTTCGGGAAATCCCTTTGTGCCATGTCCAGAATAAAGGCTGAATCCGCTAAAAAGACATCCCTGCCTTGCTTGTCTGTGGCCATCTTGTTGTATTTCCGTTTCTTGAAATCATCCAAGACGGTTTTGTCTTCACTCTCGATCCAGCAGGCTTTGTAGAGAGAGATGGATTCCCAGCGGCATTTGGCATTGTACTCATGTTCCAGCCGGTATTCGATCACCTCGAACTGAAGGGCTCCAACAGTTCCGATGATCTTGCGCCCGTTTAGCTGACTGGTAAAAAGCTGTGCAACACCTTCATCCATCAGCTGATCTACTCCTTTTGCCAGTTGTTTGGAGCGCATCGGATCAGCATTTTCAATGTAACGGAAAATCTCAGGGGAAAAGGATGGAATTCCTTTGTAATGAAGGATTTCCCCTTCAGTTACAGTATCCCCAATGACGAAGTTTCCGGTATCGGGCAGGCCGATGATATCGCCTGGAAAAGCATTCTCAATCACCTCTTTTTTATCGGCCATGAAGGCTGTCGGGCTTGAATATTTAAAGTTCTTTGCCAGACGGATGTGCCTGTAATTCTTGTTGCGTTCGAACATTCCGGAACAGATTTTGACGAAGGCAATCCGGCTGCGGTGGTTTGGATCTATGTTCGCGTGAATTTTGAAAACAAATCCGGTAAAGGCCTCTTCCATAGGATCAACCAATCTCTCTTCTGATTTTTTTGGTCGGGGAGAGGGAGCCAGTTTGACAAATGTATCGAGCAGTTCCCTTACGCCAAAATTATACAGGGCGCTTCCAAAAAAAACAGGTGCTAATTCCCCTTCCAGGTAGGCATGGTGGTCAAATACAGGATAAATCCCTTCCACCATCTCAAGGTCCTCGCGAAGCACGATGGCGTCATTTCCAATTAATTGATCGAGTGCCGGATCGTTCAGGTTTTCGAAACTGATTCCCTTTTCGATATCCGTGATACTTGGATTGAACAGGCTAAGGCTGCTGTCATAAATGTTGTACACCCCTTTGAATTCGGGACCATTGTTGATGGGCCAGCTCAAAGGCCTAACCTTGATCATCAATTGCTTTTCGATGTCATCAAGCAAGTCAAAAGTATCACCCGATGGACGGTCCATTTTGTTGATGAAGACGATAACCGGAGTCTTGCGCATTCTGCAGACATTCATCAACTTCTCTGTTTGAGGCTCCACACCCTTGGCAGCATCAATAACGATGATCACACTGTCGACAGCCGTCAGGGTACGAAAAGTATCCTCCTGAAAATCCTGGTGACCAGGCGTATCCAAGATATTGATCTTGTAACCGCTGTATTCGAATCCCATCACGGAGGTAGCTACGGATATTCCGCGTTGACGCTCAATCTCCATGAAGTCGGAGGTTGCCCCCTTTTTAATTTTGTTACTTTTTACCGCCCCGGCAACGTGGATGGCACCGCCAAAAAGCAGCAATTTTTCTGTAAGTGTAGTTTTTCCCGCATCGGGGTGACTGACAATACCAAACGTTCTCCGACGCAGAATCTCTTCTTTAAATCCCATTGTATCAAATTAGGGGGCAAATTTAATTTAAAATAGCTGAAAGACGACAAATGTCGATTTTGGATTTTGGAATTTCGGGTGAAAAGTTCTTTGAAACCTTCTGAAACCCCCGAAAGGAGAGCCTCCTCCTTACCAGGACTGCATCCGGACCAACAGGACGGCCAGAATCTTAACAGGGCGCCCAAAAATCCAACAGGGCGAGTGGGAGCGGGGGTTTTGGAAAAACAAACACTCCCAAAAGGGTCATTGACTAGCAATGCCATTTATGGCGTTGGACATTTAGGACGTTGTTGATTGAATAATTATCCCGGAAACGGCTTTAGCCGAAATATTGATTGCCAATTAGGATTATGTCTTAATTATTGAACACCCACCTCAATGATTTTGCTGGTGTCAATCCCCCCGTCGGCGCGTTTATTTTGTGGGTGTGATTAAAATTATATGAAGCCGTTGATACACGCTGCTGGGGGGTATTAGGTGCAGCGATTTGTGATCGCTGATGTGTAAAAATGCGGTTATAAACCACATCACCAAAGTTTGCCCGGCACAATTTCCCTTCCTAAGGCTTTGGTATTTAAATATTATTAGGTAAGTTTATCGTGCCTGTAACATGCAACAAATCTGCCTCTTTGCTCTAAATACAAGATATAGGCGCATGTTTGTAGCGTATATAAACGATTTTATCTTTAGGCATAACACCCGAAGCTCATAATTAATAATTAATAAATTAACTATGTGACTTTTCTCTAAAAAATCTGTTAAACTTGACTAATTCAAAATAATAATATTATGGAAAATAATGAAAATGAAATAATAGAAAAAATAAGATCACGGATTGGTTCAAAGGTTTCATTTAAATATCCCGGAGAAGAAGGGGATAAAAACGGAATTCTTAAAGATCGGGCAATCATTCCTAGTACAAATGAAACTGGCACCGTCCCATATTGGGATGTGGTAGATTTAATAGAATTTGAAGGAGAGAAGGAACCTCTTTGGCTAAGGATTGGTTATTATCGGAAACCAGATGAAAAACTTAATTGGGGTAGCCAAACAACTATTACTGAACCAATATCAGTCTGGAAAAAAATATTAACTAATGCAGCAAAGGATAAAGAATGGTTTGCCAAATTACTTGCAGAAGTAAATAATGAGATTCAAAAAAGTAATAAATAAACTGCACACAACGAACAATAACTTAAAAACCATACCATTATGAATGTGTACAAATCTTTTATTTTATCTATTTTGGTTTTTGGTTACGGCCAAATCAAATCGCAAACTATTGAAATAGGGCAAAATGCAGAATATATAAAAGACAGAATTGAATGGGCAACAAAAGACCATAATAAACCAGACTCTAATGGCAGATTTTCTGACGTAAGAGCAAGCTGGGATATAACATATAAGAACGGTCAAATTGTTGATGTAATTGCCTGTCGTGAAAATCAGATGATGTTAGATTTAATGATGCAGGTTGATTTTTGTATGCATTACATCATGGAGAATGGGAAATTGGCAGTTATTCTCACACAATTTGAAAATGTATCTAAGGAAAAATTGGTTGAGGCTTATGACAAATTGTACAAAGGGAAAAAGATTGGAAATTTATACTACGATGATAATTACAGTCATTCATCAGAAATCTATTTAGCAAAGAATGGGCAGGCAACAATCGAATACAGAAATGCAGATATGAATAAGATTCCATTGAATTTAAGGAATGCAATTGCAAAAAACAGAAAGGAAGATATACAAGCAACTAATAAACTAAAACTCGATCAAGAAAAAGAAGAACAAAAAAGGCAAGAAATTACTTCTAAGGTTTATGATTTAAAATCTTATGCCCCAATATCCTATAACTCAGTAGTAGAATGTGTTAAACAAAATATAAAAGATTATTTTGAGCCATCAGGTAATGGAAATTATAATCGGAATAATTTTCCAGATTATTTCACTCTTGAAAATGGCAAAAAAAAATCTTATCGAGTTAAAAGTACTTATAGTGTTATATACAGATTAAAAGATAACAGCCGTCCAAGTCGAACATATGGCAATGTTATTGTTGCAGGAACAAGTAATGATATTACATTAAATGATGAAATAAAGTTTGTATCAGGTGATGATTTAGGATATTCATTGTTTAATAGTAAGCATTCGGCCTACTACATATTGCCAGTTCATCTTCGGCTCTCTACTTTTGGAAAAAACCCATAGAGATGAAAGGACGAATAACATTGACTGGGGCAGCAGCCATGCTCGAGCACCAGAAATCAAGCGGACTCAGCGTACAAGACTTTTGCAGAAAAGAGAAACTCAAATTGGCCACCTATTATTATTGGCACCAGCGGTTGCGTAAAATTGCAGAAGTTCCAAAGATCATACCGGTAAGCATTGAGAAACCAAAACAATTTTCGGTTTCAAGGCAGGAGGTTATTGAACTTACTTATCCCAATGGGGTACGCCTCTGTGTCCATGCAGGTTTTGAACTGAATTTGATCCGCCAGTTGGTCACCATTCTTTGAGGTATGTTTTCCCTCTCGGATAACCTTCAATATTATTTGTGCACCGGGGCGACCGACATGAGAAAAGGATTTGATACGCTTTGCGGTTTGGTACGTACCCAGATGGGCCGTGATCCCCTGAGTGGTGAAGTCTTTATCTTTGTCAACGGTCCGCGCAACACCATCAAACTCCTTCACTGGGAGAGCGGCGGATTGGTGATTTATCACAAACGGCTGGAATCAGGTTGTTTTGAGCGGCCTGTATTTGACCGGGAACAAAATACTTTCCAGATGAAATGGTCCGAACTGGTGATGATGATCCAGGGGCTTTCGATGAAGAACTTGGTTCAGCGCAAGCGGTTTGATCCAGTGCCCGTAAGGCAGGACTTAAGAAAAACAGACAGTAAAAAGTATACAGTTTTTAACCTGAAAATCCAGTGTTTTTTGGTAAAAAAGATCAAAAAAGTGGTCTTTTTCGAATAAAATATTTGGCTAATTCACTGATTTTATGTATCTTCAAAACATGAAAGCAAAGGGATTAGCACTTAAAAACGAGACGCCGGAACAGAAAATTGAGCGGTTAGAGCGGCAAATCAACGAGCGTGACCAAACTATCGAAAAGCTCGGCACAACAGTTGAAAAGCTCTCAAATGAGCTGATAGCCCTGCGCCGCAGGATGTTTGGGCGCAGCAGCGAACGGTTCGTGCCGGAAGACCCCTCCCAGCTATCCCTGGCCTTTGACGGGCAGGAATGTATTCCCGAAGAAACTACCATAGAAGTTGAGGCCGAAAAAATCGAGATCACCTATACCCGCAATAAGGAAAACAACAGGAAGCCTGTGCGCACTGCCATCCCTGATTCTATTCGTCGCGAAGAGGTTGTCATCGAACCGGAGAATATCCCGCAAGGAGCTGTGCGTATAGGAGAAGAGGTTACAGAAAAATTGGAATACCTGCCAGGCGAAGTATTTGTAAAACGTATTATCCGTCCAAAATATGCACTTCCCAAGGGCGAGGGCATCCAAATCGCGGATCTTCCAACCCAGATCCTGCCAAGATCAAATGCCGGGGCATCACTGCTTGCCTATATATTGGTCAGCAAATTTGTAGACCACATCCCGTTTCACCGCATACTGGAGATTTTTAAGCGGCAACAGATCAGCCTGCCGGCTTCAACAGTAAATGACTGGTCTGCCAATTCAATCGATCAAATAAGACCATTGTACTACCTGGCAAAAAAGCAGGTCACCCAGAGTGATTACATTATGGTGGATGAAAGTACCATCCCGGTTTTGGACCGGGATCATCCCGGAGCTACCCGAAAGGGGTACCATTGGATTGTTCGAAGCCCGATGCTCAATATGCTGTTCTTTCACTACGACAAAGGCAGTCGCGCCCAGAGGGTGGTGGTAGAATTATTACACTCGTTTCAGGGTGCCGTACAAAGTGATGCTTATGGTGCATACAATATTTATGAGACAAAAAAGGGTGTCCTGCTACTGGGTTGCTGGGCCCATGCCAGACGCAAGTTTGAGCAAGCCCTGGATAATGATCCACAGCGGGCAACACTGGCATTAAAATATATAAGGGAGATGTATGCCATTGAACGTGAATCAAAGGAAGCAGGATTGACTTTCAGTCAGATCAAAGAAATCAGGGAGGAAAAATCATATCCCATCATCAGGGATTTTGAGAAATGGTTGCTTGAAAACATCACTCAGGTGTTACCAAAAAGCCTTATCGGGAAAGCAATCGCATACACCTATAATATTTATCCCCGACTGGCAAGATATGTGCTTGACGGAAGGTATAAGATTGACAACAACGATGCAGAAAATGGCGTGCGCCCCCTGGCTCTGGGTAGAAAAAATTATTTGTTTTGCGGCAACAACGAATCATCAGAAAGAACTGCCATCATTTATACCCTCATGGGTTGTTGCAAACTGGCAGGGGTTAACCCCCTTGAGTGGCTAACCGATGTTTTGAACCGTCTGCCGGATCACTCCGCAAAAAGAATCGAAGAACTTTTGCCCATCAACTGGAAGCCGATCGAAAAGTAAAGCTGCTCCGCATTTTGAAAAAAGGTTATATGTAGTAGGCCGAATGCTTACGTTTAATAAAAGTAAAATCAGATTCTCAATATTAAAAATTGATGGATATAATGTAGAAACAGAAGCAAAAATTGAAAATATTTATATCGATTATAATAAAGGAATTTCAACAATTCAAATTAAAAGGGATGGAACTTTCGATTTCATTGAGTATCTACCAAATAATGACATAATTGAGAAAATTAGAGGGAAAATTAAAGAAACAATAAAGTCCGAGGCAAAGGGCAAATACACTGTTAAATATGCTGTAATTAATGTTATGGGAGATGAGAAAATAAGTGTGCGAATTGTTAAATGGGAGAATCCCCTTTTTAAACCTGATATCAGATATATGAAACATGTAGCTGATTGATAATTAGAAGCAAAAAGAATTATGGAACTTAAAGGATTCTTTAGATAAAAAGAAATGAATATCATATATACACACCATCAAGTTCGTATGATGTACTCATAAGATAATTTTAACCATTAAAACCTCAAAGAGTTCAGTTAAAAATATATCGTAATTTTAAAGAACCACCCAAAACATTTACAAATGAACTCAAGATTAAGTGACAATTTAAGAGAGAAATTTTATATAAAACTCTATTTCAACATTAGAAATGGATTTGAACTTGCCGGAATTAGAAGAGCGTTTTTGGACTTCAGCAGAACACTTAAAATTAAAGATGAAAGTCGAACAGATTTAAAACAGAAAGCCGAAAAATATATATTGGTTGAATTGAAAACAATATTAGAAAGACAATTAACCAGTCAAGAAGAATTTGACAATCAACATAAAGCGTGGTGCAAAGGTCTAAAGTTGATTTGGGACGAACTGTCATTTGGACAAACACAAAAGTGGATAAATATGACTTTAAAGTATTGGTTACTTTTTGGAAACAAAAGAATTAAAGGGATTGATTTAAACTCAAAATATTATCACATACCAATCGACAATAATGTTCTAAAAGGAATGTTTGGCGTGAGAAACCCAAATCCTTGGAGTAGAATTTCAGATTACGACATATATATGAAGTACCAACTTGAACATAGAATGAAAAATACAGGAAACTATCCTATCATTGACGAGTTCATATTTTTCAATGATTATGAAGCCAATTAATTAAAGATGCACACCTGCTGGCTCGGATTTGCAATCCGTGCCCGTACAATTGCCCCAAAGACCTGTTTGCACAACAGCAATACACCGGGAATGAGCCGCACCTACAAGTTCCATAATTCCGATGACCCTGTTGGTGCTGATTTGCAATCAGTACTCTTACAAATGCTTCGCCAGCAGGGGAGTATTTTAAATTACGGTTAGGAGACCATTCGAAATAAATGGATCCAATAATTCCGGGATATTGCAATTAATGCATTACTTTTATAGTATGAATTGAAGAATGGATTAATTGTGGAAGGTCATGGAAAGGATTTATCTGGATACTTCTGTTTTTGGAGGTTACTTTGAACCGGAATTTGAATTATGGACTAAGATACTATTTGATAAGATCAGAGAGGGAGAATTTAGGATTATTTTTTCTCGTTTAACTGACATTGAGCTACAGCCAGCGCCTGAAAGAGTGAAGCAATTGGCTGGAGATTTGCCCGAATCAATGATTGAATTTATTGATATTTCAGATCAGGCATTAGAACTTGCGGGTCAATATATTGAAGAAAATGTTGTTGGAAAGACCAGTCAGTCTGACTGCATTCATATTGCACTGGCCACTCTGCATAATGCGGATATTCTGGTTAGTTGGAACTTTAAACACATTGTCAACATGCACAGAATTAGAGGTTATAACTCGGTAAACTATAAATTAGGGCACAAAATTTTAGAAATTAGAACACCAAGGGAAATTTTAGAATATGAAGACTAAGGATAAAATAAGATCGAACAAAACCCTTCTTGAAGATTTGAGAGAGATAAGGGACAATTTGAGCCTTGAAATGAAAGATATGACCCTGGATCAAATAAAGGATTTTCTGAAAACGAAAAAAACACTGCACCCGACAGCAGTTTGGAACAAAGTTGGTTAAACTTATTTCAGGCATAAGTGGCTCCTTAAATCCCTCGCTCCCGCGCGATTGCATCGCGTGGTTGAATGAAGGTTATTCCCCCCGTCGGTGCGGATTATGCCGGAGAGAAAGGTCTGTGGACAATGTTATTGTTATTTGGTAGAGTGGAATACCACGCGATGCAATCGCGCGGGAGCGGGGGTAGTATCTTTGCAAAAAGATAAAGAACGATGACAGCTTCAATGTTATATACAAAGATTAATGCTTTACCACCTGCTATGATTAAGGAGGTTGATACTTTTGTTGAATTTTTAAAAACTAAACAAAAGGAAAAGAGCAAGGTCAAAGAGCGAAAATTTGGATGTGCAAAAGGATTAATGGTCATGCATGATGATTTTGATGCACCATTAGATGATTTTATAGAAATTAAGAAAGATAACTCTGTCAAACCAGGCCTAACCTTGGATAAGGAACTCGACAAAAGATATAAATCCTTCCTGAAAGATAGCAGAGGGAAGGAGTGGGAATATTTAAAATCCGAATTAAAATAGGAGATGGTGAAACGATTGATTATCTTGCCTTTTGCCTTACAGCCATATTCCGGGAATAAGCCGAAATATAAGTTCCATCATCCTGAAGTCTCCAGCCTTTAAAATACAAAGAGGCTGAAAGTTGCAATTCTCCTTCAGCCTCCTATATCGATGCGTTATTCCAAAATCCAAAATCGAAATTCCAAAATTGGCTTATGCTTCGATGATCACAATCTTCTCAATCTTATCTCCCTGACGGATGGCGTCAATCACTTCAACACCTTCATAAACCTTACCGAAACAAGTATGGTTGCGGTCGAGGTGCTTGGTATTGCTTCTGCTGTGGCAGATAAAGAATTGTGATCCGCCTGTGTTTCTGCCGGCATGAGCCATCGACAAAACACCACGATCGTGGTATTGGTTCTCACCATCCAATTCACATTTGATGGTATATCCAGGTCCGCCAGCCCCTGTACCTTTTGGACAACCACCCTGGATAACAAAATCAGGAATAACCCGGTGAAAAGTAAGTCCGTCATAAAATCCCTCTTTGGACAATTTAACGAAGTTTGCAACTGTTCCCGGAGCGTCTTCATCGTAGAAATTTACTTTCATGACGCCCTTTGCTGTATGAATCTCTGCTTGTGACATATTTTGTTTTTTTGTTTTTGCAAAGATACCTCTTTCCCAAAGAATTTTCTTCCATTTACCCTATATTTGTCCGATATTCTTGCTGATAGCACAGAAATATTCAATTGAAGAACCTTTCACCCGGTTTGAACCGATTAAAAACTATTAAGATGATCCGTGCGCTAGGATCCATTTTTGCCATTATTTTCCTGCTCATTTTGAGTGAAGGATGCACTGTTTCCCATCAGTCCAGATTGGCTGCAACTGCCTTCGACAACGGTGAATATTTCAAGAGTATTGCTGCCTACCGGAAAATTTATACCAAAACCAAAGGAAGGGAGAACAAGGCTGCCATCCAGCTTAAAATTGCAGAGGCATTCTACAAGATTGGGCAGTACCGTCAGGCTGAAAGCTATTTCAAGAGCGCCATTTATAAAGATCCTTCCGATGCGACCATCCTGTTAAGGTATGCCGAGGTACTCAGGTCTAATGGTAAGTATGACGAAGCCATCAAAAACTACCGGAAATTCCTCCGGCATCTTCCAAAAGATGAACGTGCGCTGAATGGAATAATTTCCTGCAATTCGAGCAAGGAATTGATAAGCGGACAGACGCTCTACAAAATTGAGAACCTGAAGGGGATCAATTCGCGTTTTTCTGATTATGGGGCTGTTTATCCGGGATTGATCGAAACGGAACTTGCTTTTTCCTCAGCCAGGGACGATGCTACAGGAAAAAAGAAGAATCCGGTTACAGGTGAGTTTAATGCTGATATCTATCGCGCGGTGTACAATGCGGAGCAAAAAAAGTGGGACCTTCCAAAGCGGATTGATGAATCGATGATGATCAATACCATCGATGATGAAGGTGCTCCCGCATTCGACAAAAGTGGAAATACCATATACTTTACCCGTTCCATTTCAGAGAAAGGGGTAGATGCAAAGGTTGGAATTTTTGAATCAACACTGGTAGGCGGAAGCTGGAGCCGACCTGTAAAACTCTCAATCGGCAGTGATAGTCTGCTTGCTGCGCATCCTTCCGTGTCGCGTGATGGGAGCAAAATCTATTTTGTCTCCAATAGACCTGGAGGATTCGGTGGCAATGATATCTGGATGGCAGAAAAGGTAGGAGAGGGCAAGTGGGGCGAAGCCAAAAATCTTGGTCCACAGATCAATACGGCAGGAAATGAAATATTCCCTTTTATCCGTGATAACGGGGAACTGTACTTCTCTTCAGATTCTCATGTTGGTTTAGGTGGACTGGATATTTTCAAGGCAACACCACAGGATAAGAATGGATGGAAAGTTGAGAATATGGGTGTTCCCATCAATTCGACCGGGGATGATTTTGCCATCTCTTTCTATCCAGGTGAAGAAAAGGGACTTTTTACAAGTTACCGTGAAGGAAGCCGTGGGGATGATATCTATTCCTTTATTCTGCCACCCAAAAGTTATGGTGTGGAAGGAGGGTTGTACAACAAGGTGACAGGCGTTCAGGTGGAAGGGGCATCGGTACGCCTGATTGGTACGGATGGAACACAGTTGCGGCTGAAAGCAGATAATGCCTCTTTCCGCTTTCAGCTTAAACCTGGTGTTGAATACCTGATTACCGCTTTTAAAAAGGGATTCTTGAATGCCAAGGCTACGATCTCTACTGTTGGAATGGACCAGGGTAAGGCATTTTCTGTTAGGATGGAATTAGTGCCAGTAGATCAGCCGATTAAAATTGATAATATTTTTTATGAATTGGGCAAGTGGGATCTTTTACCTGAGTCTGTTGCATCCCTGGATACCCTTGTAAACCTTTTGAAAGAGAACCCCACCGTTACAATCGAATTGATGGCCCACACCGATTGCCGGGGCAATGATGCAGATAACCTCATCCTGTCACAAAAAAGGGCCCAATCGGTTGTGGATTACCTTATTTCCAGAGATATTCAACAGGAAAGGCTTACGGCCAAAGGTTATGGGGAAAAGGTTCCTAAATCAGTTGAAGCCGGTATGGTCAAAGCATATCCGTTTCTGAAAAAAGGAGAAGTTCTCGGTTGCCAGTTTATCGAAGCACTTAAAAAAGAGGAAGAGCGGGAAATATGCCACCAGCTGAACCGTCGAACCGAATTCAAGGTTACCTCCTCAGAGTACAGGGAAAAGTACAAGGAATAAAAAGGATAAAGGATACGGGAAAAGGATAAAGGATAAAGTAAAAAGGATAAAGGGAAGAACGCTTTTATCATGAGTCGCTGCGATTCGGGAAAGCATTAAGCCCAGGCCACTCTAAATTAATTGCACGGGGCTCACTTTATCCTTTTTACTTTATCCTTTATCCTTTTTGTCTTGTTCTCTGTTGGGAAAAAGTTGCTATTTTTGCCACCGTTATGGAGAGCAACCAAAGATACATTCGCAGGGGGGTTTCTGCATCCAAAGAGGATGTGCACAATGCTATCAAAAATATTGATAAAGGTCTGTTCCCCAAAGCATTTTGTAAAATCGTCCCCGATATACTGGGCAATGATCCGCTTTTTTGTAATGTGATGCATGCCGATGGTGCCGGGACAAAATCTGCTTTGGCTTATATGTATTGGAAAGAAACCGGTGATCTTTCGGTTTGGAAAGGCATTGCCCAGGATGCCATCGTGATGAACCTGGATGATTTAATCTGCGTTGGCGCAATTGAAAATATCCTGCTCTCTTCAACCATCGGTCGTAACAAACAGTTGATCCCGGGAGAAGTTATTTCCGCCATTATTCAAGGTACTGAAGAGTTTTGCGCCGAAATGCGCAACCTGGGTATTTCCATCTATCCCACCGGCGGCGAAACTGCCGATGTGGGTGATCTGGTCAGGACGATCATCGTTGATTCAACCGTTACCTGCCGCATGAAAAGATCGGATGTTATCTCGGCAGATGCCATTCGTCAGGGAAATGTAATCATTGGCCTGGCCTCGTTCGGACAGGCCAGTTATGAAACTTCGTATAATGGTGGAATGGGCAGCAATGGCCTTACCTCCGCGCGGCATGATGTTTTTTCCAAATATCTCGCGGCGAAATATCCCGAAAGTTTTGATGCATCGGTGCCTGATGAGCTTGTCTATTCGGGAGGCCTCCGTCTGACCGATATGATTGATCCCATTGGTATGGATGCCGGAAAAATGGTGCTCTCCCCAACCCGTACTTATGCCCCGGTAGTCAAAAGGGTGTTGGACAGTTGTCGTAATAATATTTATGGAATGATTCATTGTTCGGGAGGTGCACAGACCAAAGTGCTTCATTTTGTGGAGGATGTACATGTGATCAAAGACCAGCTTTTCGACATTCCGGAACTTTTCAGGGTGATCCAGCAACAAAGCGGAACTGACTGGCACGAGATGTACAAGGTCTTTAACATGGGACATCGCTTTGAAATCTATGCGGATGCTGCGGCAGCCGGAGAGATTATCTCTATTTCAAAATCGTTTGGCATTGACGCTCAGATCATTGGCCGTGTAGAGCCATTTACAGGTAAAAAGGTGACCATCGAAAGTCCTTTCGGAACCTTCGAATATTAGCTACCCTAACTTTAGTCACTCTAGTCACGTTAGTTCACTTTAGTCACTTTTTTCTTTTTCTCACAAATTCAACACTCAATTTACAGCATGTCAGATAATTCACTACTCGAAAAATACGAAGGCATCAAAATACGTTTTGATGAAGTAAGCCAGCAGATATCGGATCCGGATATCATGAAGGATATGAAGCGTTATGTCAAGCTCAATCAGGAATACAAACAACTTGACGCTTTGGTGCAATCCTTTACCCGATACAGAAATTATTTACAGAATATTGCGGATGCCAGGGAGATTCTTGAAAATGAGACCGATGAAGATCTACGCGAAATGGCTCGTGAAGAGATGGAAGAGGGGTCCAAGAAGATAACAGCCTTCGAAGATGAGATCAAACTATTGCTTGTACCGGCGGATCCGGAGGATAGTAAAAATGCCATTCTTGAAATACGGGGTGGAACAGGCGGTGATGAAGCCGCCATCTTTGCCGGCGACCTTTTCAGGATGTATTCCAAATTCTGTGATCGGATGGGCTGGAAACTCGAAGTGACCAATACTTCGGAAGGAACATCAGGCGGTTACAAAGAGTTGGTTGCAAAGGTAACCGGGAAAGATGTATATGGAATCCTGAAATACGAATCCGGAGTGCATCGTGTCCAACGGGTACCCCAGACCGAAACGCAGGGTCGCATCCATACTTCGGCGTCCACTGTTGCTGTATTGCCTGAAGCTGAGGAGTTTGATATTGATCTGAGGGAAACGGATATCCGCAAAGATACCTACTGTTCCTCAGGGCCAGGCGGCCAGAGTGTCAATACTACCTACTCAGCCATCCGGTTGACACACATTCCTACCGGGATTGTCGTAACCTGTCAGGATGAAAAATCGCAGATCAAGAACCTGGCGAAGGCCATGTCGGAACTTCGTACCCGGATCTACAACATGGAACACCAGAAATACCTGGACGAGATCGCCTCTAAACGTAAAACCATGGTTTCGACAGGCGACCGTTCGGCAAAGATCAGAACGTACAACTATCCGCAGGGAAGGGTCACAGACCACCGTATCGGACTAACACTCTACAATTTACCATCTGTCATGGATGGCGATATCGGTGAAATCATCGAGAAGTTACGGTACGAAGAAAACGTAGAACGTTTGAAAGAAACTGAACTATAAGTTATGAGATATAAGTTATGAGATATAAGTTATGAGATATAAGTTATGAGATATAAGTTATGAGATATAAGACATGAGACATTTTTAATTGAACATTCTTATCATCATCACATTAGCACATCAGCACATCATCACATCATCACATTAGCACATCATCACATCATCACATCATGAACAAGACCCAGCTTTTCGAACAGATCAAAAAGAAACAGTCATTCCTCTGTGTCGGATTGGATTCCGATATTCAGAAGATACCTCGGTTTTTATTGGATACATCTGATCCGATCTTCTACTTTAACCAGAAGATTATTGATGCAACAGCTGCATATTCAGTGGCATACAAACCAAATCTGGCCTTCTACGAATCTATGGGAATGGATGGTTGGAACAGCCTGGATAAAACCGTCCATTACATTCGCGAAAAATACCCTGAAATTTTCATCATCGCGGATGCCAAACGCGGGGATATTGGAAACACCTCAGCCATGTACGCCAAAACATTTTTTGAAACCTATCAATTTGATGCGGTCACCATTGCCCCTTACATGGGCGAGGATTCGGTAACGCCGTTTTTGGGTTATCAGGACAAATGGGTAATCCTGCTGGCCCTTACCTCCAACAAAGGCGCCTACGATTTTCAGTTTGAGGTAAACCCCAATGGGGAAAAGCTTTTTGAGACGGTTTTACGCAAATCCCAAAAATGGGCTGATTCTGAGCAGATGATGTATGTGGTCGGCGCCACCAAAGCTGAAGAACTTGAAGGAATCAGAAAGATCGTTCCTGACCACTTTTTGCTGGTGCCTGGAGTTGGTGCGCAAGGTGGCAGTTTGAGTGAGGTTGCTAAATATGGAATGAACGACCAGTGCGGACTTCTTGTGAACTCTTCCCGTGCTATATTGTATGCATCGGGAGGTGCAGACTTTGCGGAAAAGGCAGGTGAAGCAGCTTTGGAAGTACAAAGTGAAATGAAGGCGCTTCTGGCAGGGAAAGGACTGATGTAAACGTTAAAAAATGTTTACTTCCTGATTTTTTAAGCAGAATAATTACTTTTGTTTTGATTTTGTAATTAAAATAGAAAGCATGGTTGGTAAATTGTTGACTTTGGTTCTGGGGTGTTTACTTCTTCTCGAAGGGAACGCTTATGGAGCAAACCCACAACAGAAAAAGGAAAAATCAAAGACATATCCCTATTTGGCTTATCTGCCAAATGGCTATAAAGAATCTATAGGAAAAGAGTGGCCTTTAATAATTTACCTTCACGGTAGTTCTTGTAAAGGCAGCAATCTTGACCGATTGAAAAAATATGGACCCCCATTCTACCTGGATCGTGGCATGCAGGTGGATGCCATTGTTATTTCACCTCAATGCCCTTCGAACCGGAACTGGGTTTATGGCGACTGGTTCGAATCGTTTTATTCAGAAATACTGGCAAAATACCACGTTGATCCATCCCGAGTATACTTGACAGGAATGAGTTTGGGTGGTTTTGGAACCTGGAACCTAGCCTCCAGGTATCCACAATATTTTGCAGCCATCATGCCTTTGTGCGGGGGTGGCAGACCAGGTATGGCTGAGGCCATCAAAGATTTGCCTACCTGGGTTTTCCATGGTGAAAAAGACAGAAGGGTGAGATTGAACAGGTCGGAGGAGATGGTAGAAGCCATGCAGGAGATTGGATCAAGGCCTAAATTCTCTGTATTGAAAGGAGAGGGGCACGATATCCACCATGTCTACTCCGAACAAAATGTTTATGAATGGCTGCTGGCACAGCATAAAAGCGTTTATGAAAAGCTGGTTAGCCTGAATTTTTGGTCGCCGAAAACCGATTCTGTAATTTCTCAAAAGAGAGAAGAGCTTATCAAAGAGGTTCAAAAATCCAGTATTGCTGAAAAATTTATTCTCAAAAGTCAGGCACGGCCTCCAACCCCAACTGAAACTGTTAAATCATTTCTCTTAAACTTCTTCAAGCCGAAGCCATTTGAGCAGTCCTCTTTAAAGTAGTGACTAAAGTGACTAGAGGGAACTAAAGTGACTAGAGTACTTTGATACTCTGGTCATTTTTGTTTGGAGTCCTAACTTTATTAACTTTAGTCACTTTAGTTCACTCTAGTCACTTTCATCCAAAATAGTCATGACACGAACCTACAACTGGGGCATTCTTGCTCCCGGAAACATTGCCTCAAAATTTGTTGCGGAACTGCAGGGAATTCAATCCGCAAAAGTATTGGCTGTCGGATCGAGAGATTTGATCCGAGCAAAGGAATTTGCAGCTACCTGGCAAATTGAACGATGTTATGGTTCTTATGAAGAGCTTGTCGCGGATCCTGATATTGATATTGTATACATTGCTTCACCCCATGCCTTTCATGCAACTCATACAAAATTGTGCCTGAAACACAAAAAAGCCGTCCTTTGTGAGAAAGCCTTTGCGCTCAATTTGTCCGATGTATCAGAAATGATTGAGACCGCCAGACAGGAAAGGGTATTCCTGATGGAAGCCTTTATGACACCTCACCAACCCTCCTACCGTGAAGCCCGTAAAATCCTCGATTCTGGTCTGATGGGGGAGATAAAGCACCTGAATGGCTGGTTCGGTTTCAACAAATCACCCTATGATTCGAATGGAAGGCTTTTCAATCCGGCACTCGGTGGGGGTGCAATGCTGGATATTGGTTTGTATCCACTTTTTGATGCCTTGTGGTTCCTTGGTCAACCATTAAAAGTCGAAGCCTTCTCTGATCTCACACCCCAAAAGATTGATCAGTCGGTTTCTGTTTCCATGCAGTTTGACGGCGGAAAAACTGCAGCGCTTTTCGCCTCTTTTCTGGCTGCAGTTGGTGTGGGCACGGATATTTTTTGTGAAAAGGGGGCGCTTCGGTTGAGAAGGTCCAGCGCGCTCAATCAGTCTCTGGAAATTCTCCTTCCGGGTGAAGATATACGAACTTTACAATGGAATGAAACTTCCTGCGGATTGAAGTTGGAAGCCATGGAAGTTATGAACTGTTTGAATGAAAATAGGCTGGAGAGCACTATTATGAGTCACCAAAACTCAATTCAGTTGTCAGAAAACCTCGACCTCGTCCTAAAAAAGGCAGGTATTAATTATTTTTTATAATTAGTTTTTAACAGTTTGCGGTGAAAAATTCACTTTTTTCCAGAAAACAGTGAATTGATGAAATATTGTAATTATAACTGATTAAAAAATGTAAATAAAAGTTTTACATTTGTGCTGCAATTAACATCTATTAACTAATTATTTAACGTCACATGTCTAAAAAAATCATTAGAATTTTTCTGATGTGCCTTTTTGTGCTGTTCGTAAACAGTGTGATGGCGCAAAACGCGATTACCGGTACGGTAACTGATGATACCGGGTCCCCGCTGCCCGGTGCAAGTGTTGTTGTGAAAGGTACAACACATGGTGTCATAACAGACGTCAATGGAAAATACAACCTTTCGGTCCCTGCCAACGCCAGATTGGTAGTCTCATTCGTTGGGATGACAAACTCGGAAGTGGCTGTTGGGGCAAATAAAACCATCAACATTCAACTTAAAACCTCCACTGTGGGTGTTGAAGAAGTTGTTGTTACGGCGATGGGTATTACCAGGGCAAAAAAATCGCTGGCTTATTCCGTCAGTGCTGTAAAATCCGATGATCTTGTCAAAGGTGGAAATGCCAACGTGCTGAAATCATTGGATGGTAAAGTAAGTGGTGTGAACCTGGTGAGCTTAAGTAGTGATCCTACTTCGTCCGTCCTGGTGAACATCCGCGGTACTACCGCAATGCCCTCTGTTGGCGATGGTAACGTCTCTCTTAAAGGACAGCCTTTGTATGTTATTGATGGTATTCCCGTTGGTAATCAAGGTGTATCCGCGATTAACGGTGTCGACTTTGGTAACATCCTGTCTCAACTGAGTCCTGAAGACATTGAAACTGTTACCGTTCTTAAAGGTGGTAGTGCAGGCGCATTGTATGGTTCTGCCGGTGGTAATGGTGTAATCATGATCACCACAAAATCCGGAAAAGGTGGTAAAAAGGGACTAGGTGTCTCTTTCACTACAGCTGTGACAGTTGATTCTCCATACATGATGTTGGAGCAACAACAACTTTATGGACAAGGCGGTCGTGGAGATGATTGGGCTTGGGATACGACTGACCAGTGGGGTCCAAGATTGGATGGCTCTCGTACCGAAAATTTTTGGAACGTGAAGACTCAGGCATTTGAAACAAAGCCCATGTATGCGGCCAATGAAAACAGGCTTGATGCATATCTTCAAAATGGTAGTACAGTTACCTCCAATGTGAATGTTAATGGTAATTATGAGAAGGGTTCGTTTCGTTTTTCGTTAGGAAAAATGGAGAACAATGGTGTGATGCCAAATACAAAAACTAATCAGTGGTCGGCTACCATGGCTTCGGAATATAAATTGAACGATAAGATAAAAATATCAGCTAATGCGAATTATACCCGTACACATTCACCTAACAAGGCCAATGTTGCTGGTGGCTCTGGTATTCTTAACGGTCTTATGTATAATATGCCCTCAAACATGCAGCCTCTCTCTGACATGAAGGATTATTGGTTAACAGGTTTTAATGGTGTTTTAGAGAATGGTATGATTATGCAGCCTGGGGGTGTTAATGTCAAAGCCGCGAATCCCTGGTGGGTGACCTACGAAAGAATTAACATCTTCTCCCGTAACAATTTCTTTGGAAAATTGCAAATGGACTGGAAATTTAATGACCAGTTTGCTCTTTTACTCCGTTCAGGGATGGATAATATTCAGGAAAATTATGAATATCGCCAATCCTTTGGTACAACAAACCTGGCAAACAGACCAGCCTCCGGGGATGGTGCATTTATGGTTAACGAATCGAACAGTTTATCCATTAACTCTGACGCTATCCTGACCTATAACAAAACAGTTAATAAATTTGATATCTCTGTATCTGGTGGTGTAAACTATGCCTACGGAACTTCTAACGGTTATTATGTAAGCGCCGGGGCACTTTCTGTCCCTGGATTGTTTACCATTGCCAATGTTTTCCCCGGAAGGTTGACTGCAAATTATGGATGGGGAACAGGCCCATCGATAAGTGCTTATGGAACTGCCGATATTGGCTGGGACAAGCAGGTATTTGTTGGCGTTACCGGTCGTAACGACTGGATCGGAAACCTGAAAGAAGAAAAAATTAATTATTTCTATCCTTCTGTTTCACTCTCATGGGTTGCTTCAGAAACCTTTAAGTTACCCGAAGCATTTAACCTGGTAAAGGCTCGTTTAGGCTTGGCCAACGTTGGTAATGGTTTGGTTAAACAAAGATCTGTAGATACTTATACATTTGAGTCACCAGACTGGTCAGGGAGTGTAAAAACTGCGAATATAAATGCTTCATTGGTTGATCCTAATATTAAACCTATGACATCGGTGACCAAGGAAATTGGTTTGGATGTTTGGATGTTGAATAAAAAGTTAGCCTTCGATTTCACCTATTTCATCAAAGACCAGAACAATCAGCTTGGTGGAATTCCATTGGTTCAAGGGACTGGTTTTACCAATATGACAACAAACGTGGGTGATGTCCGCAACAAAGGTTATGAGTGGGGTCTTACGGTAAGTCCTGTCCGCACAAAAGACTGGAACTGGGATATTACCGGAAACTTTACCCATTATAAAGCTACAATTATCAGATTATCTGAAAAATTTGCTCCGGCAGGCTATATATTTGGTAACTATGATGGAAAGGCGAAAGTGAAGATTGCCGAAGGCGAGGAAATCGGAAATATATATGAAGAAAATCCAAGCTTGAAAGTGAAAGAAGGTATATATAAGGGACAATATCTGCTGAGCAATAAAGGAAAAATTCAGAGGTCAGCCGATGAGAAAGATCGCGAACAGATCGCAAACTTTAATCCTGATTATATTATTGGTATCAACACAACCATCCGCTACAAAAGCTTTTCTCTGAATCTCGTTGGTAGTTTGCGCAAAGGCGGTAAATATGTTTCAGTAAACAGGCAATATCAGGACTCCAACGGCGCTTCCTTTGAATCAGTAAGTTCAGGTCCTGACAACCCAAGATGGAGCGGTGGTCGTGATGAAGCTACAGGCGGACATGCATGGCCTGCTATTGGCGCAAGTAAATATGCCTCAGTGAATGCTTACAATGATGGTAATCATTCAGATCTTCATGATGCTGGATATGCAAAGGGTGTTTTTGTCAATCCTAATTTGCCGGCTGGTACCATACCAACCGATGCTGATTACATTGTAAACGGCGCTGATCCAAACAATACCTATTACGATATTCCAACTGATGCTTTTGGAGATGTAATCTGGAATTTTACCTCAACGAGAGCCTTTGATGCTACGAACTTCAAATTAAGGGAAGTTTCTCTTTCTTACAATTTACCTAAATCTGCCACAAGCGCATTGCACGTTAACAATGTGAACGTGTCATTGATTGGAAGAAATGTATTTCAGTGGAATGCTTCAGGGCGTAATGAAGATCCTGAATCTGCATTCTCAGGAGTAGGTCAAAATCAGGGTATCCTGAGAGCAACTTTGCCTCCGGTAAGATCACTCGGATTTAAACTTTCTTTTGATTTTTAATTGACTCTCAATACATAAAAATAGAAATAATATGAAATCATATTTGACCAAAGTATTAGTGATTATTTTTCTTATAGGAGCTTTTTCCTGTAGCAAGGATGATTTACGTCAATACGATTTAAAACAGCAAAAGGATGCTGTTGAGTCGTTGAATGACCCATACTTATTATCCTCAATTATCAAGAAGACTACTTTGTTTTATCAGGATATGGGTTGGGCCAGTACTAAACTGCCAGGTGCGGTTCAATTTACAGAGCGTAATTTTCAGGGTGGGGATAATACCTACAGCGCATTTGCAGGTCCTCTGGATGATATGTACAGCGCCATGAATATCTTGAAATTTGTAGATGCTTCCATTAAATTGGCAGAAGGAAGAGGTTCAAAAGTACACGTCGGTATCTTTACTACCTTTAGGGTACTGCTGTTTTCGTTCATGACCGATATGTACGGTGATGTGTATTACAGTGAGGCTTTGAAAGGTCGCGAAGGAATCTTGTATCCTGTTTATGACAAACAATCGGATATCTACCCCGGACTCTTGAAAGAACTTGAAACTGCAAGTTCAAATATTGCATCCGCATCCGCATTGGATGTAATTAGTCCTACTTATGACCTCATGTTTGGAGGTAATAAAACTCAGTGGCTGAAATTTTGTAATTCATTGAGATTGCGTCTGTTGATGCATTCTTCAGCAAAATTGTCAGATAATGGTGCGAAAATTGCTGCTTTGGCTACTCAACCATTGTTAACAGAAGATGCCGACTTAAATGCCTCCATGGCATTTGTGGGAACGACTCAGCAAAACTCATGGGTCGGTGGACCACTTAACTGGTCTACCAATGGTGAATTTGAAAGAAGAAAACCATGCAAAACCTTAGCCGATCAATTAACATCGTTAAATGATCCACGTGCTACTGTTTGGTTTGCTCCTGTCGAAAAACCATGGACCAGTGATCCTGCTAATAATGGCGTTAAATTTGTTACAACCGATGCAAATGGATTTACCTATACGTCTACCTGGGAATATGTTGATATGACTAACCCTAAAATTGCAGAACAGGTTGCTGCCGGAAATATTCTGGACAAGGATAAAGCTTATGTCGGATTTATTGCCGGAATGAAAGGCGACTTCAAAAATGGTAATGGTCATTACGATGTGTCTGCCGGAGGTTTATATGGAAACTTCAAAGTTTCCGAATATTCTAAATTGTTCCGTCAAAATGCGCATGCATTGTTACGTGCACAGATTATGAACAAAGACGAGGTTCAGTTTATTCTTGCTGAGGCAGCAGTTAAAGGCATGATCTCGGGTAATGCAGATACCTACTACAGGAAGGGTATTACCTATTCAATGAAACGTTGGGGTGTAAAAGATGCTGATATTGCTACTTATTTAGCACAGCCTGCAATCGCTCTGCCAGGTGACAATGCCGGTAAACTGGCAAAAATTGCTACCCAGAAATGGACTGCACTCTTTACGGTTGCCAGTGAGGCGTATGTTGAATTGCGCAGGACTAAATTGCCAAATATTTTCAGCAATGGTTTATTGGTCAATTTCCCATTCCCCAATCGTTATCGTTATCCAGGTGGGGAGTCTGGTCAGAATAAAACTGCCTATGATAAGGGTGTATCTACTTTATCTCCAGCTGTCGACAATGAATTCTCAAAAATTTGGTTACTTCAGTAATAGGCGAATCAAGTTATAATCTACTAAAATATGAGGTGCCACCACATTAGTGGTGGCACTTTTTATGTCTCGTCAATTGAGTGGTTAACTAAAAAAGAAGAATTTTTTGAAACAGACTAAATATTGGTTTAATTATTTCTTCCAGGATTAATAATTCCATATTCCCATTAAAAAATCAAATTTGATCGAATGAAAATAATTAAAGATCATGTAGTTTTATTATGTCTGCTATTCGGAATTGCAATATTCACTAGTTGCAAGAAAGAAGAGAGTAAGACAATTGCAGTGGCAGTCCTTAGCACCGTAGATGCAACAAGTATCACAATAAATAGCGCTACTACAGGTGGAAACATTTCTAACAACGGTGGAGCTGAGGTTACTGCCTCGGGAGCGTGTTGGAGTACCTTGCATAACCCGACCGTATCAGGTTCGCATACATCCAATGGAGTAGGTTTGGGCGTTTATTCCAGCATTATCACCGGACTGGCGTCAGGAACCAGGTATTATGTCAGGGCTTATGCAACCAATAGCGTAGGTACAGCTTACGGGAATGAGGTTTCATTTACAACTGTAATTGAAAATGACGTTAAATTAGGGTCTAATGTTCATTATGTTGATGTGGCTGGCAGTGATGCTAATGATGGTTCCAGGGAGCATCCCTGGGCAACCCTTATGTATGGTGTGACAAAAGTAACCAATGGAGGGGATACTATTTTTTTTAATGCCGGAACTCATACTGTTTCAGCGGTTTGCAAACTACCTGTTGGCGTTAGTCTGCTTGGGACAGGAAATGCATCTGTCATTAACATAACCACAACTAACGACTGGGCATTTGGAATCCGACTAACATCAGATGTGGTTAACACCATTGGAAATCAAAGTATTTCACATTTAAGGTTTACGGGAAACTCCATTACTGCTTATGGTGCAATATTTATAGCAGGACGAGGCAACGTGAGCGTGCATGATTGTCAATTTGAGGATTTTGATGATTGCGCCATTACTTTCGATGGTCAGGTTGGTGGGGCATCTGGCAAACCATCAGCCTGGTGTAAATCAAACAAATTTTATAACAATACGATTACCAATTGTTGTAAGCGGCAGGTAGGGGATTGGATGACCGGGGCCCTGCAAATTGGTGCTCAAGAGGGAATGCATATCAACAATAATAAATTTACCGAAAATAAAAGAGGCGCTGGCAATAATGGTTATTGCATAAAGTATTACTCAAATGGCTATAACAAGGATTTGAAAATCTACGACAATACCTTGACAAAATCTCCTGCAATAGCGACATTGAATGACTGGAATTTTGCCATTGAATTGTGGAACTGGAGCGGTGGCATCGAAATTTACAACAACTTTATTTATGGTAGTATTGACCTCGACCATGTAGTGAAGGGGGAATATGCTTATGGGACCCGCATACATCATAATTCCTTTGGTTATGCTTCATTTCCACCTTCGTCGGGAAATGGAACAAATTTTAATGCCGGCATCTACATAGAGTTTTCATGCTCAGATGTCTTTATCTATAACAACGACTTTCACAATCTTGAATCCCCAATCCGGTTTTCACCCCGAACTAATGATATTTGCGAAAGAATTCAAATCAGTTACAATGTCTTTAATCAGATTGGCAATACCAATTCAGATAATGGCTGTAATCTGATGAACTTCGCCGGTTCTAAATATACGATCAACAATCTGGAATTCTTAAATAATACTGTTTATGCCGGCACGAAGAGGCCTGGATATGGAATTTACATGCCTGAGGGGGAAACATTTAACCATACTAAAATATGCAATAACATCTTTGTTGGCTTCCCGCTCTACCCAATTGAAATCAATGGAGACAAAAAGAATTATTTAACCATCGAACGGAATATCTTCTGGGGAAATGGGACGAATGATGCCCATGTTACCGGATCACCTGAAAATTATACTAAAACTGTAAATTATGCCAAGGATCCGCTTTTCGTAATCGAAGGTTCAAATTTCTATTTGAAAAGTACCTCTCCTGCCATTGATGCCGGGATAGATGTTGGACTAACCAAGGATTATTTGGGCCATGCGGTTCCTGATAAATTAAAAGTTGACATCGGGGCGTATGAATATATCACTACACCATAAAAAAGAAATGAAAAATTTAAGAGAAACCAGTGTCTGATATCAAATAAAAAAAAGGTTGCCCCAAAAGGCAGCCTTTTTTATTTGATAACTTTGTAAAAATTTTAAAGATGCACCTTTCCGACAGAGACTTTACCCCAGAATTGATCTTTCAGGCCACCCGCAGCAGTGGTCCGGGAGGACAGAATGTCAACAAGGTTAGCTCTAAAGTAGAACTGAGGTTCAATATTTGGAGTTCGGTCCTGCTTGATGGGCAGGAAAAGGAAATTATTGCTGGGAAACTTGCCAACAAGATCAACAAAGAGGGGGAACTTGTGCTTGCGGCCCAAACAGATCGTTCCCAACTAAAAAATAAAGAGAAAGTCATCAAAAAATTTTATCAATTGTTGGAAAAGGCCCTGATACCACCAAAAATCAGATACAAAACAAAACCCACAAAGGCTTCTGTAGAGAAAAGGCTTGAATCCAAACGTTCCCATTCAACAATTAAGGCCGGAAGAAAGGAGCCTGATTTGTAATTTTTTTTGTTATTTTGACCTCGCTTACTAACTTTATCTGATTTCGAAATCCTTCAGGTAATTGACCAAAATCAATTATTTAATCAGTTTTTTCAATACAATTGAATGGTTATTTGCAGATTGATTTATTAAATTCTTATATGAACAATTTTGGCCGGTCACTTTTGCTTTTGCTCCTGATCTCAGTCAACGCATTGGCTCAACCCTCCTTTCATGCAATACAAGCAGAATGATGTTACTCTGCCGGAAGGTAATTTTACCGCCAGCATTTATTCAGTCAATGCAAATATTCTCTTCAGCCCAACCGTAACTTTCAACAACTATTTGCAATACGACAACTTCTCCAATACCATCGGGATACAATCAAGATTTCAGTGGATCTTAAAGCCGGGGAAAGTCATCATTCTGGCCTGGACTACCAAGCTCTCGCAGCCGCTCGAACGGTATGTGATGGACGAAAGCGCATTGTGGTTTAAACTGAAGTACAATATTAGGTTTTAAAAGAAATGCGGCCTGGGCCGCATTTCTTTTAAAACCTAATATTGTACTTCGCTTATTCTGCTTGATTTTCCGCCAATTACAAAACTCATTAGCTTAACGGTTCCCGATACTTTGACAGGTTGTGTGTAGAGTTGGCTTTGCAAGGTTGGTTCCGTAGCATCCGTGGTAAACCGGATTTCAAGGCCTGGGAATTCTACATTCGCGTTAAGCATTCCATCTTTGATGATAGCGCCGGGCAGGGGTACCCTGAAATTGTAACCTCCGTTCAGCTGAGACAAACGTGGCAACTCTTTCAAGGCAAGGATATTGGCTATTTTATTCCAATCGCTTGTCAGTTGCTTCTCCCTTGCATCCCTGTTTTCGATGGTTTCCCATTTTCTTTTGGTCGACCAGGCGGTCTCAGAAAAGGCAATCAAACGTGGTAAATAGTAGTATTCGAGCATCGCCTCACCTTTGATGGTTTCACTCCAGATTTGTGCCTGAACGCCTAAGATATTTTTTCGGGCTTCCGGTTTTAGCCTGACTTTGCCACTGTACTCTTTATCCGTATCGATGGTCCTTCCCATGGCCGTTTTGGTCGTGGTCTTGAAAAGATCGAAGGGGGCAAATGCGTAAAATTGTTTGGTGTCCAAAAAACCTGCCCAGTAATTGCCGGGTTCAACCGGATCCTTGTCGTATGGAAAATCAAGATAGAAATTGGAGACATCGCACAAAACGACTTTGTATCCGGCATTGGCCAGTTTGTACCCAAGATCTTCGGCCCCTTCGGTGTTGTTCCATAAATAGGGCAGGAGTCCTTTCCCGACAAATTCAAAATTGGGCGTTGGTTTTCCGTTGGCATCCGAAATCAGGGCAGCCTCTTCCCATCCGCCGATATCCTTCACACCATTATCTTTCAGGATGGCTGAGATCCGGCGAAGACAGTACGCTTGCAAACTTTTATCATCCGGCTTGATTTCCGGATGTTCAGACAACAGTTTTTTTACCATTGGTGATCCATTCCAGGCTCCGGCGGCCACCTCATCTCCACCCGTGTGGAAGATTTCCATTGGAACGCCGGCCTGTTCATACATCTTCCTGATCCCTTTCACTGCCGTATCATAAAAATGATAAACAGATTCCCTGCCAACACAAACCACATTGTCGTGGTATCCCTGCGCGGAGATGTATTTTGAAGTGTCCTCCGGATCAATGAGCCTGTATTCATTGGCTTCAGCCACTTTCCCCTCCTTCATCAGCCTTTGATACCTGAATTCCATCGATTTGATGGCAGACCTGACATGTGCCGGGAAATTGATCACAGGAATGACGGTAATGTGCCTTTCTTTGGCGAATTTCAGCATTTCCACAAACTCATCAGAGGTATAATAGCCACTGCCGTAACTATCCTTTGCATCAGCAAACGGACCGCTGCCATAGGAGGGATGAAGGCTGGGATCACTTAAATTTCCATGTAACCTGCGACTGCCAATTTGTGTCAGTTCGGGCAACCCCGGTATCTCAACCCGCCACCCTTCATCCTCCATGAAATAAAACAGAAAATGGTTCAGTTTGTAAAATGCCATGATATCCAGCATTTTAAGCATCGTCTCTTTGGTTTGAAAACTACGCGACATGTCGAACTGCAATCCCCGGTAGGGAAATCTGGGTTCGTCGGTTATCAGCAGACTGGCAGTTTGAAGTGTACTCTTTTTGTTTTGAAAAGCGCTGGCAGGAAGTGATGCCAGAAAACTTTGGATGGCATAAAACACCCCTGCAGCATCCTTACCTACCATTTTGATGCCGTTTTTTGGATCAATTGTGAGTTGATACGACTCACTTTTGACAGTTCGCCCTGATTCTAATTGCATAGAAAATGCGGGTTGATGATCTGGCGTACCCTTAACAATGGTAAAATCTTCACCTGTCAACCCTTTCAACCTTTTGATAAGGTAGCCCGCTTCAGAATCAAGACCCTCGCCATAAAAAATTTGCCACTTTTTATCAATAAAAACCGGCTCTTTACCACTTTTGAAGGAATGAGGAGTTGGAATGACATTATTTTCCAGATTTTCATTGAGTAAGTTAAGTTTCAAATTGGCAGCGTATCTGCTTTCAGGTGTTGGGACCATCGATTCATCTTCAGGCTTTCGCATTAATTGTTCCGGTCTAGTAAAATCTCCTATGATCTGTTTTCCAACCGGAACAATGCCGGATTCTTTATCATTGGCGTCATAAAATACGAAATACATTCCCATGGCCGCATCGGTCTTTTTGATCATGAAACCAGTGCCGCAGTAATTTATTCGGATGGAATCGCCTGGAAGCAACCGAAAATTTTTGGAAGGTATCAGTTTGAACCAGTCGCCATTGATATGGACAACTTTTGCCACCCTTACTGAATCTTCGATAATGGGAGTTGGCGGCAATTGGGAAAAAAACATCGCCCAGCCTCTGTTTTCCAGCGTCATTTTGCTCTGGTTGTATATGGTAAATGCAGCCAGCGCCTGCGTTTTACCCTGGTACATGTTTGTTACAACTTCCCATTTGACCTTCAGTTCTGAAGAGATGGGAAGGGATTTATTCTGCTTTTCCGTGCAACCGAAGAAGAGACAGATAAAGACAAAAAGTAGTGCCGAATGGAATAATTTCGTCATTGTTGAGTTATTAAATAGTTGTAGTATAATGTTTTATCCTGTCAAGAATTGAACTGATCAATTTTTGATTGCCGTGGTAAAAAACAGAATTGGATGATTAACTTTATCCTGAATTCAAATCCAATTTTCTTTTTAAAATTAACGATTCCATTTTTAAAAACTACAACTATGACTGAAACAAAACGATTGATCTCCCTGGATGTCATGAGGGGATTGACGGTCGCTGCCATGATAGTGGTCAACTATCCCGGTAGCGAGCTTTTTTCGTATGCACCACTAAACCATTCCAAGTGGAATGGACTCTCACCAACCGATCTGATTGCACCAATCTTCCTTTTCGTAGTTGGCGTCTCAATTGCATTCGCCTACACCAAAAGGCTTGAAATGGGTGCTTCTAAGACCGACATGTACAAGAAAATTGTCGTCAGGTCGATAAAAATTTATCTGGTAGGTCTCATTCTCAACCTGTTGCCTGATTTTAATTTTGCCGATCTGAGATATACTGGTACGCTACCGCGGATTGCCCTTGTATTTCTATTTTGTGCCATTCTGTTTTTAAATACCAACTGGAAGAAGCAGGCATGGATTGGCTTTTTTATTTTGCTTGCCTATTGGCTGGCGATGCTTTTTATTCCAACACCGGGTTATGACAAACCTATGCTGGAGCCCGGAATGAACCTGGCTGCCTGGATTGACACAAAATTTCTTCCTGGTACCATGTGGCAAAAAACCTGGGATCCGGAGGGAATACTCAGCACTTTTCCATCTTTTGTTTCAGGGATTTCCGGAATGGTGGTGGGACGCCTTTTGCTAGGGAAACTGGAAAAGAAGGACAAAGTAATTTACCTGATGATTGGTGGTTTTGTCTCAATTATTCTGGGATATCTCTGGAACCTGCATTTCCCATGTAACGAAAATATCTGGAGTAGCTCTTTCGTGCTGATAACCTCTGGTGTTGCTGCACTATTTCTTGGATCTTTATTTTATATAATTGATATACTTGGAATTACACGCTTTACGGAAGGTGGTTTGATATTTGGGGCCAATGCTATTACTGTCTATTTTCTCGCTGATATCTGGGCACTTTTCTTTTACGAACTTAAAATGGGAGGTGCATCTTTGAACGAACATTTTGTGACTTTCTTTTCCGGGTATGGACCTTCCCCCCAGTTTTGGAGCATGATTTATGCCGTCTTGTTTGTCATGGTCAATTTCATTCCAGCCCTCGTGCTTTACAGGAAAAGGATTTTTATCAAGCTTTAATTTTCATAAATTTTGGAATGTGAAGCATATAAATCGAATCATGATTCACATTCCTTTTTTTATTGCCTATAGCCGTTTTTATGACAACTTTTTGAAAAGTTGTTTGTTGTAAAAGAAACATAATTGGATTTTGAGTGAATATTGATATCTATACTTTTGGCATTGTTCTTGGGATATTCTATGCCATTCAGTTTGTAATTTTTCTGATTGAATTTTATTATAACAGAAGTTACAAAGGGATCGGATGGTGGCTGATTTATGCAGCGACCTCTTTATTTGGGTTTCTTTGTTTAATAGCCAGGCAAATAAAGTCGATCGAGCACCTTGCTATTTTTGGGCAGAATGTTGCATTCATCACGGCTTCGTTTCTTCTCTACATTGGTCTCATGCGATTCCTTGGCAAAAGGGAAAAGATGAATCTGATAATAATCATATTCATCTTTTTTCTAATCCCCTTTACCTATTTTCTGTTTCTTAAGGATAATATCCAGGTTAGGACGATCGTAATCTGGTCTGCCGTAACATTAATAGCTGTTCTGTCAGCCTATGACCTTCAAAAATACAAGACCAAATCACTGGAGATTGCCTGTAATATTAGCATTACGGTCTTTGCCTTCCACGCATTGTTTTCAGGATCAAAGGTGTTGTTACTTTTAAGTGGAAATGTGATTAAAACATTTGATTCGCAGGTATTTATAAATTCTTCCTCATATATTGAGCTCTTGATTGTTTCCTTGCTCTGGACTTATACACTGATCTTATTTATCAATCATCGGTTGACCTCGGACATGAAACTTGCCAAAGATCATTTTGAAGTGATTTTTAATACCACTCCGGATACCATTTTAATAACGGGACTAGCGGATGGGCTCATCACCTCTGTTAACGATAAATTTGAGGAAGTAACCGGGTACAGTGCAGAAGAGGCGTTGGGGAAAACTGTTTTTGACCTGAACCTTTGGGAAGAACCGGAAGAGCGGAAAGTTTTTGCCAAGCTTGTTCAAAAGAATGGTTATTGTTCTGATTTCGAGTATAAATGTAGAATTAGAAATCAAAATATTTTGACAGGTTTGATCTCCAGCCGAACCATCATTCTGAACAATGAACCGTATATCATCAGCGTGGTCCGGGATATTACCGAGAGAAAGAAAAGGGAAGAGGAGATTGTGTTGCAGAATGCGCAATTGCAAATACTTAATAATGAAAAGGATAAATTCTTCTCAATCATTGCACATGATCTAAAAAATCCGTTTAACGCCTTTCTTGGTTTGACGGAGGTCATGGCGGATGAAATACCCAACCTGCCGCTAAGTGAAGTAATACTGCTCGCAGGCAAAATGAGGGATTCAGCGAGAAATTTAAACGGACTTCTGGAAAATCTCCTGTCATGGTCGATGATCAAACGCGGGATGACCAGTTTTCATCCGGAAATTATAGCCCTGCTTCCCGAAATTAATGAGAGCATTCTAACCTACCATGATCCCGCGAACAAGAAACAAATAGGCATTGGACTTCAGGTAACATCAGAAATGATGGTTTACGCCGATAAAAATATGTTGCGGTCAATGATCAGGAATCTCGTATCAAATGCAATAAAATTTACGCCGGAAGGTGGATCTGTGATCATTTCTGCGAGTGTTCTGCCTGACAATTCTACTCAAATTTCCATCAAGGATACAGGTATTGGAATTACCCAAGAGATGCAGAAGTTACTTTTCCAATTGGATTCAACCACCTCAAGAAGCGGCACCAATGGTGAGTTGAGTTGTGGTTTGGGATTGCATTTGTGCCAGGAATACGTATCCACTCACAATGGCAAAATATGGGTTGAAAGTCTTAATGGAGAAGGAAGTACATTTTTTGTCACATTGCCTTCTGTTGAACAGGTTTAGCCTGATTCGGTTCTGATATCTTTGCGTCTTATTTTGCGTTCTTTGCGTGAACTTTTTTATTATTTCTCAATCTCACAAAGTTCTCAATAACGGCTCTTTTAAAATCGGTCTCTTTCATTTTCAGGTAACCACCAACTGCCTTGTAAATGGATTGAACCGGCAGGTCTGAATCATCTGTTTCACAAAAAATGGATGATATTGGTATATGATTTATAGCATGGCAAATCCTGGAATTGGGATTGAGAATCATTGTCCCAACTGAAAAGTAAAATCCCCTTTTTACCAAATTCGCTGTCAATTGGTCACTACCATTGTATCCGTGCAAAATCATAGGAATATGATAATGGCGAGTAATTTCAAGCAACTCCTCCCATGCTTTCACGCAGTGGATAATTACTGGCTTACACAGGATAACTGCCTTATTTAGATGCAGTTCAAAAATGTCCTGTTGCAATTGAATGGGTATCTTACAAACTTTATCCAACCCTGTCTCACCCAAAGCAACTAAATTTGAACTGCTTCCATGGAGATCCAATATTCTGGATAGCTCTGCTGCAGAGAGTTTATCTGCATGCCATGGATGGAGTCCGGCAGAATATAATTGCTTTGGAATATCAGTTTCCTCGTGCAATAACTGATTGTAAACAGTTATTACTCCATCCTGGGTTGATAGTTTATGTGTATGGAAATTAATGTAATTATCCATTAATCTGGAATTTAGTGAATTCAGTTATAAACTTGTTCATTGAATATCAACTCTACTCCAGGATAACGGAGTGAATCTAAAATCAAAATTTTCTCAGATAAATGGAATTGTTTTTTGCTCCCTGTTGCTAACCAGACATGCTTCCAAAATTCGGATGGTCATCAAGGCCTCTTCCGGCTTGACCATTAATTCCGCTCCGTTTCGGATGGATTCGTAAAGATCTTTGTAGAAATGGGCATAATTTCCGGAAATGGTCTCAACCTTGCCTTCAAAATGGGCGCCATTTATGGAGGTATTAAGTTTTCCCCAGTCACTTTGTGGTTCCTTGCCCCAATCGGGTTCATCCGGAAGCCTGTGCAACTTTAGCATCTCCTCTTGTGGATCTGTTGCCATTTTGACAAATGATCCTTCTGTCCCATGGATGATAAACTGTGGTCCCATCTCTCTGACAAGGTAGGAGCATCTCAAGGTGGCAACAAATCCATCGTATTGAAGGCGAATATGAAATTGATCGGTTGTTCTTCCACCTGTCCTCAATACGGAGAGATTTGCAGTAACTGTTTTTGGTTTACCAAAAAGCACCAATGCCTGATCGACTATGTGAGGACCAAGATTAAACAGGACTCCGGTCCGTTCGTCTCCGTCCTCTTTCCACGAACCCTCCTGTATGAAGTTGCGGTAGCGATCGTAGTGACATTCGTATTCAACAATTCGACCCAAAAATTTGTTTTCCAGAACTTTGCGTACAGTTTGGAAACCTCCGTCGAGTCGGCGGTTTTGGTAAACAGTAAGCAGAACTTCGTTGTGCTTTGCAATTTCAATGAGTTTTACAGCTTCTTCGCTTGTTTTGGCAAAGGGTTTCTCCACAACAACATGCTTGCCTGCCTCCATGGCCATTTTGGCCATCTCAAAATGCAGATAGTCAGGAGTGTTGACAATAACCAACTCGACAACAGGATCGTGCAAAATCTTGTCAAAGTCATTTACAATGGTTGCCATCGGATAAAGTTTTTCCGATATCCTGTGGTTTCTTTCCAGGACCTTGTGAATTTTATATTGCGGCAGGACTTTCAGGGATGGCCCGTGAAATACCTGGCCCGACATGCCGAAGGAGCAAAGTGCTGTTACGATTGGTTTCATCTGTAAATTTATTTTTTGCGTTTAGTATTATTTCAATTCTTTTCAGAGACTGTTTAAAATTCATTTTTTTGCCCGGAGGGCATTAATATCAATAGAAAAAAACAACGAAGATATCTATTGTCCGTTAGGACATTAACAGATAAAATATTAATTCCCTACGGGAAATCTGGTTTAATGGTATGCCCTTTCTATTGACATTTATCTCCTACGGAGAAAATTTAAACAGTCTCTAATTTCCTAAAGTCAGATAGAACACAACTATTAAACTTCCGCGTAGCGGATAAAGTATTATAGAAAATCAATCTCCTCAGAGCCCTTTACCTCGTAGAGGTTAAACAAATTAAGCCTTTCAGAAATTTCTGAATATTTAAGCTGTTCATATTCTATGATCCATTGTTCACATCCACTTTTTTCTCTTGAAATAGATAATCATCAAGATGGAGGAGGCTATGCAAATCGACCAAAAAAGCGGGTATCCCCATTGCCATTCCAACTCCGGTAAAAACTTAAAGTTCATCCCGTAAACTCCCGCAAAAAATGTTAGCGGAATGAAAATTGCAGAGAAAATTGTTAGCACTTTCATGATCTCATTCAACTTGAGGCTTACGCTTGACAAGTAAAGATCCATCATGCTTGAGGTAAGATCGCGTAAATTGTCGAGGGTCTCTATGATCTGGACCGAATGGTCGTAAATATTTCTGAAATAGAGACGACTCTCTTCAGTGATCAACTCATGATCCGAACGCTCCATTTTGTTGATTAGTTCCCTGACAGGCCATATCGTTTTTCCCACATATACCAATCGGCGCTTCATCCGGTAGATAATCTCCTGATTGGCGCTTCCCGGATTCACAATCAATTCACTTTCTGTAGTTTCAATGATGTTTCCAATATCTTCGATGATGAGGAAATATTGATCTATCATGACATCAGCGAGGGTAAATGAAAGGTAATCACTTTTCATCTTTCTTACTCTTCCTTTGCTGACAAGAATTCTTTTGAGAAGCCCGTCAAACAGTTGGGATTCCGTTTCATGAAAGGAGAGGACATAATTCTTACCCAGAATAATGCTAACCTGTTCTATGTTTACATCCTTATCTTCTGGATTGATTATCAGGGCATTAAATATCTGGAAAATGTAATTGTCCCTCTCTTCCATACGGGGTCTTTGAGTGGTATTGGTAATGTCCTCCAGATCCAGTGAATTGATCTGAAAAATTTCCCCCAGTCGGGCGATTATGTCAATGTTGTGTACACCAGTTACCCTTATCCATTTAATCTTGTCCGTCGAAAGAAATTTCGAAAGCTGATCAGGTTCTTCGATGAGGTGTTTTTCTGCCTCCGATTCGTTGTACTCAATCAATTCAATATTACAAGGTTCAGTGCGTGGTTTTCCAACATACTGTAAAGTTCCGGGTGGTGTATCTTTTGCCGCAACGCGTGGCACAAATTTATGAACATCGATTTTTTTGAATTTATTTTTGTTTTTCATTTTCTGGGTAGAACTGCATGTTGTTTATTCCTATTTTTGTACTGGATGCAATTTCAAAGTTTTCTGTATAAAAATAGCAAATCTTTGAAGCCGGTAATGCCACAAATAAAATAGAAGATGAAAAAAATTAAGATTCTGATGTCAGTGGTTCTTGTAATTTCATTTATTCATATGAATGCAGGAAACACAGGTGACATTTCCATTCAAAAACTGACCAAGGCAGATTTTTTTCAAAAGATTATGAATCTGGAAAAGAGCCCCAATACCTGGAAATACAGCGGAAACCTTCCTTGTATTGTGGATTTTTATGCCGACTGGTGTGGCCCCTGCCGCCAGGCATCACCGATATTGGAAGAGTTGGCGGTCAAATACAAGGACAAAATAGTCGTTTATAAAGTCAACACCGATGAGGAAAGGGAACTTGCCAGCGCTTTTAATATCCAGGGCATACAGGCTTTTTTATGGGTTCCCAAAAATGGAAAACCAACCATGAGCAGTGGTATCGCATCGAGCAAGGAGGAGACCAGGGCCATGTTTGAGAAGATGATTAAAGAAGTGTTAATGAAGTAGTTATGAGTTATAAGTTATGAGTTATAAGTTATGAGTTCGTGCCACTTTGTCCTTATGCAACTGTATGTCAAATTTTACAATCTTTTTCAATTTCAATTATGTATGAGTAAATTGTATAAGCTGTGGCTCTTGATAATGCCTGCCAAAATTCAAGTTCGCTATTCCCAACCGTAAACTCAGACATTCCCAGTGTTTCAACATTTGGTTTGCTCTCTCCCTTATGAGCGTAATATTTTATCCCGGAATAGTCATTTGTGTATTGCCAGTTACCATGGGCAATAGCGTTTCTAAATGCTCTTACTGGATTGTTTAGTAAAAACTGGCATATTCTTCTCGTCAAAGTTCCTGATGGCATAACTTTTTTTGTCACATCAAAACAATTGTCCTTCAAATAAACGAAGGCAACATAATTCTGAACTATGACTTGGGAACGAACTATCTCTGGATATTGGCTTAAATGCTTATTCACTCTGTCCATCATCATATTGAAAGCAGTTAATTCTTCAATCCGCAATTCTAAGCCAACTGGCGATGCAGTCTCTATTTCACGTAAATCCTCAATTGAAAGTTGCTTAAGCTCATTATAAATCGTTGTACAAATTGAGACTAGATATTTAGTCTCAACACCTACTTCCTCTTTTAGTCGGCCACTATAATAAAATAATTGTCTATCTAGATTGTCCATAAAGTATATTTCGCAAATTTCAAATCAGCACTTTCCGTAAGCATAACTCAAAACTCAAAACTCATATCTCATAACTCATAACTTTGTCAGTACTTCGTCCAATTGTTTCAGGATTGGATCTACCGATATTTTGTTCCCAACTGCCCCCTGCATCCAAATTTGTGGGATCAATCTGCCTTGTTGATAGATACGGTCAATTTCATTGGAGAATTGTTTTCCCTTCAGGTAGTCTTCAATTTGATATTCAATGATTTGTCCATAGGAATAGGCAGCCAGATAGAGCGGGTTGGAGATCATGTGCGAATAAATGGCCAAAATTGGCTGGTCTTTTATGCCAAAGATCGCGGCAAAATAACTATTCCACACATCTTTGGAAATCTGAATGACAGCATTTTTCAGCTCTTCTGAATTAGCGCCAGGGTGTGCATACAACCATTGCCAGGTATGAATATCGACCAATCCCACACCCATAATCTCCATCAAGGTCCAGGAGGCATCCAGGCTATTCAGCATCTTTATATCTTTGCCTTGTCCCGACAATCCAAGCAATGAGAGGTCGCGACTTTGGAAAACGAATGCGAGCGCTTCAGTAAAGGCTGTATTTGGAACACCATTGAGCATGAAATTGTCAACATCATAGAGCGAAACGGTCTGTTCCACATTGTGTCCGAATTCATGAACTGCAATGTTGTATCCTTTGTAATCCATGCCGGAAGGGGCAATTCTGGTGCGCAGGTGCGCCTTTTCACCTTTCATCCCTGCACCCCAGGCATGACCTGAACCTCTGGCCGGATCCACAACAATTTTGGAGGCGATGTAGGCAGCACGCTCTTTGCTCCAGCCTAATTTAGCCAGCATATTCGGCATGTCCTTTTCAAATGCGGCCGGATCAGGGTATTTTTTGGTAGTTAACCCATTGAGTTGCTCCTGAGGGAATTCGCTCCTGGCTTTGAATCCGTCGTACCAGATATCAAAAGCTTCCAATTTGCGGCCAACCCTTCCTTCGATAATTTTTCCAACTTTTGCCAGTTGGGGCGATTTAAGGTAGCGATCAAAGAGCTCCTCGACCTGCTCTACCGGAATCTCCATTTCTCCCGAAAATTTCCTTTTGATAAAGGTGTTCATCTCAGGCTCAAAAGTATCAACAGCTTGCTGGGCATGAAAATTATTCAGTATTTGCTGATACCTGCTATTGGGTTCCGCGCTGCATGAAACCACCTTGTTGTTTTCCATTACCTGATTGGATACGGGTTTCCAAAGGTAGGCCGGACTATTGATTACTTTGGCAGGAATATCCTGTTTGATAATATGTTGCATCACAGTATAGATCATTTTTTGTTTGGCCAGTCCCTTGTCCTTATCGGCATAATCGGCTTTAATCTCATCCCGAAGGTTCCAATGCGACAACAACGACATCTTATCAGGAAATAGCTGCGCATCCTCTTCCGTTCGCAATGATCCCATTTGGATGTTGTACTCCGCGATGTAGAGGTCAGCATCGGCTTCGGCTTTTGTAACCGCCTGTGATACTTCGGCCGGAACGCGTGAAACAAACTGATCGCCCAAACGGACAGCTGCCCACTGGGTGCGACTCCAGTTTTTACCCTCTTTTTCTTTTTCTTCCAAACTGTAATAAGGAAAATTGAGGGCCACCACAAAGGCTATTTTATTTTTGTAGAGATCATCCTGAAGGTGGGCGCCTACAGCGTAACCACTGAAAATCTTATCAATTTCAAGCAACTCCCCATTGTTGAGATCGACATTTTGGCGAAGATCCAGGGAAATTTTGTTGAAATGGCCTCCGAGCGATTCAAGATAAGTCGATAACTTAGCGAACAAAAGATCTCTTTTCTTCGGATCTCCCAGAAAATTTGCCGCACAAAAATTGACAAAATCCCTGTCATTCCCGTCGGCAGTTGTCCATAGCGAAGCTGCATGTTTGACCCCTTTTTGAATGGAGATCCTGAGCGTTTCACCATGCAGGCGAATCAGGGAATCAACAGCAAGATGAATGGTGTTTTCCGAAGGTCTAAGATTGGTCATTTGGAGGGGTTCTTTTTTCACATCTGAGTTACAAGCGGCCAAAATAATGGCTGAGAAGAGGATTAAGTATTTCATCAGTATATAATTTTGTTTTCAATGGTCTGATGGAATACCCTGATATTCATTTTCGGTTGGAGTGAAAATATTCTCATGGGTATTTCATTTGCTAATATAATAGAGGTTATTTTCTTTTGAAAATGGGCTGTCGCATACCTTTGCAGGAAATAGAGAGACCACCCTAACAAAAATAGGGAAATTAAGTTATTTTATGCGCTTAATAACAGATATGGCAACAAAATACGTTTTTCTAATTTTCAATTTAATGTTAAAATGATGTTAAAAAATGTGAATAATGTATAGATTTGGGGTGATGGAAAGAAAACAAAATATTTTATCAGATAAAGAATTGTGGAAAGACTTTATTTCCGGTGAAAATGACGCTTTTAAAACAATATATGAAAAGCATTTTTCCGATCTGTATAAATATGGATGTTATTTTTCAAAAGATGAGGATTTGGTAAAGGATTGCATTCAGGATCTTTTCATTAATTTACATAATTACCGAACACGTTTAAAACCAATTGATAGAATAAAACCTTACTTGATAGCTTCTTTTAAAAGAAACTTATTTAATAAACTTCGTTTAGACTCTGAAGGAAAAAAAAGGCAATTACGCATCGATAATTTGCCTTTTGATTATTCATTCCCAGACAAAACAGGTGAAAATGATGATAATAAAATAGCTTTATTGCAAAATGCGATGAGTGAGTTGACGGCAAGACAACGGGAGGCGATTTATTTAAAATATGTTACGGGTCTTAGCTACAATGAATTATCTGCCATAATGAATTTAAGTTATCAAGCATCACGAAACTTAATTTATCATGGAATGGAAAGATTGCGTATTGTGATTGCAAATAAGACTCTTCTTTTATTCTCAATTATAATGAAGTTCCCCTTTCTGAAAAGAGCACATTGATTGTCCCAATTAAAAATTTCAATACCCTAATTTCTTCAGTCTGGAGGTATTGAGTCCAAATCCCATTTCAATTTCCCGAATTTCTTTTGATGATAAGCTGTTAAAATACAGTAGTTTGGCTGTTGTTTCTTTTTGAAGAAAAAAAAATAACAAAAATATTGGTTACAAAAGGGGCTGTTTTCCCATTTATGCAGTAAATGATGAATCCTTTGTAATGCATTCAATACAACAAAATCAATTTCAAAACTTCATTGATAATCAACTATTGGTTGATTGGGTGAAGAATCCAACTGCGGAGAGTAATAATTATTGGCAACAATATATTGCCGATCATCCTTCAGAAAAAGAGTCTATTATTCAGGCAAAATATTTACTGGAGAGATTTCAACGAGAAAAAATAAGTCCAAATGCTGACGATATCAATAATGGTTGGTTGGAAATACAGGCCAAAATCCTGAATCCTCCCCCAAAGGCCAGATATCTAACTGTGTGGATGGTTGCTGCCTCTATCGTATTTATGATTGGATTTGGATCAGTTTTATGGAAAATCATTGGAAACAGGGATACTTCTGAAAATTATTCAACCCAGGTAAAAATGGTACCTGATGGGAAAGAAGTTAAGCTTATCCTTTCTGACAATTCGGAAAAGCGATTTGCTAGCAATGATCCATCTATCAAGTACAATCAGCATGGAGAAATCATGGTTGATTCCATAACGCTAGCCAATGAAGTATCCACACTCAATAATCCTGACAAGGAGGTGTTCAATCAATTGGTGGTACCCAAAGGTAAACGGTCCAGCTTGACTTTTTCAGACGGGAGCAAGTTATACCTAAATTCAGGTAGCCAGGTAATATATCCGGTTTCATTCAATAAAAAGTCGCGGGAGATTTATATCAGGGGTGAGGCTTATCTTGATGTAATGCATGATGCCGCCTGGCCTTTTATAGTGAGAACCGACCATTTGGAGGTTAGGGTATTGGGAACCGAATTTGATATTAAATCTTATCCCGATGAAATCAACTCTACAATTGTTCTTGTGAAAGGGAGTGTACAGGCTATCGTAAAATCACAGAAAACAATGATGAAGGAGAGTGAATTATTTACCTTGGACAATATAACAGAAAAAACCTCCCTGGGGAAAGCCAATGTATTGGAATACACCTCCTGGAAAGATGGCTGGATGTATTGTACAAACGAGAAAATAGAGAATATAGCCAGAAAATTATCGCGATATTATGATGTGAATTTTCAGTTTAATGATGATAAAGTGAAAGAGATGACTTTAACAGGGAAGTTGGATCTTAAAACTGAATGTCAGGAAATTCTTAATGTTATCAGTTTTATAGCTCCTATTGATTACAAAATAATTGAAGGGAATATAATATTATCATCCAGAATTAAATAACTATGCCTATGCGAAATTAAAAGCCTTTTTTATGTAAAAAACAAAAAAAGCAGGTTATACTACTAATATAACCTGCCAAATGTTTTAACTGCACGTTCTTGTTAAATTATTGCAAATTAAAAACAAAGCAAATTTATGAAAAAAAACAAGTTTTTAGTTCCCTTATATAGGAACTGGAAAAAATTATTGCTGACAATGAAGTTATGTCTGCTTTTATTATTGATTTCTGCCGCATCATTGATGGCCAACAATGGTTATTCACAGAATACCTTACTGTCTGTCCATCTGAAGAATGCCACATTGAGGGATTTGATTAGTGAAGTTGAAAAACAGAGTGAGTTTATCTTCGTTTTTTACGACAATGTAGTTGACCTGGATAGACAAATTGATGTAGAATCAGATAATCAGACGATTAATGAAATTCTAGATAAAATATTTAAATCGTCCGAGTTAACTTACCGGATTTTTGACCGGCAGATTGGTATTGGGAAACGTGACCCGGTGACAGGAGTTTTAAACCTGCCAGTATCGTTAGTAGAGCTCACTTCAGCAGATAAGAAAGTTTCGGGAGTTGTAAAGGATACTAAAGGACAGCCATTACCAGGTGTTACCGTAGTTGTAAAAGGTACGTCCATTGGGACGGTGACTAATGCTGAAGGAAACTTCACTTTAACTACTCCGACAGACGCTAAAATTCTTCAATTTTCATTTATAGGATTGGTAACGCAGGAAGTCCCCATGGCAGGAAAGAATGTTATGTCTATTGTGCTGGAAGAGCAAACTGTTTCTGTCGATGAGGTTGTAGTTACGGCCTTTGGCATGGAGAAAAGTGCAAAGACACTTTCCTACTCAACTCAAAAATTGGGGGGTGATGAGTTAACTAAAGTCATTAATCCCAACCTGATGAATTCCCTCTCAGGGAAAATGGCAGGTGTATCCATTAACCAATCCACAGGGGTAGGAAGTTCAGTTAAGGTTATAATTAGAGGTAATAAATCTATTCAGCGGAACAATCAGCCTTTGTATGTGGTTGATGGTGTGCCTGTAGCAAATAGTAGTGGTCAGACAACAAATGGCTTGATTTCAAGTTATGACAATGGTGGTGACGGAATTTCAAATTTGGACCCGGAAGATATAGAGAGTATTAGCGTGCTAAAAGGTGCCGGTGCCGCTGCACTTTATGGCAGCCAGGCTGCCAATGGAGTTATCCTGGTAACAACAAAGAAAGGCAAGGCTGGTGTAACAAAAATAGATTTTTCTTCCAGTATTACCATGGATAAGATTATATCCCTGCCCCAACTTCAGCATTCATGGGGTCAAACTGCCCCAGGTGCAGGTGACAGTTGGGGACCTAAATTATCGTCTGAAGCGCCGGACAATCTCACCAACTTTTTTAATACTGGGACCAGCAATATTAACTCGATTTCCCTCTCATCGGGCAATGAAAAAATGCAAACCTACTTATCCTATTCCAACACCAATTCAAAAGGTGTGGAAGAAGGCAATAAATTGATTAGAAATAATTTTTATTTGCGACAGTCGGCTAAGTTTTTTAATGATAAGTTAACCGTTGATGGCAGCGTAACCCTTGTAGATCAAAAAATAAGCAATCCGCCAGTTTCAGGCAACCAACAATCCATATATTATGCAACAGCCATAATCCCTGTTGGATTAAATCTTGCGGACTATAAGAATTATGAAGTACTTGATCCAAACAGAAATGTGATGACCCAAAGTTGGTTTATGGTTCCTACTGCAAACAGTCAAAACCCTTACTGGATCATAAACAGGATGCTAAGAGAGTATGACCGTACCAGGGCGATATTAAGGCTTTCGTTGAGATATGACCTTACGAAGTGGATGAACCTTCAAGTCAGAGGCAACCTTGATGACAGTTATACGACAAATGAATTCAAAAATTTCTATGGCACGGTCCCTGCCTATGGTTATACCAGCGGATATTACAGAATAAATAAATCCGAAAATCCTCAAATGTACGGTGATGCATTGCTTAATATCTTTCACCATTTTGGTAAGATAAAGCTTCATGCCATGTTGGGTACTAGCATTTCTGATTCACGCCGAAATGGAGTTAACATTGCCTCTTCGGTTTTAAAAATACCAAATGTGTTTACTTTGCAAAATATGCAGTTGCAAGGAGGGACAGGCCTAAGTACCAGTTCCCTATCACATGAACAATTGCAGTCGGTTTTTGGTAGTGCGAACCTGACATATAATGATTGGCTTGTTTTGGATGTTACCGGACGGAATGACTGGTCGTCCAACCTAAGCTTTACACCCAATGTTTCATATTTTTATCCGTCATTTGGCTTGACAGGATTAATACACGAATTTGTTTCATTGCCTAAGGTGATAAGTTTTGCGAAAATTAGGGGATCATATGCAATCGTAGGAAATACGGTTCCTATTTATGTAACAAATCCATCGGATGGTTCAATTGGAGGAGGTTCTGTTATTAATTTTAATGACATAACCCCATTCACCGACTTGGAACCTGAAAAGACAGGATCGCTGGAACTTGGTGCGAATATGCGGTTTTTCAATGACCGGCTAAGTCTCGACTTTTCCTATTATAAAACAAACACGTTAAATCAATTTTTTACTGTTCAGGTTCCTCCAGGTACTGGATATAATTACCGCTATGTGAATGGCGGTGATATTCAGAACTCAGGCGTTGAAATAATGGCTGAATATTCGTTGTCTAAAAAAGATTTTAGATGGGATTCGTTCATCAATTTCTCGAAAAATAAAAATGTCGTAAAGGAGTTGGCGGCTGGCTTCGACCAATATGTCATTACTTCCGACCTAAGTGATTACAACAATATACTAAAAGTTGGGGGTTCTTATGGCGATTTGTATGGACAGTCGTTGAAACGTGATGATCAGGGACGAATTATTATCTCATCAAGCGGTTCTCCGATTCTGTCCGGAGCAAATGACTTTTTAGGAAGCTCCTACCCTGATTTTAAACTGGCATGGAACAATAACTTAACTTATAAAAACTTTTCGCTTAGCTTTCTGATTGATGGCAGTTTTGGCGGAAAACTAATGTCGTTGACACAGATGTATTTAGATATGGCCGGTGTTTCCCAGGCTACAGGTCTGGCACGCGACAATGGCAGTGTTAAGATAAACGGTGTCCTTGATGGTATAGGTACACAGGTTACCGAGGTAGATCCGCGCAAATGGTTTATAGCTGTATCTCAATACGGCGTTGGAGAATATATGTATGATGCTACTGTGTTAAAATTAAGGGAGTTAACCCTTGGGTATTCATTGCCAACCAAACGACTCAATATGGGTTTTATCAAAAATCTAAAATTGTCATTGATAGGTCACAATCTCTTTTATATATACAAACCTGCTCCTTACGATTCTGATATTACTTATACTACCGGAAATGGTTACTCAGGAGTCGATGTATTTAATCTGCCGGCTTCACGTTCACTTGGAATATGCCTAAATGTTACGTTTTAACGAATTCATCAAGTTTAAACGAAGGAAATATAAAATGAACTACATTATGAAAAAAACAAAATTATCATATACAGGCCTGGTATTGCCAATTCTTCTTGGAATGTTACTTGGAATAATTTCTTGTACAAGTAAATTCGAAGAATTTAATACCAATGATGTTGGATTGACCAAGCAGCTACTTTACTCCGACTTCAACTATTTCGGAGGTCTATATCCTTCTATTCAAATGACATATACCGCTGAAAGAAATATGAATCAGATGCTTTTCAATAATTATTTTGTTGGGCACAGTTTTGGTGGATATGTTGGCAGTAATGCCCCGAATCCTAGATACGGGAACTACCAGATGAATATGCCAAGTTGGGATCAATACCATATTTTTAATATTGGCTACAATTCAATTATGTCACCTATATGGGAACTTAAACGCCGCGAGGTAGCAACCGTAGCACCTGATTTCTGGGCGATAGCCAAAATACTAAAAGTAGCAGGCATGTCAGTGCTTGCAGACTACTATGGGCCTATCCCATACAGCCAGTATGGAAAGGGTGGAACATCAGTTACATATGATAAGCAGGAGGATATTTATAACTCGTTTTTTAATGATCTTGATAGCGCAGTAATTGTTTTGAAAGATTATATGACAAAGAAACCGGGGGCGAAGCCTTTCAAAAATTTTGATGTGATGTTCTCCGGAGACTATAACAAATGGGTGCGATATGCCAACACCTGGCGCCTCCGCTTAGCCCTGCATATTGTAAAAAAAGATCCTGTCAAGGCTAAACAAGTGGCGGAAAAAGCTGTGGTAGAAGGTGTAATGACCTCTAATAGTGATAATGCAATGATAAATGGAATCGGTGCTTATCAGAATTCCTTATGGGTAGCTGCGCTTAGTTATGTCAATATAATGTCAAATGCTGCAATTGTTTCTTACATGAATGGGTACAATGATCCCCGTATCAGTAAATATTTCAGCAAATCAACATATCCCGGCTTTACCGATGCATATGTAGGAGTCAGGAACGGGGCATATATCCAAAAACGCCAGACACAATACTCAAATATATCACCTGATTTTGCATCCCAATATTCCCCAACACAGGTAATGTTTGCCGCAGAGGCTTTTTTTCTGCGCGCTGAAGGAGCCTTAAGAGGATGGAACATGGGAGGAGGTACAGCAAAAGAATATTACGAAAATGGTATTAGTACATCACTTTCACAATACGGTTTTAGCAGTGCAGCCAGTGGATATATCAATAACGCAACTAGCAAACCTGCTGATTATGTTGATCCTGCATATTCTGTTAACAATATGCCCGCATTATCTGATATTTCTGTCAAATGGGATGATGCTGCAAGTAACGAACGGAAATTAGAGAGGATAATAACACAAAAATGGATAGCAATTTTCCCCGACGGCACAGAAGCTTGGACTGCATTCCGAAGGACTGGTTATCCCAAATTGTTCCCTGTACAGGTGAATAATAGCGCTGGATTAATCAGTACAGGGATACAAATAAGAAGACAGCCATATCCTTTAACTGAAAAGAACAACAATCCAACCGGGTACGCAAGTGGTATTGCCCTGCTCAAAAGCGAAAAAGGGGCATCTGCCCCAGGAGAAACTACCAATACCGGTGATGATACGGGAGGTACCAGATTGTGGTGGGATGTTGGTGGCCCTAACTTCTAAGTTTGCTTTTTCTAAACAGTATCCGGCATGTATATTTTTGTAAACAAACACATGTCGGATACATTTGATCTGTATTTATGAAAACGTAAAAAAATAATGTTTTTTGGGCTGGTTGCATAGTCTTGGCAGTTATCTGCTTGTATTCGAACTTTCTTCTCTCACAGATAGTAGAGCCTAAAAGAGGACCATTTTTTATAGTGGCGTTCCTTTTGTTACGGAGCATAGAGACAGTTAATCCGATGCTTTATTTGAGACTTCCGTCTGATTTTAGGAAGTGGGCGAACCTTTGGATTCAACTCAAGGGAAAGAGTTTTTAAATTTTGCAATATTAATCCGTGCCTCATGATTTTGTTTTCTGGCTTAATTATCTCCCAAAAACTGATCAGCTAATGAAATGTATTGTTAACGCGATAAATACTCACGAAGAATTTGGCTATGGAAACGTAGATACCATATTTGACGAATGGAATTACACTGCAGGCGGGTGGAAATACGAGTCAAGGGAAGGAACTCAGACTAGTTTTTTAAAAACCAAAGGCTTACCAGGAGCTGCGTTTACTCCTTCCATGCTTGCTTCCATACTCGATTCAGAATTGGATGCCGCCTGTTATATGGGTAATTTAAAATGGAGATATTCACAAACAGATTTCTATATCCGAAATGAAATAGTGTAGCAGATGGAAAATAATATTGAAAGAGATAGTATTAAATATCCTGAGGTTAACTCATCTTATCTTTATCGAATAGTGATAACTATTTCCATAGGCGGTTTTTTGTTCAATTTTGTTTCATCAACTATGACCGTTGGTATTCTTTTTCTGAAAGAATATTTTAAACTTTCACCTGCTATGGCCGGGTTTGTAATGGGTAGCGTTAAACTTGGGTCTATATTGGGACCTGTATTAGGTTTATGGCTTGCCGACTATTGGGGCAGAAATAAATCGATGATGATCTCAGCATGGTGTATTTTTATTTCTGCTATTGGTTGTGCTTTGTCATTAACTGTTTGGGACCTTATATTATGGCGATTCATTACCGGAATTGGAGTTGGTCTGATTATGGTAGTGGCACCCATTTACATCGCGGAACTCTCTCCTTCGCATATGAGGAGCAGCTTAGTTAATATCAACCAGTTAGCCATTGTAATAGGAATTATTATAGCAATTTTCACTGATTATCTACTGTCATTTAACGGTTATTGGCGTCTGATGTTTGCATCAGCAGCTATTCCCAGTCTGTTATTAATCATTGGGCTCATTTTTACTCCTAAGAGTCCCCGTTGGTTGGCACTTAAAAATAAAACAAGTGAAGCATTAAATATTTTATCGGCGATAAACGGCAGACAACGGGCTCAATTCGAGATCAATCAAATAATGCAATCCCTTCGGCATGACACAGGGAATATCAAAGAATTGCTAAAACCGGGAATTAAATTTTCAATATACATTGGTATAGGGTTAATGGTCTTTTCACAAATCAATGGCATAAACATGATGTTAAGTTATGGTCCTGCTATTTTAATGGGAACTGGCATCAGTTCGCCTTCTGATGCAATTCTGCATACCCTCCCTAACTATATTCTCATTTTAATAGCAACGATATTGTCATTTAAACTTATTTCTAAGTATCCTCGCAAGGTGCTATTAGTTTCCACTGTATCATGTATGGCATTCGCCAATTTTTTGATGGGTCTGGTACTTTACTTTAAAATGCCTGCAACTGTTTTACTTGTTCCTATGCTGATAGGAGTCATCTCGTTTACTGTAGGTTTCGCCCCACTAACATGGGTTATAGTCTCCGAAATTTTTCCAACAAATATCAGGGGTAAGGCCATGGCTGTTGTAGGTATATTTTTGCATGGAGCATCCTACGTATGCCTTTGGGTATTCCCGGTATTAACCGACTTCTTCGATAAATATTATAATAGCACAGCAGGTGTATTTTGGATTTTTACAGCTATTTGTTTCATATGCGTACTTTTTGCATGGAAACTGGTCCCTGAGACAAAGGGGCTCAGTCTTGAAGAGATAAGTGAATTTTGGAATAAAAAATAAAATAATTATGAATGGCAAATTTCAAAAAGTTAAAGGCATAGAACATCTTATAGACCTATACTTAAAGCGGAAAGAAGAGAAAGAAAAAGTATTGCTTAATTTCTTAAGCTCGGAGCAACCTGGTTTCATTATCAAGCAAAGAGGAAGTTTTGAGACGTTTCGCAATGCATGCAATACAACTCAAAAAGTCTTCTGGAATAATATGCTTGATTTTGAAAAGAATATATCAAATGAATGGAGCGATGACCTGCCTTTTCTTGAGCCTTGGATTGGTACAGGGGTATATGCAAATGCTTTTGGATGTGAATTAATGTGGAGGGAAAACGATGCCCCGGATGTACATTATAAATACCATAAAATAGATGAAGTTGCAAATATTGAATACCCGGAATACCACAAAAGTTCTGCAATGACGATGGTGCTTGATTGTATTGATTATTTTAAAGAAAAAACAGGAGAGATGTTGCCCATTAGTTTAACTGACACGCAATCGCCTTTTGACACTGCAACGTTGATCTTAGACACAACCGAATTTTTTACGGCCTGTTATATGGCGCCAGAAATTATAGCTGATTTTATGAGTAAAATCACGAACCTGGTAATTGAATTTTCAAAAGTACAGACAGAGAGGATTGGTGAAAAATTATTGGTAAGACCTGGACATCTGATGCCAAGTTCTTGCAGCTGTGGGGGGATATCAATATCGGATGACAATCTTGCAGTTTCATCCCCCGACATTAATGAATTGTTTTCGTTTCCGTGTAATCAGAAAATAGCAGATGCCTTTAACGGACTAGCTATACATTCTTGCGGTCCCTGGGCACATACCATGGAACGACTGGACAAAATAAGGAATATTACCATGATTGATTGTGCCATCACAACAGCGAATGACCCTACACCAAATAGACCCTCGGATGTCAGGGACGCAATGAGAAACAAGGGAATTATCGTTAAAGCAAGATTTGGCAACGATATGAGAAAAGTATTGCCTTTGATCGAGGAAATTTTTGACCCCTCTTTAAAATTAATAATTGAAATAATTTACGATGAAGAGCATGCTGAGCGCAATTATCATTTGATAAAAGAAAAATTACAAAAATTGTACTGTAATAATTCATGACGAAAAGGTACGATGTTCTAAATATTATAGCAATCATGAAAGAAAAAGAAAAAGAATAAGACAATGATCAAAATTATATTCTATTAGTTTTAAAATTCATAATATGAAAACAAATTCGCTAAACCTTCTCCTTAGGCTTTGTTTGGTTTTTATTTTGTTCTTATCGATGCAATTATCAGGTAAGAGCAACTTTTCACCTACAGCTTTCTTTCAGGAAGATTCTATAAGGAAAACTATTCCATATACCCTTCCATGGGACGACATGCCTATAGACTTGTCTTTTATCTTTGAAAAGGAAAAACCAGCGGGGAAACATGGCTTTTTAAAAGCTGAAGGGGAAAAGTTCATTTTTCAGGATGGGACAGAAGCAAAGTTTTGGGGAACTACTTTTAATTATACTGCAAACTTTCCTTCCCATGAATACAGTGAGAAAGTCGCAAAAAGATTAGCAAAAACCGGGATAAATATAGTGAGGCTTTGTGTTGTTGATAATGAAAGAGCAACGCCAAATATTTTCCAATTTACATCTGGAGAAAATATAAATACAATGAATTTTGATCCCGAAAGTATAGAGAGACTTGACTATCTTTTCTGGTGTTTAAAAAAGGAAGGTATATATGTTTTTTTTGATGGATTGGTATTTAGAATCTTTAAAACAAATGACGGTGTTGAGAGTGCTGGTAAATTGGGAATAGGGGCTAAACCCTATTCTAACTATAACAGAAGGTTGATTGAGTTACAGAAAAAATTCAATCATGATCTTTGGACACATATTAATCCATATACAAAGTTGGCATACAAAGATGATCCGGCTATAGTGCTGTTCGATATTACGAACGAAAATGATTTATGGTCCCAAAAAGTAACTGTCGAACCTTATAGAAATGAATTGGAAGAATTGTACAGGAAATGGGCAACTGGAAGAGGTATAATAGTCAGCAAGGATACAGTCGAATTCGACCCAAAGCAAAACATTAATATTGCAAACTTCTTTATCAACATTACCGAGAATTATTACAAAGAGATGATTCTGGATATGAGAAGGATTGGGGTTAAAATACCGATTGTGGGAACAAACGGCTGGACAGAAAATGCTGCGTATTTATCTGCCCAGATGGTTGGAGATTTCATTGATGCCCATTCTTATTGGAGTTTGCCCGAAGTGCACACGGTAATATTCTGCAATGATCCAATGACGGGCAGCTTAAATAATATAATACCGCACCTGGCATTTTACAGAGTGCATGACAAACCATTTTTCGTGTCTGAATGGGATCATCTATGGCCCAATGAATGGCGGGCCGAAAGTCCCCTATTGATGGCCTCTGTTGCATCTTTCCAGGGATGGGGCGGAATCATACAACATGCTTATAGAAATACGTCTGATAAATTCGATGTAGACATGATTGGTTCTTCGGCTTTTCCCTCAAATTATGGGGGCATTTTGAATTCATTCAATGACCCTGCAAAATTTGGGTTATACTATCATGCTGCCCTTATCATGAGGAGGGGGGATGTAAAACATGCAGATAAAACGGTAAGCGTGAAACTAAACAGTCTACTAACAGGTGGGGGGAAAGCCTATCAGCTTACTCCAGAGAAACACCGTGTTGAAACTGTTCTGCCCGGATATTCTGCAAATGGTGAAATAGTGATTACTCCTGATAAAAGTCTTGTGGGGGCTAATAAAGAGGAGGTATTATCGGATACCGGAGAATTATACAGGAACCTGAAAAGGAAGACAGGCTGGATAGACACACCTTTTACCAAAGCGGTTTATGGTTTTATTGGAAAAGATGGGAAACGCTCCCTGAGTGATTTAACGGTCAATGTCAAGACCGAATTTGCTGCATTGGCTATAAGCTCGCTGACCAGCGAACCCATAAAACACTCCGCAAATATGCTCTTAACAGCAGTTGGCCGGGCCGATAATACGGACAGTAAGTATAATGCCAATCGAACGCAACAGATGGATCCAGGTCATGGCCCTATACTTATAGAAGTAATTGAAGCAACTATTGAAATTAAGACTGACAAAAAGAAACTGCGTGTAATGTCTGTAAATCCTCAGGGATTCATTAACGGCTATATCCCTTCTAAATATAAGGATGAAGTATTCAGTTTCGAAATTGGCAAAGAGTATCAGTCGATGTACTATTTGATACAAGAGTTATAATAAGGTCAAGATGAAAACTTACAAAGGTGCCATTAATCTTCAATCGGGAATCCTTTTTCTCGTTTTTTGCGCAATATTGAGTGCCAGCTCATGTAACCCAAAAATTGATTATGCCCGATTCGAAAATAAAAACGATTGGTCTCAACACTATGCATATGGAAGTCCTTCCTGGGACTGTTTTGAACGATTCGCAAACAATCCTGTGTACCGTGGCTACAAAGGTATGGAGTGGCCGGTAAATGGGTTCCTTTTTGCAGATCCAGCTAGTCAGGATTGGTTTCTATATATAGGGGAGTATACTAAAAATTACAGTAACAGCGATCCTTTCTACAAAGACAGGAATTGCCTGATCTATAAATCATCTGACAAAGGCAAGACTTGGAAAAATCTTGGGAACCTGTTTCCTGACGGCATGGTTTGCTACGATTCCATAGAGGTTAGAATTCCGGATGTAATGGTAACTTATGCAGAACAAAAGTACCATCTGGTATTTGATTGGCGGTCCAAATATGCAAACTGGATGGATATGAGGAATGGCGGTATCGGATATGCAGTAAGCGACAAACCCGAAGGTCCTTTTGTTGTGTCAAAGGAACCTCTCACATTCAACACCCGAAACCTCCAAAAACCATTGTTGAACCGGTATTGGAGAACGTATGCCCCCATGATTTTTAAGAGAGAAAATGATTGGTCAATAGCCTACATGATGGATGGGGTACCTGCCTGGGCCCTGGCTGTTTCTACCGCATCAAAACCCGAAGGGCCATACAGCGCACCTAAAATTGTACTCAACGTTGAACGAAAAACAAATTATCAACCTTTGCAGGAATTTTTTCCGGCATTTACGCACGAAGGGTATGCGTACTTTCCTTCAACCTCAGTGGCAATTAACCGCAACTACCAATCTATCCACCGTGTGAAAATTGAGGATATGACTGATCCTGAAAAGTATGAACTGTTTTGTGCAGGTTCATTATGGCACTCTGTCAATGTTGAAAATGAATATAGCGGCATTTGGGGGCAGACCTTTTCAGGCTTTATAGATAATAAAGATACGCTTTACATTATGTATCCATCTAAAGACAGAAAAGATTTTGGAACAATAAACCTTGCCAAATCTTCGTGGAAAAACCTTAACAGGAATAGAGGATTCTGGGTTACGGCCCAAGAGGGAAAATCTATTTCGTACCTCAAAAAAATTATTAATATGGATGGTATTGACATAAGTTTTGCACTTGAAGGGGTGATGCATATTGTATGGGATTTTAACACTCCACTTGATGTGCAGAATATCTGGGGAAAATTTTCTTTTGACGGCAGCGACGCTGAGTATAAAGAAATATCAATAAGTAAAACCAAATGGTTGGTCAGCTATTACAGTAAGATTAAAGGTAAAATCAATTTAGATTCAGGAAAAATACAAACATGGAAAGATGACGGGAACACTCTTAACATTAAGAATACCAATGGGCAATTTGAACTTTTCATCAATGAAGAAAAGTGCTGGAAGGGAAAAATGACGGAGAGTCCTGGGTTAATAGGGATCATGTTAAACAAGCATAGTTATCTATTCGTCGATCGTTTCGAAGTCAAAGGGAAGCAATTAAAAGGTCAGGTTACGTACGGTTTTTTCGATGCCCTGGTTGCTTCGGGTAATAAAGAAAAGGATTGGGAGTTTAAACAGGGATCCGCATTTTTATTAGGGAGGGGAGCGGTTTCCAAGCGGGATTCGTCTTTTGCTAAATGGAACTTCGATGGTGAAGGTGTCGAACTCTACTTGCCCAAAGGACCGCATTATAACAATGTAAATATTTATCTTGACGGAGTTCTTGCAGGCAGAGTGTCACTAAATAGTGAAAAAGAACAAAAATCATTTCTGGTATATAAGTCCGGAATCCTAAAAATGCAACCACATGCAGTTTACATTGAGTCAATGGATGGATTGCTTCCGGTGGATTGTATTAAAGTAAACATGTAAGATATAAACCAAATCTTAACTGAACAAATAGCTATATGACAAATTTAGATACATGCTTAATACAAAAAAGGGATGTTGTAAAAATGGTGCTGGATGGGAAAAAACCTCCTTATGTACCTTGGTCTTTTAAATTTACGTATGAGCCATATCAAATGCTCCGTCAATATTATAACTGTGACGATTTAGACCTTGTCGTGGGTAATCATTTACTCCTTTTTGGGTGCGACGCCGGGATGACCGTTCAAATCGGAAAAGATCTTTATCAGGATTATTTTGGGGTTGTGTGGGATCGTAGTGTTGATAAAGATATTGGTAATGTAATGGGGTGTACATTGACAGAACCAACGTTGAAAAACTATTCTTTTCCAGATCCATTTGATCCCCGTTTTTATGCAGATATCAAACCTTCAATTGTTGCCAAACCTGATTTGTTCCGTGTTTTCCAAATAGGATTTTCATTATATGAGCGCGCGTGGACATTGAGAGGTGTTGAAAATCTGTTAATGGATTTTTGTGTTAATCCTGAATTTGTAGAAAAATTATTTGACGCTATTTGCGATTTCAATGTTTTGCAAATTAAGAAAGCGTGCTCTTACGACATCGATGCTGTATTATTTGGAGACGATTGGGGGCAGCAAAAAGGATTGATAATGGGATATGATGTTTGGAAAGAATTTATTTATCCCCGTCTTCAACGTATGTATAAGGCGGTACATGATAATGGGAAGTATGTAATGATACATAGTTGCGGCGATGTTGATGAAGTATTTGATGATTTGATAGTAGCTGGAGTGCAATGCTTCAACCCTTTTCAGCCGGAAGTAATGGATATATACGAACTCCTTCCGCGTTATCGTGGGAAACTTACTTTTCATGGTGGTCTTTCAATTCAAAAAACCCTTCCGTATGGCACTATTGAGGAGGTAATTAAAGAATCTGAAAAGTTAATTGAATTAGGGAATGAAGGAGGTTACATCTTCTCTCCTTCGCATTCCGTAGAAGGTGATGCTCCATTAGAGAATATTTTGGCATTCATTAAAGTAGCAACCAACCAGACGATATTGAATTAAAAAGTCCATCATATGAGTCAGTTTATTAAACGCTTTATCTTATTTTATATTGTATGTCTGTTCCTTATCAGAAGTAGTGCAGGGGAAGAGGTTTTAAGTATCATACCCGAACCGGTTAGCAAACAACTATTGAGAGGTGAATTCATTTTACGGGACAATACCAGTATTAATGCAGAAATAGGAACGCTCAAAAATGCTTCAACTTATTTACAGGGCTACATCAGTAAAAAATATGGCATCCGGAATAAAGTTGTCGAAAAAACTCCTAAAAAAAATTTTATCAGGCTTTCTGTGACGGATACTTTGAAAAACAGGGAAGGATATGTTCTGAAGGTAAGCAATAATAGTGTGGAAATTGCAGGCGCTTCAGCCACCGGAGTATTTTATGGCATTCAAACTTTCCTGCAAATGCTGCCCCCTGAGGCAAAGTGTCATAAGAAAATTGCCGTACAGGCAATAAATATTACAGACTTTCCCCGATTTTCGTGGCGTGGCCAGCAACTGGACGTGAGCCGGCATTTTTTCCCGGTTGATTTTATCAAAAAATTGATGGATGTTATGGCCATGCATAAGTTAAATGTATTTCACTGGCACCTTACGGACGATCAGGGCTGGCGGATTGAAATAAAAAAATATCCTCTGCTTACACAGATTGGAGCCTGGCGCGACAGCACATTAATTGGAGCTTATGGGCAATATCCTGTAATGTACGACCGGGAAAGATATGGCGGCTATTACACGCAGGAAGAAATTAAAGATGTTGTCCGGTACGCGAGTGAAAGGTTTATTACAGTAGTCCCGGAAATTGAAATGCCAGGTCATTGTATTTCTGCGTTGGCTGCTTATCCTGAACTTTCCTGTACGGGCGGACCTTTCGGGGTAGGTCCAAGATGGGGCGTTTATAATGACGTTTTTTGTGCCGGGAAGGATAAAACTTATGAATTTCTGGAAAATGTATTAGATGAGGTTATTCAATTATTCCCCTGCGAATATATCCATATCGGGGGTGATGAAGTGCCAAAAGACAGGTGGAAAAATTGCAATGCTTGCAAGCACAGGATACATGAAGAAGGTTTGAAAGATGAAAATGAACTCCAGGGCTATTTTGAAAAGCGAATTGAAAATTATCTGCACAATAAAGGCAAAAAGGTGATTGGGTGGGACGAGATTATTGATGGTGGATTGCCTGAAAGAGCTGTTGTTATGTCGTGGAGAGGCGTGAGCGGGGGAATAAAATCCGCTAAGGCACATCATTATACGATAATGACCCCTTTTGATCCTTGCTATTATTATGTTTATCAAGGAAGGTATGAGGAACCTCTCGCGGGCGGCGACTGCAATTTGGCGAGTGAGGTGTATAACTTTGATCCGGTGCCTGATCAATTAAATGAAGCAGAAGCTGAATATATCCTGGGTGGGCAAGGATGTGCCTGGTCTGAATACATGCCCATTGGTAAAATTGCAGAGTACATGATTGTTCCCAGAATGTCGGCTTTATCAGAAGCACTTTGGTCAGCAAAATCAAAAAAAAACTTGAGCTATTTCCTTGAAAGGATGAATGATCAATACCTTAGAATGGATTATTATGATATTAATTATCGAGTTGACTATCCTGCTAATTACGGATTTGTAAATCGTTATCTGGAAGAGAAAGTGCAAATAACACTGGACAATATTATTCCAGGCAGTAAAATTCGATACACAACAGATGGAAGTAAACCTGTTAAGTCTTCCAAGCTTTACAAAGGACACCTAACGTTACATCTGGATAGCATTAAGCCTGTCGTCCTAAAATCGAGGACATTTATGCCGAATGGACGGCAGAGTGTTGTACATGAAGGCATTTTTGTAAAACTGGACTGGAAAGCATCCGTTTTTCCTGAGGATGCAATACAAGGACTGAATTTTAACTATTTTGAGAAAGAACTACGATCTGTTGAAGAAATAATAGGAAAACCGGACCGGACAGGAGTCAATGATTCAGTGATAAGTTTAAATAATATAACAAGCAATTCATTTGCTTTGGTTTATGATGGCTATATAAAAGTGCCTGAAAGTACTGTTTATAATTTTGACTTATCCAATCCAAAAGGGAAAGCATTGCTTTGTATTGATGATATGAAAGTGGTGGATAATACGGCCGTATTGCCTCATTACTTTCAGGGAAATGGGAAAATTGCACTTAAGAAAGGATACCATAGTTTAAGTCTCAAATATTTGACAACGGATATGGGGAAACGTCTTAGGCTTGGCTGCCATTTCAACGACAAAGAAATAGAAGAAATTCCCGCTGCATGGTTTTATCATTAACTTGGGTCTGTAATGCAACTCTTTTCTCTTTATGAAAAACACAAATCCCAACAGCGGCCTTGCTGAGGTTGTACTGGCTACCGCTCCGCATGTAGAACACTACGGCAAGAAAACCCTTGCCAAGATATATTAAACCCACTTCCGTTAAAATTAACGCCAGACGAAAGTGTATTTGTAGTTTTTCGTCAGCAGACAGACCAAGCTATTTATTGAATTTTGCAAAACATTTGGAAATTATTTATTAATCAATTTTACAATGCAACAAAAAATTTCAAAAAACTTCTACAGCTATTTTCTCTACCTATCTGTGTTTTCCGTTAGTACATTTATTCTAATCTGCTTAATGTCAGACGTAATGGCAGGTGTGAAAAAATCCGGGATAATGATGGGAATGGGCGAAGTTAACTATACCCCGCCGGTCGGACTTGACCTGCAAGGCAATTACCGCGGCAATGACTACGCATCAAGAGGGATTCATGATTCCCTATATGCCCGTGCCATAGTAGTTAAGAATGATCAGTCTGAAAAAATAGCTATGTTGACTGTAGATGTTTGTTGGATCAAGAGGAGCGCTATCCAATTTATGCGCGAATACATTGCTAAAAACAGTGACATCAAGGCCGAAAATATAATGATTATGGCTACCCATACCCATAGTGGGCCGAAGCCACTTTTAGAGTCGCCGGGAGCGAAGGAGTTTTTCGAAAAAGCTGCCAGCGCAGTTCTTATTGCGAACCAACGGTTAAAACCATCAAAAATTTCTGTTGGACGTTCCAACGAAGCCAGGATTTCCTTTAATCGGCGCTTGCAATGCAGTGACGGTTCGACGCACATGTGTTGGGAGAAAGTTGCTACACCGGATTTTGTTGTAAAGCCATTAGGCACAGTTGATCCAGATGTAATTACAGTTACTGTTGATCAACAAGGTATACAGACGGGAGCAATCGTAAACTTCGGATGCCATCCGGCAACCCTGACCGGGAATAATTGGCTCTATTCAGCCGATTTTCCCGGCTACATGGTTGAATCGATGAAAAGGGTGATGGGAAAAGATTTTTGTCCCTTGTTTTTCAATGGCCCCTGCGGAAATGTTACTCAGATAGACTACAAAATAGGGCATATTGATACCTATCAGGAGTGTCAGCGGATAGGTTATATGCTTGGAGTGGCAGCCATGGAATCTATGAGGCACCGGCATTATTGTTATGGCAATGAAGTTGCAGTTTCAAGGGAACTGGTTCCGTTAAAGCACATTGCCATAACAGACGAACAATTAAATTGGGCCGGTAAGGTGATGGAAAAGGTGAAAAAGGAAGGAATGCCACCAATACAGACAGATGGAATTCCGGATGCACAGTATGCGCAGGACTGGATGGAACTGTTTAAGGTTCAAAATCGCATTGATAGCCTAGAGGTAATGGTTGTACGTATTGGGGATATCGCATTTGTGGGTTTACCGGGTGAAATGTTCAGTGAATTTGGTATTGAGATTAAGAAGAAATCCCCATTTACCTATACGCTGGTAATGGGCTTAACCAATGATAACCAAAAATATTTTCCAACCGAAGTCTCCTTCTCTCAAGGGTTAAAAGGATTTAAACCCATGATTACCGGGTATGAAACAACTCCCGGCACCTCCTTGTACGACAGGGGCTCTGGTGAAAAACTCACTAATTCTGCAATAACCCAACTCAATAAATTATTTAAGATCCGTCCGTAATGTCATTCATCCAGGCAAGTATATGAACTCAAAACAGAGACTTCACAGGACGTTAGATCACCGCGAACCTGATCGAGTGTGCAAATAAGTACTTAGACTATATATTAACTTACAAAGTTAGTCTTTAACTTGTACAATTTTCTATGTAGATGCACTTATAATCGTTCTATTTCAGGTTTATGTCACAATTTACAACAAGTTAATCAATACAAAATGAGGACATTAAAATTCTACTCGACGATTTTTCTGCTTTTGACAGGATCATTATTATTTGGTGAGAATCAACTTGCTGTGTCAAATCTGCGTTGCGAATCCAAGGTAAATCCGTTGGCCATAGAAGAAAAGAGGCCACATTTCAGCTGGTGGATTAACTCCGGCAACAGGAATACAAAACAGTTGAACTACCACATTCTGGTGGCTGACTCAAAGGAGAAGCTTGAACATAACGTTGGAAATAGCTGGGATTCGAAAATTATTAAGGAGGATGCATCCATTCGGATCGCTTATGCCGGAAAGGCGCTTATCTCCGAAAAAAAATATTTTTGGAAAGTAAGAATCAAGGATCAAGCCGGGAATGAGTCAGACTGGAGTGAGACTGCCTGGTTTCAAATGGGACTATTATCCGCTTCCGACTGGGGTAAAGCCAATTGGATTGCCTTCAAAAACCTTCCGGATTCGATGAAAATCTTTCCTGGTATTCATGGATTCGGAAATAATCTTGGATCAAAAGGAGTTGAAAGAAGTATCCTTCCTTTGTTCAGAAAAGAGTTCACACTTGAGAAGGAGGTTAAAAGCGCTACATTGTACATCAGCGGATTGGGACAATATGAAGGTGCCATCAATGGCATAAAGGCCGGTAACAGCTTTCTTTCGCCCGGATGGACTGATTACAGTAAAATGTGTTTGTACAACTCGTATGATGTTACCAATCAGTTGCAAAAGGGTGGAAATGTGGTAGGCGTCATGTTGGGTAATGGATTTTACAATGTTAACCGGGAAAGATACAGGAAACTGGTCATTGCCTATGGTTATCCCAAAATGATATGCAGATTGAAAATTGAATTCAAGGATGGTACCTACCGGGATGTTGTTTCAGGAACTGACTGGAAATGCGAGGCTTCACCCATACTGTATTCAAGTATTTATGGCGGTGAAGATTATGATGCTACCAGGGAACAAAAAGGGTGGAACCTGCCGGGATTCAATGATACAAAATGGCAGCAAGCCCTGCCTGCCGATGTTCCTGCAGGCAGATTGGAACCGGAGTCCGACTATCCGGTTACGGTCAATCAAACCATCAAGCCGAAGTTGATTGAGAAACTTTCGAAGGGCAGATATTTGTATGATTTTGGGCAGAATGGTTCGGGAATTATTGAACTAAAAGTCAAGGGGAAGAGGGGATCCGTGATTAAAATCACCCCAGGCGAACTGATAACCAGGGATAAAGAGATCAATCAAAAAGCTTCAGGCTCTCCCTATTTTTATTCATATACCCTGAAAGGGGAGGGAAACGAGGTTTGGCAGCCAAAGTTTAGCTACTATGGATTCAGGTATGCAATGGTAGAAGGGGCAGTCCCCGAAAATGAAGTGGAATCAGCCGATTTACCAAAAGTGGTTTCGCTGACCATGTTGCATACCTGCAATTCTTCACCAAAAAATGGTGAATTTACCTGTTCCAATCAGCTTTTCAACCAAATCTATACATTGATTGACTGGGCCGTACGCAGCAATCTCCAAAGTGTCGTAACGGATTGTCCGCATCGTGAAAAGCTGGGCTGGCTCGAACAAACCTATCTGATGGGCGCTTCGCTGCATTACAACTATGACCTATACTCGCTCTATCAAAAAGCCGTCAGGGACATGATTGAGGCCCAGACCACAGAAGGACTGGTTCCGGACATAGCGCCTGAATATGTTCCGTTTACCGGTGGTTTTAGGGATTCACCGGAGTGGGGGAGCGCTGCGGTCATTTTGCCATGGATGCTCTGGGAATGGTATGGCGACAGATCGATTCTTGATGAGGCCTTACCGATGATGAAGAAATACGTTGACTATCTTGGGACAAAAGCAACAGATCATATTGTAAGCCATGGACTTGGCGATTGGTTCGATTATGGTCCAAAATCCCTCGGAGAGGCCCAGCTTACGCCAAAAGCGCTAACGGCAACTGCCATCTATTATTACGATCTCCAACTTCTTTCAAAAATGATGCGAATTTGTAACAAGCAAGAAGATGCAAAAAAGATGGATGCATTGGCCGGAGAGGTGAAATTGGCCTTCAATGCGAAGTTCTTCGATCCAAAAACTAAAATCTATTCGACAGGTAGCCAGACAGCCATGGCGATGCCATTGTGTGTTGGATTGGTGGAGGAGAAGAACAAAAACGAAGTATTTAAAAATTTGACATCAACAATCTCACAATCAGGTAACGTACTGACTGCCGGCGACATCGGGTTTCATTTTTTGGTCAAGGCATTGGAAGAGGGTGGTGCATCACAGCTTTTATTTGACATGAATTTCAGGAATGATGTTCCGGGATACGGGTTTCAGTTAAAAAAGGGAGCAACTGCTTTGACAGAATCATGGCCGGCGCTCGAACAGGTTTCCAACAACCATTTGATGCTGGGCCATCTGATGGAGTGGTTTTACACCGGACTGGGCGGAATCAAGCAGGAACCCGGCAGCGTGGCGTTTAAAAATATCACGATCAGACCTGAGATTGTTGGGGATATCAGTCAGGTAAAAGCAAGCTATTTTTCACCCTACGGCAGAATCAGAAGTGAATGGACCAAAGAAAAAAATTCACTGGTTATGTTGGTCGAGATACCAGCCAATAGTACGGCATCGGTCTATTTCCCTATCAAAGGAGGTGGTGGTGTCACTGAAAATGGTAAAAGTGTGGTACTTTCAAAATCAGCAGAAGGTAAATATTTCTGCAGGATAGGTTCCGGAAGTTATTCTTTCAAAATGATTCTGTAATTTTGCTTACCTAATACGACCCTGTCATGATAAAATGCCTTTTCATTTTCATGTTTCTTGTGGTTTCATGTACCACTTTTGCCCAGAACATTCCCGGTAAAAATATACTTCACTTTTATGTTGGAACTTATACAGACTCCGGCAGTGAAGGAATTTACCGATTTGGGCTGGACATGCAATCCGGGAAATTGCACAGTAACGGACTGGCGGTTCTCTCTGAGAATCCCTCTTACCTTGCCATGAGCAAGGATGGTAAAAATTTGTTGGCTGTCAGGGAAACCAAAGATGAAAACAATCACAGTAATGGGTACATTGAACTGTTTAAAATTGATGAAACCGGAAATCTAACGTCAGTCAACAAAGTGGCCAGCGGTGGCACCCATCCGTGTCATGTGGCTGTCAACGAGGATGGTTTGGTCCTGGCTTCAAATTATACAGGAGGAAATGTTGCCCTGATGCGCATTGAACCTCCCGGGGAGTTGTCTGAGGTTTTGTCCGCCGATCAGCACACAGGACATGGACCTGTGGCAAACCGGCAGGAGAAGCCACATGTACACAGCGCTATTTTTGAACCCAAAGGGAAGCGCATTTTTGTGGCCGATCTGGGCATCGATCAGATCAAGGTTTATACCATTGACAAAGCCACCACTACCTTAAAACCCAACAAATACCCGGAAATTAAACTGCCGCCCGGGAGTGGTCCGCGGCACATGGCGATCCATCCCAACGGAAAACTGCTATTTGTTGCCAACGAGCTGGGATGTAATGTTTCAGTTGTTCAGCTACTTGATAATGGTGCTTTTAAAGTTGTGGAAACAGTTTCAACGCTCCCTACTGATTTCACGAAACCAAATACCTGTGCGGATATTCATCTTTCTCCGGAGGGAAATTTCCTCTACGTTTCCAACAGGGGAATGAACAGCATCGCCATTTTTGCTGTCAATGAGAAGGAGCAAAAGGTCAAACTCCTTGGTCATGAAGATACCAAAGGTGAGGCGCCACGCAATTTTACCTTAACTCCTCAGGGTGACTTTTTACTGGTTGCCAATCAGAATACGGACAACATTGTGGCCTTTAAGCGCAATGCGGAAACAGGTTTGCTCTCCTACACCGACCAGATCAACGCCTTCAAACCGGTTTGTTTGCTTTTCAAATAAGTATACCAAAAGGATATCAAGTTGGCCGATAAAAAATAAAACCCTGTATCACAGACAATGATACAGGGTTTTACGGTTATTGAAATCAATTACGCAGATGTCTAATTGATATTCTGTTAATTAAAGATTTTTCACCACAGCCAGCGCTGCTTCATAGTTGGGCTCGTGTGTAACTTCGGAAACATATTCCACGAATTTTACCACGCCCGATTTGTCAATAACAACGGTACCGCGGGCAAGCAGACGAAGTTCCTTGATCCAAAAACCATACTTCTGGCCAAACTCAAGATCTTTGTGGTCTGAAACCGTTTTGATATTGTCAAGTCCTTCGGCAGCGCAAAAACGACTCTGGGCAAAGGGAAGGTCACAAGAGATGGAGAGAACAACCACGTCCTTCAGGTTATTGGCTTCCGCATTGAACCTTCTGTTTTGGGCGGCACAAACACCGGTGTCGATAGATGGATAGGAGGCAATGATAATTGTTTTTCCTGCAAAATCAGATAGCTTAACGGGAGCCAGTCCTGCTCCAACTGCTACAAAATCAGGAGCTTTATCACCAACCTTGATTTCGTTTCCAAGCAGGGTCAAAGGATTTCCTGCAAATGTAATTTTAACTGAACTTTCTTTCATGTGTATAATAATTTGTTTTTTAATGGTCACATGGAACCCTCAACGAATATCATATTTTTTGTCAAATAGTTGTTCGTGAGGGTTTCATTTTTGAATGAATTAATTTTTTAGATATAACACAATCGGATTGTGTTTTGTTTACAGAATTTTTTACGCAAATAGTCGAAAATGGATTCGTTTTTATACCAAGAGACTGATTAAAATTTGTTTTTTTGTCCCGTTAGGGCAATGTCATTAAGTCAAGAAAAATTTATGCGACTCTCAACAGATTGCTTCACACTTCGTTCCTCGTGTTCGCAATGACGGATCATTTTTTTGGAGGTGAGGGAGGAGAGAAGGAGGCGGGCGGCGATTCTGCTATTACCGAAAACTGATGACCCGCCTCCTTCTCTCCTCCCTCACAAAGACAACAGCATACCGTCATTGCGAGGAGGAACGACGAAGCAATCTGTTGATATACAGCTAAATACACAAAAGTCCTTCGATTAATTCGAAATCGAAAATTAGAATTTCTCCATCTCCGAAAAGAAGAACGATCCTTCAATCAGCGCGTTTTCATCGCTGTCAGAACCATGAATCGCATTGGCCGTAAATGACTCAGCAAAGAGTTGACGGATGGTTCCTGGAGCGGCATTGGCCGGATTTGTGCTTCCGATCAGCTCCCTAAAATCGGCAATGGCATTCTCTTTCTCCAAAATTGCAGCGACAATCGGGCCGGATGACATGAAGCTGACAAGCCCTTCAAAAAATGGTTTGCCGACATGAATTCCGTAAAACGCCTCGGCATTTTCCCTTGTCATATGGGTAAGTTTCATGGCTTTGATACGAAAGCCACTTTCTGAGATCATTTTAAGTATGGAACCGATGTGCCCGTTGCGTACAGCGCAAGGCTTAATCATGGTAAAAGTAAGATTCTGTGACATTTAATTATTTTTTAATCAGTTTGTAAAAATTTGTTTCAAAAGTAGGAATAAATCGTGATTGAAAAAGAATAGACTATTTTTGCACTTTAGTTGAACTGTAATCGTTATGACCAATATCAATAAAAGAACCTGTCAAGCCTTGCTGGAGTGGATGAATGGAAATGCAAAGAAAGCGGTGATTCTTACCCATGCCAATCCGGATGGTGATGCACTAGGATCTTCTCTGGGGCTGCATAGTGTCCTTCTGCAAGCCGGATTTCAATCGACAGTGGTATTTCCGACAGATTTTCCATCCATCGTGCCGGAGCTTGAAAACTACACGAACTGGATGATAGCCGAGAACCACGAAAAAGAGGCCCATCAATTGATAGATGGAGCCGATCTGCTATTTCTCCTTGATTTCAATGATCCGAAAAGGACCGGTAAGCTTCGGAAAAAACTTGAACAGTTTTCCAAAACAATCGTTCTGATCGATCACCATCCGCAACCATTGATCAAGACTTCTTATCAGTTTTCAGATACGAAAGTGAGCTCAACCGCCGAACTGGTTTATGATTTTATCCTCAAAATGGGATGGGGGATTTATCTTAAAAGTCATGGGGCTACAGCCTTGCTGACCGGAATTACAGCCGATACTGCATCATTTAGCCACAATGCTGCCAGGTCTGAACTCTATTTGGCAGTAGCGGGATTAATTTCCCTTGGCGCGGATCAGCATAAAGTGCAGGAAGCCCTTTTTAACACAAACACTGAAGAACGTTTGAGACTTTTGGGTCACACCCTGTCTGAAAAAATGATCATTCTTCCCGAATACCATGCTGCCTGTATCTCTTTAACCAAAGAGGAGCTAAAGAAATACAAGTTTAAACCCGGTGATACAGAGGGATTTGTGAACTATCCGCTTTCGATAAAGGGAATCATATTTTCATCCTTCTTCATGGAAAATGAAGAGAAAATCAAAATTTCTTTCCGTTCGAAGGGTGGATTTGCCGTCAATGAGTTTTCATCGCTTCATTTTGGAGGAGGCGGCCATTTTAATGCGGCCGGGGGAGAGTCAAGGCAATCCCTCTCCGAAGCTGTCGAAAAGTGGATGGCCCTGCTACCTGACTATTCTGACAATCTGGAAAAAGAGTATTTGAAGCATGGATGATTTTGAATGCCAGATTTGGCTTAGGGTTAAATTTGGTTAATTTTGCACGGTTCAACTCAATTGGGAGATCAAAAGTTGAGAAGATCATGAACATTTCGTATCCTTGTAGTCGGGTTAGCAATATCCCCCGAAACAGAAAATAAAATATAACTGATGAAGTTGAGGAATTACACATATCCCGTTTTGGTCGTACTATTTTTTCTTGGTTTTGCCTCCTGCAAAAAAACGACCAGTCAGATACAGCGCGATGATGAAAAAATATTACTGGCCAAGTACATCAGCAAGTATCACAAGGGGATTTCTCCGACAGCCACAGGTATTTATTACATTGAAGCCAAAAAGGGATCCGGCGATTCTGTAGTAACAGGCAATTTTGTCAAAGTTTTTTACCGGGGCTATTTGATCGAAAACAACGATACAACAGGTATTAAAGACGGTTACGAATTCGATGCATCAGGGAATTATGAACCTTTTGGTTTTACTGTAGGGTCAAGTTCCGTGATTGCCGGTTGGGATGAGGCAATTACCCTCATGAGACAAGGTGGCGAGGCCAAGTGGATTATTCCTTCACAAAGCGGATATGCAGGTGCAGTTCAAGGTTCTATTCCAGCCTATTCTACGTTGGTTTTTTATGTTACCCTGCAAAAGGTGTACCGTTCGACTGATACTTTAAAAACGATCCAAAAAGTCCCCAGGTTAATTTTTCCCTGAACAACTTGCTTTGATTAAGAAACTAATACCAGGATTGATTCCCCTGCTGGTTTTTATACTGGCCGACGAATTCTGGGGGATGAAGGTGGGTCTGACCGTTGCAGTCTCAATTGGTTTGGTCGAATTATTAATTACCTTCATCAGGGAAAAAAAACTGGATCGTTTTGTTCTACTGGATACCCTGCTTCTTGTATTACTTTCTGCCCTTTCGTACCTTTTTGAAAATGAGATTTTTTTCAAGGTAAAGCCGGCCATGATCGACCTGGTTTTGGCCGCGGTCATTGCATTGTCACTTTTCACTAAAATTGATCCATTGGGCTCTATGACCCAACGGTTTATGAAAGGGGTCGAACTCAACGGCATTCAAAAGGACCTGATGATAAAGAATATCCGGGTCATGTTTTGGATGGTTTTGGTTCATACAGGGCTGGTTCTTTGGACTGCCTTTTTCTCAAGCAAAGAGGTTTGGGCTTTTGTTAGTAGTTTTCTTCTTTTTATCATGATGGGGGTTTACCTTGGTTTTGAAGTGATCAGGCATAAATTGAAGAAGAAAAATAGTCAGGTCTATTCTGATGCTGAAGAGTGGCTCCCCATGGTGGACGAAGAGGGCCGGATCCTGGGGAAAGCATTGCGCTCTTATTGTCATAACGGATCCAAAACCCTCCATCCGGTGGTGCATTTGCATGTTTTGGACGGGAATCGATCACTTTTTCTGCAAAAAAGAGCCACAACCAAATTGGTGCAACCGGGGAAATGGGACACAGCCGTAGGTGGACATCCGGCATTTGGGGAAACCATCGAAGAGTCGCTGAAAAGGGAGGCGTCAGAAGAGATTGGACTCGTTGATTTTGAAGCTGTCCCGGCTTTAAAATACCATTGGGATACAGAAATCGAATCAGAACTTGTTTATTGCTTTGTTACCTACCGTGGAAAGCCCGGGGCATTGAGCTCGGAGGAGATCGCGGAAGGGAAATTCTGGAAGGTCAGAGAGATCGAACAAAATCTAGGGAAAGGAATCTTCACGCCCAATTTTGAACATGAATTTCTGCTTCTTAAAAGATCCGGGCTGTTAAAGGCATTATAGCAATAAATATGAGTAATCCGGAATAGGTCTATTTGATCAAATTCATCTCCTTCAGCAAATAGCCGGCGCCGGCATATTTATCGATGATGAACAGAGCATACCTGATATCCAGCGCAATATTCCTACACCGTTCAGGATCAAACAGCAAATCGCTCATTGTGCCTTCCCAGCAACGATCGAAATTGACACCAATTAATTCCCCATTGGCATTGATAACAGGACTACCAGAGTTACCGCCTGTGGTGTGGTTGGAAGCACAAAATGCAATTGGGAGTTCGCCGGTCGAATTCTTGTAGATACCGTAATCTTTGGCGTTGTACAATTGTTTCAGTTTTTCAGGAACAAGATAATCGGTAATATTCGGATCCTGTTTGTCAATCATCCCTTTCAAAGTTGTGTAATATTCGTAATAAACGCCATCCATGGGTTCATAACCTTCAATCTTTCCATAAGTGACCCGTAGTGTAAGGTTTGCATCTGCCATCAATCGCTGGTCCTGCTTCATCTCCAGGATCGCTGACATATAGGCCTTTTGAACCTTCATAATGTTCTGATTTAAGCGAAGATAGGTTGGTTCTATATTTTTTCTGTAGTATTCAGATATAGTGACGTAGAGCGAATACAAATCGTCTTTTTGCAGTTTCTTTATTTGTTTTGCGCCGAAATCTAAAAGTAATGTTTTGATTTTAAGGCTGTCAGAGAAGAGGGATCTTTTGTAAGCATCGTGTACCCAGGTGCTATTTATAAAATCCGTTTTACAGGAGTTTAATTTTTCCGGCAGGTGCTTCGGATCTAATCTTTCGAAATAAAGTTTCAACAATGCAGGAAGGATCAATTGATCCGTCTGACCGTCATAATCCTTGAAATAGCCAGGTAGAATCTCTGCAATTATCCTCATTTGCCTGCTAAATTTCGCTGTATCATTTACTGATTGAGCCAACTGATCAACCCTTGCAATCAAACCGAAAACATCCGAGCCCCTCAGGATAGTTTCATTGTATAGATCATAGGCAATTTGAATATCAGATAATTCTGCATAATTCTTCTTAAAATCTTCCAAAATAGCTCCATATTTCTTCTCTCTCGATGAATTCTGGCTTACCCATTTTGAAAATTCCAGCTCCTCTTTTTCCTTCTTTTCAACAGCATGAAGCCGGACCAATCCTCTCGTTTCACCCTGCCATTTTTTCCAGACATTTGAAACGCCTGCATATTTCGATGCATACTGGATCCTGACTTTTGGATCGGCGGCCATCTGGTTTTCCATGATGCCCAATTTGATTGTCCTTGCAACAACCTTGATGGGATTGCTCTTCTCAATTAACAGGCGAACTGCTTGTGAAGGAATATATTCCTGAGTCGAGCCTGGAAAGCCGAAAACCATGGTGAAATCTCCCTTCCTGATTCCTTTAAGATTGATTGGGAAGAATTTTTTAGGATGGTAGGGTTGATTATCAGGAGAGTAGGAGGCAGGTTTGTTATCCTTTCCGGCATAGACCCTGAAAAGGGAAAAATCACCGGTGTGCCTCGGCCAAACCCAATTGTCGGTATCCCCACCAAATTTTCCAATCGATGCAGGAGGCGCCCCAACCAATCTGACATCCTTGAACACTTCGTAAACATAAGCAAAGTATTGATTTCCATAAAACAAAGGCTTAACATCGACAAGGTAATTTGTTATTCCGGCATACGATCTTTTAATTGCCTCAATGTTGGAAGCGATCAGTTTTTTAAGATCTACGTCTTTCAAATCCTCTTTTGCCCCTTTCATCACCTCCTGGGTAACCTCTTCCATTTTCACCAAAAACTGAACTGATAATCCCGGATTTACCAGCTCTTCAAACCTGTTTTTAGCCCAGAATCCATCCGTCAGGTAATCGTGGGCGAGCGTACTGTGTTTTTGAATTTGACCGAATCCACAGTGGTGGTTGGTGATAAGCAAACCGTCATCCGAAATTACTTCTCCAGTGCAGCCTGAACCAAATAGCACAATTGCATCCTTCATGCTGGCATGGTTGACATCATAAATATCTTCAGCCGTCAGCTTGAACCCCATTTTTTGCATCTCCTCGATGTTGAATTTTTTCAGCAAAGTGGGAATCCACATCCCTTCGACAGCGAAAATGGTTTTGAAAAGCAAAAGGCAAATCAGGATGAAAAATATTTTTTTCATTTTTATGCTATTAAGGTTAAAACTTTAACAGCTCTTCATACAGCCGTTGGATTGGGAGTCCCATCACATTGAAATAGGAGCCTTCAATCTTTTTGATTGCTACATACCCAATCCACTCCTGAACGCCATAGGATCCAGCTTTGTCGTAGGGTTGGTAATGGGTCAGATAGTAGTCAATCTCGTCTGCTGACAGCGATTTGAAGAAAACATCCGTTCGGTCGGAAAAGGTTATTTGTTTGTCGATGGTAGTAATGCAAACGCCGGTGATAACCATGTGCTTTCTTCCGGAAAGCAATTGCAACATTTCAAAGGCATGTTTGTAATCAGATGGTTTTCCAAGTATTTGATTGTCAATTAGTACAATTGTGTCGGATGTAATCAGCAAAACATCCTGTTTAAAATCATCTTTAAAAGGGATTGTTTTTTGAATGGATAGAAATTCCGGAACATCGAAAGCAGACATCTCAGCCGGAAAGTTTTCTTCAATCTCCCTGACCTCCACATGGAAAGGTAGGTTTAGTCCGGCAAACAGTTCTTTTCGCCTGGCTGACTGAGATCCCAAAATGATGGAATAGTTTGAGAGTTTATTTGTAAGAGCACTGTTATTCAATTTGGTATGTATATTTTGTTGATACATTGTGGCGTAATTCTTCTACATCTTAAAGAAAATATTGTTTTTCAACATCAATATTCCTATGTAGTCAATAATTTTCGAAAAATCATTTTGGGTTACCATCCGATTGCTTCTCTCAGGGAAGATTTTCTTAACAGGAATCTTGTGGTTCAGGTCAAAAGTCAAAGTATAGAATTCAGTTAAGGGTACTCCATCCTGGGTTTGAACGGGCACATTAATCAGAAATGGGGTCTTGTTTTTGCTTTCCCATCCCGGAACCAGCCATGGCGCCATGGTCTTATAAACTCCTAGCTCCCTTTCCAACATCACATGGTTGTTTGGAAGGTGTTTCTTTCTGGTCCACCAGACATCTCTGACAACCTCCATGGCCTGATAGCTCTCCTCTTTTGATACAGCCTCCAATTCGCACAATGCCTTACTAATGGCTTCTGTAACAGCTTGATCAAAAGGTAGCTCGCTTTTGATGGCTTCGGCTGCTAATTTTATCCCTAACAAGTTTGAGTAGGCGTCTTCTACCGAGAAACTGGAAAATTTCTCCGAAACCAAAGGTACTGCAGAGGCACCGAACCACGAGGTAATTTCATGCCAGATGGAAAGATCGTAAGCTATTCTACCGGCAAGTGCTATAAGATCCTCCTCCTTCTCTGATGTAGGCACCTTGATGACAAGCGCTTTTACCCCGCTCTCAAAACCGAGATGGATCATTATTTCCCCAATTTGCTGACTTTTCTTTTCCAGGTTGTAGAGGTAAGCCGTCCAGTCGATTAAATCGCGTAAATGACCGAAATCCAGAAATCCACCTCTTCTGGTATAAATTATTCCATTGTTTTCGTTATGGTCCCCCAGATAATGGTGAGGTCCCAGCAATTCAGGACTGGTTAGCTGGGTATACCGGTAGCCCGGGACAATGGAGACCTTCAGATCAGTTCCAAACGCGCAACAGGCACGAATAATCCTGGGCGGATGGTTAAAATACTGCTTCTCCGTAAATATTGGCGCTTTGGCGAAAAGATCAGCCGACAAAAAAACAAATAAAACAATCCAAATATTTCGTAATCCTGGCATAATTCCTCTCTTCTTACTTACTGGCAAAGATAAAAAGTTCTGCCATCATAAAGGTCGGTCTCCTACCAAATGTCAGTAATTTTAAACTCAGTTTCAATGTTGTTGATAGGAATAATTTCTGCCAAGCTCAAAAGTTTGCTTCACACTTCGTGCCTCGTGTTACCAATGACAGATGATATGTATCTGTCATTGGCAAGAGGAACGGCGAAGCAATCTATTGATAATATGCTAAAAAGACAACATGTAGACTGTTCGATTCTTCTATATTTTGATCATAGCGCCTCAAGTTTTTATTTTGTTTAAATTCATACCCGTGTACATTCCAAATCGCAAGAACTATTATTTTTCATCTACATTATGCCCTTTAATTCAACCAATCAACGCAATCCATAATCTGTAATTTGTAATCTTTAATTTCTAATTATCCATTTTCAATTTTACTAATAAATGAAAACACTACTAACTCTATTTCTTGTAGGAACCTTCTGTTCCTTGTTTGCTCAAACGACGCTACCATCAAGACTGGATCGGGCCCACAGTTATTTTGGTCTTCATTTTGATTTTCATGCAGGTACCGACTGCAAAGAGGTAGGGAAAAATGTGGATGCCTCCATGGTGAATAATCTGATTGACAGGGTTAAACCGGATTTTATTCAGGTAGATTGCAAAGGCTATCCGGGTTATTCGAGCTATCCCACCAAGGTAGGAAACCCGGTGCCGGGATTTTCCAGGGATCAATTGATGATTTGGAGACAAGTTACTGCATCCAGAGGTGTCGCGTTATATCCGGCGACTTTTCAGCCCTGAACAGTTTAAACAGTGCCAGAAGCGAGGCACGGTTCATCCGAAACAGCAGCCACCATCACCAAATATGTCAAAGGCGAAATCGCCGCAACTTATCTCGAATTGGGGAAAGCGAGCGCCATTCGTTCTGCACCGGTATTGCGCGATTTTCTGGCATCCCTGGTGAAAGAAATTTTTCCAAACCCGATGGTAACGGTAACCGGTTCACACAATGTGGATGTAACCCTCAACAGAAAAGCCGGAGCCCTGATCGTAAATCTAGTCAATACTGCCGGTCCCCACGACAGCGAAAAGTCGCTGGCCTTCGATGAAATTCCTCCTGTGGGACCCCTGGAAATAACCTTGCGACTATCCGAAAAACCAAAAAAAGTGATCTTGCAACCCTCCAACAGTCCTTTGTCCTATTCCTACCGGGATGGTAAGGTACGATGTTCTCTTCCCTTACTTAAGATTCATGAAATGGTAGTTATTGAATAAATTACTGACTTTTCTCAAAATTTTTTAATTTATTATATTCCTAATAACCTTATTGTTACAATTTTTATACCTATCTTGTAATAATTGTGAAAATAGTGCTGGCTTATCATAAATTATTTATATCCGGAAAGCATGACAAAACTATTGCGATTTTTTCTATTTCTGGGTGTCATCTTGCTGTTTTCGCAAATATCTTGTGATAAGCCTCCGGAGGGCGAAAAGAAGCCCGATCCTGATGGTCATACACCTGTTGTAGCAATTTATGCTTCTTCTGTTATAATGAACCTTCCCGTAGCTGATCGTGCTGAATTGAATGGCATAAAAAATCCACTGCATTTACATACTATTTTACTCCCATATAATTGTTCGGTTTCATTTGTCCTTGTCAATGAAGGTCCTGTAGGAACAGTTTTAAATTATTCCATTGACGACATTGGCGCTCTCGGAGGGTTTCTGGATTATACCAATGGAGTCGGATCGTTAAAATCGGGTGAATTTGCGACAATAACAGTTACTGTGGACCCTAATTTTACGCGAACCGGTTTAGGAGGTCTTGGTGAGGGTTATGGATCCACACTCGTGTTGACCATCAATACGCCGGGTGCATCGAATGGTATCAAAAATGTTGTTTCGGTACACGTTCTGGACTTTGCTACTGAAGTTCAAAAACTAATCGGAACCTGGAAAGGAACTTGGTCGGGAGTAAGCACCGGTCCAAAGAAAACGACGCCAGTCAATGGAACGTGGACACTCAATTTGCAGACAGTTGATTGGTTAAACGGGACTGTGACTGCAACGCTAACCTGGAGCGGAATTGATGCTTGGTGGGACAATGCTCTTAATGATGCGGAAGCGAATAATTCTATGCCACATTCCTTTAACGTGAACAGATCGTTTGTATTCAGTAATTTAATTTCATCCATCAATGGACCCAGACCATGCTTTGATGGTGTTAGCTTGCATCTCCCTCACAGCAAATACTTCGGTTATTTTGAAGAAATCGGGTATGTACCAGATCCCACCAATCCTGATTTTCATTTTGGTTTCTCTACTGATTTAAAATCTATTTTAGGAGGATTGAATCAAACTGCAAGCTCATGGAGTTCTATGTGGTTGGATCCAATTGTCAAAGGCCATTATGGTTACTCATCCGGGTTCTTGCAAGGTAGTAAAGTGAACTAGCAGGATTGAAGACTATCCATGAAAAAACGAGGAAAACAAAAGATCATGTTCTTTGTCTTCCCCGTTACAATTGTTTGAACTTCTGAGCCACTCATGGGACTCGAACCCACGACCTGCTCATTACGAATGAGCTGCTCTACCAACTGAGCTAAAGTGGCTTTTGAACCGCAAAAGTATAAAAATGTTGCAGACCGAAAACCAATAAGTTGGATGAAAATTTATTGCTAAATAAATTTTCTTGTACTCATCAAATAATCAATAATATACCATACTCTCATTCTCTTCTCTCCCATGTCTCATCTCTCAATTTTCCCAGTCCAAAATAATTTTCCCGCAATTGCCATCTTCCATGATTTCGAATGCCTTCTGAAATTCGGTATAATGGAAGCGGTGTGTAATTACCGGTGCGATGTTCAATCCCGATAATAACATCTTCTCCATTTTGTACCAGGTTTCATACATCTCGCGACCATATATACCCTTCAGCGTCAGGCCTTTGAAAATTACTTTATCCCATTCGATTTGTGTAGTATCCGGCAATATACCCAGCAGGGAGATTTTGCCTCCGTTGTACATCGATTTAATCATCATGTCGAAGGCAACCGGTGACCCGGAAACTTCCAAGCCTATATCAAATCCGGCAACCATACCCACAGCTTTCATGGCATCATGAAGGTCCTCTTTCATCGGATCAATGACGAGCGAAGCACCCATTTTTCTGGCCAACCCCCTACGGTATTCGCTTACCTCTGATCCCACCACATTCCGGGCACCCACAAATTTGCAGATTGCAATGGCCATGCAGCCAATCGGTCCTCCTGCGCCCGTTACCAGAACATCCTCCCCAATCAATGGGAAGGAGAGTGCGGTGTGGGTTGCATTTCCGAGTGGATCCATGATGGAGACAATCTCGTCGGGTATCCTGGAGTCGATGTGAAGTACATTTTCTGCAGGTACAGCGACATATTCGGCAAATCCGCCATCGCGGTTCACACCGATTCCAATGGTATGGTCGCAAATGTGTTTCCGTCCCCTGCGACAGTTGCGGCAGAACCCGCAGGCGATGTGTCCTTCGACGGTAACCCGCTCTCCTATACTCACTTTTGTAACTTCGTTACCTATTTTTACGACCTTTCCTACATACTCATGGCCAATGGTCATCGGTGTTTTGATGGTTTTCTGGGCCCAGGCATCCCACTTATATATGTGAAGGTCAGTGCCGCAAATAGCAGTTTTACTGATCTTTATCAAAACTTCATTGACTCCGGGTTCGGGAATTGGAACATCTTCCATCCATAAACCCTTTTGCGGCAAACTCTTTCTTATCGCTTTCATATTGATATTTGATTTTATGGCAAAGTAAATAATTTTTGGTGTGACATATCCTAATAAATATCAAGGTTTGTCCCAAATTCATCCCTGTGAAACATGTTGTCGGAAGAAACATTTTCAAAAACTATGAAGTTGATTACTTTTACCAACATTTAATAGGTTGTAAAGTGAAAAGTATAAAATTATTTCTGGTAGTTTTCATGATTCTGCTGACAAGTAATGGCATATCTGCGCAAAATATCTCTTTTGGGATGCTAACGGATGTTCATTATGCTGCAATTAAGGACAATGGAACAAGAAAATATAGTCAGTCCCTGGACAAAGTGGCCCAATGCATCGATTCCATGAATCAGAAAAAGGTTAGCTTTTTAATTGAATTGGGGGATTTCAAGGATATGCCGGTACCACCAGACAGCAAGGCAGCCCTTGGTTTTTTGGAAAAAGTTGAAACTGCCTTTTCCCGTTTTCGCGGAAATCGTTACCATGTACTTGGCAACCACGATGAAGATTGCATCTCTAAAAATCAGTTTTATTCCATAGCAAAGAACAGTCATATAAGTCAGAAAAGAACCTACTATTCCTTTCAAAATGGAGGCTATACTTTTGTGGTATTGGATGCCTGTTTTGATTCTGTCGGCGTGTCTTATGATCGCGGTCATTTCGATTGGAGTGACGCGAATGTGCCTGGAGAAGAGTTGAAATGGCTTGAAAATGAATTAAAACACTCCAAAAGGCCAGTGATTGTATTTGTGCACCAATTGTTATACGGTAATTCAAAAGTGACCATAAAGAATGCTGAAACTGTGAGGGATATTCTGGAAAACAGTAAAAAAGTTAAGTGTGTTTTTCATGGCCATGATCACAAAGGCGGATACGAAATGATCAACGGAATTCATTACTATACCTTAAAGGGAATGGTTGAAGGAAATTTCCCTGTATCCAATAGTTTTGCTTTGGTCTCGCTCACGAAAGATACAATCAGGATCAAAGGGTATGGAAACGCTGTATCCATGTCCCTTCCAATACATTAACCACTCCATTTGTCACTCATATCTGTTATCTCATAACCCATAACTGTGCTAAAGTACCTTATCCTCCTCTTCTACATTCTGTCTATGATCGGAATCGGTATCTATTCTTTCAGAAAGATCCAAAGTTCCGGTGATTACATGGTGGCTGGAAACAGGGGAAATGTATGGCAAATTACAGGTTCCTTGTTGGCAACCATCATTGGAAGTACGGCTATTTTGGGCAGCAGCGATCTGGCTTTTTCGCAGGGGTGGGCGGCTGCCTGGCTGATGTTGTCTGCTGCTTTTGGACTCTCGCTATTGGTTTTGATAGCGCCCATTGTTAAACGTCAGGGAAAATATACCCTGCCTCAGTTGATAGGGGACCAATACGGGAATGAGGCCAGGATAATTGCCTCTTTTGTCATCCCGGTTGCCTGGATTGGTGTTATTGCAGCTCAAATCATAGGAGGGGCCAGGGTAATGAACAGTTTTTTTGGATTGCCCTATGAAGGCTCTGTCTGGGGAATTGGTATTGTGTTCATTTTTTACACCTCCATTGGTGGTCAGGTATCGGTTATTAAAACAGATTTGGTCCAGTCATTCATTATCGTTTTGGGTGTGCTGGCGATTGCCTGTTACCTTTTCCTATGGGCTCCGGTTAATCCGGGAAAGATGACCCAGCTCAAATTTCCTTTCAACAGTGCTTTTCATCCCATGGATCTCTTTGTCCTGATTTTAACATATTCCACGACCTTTCTGGTGGGTCCGGATATTTACACCAGGCTGTTCTGTGCAGAAAATGAAAAGGTAGCCAAAAGAAGCGTGTTGCTAACTGCGCTGATCCTGATCCCATTTGCCTTTTTGATCACTTATCTTGGCGTGTTTGCTGCCCATCAATTTCCGGGGTTTGACTTTAAACAAGGTTCATCCCTGATCTCAGTTCTCAGCTATGTTTTGCCGGAATGGGGAATTGGACTACTGGTTGCTGCTATCCTCTCTGCCATTATGTCTTCTGCTTCGACAACATTGTTAACCTCTTCGGTGATTGTGGTGAATACCTTTCACAAAGATCTCGATACCCCTGTTTCACTTCGGCAAACAAAATATATTATACTGATAGTAGGATTTTTAAGCATTCTTTTGTCGCTGAGGGTTACCTCCATCATTCAATCTCTGTTGATGGCACTGACCTTCTTTTCAGGGGCTTTTATTCTTCCGGTCTTGGCTGGGTTGCTCGGTTTCAGTAATAGTCGTTTGCATAGTAATTTGGCAATGATTTTGGGTGGGTTGGTGGCTTTGGCAGGTAAGATTACTGGGATTTATTGGAGCAGCATGATAGGTAACCTGCTTATATTGTGTGCATTTTGCCTTAATGGAATCCTACTTTTCCCAGGTGGTAGATGGAGCCGAAACTTCAATAAAAAGGTGATTTGAAGGGAAACAATTGATCAAATTTCTGAAGCCAATCAGACCTCCGTCCTGCACGTTGTTTACATGTACTACTTGCATCCATTGATTTGGCCGGAACGAATAAGTTTACTTTAATTTGCCCTTTTAAAACATTCCTCCAGATAGAGGCGAATTTTTGTCAAAATCCATTAAATTTGCACACCGAATTTAAAATTGTTTTCAAACTATGGGACGCGCATTCGAATACCGTAAGGCCAGAAAGATGAAACGTTGGGGCGCAATGGCCAAAACATTTACGAGAATAGGCAAAGAGATTGCAATTTGCATCAAAACCGGGGGGCCTGATCCTGTTTCAAACTCCCGTCTAAGGGTTCTCATGCAAAATGCGAAGGCAGCCAGTATGCCCAAGGAGAACGTCGAACGTGCCATAAAAAAAGCGACTTCCAAAGATCAGGCCGATTACAAAGAGGTAGTTTATGAAGGTTATGGACCCTTTGGCATTGCAATATTGGTCGAAACTGCCACCGATAATCCAACGCGGACTGTGGCCAATGTACGTAGTTATTTTACGAAAATGAACGGTTCTCTCGGTACTACAGGATGCGTTGATTACATGTTCGAACGCAAATGTCAATTTAAAATTGTTGGTAAAGAAGGGCTTGATATCGAAGAACTGGAATTGGAGATGATTGATTTTGGTGTCCAGGAAATTTTTGAAGAGGATGAAAACGTAATTATTTATGGCGATTTCGAAGCCTTTGGGCCCATTCAGAAATATCTTGAAGAGAATAATTTCGAATTGGTAAGCGCCGATTTTGAACGAATTCCATCGGAAACCAAGGAGCTTAACGAGGAGCAAATGGCGGTTATTGAAAAGTTGCTTGCTAAATTTGATGAAGACGAAGATGTGTCAAACGTTTATCACAACATGAAAGAATAAATACATTTAACATTTTTTTACAAAAAAACAGGATGATTAATTTGGAAAAATGTCAAATATGTATTATACTTGCTCTGTAATTGATTTGATCAATAATAATATTTAACGTACCCTTTCACACTTTGAAAGGTTATTTAGGTTAGGTTTAGGTTAGGTAAAGCGGGGAGGTTTTCATACTCCCTGCTTTTTTTTGTATAAGGTTGTTGTCTGCCAATTCAAATGAATTAATTTTGATGGCTTCAAACCTACATTCAATGGCAGCATTTCATCCAACGAAATACCATCTCCAGTCTCTTTGTTGCGGGGCAATATATCCTGATGTGGATTGGGAGCTTCAATGTCCGCAACTTCACCAGCCAAGTCTTATCAGGGCAATTTACGATGTCAGGCAATTGGATGTGCATGATGGGCATCCGGGATTGTACCGATTTTCCGACTGGTTGCCTATTGAACGAATGCTGGAAGGCTCCGGCACACCTGTTACCTTTAAGAGTGAAGGTCTATCGAAATTTCTGGGTTTGAATCAATTGTACATTACTTTCAACGGATATTGGCCAGAACGGGGTGCCCTCATGAAATCAGGTACTTTTAAAGAGTGCGAGGCCTATTCTGTCTGTGCCAGGAAAAACAGTTCCAATGGCACTATGGTCGTAGCCTCTGCCGGAAATACGGCAAGGGCTTTTGCCCGGGTCTGTTCACAAAACAAGATTCCATTGTTGCTGACAATTCCGTTGGACAATATTGGGGCCATGTGGTTTGACCATCCACTGGATTCATGCGTCAGGTTAATTGCCTGTGAATCGGGAGGAGATTATTTTGATGCCATACATCTTTCCAACCTTGCTGTTGAACTTGAAGGTTTCTATCCGGAAGGAGGAGCAAAGAATGTAGCCCGCAGGGATGGAATGGGCACAACAGTGCTTTCAGCCGTGACCACGATTGGAAAGATTCCCGACTACTATTTTCAAGCCATTGGAAGTGGTACCGGAGCCATAGCTGCCTGGGAGGCCAATTTGAGGTTTCTTGAAGACGGCAGATATGGATCCAATAAAATGAAGTTGATGTTGTCGCAAAATGCCCCGTTTTTACCCATCAAAGAGGCATGGGACTTGCGTTCCCCGGCCATGTTGCCAATTGATGACGGGATAGCAAGGAAACAGGTAATTGAAATAAATGCCAAAGTACTTTCTAACCGAAAACCCCCTTATGCACTAAAAGGTGGACTTTATGATGCATTAATGGATGCAGGTGGAATCATCATGGCCGTGACGAACCAAGAGGCAGAAAAAGCTGCTGAACTGTTTTTGAAACTCGAAGGTAATGATGTTGAACCAGCAGCAGCTGTAGCGGTTGCTTCGCTGATAAAAGCAGCTGAAGGGAATCAGATCGATAACAATGCGGTTATAATGCTCAACATTACCGGGGGTGGCCTGGAGAAATTCAAAAATGAAAACCACATCAACTATCAGGCTCCTGAGAAAATTTTTCCTCTCGAAGCAGATCCTTTGAAGATAAAAAAGGAAATTGGCGAAATGTTCAGATCAGAATGAAGGTAAAATGTAGGATGATACCTATCGTTCGATGAGAACGACCATCATATCCATTACATTGGTATAAGTGGGCCCTGTCCTTAACAAACCACCGGTTGTCTCAAAAAAGGGATAGGAGTTAAAGTCATTGGCCATCTGTTCAGGAGTGAGATTCAGGCATTTAGCCAAACTGATTGTGTTTCCGTTACAAATCGCACCAGTAGCATCTGTTGGCCCGTCCGTCCCATCCGTTCCGGCCGATAAAAATGTGATACCTGAAGTACCATCCAATTTCTGAGCCATCAGCAAAGCAAGATGCTGATTTCTTCCTCCCTTTCCATTTCCCAGGCGCTGAACGGTTGGCTCCCCGCCAAAAAGCAGGGCTATCCTTTTCACTCCTGCCTTTTTTAGCGTAGATTCAATTTCCAAATAGATAGCGTTAGCAACATCTTTCACATCACCTTCCAGTCTATCTGTCACCACAATTGTTTCATAGTCCAATTCGATTGCCTTTAATTCAGCGCCCTGTAACGCTGTGAAATTGTTTCCAAGAATAATATTCGAGCTATTCAGAAGGCAAGTATCTGAGTCTTTTACTGTTTCAGGAATATGGCCGGATTGGCCTTTTATTAGGTAGCCTAAAAGTTCAACCGAAACAGAAGACCTAAGATGGTATTTTTCCAGCACTTCTATGGCATCACTGAATGTTGTGGGATCCGCGATTGTTGGACCTGAAGCAATTACATCCATTGGATCACCAGCAACATCGGAAATCAATAGTGTTAAAACCTTGGCAGGATAAGCAATCCGTGCCAGTTGCCCCCCTTTTATTTGCGAAAGATGTTTACGCACGCAGTTGATTTCCCGGATATCTGCACCAGAGTCGACCAACAATTGGTTTAGGATTGCCAGTTGTGCTAAACTGATACCCTCCGGCAAATCGGCCAGTAAGGAAGATCCGCCTCCCGAAATGAGAACAATCAGCAAATCATCTTTTGTTGCCAACTCTGCCAATTCACGAATTTTTGCAGTGCCGTCCACGCCATTTTGATCCGGTATTGGGTGGCCGGCCTCCGTGATTGTGCATTTCTTCAATGGTTTTGTGTGGCCATATTTTGTAACTATATGACCACCTGCTATGCTGTCACCCAACAGCAATTCCATGCTTGCTGCCATTGCAGCAGACGCTTTTCCAAACCCAAGAAGATAGATGTGGTTCAAATCTTTGAGGTTGATGGAAACTGATTGAAAGGTAAGGGATGTGCCGTTCAACTTTATAAAATTACGAATGAGGTTGACTGGCAACACACGCTCAACTCCTGCTTTATAAATTTCAATAATCTCTTCAAACTGGAACATTGGGCAATTATTGATAAGGCAACAAAAATAGCAGATTAATATTTCTTTCTTTAGGATTGATTAAAAACAACTATTTTTGACGGCATAAACCTTTCACTATGTCAGGACACAGCGGTTCAGTAAAAGCGGTAGTTTTTGCCCTTGGGAGTAATATATTGATTACCATTATCAAATTCATCGTCTCTGCTGTGACCCACAGTGCCGGGATGCTTGCTGAGTCCATTCACTCGTTTGCGGATTGCGGAAACCAGGTTTTTTTGCTAATTGGGAACAAAAGGGCATCCAAACCGGCCAATGAGCAGCACCCCTTCGGGTACGGGAAAGAGGAGTATTTTTGGGGGTTCCTTGTTGCCGTATTGCTTTTTTTTGTTGGGGCAGCTTTCTCAATCTACGAAGGAGTCCACAAACTTTTTAATCCTGCTGATTTGCAAAATATCAGATGGTCATTTATCGTACTCATCGTGTCTATCCTGATAGAAGGAAAATCATTTCATGTTGCTTACACTGCCTTCAAAAACACACACAAAGGTATAGGAATATATAAGGCTCTAAAGGAATCCACTGATACCAACCTGTTTGTAATTTTACTGGAAGACTCGGCTGCCCTGATTGGCTTGACACTTGTATTGATTTCTACTTTCCTGGCCTGGTTCGTTCATCCAGTTTTTGATGCCATTGGATCCATTCTTGTAGGAATACTCCTTGTCACTATCTCTCTTTTCATGATCAATGAGCTTCGGAAATTGATTGTGGGTGAGAATATATCAAGAGAGTTGCGGCATGAGTTTGAGCAAAACGTCTTAGCAAATTCGGCGATCCACAAAGTCAATTACATCTCTGCCATGATGATGGGCAAAGGCAAATTCATGCTGGTGATAGGGGTTGACCTCGAAAACACAGTTTCTGCATCCCTGGTTGAGGAACAGTTCAGAAAGATCAGAAAAGAGTTACATGCATCGAATGATTCAATTCATTCTATCTTTTTTGATGTAAGGGATCTTAAACAAGAGGCATGCTAACTCTTTACAGAAAACTTATAAATGCAGGTATGGGAATATACCTGATCGGGATCAAGCTGAACCGAAGGGAACTTAGGCTGATTGGGTGAGTTGGGATAATGCTGCGTTTCAAGGCAGAATCCGGTTCTGTATCCATAAGTTTTTCCCTTTTTACCGGGATATTTTCCGTCGAGGAAATTCCCGGTATAAAATTGAATACCAGGCTGATCAGTAAATACCTCCAGCAAACGGCCGCTTTCGGGTTCGAAAACAGATGCGGCAAGCGAGACATTTTGATCCGGATTTTTATTCAGGACATAATTGATATCATAACCCCGGCCGAAACGTATTTGCTGGTCCTCGCTATTTATCCTGGAACCGATAATCGTTGGCTTTCTGAAATCAAAAGGTGAATTGTCTACTGCCCTAATTTCCCCGGTAGGAACCAATGTGGAATCAGTAGGCGTAATAAAATTGGCATTCAGTGTGAGCAGGTGATCCAAAACAGATCCGTTTCCTGCTCCATGCAGGTTGAAATAACTGTGGTTAGTTAGATTGATAATGGTTGGTTTGTCACATTTTGCTTCATACTGGATCACCAATTCATTGTCGTTGGTCAGACGGTAGATCATGGAAACGCTTAACTCCCCGGGATAACCTTCATCCATATCCGGAGAAACGAGTTTCAGGCTCAACTCACCGATGTCATTTTGAACAACCTCCCACATCTTCCCGGAAAACCCGTTAATGCCTCCATGCAGGCTGTTAATGCCATTATTCTGAGCCAGTTTGTATTTTATATCCCCAATGGAAAATTCACCATTGGCAATTCGGTTCCCGTATCTTCCAATAGCAGCGCCAAAGTAATTTTCTTTGGCATTGAGATACCCGTTAATACTGTCATAACCCAAAACAACATCCTCCATGATCCCCCTTTTGTCAGGAACCAACCACGATACGATTCGCCCTCCCCAATTGGTCACAGTAATTTCCATACCCTTTTGATTCTTCAGCGTATAAATCATCACCTTTTTTCCGTCGATTAATTTGTTGAATGCCTGCGGATTAATGGTAGATGGTACAGTTTTACCCGCACAGGAGAAAAGAAGCATTGCCAAAATAGACGAAAAGAATATGGTTCTCATGTTAATTGGTTTAAATAATCATAGAAAAGAAAACAGGCTCTCCCAACCATTCAAAAATATAAATTTAACCGGCATCATTTTGCTATCATGAATATTTTTAAACCTATTCAAAATCAGTTCATTTTATGGACAGATTTTATATGTTTGTGGTTCAAAATTTAAAGAAAGTTTTTTTGATCAATAAATGCATTCTAAAATATTCTTTGTCAATCAGATAAACTAATAAATTTGAACATGAAAAATGTATTTTTATTTGTGGCTTTCACGGTAGTGGTAGCCTCATGTATGAACGAAAAGAAAGCGAGAAAAGAGATGAACCCATTTTATGAAACATACAGCACTCCCTATGGGGTACCCCCCTTCGGGATAATTGAAAGCAGGCACTACCTGCCTGCTTTTAAGGAGGGTATCCTACAGCACAACGGTGATATAGAACAAATTGTCAACAATACAACTGCCCCAGACTTTGGCAATACAATCGTGGCATTGGATAGGAGCGGAGAGTTGCTAAGCAGGGTTTCTACCCTATTTTTCAATGTCAAGGAGGCAAATACCAACGATTCGATCGATAAGATAGCAGAGGAAGTTGCTCCATTGCTTTCGCAGCATACAGATGAAATTTTTCTGAACGAAAAACTGTTTGCTAAAGTCAAAGCCGTAGAAGATCAGGAAAATAAGTTGAATCTTGATAGGGAGCAGAGCAGACTTTTGGAGGAAATTTACAAACGGTTTGTTCGCGGAGGAGCCAATCTTGCTGCAGACAAAAAGGAAGAATTTAAAAAGATCAATACTGAATTGTCGCTATTGGAGTTGAAATTCGGCAACAATATGCTTGCCGAAACCAACAATTTCAAATTGGTGATTGATAACAAGGATGATCTTGCGGGTCTGCCTGAATCGGTAGTGTCAGGTGCCACAGATGACGCCAATGCAAATAAAATGGAGGGCAAATGGGTTTTCACGCTGCAAAAGCCAAGTTGGATACCTTTTCTGACCTATTCGGAAAAAAGGGACCTAAGGGAGAAATTGTACAAGGCCATGTACAATCGCAGCAACAACAATAATGAATTTGACAACAAAAGTATTATCAGCAAAATTGTCAACCTGCGTCTGCAAAAGGCCAAAATGCTGGGTTATGAAACCTGGGCCGCCTATGTTCTGGATGATTGTATGGCAAAGAATGCCAAAAATGTATACGATCTGATTGGAAAAGTATGGACGCCGGGATTGAAGCGGGTCAAAGAGGAAGCCAAAGATATCCAGGCTATGATCGATCGCGGGGGTGGTAATTTTAAGCTGGAAAGCTGGGATTGGTGGTATTACTCTGAAAAAGTAAGAAAGGAAAAATATGATCTTGACGAAGAGCAGGTACGTCCCTATTTCGAATTAAACAACGTTAGGGCAGGGGCATTTGCCGTCGCCAATAAACTTTATGGACTTTCGTTCAGGCAATTACAAAACATGCCGCTTTATCATCCTGAATGCCAGGTTTTCGAAGTAAAAGACAAGGATAGTTCGCTCGTTGGTATTTTGTACATGGATTTCTTTCCGAGAGCATCAAAAAAGGGCGGTGCCTGGATGAACAATTACAGGGACCAATACCATTACGAAGGAGAGGCAGATGTTCGTCCGGTTGTTTCCAATACTTTCAATTTTTCTAAACCAACCAGTGATAAACCAGCTTTGTTGAATTTTGATGAAGTGGAAACCCTCTTTCATGAGTTTGGCCACGGTCTGCACGGACTGCTTTCCAAATGTCATTACAGAACACTCTCTGGAACTTCCGTATCCCGCGATTTCGTGGAGTTGCCTTCACAAGTGATGGAACATTGGGCTGTAGAGCCTGAGGTTCTTAAAATGTACGCAAAGCATTACAAGACAGGCGAGGTGATTCCTCAGGCTTTGGTAGAGAAAATTATCAAAGCGGGAAAATTCAACCAGGGATTCATTACATCAGAATTTCTGGCGGCCGCAATTCTTGATATGGATTATTCGACCGTTACCAAAACAGGGGATATTGATGTCGAAAAATTTGAAAAAGCATCTATGGAGAAAGCCGGCCTGATTCCGGAAATCATTCCGCGTTACCGTTCAACCTACTTCAACCATGTATTTCCGGGAGGATATTCCAGCGGTTATTACAGCTATATCTGGGCTGAAGTTCTTGATGCGGATGCTTTTGAAGCCTTTTTGGAGAAAGGAAATATTTTCGATCAGGAGGTTGCAAGCGCGTTTCGCAAAAATATTCTGGAATGCGGGGGGAGAGAAGAAGCCATGAAACTCTACGTCAATTTCAGGGGTAAAACTCCCGGAATCGAACCTTTGCTAAAAAATAGGGGATTGAATTAAGGTCGATTGATAATCAAATTATTATACGTGTTTCTTTCTTTTTGCCAACTTTCAGGAGTCTATCTTGATGCGATTGGAATTAATATGGAATAAGTCAGCAATTAAACTTAAAAAAAATCATTATATATTGGGATTGTGTTTTTTGATCTTAAAAGCTAGTTTTGCTTTATTCTTAACGAAAAAGGTTAGAATTCTTTCAGATATTTTACTTTTGTTGCAGAGTTCGGTAAATGAAGAATAAGGTAAGGTCTACAGTAAGGTATTTGTTATTATTCCTATTCATAGGCTACTATGGTAGTATAACTTTATTCTGGCATACCCATCGTCAGGGTACCGAAATTATATTGCATTCACATCCTTTTAGCAATCAGGGTCATACGCATACTGCGGCTCAATATGATCTAATAAAAATTTTCTCCTCAACCTCTGGATTTATTGCACTGGCAGGATTGCTGCTGGCTAAAATATATTTTAGGAGGGGGCAATCAATCCTTCCTTTTCCGGATCGGCAAAATCTTCAGTTATACCCGCTGATCTGTTTCCGCCGGGGCCCTCCGGTGGTCTGTTTACCACTTTAGTTTTCTCTATTTTGACCATGTTTGGTCACCTATTCTCCATTAGGTAGATGGCTAAAGCTCAAAATGAATTCATAGCTATTCAATGTGGATATATGCGTCTGGAAAATTAGTCCGGATCGACGCGTATATACTTTCGGCCATGTAAGGGAGTTACCGTAATGCCCGTATCGATAGGGTTTCTCCTCTTTTAAAGTTTTTGCCCGGCTTATATTCAGCAGATTAATACTGTAATACAATACAAAAAATTAGGATGCAAAAAATATTCATCATCGTGGGCGTCGCAGCAATGGCTTTGCTGTCGTGTTCCCATCCGGAAAAATCCGGACAAGCGGTAAAAGAGAGCCGCATTCAAACAGAAGGGAATATTGTAGTTGTTCCTGAAGGATCGCCTGTATCGCAAAAGATAAGGTTGCAATCAGTCATCCCGGCAAATTATCATGCACATTATACCACGACCGGTACTGTGCGCGTGATTACCGGTTCTATGGCCGAGATCTCAACTCCATTTGAAGGTCGGATCACCAAATCGTTTGTCAGGCTTGGGCAAAAAGTTTTGGCAGGAACCCCGGTTTTCGAAATTTACTCGCCCGACTATTTTGAAACCGTTAAATCCTTTGTTCAGGCCAAACAGGAAAAACAACTTGCAACGGCCAATTACGACCGGCAAAAAGACCTGCGGGAACATGGTGTGGGTTCAAAAAAAGAACTGGAAGAAGCGGAGGCTGCCTGGCAGATTGCCGGTCGCGAATATGAAAAATCCGAAGCTTCGCTGCTCATTTTCAACGTAAAACCAGAGGAGATCAGTTTGGGAAAACCGCTGATTGTGCGCTCGCCAATTGCCGGTGAGATTGTAAAAAACAACATCACCGTGGGACAATACCTGAAAAATGATGCTGAGCCTCAGACCGCTGTTGCCAATCTGGGGAGAGTATGGGTCGTTGCCCAGGTAAAGGAAAAGAACATCAGCCTGATTAATTCAATTGATTCGGTGCATGTCATTACTGACGCTCACCCGGATAAGCCCATCAGCGGAATTGTTTCATATGTTGGGAGCTTGCTCGATGAACAAACCCGCTCTGTGGAAGTGTACGTGGAATGTCGTAATGACAATAAAACACTGAAACCCGGCATGTTTGCCAATGTATCGTTTACCCGCCAAATTCATGATGCTATGGTTATTCCTGCCAGTGCCATCCTTCAGGGAGAAGTCCATGCCTATGTGTTTGTTCAGACCGAAAAGAACAAGTTTGTCAAGCGCGATGTGTCGGTGACCACTGGGAACGAAAAAGAACTGATTGTAAACAGCGGCTTATCAGCCAATGAAACGATTGTTGCTGAAGGAGCAGTTTACCTACGTTAATCGCAAATTATGGAAAAGTTATTAAGGTTATTTATACATCGCCGCTTACTGATTGCCACCTGCTTTCTGCTGGTTTCGGCTTTCGGCGTTTATTCGTGGTTTCAGTTGCCTATTGATGCTTACCCTGATATTGCTGACGTAACAGTTCAGGTGGCTACGCAGGTTCCGGGGCTCGCCGCAGAAGAAATTGAACAGCAAATCACCATTCCACTCGAAAAGGAATTGAACGGCTTACCTGGTCTGCAAACCATGCGCAGCAAAAATATGTTCGGCATCTCCACCATCATCTTGGTTTTTAAAGATGGAGTTGACGATTATTTTGCCCGGCAGCGGGTGCAGGAGCGTATCAATGGTGCGGAACTTCCTTTCGGTGCAGTACCAGGTTTGAATCCGCTCACTTCGCCAACAGGTGAAGTTTGTCGGTATGTAATTGAAACGGCAAGTCACAGCCTGCGTGAAATTACCGACCTTCAGAAATGGGTAATTATTCCCCGTCTGAAACAGGTAACCGGAGTGGCCGATGTTTCCAACTTTGGTGGAATTACAACCCAGTTCCAGATTGAAATAGATCCCAAAAAATTGGGAAAATACGATATTTCACTTTCTGATGTAATTGACCGGATAGGTAAAAACAATGCCAATGCAGGAGGAAGCATGATCGACCGGGGCGATTTATCTTATGTGGTTCGTGGAATAGGATTAGTAAAAGACCTCGACGACCTGGGTCGTATTGTGGTGAAAACAGAACATGGACTCCCGATTTACCTGAGTGATTTGGGAACCCTTAAATATGGCAACATCGAGCGTAAAGGGGTCTTAGGCTATTCTGACCAGAAACGGAATTACAGTGATGGAATTCAGGGAATAGTGCAGTTGTTAAGGTACGAAAACCCATCAGAAGTGCTTGAAAACGTACATCAGGCCATTGATGAACTGAACAACGAAACACTTCCCAAAGGAGTGAATATTCACGTGTTTATGGATCGTACCCAGTTGGTCAATGCCACATTAAATACTGTTTCACATACTTTGCTGTTCGGGATTTTGCTGGTTGTGACAGTTCTTATTATTTTTCTTGGAAGTTGGCGGGGGGCGTTGATTGTGGCTGTCGCTATACCGCTTTCGCTGCTAATTGCCTTTATCCTGATGCACGCCACAAACATTCCGGCTAACTTGTTGTCGCTGGGAGCTATCGACTTCGGAATTATAGTGGACGGCTCCATTGTTATGATGGAAACCATTCTCCGGAAGCGTGAAGAAAATCCGGACGAGCCCTTACATGGCGACAACATAGTGAAAAGAGCTGCCGAAGTTGGGAAACCCATTTTCTTTTCGTTGCTGATCATCATTATGGCTTACCTGCCACTATTTACGTTTGAGCGTATCGAAAAAAAAATGTTCACCCCGATGGCTTTCACTGTGGGCTATGCCCTACTTGGTGCTTTGGCCGTTGCCTTGCTGCTTATTCCCGGTTTGACATTTTGGGTTTATCGTAAACCTCAGAAGGTACTTCATAATCCGTGGCTCGAACGCCTGAGTAATTTTTACCGGAAACTGGTTACCAGATTGGTTGATAAGCCGGGTAAAGTTATCTTACCACTGTCTATTATTATGGGTGCTACCGTTGTACTTTCACTGATGGTTGGGAAGGATTTTCTGCCAACGCTTGACGAAGGTTCGCTATGGATGCAGGTGCAATTGCCTCCGGGCATCACGCTGGACAAATCAAAAGCGATGGCCGATACATTGCGTAAACATATGATGAAATTTGATGAAGTCAGTTATGCAATGACACAAGTTGGCCGCGATGATGAAGGTGTTGACCCGTTTTCAACTTCACATGTGGAATGCGCCGTCGGCTTACGTCCATACAGCGATTGGAAAAATGGTAAAAACAAAGCTATGTTGGTCGATGAAATGTCTGCTGACCTGGCTAAACTTCCGGGGTATGAAATAGGTTTCTCTCAACCGATCATTGACATGGTCATGGATCAGATTGCGGGATCGCACAGCGACCTGGCCATAAAGATTTATGGCGAAAATCAGCAAGAAGCCCGTCGGATTGCCGAAGAGGTAAAAGGTAAAATTCGCTTGATTCAGGGAGCCGAAGATGTCAGCATTGAACAGGAACCACCATTGCCCCAATTGCAGATTCATGCCGACCGTGCCAAAATTGCTGAGTATGGACTGAATGTATCGGATGTGGCCGAATTGATTGAGGTTGCCATCGGCGGAAAAGCAATTTCGCAGGTTTTCATCGGCAATAAAGTGTATGATGTGATTTGCCGTTACAGCGAACAATTCCGCGATACTCCGGAAAAAATAGGAAGTCTGATGCTGACTTCGGAAACAGGAGCAAAAATTCCTTTATCGCAAATTGCTGAAATCACCACTACAATAGGCCCTGGGATCATTAATCGCGAGTCAAACCAGCGTTTTGTGACTGTCAGGGTAAACCTCCGGGGACGTGACACCAGTTCATTTCTGAAAGAGGCTAATCAGGTCATCGAGAAAAATATCATTTATGATCACAATGATTTCCATTTTAGCTGGGGAGGACAATTCGATAACCAGCAACGTGCATATGGGCGGTTGGCTCTGATTGTACCGCTTTCGCTGGCACTGATGTTTATCCTGCTGTTCTGGAATTTCGGAAATTTCCGGCAAGCATGGTTGCAGATAGGTATGCTTCCGCTCGCTATCTTCGGAGGAATGCTGGCACTGAATGTCTTTGGAATGAGTTTCAATGTATCATCAGCCGTAGGTTTTATCGCGCTTTTCGGGGTATTTATACAGAATGGCGTATTGATGATTTCGCACATCAATTATCTGCGCAAAAATGGTGAAATGCTGAAGACTGCGGTCATTGACGGGGCTTTGCAAAGGTTCCGGCCAATTCTGATGACCTCTTCCGTTGCAATTTTAGGATTGATTCCGGCCTCGCTTTCTACCAACATTGGCTCAGATGTTCAGCGTCCACTGGCAACTGTAATTGTTTACGGTCTGGCTTTTGGGACAGTAATTACATTGTATGCCCTTCCAGCCTTGTATTACATGCTCGAAAAATGGTTTGAATCGAAACAACAGACGGATGAAATTTAAATTGAATTTACGCATGAGATCGTTATCCATTGCTTTAATTTTCCTGCTGACCGTCCTGAATTTATTTGGACAGTCAGCGGAGGGAGAGGGGGGTAAACAGCTCCCGCTCTCGTTGTCCGACTATCTGTCCAGGGTAAACAAAGGAAACCTGGGCTACATTGCCGAACAGTTTAATGTAAGTGTAGCAGAGGCTCAGCTAAAAGCAGCCAGGGTATTTCCTGATCCTGAAATTTCCATAGCTTACTCCAACAACGAAGATAAAACCATGCTGATGGGACAAGGAATCGATGCAGGGGTCAGTTATCCTTTCAGCCTGGGAAACAAGAGAGGGGCCAACGTTTCACTGGCCAGAAGCCAGAAGGAACTTGCACAGTCAGCCCTGGACGCCTATTTTCAAAATATGCGTGCGGAGGCTACCATCAGTTACTTTGCAGCAATCAGGCAAAAGAACCTGTTCCGCCTGCAAACAGACATTTACAATCGCCTTCGAAAACTGGCTGAGGCCGATAGTTTGCGCCTGAAAGTTGGGGCAATTAATGCTACGGATGCCCTGCAAACAACATTGGAAGCCCGGTCACAGAAAAATCAGGTATATCAGGCAGAAGCTGATTTTCAAGCCTCGCTCACCCAGCTTGCGCAACTTCAGGGAAAGATATTTTCGGATACCCTGCTATTGCCATCTGGCGACTTTCCGCTTCAGCAAAAGGTATTTAATCTTTCCAACCTGATCCAATCGGCACTCGAACGACGTTCCGATCTGCAGGTTGCCATTAGAAACAAGGAAATTTCGGAGAAACAGATTCGGCTCATCCGGGCCAATCGGGCCTTTGAGTTTAGCCTGAATGCCGGATACGCCCACAGCACTGTGGTGAAGAATGAAATTGCTCCGGCCCCTGCATTTAATTCGTACAGTGCAGGAATCACTATTCCATTGAAATTTTCAGGTTTAAACCGGGGAGAGTTACAGGCCGCAAAGAGTGCCGTCAGCCAGCGTGAAATTGTTTTCAGGGATACGCAACTTCAGATTACAAGTGAAGTGACACAAGCCTGGTTCGTGTTTAAAGCGCTTGAAAAGCAACTTCTTCATTATCAAACTGGATTGGTTGATGACGCTGCAAAAATTTTGGAGGCACGTACTTATGCTTACCAGCGCGGAGAAACCGGATTGATTGATCTGCTGAATGCCCAGCATACGTTCAGCGATTTGCAGGTTGAATATTATGATACCCTTTATAAATACACCGAAGCGCTGGTTTCTCTCGAGAAAGCTGCCGGAATCTGGGATATTGGGTAAGGGAAGAATGGCTTTCACTATCAGAAAAAGCTTTGGTTAATTTTGATAAAAAAGGCAAGATTTACCAAAAGATTGGTTAGTTCAGCGATACCTGAAAAAACATCTCACGTGTACCTACACCGTTCGCGATAGTTGGCGGAATACTTGCATTACTTACCAGGAATATCAATATCAGCATTTCAGCTGGTGTTGGATTTGTCTCATTGTCTGGAGTTTGCGTAATGGCTGGTGTATTGTGGGTCAGCTATCTCAACAAACTTTAGGAAAGGAAATCCATGACAGTAAAGAAATTGTATACAAAGGCTCCATTGTTCAATTCAGACCAATCTTTCTGGTCATGCTGATTGCCATCACTGGGTTGATTCCCGCCGCGCTTAACTCCGGAGTCGGTTCTGATGTGCAGAGACCGCTGGCAACGGTTATTGTGGGCGGGTTGACTTCATCGCTGTTATTGACTGCCTTTGTCACGCCTGCCCTGTAGTATTTATTGCACCGAAGAAGGGAAGGGGAGGGCAAAATTGACGAATGATTTGGGTATTGGTTAGACCCAGCCTGCGCGGATTTGCAATTAGGGGTGTTCGAAAGAATAATTGATCGTGTAAATTTGGATTGCTGATAGAACCTTTTGCTGCATCTGAGTAGTTGTGTGGCATTGGGGATGAAGCCGCCCAACCGGTAGGCTCTGCTGTTACTCTTAAGATAGTTTCATCAAGAAAGAGCTTAATAAACGGCAGGGTCATGATTTGTTCAACCTTATTTTTGAAGGCAACCTTAGTAGAAAGATAACCCAACTACCTGATCTAAACCTTATTACCTTATTTCTAATACTATAACTGTAGCATCCATGGGCTAATTCAAAATGCACCAAATAATAAGGTAATAAGGTTAATTCAATCAACTATCTCTTTCTATTAAGGTTAAAAGCTTGAAAAATAAGGTTTTCAAAGTTATTAACCGGATAAAAAAACAAATTACCGAAACGGGTTGCCCGGTCAATTGTGTCCGCACCGCGGACGTAATTGATTATGCCTGTTTATCGCTCAGCGTTCTTATCTCTTCAAATTGAAATTCTTTTCTAAGTTCTTCCAGCAGTTAGGCCTCTGAAGGCAGGTAGAGTTGATACTGGTTCACGACCGGTCCAGCAATTTCTCACTGCTTCAAGCTCGTAATTTTCTCTCTTTTCATTGCCTTCAATCGAGATAAGCATCTTATATTGAGACCAATTCAATTGCGTCCGCACTGCGGACGTAATTGGAAATTCACGATAGAATTGACGGCATCGTTCCAATTGACGAAACGAAAAACCGCTACCAAACTCCGGTTCAATCTCTTTGGCCAGATTCCGGATTAAATAGGTACCGTAATCCGCCCGTTCTTTTCCAAGTTGCTCTTCGTTAAAAATTCGTTCACCCAATTTCCAGTACATCTGTACCCGATAGAACTCCACACTGCGAACAGCCTGTGTTTTGGCTTGTCCAATGATCGTTTTAATATCCTGAACAAACGAACCCGAAATGATTTGATTATACTTGTCCATAGCTCAAGCCTCGGTTTGGATAAAATTATTTTGTCTTTGGCGATAGCTGTGAAATCTTTTTCAACGATTTATCAAAGTCACTTTCCATCAATTTATCCTGTGCAATGCGATATTTTTCAAATTCACTTTCTGCAAGCGCCAAAGCCACTTCGTGTGAAACTTTGCCCTGATGTTTTAAAACGGCTTCTTCGTTGAACTGAAGGAAAGCATCAAGCTTTGTTATCCAATCTTTCATATACATCACTACCCCTTTAAGCGCCTGGCTTTCCGCAAAGTCCAGATACATTACAACAATTCTGTTTAATCCGTCCAATTCTTTTTCGTTCAAATAATTTTTTGCAATACCTATATCTGTTTTCCTGATGCTTCCTTTTGGTGCATTCTTCCAGGTTGTCAAACCCATATTTTCTTTGGAGCTGTCCACTCTTGCTGCAATCAGTTCGGCTGCTGTCTGGCCTGTTATTGCCCAATGCAATTTGTTTTGAACCGTTGCAAAAAAATCTTTTGTAGCTTGTGTTTCTACATTATAGTCGGCACTGCATTGGGTGTAGATATCGGTTACTTTTTGATAGAACCTGCGTTCGCTGCTGCGTATGTCACGGATACGGGCAAGTTGTTCTTCAAAATAATCTTTACCGAAAATGTTGTTGGGATTTTTCAGCCGTTCATCATCCATTGTAAAACCTTTGATGATGTATTCCTTCAACCGTTCTGTTGCCCAAATGCGGAATGCCGTTGCCTGACTGCTGTTTACACGATAGCCAACAGAAATGATTGCATCAAGATTGTAGTATTTAACTTTTATTTCCTGTGTTTTTCCTTCTATTGCACCGTGTTGAGTGGTATGTTCCAAAATGGAACTAACCACTTCTTCCTCCAGTTCTCCTGTTTCAAAAATATTTTTAAGGTGCTTGGTAACGGCTGGTCTTTGCACCCCAAAAAGTTCTGCAATTTTTTGTTGTGTAAGCCAGATGGTTTCGTCCTGTAAATAAATTTCTACTTTCACTTTGCCATTTGGTGTAGTGTAAAGTAGGATTTCATTGAAACCTTCGGTTGCTGTATTTTTTTTTTTCTTCTTCATTGTAAATTATACATTATCAATTACTTTCACTTTCCCAGCTGGTGCAGATTTGCAATCTGCACCTATTAACTGTGGATCTGTGATCCGCTCAAAGAGCTTAACTAAAACTATTTCAACCAGACCTTTATCTTAGGAATAATACCGCTCTGAGTGGATTTATTCCTAACTAATTGGGAGAGTAAGACAAACTGCATGAGATTGGAAACTTATACTAACTCACTTTTGCCCCATTTCCCAATTTATCCTTCTCTCTTCTGAACGGGGGAAAAAATACCCAATAGATACCACCCAATGAGGAAAAGGCAGACATTAGATAAAACATAAAACTGAGAGCGATGGAAAGCTCATAGTCAAGATGCAGAAACTGTGCACCCCAAAGAAATACCGTCTCCCTGGCACCGAATCCACCAATGGTTATTGGTACCGCTGTTGCGATGGCAGAAAAGAAGAAAAGAAACAGATATTCAGAAATATTGTCTAACTGATGAAATGCATTCAAAATAAACAATGCGGAGAGTAATTGCATTAGCTGCAATATCATCGACCAACCGAATAAACCTGCGTGTATGGGCGCAAAGCTCTTCAGGAAGAACAGTAAGACGTAATAATAAAGCAGGTAGAGGAAAGGTATACCCAACCAACCTATCCAACCAATCTTGAACTCATCTCCGGAAATATAGTAAAGCACAATGGTAATCATACCGATGGCCACCAGTCCGGCAATCCGGTTGACCAACATTGCACCGACGTTTTTTTTGACTCCGTTTTGCCGGTATTTGTTGACGAGATAAACCTTGATCCCGTCACCACCAATTCCGCTTGGAAGGAAAAGGTTGTAAAACAGTCCCAGCCAGAACAATTTGAGATTCAGTAGCGGGGTTAGGTGGGCTCCCGTACTTCTGAAAGAGAGATTCTGCCGGAATCCGGATATTACAAACGACCCATTTAAAAACAGGAAAGCAACCAATAGAAGCCACCAATTCGCATGCGAAAAGACGTTTAAAACCTCCTTAAACGAAATCTCGTGGAGTACATATGCAATAGCTGCCGCAGTGACAACAAACTTTAGAAAATTGAGGAGATACTTTTTTACCTTTTCAGACACGCAATTCAATTTAGTTCGAACAGGCACCAAAAATACAATTTATCAGACTCGTATAAAAATCTTTTGTTTGTACAGAAAATAGCAGATGTACCACAAGGTAAACCATACCAAAGTAGAGACAACTATCTCAATGCCAAGTTTTCCGCTCCATGTGAAAAAAAGAGGAACGAATGGTTTGTATATTTTGGAAATCAATTCATTGCCACCGATGTGCGCAAACAGATAAATGAAAAGCGGATTCATTCCGACAATCGCGAAAAACTTTGTTCCGCGCCTGAATTTCAAAATATCGATCATCCAATAGCTGACGGCGAGCCCGATCATGGCAAACCCTCCGCTGGCAATAACAAAGGAAGGGGTACAAATTCTCTTGATAATCGGAACCCATGGATCAAGGGCAAAACCGATGGCCACACCGATGATACCGGCTACAAGCATGGTCTTTACTTTTTTGGCGGGTGTCCAATCATTCATCAAAATCATTCCGGCAATTACTCCCCAAATGGTATGGGCCGTGGTTGGGATTGCATTGATGGCTACCCAGTGTCCTCCGTTCATCCCTCCAAGAAGTGTTACATCAAACCAGGTACCAAAATTGTGGTCTGCCACATAGGGCTGGTTGTACCCTTCAACAGGCCAGAACTGATAGAGCAAGTAAGAAAGCAATATCATGGCAAAGGATACCAAAAGCTGCCATTTTACGGCCTTTCTCATGACCAGGAAGGCGATCAGATAGGTAACGGAGAGTTGTGCCAATACATTGGTCATTCGGAAACCAATCTTACCAGGACCAATACAATAAAGCGCCCAACCCAGGAAAAGCAGCCAGAATGATCTTTTCAAAGCGAAACGAAAAGTCGTATTCCAGCTATCCCCCCTGTTCCAGCGTCGGGTAAAAGAAAATGGCATCGAAACCCCAACAATAAACATGAAGAAGGGCTGAATAAGGTCCCAGAAGTGCAATCCGTTCCACGGATGATGACTCAATTGGGTTCCTATGAATGACACAATTGTCCCATCAAAATATGGATTGGTCAGATTGCCAAAAAGTTCAGAAAATTCGCCAATAAGCAGGAACATGGTTATTCCCCTGAAAAAATCAATGGAGAGAATTCTTTCATTCTCGGAAGAAAGTTGCGTGGAGTTTGTCATCCTTTAGTCAGTTGGTGTAGTTGTAATCATCGTTAGAGAAGACCAAATTTATGTTTTATTTTGTTAATCTCACTGATCTTTAATCGCGTTCAAACAACGATTTGTCGGCCCCGCAGATGGGACAAGTCCAATCATCAGGCAAATCCTCAAATTTGGTGCCCGGTTCTATGCCGGAAATGGGATCGCCCTTCTCAGATTCGTAGGTGTAATGACAAAGCTGACATTGCCATAGCTCATTTTCAAATACCTTTTGCAGAATTTCACCTTTGATTTGCGACTTTTCAACATAGGTAGGGGCATTTTTCGGGGAGAATCCTTTCATCACCTCGCGGTAATAATTGTAGGTCAATGGTTTGATATCCAGATTTATTAAATCAGAGGCAATGGCTTCTCCAATGAAAAGAAGGTGGGTTCCTACATCGAAGGTATCCGTTATTTTACAGTCGAACCATGCCACACAAGAGTCTGTAACAATCGGTGATCCTGTTTCGCCAATAAAATAGTTTACTCCCCTGAATTTATCGATCTCCTTGCCGCTTCTGTATCCAAAATCCCCGATCAAACCGGTTGACGCCTGCTCTCCCAATACCGAGAAGGCAAAAGCGCCACTTTTTTTCATGATTTCGGAGGTGAAATTATCTTTGTTGCAACTGATTCCAAACTTTGGAGGATTAGCGGTTACCTGAAAAACGGTATTGGCAATATAGCCGGCTTTGGTATCCTGAAACTTCGAAGATACCATATAGAGTCCATAAGAAACCTTAAAAAATGTCTCAAAATTTATCATAATTTGCTTGTTTTCTCATTAACACAACAGTCGCTGGATTTAAATATGCAATTTTGTCTAAATTCAATAATCGTTGGGATATTTGCTTATAATCTTATTTTATTTTGTATTCCAAGTATGACTGTTATTTTGATGGGGATAAGGTGGGCTTTGAGATTAAAACTATCCAGGTATGAGCCATTAAATCAGAAACAACGCCAACATTGAGCGTATAATTGTATCCGGTTTTTTTATCTCCGATATTAATTTTTGACGATCCACTTTCTCTCGGATAAATTAGGATATTTCCAGTCAGCTTACCATAATTTGGAAATACCCCAGATAATTTAGCGACTTTTTCATTACTTGAGGTTACTTCTAAAGTTTTTCCAAATTTTCTTGGAGTACCAGGATCAATATTAATTTCGAATTTCAATTCAGGAGGTATATCACCACTGCCACTAATAGTTTTTGGTAAAACATCATAGTCATATTGTCCGCGAATTTCTCCAAAAAAGCGGGGATATGTAATCGTGCAACTTGTAAAAAGACAAAAAATAAAGGAAATTAGGGCGCACTTTTTTGCGCTCAATAAACGATCTTTTTTCATATTCTTCTCCTGCAATCCAATCATAAATATATAAAATATTCCACTTTTTTTGCGTTCCGTCAAAAATTCTTAATTTTCCTTTCAATCCACAAATCATTATTATTGATCTCGATTGCCTCTCATTGTTTTATCGTATTTTGACTTTTAATTGTTTCATCCTGAATTCAAAAATTTCAATTATTAGTATCTAAAAGGATTATTCATGCAATTTAGGAATCTGTACGTGTTATAAAACATATTTCAATATAACGTTTAATTTTTAACTTTGTTCGTTATCGTACACGGAATAATTAAGACTAACATTTATTCATTTAATAACTTAATAAAATATGTCTGACAGAAGGGAATTCATTAAAAAATCAACGCTTGGAGCAACAGCCATTGCTGCAAGTGGTTTGACATTCAGCGCCAAAAGTTATGGTAATATCATCGGTGCAAATGAAAAAGTAAGGGTCGGTGTCATCGGTTTTTCTGACCGGTTTAGAAGTGCTTTGTTTCCCAGCTTCATGGATAGCGCAAAAAAACTGAATTTTGAGATGGTGGCACTGTCTGATCTTTGGAGCAAGCGACGCGAAGATGGAAAAGCTTTCTTCCAGAAGAATGCAGGATGGGATGTCGCTTTGTGCAGGAACAACGATGAGCTCTATGAAAGAAAAGATATTGATGCAGTAATCATCAGTACAGCTGATTTTCAGCATGCACTCCACCTGGCTGAAGCGGCTGGACATAAAAAGGATGCTTACTGCGAAAAGCCATTTGCTGAGACCATGGCAGATGCCAATGCAGCCCTGAAAGCTTGTCATGCAAACAATACAATCGTCCAGATCGGTTCACAAAGAAGAAGTACTGAAAACTACATTGCTGCCAATGAATACCTCAATTCAGGAAAATTTGGGGATATTGTCATGGTTGAGATGAGTTGGAATGTTAACCAACCCGGTCGTTGGAGAAGGCCCCAGGAAGTACAGGCGATCAAAGAAGCCGATACCGATTGGAAACGCTTTCAGATGAACCGGCCTGAAGTTGCCTGGGATCCGAGAAAATACCTCGAATTCAGATTGTTCTGGCCATATTCATCCGGTATTGCAGGTCAGTGGATGTGTCATCAAATTGATACAGTGCACTGGTTTACAGGATTGTCCCACCCACGTAGTGTTGCCGCCAACGGAGGCATTTACCAATGGAAAGATGGAAGGACCAATGCTGATACACTCACCGCTGTATTTGATTACGGAGAAGATAAAAAGGGATTTCAGGTTGTCTATACTTCCCGTTTTAGTAATAGCGCAGGCGGGACCAAAGAATTATATTATTCCAATGGCGGAATGCTAAACCTGGATACCAACAAAGTAACCCCTGAAGGCGGTTTACGCGAAGGAGAAGCAAAAGCAATGGGTTTGAAAGCCAATTTGCTTGAAAATTTCGAACTGCCGCAGGTAGCGATGACTACTTCAGCTGATACCAGAAAGGATCCTTCTACTTCGGCTCACATGCAGAACTGGATGGAATGTGTCAGGTCCCGAGCCAAAACACATGCACCGGTAGAGGCCGGTTACAGCCACTCAATTGCCACCATCATGGCGAATGCTGCTTTCAGGACAGGATTACGCGCGACCTTTGACGAAAAATTACAGGAAGTAGTTTGCGGCGGGAAAGTCTTCAAATACGGATCTTCCAGATAGTTATAAAAAAAGCCCTTGAGATCTTCGAGGGCTTTTTTTATCTGCAGGCAAATGTCAGTTCGATCATTCTAAATACCTTGGCATTGTTCTTCTGGTCTTTCAAACCGGTTTGAAAGAAAATCAGATAGGTTTTCTCCGAGCAATTGAAACAGTAAATTGTCCCGGAAACCTTGGTTCCTTTTACCACAGATTCATAGTCCGCTTTCCGGGCTTCCATGCTGCCAAAATTGCAGCTTTCAATTGCAGTGAATTCAATACCGGATTCCTGATAGATGGCCTCCTGCTTCATGTTTTTCTCTTGTACCAAAAGCGATTTTACCGGATTTTCGACATTGTTGATGGTAACAAGGGTGAATAGTCCTGTAGTATTCCTTTTGGTGCTTTCGGCAGAATAATAATACCCCTTGTTGGGTAGGGCATCATCCGAAATTGTTTTCCAATCTATTGGTATAGAAAATGATATGCCATTCTTCAAATAATTGAACTGTTTCTCCTTTGCATACAGTCCAGGAACGGTAAGGAGCAGGATAAATGCAAAAAGTGCAATTTTACCCTTCGTTAAAATAGAAGCAAAAGGTAAAATTGCACCAGATCCTGAAAGTTTTTCAGTCATTTCCGACTGTTTTAAAATGCTCCTTGTTTTTCTCGATAATCAGACGATACCACCAATCGGGGTAGGAGGGATGTAATGGTTGCACCGGTAGGTTTCCATATTCATTTCGTTCAAATTTTCCATCTTTTTCCTTCATCACATTGCCATCCTTGTATTTGATGATCAAATAGTGACTCAGTTCTTTCCATTCTTTCACTGTCGTCTCAACCTGATTGACGGAGTAAGCTGTCAAACTCTTGATCGTACCTGCTTTGTCTCCTTTGTTCCAGGAAGCCAGGGCTTTTTGGTCAACTGCACCAATTTCGTTGATAAACCCTTTTTCCTTGCGGGATTGGACTTTTTGAACATCTTTGATCATATCGTCATAACGGAGATAGCAAAAATTTGAAACAGTGTTGAAAATCCAGAAAGCCGAAGTTTCCGACCAGGTCAGGAAGTCTCCATTGCCAACTTTCAGTGAGTTTGGCACTTCGTTGATGCCACAGTAAATAGGCATGTAACAGGTGGAATAGGTATCGTCCACGCCAAACCAAAGTATACCTCCAATTGGATCAGGCAGGTTCGGCCGACTTTGTGCAACAAATGAAAATCCGGTTTGCTGTGTTGAGATAGCCCTTTCATGACAATAAGAAACTGAATCAACTTTAAATCCCATTGGACGCCAGCGGTAGGGAAGTATATTAGGTCCGGCTCCGGGATCTTTTGTCATATCCAGTACAGTTCCTTCGAAATGGTCTCGCATCATCCCTATAACATTCTCAAGGGAGAGAGGTGCATCCGGTTTGATCCAGAGAGGAATGCGGTTGGTTGCATACCCGTTTTTGTCGTAGGTAATCTGTCCCATCACATATTTCCCATACTGCCCCATGGATTTGTTTACCTTATTGAAACCTGCCCAAACGCGGGCATCACAGGCACGTGCACCTCCAAATTCAACGGGTGCGTATGTATCTGAAAAGCTAAATTCACTGTCAGTACCTTTGAACCATCCCTTTTCCCTGGCAAAGGTGATAACATCAGGAGCAAAAAGGCACTCGCCGGGTTTGTCCTTCGGGAATTGGGTAATCCTTGCCTGATTGGCGTGACCCGAAATATATCCATCAGGAATCTTTAATGCAACCCAAACCGCACCTTTCTGGCCATTTCCTTTTCCGATCATTTCAAGAATCCAAACTTCTTCTTTATCGGCAATAGAGAAAGATTCCCCACTGGAGGCATACCCGTAATCTTTTACCATGTCGGTCATGACTTTAATGGCCTCCCTGGAACTCTTTGCGCGCTGCAAAGTCATGTATATCAGACTACCATAATCAACTATAGCTCCTGCCTGTGAAGCAAGCTCTTTTCTGCCGCCGTAAGTTGTTTCGCCAATGGCCAACTGGTGCTCGTTCATGTTTCCAACAACCTGATAGGTATGGGCAACCTGGGGTATTTTCCCCAAAAACTTACCGGTATCCCACTCATTCACATCGACCAAGGTTCCGGCTTTGTAATTGGCAGCAGGCCAGTAATAAAGCTCACCATATAGCGTATGTGAGTCGGCTGCATAGGTGATCATCGGTGTTCCATTGATGGTTGCCCCTTTGGTAATCAAAAAATTGGTGCAGCCATTTACATGGTTAATTAGTATTGTGCTGAATATTAGCGTAATAATTAATACGGATTTTTTCATAGGAGCAAATTGATTATTAAATTAATGCAATTGAAACCTTCATCACAGCTAAAGACAATTTATTGATAACATAATCTTTCCACAGATGATGATGTACACTTCAAACATTTCAATGTTGACAAAAATAGAGAATATGTTTATTCGATTTGGAAGCGTATTGAGGTAAAAGGCTTTTTTTTAATGAGTTTTATCATATTCCTTCAAAATTTAAAAGAAAAATCCCGCTTTGTAAACTGCTGCGTTATTTCGTTCATCAGTTACGGTAAGTTGTAGTTTGTGCAATTTGCCTGTAACAATTCTTTTCTTGTCAATCGAATAAAATAATGTAGAAGTTTTTGCATCATATTCAAAAAGGACCCAATTCCCATCAATTTTACCCTCGTAAGAGAAAATTCCGGATAAGTTATCCGTAATTTTAAATTCAATTTTTTGCTTATTGAGCAAAGTCTTGTTATCCTTGATACTAAGTGCCTCAATCTTTGGGGAAATGGTGTCTAAAACAACTGTGAAATTACCAAAAAACCTGGGAGTGGCTGTCAACCAACCATTTTCATATGCACCGCCAATAGTTGACAGGCCGCCTTTGGGTTCAACCAGAACCACCAGTGCCTTATTTTGAAGGTTGGTTGGTATCCCATTCGTTTTTATCGACAATAAATAGGGTTTGTGTAAAGGTATATATGGGTAATGAATACCTTGAATTTTGGAGAAATACCTTCCCGTTTTTGGTTCGGAATGATACTTAAACGGAAGGTTATCATAGAGTGCACCTTCAGGGATATTGACTTTAACCTCTACATTCTCAAATTGATTGGACTGATCGTAAGGAAAAAACTTTGTTGCAGTCTGATTTGTTTCAGAAACCTGAAATTTTTTAGATAATAATTTGAATGAAAGGGTATTTGAGTTACCAAATGCATCAGCTAAAATAATTTTTACCGTATGATATTTGCCATCTGTCATCGAAAGGAACCCCCTGTTTGAATTTGACTGATAGATTTCCATTTTGTTGCCCGGCAGAAGATACAACCGGTGAATCCACCTTTTGCCTTTGATGAGTTCTTCGTAATCAATATGGCTATTGACATAACGCCCCTGTTCAAAGACGAGGTGGTCAAATTTGAAAGAGAAGGCAGGTTCCTTATCCAGGAACAATTCTGCCGAGTAGATGCCCCATTTAAGTCCAGTTCCGTTAAAATCATCTTCGGCTTGAAGTCCAACCCCAATTTCTCCGTAGACTTCGATTGGTTGTTTTACATTAATGCTGCTTGTTTGACCTTTTGATATCGTTTCGATTCTTTGTTTGTAGGCGCATTTGTTGACCGAACTTTTGGCAGTAAGGGGATAAAGGTAGAGTGCCTTCATCCTGGGTGCACTCTTATCGTGAATGTTGGAGAGATAAAATAGCGGGTTTTGTGGCTTTTCCGATTGGGTATCCCTGATTTCAAAATGAAGATGTGGTCCACCTGAACTGCCACTATTGCCTGAAAAGGCAATAATTTCCCCCTTTTTACAGGAAAATAATCCGGAAGAAATTTTGAGGTCAACAGCAAATTGCTGCAAACGGTATTGTTCATCAACGACATACGATTCAATTGCAGGATTAAATCGGGAAAGATGCCCGTATACAGTAGTATGGCCATCGGGATGCAACAAATAGAGGGCATGGCCATATCCGGTAGGCGAAACTGAAATCCGCACAATTGAGCCTTCCCTGGTGGCAAAAACGGGTAATCCAATTTGACCGGAGGTGCGAAAATCCAAACCGGTGTGAAAGTGGTTTTTTCTCAATTCCCCAAAACCACCTGAAAATGAAATAGGAATATTCAAAGGTGTCTGATAACCTGACCCATTTTTTGCCTGTCCGTTTGCTCCATTTAACACTAAAAATAAGAGCGAAATTGCTATTGGAATTCGATACATGTTTTAAACTGGGATCTATGTGGCTAAAGTAGTAAACTTTGCCTCAAGCGGTGATATTGGTGGGGTTAATATTTTGGTATATTGAATTTAATGTTAACTTTGTGACAGTAATCCTTGAACATGGCAGAGCGCGAAACTCTTTTATTACGAGAATTTAAAGAAAAACTCGACATGATGATTGGCCTGCATCAAAAGATGAAAGCAGCGCATCAATTACTCAAAGAAGAGAATAGACGGCTGGATGAACAGATAAATTTGTTGACCATTTCCAATCAGGATTTGACCAGGAAATTTGAGGATTTAAAGTTTGCTAAATCTTTGGCTGGGGTGAATGAAGATTCACATGAGGCCAAAATTAAGATAAATAGGTTGGTGCGGGAAATTGATAAATGTATTTCACTTTTAAATAAGTAATCCGCCTGTTATGGATGATAAACTTTCGATCAACATCAATATAGCTGATAGATTGTATCCGCTTCGGATCGAGAGAAAAGAGGAGGAAAGCATCCGGAAAGCAGCGAAGATTATCAACGATAAAGTTGTTCAATACAAACAGAGATATCCTTCAAAAGACATTCAGGATTGTCTGGCGATGGCAACATTACAGTTTGTAATCCAAAAATTTGACAGCGAGAAGCAGGTCGGGTATTCGCCGGTCATCGACGAATTGGAACGTATGAACGACTTTTTGGCAGAATTTTTAGAGAAGGAAAAGACAATATAATTTAGTCAAGTATTTTTACCGCATCTTGTTCACTTTCATTGGCTTATCGCCAGTTAAAGAGGATTAGGGGTGCGGCTTTTTTAATTTAATAAACTATCAATATGGGTACAATAATTATAGTAGGCCTGGTGGCAGTGCTTGCAGGTGGGGCCGGTTCCTATTTTCTGTGGGATATCGTGCTTCAGCAAAAAAGTCGAAATTTGCTGAAAGAGGCTGAAGTTCAATCTGAGATTGTCAAAGAGAAGAAGGCCATTCAGGCCAAGGAAAAATTCATACAGCTTAAGGCAGATCATGATTTATACATCAATGAACGCAACCAAAGGATTATTAGCGCTGAAAATAAGTTAAAACAACGGGAAGCTATTCATCTGCAACGGAAGGAAGAGCTTCAGCGCAAGATCAAGGAGTCAGAAACTGCCAAACAAGAATCTGATGCATTACGCGAAAACCTTACCGTTCAATTGGAATTGATTGAACAAAAAAGCGAAGAACTGGAACGTCTTCACAAAAAACAGATCGACCAATTGGAGGCAATATCCGGAATTTCGGCCGATGAAGCAAAGACCCAATTGATCGATTCTTTAAAAAATGAGGCCAAAACGGAGGCCATGTCCTATATCCAGGAGATCATGGATGAGGCCAAAATGAATGCAAACAAAGAGGCCAAGAAGATCATCGTTAAATCTATTCAGCGTGTTGCCTCTGAAACGGCCATTGAAAATGCTGTAACGGTGTTTCACATCGAAAGCGACGAGATCAAGGGTCGGATCATTGGCCGTGAAGGTCGTAATATCCGGGCCCTGGAAGCAGCTACCGGAGTTGAAATCATTGTTGACGATACACCTGAGGCCATTGTTCTCTCAGGTTTTGATCCGGTGAGGCGAGAAATTGCCCGTCTAGCCCTTCATCAGCTTGTTACGGATGGCAGGATTCATCCTGCCCGGATCGAAGAGGTTGTTAACAAAGTGAAGAAGCAGGTCGAAGAGGAGATCATTGAAACGGGTAAACGTACCACCATCGACCTTGGTATTCATGGTATGCATCCCGAACTGATCCGTTTGATTGGTAAAATGAAATACCGTTCCTCATACGGCCAGAACTTGTTGCAGCACTCCAGGGAAACCGCCAACCTTTGTGCCATTATGGCTGCAGAACTTGGTTTAAATCCCAAAAAGGCCAAAAGAGCAGGGCTTTTGCACGACATTGGAAAAGTCCCGGATGATGAACCTGAATTGCCACATGCAATTTTGGGTATGAAACTTGCAGAAAAATACAAGGAAAAACCCGATATCTGCAATGCAATCGGTTCTCATCACGAAGAGGTCGAAATGGAAACCCTGCTGGCTCCGCTGGTACAAGCCTGTGATGCCATCTCTGGTGCACGTCCGGGGGCCAGGAGAGAGGCAGTTGAATCATATATCAAAAGGTTGAACGACCTCGAAAATATGGCTTTATCCTATCCAGGCGTAACTAAAACCTACGCAATTCAGGCGGGTCGCGAATTGAGGGTGATTGTGGGAAGCGATAAAATGACGGATGCCGAAGCCGAAAGCTTGTCGTATGATATAGCCAAAAAGATTCAGGATGAAATGACCTATCCTGGTCAGGTTAAGATTACGGTCATCCGGGAAACTAGGGCAGTGAATTATGCAAAATAGGTGAACTGCTTTGTATAGCGTGCAACTTTATTTGAAAGGCCATTCCAAAGAGTGGCCTTTCTGTTTAATAGCCTTCCAGCAAGGCCAATAAGTCTTCAGTCAACAATAGTTTCTCCTGTTCACCTTCGTTGGTATAAATCAGATACATGAGGTTCAAGAGCTTTTTAATAAGGCTCAGATCTGTTTCAATCCTGGTGACAACCTTGCCATACTTTTGAGACTTATCATACAGAAATTGAACCTCTTTAGGGCTGATAACAGAACCTCTGTGTGCAACATTGATGTAAAAGAGGTACTTATCTGTTGAATTACCGAAGGCCAGTGAAGCGGCCAGATTGTCCTCATAAACCAGTAACAGTTTGTTGGCCAGCATGATCGGTAATAAATCAAGGTGGAGATTACGGGCTATGATCAGGTAAAGAATGGTAAGGGAATAAACATTGCCAATTTTGGAAAAGAGAAGTTTGTCCAGGATAATACTTTCAACACTGGGATTGTCGCTGTTCAAAATATCAAATCCGTTGATTTTAAAAAGAATATGGTTTATAACAGCAACTTTTTCAAGCGATGTCATTGATTCGGTAACCTCCAGCCATACTTCACGATAAATTTTTTGTATGCTGTTCTCGATTTTTTCTTTCGTAATGTTTGGATGATGAACGGAGGAGACCAATAACCACCCATCGAGCAGGGATCTATTGTCAGCACTGATCCAATCCTTCATCCGGTCAAGGAGAACCTCCTTTTTAAGATATGAAATAATCTCCTCCAACTTTTTTACATGTTCAATGGAATTGGCTGTTAAAAGGGATTCTTCCAGTTTTGGAAGAACGACAGATCCAAGTGAAATCAATTTTTCCTTTACTGAACCAAAAACCTGCTCATCCTGATCGTCCAGAAGAGAGATCAACGCATCTAATGTAGAAACTGAAAATGTCATCTTATATGCGGTCAAGTACTTTTTGAACCAATTTTACCATCACCGGTTTGTAATCTTCATTCGCTCGTTTCGAAACCCTGTTGGCTATTACAATACATACTGTCAATGCCTTGTGACCCAATAACTTGCTTAGGCCGTATATGGCAGAGCATTCCATTTCATAATTGGTGATTCGTTGATCCCCGAACCTGAAGGCTTCGATTTTATCATTGATGAGCGGATCCGCTATTTTAAGCCTCAATTCGCGGCCTTGTGGTCCGTAAAATCCTGGCGCAGATATGGTTACACCAGAAATAAAGTCGCTGTCCACAATTTTATTAAAAAGATCCAGATCGGTTTCAACAACGTACGGTGAAGGAAGGAGCTTATTCCATTGAACAAACGATTTAAAGGATTCTTCAAAAGCGATATCCGAAACTTCCTCACGCCGCTCGTAGAAATTCAATAATCCATCAAACCCAATCGCTTTCCTGGAAGCAAGAAAGGCATTCACTGGAATATCCCCCTGCAATCCGCCAGAGGTTCCAATTCTAATAATACTCAAAGACTTACGTTCATTCTTGATCTGCCTGGTATGCAAATCAATGTTTGCCAATGCATCCAATTCATTGATTACAATGTCAATATTATCAGTTCCAATGCCTGTTGAAAGGACGGTGATCCTTTTAGAGCCATACGTTCCTGTCGCTGAAACAAATTCGCGATTCTCAGTTTCAGATTCAATCTGTTCAAAAAATCCGGCTATCATCTTGACCCTGCCCGGATCCCCAACCAATATGACGTGTTCGGCCAGTTGCTCCGGTTTTAAGTGGAGATGAAAAATCGTTCCATCGGGATTGATGATCAGCTCAGAAGGTTCAATTACGCTCATGGCAATTATTTTGATGCAGTTCAAAGGTAAAAAAAAGTAGGATGATCCTTAATATTTTTAATTTTGCTGCGAATAAATATAAAGATATGATTCAAAGAATTCAAACACTTTACCTACTAATTGCCGCACTTTTGGTAGCCGCTCTTATTTTTGTTCCATTTGCTGAATTGACAGGAAAGGATGGTGCCCTTTACCTGTTCAATATTTCTGGAATCATTGTAACTAGTAGCAGCAATAGTACAACGCTGGTAAATACCTGGCCTGTTTTGGTATTGGTTTGTTTTAGTCTGCTTATCTTAATAACATCCATCTTCCTGTTCAAAAACAGAATAGCGCAAATCAGGATTTCCTATGTAAGCATCTCCTTACTGTTTGGGTTAAAAGCCCTAATGTACTACTACACATGGAGTAGTACAAATGTCCCGACAGGTGGTTTACATGCGAAGATCTATTCAACGTTGCCACTGATAGCGGCAATTTTGGTATTTCTTGCTGTCAGGAATATCAGGAAAGATGAAAATCTGGTCAAATCTATAGACCGTATCCGCTAAAACAGTTGCGCAAGTTTTTCTGCAATGGCCAATAGAAATTGTTCATCATCCGTTGTGAACGGTGCATAGGCATGTGAATCGATGTCAATTTCTGCAATAAACCGACCATCCTTAAGAATAGGGACAACAATTTCACTCTGTACATCCATGCTGCACGCCAGATAATTATCTTGCTCTGCAACATCCTGTACGACCTTTGTTTGCTTACTTGCGGCCACCTGCCCGCATATTCCTTTTCCAACCGGGATGTGGGTATGATCGGTAGCAGCGCCCGCGTATGGACCAAGAACCAATTGATTGTTTTGCGCATCGAGCAAATAGAAGCCAACCCAGTCGTAATGCGAAATCTCAGATTTCAACAGTCGCGAGGTACTTAACATCAAGCTATTAAGATCCAAGCGCTGGTCTAAAAGCACACAAAATTCATTGTATACGCTGGAAAATATTTGCTCCATACTATATTGTTCTATGTAATTTTTATTTCGTTTTCATAGGTGATTTTCTCGCAGTAATAGCACTTCATTTCAATTGGTTTTTCGTTGATAATTTGAAATTTAGTACACACAGACTCTGCATTGGTAATGCATTTAGGATTGAAGCATCGAACAATTCCATTTACCTGTTCAGGAATTTGAACGACTCTTTTTTCAACCACCTCATAATTCCGGATGGTGTTAAGTTTGGCATTTGGAGCTACCAGGGCAATTTTGTTAACCTCCTCATCTTCGAAGTACCGATTGGCAATCTTGATGATTGCTTTTGTTCCCATCGCTTTGCTGTCGAGGTTATTACCAAATGTGACCATGTTGTTAAATTCATCCAGCTTTAGAATTTGGATTACTTTGAACAGTGCTTTCGGTGGAATATGGTCGATCACTGTTCCGTCCTTTATGGCACTTACATTAAGTTGCTTTTCCATATGGCATGAATTATCTAAGATTTAATAGGTGAGAGATGATCGCCATTCGAACGAAGACACCGTTCCGGGCTTGTGTAAAGTAATACGCCTTTGGATTATTATCAACATTGGTATGGATCTCATTGATCCTTGGCAGAGGGTGCAATATTTTCACAGTAGGCTTTGTATTGGCCAACATCTCATTTTTTAAGATGTAGACATTTTTAACCTTTTCATACTCAACCGGATCGATAAAGCGTTCTTTCTGCACACGCGTCATGTAGATGATATCTGCCTGATTGATAATATCATTGAACTCGAGGTGTTCAAAATAGCGTATTCCATTGTTGGACAGATAGATCTTGTATTCGTCGGGCATCGCCAATTCGGGAGGGGCAACAAAATTAAAGATTGGATTTTTAAATTGGGACATGGCCATCAGCAGGCTATGAACGGTCCTTCCGTATTTCAGGTCACCAACCATGAACAGATTGATGTCATCCAAACGTCCCTGGGTTTTCATAATTGAATACATGTCCAGCAATGTCTGGCTAGGGTGCTGGTTGGCACCGTCCCCTGCATTGATAACAGGAACATCTGAGACCTCAGCAGCATAACGGGCACTTCCCTCCAAAGGATGCCGCATGATAATCATATCCGCGTAGTTGCTCACCATTTTGATGGTGTCGTGAAGCGTTTCACCCTTAGAAACACTGGATGAATTGGAATCAGAGAATCCAATGATCTTTCCGCCCAATCGGTTGATTGCTGTCTCAAAACTAAGTCTGGTACGTGTAGAGGGCTCAAAAAATAGCGTGGCAATCACTCTTCCCTTCAATAAAGATTGACTTGGGTTCTCTTCAAACTGCCTGGAAAGTTCCATAATCTTCAGATACTCCTCCTTGGAAAAATCTGTGATTGAGATTAAATTCTTTTTACTCATGTTTGGTCAATTATTGATAGTTTGTTTTTTGTCAAATTATTTTCAAACCTTGAAAACCTTCAATCTTTATCAATTTTGAATCAACCTCTTCCATTTTGGAGGATCGTACCTTGATCTGAATTGAGCATTGAAGATCAAATTGTGTTGCGACTATTTCCAGTTGTTCCTCTTTGATCAATTGCATCAGGTCATTCATGGCGGCATAATCAAACAGTATTTCCAGGATATATTCCACAGTCTTGGTAACAATCTTTGCATTGGATAGGGCATCGCCGGCTGCATGTTTGTAGGCTTGAAGGAGTCCGCTGACACCCAGCAATGTTCCGCCAAAATACCTGACCACTACTACCAGTATGTTTGTCAACTGATGTGATTGAATCTGACCAAATATTGGCTTGCCTGCGGTTCCTGAAGGCTCGCCGTCATCATTGACCCGGTATCTTTCCTGACCAATCCCTAAGCTCCATGCATAACAACAGTGACGGGCCGAAAAATGTTCCTTTCTGATACCAGCGAGAATTTCCTTGATCGTCTCTTCATTTTGAACAGGAAATGCAAAGGAGATAAACTTGCTTCCCCTTTCCTTGTACAAGCCTTCGGATGGACGATCAATGGATTGATAGGTATCAGAAGCCATCTATGCTGCGATTAAAATGCTGATATTAAATATTTTAAAATAAAAAAAGCAAACTTTTCAGTCTGCTTATGCGAAAATTACATTTTCAATTTGGTTTCTATTTCATCGATACTCAGCCTAAAATTTTTATCAATCTCTTTCAGGTTGGTGACAGTCCTGCAAGCATGAAGAACAGTAGCATGATCTTTACCCCCAATTTGCGAACCAATGGAAGCAAGCGAAGATTGGGTCAAATTTTTGGAGAAGTACATGGCTATTTGCCTGGCCTGGACGATCTCCCTTTTACGGGTTTTGACGGAAAGGGAATCTACAGGTATACAGAAATAGTCAGATACAACTTTCGAAATATAATCGATGGTTAACTCTCTCTTTGTATTGTTAACCAGTTTGTTAATCATCTTGATGGCCAAATCAAGGGTAATTTCCTTTTTATTTAGGGTCGCCTGCGCGAGCAAAGAGATCAACGCACCTTCCAGCTCCCTTACATTGCTGTTTATATGGGAGGCAATGTATTCCAACACCTCTTCAGAGATGACAATACCATCCTTATAGATTTTTTTCCGAAGAATATTCATCCTGGTTTCAAAATCCGGTACCTGAAGGTCTGCTGTAAGACCCCATTTGAAACGTGACAACAAACGTTGTTCCATTCCTTTCAGTTCGATGGGGGATTTATCTGAAGTTAGGATCAACTGCTTGCCTGATTGATGCAAATGGTTGAAAATATGGAAGAAAGTCTCCTGTGTTTTCTCTTTCCCGGCAAATTCCTGAACATCATCAATGATCAGGACGTCTATCATCTGGTAAAAATGCAAAAAGTCATTTCTGGAATTGTTTCGGGTAGCTTCGGAAAATTGTATAAAGAATTTGTTGGCATTGACATACAGAACAATCTTATCCGGAAACCTTTCTTTTACCTCTATTCCGATTGCTTGGGCCAAATGTGTTTTCCCCAGTCCTGAATTTCCATACAACATTAATGGATTGAAGGCCGTTCCACCCGGCTTTTGAGCTACGGCGTAACCGGCGCTCCTGGCCAGACGATTGCATTCACCTTCGATAAAATTGTCGAAAGTATTGTCTGATTTCAGTTGGGAATCAATTTGAATTTTCTGAATGCCGGGAATGACAAATGGATTACGAATGCCACTCTCGTCAGAAGGTACAATGGCTGATACCGCTTTATTTTTTAAATTATTATTTTGGTTGGTAGGCAGTTTTATCGTGTATGGTTTGTTGTTAACACTGTTGTTATTGTCAACAACTACATTGTATTCGAGCTTTGCTCCTGTACCCAGCTCTTTTCGAAGGGTTTTTCTCAGGATATCGATGTATTGTTCTTCAAGGTACTCGTAAAAAAAAGGACTTGGAACCTGAATCGTCAAAATATTGTTCTCCAGTTTTAGGGGAACAATCGGTTCGAACCAGGTTCTGTAACTTATGTTGGGAACATTGTCTTTAATAATTTTTAAACAACTGTCCCAAATTGACACGTGATCTCTCTCCATCTAGGTTGCGGTAAAATAATGTAAAACTTAAAATAAGTTAATCAAGTTGAAGGCAAATAAGACAAATCACGATCAATACATTTGTGCTTTAACGTTCGTCATCTAATTTTATATTAGTCAGTCAAATAAGTAAATATTAAAAGTTAAATATCTGATAATCAGATCTATAGAAATTAATAGAGGCCAAAATGCTGATAGTATGATACTTCAATATTTATTATGCCCTTAAAATTTTTGATGTTTTATATTTTGACGGATGACAAAATACTTAAAAAATCAATCTTTTTTCGTTGGGTTAAATTAGTTAAAAAAGAATAACTCAAGATTACTTTGAACAAATTTTTAGCGCTTTTTTTAGCGAAATTTCATCTTTGTTCTGATAAGCCTTTAAAGTAGCCTGAGGAAAAGATAGTTGCACCTTATTTAGAATAATTCTAATTTTATCATAGGATTTATCTTCTCCAGCGAAATAAAGGAATTTGGATCCGTCCATTGATTCCTTAGCATCTTTAATGCCTTGAAATACAGATGATTCAAGAGGTATTTTAACAGTGGAACTGAATAAAAAAACTTTAAAGTCGATATTTTCAATTGTCTTGTACTTGGGGCCGGGAGCCAAATAAATCTCCTTTCCAAAGTCGAAAGCTGAAATTTTCAGGTATCGGTGAGGATTAGTTTTAAGGTCAAGCAACAATCTGTTTAGATTTTCGCCCGACGCGGTCAATTGATTGTACAAAGTTGAATCTTTAACCAAAAGTCCAAGCGTTCCGTTAGAATTGTTGATGTTTGACAGGACCATTTCCAGACCGACAGTAGATTTATTCAAATGTGTTATGATGGAATTAAGTTCAGAGGGATTGATGGAATCACTGATCGCTGAGAAGTTGTTTAAAATCTTCCCCAGGGCTTTTGAATCGTTGTTCAAATTTTCGGTTAGCTCTTTCAGGTTGATAAGGCTTGCAGAGAGATTTGTCTTTTGGGTACCTACAACAATGCTTAAATCACTTGATATCTGTTCAAGATTCTCCATGGTAAGGCTAATCTGCTTTATACTCATTTCGATATTTCTTCTCGACTCACTGTTGAGTAATAAAGAAACCCCTGAAACGATTGAATCCAATGATACAATTAATCGCTCAGCTTTGGCCTTGATTGGTGCAATTTGTTCAGTTACCTGACTCATCAAATCGGATTCAATTTTTGTTTTGATAGTATCATTGTGTTGGTAAAATTGGGATGATTTTCCCAGGCTCAACTTTACAACCTTTGAACCCAACAGATCACTGTTTGCAATTTCAGCGGTAGTGCCAACAGGCAAAGGAAATTTATTAAATACAGCTATTTTAACGATCAGATCTCCTGAAAGGTCATCGGCAAAATAGATTTCCCTGACGTAGCCGATTTTTAATCCATTGAGTTGCACAACAGTAGAAGCTTCAAGGCCACCAACATTCTTGTATCTTGCAATGTATACCTTTTCAGTCCTGAAGATATCACGCCCTTTTAGAAAATTTATTCCCCAAACCAATACCATAAAGCTGATAGCCAAAACAATACCAATCTTTGATGTTTTTGAAATTTTCACGGGTAAATAGTTTATAGAATTTAAAATATCAAATTCCTTTACAAAAGGAAGTGGTGACTAATAAATACCGTACAAAGGTAAAGAGGATTTAGATCAAATAAAAGCAGTGAATTCATCACCGTTTATTTTTTCCCTTCTTTGATCCACACCCTCCTGGTGTTGTTGTTCTGTATTTCGACTATAAAAGCATCGGGGAATTTCTTTGATATCTCTTCGTAATTTGACTTTGTCGTTTGAAAAGAATCAGATTCAAAACAGAAATATTTGTATTTACCGTCTATAATCATCTCTTTGATTGGTGAAATTCCTTTAAACGATTTTGAATTGGAAATGACTTTTCTGGAATAGACCCCAATCTGTATGGCATAGGTTACACCATGCTTAGCAATATTTATGCCTGCCTCTGTTTTATCATCAGTTTTTTTGTTTTTGTCTTTTTGTTGTTCCTTGCCTTGCGATGGTTCAGCTTTTATGTTTTTTTCAACAGGGGATGGCTCAAATTCGTCCTGTTTTTTCCCTGGTGATGGTTTTTGTATTTGTATCCGGTTACTTTCTTGTGTTGTTCCTTTAGATTGGTTATCTTGAACTATTTCCTTTGTATCCAATTTGTTGAGATAATTTAACAAAGAACTGTATATTGAATGGGCTAATTCGCTTCTGCCGTTATCGGTCTGAAGAAAACTGTTCTCTTTCCTGTTGCTCAAATAGCCAGTTTCAATAAGGACACTTGGCATGGCAGTTTCCCTGAGCACTAAAAAGCCTGCTTGCCTTACATCGCGATCATGTCTCTGCGCTACCTCTTTAAAATTCGATTGCAGGATGGTAGCAAAGCGTAAACTTTGTTCCAAATATGCATCCTGGACTAGCTCAAACATGATGTATGATTCCGAAAGGTTAGGGTTAAAACCCTCATAACGTGTAGAGTAGTCTTCTTCTAGTAAGATTACACTGTTCTCTTTTTTGGCGACATTCAGGTTGTCTTCTGTTCTGTGCAATCCCAGTACATAGGTTTCTGTGCCATATATATCCGGACTTCCACAATAGTTTGCATGAATGGAAATAAACAAATCTGCGTTGGCTTTGTTGGCAATTTGGGCCCTGTCCATTAAGGGTACAAAATAATCGCCATCCCTGATGTATACGACTTTGATGTTTTGGTTCTGCTTGATCAGATTCCCCAATTTGAGCGCTATGTCCAGTACTATATTCTTTTCTTTGGCTCGCCCGACGACGGTTCCCGGATCTTTACCGCCATGACCGGCATCAATGACAACGGTTTTAATTGAGTTATTTTTCTGTAGGCCTTTTGCTCCAAAAAATGCAAAAGAGAAGATGATGAAAAGGCAAATACATTCTATGCCCAAGGTTTTAATTTTGCTGCCCATCACTCTTTATAAATTAAGCCTCGTTTGCGGATGTTAAACGTATACAAAAATAGAAGATTAAATTATTTATCCGTGCACCCTTTTTGTCCGGTAGGATTTTTTACTTTTGCCTCAAAGGCAGGCGGATTGAAATTAGAATTTTAAAACGATCTAATTCTATAGATTTGAGCACTATACGATTTATTAAATATACTTTTTTACTGATTCTTATTTGGCAATCACTTGTTTTTGCTCAGGGACCAGTTTCGGGAAAGAGGAATACAAAAAGGCAATCAATCACTTCTTTACCAACCCAAAAGGGAGATAAAAAAAGTGTAAAAGACTCATTAACAGTTTTAAAGAAGGATTCAGTTAAGTTGGATTCTCTTCATATTGAAAAGAATAGCGATGATTTTGACGCCCAGGTGGATTATACGGCAGACGGTAAAATCCTATTTTTCAATAGCGCAAACAAGATATTTATGTATAAGAATGCGAAGGTTAAATACAAGGATATTGAACTAACCGCAGATTATATTGAGCTAAACAAGGATAGTAACCTGGTACATGCAACAGGAAAGCCTGATTCGACAGGGACAATAGTTGGCAAACCCGTATTTAAGCAAGGTGAACAGGAATTTGAAGCCGATGAAATCAAATACAATTTTCTTACCAAGAAGGGAATTGTTTATGGTGTTGTAACGGAGCAGGAGGGAGGGTTCATTCATAGTGGTAAGACCAAGCTGATGAATGACTCGACCTACAACCTCAAAGACGGAAAGTACACAACTTGTGATGCCGAGCATCCCCATTTTTATCTTCAAATGACAAAGGCCAAAGTGCTTTCAAACAAAAAAATTGTAACCGGGCCTGCCTACCTCGTTTTGGAAGACATCCCAATATACTTTTTATTCATTCCGTTTGGGTTTTTCCCAAACTCTCCAACTTATTCATCCGGATTTTTAATGCCTACCTATGGTGATGAAATAAACCGGGGTTTCTTTTTGAGGGATATGGGCTATTATTGGGCCGCTAATGATTATTTCGATGTTGCATTGAGGGGGGATATTTTCTCGAAAGGGTCGAGGGGCATTAAAATGCATACCAATTATAAACTCCGGTATAAGTTCAGTGGTGGACTTGATATCAATTTTTACAAGAATGTCTTTGGAGACAAAGGGTTGCCTGATTATAAAATCCAGAATGATTTTGCCATTACCTGGAACCATTCTATGGATTCAAAAGCCAGTCCCAATCAATCTTTTAGCGCAAGTGTCAATTTTTCAACGAGCCAATATGATCAAAATAACTCTTACACGACCCAGAACTATCTGACAAATACGAAACAATCGAGTATATCCTATACCAAGCGATGGGAGAATAGCCCATTTTCAATGTCCGCTAACCTGCGACATTCGCAAAACAGTCGTGATACCACCATAAACCTGACTTTACCACAAATGACATTCAACGTCAATCGTCTCTATCCTTTTAAGTCTAAAAATTCTTCCGGTCCGGAGAAATGGTATCAAAAGATTGGACTGAGCTACAGTTTTGATATGCAGAATTCAATCAATACCAAAGAGTATAAGCTAATGCATACAAACTTAGCCAGGGATTGGCAGAGCGGGGTAAAACACAGCATTCCAATCAGTACATCTTTTAAAGCCTTGAAATTTATAACAATCAGTCCTTCGGTTAATTACAATGAAAGATGGTATATGAGCCAGATCAGGAAGGCTTATGATCCGGCAAAAAAGTTGGTTTACGTATCTGACACTATTTATGGTTTTACCCGTGATTTTGATTATTCGGTCAGTGTTGGGGCCTCCACAAAAATTTATGGAAATTTCCTGCCATTAAATCCAAAGTCAAACATTAAGGGGATACGGCACACAATAACCCCTACCATTAGCTTTAGTATGCAACCGGATTTTAGTAATCCCAGCTACGGAATGTATGGAAACATCGAATACTTTGATGATAAAGGAAACCCTGTTTCATTGAGGTACCCACACCACGAAGGTGGTATTTATGGTACTGCCGGAGCAGGCCGATCCGGATCGATTGGCTTGAATATTGGGAATATTCTGGAAATGAAGATGTTGAATACAAATGATACTACTTCTAAAGATAAATATAAGAAAATAAAGCTGATTGACCAGTTATCTTTGGCTACTTCTTACAATTTAGCGGCCGACTCCCTAAATCTCTCCAATATTAATTTGACAGCGCGGACAAAGGTTGCGGGTATCGACATTAACATGGGTGCCATCATGGATCCATATGCTTTCGAAAATGGACATTTGGTGAATGTATTTGAATTTGCACGAACCAGGAAATTGGCGCGGTTAACCAGTGCCAATTTATCGTTTGGTTATTCATTCAAATCCAAATCCGAGGATGAAAATAAGCAATTGAAACCCGGTATTGGGAAAGATGGAAAACCACTGGAGAAAACGGAAGATCAAAAAATGATAGAGAATACCAGAAAAAACTATCCGGAAATACCCGAATATGTCGATTTCAATATTCCCTGGAACCTTACCTTCAATTACAGTTTACGTTACAGCAAACCCAATCCTATTATGGCCCCGACCATTAATCAGACGGTGGAATTTAGCGGGGATCTCAAACTGACAAAGGGATGGGATGTCGGCTTTTCATCCGGGCTCGATATTCAGAAAATGGAGGTTTCCTTCACGCAGTTCAATATTTTCAGGGACATGCACTGCTTTCAGATGTCACTTAACCTTGTACCTTTTGGCTACCGCCAGAGTTACAGTTTTACTATCAGGGCCACCGCAGCCATGCTTCAGGACTTGAAATTGAGTAAGCGGGAGAGTTTCTACGACAGACAACAGTATTAACCAGGCACTTAGTCAATTGGATATTAAAATTGATAAGGATGTAAGTTTATGGACTCAAGTTCGAATCTTTTACAGAAACAGTTCACACCACTCTTCGAAACGTTTGCTATTGTATTTCCCAAATTTTGCGATCGATTTTCGGACTTCGGACAATGACTTTTCAGTTAGGTCAGGGGAACTTTTGGAATAAAATTTATCGGCAAAAGCAATAATCTGTTCCTCTACCGATTCAGGAATTAAATCCCGTAAGGGGAGGGGCAATTTTTTTTCGGCAATCTCCTCCCTGGAAATACCAACACCAGTATGCCTTTCACAAACCAATCCATGGTCGGGAAATCCCAAGGTGGTGAGAAGCTCACAGCCCAGGTAACCGTGGGCCAGATAAGGATAGTCGCCAAAGCAATAGAGATCAGGTGCATTGGTTAAAAATATTCCAATATCATGCGTCAAGGCCGCCTCTTCAATAAATTTGAGATCGGGATTCAGTTCGCTGTGTTTTGATGCAATCTTCAAGGCTTTTTCAGTCACCGCCTGACTGTGGCTGACGAGGATATGGTAAGCCTTTGACTTAGGTTTGTAATACTTTGAGATCAGCGCCATTGAATCCATTTCCTTCAAGGTAATATTGAGAATATTATTAACAACAAAGTTAATTTCAAGGATAAAATAAATCAAAAATTTCCACATAACATGTTTTTAAGCCTTTCAAATTGCTTAAATTGACTGTTAATCGCTATTTTTAAGCAATATTTAAAGGGTAATGAATGCCTATTGGAAACCAGGAGGCGGCAAAGGTAGATGCCAATAGCCAGATATTTTAAAAATGAAAGTTTAATATACTAATCATCAGTTATATAATATAATATTTTTCGGGTGAACAAAGAAATATTTAAAAAATACCCACGAAAATTCAGGCGTGGATTTGAACTTCTGGAAAGAGGAAAAGCAGAAAAAGGGATCAAATGCATTGAGAAAAGTATTGATTCAGGTTTTAAATCAGGAATAGTTTTTCTTGACCTTTATAAGCATGCTGCAAACGCTTCTGAGGCCATTGATCTGTTTCAAACAGTATACGAGCAGGATTTTGTAAAAGCCACTCTTGATCTTGGTATTCAATACTATGATGGAATAGGCCGTACACAATCCTTTAAAGACTCTGTCACATTTTTTCTGGAGTCTGCACGTGCAGGAGGTGTTGAAGCCTGCAATTATATTGGAAGTATGCGTGAAAAGGGAGATGGACTTCCATTGGATTTGACCAAAGCATTTGAATGGTACGAAAGAGGGGCTGAGCGTGGAGATAAGGTTGCCAAATACAATCATGGGCGTCTTCTCTATTCCGGTGAAGGGGGGTACAAGGATACTGATGAAGCAGTTGACTATTGGTATGCTTCGGCAAAGGATGGATATTTACCTGCCGTTTGTAAGGTAGGGGAGATTTTCGAGTTAGGGTTAACGGTACCCGTAAAACTTGAAAAAGCGTACGAGTGGTACCTGAAAGCAGCCATGGAGGGGTATGAGCCAGCATATCAGAAGGTTGGACTTTTTCTATATGAAGGCAAAGGCGTTGAGACCAACATCCAACAGAGTATGGAATGGTTTGGTAAGATTGAAGGGGAGGTATCTTCGGATGTTGCCCTTAAAATGGGTAAGCTTTATCTTTTGGGATTAGGGATTGAAAAGAATCCCGACAAGGCAAAAAAATATCTTGAACAAGCTGTCCATGCTGATTACTCTGAAGCAATTTTCCTGATGGGAAAACTTCACGAAGAGACCAACAATAATGATTTCATGGAATTGTATCAGAAGGCAGCTGACCGCGGATTTGCCGAAGCACAAGAGGCATTGGCCAATTACTACCTGAAACAAGCTGATTACCATGGTGTTGAGATGTTAAAAAAGGCTGCCTTGAACGGCAGCGCCGATGCAATGGTATTGATGGCCAAGCGTTTTGCGGAAGGTGAAGGTGCAGAGAAAAATGTAAAAACAGCAGTGGATTATTATCGGAAGGCAGCTGAAAAGGGTAACCTGGAAGCGCAATATCAATATGCCAGTATTTGTCTTGCAGGTGAGTGGATTGAACGGGACAAATATTCGGCAGGTGACTATTTTAAAAAATCTGCTGAAGCAGGCCATCCGAGAGCTTGCTACATTTTGGGACTTTTGCATGAAAAAGGTGAAACCTATTGGTCGGACAAAGACAAGGCCTATGAATGGTATTTGAAAGCTGCAGAGAAGGGTGTACCGGGCGCAATGTTTAAAACCGCAGTCTACCTCGAGAATGGTATGAAAGTTGAAAAAAATCTCAATGAAGCATTGAGGTGGTACAGACAGGCATCCTCTGCCGGTTATGCAAAAGCTGCCTTCAATCTGGCAGTCATGTTTGAAAACGGATTGGGTTGTGATGCAGATCCCGGAAAGTCTATTGAACAATATGAAATTGCTGCCAGTGGCGGGATTTCCGAGGCCATGAACAACCTTGGAAATTTATACCATCAGGGCAAAGGAATAAAAGCTGATCCACAAGAGGCCTTCAAATGGTACACACGTGCAGATGATGCAGGTTACATGTTGGGCGCCTACAATTTAGGGGTCATGTGGTACTTCGGTGAGACAGGTGAAAAGAATCTTCAAAAGGCTTATTTCCATTTCAAGAAAGCTGCAGATAAAAATTATCCGCAAGCCCAGTACAATTTGGCGGGAATGATGCTCTACGGCGAAGGAGTAGAAGAAAATAAAAAAGCTGCCATGGAACTATTCCGCAAATCTGCCGAAAATGGTTTTGCTTCCTCCTGGATTAGTTTGGCGGAATTTTACGCCGAGGGTGAAGTGGTGGAGAAAGATGTAGAGAAAGCGATTGAATATTTAAACCTGGCATCCGATCATGGGTTAGGGGAGGCGGATTATCTACTTTCCAAAATTCATGAAACGGAAGAGGGTTACCTTGATCTGGTTAAACAAAGTCAATGTCTTACCAGATCTTTGAGCAGAGGATACCAGCCGGAGGAAGGTTAAAGGGAAAGGATAAAGGATAAAGTCAAAAGGATAAAGTGGAATTCGTACTGAATTCCGAATTAGCTCAACTATCGTTTAAATTATTAGTAAGAACGCCACGATTTTGATCGCGGCGTTCTTATTTTATCCTTTAATTTTAATAGGGGCAAATGTTCAATCCGAACAAATCCCACTTTATCCTTTTGACTTTATCCTTTATCCTTTTCTTCAATCCATCTCCGGGCATTCACAAAGGCTTCAATCCAAGGTGTGACCTGATCAGCTTTTCGATCAGCCGGGTAATATCCCCATTGCCATGGATAAATTGCCCGTTCGAGATGCGGCATCATGGCGAGGTGCCTTCCATCTGCCGAACAAATTGCCGCTGTATTGTAATCTGATCCGTTAGGATTACCGGGATAGTTGGCGAAGGAGTATTTCATCGGGATTTTGTACTGTTCTTCGCTTTCAGGAATAGAGAACTTGCCTTCACCGTGTGCCACCCAAATACCCAATTTCTTACCAGCAAGGGTTTTTAGCATAATAGACTCGTTATCAGTAATATCAACATTCAAGAATGATGATTCAAATTTATGGGATTCGTTGTGAAGCATTTTCATCTTCTCTTTTTTCTCCGGATAAATAAGATCCAGGGCAACCATGAGCTGGCAACCGTTGCAGACACCCAAACTCAGTGTGTCATTTCTCTTATAAAAATTCTCGAGCGCTGCTTTCGCCCTTTCATTGTATTTGAAAGCACCTGCCCAACCAATCGCCGAACCCAGAACATCCGAATTGGAGAATCCTCCGACAAAAACAATGAGACTAATATCTTCAAGCGTTTCGCGACCGGTTATCAGGTCGGTCATGTGAACATCTTTTACATCAAACCCAGCCAGATATAGGCTCCAGGCCATCTCCCTGTCGCCATTTACACCTTTCTCCCTGATAATTGCAGCCCTGATGCCAGACCGTTCCCTTCTTTTTGGATCTATTCCAAGAGAGTCGAAACTTCCTTTGAAACCACCTAAATTAAATGAAAGGGCGTTTTGCTTGTAATTATTGAGACGGTCGAGTGCCAATTTCTCCCCGCATTGCTTTTTATCAAGCAGGTAGGAGGGCCTAAACCACTTTTCCCTCAGCTCATCAATTTCGAAAAGATAATGATCTGTGAAATTTGAAATTTTGATGACTCTTTCGGTCAGGGGTTTCCCAATTGGAAAACACTTCACATTGGCCTGCTGAAACAACTTTTCAAATTTAACCGGATCGCTGGCCTGAACAATGACTCCAGGATTCTCGCTAAAAAGCGCTTTTACACTGTCTGATTCTTCTAGTAACGAGATATCAGCCTCGATTCCTCCGAAATTTTGAGCAAAGCAATTTTCCAGAAGCGTAACTATCAAGCCTCCAGAAGATATGTCATGTCCTGAAGCTACAAGACCTGAACTGATTGCCTCCTGCAAGGTCTGAAATGCCTTTGCGAAGTAGTCAGGATCAGATACTGTAGGGGACTCTTCTCCGACAGTAGCCAGGATTTGTCCTAGCGAACTGCCTCCCAGAACCTTTTTAGATTTAGAGAAATCGATGTAGTAAATTGTTTTCGCGGGATCATTGATCAGAACAGGTTCAATGATATTTCTAAGGTTGGAGATTTCGCCTGAAGCCGAGATGATCACCGTACCCGGAGCATAAACAACCTCATCCTTGTATTTCTGTGTCATGGATAAGGAATCTTTTCCGGTAGGAATATTGATTCCCAAAGCACAGGCAAAATCGGATGCTGCTTCTACCGCTTGGTATAACCGCGCATTTTCACCCGGGTTTTTGGCAGGCCACATCCAATTGGCAGAAAGTGAAACTCCTTTGAGTCCATGGGTGAGGGGAGCCCAAACAATGTTGGTAAGTGCCTCTGCAATGGAAAGGACAGAACCATGTGCAGGATTAATCAACCCTGCTGAAGGAGCATGCCCCAGCGAAGTGGCAATCCCTTTGATCCCCTGATAATCAATTGCGACTGCCCCGAGGTTGTTCAATGGAAGCTGCAGTTCACCGGCGCATTGCTGTTTGGCGATTCTTCCGGTCACGGAACGGTCGACTTTGTTGGTGAGCCAATCTTTGCAACCGACTGATTCGAGTTGTAATATTTGCTCTAAATAACTGTTTATTAATCCTTTGGAATATGAAATTTTTGCAAAATTTTGATCCGGTGCCTTGTCTTCAAGCAAGGTGCGAGGCGGTTTACCAAAGAGGGTTGCCAACTCCATGTCGATGGGACGATCCCCGTTTTTGCGGTTGACAAATGTAAATTTATGGTCTCCGGTAGTCTCACCAATCACGTAAAACGGTGATCTTTCGCGCTCTGCAATGCGTTGAATCCAGTCTAGATTTTCTTTCCCGGTTACAAAGCCCATTCTTTCCTGCGATTCATTCCCGACAATCTCTTTGGCAGAAAGGGTGGGGTCACCTACCGGAAGTTGGTCAACAAATATCTCTCCTCCGGTTTCTTCGACCAATTCGGAGAGACAATTCAGGTGACCTCCGGCGCCATGGTCGTGAATGGAGACGATCGGGTTTTTGCCGGATTCGGCTAGTGAACGAATCGTATTGTAGGCCCGTTTTTGCATCTCAGGATTGGCTCGTTGCACGGCATTCAATTCGATATGGCTTTCGAAGGCGCCTGTATCCACTGAGGATACCGCACCGCCACCCATGCCAATCCGGTAATTGTCGCCTCCAAGCAGGACAACGCTTTCCCCTGTTTGGGGTACACCCTTCAGGCTGTCCTCTTTTCTGGCATATCCGATACCTCCTGCCTGCATGATTACCTTGTCATAACCATATTTCTTTTGGTTTTCAGCATGTTCAAATGTCAGAACGGAGCCATTGATGAGGGGTTGTCCGAACTTATTCCCAAAATCAGAAGCTCCATTAGATGCTTTAATCAAAAGTTCTTCTGGATTGTGATACAGCCACTTGCGTGGCTCAAAATGTTGTTCCCATGGACGGTTGTTATCATCATTTCTGGAATAGGAGGTCATGTAAACGGCCGTTCCGGCTATTGGAAAACTTCCTTTGCCTCCTGCCATGCGGTCGCGGATTTCGCCTCCTGTTCCGGTAGCTGCTCCGTTGAAAGGTTCTACTGTTGTGGGAAAATTATGCGTTTCTGCTTTTAATGAGAGTACAGTTTCGATATCAGTAACCTGAAAATAATCAGGTATATCTGCCGAAGCAGGGGCAAATTGTTCTGCGGCAGGACCTTCACTGAAGGAACAGTTGTCTTTGTATGCAGAAACGACAGTGTTTGGATTGGTTTTGGTCGTTTTTTTGATCATTTCGAACAGCGTCTGCTGCTTTTCTATGCCATCAATGACAAAAGTTCCATTAAAAATTTTGTGCCTGCAGTGCTCAGAATTTACCTGAGAAAATCCAAACACTTCACTATCAGTAAGTTTTCTTTCTATTTTGACTGCTACTTCTTCAAGGTATTGAATTTCGTCGGGGCTCAATGCCAATCCCTCCTGCTTGTTATATGCTGAAATATCATCAATATAAATAACCGGATCCGGCAGATGGTCGATGGTGAAAATAGATTGGGACAATCCGCGGTAGAAAGCCTGAAGCATCGGATCGAAACTGCTTTGCGCATTGCCATCTACAAATTCTTCTATGCGAATAATCCCGTTAATTCCCATATTTTGGGTAATCTCAACCGCATTGGTGCTCCATGGAGTGATCATCTCCTTGCGTGGACCTACAAATTGACCTTCCAATTGCTCGGCCCGGATCATTTTGGCATCTCCGAAAAGCCAACACAATTTATTTATATCTGTTTGATTCAATGAACCTTGGGTTCCTACAGCAATCGTTTTGCTGCGCTCTTTGAAGAAGAGGATCATGTAGCCGGATTTAATGGTTAAAACGTCAGCGAAGATAGGCAGAAGAGAATTAAAAATTACAAATTACAAATTACAAATTACAAATTTGTGACGAGTTGGATTGTGAAGGCTAATCCATCCAGAGGCATTTCAAAGCATAAATGCCTGATTCCCTAATTTTTAATTTTTAATTTTTAATTTTCTCCGGGTTTCCATTCAGTAACCCTGATAAGATTTGGAAAAGCCTGCGGTTTGAAGATGGATTGGTTGTGGAATATCCGTAGACATTCCTGAATGCCTTCTGTAACACTAGGATGTGGGTGAATGCTTTGCAGGACCTCTTTCAAACGGATATCTGAATTGATCAGATAGGCGATGGAAACGATGAATGCGGATGCCTGTGGTCCGGCGGCACGCATTCCCAAAATTCTGTCGGATCCATCGTTGCTTACCATGATTTTGACAAAGCCATTGGTATTTCTCATGGCTATTGTTCTGTTTACCAATTCATTTGAATAATAAACAGCCTTATACGGAATACCTTTGCTTTGTAGCATTTTCTCATTTGAACCCACTGCCGCTAATTCCGGTTTGAAGAACATGAGGGTTGGCATATGGGAATAGTCTAGTAAATAGGTAGTCTTACTGAAAATTGCCTCTACAATGAAACGACCCTGCTCTTCGGCCACTCCATACAGCGCTTTTTGACCGGTAACATCGCCGGCAGCGAAAATATTACAATCGCCAAAATTGGAGAGGGCGCACTCCTCGTTAATTTTAAGATAGCCTTTGCTGGCGGTTTCAATGCCGGCATTTTCGAGGCAAAGTCCAGCCGTATTGGGATCACGTCCGATGGATATTAAAATAATGTCTACCTCCACCACACTGCTGTGTCCATCTTCGTAATCCAGAACTACCTCAAGGTAATCGTCCTTCTTTCTTACGGTGCGAAGTGTGGCTGTGCGGTGGATAGTCACCCCATTCTTCTCGAGATTTCTCGAAACAAAGTCGCTAACATCATCATCTTCAAATGGAATTACCCGGTGGGTGCGGTCAAGCAAATGCACTTCGGTTTGTTTGAAGTTAGAGAAGATGGTGGCAAATTCACAACCAATGATACCGGATCCAATGATCATCATTCGTTCCGGAAAAGATTCGAGATTCAGAATTCCATCCGAGTCGAGTATCTGCTTCTGGTCGATTACCAGGTCAGGGTGGGGGCGCGGTACGGACCCTGTGGCTATGATAACATATTCGGCATTGATGACTTCTATGCCATCCTTATTCTTAATTTCCAAGGTATGACGGTCAAGAAACCTGGCAAATCCTTGTTTGTAGGTGATACTTCCCGGTTGTTTATCTCTGTTTGAGAAGGTCTCAATTTGTGAAAGAATCTGATTTTGTTTGGTTTTTGCTGCCTGCAAGACCGTTTTTTTAACCTTGTTGTAGTCGACCTGGAGACCCGAAGCGCGGTAACCACGGTCAACGGCTGCCGCAACTGCGTAATCGGCTGAAAGTTCCCACATGGTCTTTGAAGTAAGCGGGCCATTCATTATTCCATTTCCACCCAGATGCCCTGCTTCGATGATACAAACGTTTTTTCCAAAATCGAGGGCGCGCATGGTGGCTGCCAAACCGCCTGGCCCACTGCCAATTACCGCAAGATCAAAATGCTTCATACTGATTAATTGATAGTTGTGTCATTCAACGTTCAAAGTTCGGAAAAAAAAATGAGATGATCACATTTTTAAGATGGTAGATCTTTTTGCGAATATATAAGTTTAAAGGATTTCATTAGGCAGTCATTGACTGAAATGAATTGGTATTTTGAAAACCACAAAATTAGACTTATTTTGTGGCGACTAAACTGATTGACTTTATCTTTTGAAAAACGGCCAATGATTTCGGAAACCGAATTGATACTTGCATTAAAGAATGGTGATCTTGCTGCTTTTAATGAGCTTTTCGATCGGTACGCAAAACGATTGTACCATTTTTCACTTGGATATTTGAAATCTACAGCGGATGCTGAGGAAATTGTCCAGGAAGTATTTTTGAAAATCTGGGATAACAGGATAGAATTATCTACCCTGAAATCCTTTGAGTCCTATTTGTTTACTATTGCCAGAAATGGTATCCTAAATACAATCCGCAAATCAAAATCAGAGCAAGCTTATCTGAATTATGTGAAAATTAATCCTGATAGAAATATTTTACTCGACGAGGAGCTGAATTTCAACGAGCTTGAAAAAGCGTATCATGAAGCAATAGAACAATTGAGCCCACGAAGAAAAGAAATTTATTTATTAAGCAAAGAGCGCTCCCTTACGAATTCAGAGATTGCTATGAAGATGAATATTTCGGTTAAAACAGTTGAAAATCAGATGACCTCAGCCTTGGCCAAAATTCGTAAGACCCTTCGTTCCCTTGGTTTTTCAGGGATTATCTTTTTTGAATTGTTTTTATAGGTTAAAAAAAATTAAAACTTAATAGGGGTTTTGTACCCTATAGGTGTATACCTGTTTGAATAACCAAAAGTCAAAATGGGTACAAATCACGAAATAGATTATAAATACTTGCGCGACCGGATGCTTTCCGGGGAGCTGACCAGCGCTGAAAAAGATGATCTTTTAAGCTATGTCCAGGCCTCCTTTCAGGACCATCAATTGGATTTATTGATGAGGGAACACTGGTTAGGCTTGGAAAATCAGGAAATTGTTGCTGATGAAATGCAACTTCAGCTTATAAAGTACCAGATCCTTTCCAAAATAAATCAAAAAATAAATTCATCAAAAAAGGAGCGCCCACTTTTTCTCTCCAATTTGAAAAATTATCTGTTGCGTATTGCTGCTGTGTTGTTTATCCCTCTTTTACTGGGGTCAGTATTTGTCATTTACCGGATGGACAAACGGTTGGATCAAATGATAGCTTCGACTGCCAACCAGCGGGTGACCGCGAACCCGGGTTCCAGGGTTCATTTTACATTGCCCGATCAAACGGAAGTATGGCTGAACTCGGGCAGTATGCTTGAATATCCACTTGCACTAAATCAACAGGATAGCCGGATAGTTAAATTGTCGGGGCAAGGATATTTTAAGGTTGCTCATGATCCGGAGCATCCATTTTTTGTCGAAACCAATGGATTAAGCATAAAAGCATTGGGTACTTCATTTGATGTGTCAAGTTATGATAATGACAAGCAAATTAGTTCAACATTGGAAGAGGGATCGATCGCCCTTATCAGTTTGGATGGCAAGGAAGTAACCCGCATTCATCCCGGACAAAAAGCTATTCTCGATAAAACAACCCGTATGGTAGTGGTCAGGGATGTAGAGACTATCCTAACCACTTCATGGAAAGACGGGAAACTTATTTTCAGGAATACAACATTGTCAGATGTAACGGTACAACTCGAAAGATGGTTCAACTGTAAGATACACCTTGATCCGCGGTTAAAGGACGCTGGTTTGATGTACACAGCAACCATTCAGGACGAAACTTTGGGAGAAGTGCTGAAAATGATAGAAATATCCACAAGAATAAAAACTTTAATTAAAGAGAGGGAGGTGTATATAAACAGTAAAAATTAATTTTAAAAGAGATAAGGGCAGTGTTTGCGGCACCACCCTTAGTGAATCAATCATTTGTAAATAATTAACTCAAGAAAACTCAAAAGTATGAAAAAAAGATGGTTCTTAACGAATCACAGGCATTTATTTGCTTGTGGTGGAAAATTCCTAAAAATCATGAAAATTACTATTTTCATTGTGGTTTTTGCCAGTATGCAAACATTCGCATTAGACAATTATGCCCAAACCAAAAGAATGGATGTAAAGATTGAAGAGTCAGGTATTGTCGCGGCACTGGAGAAAATTGAGGCACAATCCGAGTTCTTCTTCTTTTACAACAACAAGGTTGTCAAACTCGACAAAATAGTTTCTGTTGATCTGAAGGATAAAACGATCAACGAAATATTAGATGCCTTATTCAAAGACACCGATATAGAATATACAATAAACAACCGGCAAATTATCCTCTCCGGAAAAGATACCGGAAGCACATTAAGCCAGCAACAAAAATCCGTTTCCGGAAAGGTTACAGACTCTTCCGGGGGAGCATTGCCCGGTGTTACCGTTGTTGTTAAAGGTACAACGAATGGTTCTATTACCGATGCTAACGGGAAATATTCGTTGTTTAATATTCCGGCAAATAGTACCTTACTGTTTTCGTTTGTAGGGATGAAAATGCAGGAAATTGCAGTTAGCAATAAAACGATCATTAATGTTACACTTACCGAAGAAACGATTGGTATTGAAGAGGTGGTGGCCTTAGGATATAGCACCAAAAAGAAGAGTGATCTAACAGGATCCATTTCTTCTATTTCCGGTAAAGCACTTGTTCAGTCTTCTCCGGATAATTTTACACAGGCACTGCAAGGTAAGGTATCAGGTGTCTATGTAAAATCAAATTCCGGACAGCCGGGTGGTGGAGTGTCAGTAAGAATCCGGGGCATTGGGGGTATTAATAATAGTGAACCACTTTATATCATTGACGGTATTCAAATGGTTGGCGGAGCAACTGATACCTACAGTTCTCTGGCTATGATCAATCCAAATGACATTGAATCAATGGAGGTATTGAAAGATGCTTCTTCTGCGGCTATTTACGGTGCCAGGGCAGCTAATGGTGTTGTCATTATTACTACCAAAAGAGGAATGCCGGGAAAACCTCAGGTTGCTTATGCAGGTTCATATGGATTTCAGAACCTTATTAATCCCAATCATTTTGGCGTCCTCAATGCCAGTCAGTATGCGGATGTAGTAAATAAAACTGTAATGGCAGATGGTCAGGGAGCAATTTTTGGTGGAACCAATACTACACAATATCCACCTGCCTTATTTCCATCTCCAAGTTCATTGGGTGCCGGTACTAACTGGCTTAAAGAAATTATCAATAGCAATTCTCCAACTCAGGAACATCAATTGTCTGTTTCGGGTGGAAATATAGGGCATAAATATTATTTATCCTTAAATTATTTGAATGAGGGTGGTATTATTACCAAAACCTCCTTTAAGAGATATTCTGTCAGATTGAATACGGACAATACTATAACCAGTTTTTTGAAAGTTGGAAATAGTTTATTTGTCAGTAATTCTTCAAGTAATCTGATAGTTGCAAATAGATCTGATGAAGGTGGAAATTTCTTGCGGGCTTTAATGTATGCTCCAACTATTCCAATTTATAACGCAGATGGTACATTTGCAGGACCGCCTACAGCTTTCTATCCTCCGAGCAGGAACCCTGTTGCCGATATTTTAGCTCCTAATATAAATAATTCAAGGACCAACTTTGCCGGAAGTATTTATGCTGATCTGGCCATCTATAAGGGACTTTCACTTAAATCTACTTTAACCACAAGTTTAAGTCTTGATACCAGGGACAATTTTACCCCCACATATTCAGAAGGAATTGTTTCAAAATCAACGACCTCTGTGAGTACCGGTGTAGACAGGGGAAGTGGCTGGAGATGGAGCAACGTGCTTTCTTATCATAAAGATTTAGGGAAACATAGTATTTCTGCCCTGGTTGGCACGGAATCCAGCGAAGGTAAATCAAATTCAATGAGTGGTAATGCCACTTATACAGATAATGCCATTCGGATCGTTTCTTCTTCCGGTTCTAAAACATATAACTTTAATCAGGCGCTTTCTTCCTCATCAATGATATCCTATTTTGGAAATATATCATATAATTATGACAACAAATATTACCTGGAAGAAAATATCCGTAGGGATGGTTCTTCTAAATTTGGAATGAATTCGCGCTGGGGTACATTCCCTTCATTCTCAGCTGCATGGAGAATTTCAAAAGAGAATTTCTTTCCCAAAGGAACCATCAGTGAGATGAAATTAAGGGCCAGTTATGGAAAGATTGGTAACGATAAGATTGGTGATTTTGCATACATTGCCGGATTAAAGAACATATTATATGCCTTCGGAGGAAACAACGGATCTTTTTCCAATGGAGTTGTTATTAATGGCTTGGCAAATCCTGATCTGAAATGGGAAACCTCTGCCCAGATGAATTTAGGCATTGACCTAGGTATGTTTAATAATAAATTAAATTTTACCGGAGAATATTTTGAGACCAAAGTCAGTGACATGTTGCTAGGGCTTCCGATTCCTTCAGTAACGGGAATTAATGCAAGTACCTATACAGTTGATTTAGCATCCATTATATCAAATGCGGGAGCTTTAACAAACAAGGGTATAGAGATAGAAGCATCCTATAAAGACAAAATTGGAAAGCTTTCATATCAGATAGGTGCAACCCTTACCACTTTTAATAACAAAGTAACTGATATTGGGAATAATGAACAGTTATGGGGTCAGGTCTATCAGTCTCAAAATGTTTCACGGACAGTTGTGGGTGGTAGTCTTGGTGAGTTTTATGGTTATGTTGTGGATGGAATCTTTCAGACACAGGCTGAAGTAAATGCAGCCAATGCGCTTGGTGATCCGGCGGTTCCCTATCAAAATGGGAAGACGGCACCTGGTGATTTTAAATTCAGGGACCTTGATGGTGATGGTGTAATTACTGCAAAAGATCGTACTGTTATAGGAACACCAATTCCCAAATTTACTTATGGGGTAAACGTCGATCTGTCTTACAATAGATTTGAATTGGTTATGGTTTGGACCGGTACCCAGGGGAATGACATCTATAATGCAAACCGCATGGACCTAGAGGCATCAGGAAGAACTAACTTTAACAAAACAAAAGCGGTTTTAAATGCCTGGTCGGGACCAAATACCAGCAATACTGTTCCCCGCAGAATTGCCAGCGATCCAAATATCAATAAACGGGTATCAAGTGTTTTTGTAGAGGATGGTTCTTTCCTTTCGCTCAGAAACCTTCAACTGAGTTATAATTTGCCTGAGTCTGTTTATTCAAAACTTAAAATGGCCAATGCCAAAGTTTACGTTTCAGGACAGAATATTATTACCCTGACTAAATATTCAGGCATAGATCCTGAAGTAGGTAACGTGGGTGGAAGTAACTTAAGCGCAGGTATTGATAACGATGTTTATCCGCATTCAAAAACTGTTCGTCTGGGTTTACTTATTAATTTTTAATTATAAAAACTAAAAATATGAAAAAATATATTTCATTCCTTATAATTACTTTCATGTTCATATTTGAATCATGTCATGAAAGTTTCTTAAACCAGGAATATAAGAATGGATTGGTCGACGTTAATTTCTGGAAAACTCCGGAACATGCTAAATCTGCAGTAACAGGGGTTTACGATGTATTAGGTTTTGAAGGACAGTATTTAATCAGCCGGAAGGCAATGGGTTCATCGGCTGCTGATGATCAGGTTGAATTACATGGAGACTACAGTCGCGTTGGGGCCGGATTGATCGAATTAGATTTATATCAATGGCACTCTGCCAGCAGATATATCATGGATCACTGGTATTCTTCCTATAAGGGAATTGGCAGGGCCAATGAAGTAATTAAAAACGTTCCTAAAATTACCAGTCTTAATGCTGATCTTTCGAAAAGGTATGTGGCTGAAGCAAAAGCATTGCGGGCGTTATTTTACTTCAATCTTGTAACTGCCTTTGTCAATGTACCTTTAATCGTTGAACCCATTACATTGGAGCAGACAAAAGTTTTAACAAATAGTACGCAGGCAGAAGTCTGGAAACAAATAATAGCCGATTTGACAGAAGCCTCAACTATTTTGCCTGTAACATATCCTGCAGCTGATCTCGGTAGGGTAACCAGGGGATTTGTGTATGGTTTGTTATCAACCGTCTATTTGTGGACAAAAGAATATGATAAATCTATTGCTGCAGCCAACAATGTGACCGGATATTCGCTTTGGCCCAATTATGCAGATATATTTAATGGAGTTAAAGAGAGTAGCAATGAATCAATTTTGGAGATAATGAATGCTTCCGGAAGCCCTTCAGAAGATATTTGGCACACAGAAAACAGCGAAGTTAACAGAAGTTTATTGTATGGTCCATTTTATTCCTGGTCAATGTTCATGGCTCCTTCACGCTCTTTTATTGATAAGGAATTTGAGTCCGGTGACATAAGGAAAAGAGATATGATACTTGATCTCCGGAAAGGTGATAAATTTGATGTTAATGGAGACGGAGTGATCGATTCAAAGGACGCCTCAATTATGCCTACCAATCCACCCGGGGATGCATTTTGTCTCAAATATGTCAAGAAAGGGGTCAACCTTACATCAGGAGCTGAATGGTCAGGTGGAGTTCAAACAGTCAATGTAATTATTATGCGCTATTCTGAAATTCTGCTTAACCTAGCCGAGGCGTACAACGAATCAGGACAGAGCGCCAATGCATTGCTACCATTGAACATGGTAAGAGCCCGTGCCGGATTGGCTCCCGTGACATCAACCAATAAGACAACCCTGCAGGCAGCGATTCTACATGAAAGGGCAGTTGAATTTTGTTTTGAAGGTTTTCGCTTTTTCGACCTGAAAAGGGCCGGAAGACTTACAGAAGTTCTTGGCTCATTGGGATTTAATGCCGGGAAAAATGAATTATTCCCTATCCCTCAAACTGAAATTGATTTGACAAAGCTTAAGCAAAATCCAGGTTATTAAAATTTAAGTTAACGTGGGTTATACTTCGGTATAAAACCCACGTTAACTGTTTATTCCGAAAAATACTTGAGGATCTTATCCTCATACAGCCAATCACATACTTATTCTAACACCAATAGCTGCCTGTAAAAGGTAAACCGATGGATATAAGAAAGATAATTATTGTCATTTTATTATCATTCCCTGCAATGCTTGTTTATACGCAGCCAAGAGCCTATCACGTTAGTAAAGAAGGCAATGATAATAATTCCGGTACCGAATTTTCCCCTTTCAAAACAATAAAGAAAGCATCTGGGATTTTGAAACAAGGCGATAGTTGTATTGTTCATACTGGCGTTTACAGGGAGTGTTTTTATCCGGCAAACAATGGCACGCGGCAAAACCCTATCATTTTAATGGCGGCAAAAGGAGAAGAAGTTACCCTTTCCGGAATGGAGCCTGTCAACGATTGGGAGATAAGTGAAGGAAATATCTTTAAAGCAAAGGTCCCATGGACCCTGGGAAAGGCAAATCTGGTGTTGATCATTGACAGTATGGGCATTGAGGCCCGTTTCCCAAACAAAACCAATTCAGACCCCTTTGACCCGCAATGTGGCGAAATCATTGAAGAGGGATTATCTGTGATGGACGAAAGTGAACCACATGAAAACCCTCACCGGTTTTTAACTGATATAATTCCTGGAAAATGGGCGATAGAAGATCTGAAAGAGGCAAAAGTATGGGTGCTTGCCCAACATAAGTGGAGTGCTTGGATTGCTCAGGTATTGAGGTATGATAATCAAAAAAGAGCCCTCTTTTTTAAGCCTTTTGACTCTCATGATACTTGGGTTAGCTCCAACCATAATCCGAATTTTATGAATAAATACCGGGGTAAAAATATTTTTTACTTGTTTGGTTCGAAAATCTTTCTGGACGGAGCAAATGAATGGTACTATGATAAGCCCAATAAGGAACTTTTATTAATACTGCCCGGCGGAAGAAAACCCCAAAATGGTGAAGTTGAATTCAGAAGACGGGTAACGGCAATTGACCTTCACAATAAGAAGTTTTGGATGATATCAGGATTTAAAATTACAGGAGCTACAATTAACCTGAGTCAGGCTGAGAATTGTATCATACGTAATTGTCATCTGAAATATTTTTGGCACAGTTTGCCTGCACAATCTCAATTTGCGTCAAATGGAAATTCCGGCATTTTGATGGGCGGTAAAAATAATACAGTTCAAAATTCAGAACTGAGTTATTCTGCTGGAAGTGGATTCACGCTCTCAGGAAGCAACAACAAAGTTGAAAATAACCTGATCCATCACCTTAACTACATCGGTAGCGCCTCTTATGGAGCCTTAAATACAGCAGGTATTGGTCATCATATTGTTTATAATACGATCCATTCTACAGGCAGGGATTGCATCAGGCTAAACAACGGAGGCGGACATGTTATTGCATGCAATAATATATACAATCCCGGTCTGATATGTGAAGATCTCGGTGTCGTGTACAGCGGGGGAACCGACTATGAAAATACGCAAATACACCACAACTTCATTCACAACAACAATCAACCAAAACAATCTGTTCTGGGAATTTATTTTGACAATTTTACCAACAATGGTATTGCCCATCATAATATCGTTTGGGGTATTAAAGAGGGAGTTAGAATGAATCGTCCGGGCAATTATCACCAGATTTACAACAACATAATAGTGGAAATCAATAATGAGTATGGCCCATGGCAAGGACCGGCTACACAATTTGGTTCAGCGATTGTCAATAATTTCACCCTCAATCCGATCAGAGCCAACGATGAAGTCTTTAAGGCAAATAATTCAATTGGTTTTACTTCCGATGTACTGCAATTGTCGTCCATTAAGATGAAACCTCCTGAAGGCATCAACAAATATGGATTTCCAAAGTATATAGGTGCATTTTCCGAAGAAAAGGACGCCTGGACAGCAGGTCATGATTTCAACCGAACTTCAACTCCAAATATGAGCCTGGAACTGCCTTTTATGCGGAACTATATTGAAAATGGTAGTTTTGAGTGGCAAATAAACCGTCATCAGAGGGTAATAGATAAGGGTAGGATCGACCGTTGGAAGAAATCCGGTGCAGTGGAACTCAGCTTCTCTGCCGGTTTTAATATACCGGGTCCGGACACCCGAAATGCAATTTATGGGAATAGTTGTCTGTTAAACAATGATAGTGCCGGAATTAGTCAGATCGTCAAAGGATTAAGGACTGATTTTCCTTACAAAATAGGCGTGTATGTTAGATCTGAAGTAACTGCAGAGGTGGTACTGAGCGTACAAACAGAAAAATGCAGGCAAAAAGTCTCTTCCAATGATTTTCCGATCAAAGCAGGTTGGAAACTGCTCGTTTTGTCTTTCAGAACAGGCAAACAGGACGTAGAGGTCAAAGTTCAGATCCGGAGAAATGGTAAAGGCTCTGTTTATCTTGATAATATCGGAATGATACCGGATTTAGGAACATTTGAAGAAGATAATTAAATCACAATTAACTAATACCAACAACTTCAATATGAAAAAAATATACCTTCTATTTCTAATAATCTACCTGATTAATCAAATCAGTTTTGGCCAAAGTGAAGAGCAGTTTCCCAATATTCATCTTGATGAATGGAAAGTCATGCATGTTTCCAAAAAGGCCACCTATGATTGGTTTACTGGTGCCAAATATGGAATGTTTATCCACTGGGGACTGTATGCAATTCCAGGCGGCATTTGGAAAGGCAAAACAATGGAAGAAATGCACAATCCGCCTGATGTTGCTGAATGGATCATGCATTGTGCCAAAATACCAAGGAGTGAATATGCTGAGTTGGCCAAACAATTCAATCCGGTTAAATTCAATGCCGATTCAATTGCCAAACTGGCAAAGGATGCAGGAATGAAGTACTTGGTCATTACTTCAAAACACCATGACGGCTTTGCTTTGTTCGATTCGAAGGTCAGTACATTTGATGTAATGGATGCCACGCCATTTAAACGCGATATTATAAGAGAAATGTATGAGGCGTGTAATAAAAAAGGCCTGGAATTTGGAATTTATTACTCTCATAACGTTGATTGGAGGGATGGAGCGGATGACCGGGCTTTCGATATGATTGAAAAAAATATCGATGTCGGAAATCCTGACAGAGCTTTTGGTGCAAATACCTGGGATCCAAGCCCTAATACCTTTAATGAATACCTTCAGAACAAAGCCTACCCACAGATGAAAGAATTGCTTCATAACTATCCGGGTATGAAATGTCTCTGGTACGATATGGGCTTACGAATGACATCTGAGGAAAGTTATAATTTTTACAAACTGGCCTTTGATATTCAGCCTCAGATCATTGTAACAGATCGGATTAGCAATGGGTTTGGTGACTATTTGATAACTGGGGACAATACAATACCTGCATCATCTGTTAAACTTACAAGACCTTGGGAAACAGTGGGTACGCTCAACAATTCCTGGGGATATAAATCATACGACAACGATTGGAAAACACCCAAAGAAATTCTGTTCTGGTTAATTGAAATTGTATCAAAAGGGGGTAACTACATGCTAAACATCGGTCCCACTGGCGAGGGAGTTGTACCGACTCAAAGTGTTAATGATCTGAAAGCAGTTGGTAAATGGTTAGCCTTGAACGGAGAAGCAATTTATAGTACTGAAAAATGGCACATTACCCATGAAGGGCCTACTGTTTTGAATTTTTCGAGCACCGAAGACAGAGCTGCAAAAGGATTTGATTCACATTTTACCCCACTTGACTTCTGGTTTACAAAGAAGAATAATTTTCTATATGCCATTTCAATTGAAAAACCACTGGATAAAATAATCATAAAATCGTTCAACAACATTATTGGTAAAATCAGCTATGTGGAAATACTTGGCAAAGGGAAAGTGAAATTCAAGCAAACAAATGATGCCTTAATCGTTACGACTCCCAAAGAGTTTAAGCCTGCCAATGGATTTGTTGTAAAAGTTGAGTTATAAACGGATTTTAAATTACCCGGATCTAAACACAAAGCTAATCAAAATAGAAAGCATGAAAGCGCAAATCAATATCAGGAAGTTGATTATCAGAGCAATGGTTTTTTTATTTTCTTGCTTAGTTGTGACAAGTCACATGAGTTGTCAGAGCAATCCTGAAAATCCTGATGTAGTGATTGTTGGTGCCACTCCGTCTGGGATTATGGCAGCAATTTCAGCAGCTCGTATGGGATCGGATGTTTTGCTGTTGGAGGCAACTGATCATATCGGGGGGATTGTTACAAATGGCCTGACAATGGCAGACATTATAAAAAGAAATGCTGTTGGAGGATTATTCAAAGAATATACGAATAACATTTTGCGCTATTACGAAGACAAGTATGGTATGGATTCCGAGCAGGTAAAATTATGCACTGGAGGATATAATTCAGAACCTCATGTAGCTGAGCAAGTTTTTCATCAGATGATTGATGCTGAGGCTCGGGTTAAAGTATTATACAATCATCGTTTGAAAAAGACATTGGTGGAGGGAAATAAATTGGTGGGAGTAACTACCGAAGATTTGTCTGAGAATAAGAATCAGGAAAATTTTTCTGCAAAAGTTTTTATAGATGCAACTTATGAGGGCGATCTAGCGGCCATGGCTGGTGCAAAATATAGGGAGGGGCGTGAAAGTAGGAATGAGTTCAATGAAAAGCAGGCAGGTTTAATTTATTCCAGATTTGGTTTTGACGAATACCTTTCCGGCTCAACCGGAAATGGAGATAAGGCGATTCAGGCTTTTTGTTTCCGATTAAGCATGACAAGAGAACCTAACAACAGGGTCGACATCCTCAAACCGGATAGCTATAACAGGCAAGATTATCTTTTATTAATTGATGATATTAAAACCGGGAAGTTGGCACCCTTATTCGAGTCAAATTTAATAAACCGGGAAGACAAATTTCAACCGGTTCAAATGTGGATAAAGCCAAATGGTAAGGTTGAGATCAATAATGAACATGTTCATCCAATAGTGGGAGCACCGCGTGAGTCGGTTGATTTGGCAGAAGAAAACTGGGGCTATCCCGAAGCTTCTTATGAAGAAAGGGAACACATCGTAAAGCGCTACCTGAATTACCAGCTTGGATTGATTTGGTTTTTGCAAAACGATCCTGAATTGCCTGTTGCATATCGGGAAGAGGCTAGTAAATGGGGTTTATGCAAAGATGAATTTGTGACAAATAACCATGTTCCAAGGCAAACATATGTACGTGAAACAAGAAGGATTGAAGGAGAATATTTTCTTACTCAGCACGATGCAGATCTGATACAGGAAATAGGTCGTACTCGAATCCAGCCTACAAGCATTGGCATAGCAGAGTATCCATTCGATTCTCATGGATGCCATAAATATAATCTACAGTTCCCGGGAACACGAGAAGGGTATTTCTATATAAAACACGATCCGTTCCAAATTCCGTACGGAGTCCTTGTGCCCAAAGAAATTGATGGATTATTGGTAACTATTTGTATTTCTGCTTCGCACGTTGCTTATCAATCAATCCGGATGGAACCTGTATTTATGTCTCTTGGTCAGGTCGCCGGAATAGCTGCAAGTCTTTCCGTGGAATCAGGTAAAACAGTGAGAAACATCAACGTCCATCAGTTGCAACGTTTATTTATAACGAAGAAGGGTGTTGTAACCTATTTTGAGGATATAACCGTTGATGATCCAGACTTTGAAGCCTTTCAGTTTGTTGGTTTAATTGGTGGCACCAAAGGATATCTGGTTTCAGCTGAGTCTATTATCTCTGTTGCAGATGCAGCTGAAGTCCTGAAAAGATGGACCGGAAAAGAAGTGACAGACAACACTCAAGGGACGGATAAACTCACTGGATCAGAGCTTTCAGCGTGGTTCAAAAACCAGAACTGGAATTACTCCGGGCCAACATCCGGAGAGGTGACGGTCAGGCAATTGATAAATGCAGTTCACGTAAATCTTGACCAGATATCATTCAGAAATTAAAAACGATCTGGGGGATTGTTTTTGGCGATGGCATTCCTGAAGTTAAATACAATCATTGCCAGTAAAATCAAACAAAGTCTAATTATGCCTAGCAACAACTCAGAATTATGAAAAAAGATTTTTCCTCTATTTGTACCCTCTGGATAAAATACAAAATTTTTTTAGAAGGCTGTTTGATAAAGCGAATAATCGCGCTAAGCATCGCAGTTGTGTCCATATGCACGACAGGGTATTCACAGGAACCTAAAAATTCAGTAATCATTTCTTTAAAAAACAACAAATACCTCAGTATCCAAGCTTGCAATGACCAGATTTTCAGGATCAGAGTTTCCGAAAAGGCTAGTTTCCCTGAATCGCTGATGGAACGGTACGGTATACTTAAAACCGACTGGAGTTCTGTAGCAGTTTCATCAAAAAAAGAAAAAGGGAAACAAGTTATTCAGGCGGGAGGTTTTCAGTTGGCTATAAATGAAGAAAATGGAGATATTTCAATCATTGACTCTAAAAAAAAGATGGTCATAAGCAAAGTTCATGTTTTTGGAGACGGGAATGAACTTGTTTGTAAAGAACTGAGATCGTCCCTCAATCAGTATTTCGGCAACGGTAAACAGGCTGAGGGTATTATTGGAGATCCAAATAATGCAGAGACTGCTTCCGACAATGGGAAATCAGCTATTCCGCCTATATCATCGGTCATGGAGGTGTCACTTGGTGCTGATGAACGATTTTATGGAGGCGGGAGTACCAGTCGAACTAATATTCAGCACCGGGGTTCAGCCCTTCGGATGTGGGCAACCTACCAGAAAACAGAAATCCCGATGCCGTTTGTAATGAGTACGGGAGGTTGGGGGATTTTTAATAACACAACGTCACTTAACTATTTTGATATTGGTCGTTTTCAAAAGGACAAATTATTTATTTATAATTCAGGTGGTGATATTGATTTTTATCTGATGTTGGGGACTTCGATGGATGAGATAATAAACTTATATACAACCATTACCCGAAAGCCCTACCTGTTGCCCAAATGGGCCTATGGACTGGCTTTTGGCGGCAATACCCTGGAGAATCAGATGAATATCATGAACGATGCTGTACGTTTCAGGGATGAGAAGATTCCGTGTGAAATTTTTTGGCTCGAGCCCCAATGGATGTCTGTAAATTACGACTTTACCACTTCAAAAAACTGGAATCTGGACAAATTTCGTGCTGAGCCGTTTTGGGAAGTAAAAAGGTTTCCCAAATATGAAAACCCGATGTTGTTTATTGCAAAGTTGCACAACCTTGGGTTCAAACTGGCTTTGTGGTTATGCATTGATCATGATATGAGCATTGAGGAAGAAGACCATATTGCAGAAAAAGCCGGTCTGTCCCAATCGGGATTGGAGCACTGGTTTCCGCACCTGACTAAGTTCATGGATCAGGGTGTTGACGGATTTAAGCTCGATCCGGGACGTACACTGGATATGCATCCGGACAGAAAATATTACAATGGCTATTCGGATGAAGTCATGCATAATATGAACCAGATACTTCTTCCCAAACAAATGTACGAAACCTTCCGGGGGCATAAAGGAATCCGGTCATTCCATCATTATTGTGGCGGGTACTCCGGCACACAGCATTGGGGAGCATCAACCAGCGGTGATAATGGCGGGGGAAAGGATGCATTGTTTGATCAGCTGAACCTTGGTTTAAGCGGATTTGTGAATACATCAGCCGATGTCATGGACGTTTTCTCTGATAACAAAGCCGCCATACACTTTGGTTTTTTTCTTCCATGGGTGCAGGTAAATAGCTGGTACGGACTTCACCATCCATGGTATTTGAAACCTGACGAAAAAGAGACATTCCGGGTTTATGCGCAATTACGCAATAGTCTATTCCCCTATATATACTCGGCTGCCACAGAGGGAAGTCAAACAGGTATGCCCATTCTGAGAGCCATGCCTCTTGAATTTCCCGATGACCGTAAGGTTGATAATATGATTTATCAATACATGTTTGGCGAGACCTTGTTGGTAGGAATATTCAGCGACTCCATTTACCTTCCCAAGGGAACCTGGATAAACTACTGGAATGAGGAGAAATTTGAAGGGGGAAAAACGGTGCAATGCAAAGTCCCCGAAAACAGGGGAGGACTTTTATTCCTTAGGGATGGTGCCATTATTCCATACCAGAAGACAATGCAATACATCGGGGAACATCCGGTAGATACGCTAATTGTAAAAGTATTCCCCCATAACAAAAGCTCTTATACTTTATGGGAAGATGATGGCCGGTCGTTTGATTACGAGAAAGGCATTATCGCCAAAACAAAGTTCGAATGCACCGACACGGATAAGGAAACCGAATTTACAATTTCACCCTGTGTAGGGTACTATTCAGGAATGCCGGGTTCCCGTACCTATCAGCTGGAAATAGCTATGCCGCATAAACCTTCTCTAATAAGGATAAATGGTACCAGAGCTGAATCCTGGAATTATACGCCTTCAGGTAAAGTAATTCTTTCAGTCTCCCAAAAGAAACTTCAGGAAAAGCAGGTAATACGCATTGTAAAACAGGCATAGTATGAACAGACGAAATTTTCTGGGTAAAAGTGCTCTGACAAACTTACTGGCTGTAGGTTCGGTGTCGTCACTCTTTGCCTCGGGTAAACCAAAAGAAAAGAACAATTATAAGAATTACAGGGTAGCCATTGAAGTGGATGTATTGGTGTGCGGCGGGGGATGTTCTGGTGTAGTGACTGCTATTAGCGCTGCCCGTCACGGGGCCAAAGTCGCATTAATCGAACGCTTGCCTAGCATTGGAGGGATGGCCACCAATGGACTGGTAAACGCATGGCATACCAGTGATCGGGAAAAATTGGTGATTCTGGGATTGGTAGAAGAGTCAGGTCAACGATTGTTGAAAGGAAACTGGGTGATCAAAGATTTAAGGAATAATCATAGTCATGAAACATATTGGTTTGAACCGGAAGGTGCCCGGATTGTATGGCAGCAAATGCTTCGTGAAGCCGGTGTACGAACTTTTTGTTATCTGGCAGTCGGAGAGCCTATTGTAGAAGGTAATCAGGTTAAAGGAATTCTGGCTGACACCAAAACAGGTAGGAAAGCATTTCTGGGCAAAATAGTGATTGATTGTACCGGTGATGGAGATATTGCAGCCAATGCAGGTTTGCCATTTAGCTATGGAAGGGAATCTGATGAATTGGTTCAGGGGATGACGATGTGTTTTACACTTAGAGGTTTGGATGTACCAATGATGAAAACTATTCCAAATGACCAATTGGATCAAATTATGAATAAAATGGAACAGCTTCGCAAAGAAGGTAAAATGCCACCTTTCAATGCCGGAAACACCCGGGCCCTATTGCGTGGGGCATGGGGAAATTTTTTCCCGTGGAACATGTGTCCTGTCGCGGGAAATCCTTTGGATGAAGAAGAACTAACCCGACTGACCGAGATCTCACGCGAACAGATTCTCCAGTATATTGATTTTTGGAAAAAGGATGTGCCGGGTATGGAAACCGCAAAACTTGATCAGACAGCATGTAGTTTGGGAATTAGAGAGTCACGCAGGGTTAAGGGGCTAAATACCTTGGATAAGGATATGGTTCTGGAAGCTGTAAAACAACCCGATGCCGTTGGGCATGGAGTATGGATGCTTGATATACATGATCCCAAAGGATCAGGATATACAACCTTCACAGACCAAAACACCCGTACCATGCTGAAAGCAGGAACGAGCTACCACATTCCGCTCGGAATTGCATTGAATGACCGGTTTCACAATCTGGCCGTGCCTTGTCGTGCTGCGAGCACCACCCACCAAGCACTGGCATCATTCAGGGTTCAGTCGCACCTGATGGTTTTATCGCAAGGGGTCGGCACATGCGCTGCTATGGCCCTGGATGCCAATACCACTATGGACAAGGTGGACATTAAAGAGTTACAGAAAGTATTGAAGGCTGATGGCGTATATTTGGAAGATGTACCTCAGAAGAAATTTCAGTGAATGAAAAGTATAATGTGTTCTTATAATTATAAATAGATGAAGACTACAAAAATCAATCGGATTAATTATTTGTTTCTACTTGCAGCTCTATCAGTTGTTTTTTTTGCCTGTCAACAAAAAGCACCACGTAATAATGACTCATTCTCATTTGTATTTATGACCGATATCCATGTTGAACCTGAGAATTTTGCAACTGAAGGATTGCTTCAGGCAATTGATACGATCAATAAGCTGAATCCGGATTTTGTCATTACTGGCGGAGATAACGTTGCCGATGCGTCCAATCAAAAATTTGGCCGGGCTGATAGTTTGTTTAATTTATATACCAAAACCATGAAATCGCTTAAGATGCCACTTCATAGCGGGTTTGGCAATCATGACACTTATAGTTTTATTGCTGATCTTAAGCCTTCTCAGTATAAAGAAATGTTTGAGAAACGCATAGGAAAAACCTATTATTCGTTTTCATATAAGAACTGGAAATTTATTGTCCTTGATCCAATCATGTATGGGAAAGGCGAACATTCATACTATGGTCAAATTGATTCATTACAGATGATCTGGCTGAAGCATGAACTTGATTCGATCGGGAAAGTCAGCCCAATAGCAGTAGCCATGCATGTTCCTCTTGTCAGCATTGGAGGAGAAAATGACAGAGTAAACAAAGAAAACGGACAGGAGATCATCAGGCTTTTTGAAAATTACAATGTGAAACTTGTTTTACAAGGTCATTTACACATGTACGAAGACATCTTATATCATGGAATTCGGTATATCACTGGTGGTGCGGTTTGCGGAGGATGGTGGAAAGGCCTACTTCCTGACGGAAGAAAAATGGAAGAAGGATTTCTTCAGGTAAAGGTGGATGGAAACAATTTCACCACTGAATACATCGATTACCGCTGGGAAGTCAAAAAAAGCATCGCAAAATAAATAATTGAATTGTATTGAATTCTATTAAAAATGAAATACCTGTTAGCTATCCTATCTTTTATGATCATTGGATTTTCCAGTCGGCCTGTTAACGGACAACAGTTGGTTTTACACGGAGAACCAGTGGCCAAATCTATCTTATGGGTTTCAGCTGATCTTCCCGGTTTTAAGATTGACCATCCAATAACCTGGTCAATTTCAGCATCCCCCAAAGGACCATGGGAGGTACTTCCTGGAATAACTACACGGGAGATAGTACTATTGACCAGCTATACGGGGAAATATATCAAATGTGAAATCATACCTGATTGGACGGGAGAAAAGGTGAAATCACTAAATATAATCACCACTTCGCAGGTTGTTTACAAGGGAAATCCCAATACGGAATGGTTCCGGGATGCCGGAGTCGGCGTAATGCTCCATTTCCTGAAAGGCGTTTTTGCACGGGAAGGTGGATCTAAGGAATATAATGATGCTGTAAATAATTTTAATGTTGAGCTTTTTGCCGAAAATTGTAAGGAGGCCGGGGCTAATTATGTGATCTTCGCATTAGGCCAGAACGATGGCTATTATTGTTCCCCCAATCATACCTATGATTCAATTGTTGGCATAGCCCCTGGCACACTCTGCAGCAACCGGGATCTTCCGGCCGATCTGTTTAAAGCATTGGATAAGAGGGGCCTGAAGTTGATGTTTTATCTGCCTGGCAATCCCCCTATCAACAATGAACTGGTTAGCCAAAAAATTAAATACACGTATAAAACAGATTCTCCAACTTCGCAATTTACACAGAATTGCTGGGAAGGTGTGATTCGGGAATGGAGTCTCCGTTACGGCAAAAGCTTGTCGGGTTGGTGGTTCGACGGGATGTACAGGGGAGGAATCATCGAAACACGATCGGACATGAGTCTGCCACACAATATCAGCACTCATACCCTTGCCGCTAAAGCCGGAAATTACAACAGTATTGTTACTTACAACTATGGTGTAAATACCATTCAGTCCAACTCCCTCTACGATGATTACAGTGCAGGCGAAGAGTCTCAAATAGTACAGGTACCCCAAAGTCGCTGGGTCGTTGACGGGGTGCAATGGTTCCTGTTTACCTTTCTGGGTGAATGGTGGGGAAGAGCTGGAATGCGTTTTAAAACTAAAGAGTTAATAAAGTGGTCGGAAAAGGTTTTTGAAAAGGATGGAGTAATTTGTTTTGATATTCATACAGATAAGAGTGGAGCAATCGAGCCAGATCATATCCGACAGGTTCAGGCTGTAAAAAAAGCATTTGATCAAAAAGTTAAAAATTAAACTTATTCAGCTAGAAATACCTAAACATGAAAACAAAAATAGCTTGGTCACACATTTTTTCGGGCATTGCAATTGGTATCTGTGGCAATGTACATGGAACGACCATTGATAACCAAGGGAAGCCCAATATTATTTTCATTTTAGCTGATGATTTGGGATATGGAGATCTCTCCTGTCAGGATGGAATAGACATTCAAACTCCAACTATTGATCAGCTATTTAGTCAGGGAGTGAAATTTTCAAATTTTTATGCCAACAGTACTGTATGTTCTCCAACTCGCGCCAGCCTGATGACCGGTCGCTTCCCGGATATGGTTGGAGTACCCGGTCTTGTCCGTTCTAACGAACAGAATAATTGGGCTTATTTACTGCCAGAAGCTATTACTTTACCACAAATGCTGAAAAAAGCAGGGTATCAGACTGCGTTGATTGGCAAGTGGAATTTAGGACTGGAAACACCAAACTTACCCAATGAAAGGGGATTCGATCTTTTCCACGGTTTCCTGAATGATATGATGGACGATTATTGGACACATCAGCGGGAGGGTAAAAATTATATGCGGCTCAACAGGACCGAAATTGATCCGCAGGGGCATGCAACAACCATTTTTTCAGATTGGGCGGTCGATTATATCGGCGAAAAAGCAAAAGAGAAAACGCCGTTCTTTTTATACCTGGCATACAATGCGCCACATTTCCCGATTGAGCCACCCAAAGAGTGGCTGGATAAAGTAAAGCAACGCGAAGGAGAAATAGATGAAAAAAGGGCGAAGAATATTGCTCTTGTTGAACATCTTGACTTTGAAATAGGAAGGGTTATTAAATCATTGAAAGAATCGGGGCAATATAAAAATACAGTCATTATATTTTCCTCGGATAACGGTGGTTTACTGAGCGTTGGTGCCTCAAACGGAGATTTGAAGGGTGGAAAACTTGACATGTATGAAGGGGGAATCAAAGTTCCAACCTGTATGGTTTGGAAAGGTCATATAGAACCGGGTAAGTTGGCTGTTGAACTTGGATACACAATGGATTTCTTCCCCACTATCTGCACAATTGCAGGTGTTGCGATCAATCATCAGATCGATGGTATCGATCTGCTTCCTGGAATTATGGGAAAAGAGAAAACAGAGCAGGAAAGAATGACCTTCTTTATGAGACGAGATGGTTATGACATTGAAGGCTTTTGCTATTATGCGGCCCGAAAAGGTCCATATAAATTGGTGCAAAACCGACCTTTTGAAAAGTTTCAATTATTCAATATTGAGACTGATCCGCAGGAAACAACACCACTGGAAGAAAAAAATGAACACTTCATTGAGTTGAAATTCGGATTATCACAACACATCAAAAAATCGGGAGCAATCCCCTGGCAAAAGAGTGAAGAATAAGAAAAATATAATCTGCTCTGAATGTAAAAAATCAAATTTTTATGAAAGTACTCAGCTATATCGTAATCATTCTGACTCTATTTCTTACTTCATTCCAGGTCTGGTCAGCAGAAAAATCCCCGATTCGTTATGTAAATCCGTTGATAGGTTCCGGTGGAAACGGCAATGTCTCCCCGATAGCTGGTGTCCCTTTTGGAATGGCGCAGGTTGGTCCTGATACCAATACAGGAGGGTCAGGATATCGGTACACTGACAATCAAATTCTTGGATTTAGCCATTTCCATAAGAGTGGCGGCGGTTGCAGCGATTTTCTTGATATATTGTTTCAGCCCGTCCCCGGTTTTTTATGGAAAGGTAGTGCGGTTTATCCGGCTAATGGTTTCGCATTTGTTTTTTCGCATTCGCAGGAACATGCAGTGCCTGGCAATTATAATGTCACCCTGGATCAATCAAAGGTAAATGTATCCATTACAGCTACATCCCGATGTGCGTTTCATCACTATACCTTTCCTAAACCTGGCATTAATCATGTGACGATCGATCTGAAGCACGGAGCAACAGGTGGCTGCACCATTGTTCCGAAAGACAATTATGATACCGTTAAAATCTCTAGTCTCAGAATAGTCGATGATCACACCATTGAGGGGTGTCGTGTTTCAGAAGGGCAGGCTAAAGAAGCCCATGGTTATTTCTATGCCATGTTCTCAAAGCCTTTCACGACAACAGCTTTATACAAAAACAGACAAATAATTGACAAAGCATTGTTTTTGGAAGGAATTGATATTCGCTCGATTCTGACTTTTCAGATGAAGGATAAGAACGACCTATATGTCAAGGTCGGCTTATCGACTGTCAGCACAGAGGGTGCGAAAAGAAATCTGACAAAGGAGATTCCCGGTTGGAACTTTAATGAGGTAAAAACACAGGCGCAAAGGGAGTGGAATAAGGAACTTTCAAAAATAAGTATTGAGGATAAAAACGAGAAGAGAAAGGAAATTTTTTATACTTCGCTCTACTACACAAAAATGTATCCGATGCTTTCTTCAGATGTTGATGGCCAGTACAGAGGACCCGATCATCAAGTGCACATCGCAGAAGGTTTTAATTATTACGGAGGACATATCGGGTTTTGGGACACCTATCGCGCCGCTTATCCACTCTTGACAGTAACAAATCCTGATGTTGCCAACGATTTGGTAAAAACTTGTCTGGCCTTCTTCAGCGATTGCAGGCAACTACCAATTCTTGTGGTGGCAGGAAATGAAACTTACCAAATGACTGGGTTACATGTCATGCCGTTTATCGCCGACTGCTATCGAAAAGGGATTCGTAATTATGATGCAGATGCCGTTTTTGAAGCAATGAAAAGTACAGCAATGCGCGATACAACAGGTTTTTCTATGCGCTATTTTACCGGCCTTAAGAATTACAAAAAGTATGGCTATATACCAGCTGAATTGGAAGTGGAGTCAGTGGCTCGGACTCTGGATTATGCTTATGACGATTGGTGTATAGCTCAAATGGCTAAAATGTTGGGCAAGGAACAAGATTATGATTACTTTCTGAAGCGTTCTACCTCCTATCGAAATGTGTTCGATCCCTCCATCGGATTGATGAGAGGTCGTTTTGCTGATGGGACTTGGCGAACACCTTTCGATCCTTTTGCTTCAAGTCATCGCAGGGATGATTTCTGTGAAGGCAACTCCTGGCAATGGTCATTTTCAGTGGCACACGATGTAAAAGGTCTGTCACAGTTGATGGGTGGAAACAAAAAACTAATTGCAAAGTTGGATACCTTCTTCCATTTGTCATCTAAAATCACAGGGGAGAACGCATCTACCGATATTTCCGGAATGATTGGGCAATATGCGCATGGGAACGAACCGGGGCATCACACCATTTACATGTACAGTTATTTAGGGCAGCCCTGGAAAACACAGCAATACGTTCATCAGGTGCTGACCACGCTTTACGATAACACACCTGATGGAATATGTGGCAATGAAGATACTGGTCAAATGTCGGCCTGGTATGTGTTAAGTTCGATGGGATTTTATCCAGTTCGCCATGGTGATGGAACTTATGTGATTGGCAGCCCTTCATATAAAAAAGTAAGAATCAACTTGCCCAATGGAAAGCATCTGATCCTCAAAACAAACAATCTCTCGGATGCCAATATCTATATCCAGTCGATGAAGATGAACGGAAACCAGTATTCAAAAAACTATTTTCAGCATGATGAATTGACGAGAGGTGGCGAGATTATTTTTGAAATGGGCATGGAACCCAACGCCTGTTGGGGAACGGATGATGCCGATTTTCCACCTTCAATGTTCGATGAGCTAAAACAAGACAAACTTACACTATGACAAGCCGCGACTTACTCTCATTGCTTTTAATGTCGATTATAGTGACTGTATTCAAAAACAATTAAATATCATGAGAAAGCTATTACTTCTATTGCTGCTTATTGCACAACTCGGATTTGGACAAAATAAAAGCATTCTATTAATTGATACCCGTTTAGTAAATATACAGGATGTGCTATGGGATTTGAAAGCATTGAGTAAACCGCCGAAAACCGAATGGACAAATACTAACGGAAATGTTCATTCACTTTTGTACAAGAGCGTGGATTATGAAGGAAAGCCAACGCAGGTTTTCGCCTGGTATTCTAATCCCGATCTGTTGATGGGCAGACCAGCTAGTGGTAAAAAATTTCCCGGAGTGGTGCTGGTGCATGGCGGTGGAGGAAAAGCCTTCAAAGTATGGGTTGAGAAATGGGCAGCGGAGGGCTATGCTGCCATTGCGATGGATCTGTCAGGAAATGATGGCGAGAGAATTAAGTTGACCAATGCCGGAGCCGATCAGGCAGACATCAACAAGTTTGATAAAATTGTAAAGGGAAATCTCAAGGATGTCTGGACCTACTATGCCGTGTCAAGTGTAATCTTAGCACATTCGTTACTCCTGAATTTGCCGGAAGTGGATGCTGCAAAAACCTGTATTACCGGTATAAGTTGGGGTGGTTACCTAACCTGTCTTGTAGCAAGTTTAGATAATCGGTTTAGGGCAGCAGCCCCGGTATATGGTGGTGGCTTTTACAATGAGTCTGATATCTTCAAAGAATCACTAAAACGTCTATCACCGGAGAATCAGAAAATATGGATGAAGAATTTCGATCCCTCTTCCTATTTGCCATTTGCACAACCTTCTTTTTTGTTTATCAATGGGAATAAAGACTTCGCCTACGGTGTGATGCCTTTCCATAAGACCTATAGTCTGGTTGACAGAAATCGCCGTACTGTTTGCATCAAACCTGATATGGCGCATACCCATGAAGATGGATGGAACCCCAACGAAATACGTGTTTTTTTCGAAAGTGTGATCAACAAGGGTTGCCCCTTACTTAAAGTAACATCCATCCTCACTGATAAACAATCAATTAAACTTTCTTTCGAATCACCGGTAACTCTTTTTCGGGCTGAGTTTTATTATTCCAACGATTCTGTTTCTGCGAACACAAAAAGGGAGTGGATCCTACAAAAAGCGGTCATTGATTCTGAAAAACAAACGGTCATTGTACCTAAACCCAAAGAAGGTTTTAAATACGCATTTTTTCATTTGGTGGATTACCGGAATATGTCAGTCTCGGGTGAGTTTATAATTAATTGATTTTTAAAATACTGAATAATGAAGGCCATTCTATTAACAACTATTTTGTCATTGTCAATTATAGTAAGTAGTGCTAAAGATTTTTACATCGCGAATATTGGTAATGACAATAATCCAGGAACACAGAAGCAACCTTTTGCAACGATTTCACACGCAAAAGAGATGGTACGAGAATGGAACAGGACCAACAGAGGTGAAAACATTACCGTCTGGCTCGCCGGAGGTGAATACCGCCTCTCGGAGACATTGGTTTTTGGAATGGAAGATGGTGCCAAAACAGGACAGATGATAAGTTATTCTGCCATACCTGGAGAAAAACCTGTTATAAGCAGTGATGTGTCGGTAATGAGATGGGAGAGGTTGAATAAAATGCCGAAAGGTTTACCCAAAGAATCGAAAGGAAAAGTATGGGTAGCCAAAGTACCGGATAATGTCAAATCATTCAACGCCCTTTACAATTCACAACAGATGTTGCCCCGTGCAAAGACAAAGGGGATGCCTCACCTGCGAAAAGTTGACAGTAAGGAAAATGCTTTATACAATACCATTCCTCTTGATAAAGACATTATTAAAGAAATGTTTAACCCGAAAAATGCAGAGATCAAAGTAATTCCCGGTTACGCCTGGGTTATGAATATTTTACCAGTCAAATCAGTTGATTTTGCGAACGGCATGGTTTCACTTGAGGCTCAATCTACCTACCCCCTTTCCGAGACACACTATTTCCCGAAAGCAGAATCGATTTGGGTTGAAAATACTTTTGCAGGATTGGATTCGCCAGGAGAGTGGGTGTTTGATCAGGAGGCAAAACTACTTTACTATTGGCCGATCGACAATAAAAAACCCGGTGATGACATCGTGATGCCTGGATTAGTAGAGATGTTGAGGGTTGAAGGTAAAATCGACTATGATGGGCTGAACGATATTCCAGTCTATGGTTTATGTTTTAATGGAATCACCTTTATGCATGGCAACCGCTTTGAAGCATCGGGGCAAACAGGTTTGGGATTGCAGCATGACTGGGAAAGATTTGACGCAGCGACTGCTCTTGTCAGGTTTCGGGGCGCTGAGAATTGCATCGTAGATCATTGTACTTTTATTAATAGTGGTGGGGCTGGCATCCGCCTGGATTTATATGCACAAAACATCAAGGTGATAAACAATGATCTTTCAGAACTTGGCGGTGGTGGTGTATTGCTGGCAGGCTATGGACCAGGCACAAAAGATGTGAATAAAAACAATGAAATCAGCAACAACTATATTCACCATATAGGTCTTTTGTGGACACATTCTTTGGGGATTTGGTTGTGGCAAAGTGGGCATAATTTAGTAAGCCATAATACAATACACGATGTTCCTTACACTGCGATTGCTGTTACCGGAAGAATAAACTGGGATAAAACCGGTAGGGGAGAGTGTTCGCGAACGGTGCGTTGGAGTGAAATTGGTGAATTTACCGGGAAAGAAACATGGGTTGAACGTGAACGGTTTTTACATGGACGACAGAACAGGATTGAAGATAATGATTTACACCACCTCATGACGGTAATGAATGATGGGAATGGTATTTACATATCCGGAGCCGGCAAAGGGAATATAATGAGGAGAAATTATGTACATGATACCCCACAACAGGCAGCTGGAGAGGCGCTCCGATGTGATGATGACCAAAACGACGTTCTGATAGAATATAATGTTGTATTCCGTTTTCATACCTTTGGTACAGGTATCTGTTCCAAAGGTTGCAATCATATCATTAATAATATTGTCGCATCTCCTCCGGGTAAAGTCGAGCGGGGAATGCTGTCTTTAGAACCAAATTACACCCCCAATGTTCCGAGTAAACTTTGTGCAGGATCACTGATCTTGCACAATATCTTTTACGCTATCGAGTCTAATCAGCCTTTTGTTTATATGGATATAATGGCTAATACCATAGATAATATCAATACTGACAGCAACATTTATTTTAATTCTTCTGACCCCAAAGCAGCGGATGATTACTTCATCCTTGCTCGAAAATATGGAAATGAAGTTCATAGTATTTCATCCGATCCATTATTCAGGAATGTTTCAATCGGAGATTTCAGGCTGGAGCCCAATTCGCCGGCGCTGAAGTTAGGTTTCAGGCCTTTTGAATTAAAGGCAGGAAGAATTAAATAAAAAGATTCGCAAATGCATTATAATGTTATGATTAGTGTCAAGTGAAATTAATAATAGATCATGATGTTTACTGAAAATAAGATAATAAAGCTCCTTCTAATTATTATATTATTTGTAATTACGGGGTTCAACAGCATTGACATTAAAAGATATTTGTTTCTCCCGATGGAAACGATCAATGTGGTAAATGTGATAAACAATTATATTGTTAATGTAGTGTTCCCGCAAGATGCATATCCAATGCTGAGAAGAGAGTTCAGTCCCTTCCAGTTAAATTAAGATGATACAATATGTCACTACAAGATAAGTAAGAATATGGTCTATTTTGAGAAAACATCGGTACAGGTATCGTATAACTGGCTACTAGCAGATGAAGGATTTGTTTGGAAAAACTTCGAGATGGCAGAATCAAATATAGTATGGTCAGCTTCGGATCCTAAAACCGCTGTCCAAAAAATTCAGGATTCTAGGGAAAAACGTGGATTTGATAAGCTCAGTCTGGTCGCTGATCATGGATTTAAGGATCCATCCCATGGAAATTTTTCAGTAAGGAAAGAATCCCCACTCTACCAACTTGGGATCAAACCTCTTCATATTAAGAGGTGTCGGGCTTTTGAAGCAACGGATAAAATAATTATACCTGATAAAATCAATAGGAATGAAAAATTTCAGATTTGCACTTACAATTTTCTTTTTTTACATCCTTTCATGTTCTCCCGGAATGTCGCAGACGAAGATACGACTACCCTATTTTTTTTGTGACAATATGGTGTTGCAGAGACAAAAGCCAATTAAAATATGGGGTACCTCTTCTTCAGAGAAAACTTTTGAGATTGAATTTGACAGACAGAAGCGTAAAGTAAAGCCAGATGAATCAGGTAACTGGAAAATTGAATTTCCGGCCAAAGAAGCAGGTGGTCCATACGAAATGAAATTTCTTTCAGATACTGTTTTCTCTTTGAAAAATATACTGATTGGCGATGTATGGCTTTGTTCCGGACAATCGAATATGGAATGGACTGTAATGCAATCTTTCAATTCAGGTTATGAATTGAGAAGTGCTGATATTCCGGAAATAAGGTGTTTTTCAATGCCAAAAAAACGAAGCTTATCGCCCTTATCATATACGTTACCTGCTCAATGGAATATTACAACACCCGATAATGCGGCCTTTTTCTCTGGAGTGGCCTATTTTTTTGCAATAAACATACATCAACTTGAAAAAATACCAATTGGGTTAATTAATAGCACTTGGGGTGGCACACCCATTGAATTATGGACAGGACTTGAAAGTCTTTCTTTGCATCCAGATTTTAAAGATGAGGCTACCCGGTTATTATTACAAAATAAAACGATCCAACCAGTTAAAATATCACCCTCAAAATCTGATACTGATCAGATAGAATCCATGGAGAATGAGGTATTCCCTGATAGGGGATATTCAGATAAGTGGTATTCTCCTGATTATAATCCTGTTAACTGGATGCCATTCATTGCACCAGGTTACTGGGAGAACCAGGGTTTAAAAAATTATGATGGAGTGGTTTGGTTGCGAAAAGAATTTAACATTCCTGCCCAATTGGCTAAAAAGAATCTTGTTGTGAATCTTGAAGTTCTGAATCAATTCGATAAAACATTCTTCAATGGTGTTGAAATAGGTTCGATAAGCTGGCCTAGGGGTCGAAGAATATATTTTGTCCCAGGAAAATTAGTTAAGGAAGGGAAGAATCTAATAGCAATTCGCCTCGAAAACACAGGCGGAAATGGAGGCTTTGAAAGCAAAAATGCCATTGATTTGCGTATTCAGGAATTGGTGGAATCGGATGAACCGGTAATTGTTCCCCTTTCAGGCAAATGGTTGATTAAACAAGTTGTAGTTCAAAACCAGAATCTCCTAAACCCAATGCAAACGAATGAAATTAGTTCAATCTCATCAAATTACAACGCAATGATTGCTCCATTAGCCGATCTTTCCCTCAAAGGTATTCTTTGGTACCAGGGTGAGTCTAATCGCTTGCGCGCATACCAATACCGTTCTCTTTTCCCTCTCATGATTAACGATTGGCGAAGACAATTTCGACAGGGCGATCTTCCTTTCCTTTTCTGTCAGTTGGCAGGATACACGGCATTGACAGAAAATCCTGTCGAAAGCTATATGGCAGAGCTCAGGGAAGCTCAGTCAACGGCCTTAGCATTACCCCAGACAGGAATGGCTGTAACAGTTGATTTAGGAAATCCTAATGATGTACACCCGACTAATAAACAGGAAGTTGGAAGGAGACTGGCTTTTGAAGCAGAAAAAGTAGTCTATGAAAAAACTAATCTACAAACTTCACCTATGTATAAATCAATGAAAGCCGAGGGGACTAGAATCCGTATCTTCTTTTCTAATGCAGACAATGGACTCATTTCGAAGAATGGCGATTTAAAAGGATTTGCGATTGCAGGAGAAGATAGAAAATTTGTATGGGCCAAGGCTGAGATCCATGGCAATGAAGTTATTATTTGGAATGATCAGATCAAGGTTCCTATTGCGGTTAGATACGCATGGACCGGAAGTCCTGTTGAAAGTAACGGAGCAAACCTTTATAATGTTGAAGAGTTTCCGGCTTCACCATTCCGGACGGATGCATGGGAAGGAATAACTGTAAATAATAAATAGAACCATAAATATTGAAATGGGGTAGTATTCATACTATTCTGCATTTGAAGAAGTGGCAATCCAGTTTTATCCAGTTCTCACTTTACGGAGCTTATTTTTGTATGGCCTTACCGGCCGGATATTTCATGCGAAGGTTTGGTTATAAAATAGGGATCATTCTGGGGTTGTCACTTTTTGCCATAGGGCATTACTAATTGTAAGGACAACTTCATATGATTCTTTCCGGATTTTCCTCACCTGTTTGTTTATCCTTGGTTGTGGTCTGGCAACACTTGAAACTGCCGCCAATCCTTATACCACAAAGCTCGGCCCAAAAGATTCCGCAGCAAGACGGATCAATTTTTCCCAATCTTTTAATGGGCTCGCATGGGTCATAGGCCCACTAATCGGTTTATACATTTATGGAAATCAAAGTATTGTCGTGGGTGAGAAACTCACTTCCATGATTTTGCCATTAAGTATAATCGGACTGGTTGTATTAGGCGTAGCTTTGATTTTTACGCGCCTTCCCCTTCCGGAAATAACTGAAGAAGAGGTTGGTCTTGGACATGGCATTGATACATCAGGAGTTGAAGACAAACCTTCTTATCATAAGCCTTTAATCAACCAATCACATTTTGTAATGGGAGTTATTGCCCAGTTCTGTTATGTTGCAGCACAAACCGGAATTTTTAGCTATCTCATAAATTTTGTAACTGATGAGAACCAGTATCCCCGTTTTGATGTTAAGAATGGCCCCTATTTCTTGTCAATTGGTTTTGCCCTGTTTATGATTGGACGGATGTCAGGAAGTTATATGATGGGATACTTTAAACCAAGCAGAATCCTGGCTCTTTATTCAGCTCTTTGTATAGTGCTTTTACCAGTAGTAAGCTTACAATTTGGCTGGATTTCCCTTGTATCATTATATGCGATTTTCTTCTTCATGTCAATCATGTACCCAACAATTTTTGCCCTGGGAATAAAAGATTTGGGGCCGAATACAAAAAAGGCCGCTTCCTTTATCGTGATGGCAGTTGTAGGGGGTGCAGTATTTCCTCCATTAATGGGATGGATATCTGACCACTATACCATGTCGATCGGTTTTTTTGCCCCAATTCCATTATTTCTGTTTATACTTTTTTATTCGCTTGAAGGACATCATGTAAAAGCATAAGGATTTAAGTACTATTGGAATCTTTAATACAAAAACCCAAACAACCAAAGCGGGATCTTATTTTGTTGGGCATATTCTATATTGTCGGCGACCACATAGGCGTTTTCAATTCCCGTAATTTATTAGCTGGTTTTGTTTTTATCAGCAATTTCAAAGGTGTATCAATCTCCGCCAGCATGGCTATAAGCTTTCTTAAATAATGAACTGTATTATAATGCCAAAATCACAGTTCGAGCAAAAGAAAATCAATCAGATTCATTTGCTTGATACCTTGATAATCATCCCCTATAATCATGTCGTTAAGCGTAATAACGTATTTGGGATAGTTGTCGTTGATCATCAGCAAACCACCACAAGATCCTTTATCCGGTATTTTGTTTAGATATTTAAGTTTGATTTATTTAAGAACAGACACTCCATTGTCAACGAATTGGATATTATATCATTGGAATGCGAATTGCTTATAATTCCAAAGGTGGTGATCATGGTAATGAAGATGTTTTTCTTTGTTTTGGTCATATTTATAAGAACATCCTTTTTTTGTCTGAGTTTTTTTGCATAATCTGCATCAATTGTAAATTCAGCTTCCGAGAACTTCATTTCGCAAAGGTTTATGGAGGCATCTTTCCTGTCGATCAGCAGATCGATCTGAGTTCCAATGTCAGACGAATTTTTTTGTGCAGAATAGTACCAGGGGCCATAAAAAGTTCCAACCATTCCAATCCCAAGTGCATTTTTGATATGTTGTATATGTTTCATGCAGATCCCTTCAAAAGTATACCCAGCCCATGCTCTTCTCCGTGGATCATTTTGCTTGGATAGCCAATATCCCTCTCCTGGATCTCTTTTACCCAGGGGTTTTATCCAGTCAAAATAAAAGAGTGTAAATTCATCGGAAACCCGGTAAATCACATCATTTGATTTTTTTCCAAAAGGAATCCAAGATTCGATAAAGCCCGATTCTTCCAATTCTTCCAGTATCTGGCTGGCTGTACCCCCGCTTGGAATCTTAGCTGCGGATAAAATCAGGTTTCGGCTCATTCCGGATCGGTTCTGTCTTAATGCCTCAATAATTCTGATATGCTGATCGCTTTGATCGAAAAGTGATGCATATAGCTTTTCAAATTCACTCCTTAATAGTCCTCCCCTCGAAAAGCAGATTTTATCTATAATTTGCGCCGATGAAAGACCTGGTTCTGCCTGTTTCAGGTAGTATGGCACACCACCCAAGGCCATGTAAAGCGAAATGATTTGAAATCTGGTAAGTCCAACTCCCCTCGATTTCAAAAAGCTTTCGGCTTCCGGAATTGTAAAAGGTAATAACCTGATTTGGCGGGTAAGTCTGTTGTGAAGTCCCCCTTTGGAGTTAACAATTTTTTGAATCATCCAGGAGGCGGCGGACCCGCAAACAACCAGAACCAGGTTGCTTTGTTTCGAACCAAAACTATTCCAGAAATGCTCCAATGCTGCTATGAATTTCGATTTCGGAGTATTTAGCCACGGCAGTTCATCAATAAAAACAACCCTTTTGCCAGTATCTTGTTTCAGTTTTAACGATTCTATAAATTGCTCCAGAAAAGAAAAAGCTTCAAACCACGATCCTGGAGTTTGAGGAGGGATACCAATTCCGATGGCATTTTTAAGCGATTGCGCAAAGTTTTTTAGCTGCACTGTCAGTGATGCCTGGTGAACACCCACCATTTCAAAACAGATCGAATCCCCATAAAATTCCCTGATCAGAAAAGTTTTACCCACCCTGCGGCGACCATAAACCGCCATGAATTCCGGATCTGGCGAATGAATGGCTGATGCTAGTATTTCGATTTCATTAATTCTTCCTATAATCTTTTCTTTTGCCATAAGATCGATTTTGGCTGCATTTAATGATCTATAACCAGCCAAAAATATACAATTAATTTTGATTTGGCTGCATTTAATATATTATTATCAGCCAAAAACGCATATATACTCTTGTTATGGCTGCATTTAATTATTTATTATCAGCCAAAATATTTTATTGATCAGATTACCAGGCTGATGACAAAATTACAATTCCAGTAAAAGAAAATCAATCAAATTCATTTGCTTGATACCCTGATAATCATCCCCTATAATCATGTCGTTAAGTGTAATCACGTATTTGGGATAGTTGTCGTTGATCATCAGCAGATTGCCAAATTCGCGGCTTGAGGTCGTTTTTTCTGTTAGCTGCAGACAAACTTGTACATAAACTTTTAATCCGTTTCTGTCTGCCACAAAATCAATCTCTTTGTGATCAATTTTACCTACAAAAATTCGGTATCCTCTTTGCAGAAGATGCAAGTAAACCGCGTTTTCCAGAAGTTTATGGAGTTCCGTTTTCTGGTTGAATCCCTTTATGGCATTTCTCAAACCCAAATCTTCAAAGTAGTATTTTTCACCAATTTCAAATATTTTCAATCCGCCTATTTCTGAGCGTACAACCTTATGCACAAAATAAGCATTTGAAAGGGCTTTAAGATAATTCATCGTAAGCTGGGGAGAAATTGCAATACGCTGTGATTTTAGAAATTTACTGATATTATTTGCAGAAAAAAGGTCGCCGATATTATCGGCGAGATAAAGGACAAGATTCTCAAGAAAAGAGATGTTTCTAATATTTTCTCTTGAAACAACATCTTTCAGCAAAATGGTTGAATATACATTCTTAAGATATTCAAAGGGTAAATCATTATGTAGCCCAATATTGGTCAAATAAGGCATTCCTCCGTAAGTGAGATACTTCATTAAACTATCGCTTCCTTTCAATAATTGATGAAACGTGAGAAATTCAGCAAAGCTCAAACTGTGTATGTTAATCTCGACATACCTTCCGGAAAGGGAAGTTGCCAACTCCCCGGAGAGCATGGCCGCATTGCTTCCGGTACAGAATATATCACATTTATTTTCGGCAAATAAACTACGGATTGTTAACTGAAATGAATCGATTTCCTGAATTTCATCGATAAACAAATAGTTGGCGTTATCGGGACTAAATTTATCGAGGAGATACTCACTCAGATCATTATTTGTTTGTATATGAGAAAATTGATCTAACTCACGGTTAATATAAATAATATTTGCATCCGGATTTTCTTCTTTAATAAAATCCATTAACTGTAACATGATATAGCTTTTGCCAACCCTTCTCTGTCCGGTAAGGACTTTAATAATCTGTTTTCCGATAAACGGTTTTATTTTTTCAGTGTAATGTGGACGCGCAATATAATTCATCCTTCATATTTAATGTATAGCGCAAATATAATAAAAAATAATACATCATTTCATGTATATCGTAAATTAATGGATGATGATTATAGAAAGAGATGGAATCTTTAATACAAAAACCCAAATAACCAAAGCGGGATCTTATTTTGTTGGGCATATTCTATATTGTCGGCGACCACATAGGCGTTTTCAATTCCCGTAATTTGTTTGCGGGTTTTGTTTTTGCCACCAATTTCGAAGGTGTATTTATGGTCAACCAGGAAATCGCTCTTGTCTGTAGCGTTAATGGCGTGAAGAACCTGAAGTTGGTTTAAAAAGAAGGTTTCCCGTAAGGTTCCCTGATTTGATTGATGATCTGTCAGTGTATTGACGAGATTTGGATTATTCAGGTATATCTTTTCGGGTTTGTTCATTTTAGCGATTCCATGGGCACTGGTTTGTAATAGTATTAAAAGATCAGCCTTCTCGAGCAGATATAAATATCGAACGAGTGTTTCACGGCTCACCCCAACCTGTTGACTGAGGTTCACAATATTGGGTTTGTAAGGGACAATCTCCGCCAGTATGGCAATAAGCTTTCTTAAATAGTGTACTGCATTAAAATCAATATTTTCAACTGATGGTAAATCGCTGTCCAATAAATGGTTTACTGTTTGTTTAAGCCTGATTTGAAATTCGGCTTCTCCCTCCCTGAAAAAGGGATAATATCCGAATAGGAGATACTCTTCGAAAAGTTTTATCGGTTTTATTTTCTCCAGAATAGCGGGAATATTTCTTTGTGCATTGACCAAAAGATCATCCAGATCAAGAACAGGAAAATGAAGGTTGTATTTTAAAGAGATAAACTCCCTGAAAGACAAGCCCTGCAATTTATAAAGGATGGCTCGTCGGCTTAAATCAGCTTTCCCTCTATAAATATCCAAAGCTGAAGAACCAGTTACGACAATCTTTAGATCAGGAAAATAATCGTAAATGTTTTTGATCTCCTGCGACCAGTTTTTGTATTTGTGAACTTCATCCAGAAAAAGGTACTTTCCGCCCTTTTTTACAAACTCATCTGCAAAATCAACAAGCGTGTTTTTTGAAAAATACAAATCATCCATGTTTGCATAAATAACTTCATCTGGTGCTTCATTTAAGTTTTCCCTGATGTATTGAAGCAATAGCGTAGTTTTTCCAACACCTCTCGCTCCGGTTATCGCAATTAATCGGTTGTTCCAGTTAATCTTATTCGATAAATAACGTTTGAAAGAGGTATCAACAGCGGCGATCCTTGATGCTGAAAATTGAAATATTTTTTCCATTTTGTCAGATACTTTTTGCAAATATAGCAACATATTGCCAGATGTATCTGTCAATTTCATCTTTTTATTTTTGATATCATATTCCGGAATCACTTATTTGTGACTACGGCATGTTCTTTAATATCAAAACTTTGAGTGTATAAAGAGGCTCTCTTCTAAATTTTAAAGTTTTTATAACACAACTGAGCAATATTCATGCTAAAGGTCAATTAAATATTAAATATTCGCCTCGATGCAGATCTAAATATGCCGAAGGAAATGAAAAATACTACTTTTGCCATCGTCTTAAAAAAATGCAAAATACTAATAATGAGACTAATTAAATATGTTTCTGCTGAAGATGCAGTTAAAATTATCAAGAGTGGCGATCGCGTCCATTTAAGCAGTGTGGCCGTAACGCCGCACAAGTTAATAAAGGCCATGGTTGAACGTGGAAGAGCGGGTGAAATCTATGATGTCAAGATCCAGCACATCCACATCGAAGGGGTTGTTGAATATGCCAATCCTGAATTCGAAGGTATTTTCGATACACAGCAGTTCTTTGTTGGAGGTAACCTTCGCAAACAGACACAGGCCGGATATGCAGATTACGTTCCGGTATTTTTGAGTGAGACGCAGAAATTGATACGGGAGGGATACCTAAAGGTGAATGTAGCCATGATTATGGTTTCCCTGCCTGACAAGCATGGATTTGTTTCATTGGGAACCTCGGTAGATGCGACCCTTGCGGCTGTCGAATGTGCGGATACTGTAATTGCGCTTGTCAATCCCAATGTACCCAGGACATGGGGCGATGCCATGATCAGTACCAATATGATTGATTATTTTGTTGAAGATAATTCCCTTTTGTATGCCCATGATCCTGCCCTGCTTTCCCCCATGGAGATTGCCATCGGCAAAAATGTGGCCACACTGGTGGAGGATGGCGCTTGTCTTCAGATGGGAATCGGGGGAATACCCAATGCCGTTTTGGCCCAATTGGGTAACCACAAAGATTTGGGGGTTCATACCGAGATGTTTTCGGACGGAATACTACCTTTGGTCGAAAAAGGGGTCGTTACCGGAAGAATGAAGAATTTCGACAAGGGGAAAATGGTTGCCTCCTTCCTGATGGGATCTAAAGCACTTTATGATTTTGTGGATGATAACCCTATGGTAGCAATGATGGATGTATCGCACACCAATAATGTTGCTGTAATTCGCAAACTTGACCATGTTACTGCCATCAATGCTGCGCTGGCTATTGACTTGACCGGACAGGTTTGTGCAGATTCAATCGGTATCAGACACTATTCCGGTGTGGGAGGACAGATTGACTTTATTCGAGGGGCAGGTTATTCGAAGAATGGCCGTCCGATCATCGCAATGCCCTCCATTACGGAAAAGGGGATGTCCAAAATATCGCCGACCTTAATTGAAGGCTCGGGAGTTGTCTCAACCAGGGCAAACATCCATTGGGTCGTTACCGAGCAGGGTGTAGTTAACCTGTACGGAAAAACGATGCAGGAAAGGGCCAAACTGCTTATTTCCATTGCCCATCCAAACCACAGGGAGATGCTGGATAAAGCGGCCTTTGAAAGGTTTGGACCACACTACCGATTTGCGCCCAAAGCGTATAACCAATAATTAAATGAAATGAACATTTCAAAAATAGAACACATCGGAATCGCCGTTGAAAGCCTCGAAAAGGCAATCCCATATTATGAAACCCTTTTGGGATCACAATGTTATGCCATTGAAGAGGTGATTGACCAAAAGGTGAAGACTGCTTTTTTTAAGGTTGGTGAGACGAAAATCGAACTGCTGGAATCAATGGATGCTGAAGGTCCAATTGGAAAATTTCTGGAAAAGAAAGGGCCGGGAGTCCACCACATCGCTTTTGCCGTTGATCAGGTAGATTCAGCCTTGGCTGAGGCTGAAATGGCCGGTATCCAACTGATCGATAAGAAAGGAAGAAAAGGGGCCGAAGGGCTGAATATCGGATTCCTTCATCCAAAATCTACTTACGGTGTATTGACAGAACTTTGCAGTAAATAATTGAATTTAGCGATTCTCCAATATTTGAATTACCTGGAAGATTCTTTCGGCAGGTGTTTTTTGACTGCATGGGAGAATCCATTCTCATGATGGGGAAGGGAGACGGGAAATTGATCCTTTAACTCCTGGGGTGCGTTGTGAACAACGTACGATAAATGGGTAAAATCAAGCATTTCCAGGTCGTTAAAGTCGTTCCCAATGCCAAAGGTCTCTTTTCTGTCAATTCCCTTTAAATCGCAAATTTCAGCTATTCCATGGGCTTTTGAGATTCCTTTTGGGAAAATTTCCATCCATGTCCAGTTTTCATTAAGCGGAGAAGTAGTTCGAATCAGGCTGATTTCGCTGAAATGGGACAGTAGCTTACTCTTAACCTCGTCGAACCTGCAGTCCTGCTTCGGGAAGAAGAGTAAAATCTGGGAAGAACTGTATTTTTTGCCGGGTACTATCTCTTCTGATTTACCCATTGTGGAATGAACTTCAATGTAACGATCAATTTCTTCACAAGGAAGTTTTTTCCACCAGAAAAAATTGTGGTTATCAGGGAAGCAATCGGAAACTTTGAAATTGTATCCATTGCCAATCAGGTACTCAATTAGCCTGGCCGTTAATTCATCCGCAAAATTGATAGCACGTATGACCTCTTGTCTATTCCAGTCCACGATACCAGCCCCGGACGAACAGATAACATAATCAAAGGGATCTGATGGATTTAGGGCCCGACGTACTTTCAATAAGTTTCTCCCGGTTGCCGCCACCCTGCAGATTCCCAATTCACCAAGCAAATGAAGCGTTTCAAGATCCTCAGTGCTAATTGTTTGATCATTTTGGAGCAGTGTTCCATCCAGGTCCGTAACGACCATCTTTAGTTGACTCATAAATACAGTTCTTTTGACAGGCAAAGTTCGCCAAAGTTTTGGATTGAAGTAGCAGGTAGCTATTAAAAATTCTTGCTATTTTTGCGCAATAACAAAATGAAAATTTTATGTTAAAAGGAATTTTGGCCATATCCGGGGAACCTGGATTATTTAAAGTGTTGTCCGAGGGAAAAAATGGAGTAATTGTAGAGTCCTTGCTGACCGGGAAAAAGCAAACAGCCTTTGCGAGCGCTAAAATGAGCACCCTGGAAGACATCGCAATCTATACAACCAATGAAGATTTTCCGCTTAAACAGGTTTTCAAAAAAATATATGATTTGGAAAATGGGGGAACATCCATTCCGACCAATGCAAAGCCGGAAGAACTAAAAAGATATTTTGAAAAAATACTCCCTGATTTTGATAAAGAACGGGTTTATGTTTCCGACATAAAGAAAGTACTGGCTTGGTATAACTTACTTCATAGCAAAGGCTTGCTTGTTTTCGATGAAGTTGATGAAACAAGCGAAGATAAGGATAAAGGATAAAGTCAAAAGGATAAAGTAAGAACGCCGCGATCGAAATTGTGGCGTTCTTACTTTATAATTTAAACTATAGATGAGCTAATTTTAAATTCAGTACGAATTCCACTTTATCCTTTTTACTTTATCCTTTATCCTTAATTGTGGCGTTCTTACTTTATCCTTTTTACTTTATCCTTTATCCTTATTTGTTTTTCACAAATCAAGAAGGATCTCCCCGGCATCTTTGCCTTCAAAAAGAAGTTTGACCGGATTTTCAATCAATTCCTTTACTTTGACAAGAAAGCCAACTGAGTCTTTGCCATCAATGATCCTGTGGTCGTAGGATAATGCGATGTACATCATGGGCCTGATTTCCACCTTTCCGTCAATGGCCACCGGACGATCCTTGATCGCATGTAATCCCAGGATGGCGCTTTGGGGTGGGTTGATAATGGGAGTGGACATCATTGAACCGAAAACTCCGCCATTGGTGATGGTAAAAGTTCCTCCGGTCATTTCCTGCACTGTAAGGCGCTTGTCGCGTGCTTTTTCTGCAAGATCCTTGATCGCACCTTCAATCATGGCAATATTCATGCTCTCTACATTGCGGATGATTGGTACCATTAATCCTTTTGGACTGGAAACGGCAATTCCGATATCATGGTAATTGGGAATTACCATTTCCTCTCCGTCAATCATCGAATTGATTGACGGATGTTGTGAAAGCGCCATACTGACTGCTTTCGCAAAGAAGGCATTGAATCCCAGCTTATAACCATACTTTTCGGTAAATGCCTTCTGGTAAATGGTTCTCAACTCCATCACCTTACTCATATCCACCTCGTTGAAAGTAGTAAGCATGGCAGTTTCGTTCTTGACAGCCACAAGTCGCTGGGCCAGCTTACGTCTCAGTGGTGTCATAGTTATCCGGTCTTCGCTGCGATTAGCTTCCAAACTCTTTGAAACAGGATTGACATAGGCCATTACAATCTGTTCCATATCCGTTCTGGTTAGTCTTCTGATCCCTTCCAACACCTCATCAACCGACATATTGGATTGTTCCATCACCGCCTTTGCGGTTGGGGTCATCTTGATTGATTTTTCCGCTTCTTTCGGTACTGAAAGCTTTTGTTCTGCTACGATAGGATTGGTATCTTTCTCAATTTGAGTATTTTGAATTGATTTCTTTTGCTCGGATGCAGCAACGACAGGGATTTCAGCAGGTTGCGAAGAGGCCTTGTCTGTATCAATGGTGCACGCTACGCTGCCAACATTGACACGATCACCCTCACTTGCCAGGATGCTCAACTGACCAGCGGCCGTCGCAATGAGCGATAAGGTCGCTTTGTCGGATTCGACCTCTGCCAACTCCTGATCTTTCCTGACAACAGCACCATTTTCAACCAGCCATTTGCCTATTTCAACTTCTGAAATGGACTCTCCGGGGGAGGGTACTTTAATTTCAACAATCATAATTTCTATTAGTTAAATACTGCATTCATAATTCGTTCCAACCTTCTTTTGTGTTTTTCCAACAATCCGGCTGCCGGACTGGCACTCTCAGGACGGCTAACCAACTCGAGTCCCAGTTCAGGATATTTCCTGCAAATGTAAGGCCATACTCCCATATTGGAAGGCTCGTCTTGAACCCACAAGAATCTTTTGGACTGAGAGTTATGAAATATTATATCACGTATTTCTTCGGCTGGAAAAGGAGAGATTTGCTCAATTCTGTGGATGGCAACCTTCTCCGATCCTAGCTTCTCCCGTCGATCTATTAACTCGAAATAGATTTTGCCGGATGTAAATACCACAACTTCTGCTTTACCTTGCTTGACTTCCTTGTCCGGAATAAGCTTTTGAAAGCCTCCTTTTGTCATTTGATCCAGCGAAGAAACTACCTTTGGATGGCGCAGCAAACTTTTCGGAGTGAAGACGATTAATGGAATCCGCACATCCCCAAGTACTTGCCTTCTTAATACATGAAAAAGATTGGCAGGAGTGGTTGGAACCACTACATGCATGTTGTAATTGCTGCAGAGCGACAAATACCTTTCGATCCTGGCGCTGGAATGTTCAGGTCCCTGACCTTCATATCCATGAGGTAAAAAAAGTACCAATCCATTCATCATTCCCCATTTTTCACCTGCTGAGCAGATATATTGGTCGTAGATTACCTGGGCTACATTGGCAAAGTCGCCGAACTGGCCTTCCCAAATGGTAAGCCCTTTTGGATTTGCCATCGAATAGCCGTATTCGAAGCCCATTACACCATATTCGTTTAGCGGAGAGTTGTGAACAACAAAAGGTGCCTGATGGGTAGAGATATTTTGAAGCGGAAAATATTTTTCACCACTATCTTCCAGTACCAGGGCCGAGTGCCTGTGAGAAAAGGTACCTCTTTGGGCATCCTGCCCACTTAACCGAACCGGAATACCTTCTTTGAGAAGTGTAGCATAAGCAAGTAATTCGCCCAAAGCCCAGTCGACCTTGTTGTTGGCCACCATCTGGCTACGGTCTTCCATTAACTTTACTATTTTGCTGAAAAATTTCTTATCAGCCGGCAGTGTGTTGATGGCAATGGCCAGTTGTTTCAGTTCCATTTCCGATACAGCAGTCGGAACTTCATAAACTTCGCAAGGATCAGGAAAACGGTAGGGTTTGTACTCATCAACCAGAAAATTTTTGATGTTGAGCTTGTCAATCAGTTTACTTTCCTCATAATTTTGCTCCAGCTGTTCATCAAACTTCGAAATCTCCTGATCAACCTCCAATTGTGTCATGATCCCGGCATAGACCAGTTTCTTCGCATAGATATCCCTTGGATTGGGATGGCTTGCAATGGCCTTATAAAGCATCGGTTGTGTAAACCGGGGCTCATCACCCTCGTTGTGACCATATTTGCGGTAGGAGAGAATATCAATAAATACATCTGATTCAAAACGTTGACGAAATTCCAATGCCAGTTTAACGGTGAAAATAAGGGCTTCCACATCGTCTCCGTTTACATGGAAAACAGGGGAACGTGTAACTTTTGCAACGTCTGTGCAATAGGTACTGGATCGTGCTTCCAGATAATCTGTAGTAAATCCCACCTGGTTATTGACTACCAGATGCAAGGTGCCACCGGTTTTATATCCCGGCAATAGGGCCATTTGCACGATTTCGTAGACAATTCCCTGTCCGGCAATGGCAGCATCTCCATGGATGATGATTGGGGCAATTTTGGCGCAATCACCGGCGTAATGGTGGTCTATCCGCGCCCTTACCATCCCTTCCGCCAAAGATCCGACTGTCTCGAGGTGCGAAGGGTTGGGAATAAGGCTCAATTTCACCTTTTCGCCGGCATCCGTTGTGATAATATTTTCAAAACCAAGATGGTACTTCACATCGCCTTGAGATATACCTTCTTCATATTCAGTTGCATAGAATTCTTTGAAGATGTTTTTGTAGGGTTTTTCGAGTATATTGGCCAGTACATTGAGTCTGCCGCGATGTGCCATACCTACAACGAACTCTTCGATACCAAGTTTGGCCCCATGGACTACCAGGGCATCCAGGGCAGGAATCAGCGCTTCGGTTCCTTCGAGGGAGAATCGTTTTGCACCAACAAATTTGCGGTGAATGAAACTCTCAAATCCGACAGCAATGTTCAAGTGATAAAAAATATGTTTCTGTTGCTCTGGGGTATAGAATTCACTGTTTTTCGATTTTTCCATCCTGATCCTAAGCCAGTCGATAAGCTCAGGTTGCCGCATGTATAGAAATTCGGCGCCAATTGATTCACAATAAGTTATTTCGAGGTGGGAAATAATCTCTTTGAGGGTTGCATTGCCAATACCAATCTCTTTTCCGGCATGAAAAACGGTATTCAGATCTTCTTCATCCAGGTTGAAGTTTGTGTAATCCAGGGTTGGACTATAGGTCCTTCTTTTCCTTACCGGATTTGTCCGGGTGAACAGGTGTCCGCGCTGACGATAGCCATTTATCAGGTTTAGAATCCTGAACTCTTTTTGAATCCGGTCTTCATCGGCTGCCGATACTGCTACTTCCTGGTAAGATTTTCTGGCCAACTCAAATCCTTCGAAGAAATTGCGCCAGGATTGTTCCACATTAACAGGATTTTCCAGATAATTTTTGTACAATTCCTCTATTGCACTGATTTCCTGATTGCCGACAAGGGAAAATTTATCCATACATTGTAGTTAATGTTCGATCTTACGTGTGAATTGAAAATATGTTTAGTCTCAAATGTACTAAATCATCAGGTAAATCTCAGAAATAATCAGCAATTTTAACAATTAATTTCCACCTGAAGAGGGGAGGTATCTTTGAGTAAGCCCATGAAGGAAACGCAGGAGTATTTTTTAAAGCAGATTGCAAAATCGTTGTATGATGTTCATGGACAGCATGTTTCTGATTTAACCATTGTGTTTCCAAATCGCAGGGCAGCACTGTTTTTCACGGAATACCTGAACAGAATTGTTACAGAACCTACTTTTTCTCCTGAAATTGTTACCATTCAAGAGCTTTTTGCCAACCTCACTCCGTTGCGGGTCGAGGATCCGCTTCAGCTAATTTTTCGGCTTTTTAAGATATACAGGGAATTAAGCGGATCAAAAGAGTCGTTTGATGAATTTTTCAGTTGGGGCGAGATGTTGCTTCACGATTTTGACCAGGTTGACAAATACCTCGTGGATGCAGAGTTGCTATTTACGAATATAACTGATCTCAAAGAGATTGACGAACATTTTAATGACTGGAATGATGAGCGAAAGGAGGAGATCAGCCATTTTTGGAAGAGTTTGACGAATGGGAAACAGAAGGCGGATCAAAAAGAGTTTGCCCGTCTTTGGCAAGTACTTTACCCCATTTACCGGAAATTGAAAGATGATCTCGATGCCGGTAAAATTGCCTATGAGGGTATGTTATTCCGTGATGTTGTGGAAGGAAGTGACTTGCTGTTATCAGGCTATCTGTCTGATAGAAAGTTTGTTGTTGCTGGTTTCAATGCATTGAATGGATGCGAGAAGAAACTTTTTCAGACCTTGCAGAAAGGGGGAAATGTGGAGTTTTACTGGGATTATGATCAATATTATCTGACTGATTTATACCAGGAGGCTGGACTTTTCATGAAGGAAAATCTTGAATTGTTTCCCCAGACAGATCTGCCCTACGAAACAAATTGTTTTCGAAAAAAAAAGAAGTTGAAGATTATTCATACCCCTTCCCAGATTGGTCAGGCTCAAGTTGCTGCAAACGAAGTTGAACTGCTGGTAAATGATTTCGATGACAGTGCAATTGTTTTGTGCGATGAAGAACTTCTTTTGCCCGTACTTTCGGCGCTTCCAAAAGAGTTGGAATCAGTGAATGTGACAATGGGACTGCCACTTAGCCAAACACCCTTGTTTAGTCTTGTAAGCCTGTTGATTACGCTACAAAAAAAGGCAAAGATGGATGGGAACACCTTGGTTTTTCACTATAAAAGTATCATTGATTTATTAAATAATCAATTAATTCAATCTATATATCCAATTGAAAGCAAGCTAATTATTGATAATATTATTCGAAGGAATTTGCTATATGTAACCGATACTGAATTGGGCACAAATGAGCTCTTTGCAAAAATTTTTGCCATCAAAGAATCAGTATCGGCATTGCCCGATTATTTTCTTGCAATTCTCTATGATTTGTTCCTTTTTTGGGAGAAAAGTGGTCTCGAAAACGGCACCACCAATTATCAGGAATACATATACCAGGTTTATCTCTCCATCAACAAACTGAACAATTCACTTTTCATAGCCGGAAGTGCGGTTATGGGAAGGGAAGATTTCCTTTTACATGATACTTTTTTTAAAATATTGCAGCAATATCTGGGCACACTGTCCATCACTTTTGACGGAGAACCCCTGGCGGGGCTGCAAATCATGGGAATATTGGAAACACGCTCCCTGGATTTCAAAAACATCATCTTATTGTCAGTCAATGAGGGAATTATGCCCAGGGCGAATGTGTCAGGCTCATTTATTCCCTATCATCTTCGCAGGGGGGTGGGACTTCCCACCATCGAAGAACAAGATGCCATGTATGCCTACTATTTCTATCGATTGCTTCAGAGGGCCGAAAGTGTGACTTTCGTCTACAACTCCGGATCCAACGGACTTAAAACCGGGGAAAAGAGCCGCTTCTTGTACCAGCTTTTAATGGAATCGCCTTTCGAAATAATAGAAAGTGGCGTCGAAAACACGATTGACCCGTTACCATCATTTCCAATTTCGATAGAGAAAACGGGTAAAGTCATTGAAGTGATAAATGGTTTTCTTGAATCCGGAAAGAGAATGTCTCCTACTGCCCTTGACCAATATATCCAATGTCCACTTAGCTATTATTTTAAGTATATTGTTGGATTTCAGGAGGATGATGAAGTATTAGAAGAGGTGGATGCCAGAATTTTTGGCAAACTTTTTCATTCGGTCATGGAGAATATATACCGGCCTTATCTAAATCAGGTTATTCATGACAGTATCCTTGATTCATTGCTTAATGATTTGCAAACGCTGGAACGGCTCATTCTTGACGCTTTTTTTCTTCATTTTTTTAAAACCGGATCCAAAATTGATATCTCCAGGATTACCGGACGAAACAGATTGGTCTATGAGGTGATCAAGAAAATGGTACTTCAGACCTTGAGCTATGACAAGAAAAGAGTTCCTTTTGAAATTGAGGGACTTGAACAAAATGTGAGTGCGATGATTCCAATTTTTAAGGGAACCAAATCTGTTCGCATAGGCGGGGTTATTGATAGAATAGACTCATTATCAGGAGATATAGAAATAATTGATTACAAAACAGGCACAACTTTACATGATTTCTATTCGTTGTCAGAATTATTTGACAAGGAGTCTAAGAAAAGGAACAAGGCTGCCTTCCAGACGCTGGTTTATGGTACTATTTGGGACAAAATGCACCCTGAATCAGGTGCGGTCTATCCATCAATATATGCACTCAAGAAGATATTTCTACAGGAAAACCATAGGATATCAATCAGGGAGAATGGTATCAGGGAGGTAAAATACCTTGATGTGAAAGGAGAATTCGAATTATTGCTGATCAGTCTGCTGGAAGAGATATTTGATCCAGCAATCCCATTTTACCAAACCAAGGTCGAAGATCATTGCTTGTATTGTTCGTTTTCCACCATTTGCGGGAAACAGTCGGCTCAATCATGAGCCAGCAGATCTGGCCTGATGCGGCGGGTCCTTTCAATTGCCTGCTCCATTTTCCATTCATCAATCAACTGATCATTGCCTGAAAGAAGTATATCAGGCACTTTCCATCCTTTGTACTCAGCCGGACGCGTATATACCGGTGGAGTAAGCAATCCATCCTGAAATGAATCAGTCAGCGCAGAGGTTTCGTCAGATAAAACTCCCGGCAACAATCGAACGATCGCGTCCGAAATAATTGCTGCAGCAAGCTCTCCACCGGTTAAAACATAGTCACCAATCGAAAACTCCCTGGTCACAAGAAAGTCCCGTACGCGCTGATCTATACCTTTGTAATGACCGCATAAAATCAGAAGGTTTCCTTTCATAGATAGCTGATTAGCATCCTGTTGGGTAAATTTTATCGCATCGGGGGTTAGGAAGATGATTTCATCGTAAATGCGTTGTTCCTTTAGTTCAGAGATAGCCCTGTCAATAGGCTCCACCATCATGACCATACCTGCGCCTTTGCTAAAGGCATAATCATCCACTCTTTTGTGCTTATCCGTGGCCCAGTCCCGGATGTTGTGAATATAGATCTCGGCCAGCCCTTTGTCCTTAGCCCGTTTTAAAATGGAGTGATTAAACGGACTTTCAAGCAATTCAGGTACAACAGTCAGAATATCTATACGCATACAACAGATTTTTGGCAAAGGTAAAAAAACTCTTTTACGAGCATATTCTTCTCATTTGTGGTATAATCGCAAAAATTTCTTAAAATATGTTTAAGAAACAGTTGACGTTAACGGGTAAATATCTATTTTCGTGCAGAATTATTAAACATATGAAATCTAAAGAATTGGAGAATCCTGCTTCCTCGCCGGAAAACGAACAATTATCGGTCACCGGCGTAGAGAATGAAGAGACTGGCGTTACTTCGGAACCGATTGTTAACATTGAAGAGGTTAAAAGCGAAGAATTTGTAGTAACAGAGGAGCAGAAAGCTGAAACTGTCGATGCTTCAGAACCAATTGTTAACAGTGAAGAAGTTGGTAACGGGGAGCCTGGGATAACAGAAGATCAGAAACCTCAGAATGCCGGATTAATTGAAGTAGAAGTTGTTGAAACAGAGCCTTCTCACGAAAATGAATCCGAATTGACAGATGCCATCCTCGAACCTCAATTGGACGTTGTTGATGAAGAAGATGATCCATTTCACGATGATGAACCAACTGCAGATGGCCAGCCTATTCACGATTACTCCTCCTACAACAAGATAAATCTGATCAATACACTTCGAAAAATCATCGGCGAAGGGGATGTTGATGTGATCAAACCACATGCAGACGCCATCAAGGCTTGTTTTTATAAAATCAGGAACCACGAAATAGGTGAACAAAAGGCAGCATTCATTGCTGAAGGCAACGATGAAGAGCTTTTTCTTGCAGAATCTGATTCCTATGAACTGGAGTTAAAAGATCTTTTCAGGGAATATAAAAACCTTCGGTACGAATCCAACAAGAAACTTGAGGCTGTAAAGGAAGAGAACTACCTGAAGAAGGTTGAAATTATTGAAGAGATAAAGACACTGGTAAATAGTGAGAACTCACTGAACAACACATTTCAGCTGTTCAATGAGTTACAGATTAAATTTAAGGCCATTGGCCAGGTACCGCAATCGAAAGTCAAAGATCTTTGGGAGAACTACCACTACCAGGTAGAGCGGTTTTACGATTTTGTCAAGATCGATCGTGAATTGCGGGACCTTGATCTAAAACGCAACATGGACCAGAAATTGCTTTTGTGCATCAAAGCAGAAGAGTTGTCCGTCAATCCTGATGAACCGCTGGTTACCTTCAAAGAGCTGCAAAAATTGCACGAGTCCTGGCGGGAAATAGGGCCTGTACCAAGGGATCATAAACAGGAGCTTTGGGACCGTTTTAAAATTGCAACATCAGTTATTAACAAACGATACCAGCAACATTTCGAACAGGAACGCTCAGTCCAGAAAGAACAACTCCAAAAGAAGATTGAACTTTGTGAAATGGCTGAAAGTTTGTCGGACTTTGTATCAGACAATCCACGAGAATGGAACGAAGTTACCGAAAAGGTAATTTCTCTTCAGGAAGAGTGGAAAAAAACAGGTTTTGGTCCAAGAAAAGAGAATAGCAAAATTTGGGACCGTTTCAGGGCAGCCAATGATATCTTCTTCCAAAACAAGCGGAATTTCTGGAATAAGAGCAAAGAACATTTGTTACAGAATTACGCCTTGAAAGTTGACATTTGTGAACAGGCTGAGAAACTGAAAGATAGCGAAGAATGGAAAGCCACAACTGACAAATTGATCACGCTTCAGAAAAAATGGAAAGATGTTGGTCCTGTACCCAGAAAACAATCGGAATTGATTTGGAAACGCTTTCGTACAGCCTGTGATGAGTTCTTTAACAAGAAACAGACCCATTTTTCCGGTGTAACAGGTGACCAGGATGAGAACCTGAAAGCCAAGAAGCAGTTGGTCACAGAAATTGAGGAGTACAAACTTACAGGCATTGTCAAGGATGACCTGTCGGCACTGAAGAAATTCCAGGACAGATGGGCAGAGATTGGTCATGTTCCTTTCAGGAAGAAAGAGGAACTCCAGAATAAGTACCATGATGCCATTGACAATCAGTTCAATAAGATTAAAATGGATGATTCTGATTTAAACATGATCAAGTTTAAATCCAAAATAGAACATTTGGCTTCCCTGCCAAGAGGTTGGTCAAAAATCAACATGGAGCGGGACCGTTATTCGGTTCGACTGAGGCAGTTGGAAAGCGATATCAATACACTGACCAACAATGTTGGTTTCTTTGGAACATCAGAAGGTGCCCAGTCCCTGATAAAAGGGGTGAATGACCAGATCGATAAACTAAAAACACAAATTGATCAGCTTAAGTCGAAGATGAAAATCATCGATGAACAAGAGGAGATCAATTAAATTCGGAAAGTTTTGTCAACTACCAAGTACATTTTTGTTACAGGAGGTGTTGCTTCATCCCTGGGTAAAGGAATCATTGCCTCCTCGTTGGCCAAGTTACTCCAGTCGAGGGGCTACAAAGTCACCATCCAGAAACTTGATCCTTATATCAATGTTGATCCTGGCACGCTAAATCCATATGAACACGGGGAGTGTTATGTAACTGAAGACGGAGCGGAGACAGATCTCGATTTAGGCCATTATGAGCGCTTTCTGAATTCACCGACCTCTCAGGCAAACAATGTCACAACCGGTAGGATATACCAGTCCGTTATAAACAAGGAGCGGAGAGGCGATTACCTGGGTAAAACAGTACAAATCATCCCGCACATCACTGATGAGATTAAAAGGTACATCAAATTTCTTGGATCCAAGAAAAAATTTGATGTGGTCATTTCAGAGATAGGTGGAACAGTCGGCGACATTGAATCTTTGCCGTATATTGAGGCCGTTCGTCAGATGAAGTGGGAGCTAGGCACCGATGCACTGATCATTCATCTCACCCTGGTCCCTTATTTACAGGCATCCGGAGAGTTGAAGACCAAGCCAACACAACATTCTGTCAAACAGTTGCTGGAGAACGGTGTTCAGCCTGATGTACTTGTGCTGCGAACAGAGCATCAGCTTACTCCCGATCTGAAAGGGAAAGTGGCTTTATTTTGCAACGTCAGTAAAGAAGCTGTCATTGAATCCATTGATGTTTCTACCATCTATGAGGTTCCTATCAGGATGAAAGAGGAGAAGCTTGATGAGATCGTATTGAAAAAACTAGGACTCCCGCTTGGGAATGAGCCTGACCTGAAAAATTGGAATGAATTTCTGGACAGGTACAAGAATCCTAAAAAGGAGGTCAAAATTGCACTTATTGGAAAGTATGTCGAATTGCGTGATGCTTATAAGTCTATTGCTGAGGCAATTATTCATGCAGGGGCCACCAACGAGTGCAAAGTGAAAGTCGAGTGGATTCATTCCGAAAAGATCAACGCAGAGAATATTGAAAAGAGATTAAAAGGTTGTCAAGGGATTTTGATCGCGCCCGGATTTGGACATCGTGGAATAGAAGGAAAAATAGTTGCGGCAAAATACGCCAGGGAGCTGAAAATTCCCTATTTCGGAATATGCCTTGGGATGCAGATTGCCGTAATTGAATTTGCCAGGGACGTTCTTAACCTTTGTGGCGCCGATTCTACCGAAATGAACCAGTTGACCAAATATCCTGTTATTGATTTGATGGACGAGCAGAAAGGCATCATTGACAAAGGAGGCACCATGCGATTGGGCTCATATGCCTGTAACCTGAAAAAAGATTCCAATTCCTACAAAGCTTACGGCAGAACAAAAATTTCCGAGCGCCATCGTCATCGTTACGAATTCAACAACAGTTATTTGGCCAGTTTTGAAAAGGCGGGAATGAAAGCTGTTGGTTTTAATCCTGATACTGATCTGGTCGAAGTAGTGGAAGTTCCGGATCACCCATGGTTTGTTGGGGTTCAGTTTCACCCTGAATACAGTAGTACCGTTCTTCAGCCGCATCCGCTATTTATTGCTTTCATAAAAGCTGTTATCGATTATTCTCAAAAACAATCAATTTAATTTATGGATAAGAACACCATTGCAGGACTGGTCCTAATATTTATCATACTTTTTACTGCCAGTTATTTCAACAAACCTTCAGATAAAGAAATGGACCGTTTACGGTTGAAAAACGACTCCATTGCCCAAGTCGAAAATGAAAAAGCCAGGGAGAGTGCAAAACAGGTCGGGCTCTCGTCTGTTCAACCATCCGCAATAAAACCAGACTCTTCCGGCGTTCAAAATGAACTGACCAATTTATACGGCGTATTTTCAGTTGCTGCCAAAGGCGAGGAGAAATTTGTAACCCTTGAGAACAACCTGATGAAAGTAATACTTTCCAACAAGGGAGGTAAAATATTTTCTGTTGAACTAAAAAATTACAAAAGATTTGACGGAAATCCCCTGGTACTTTTCGAAGGAGAAGCAAACCGGTTCGGATTGAATTTCTTCTCCCAAAACAAAAGCATTCAGACAGACAATTTTTTCTTTCAACCATCTCTTAAAGAAAGCCTTGTAGCAGTTATTGCATCCAAAGTACCTACAGGGAAAGAGGGACGGGAAAAGTTCAACAAGGATAATCCGGGGGATTCAAAATCGGTCTCCATGCTTCTGGATGCAGGTAACAACGTATCCATTGAATATGTTTATACCTTGAAGCACAACTCCTATCTGGTTGGATTTGAAATCAAAACATCAGGGTTGAAGAAAGTGACAGGGGCCAACTCCGAATTTGTTAATTTTCTCTGGAGTGTTAACATGCCAAGGCAGGAGAAAATGTCAAAATTTGGTGAAAATAGCCAGTCTACCATTTTCTATAAGTTTGATAAAGACGTTGTTGATAAGCTTAATCCTGCTAATTCCGAATCTAAATCACTTTCCACAAAGGTTAAGTGGATTGGTTTCAAACAACAGTTTTTCTCTTCCGTGTTGATAGCTGATCAGGCTTTCCAAAATGCGCAGATATCCACAAAAAAAACAGATTTGGATTCATCCTACGTGGCAGAGATGACAGCGGATATGACCATTCCCCTGGATATAAAAGGAAGTGAAAGTTTTCCGGCCAAATTCTTTTTTGGACCCAATCAGTACAATACGCTGAATCAATTTGATTTAGGAATGGAAGAGCAACTTGCTCTCGGTTGGACGATAATAGGATGGGTGAATATATACATCGTCATACCGGCTTTTGATTTTCTGCACAGGTACATCAGCAATTATGGTTTGATTATCCTTTTACTGACCATTTATATCAAACTGCTCACGCTGATCTTTACTTACAAATCATATATTTCTACTGCCAAGATGAGGCTGTTGAAACCTGAAATTGAGGAGATTCAAAAGAAATTCGGTGATGACAAAAAATTGGAATCGCAACAGGCGGTAATGGCCTTTTACAAGAAGGCAGGGGTTAACCCAATGGGAGGTTGTTTGCCGATGTTGCTTCAGATGCCTATATTGATTGCCATGTTCTATTTTTTTCCAATTTCAATTGAACTCCGTCAGCAAAGCTTCCTGTGGGCATCCGACTTATCTACGTATGATTCAATCATGACATTGCCGTTTACCGTTCCATTCGGCTTTGGGAACCATGTCAGTTTGTTCTGTCTGCTGATGACCATTACCAACATCCTTTACGTGAAGTACAACAACGAAATGACCGGCGCCGGAACGCAGCAGATGCCCGGGATGAAGACCATAATGTACCTGATGCCGGTGATGTTCCTCTTTATCTTCAACAGCTACGCAGCCGGATTGAGTTTGTATTACTTCCTCTCGCTGGTTTTAACCTTTGTTCAGATGTATATTTTCAAACAACTGATCGATGAAGACAAGATCCATGCCCAGCTGAAAGCCAAGCAAAAGATTCCTGTAACCAAATCCAAATTCCAGACAAAACTGGAGGAGATGGCCAAACAAAAAGCTTTACAAGACAAAAAGAAAAGATAATTAGAAGGATAAAGGATAAAGTAAAAAGGATAAAGTGTAATTCGTACTGAATTTTGAATTAGCTCAACTATATTTTAAAGTAAGAACGCCACGATTTTGATCGCGGCGTTTTTACTTTATCCTTTTTACTTTATCCTTCTGAAGTTATTCTTTTGCTTAACGCCACCATCTTTATTGCAGTATAGGCTGCTTCATCGCCTTTGTTCCCAAGCTTGCCTCCGGCACGGTCAAGCGCTTGTTGCTGGTTGTCGGTGGTCAAGACACCAAAAATAAAGGGAATACCATATTCCAGATTCAATTTAGTAGTGCCGTAGGTAATGCCCTGACAGATAAAATCAAAATGGCGGGTTTCGCCCTGAATAACACAACCAAGCAGGATAACAGCATCAACATCAGTATTTTCTGCCATCAATTGCCCTCCCAGGGTTAGTTCGAAGGTCCCGGGAACCTCTTCAACATGAATGTCTTCGCTGTTTGCACCATATTTTATCAGTGTATCAACAGCGCCATTTTTCAACGATATGGTAACCTCCGGATTCCATTCCGCGTAAACGATTCCGAATTTCATTCCTTTGGCATCCGGAACTTCATGGTTGACATGATCTGAGAGATTGACTGTGGCCATAATAGAAGTTTAAAATGTTTATGATGTTTAAAATGTTTATAATGTTCTCGGTCCCTGAGCGTAGTCGAAGGGAAATGTTTGAAATGTTACCGGTCCCCTGAACTTAGCTGAAGGGAGTGTTTTGCAAAATTATCTATTAATACGCTACTTTTGGAACCAGTTTAAATTTAATTTTATTCATCCCAATTAAAAATGACAAGATCAATTATTCTAATCCTTTTGATTTTAATCGGCGGAACAGTTTCCGCACAATTTTCTTCGGTATCACCAACAAATTCTTATCATTTTAGTCCATCCGACAGTGCGAAGGTGAGCGGTAGCCCTGTCCGGCATGGCAATTCCCTGCACATATCGGCAATTGTTCCAATTTCACTTGTTGCAACAGGTGTCATCGTGGAATCCCTTCCTTCAAATACGGTTTTCAGCAAGGAGCGGATACAGCAACATGTTCAGGGTAAGGTGAATGGCTTCAGAACCACAGTTGATAATTATCTTCAGTTTATACCTGTTGCGGCAATGTTCGGCCTTAAACTTGCAGGTGTGAAGGGCAAAAGTGATTTTCTTAACCAGGCGATCATCACAGCCAAGTCTGAACTGCTGGTGACGGCCATTGTTTTTTCCATGAAACATTTTATCCATGACATGCGCCCGGATGGCAGCGCTGACAACTCCATGCCCTCCGGTCATACAGCCCAGGCCTTTGCTTCTGCAACTTTGCTTGATATGGAATACCGTGATACCTCTCCCTGGATCAGTGTTGGCGGTTACCTGTGCGCTACCGCCACCGGTTTCTTTCGGGTGGCCAACAACCGCCACTGGGCATCAGATGTGCTGGTAGGGGCGGGGATTGGCATTGCTTCAGTGAAACTGGTCTATCTGACACACCGCTACAAATGGGGAAAAATGCCCACGGCAGTTCTTGTTCCAACAATTTATCAGAATGGTGGGGGAGTGGCATTTGCGATGAAGTTTTGAAAATGTCATTACCGGATTTTTACAATTTTACACGAACCATTTTAACCTAACAGCCATTCAGTAACCGGGATAACCCGAATAACATTTCCATCTTCTACCAACTCTTGCTTTTCATTCAAGGTAATAATTGTCATTCGTAATGGATTAAGCTCCTTAGCTGCAATTTTAAAGGCCCTGATTTCCCTGTTTAGGGTTCTGGTGTCGGTCAGCGTTAAGCATACCTGAATGAGTTCCAGCACCTGTTGGTTGCTATAAATAACAAAATCGACCTCAATATTTTTCTTGAAGTAGAAGAGCTCATAATTCAAAGTTAACCTTTTGCGGAAAAGTTCGAGGAAAACAAGATTTTCGAGCTGACGGCCTTGATTGGATGAAGCTCCAGCTCCGATAATGTTGGCAATAGCAGGATCTATAACATAAATTTTACGGTAACGAAGTGCTTCCTGCTTTTTGAATGAAAACTTCGGAAGGCATATAAAAAGCCATGCCTCTTCAAGATATGAAACATAATTTTTAGCTGTATTATCACTCCCGAGACCAAAAATATTTTTCAAACGGTTATAACTGATTTCTGTCCCATAATTCCCGGCAAGCCAAATAGCCATATCATGAAATGAACGCACATGGCGGATTTTGTACCTGTAAATAATATCATGTGTTACAATTGCCTCAAATAAGGTGGTTATATAGGAACGTTTGGGCTCGCCGGCAGCTATTTCAGGAAATCCTCCACTTACAAGGTATTCTTCAAGATACCCCGAAAGCAATCCCTTATTTCTGGCTGTAACCATATCCTTAATATTTACCTTTTTCGAGAATAGAAACTCACGGAAGGAAAAGGGCAATAACTCGACCAAGGCATAACGACCTGTTAGATGAGTAGCGATTTCGCGGCTAAGCAATTTTGAATTTGAACCTGTTATAACCAATCTTATATTGTTACGCATCAGGCGATTGACAAAAAGATGCCAACCATCAACATTTTGAATTTCATCTAACAAGAGCCGGTTAAATTCTCCGTAAACCGAATACAAGGCTTCGAGAAGTTTGTCTAGGTCAGATGGTGAGAGATCCATTAACCTTTCATCATCGAAATTGATATAAGCATATGATTCACCCTTCAATGCCCTGTGCGCCAATGTTGACTTACCTGATCGTCTGACTCCGGTAATGACCTGTGCCATACGGCTATCAGTGTTTACTAAATTTTCTTGTTCACGCGACACCCATCCAAGGCTTTCAATTATGGCCACTTCTTCGCGCTGTTCAGCTATAATTTGCCGGTAATTCAAATCCATAATTTACGAATTTTTCTCTTCAAATATACAATTATTCTATACGTACTGCGAATATAAAGCAATTTATTCGCAGTACGTTGTGATTAAATTACATTTTACTTTTCAAGAGCCCATGGAAACAGAAAGAAATCAAGCCTTGATATCCCTCTGAGTATTCTATGGCAGTATATTGGGTAATTGAACTCATATTATTGAGATTTCGGCAATTGAGTTTCAATACTCCGAAAAAGGATGAAAGCTCAGCGTGCCTTTGCAGAGGCATACCCGGAAGCTTCATTTAAAGCAAAACCTCCCCGGTATAATCCCTGCTTTAAAAGTATCCTGTAGTTTGCCGGAGTTGGAAAAGCGGGAGATAATGCCCGATTGCTGGTAATCCAGCGCATCCCCGACATAGATATTGCCATTGTGTGGATCTATTCCCAAACCGTACAGCAATTTTGATTGGAGCGCCAGGAAAGGCTTGGCAGGCAATTGATCGGCCAGAACAGACATTTTATAGACATCATTGCCCAACAAAAAATACAGATTTTCGCCAAGTCCGTCTATAACAAGCTTTACCGGTTTCGCGGTAGCAGGAAATCCAAAACTCTTTTCGATCACTCTTGTAACTGGATCGATTTTTTGCAGCATGGCTATGTTGTTGGAACTATTTCCTGGTAGCGACTGACAGAGAACCCAGATCTTGTCGTAACGGTCCAAAACCAGTCCGCATGGCTGTAATCCTGTGGTAATTTCAGTAACGATCCTGTCCTTTTCCGTGTCAATAACCAGAACAGTCTTGTCTCCCGACCAGCAGGTGACAAACAGCAGGTTCCCAAATTGCACCATCTCCTCGGTGGAAGTGTGCGAAGGGCAGGGGATTGATCCGGTTACAAGGTTGGTCGTTGGATCAACAATGGAAATTTTTCCTGCATACAAGTCTGTCACATAGGCCTTTTGGTCGTTGATGAAATGGATGAACCTGGGTGAGGTCAATCCGGTTATTTTTCCGGTGTATTTTCCGTTTGCAACATCCATCACATAGATTTTTCCGGAATTATTGATCACAATATACCCTTTCGAATTCCAAATGGTCATTGATTCGGCCACATCTCCCAATGGCAATCCGTTAACTTTGTAGAAAAGATCGTTCTGAACTACTCTTTTCAATGTATCGTACGAAGAGAGGGTTGCATTTCCATACATAAAGTTTCCTTCATTGACAACAAACAAAGCTCCTGAAGCAATCTGAATGTTTTCCTGCTGCCGGTGTTCCCTGATCCATGCATCATCTTTCATGCAACCGCTGAAGAGTCCGGGCAGTAGAAAAAGAGGTAAATACCTGATGGCAATATTTCTTCGATTAAAAATCATAGCGCAGGACAAGTTGATAATTTCTTTCGGGCATTGGTCGCTGGAGTACAGTGCGGTATTCTTCATTGAAGATATTCAGTACTTTGCACTCGGCTGTCAATCTGTTTTTTGTAGAAGGAATTGTAATTCCGACCAGAAGGTTGTTCATAAAATATGGGTATAGGTAATCAGAGATGGTATCTTCGCTGTTGGCAGTGGTGGTGTACCTTTTGCTGTAATAATTCCACATCCAGTCAATGTGGAAACAAGACCAGGTGAGATTGACGTTTACATTGGCTGAATTTTCAGGAATGTAGGGAAGTTGCTTGCCATATGCCGGACTATTTTTAGAGAGACTGACCGATTTGGTGTATGCGTAATTTCCTTTTACTGCATACTGGAATGATTTGTATTGCCCGTTCCATACCACATTTGCCTCAATACCCCGGCTAACAACCTTCTCGATGTTAAACGGCTCCCAATAACCCTGAAAAGTAGGTAGCCAGATGATCCAGTCACTAACACTTGAACGATAAACCGATATTCCGGTGTGAAGCCTGTTATTTCCAAAAATAAACTCATCGACTGCCCCAAAATCGAGCAGGTTTTCTTTTTCAGACCTTAACAGTGGATTTCCTCCTGGAAGGTAATAAAGATCGTTGAGCGTAGGGGAATGGATGTTTTGCGCTGCAGAACCTGAAAAGACAAGTGATTTCGCAGGATCAGGCCGATAATTAATCCTTAGTAGTGGCAGGAATCCTTTGTGGGCGAAATCAATTATCTCCTCCCTTATCATCACAACAGCATTCCAGTTGGGACTAAACTGATTTTCAACCCTTGCATAGAGGGAATTTTCAAATCTGCTTTTGTTATATCCGGATAGATTGGAGGTTGTCTGCAAATTTTCATTGAGCACATGATGCAAACTGGCATTTAGTCCAGCTTCAATGGCAAGCTTTTCGTCTAATTGATACCGGTAACTAAATTTGTTGACAAAGGAGGTTATTTTAGAATCTGCATCAATAACAACCTGATCAGGGGCCCCGCTAACCTTGTTTTCAAGTCTATAGGAGGAGTTTTGTATATTCAGGGCAGAAAGCACTGATAACCGGCTCTTTGGGCCATAATGCTTCCATTCTGCTACCGAACGAAGGGCATTTTCCGTTTGCCTGTTGATATTCGCTTGCTCATTGCTTTCATTGGTAAGCAATTGCGGTATACTCCGCTCATTGTGCTGCAGCCAACTCTTGACAGACATGGTATTGTTTGACCCAGCCTGAAAGTATAACTCTTCCAGAATGCCATAGTTTAGGTAATCTGCATTTTTATTGGTTGCAGATGGATAAAGGTATTGGCCTGTTTGCGGATCAATGGACGCATTCAACTTATTCACAAAAGGAAAGTCATTCTGTGAAGAGTTATAATAAAAGGCACTTTTTGACTGGATTTTCCGGTTTCCAATGCCAAGCTGTGCATATTCATCCAAAGTTTTATAGCTTCCAAAGCTGCTCAAAAGCTTACCTGATAGCGTGTTGTTCCAGTTGGCGCTGTTGTCGAGCCGAATGGTCCCGCCCAAAGCCCCTGCTGACTCAGTCATGGATGAGGATCCGTGAAGGATCTTCACTTCATCCGCAAAATAGACAGGGATTAAAGAAAAATCGACCATTCCCAGCATGGGTGAGTTGAGTTCAAGGCCATTCCAGCTCACTTTGGTGTGCGAAGGGGCGGTACCACGAAAAGATGCGGTTGCCATCGCGCCTCTTCCGTACTCTTTGATAAAAATGGGTGTGTTTTGGGAGAGAAGTTCTGAAAGTCTTACTGAGCTTGATCTGACGAGCGTTATGGAGTCAATTTCCGTTCTGGTTTCATTGATTTTGCCGGATACTTTTCTACCTAAAATTTGAATTGTTTGCAATTGAAGGGTATCCTGCAACGATTGGGCGCACACCGTTTCACCTGAATGAAGGATGATCATAACCAAAACCAACTTAATGGGCAAAAGTCTCATCAATAACTTTTTTTATCCAGGAGGTGAATATCTGCCGCTCCACTTATTTCGGTAGAGATTTCATTCAACCAGCCTGCAATTTGGAATACCCCGCTTTGAACCTTAATAAAACTAATTTTTGAAAGGTTGAGTGGTGCGCCGGAAGCATCAACAGCCGTAGAAAGATCAAACAAATTTGCCTTTAGTTTGACATTATAATCCTCATTGTCATAACATTCAGCATACCCAAATCTGAATAACCCGCTAACGGGCATCCAAAGTTGGACAGCGGGATCCTTTGAAGTGTTTGAATATGCATCGGGTAATTTCTCACCGGAGAAGGTAACAGAGCTCTTATCACCGTACCCACTCCACCACCAACTTCCGGTTCCAAATTGTGGAACGAGACTTCCCTCTTTTCCATGAACATCTTTCCAGGTTACGTACCCGGAAGCGCCTGGCTTGTAATAGGTAACCTGATAATTATGAATTGTTTGCGGATTGTTATATTCACTTCCCTTGAGTTCCAGCCATGGACCGTCGTTGGGAATGCCATCATTGTTGTTGTCAGCCATCACATACACTACACCAGGCTCAGAGCCTACAGATGGCTGTGTATAAACTGCGATATCAGGGCCAGTCGTATTGTTCACTGCATGGTCAAACCCGGCAATGATATAGCCACCCCAACCTCCAAGGGAGGTAAATGACTTTCCATTGATCCATGGCTCACCAATAAATGCGACACCTTTCTCATTTGAGGGAATGAGCTGTGCGTGCTGGCCTGGCCCATACTGGTAATCAAATACTTTGGTGATATAGGGTGACTTATCGGTTGTTTGTATCGATCCATCTACAGCAACAAGCTCTTTTGAACAGGCTGAAACAGAAAGTATTACAATAAAGCTAATCGTTTTGAGCAGCACATATTCCGACCACTCCAATGTTTGGCGGGTACACCGGACCCAACGATTATGTTTAGCGTCCGATCCTAAAATAGATAATGCATCTTTTAGAACCACAATGTTTTCTCAATGTTCATATTGGCTAAAGCAGACAGGGGATTACACATATGGCAATTCACCCGCACGCTTTTATCCCGAAAGCTCTAATTGTGAATGGCTGGTCTTCTGACTTATCCCGATTCTTGATCTCCTTCCCGTTCACTTGAGAACAAACAGTGGACCAATGATCAAAAACGTACTATCCCATACAGGATCGGGCTTACAGCAGCGGGAACTGTACCGGATTTTCACCGGATTCCCAATTAAGCCGTGCGGCACCTATTCACCCCAAAAGTAATTAAAAATATTTTATTGATACGGAAATGTAGAAAAATTATCTTAAATTGATTCATCAAATTTTCATTTATCTGATAATTCGTGGCGGTGGAAAATGGGACATATTTTTTTTGTGGGTTTATTGTTTATCAGGTTTAACTTATCTTTGGTGAATAGGGACTTGTTCTTTATGATTGTTGTTAGTAATTATGTATTACTTTAGTTTAAATAGAATAATAATTTATATATGAATAATTTAAAGGATTTAAACCCATCATCAATATGGCGTTATTTCAATGAGATTTGCCAGGTACCGCGTCCGTCCAAACATGAAGGCAAAATTACCGAATATCTTGAAAATTTTGCCAAATCACATCAGTTGGAGGTCCGGAAGGACCGGGTAGGAAACCTGGTAATCAGAAAGCCTGGGACATTGGGACTGGAGCATGGACAAATTGTTGTTTTGCAGTCTCACATGGATATGGTTTGTGAGAAGAATGGAGGGATTACCCATGATTTTTTTAAGGACCCAATTGTACCACTCATCGAAAATGGGTGGGTTAGGGCCCGGAATACTACCCTGGGGGCAGATTGCGGAATAGGAATGGCTGCTACTTTGGCAATTTTGGCTGATAATAGCCTGGCACATCCTCCCATTGAAGCGCTGTTTACAGTTGATGAAGAAACTGGATTGACCGGCGCAAATGCACTTCAACCTGGAATGCTGGAGGGGAAAATTTTGCTCAACCTTGATTCTGAAGATGAAGGTGAGTTATTTATCGGTTGTGCAGGAGGGATTGATTCGGTTGGTGCCTTCAAATACAGGACCGAAGCGGTTCCACCCCATTTTGTTGCCTTCAAAATCAGTGTAACCGGATTGCTTGGCGGTCATTCAGGTGATGACATTGAAAAGGGTAGGGGAAATGCCATCAAAATATTGAACCGCTTTCTTTATCAATTGGATAAATCATGCGAATATGGTATTGGGCAATTCGATGGAGGCCATCTTCGCAACGCAATTCCACGTGAAGCAAATGTCATTGTAGTTGTCCCTCAGGATAAGAAAGAGCACCTGGCCATTGAAATCAACCATTTCAGGGTGGAGATGGAAAATGAACTGATGGGAAAGGAACCCAAATTTAAACTTGTATTGGAAAGTACCGATTTGCCTGATTTTATCTTATCAAAGGAGAGTCAGGCCAAATTTGTGAACTTGTTGTACGCTTTGCCACACGGAGTCTATACAATGAGTGCCAGAATGCCGGGATTGGTTGAGACTTCAACCAATCTGGCGAGTGTTAAATTTAAGGATGATTCTATGATTGAAATTGTCACAAGTCAAAGGAGTGATCAGGAGAGCGGTAAACAAGATATTTATCAAATGGTCGAGTCCGTCTTCTTACTTGCCGGCGTCGCCGTAAAGCATGGAGAAGGCTACTGCGGCTGGACTCCCAATCCATCTTCGGCAACCCTGGATATTTCAAGGAAGTGTTATGAAGGTCTATTTGGCATCAAACCTGTTGTCAGAACGATTCATGCAGGTTTGGAATGCGGTTTGTTTCTGGAGAAATTCCCTGACCTGGACATGATTTCATTTGGTCCGACACTCAAGGGGGTTCACTCCCCGGATGAGAAAATTGAGATTGCCTCAGTTGAAAAATTCTGGAAATTTTTGACTGTATTATTGCCCAAACTAGCCTGGGCGAGATAAATAGTAAATTAGTAAATAGTAAATTAGTAAATGGTAAATACTTACAAAGTGACCAGGAATAGTTTTTTCTGCCCCCCCCTCATAATATCCACCGAAATGATTTGGCCGGGCGAATAGGCTTTCATCCTGGCCATGTAGTCATATATACTGCCTACTTTTTTGCCGTCGATCGCAATGATAATGTCTCCCTTTAAGAGGCCGGCCTTCGAGGCTGGCTTGTCTGGTGTAACTCCGTCTATGCGCATTCCCTCCTTTTCTGATCCGGCAAAATCCGGTATGATGCCCAGGGACACTTTCAAATCTGTTCTTGTAGATACACCAACTTTCGGTCCGCTTTCCTGGTAAGTCAGTCTCTTACTGCGATTGGCAACCTCCCTGATCAACAGAAAAGCGTTCTCCAAAATCATTTTTTCTCCAGTGATATTGATTCTGTCGTAAGTATCTTTTGGTGTATGGTATTGGTCGTGTACACCTGTGGTGAAGTAAATGACCGGTATATTCTCTCCATAAAATGTGGCGTGATCCGACGGCCCATATCCCTCTTTTGATATTTTAACATTGAACCCATGAACAAGGCTATCGACCAATGCCCTGGATTCAAGAGCTGTGCCAACTCCACCAACTGTAAGGTTTTTTGCTGAATCTAGACGCCCAACCATGTCAAAATTGAACATGGCATTCGCTTTTTTAAGAGAGAAAGGAGGATCTTTGACGAAAGCTTTGGAACCAATCAAGCCAAATTCTTCTGCTGTGAAAGCCACAAAAAGTATTGGACGTTTGTTGCTTTTATCATGGGAAAATTTTTGGGCCAGTTCGATAACAGCCGCTACACCGGAGGCGTTATCGTCAGCGCCATGATGAACGGCGACAGTATCAGGCATTCTTGATCCTGAACCGGCTCCGCCGTACCCAAGGTGATCGTAATGGGCCCCAACAATAACAAATTCCCCGGCCAGATTTGCATCCCTGCCTGGAACCATCCCAACAATATTTTGTGTCATGGTGATTTTGGGAAGGACTGAAGCCTCACCTTGCACGACAATATCCGTCTTTTTGAAATAGGGCTTTTGATCTGTTTTGATCCTATTCTCAATTTCGGCAATGCTTAATTGCTTATCCAGGATAATATCTGCAGTCTTTTGGGAAATTTTCATGACTGGAACGGCATAGGGTGCGCTGTTTTTGTCAAACATGGCAGTTTTGGCAGCCCCTTTTGTATTAAAATCCAAGGTAACTATTAAAATTCCGCCTGCATGGTGGTCTATGGCATTCAGAACTTTGGAACGGAGATCGCCCTGTTTCTTCATCTCCTTGTTTTGCGTAAGAAAATCCGGAACCCCATCTATAATGAGTACCCAACTGTTTTCAACCTGAGAATTTTGATAATCATCCCATTTCAGGCTGTCGGTTGAGAGGGTCATCCCATATCCGGCTACAGCAAGCCTTCCTGAAAAAGATTTGTTCGCAGAGAAAAAGAGCGGTTCATAATCTTCTCCCAGATTGAAAACTTCCTTGACAGATTTGAGATGGTTCTCCTTGCCAAAGTTAAATCCGGTAACCAGTTGCACAGGTTGATATCCCTTGTTATAAAGCATCTTAATACCTGATTTTTTGAATTTTCCGGCGATAAAACGTGCTGCAAGCGTGTCACCCGGCAATCCGGGTTTTCTGCCTTGAAATTCTTCTGAGGAGAGGGTTTTAATGGAGGAAGCGAGCTCCATATCAGTAATTTTTGGCTGATACTGTACGCTGCAAGCCGAGAAAAGCACCAAGGCGCACAGCAGGAATTTTACGCAAATCTTCATTTGATAAATTTTATTGGGATCATGTTTGGTTGGACAAATATAATGATCTCTTCATATTTTTTAATATTTCAACATGAACAGGATCACTGAATATTTAGTTTATTTGTAAAAAGTTACCTGAAATTAAATTCTTTTGAAGATTGAATATGAGATTAATCTTTGGTTGTTTTCGCTGGATCTCCTTTGGTATATTTATTTTGCTTACCTCCTGCGTTTCTATGGGTAAGATATCTATACAAGTTTCGGTACCTCCCAAAAAATCCATACCAAATGAAATACAGAGCGTTGCCCTGATGAACAGAAGTATGAATAATTCATTTTCAAACCTGAATGAGGACTCACTAGAAAATTTGTTAATTAAAAGGAAATTGGTTTTGGATGATGTACTGCTTGACAGCCTTGCTGCCGATACTACCCTTAAAATCACCGGGAATGCCCTGTATGAATCGGGCAGGTTTGATGTAGTCATTCCGGTTCAAAGAAACCTTCCAAATAGGTCCCTATCACCTTCAACCAAGCTTTCTCCATTGAGTTTGGCGCAGGTGAATCAAATTTGCACAGAATTTAAAACGGATGCCTTGTTATCGCTCGAAAATTTTCAAGAAAAAGTAACTTCTTCGTATCAGGTTGGATTTGAGGCATTTACTTCAGAAGGAACGATCAGGCAATACAATATTATAGTTCAGGTAGCCTATCATTCCAAATGGAGCTTGTATCAACCCTCCGAAAAATTAAAGGTTGCCAATTTTGAAGTAAACGATACCATATTTTGGGAAAGAAACGGTGACACCCTGCAAGAAACATATGAAAAATTGCCTACCATAAAAGAGGCGCTGATAAAAGGTGCAATTGAAAGTGGAGCGAGCCTGGCTGAATATATTTCACCCGGATGGCAGGAACAATCAAGAAATTATTTTATTACCAACAATCCGGAGGCCGATAAAGCCATCACTTTTGCAAACAACAACAATTGGAAGGACGCTGAAAGGATATGGATGAAATTCTCAACCTCCTCCAATACCGGTATAAGAAGCATGATTGAATACAATCTGGCGCTTGCCGCTGAAATGAACGGTGATTTGCCTGCAGCTGTTCAGTGGGCCGAAAAATCTTTTAGAACCAAATTCAGGGGAACGACGGAAGTATATTTGAAGTTATTAAAAAAACGATCAGCTACGATTTGAATTTCCCGCATTCATAATTCGCATAATTGACTATTTTTGCCTGCATTTTAGTCAGGATGATAAACCTTTATCCACAAATTATAACAGCTTGTACATTAATTTAAATATTTGAATATGAAATTACTCGATGGAAAAACGGCAATCGTTACAGGAGCTAGCCGCGGAATTGGAAAATCCATTGCAGTCCTGTTTGCACAGCAGGGCTGTAATGTTGCCTTTACTGACCTTTTTTACGATGATATCGCCAGGGAAACTGAAAAGGAGCTTCTTGCCTTAGGAGTTAAGGCCAAGGCCTATGCTTCTGATGCTTCAAAATTTGATGATACAATGCAGGTGGTAGATCAGGTCGTAAAGGATTTTGGCGGAATCGATATTTTGGTTAACAATGCCGGTATTACCAAAGATACACTATTGATGAGAATGACCCAGGATCAATGGGATGCAGTGATAAATGTGAACCTGAAATCGGTATTTAATTTCACGAAAGCTGCCCAAATGACGATGCTGAAACAAAAGGGGGGCTCAATCATCAATATGAGTTCTGTCGTTGGGGTGAGCGGTAATGCCGGACAGGCCAACTATTCAGCTTCCAAAGCCGGTATAATTGGATTTACCAAATCGATTGCAAAAGAGTTGGGTTCCAGGGGAATTCGTTCAAACGCGATCGCTCCGGGTTTCATTATTACCGAGATGACAGCAAAAATCCCTGAGGATGCGCGTAAGCAGTGGGAAGCATCCATTCCAATGAAAAGGGGAGGACTGCCTGAAGAGGTGGCCAAGGTAGCGCTTTTTCTAGCATCCGATCTTTCATCTTATGTTTCAGGGCAGGTTATTAATGTCTGTGGTGCCATGAACACATAGGACATTGTGGATTAAAAATAAAAAAAAGCCGTTTTTAGCGGCTTTTTTTTATTTTTAATCCATTCAATCAGAATATTTTAAAACCAAGCGATACAGTAAATGCGTTTCCTTTGCCCGTGAAGTTGGAGCTTAGGCTGGTAGTATCAAAGGTTTTGGAGAGTGCCCATGAGTAACGGATATCCAGTGTAAAATTCAGGACATCGACCCCGGCGCCCACTTGGTAATCCAAAGCAGAATTGTTGAAATTGTATTTTATACTTTGATCACTGTTGTATCCGGTTGGAAAGGAGATGGCAGGACCAGTAAAGGCGCGAATTGAGGCCAATTTAAGATCTAGCACCTTCAGGCCCAGTAATACAGGTATTTGTATCGATTTCATTTTTATCGCATCAGAGGTGGATCCGACAGAAAAACCCCCATTTTGAACAACATACAAAAACTCGGGCTGTAGGTAGATTTTACTACCCCCGAACCGCCCAAAAGCGCCGAAATTATATCCTCCTTTTGAAGACGGTGTAAACGTACTCATGTCAGAAGACAGCTTTGAGGTGTTCCACCCCACTTTTATTCCGAGGTCAAAAGTCGAAGCAAATGTTACCATCGCCAATGTTAGCAGTGATAAAGTCATAATAGTCTTTTTCATATCGATAAATTTTGCTTTAAGTTTAATTCAAATATATAAATAAAATTGGTAATTCGTCCCAATCCCATTGAATCATTGTTGATAATTGCCAGCCAGAATATCAACGTTGTTCTTTATTCAAAGGTATCCGTGATTTTGTCCGTCAAAAAGCCAATTCAATGAAAGTCCATATATTATCAATTGAATGTCATTTTTTCCGAATTAAAGTTTCCGTTCTTTGCTAATCAATTGGTAAGCTTCATTCACTTTTTTGAATTTCTCATTCGCAGCTTGTTGTATCTCCTCCCCAAGATAACTCACTTTGTCAGGATGATACTTGACTGCCATTTTGCGGTATGCCTTTTTTACCTCTTCGTCTGTAGCAGTTGGAACCAGTTCCAGAACATCATAGGCCCAATCGGTCTTTGGGATTAACATGGCTTCAATAGAGGTATAATCGGCCGATGAAATTCCCAGATTGATGGATATATGCCTGATCAATTTTAATTCATCCGGATGGATTTCACTATCGGAAGCAGCTATACCAAACAGAAAATGAATGAGTTGCAATCTGCCTGGATAATCCATGTAATTTTTAATCTGGAGGCAGACATCGGTAACCGGGATATTTTGTTTGGTCAAATCTTGAAGTATCCTCAGGGCATTCTTTGCTCCCTCATCACCGAAATTGACCCTAAAGAATTCTTTTACATAATTTAATTCGGATTTCATGATCTTGCCGTCCGCATTCAATACTGCTGAGACCAGAACCAGCAGACTGAAAAGGTAATCGTTGGGTGTTGTCTGCGTGCCGGTTACAAATGTTCCGGAATTTACCTCTGATTTATCGGAAAGATCAAACAATGTTCCCAATACAAATCCTGCCAAAGCCCCGATGGGACCTCCAAGTGTCCATCCCAAACCACTACCTATCCATTTTCCAAACATGACTCTTCGACCTTAAAAGTTGGTCCAATTTTAAAACTTGTGAAATAATCAGCTGATTGTCATTATTTTCTATTATGAAATCAGCCATTTTAATTTTTTCTTTATCGGTCATTTGATTGCTCATTCGTTGGATGACCTCTTCAGCTCTTGAGTTATCCCTTTTTGAAACTCGTTGGATTCGTTCCTGTTCATCGGCAATAACCAGTATCGTATAATCAAAATTCCGGAAGTTTCCGGTTTCAAAAAGGATGGCAGCTTCGTAAATGATATAAGGAAAATCAGAAAATCCCGCACTCCATATTTCAAATTCCCTGTGCACAGCCGGATGGATGATGCCATTGAGCTTTCCCAATAAAGCACGATTGTTAAAAACAATGGAAGCCAACATTCTCCGGTTCAACAATCCTTCCGCAGAATAAATTTCCAATCCGAAAAGTCCCTTCAATTCCTTGACAATTCCGGGATCTTCATTTTGTAACCTTCCTGCCTGAAGATCGGCATGGAACACAGGTATGCCAAGTACACTGAAGACCCTGCAAACAGTTGATTTGCCGCTTCCTATACCTCCTGTAATGCCAACCTTCAGCATAACCAATTATTTTTCGTGTTCGATAATATATTCTACCTCCCTGGGGGAATAGTTTACAGCCAAAATGCCGGTTGAATGGCTTTCGAAAGTTACGGCCAAACGCGGATCCTGGAGAGAGATCTTTTCAAAATTGATATATGCACGAAAGGCGTTGTGATCCAGATTTTTGTACTTGCTTAGTCCAATCAGGCAGGTAACCTTAACTTTACCGGGAAATGTCTTGACAATAGTTTCGGGCGGATTGTTCATGACTTGAATAGGAATTTCGAAGGTCACTTCAGTGTTTTGTTCCACTGGTATCGTTAACATAACCTCTTTACTCTCCAATTTTACTCCCGGAGGTTGTTTGACAACTACCTGTTGATCAATAGTATGTGCTAATTTTGTGAATGAATGGAAACCCGTCGGAATGAATTTTAGGGTATCCAAAATATCTTTCGGCCCGCTTACCAGGAACGAATCAGGAACAGTTGTTGGCTCACCGGCAAGTGAATACTGATTTTCAAAGCTGAGTTTCAGATCGGGTTTGACTCTGATCTTTTTGGAAATGATTTTACTGAAATTGAAAACAAGTGTGTCGGGTATTATGGAGAGAATCCTGATCTCGCTACTGATTTGTTTCTCAATCTCCTCTTTATGGCTGATGACAGGGACTTTGTACTTGTATCTTCTTCCCCTGTCCAGCGAATTGTCAATCAATTCACCGACATTTAGCAAAATGGGCGAAAATGCCAACCTGAGTTGATAGCTTAACAAGGTATAGCCGTAAGCGTCAACCATTAAATCAAAACTATTTGGAAGGGAATTGGAAAGCTGTTTATCCTTTGGAAAATCAACATAATTTACCGGGACATTGATTCTGCTTGTATAACGCTTTTCCAGGCTGTTTAACAACCATAAAAGTGAGGAGAGCGCAAGGCAGACAATAAAAACAAGCGCCTTATGGTAGCTGAAATTCTTGACCTTTCGCTTAACGAACAAGAATATTTTTTTTACCCAAATTTGCTTCATCAGTTCAATGTTTTACCGGGCCTGTTTTAAAATAAAAATGGCCGGATAACCCGGCCATTTTTATTACTTTGCTACCGGAGCATCAGTCATATCCTTGAGTACCACACTTTTATCAACTTTCAATTTAATGTTTGGTGCTACTTCAAGATAGATGATTTGATCTTTGATCTCATCAATTCTTCCATAAATACCGCCTGAGGTGACAACCTTGTCACCCCTTTGGAGTGCGTCCCTGAATTTTTGTGTCTCTTTCTGACGTTTCATCTGTGGACGAATCATGAAAAAATAGAAGACAACAATAATTAATACCAACGGCAAAAACATGCCCAACATACCTTGTTGTGTCTGTTGTTGAGCGATAACGAACAGTAATGTACTCATTTCAAATTATTTAAATCCATGTTAAAACTCTTGTTTTCTACGTAGGCGCCAATGGTAAGTGTTTTGGTCTCACCATCGGAAGTTTCAATTTCGACCGACTTGACCTGATTGCCCCATTCCCCATCCGAATGAAAAATCACTTCGATACCTGAGCCGACACCCGAATTGATCGTCTCTTTGGTGTATTGGACGGTCAGGCATCCACAGCCAGGCACGACCTTGGTCAAACGAAAAGGGGAACCCCCACTGTTCTTAAACTGAAAAGAATAAGCCACAATTTCTCCCTCCTTCACGGTACCAAAATTATGTATTTCTTTGGTAAATTCAATCTTGCCGGATGGCTTTTTTTTGCCGGCATTAATTGCAGCAGGGGCAGAATGGTTGGAGGATTTATTCTCACAACCACATACCAGGAATGCTGTAAACAGCGAAAGGGCTATAAAATATTTTTCGATCATCCTTCCAAAAGACCTCGTCCCGCTTTCACGATTAAACCCTGTTCCTTAAAATCCTTGGTTATTCTATCCAAAACACCATTGATAAAGACACTGCTTCGTTGGGTACTGTAGTATTTGGCCAGCTCGATATATTCGTTAAGGGTTACCTTAATAGGAACTGATGGAAATTCTGTCAGTTCAGTTAGGGCAAGTTCCATAATCAGAATGTCCATGGTAGCGACCCTGTCAACATCCCAGTTCTTGGTATAGGCTTCAATGGTCTTTCTGTTTTCCCCACTCTTTGCAAGTGTCTTCCTGAATAGCTTAACCGTAAAATCCCTATCTTCTTCATCTTTGTACAAAGAAGAAAGGTGGTCGTTGATGTTGTTCTCCTCCCTGAATTTTTTAAGCGTTTTTATTACCATTGAAACCACAAAATCAAGATCATCGTTCCAATAAATACTCTGTTCTTCAAATTCATTGAAGACATACTCATTCTTAAGAAGGATTTCTGCAAAAAAATCTTCACAAAACCGTCTGTCGGCCTGGAAATTATCTTCAATACTGTTAAGATAATTGAGGTAGGGTTCAGATTCGACCATGGATTGGTAAATCTTTTTTACAAGCTCCTGACTGTTAACCCAATTGACTTTGTTTTTTTGTACAAAAGTCCCGAGATCCTTGTTATTTCTTAACTTTTTGATCAGACGGTTGGATACAAATTTCAGATTTGGGTTTAATTCTGCCTGGGTGGGAAAATTCTTTTGCTTTCGAAGCTCTATTAGTTTATCTGCATAGTCGCTCAGTTCGATTGGCAAAGAGAGCAATAGATGGTAGAGATCGTAGGTTTTTTGGATACTGAAATGCAATTCATTTTCAGATGCACTGATTTGCTTTTCTGGCGTTGAAACGTGCGCGTAGAGTATTTGCAGAACTTTTGTACGGATAATCCTTCGGCTTATCATGCTAAAAATATTTTTCCTTGAGTGGCAAAAGTACAATAAAAAAGCGGCTTACCCACCATTTCAACACAAATGCGCCTTCAAAAGGGCCACCAGATTGCGGACATCCTCCTCTGTTGTATCAAAAGAGGTCATTAATCTCACTTCGCCTCTGGGTTCATCCCAATCGTAAAAAAAGTACTCCTTTCTGACAATGGGAATGATTTCACGGGGTAGAATGGCAAAAATTCCATTGGCGTCTACTTTTTGTGTAACAGTGATACCTTTAATTTCTGAAATTGAACGAAACAGCAATTGAGCCATGTCATTGGCGTGTTTGGCGTTGGTTTTCCAAATTTCGTCTTTTAGGTATGGTATAAATTGAGCAGACACAAATCTCATTTTCGAATACAGTTGGGCAGCCTGCTTACGGTAATATTTTGTGTACTTTGCCTGTGAAGGTTGGAAAATCAGTACAGCCTCACCCAACATGAGACCATTCTTGGTCCCTCCAAAAGAGAGAAGGTCAACACCGGCGTCCTTCGTGAATTCCCTGAAATTCATACCCAATGAGACTGCAGCATTGGCGATCCTGGCCCCATCCATGTGAAGGAACATACCGACACCATGAACGATACCCGCAAGCTCTTTGATCTCTTCGACCGAATAAACGGTGCCCATCTCGGTTACCTGTGAAATACTTAACAAACCAGGCTGGGCATGATGCTCAAAATCAAAACCATGCAATTTATTAATTAATTCTGCCGGATCGACCTTTCCGTTTTTTGAAGGTATAGGAATTAGTTTACACCCGGTAAATTTTTCAGGGGCGCCACATTCGTCCACGTAAATATGCGCTGTTTCAGCACACAAAATGGAGTTAAACGAGTGACACAAAGTCTGAATGGATAGGATGTTGGCACCCGTTCCCGTTAATGCGAAAAATACTTCAGTTTCAGGACCAAACTCCTTTTTAAAAAGATTTTTTGCCGTTTCAGTATAGATGTCTTCACCGTAACCAACTGCATGACCAACATTTGCCATTTCTATGGCTTTCAGAATATTAGGATGGATTCCGGAATTGTTATCGCTTGCAAAGCCCCGTCTGCTCATCATTCAAGGAAATTTAGATTTGAGTGTATCTCTGTTTTTGGTGAACAAAGGTAGATTTTGTTTTGTTTTTTCATATATTTCAGTCACTTTTTACCTATTAATTTCAAATGTCAAGTCAAAAAGAGAAACCTGTTGTCAATATTTTCTGGATGCGGAGGGACTTGAGGCTGGATGATAATACTGCCTTGTTTCATGCATTGAAAACCCGCGAGAATGTACTGCCATTGTTTATTTTTAATCCTGATATTTTATCCAGAATACCAGACAGTTCGGATTACAGGATCAATTTTATCTTTGAAACTTTGCAGCAAATCAAAAATGAATTGGAAAAAATTGGATCCACCCTTTCTGTCCTGCATGGCCGACCAATGGATGTATTTAATTCATTAATAGAAAAGTATCACATATGCAGTGTCTATTGTAACAGGGATTATGAACCTTACACCAATCACCGCGATATGTATGTCGAAAGGTTATTGAGAATGAACCGAACCGAATTTATCACCTACAAGGACCATGTGTTATTCGAAAAAGATGAATTGGTTAAAAAGGATGGTAAACCCTATACTGTTTTTACACCTTATAAGAAAAGGTTCCTGGAAAAATTGAATCAGGACAGTGTTCGTGCCAATAAGACCTCGCTTTATTTCCATAATTTTATCCGGATCAAACCAATGTCAATGCCATCCATTGAATCGCTTGGTTTCACCAGGGTCACCAATATTTTCCCTCCCAGGTCGCTTTCGCAAAATCTGTTGGAAAATTACGAGGATAACCGTGATTTCCCTGCACGGAATGGTACTTCTAAATTGAGCCTGCACCTCAGGTATGGCACTGTTAGTATAAGAAAGATCACTGCACTGGCAATGCTTCATTCCCAATCTTTTTTATCGGAGCTGATCTGGAGAAATTTTTACAGCCAGATTTTGTGGTTTTTTCCACAGGTTTCCACGAGAGCTTTTAAACCGGCTTATGACAATATTAGGTGGGAAAATGATCAAAAACACTTTCAAGCCTGGTGCAGCGGTATGACAGGTTTTCCGCTTGTAGATGCAGGAATGAGGGAACTGAACCAGACCGGATTTATGCACAACCGGGTCAGGATGGTGACTGCCAGTTTTTTATGCAAGCACCTTTTGATTGACTGGAAGTGGGGGGAAACCTATTTTGCATCAAAATTGAATGACTACGACCTTGCATCCAACAATGGCGGTTGGCAATGGGCTTCTGGTTCGGGTTGCGATGCAGCACCCTATTTCAGGATATTCAATCCTGAATTGCAGGTTCAAAGGTTTGATCCTGAATATATTTATATCAAGAAATGGATTCCCGAATTCGGAACAGACCAATATCCTGCACAGATCATTGATCATGCTTATGCAAGGGACCGTGCCATAGCCAGATACAAGGAAGGTCTGGGTGAAGTTGGTTAATACTCAAGGACTTTCAGAGACCGGTGGTATTTTTTCATGTATCCTTTGATGATTATCCGGGTATCCCAATTGTCCATTTTCGAACGGATACAATCGTTTAAGGCTTCCAAATCGATCCTGGATAGATCACACGATAAAAATCCGTATCCGATGTATTTTCCCCGGGAAATTTTTACAACGGCCATCTCCTCCGTATTCCGAATATTCTCGAGAATAAAGAAATTAGGGGAATGGAATAGCCAGGGCCTGATTACCTCCAGTACCCTTGCATTATACGATTCTGGATTTTCCTTTCCTTCACAAGCGCCCAAACAACTGCCAATCCTGGAATTAAAGCAAGGTGAGCGCTGATCATCCAAATGACAAAGTTTCTTACACAGGTTGTGTGCCTCTGCTTTTGTATGAAGCAAATCGATACCTTCCTGATAGAAATTGAAAGAGGTTAACGGAATTGACTCTTCGGTAATCTTTTGAACCTGAAGGTTCATGAACCCATCGCTGTCTTCAAATGAAAAGATGCCGTAATTGTTGGCCGATCTTTTTTGCATTCGGTTGTAAAACGGGCGGTTCGTCTTGATTTCTTCGGATTCAAGAAGAAGCGCAATCAATTCGCTTCCGGTAACTTCGTGACTGACAGAGGCTATTCGCTCACTCATCTCCATCGCCTTTTTTGTCAGGCGATTGTTTAGATGGGCGATTACACGCTGATGAATGTTTTTGCTTTTGCCAATGTATATGAGATCTCCTTTTGTATCATAAAAATAGTAGACACCACAGTCGCCTGGAAGGGATGCAATGGTCTCTTCGGTGAGATGCCCTTTTCGAGAAGAGAAAAGATCGTGTTCCAGGGTTTCGTTCTGCCTGAGCAACTTTTCAAAGAGTTTTACTGTTGCCAGTGCATCGCCGCCTGCCCGGTGCCGCTCCTCTATGATGATGTCCAAATCATGACAAAGGTTTCCCAGGGAGTAGGAGCGAAGTCCGGGGATCAGCTTCCTGCTAAGGCTTACAGTGCACATGGTTTTTCGTTTGTAATCGTACCCCAGCCGTTTAAACTCTTCGCGGACAAAAGAATAATCAAAGGCGGCATTGTGGGCTACAAAGATGGTATTAGCTGTAATTTCAACGATTCTTTTGGCTATCTCATAGAATTTGGGTGCAGATTCCACCATTTCGTTTGTTATGCCAGTCAATTGTGTGATGTTCCAGGGGATGCCGCATTCCGGATTTATGAGTGAACAGAACGAATCTATAATTTCACTCCCATTGTAGATGTAAATGGCAATTTCGGTGATCTTGCCATTGATGGGCGAACTTCCGGTTGTTTCTACATCTATAATTGCGTAATTCATCGCTAAAGGGGGGATTTTGTCAGCAAATTTATTCCTTCTGTCGGATTTTGCACCGTTTGCCGATAAAAATTCCAAACATTCTGTGATCCATGTGCAGGATGGATTAAAATCATTTTTCCCGCTTTGCGGCTACGCCGTCAAAAGATTATTGTTACATTTGCGGCTCAAACAAGGGTCCCATAGTTTAATGGATAGAATGGAAGATTCCGGTTCTTTTGATCTGGGTTCGAATCCCGGTGGGATCACCAATAAAAAAGTCAATCATCTGATTATCAGTGATTGATTTTTTTATTGGGTGCCGCGATTTCCAATCGCGGAAAAATTAAAAAATGCGATTAAAAATCGCATCACCCTAACCGCGATTAGAAATCGCGGCACCCTTCGTAGCCATTCCAGCTGCCTGGCCAATTTCTCCAGTTCTTAGCCAATCGGGCTTTTACCGGATTGTTCAAGGTATATCGCACTGCATAATACAGATGTTTTTCATCCCGTATCGTGGTGTCGAAGCTCTCTTTCTGCCACAATGTACTGTTTCTGTTTACTTCCAGGTTTATGTGGTAGGATGAAAACCTTTTAACCGATTGCAGGATATCCTGCAAATAAACCAGATTACCATCTTTGTCGTTTTTAAACAGTTCAAAGACCCAATGAACATGGTTTGGCATGATGGTAAATGCAAAATTTTTGAGTTTCACACCTTCCCAAAATTGCAGTGACCCGATGATAATTTCAGTGATTTCCTTACGGGATAGATCGAAGGGAGGGTTTTTGTCCAAATCCAATAAATCATCATAAGCCTTGATATATTTCTTTCGAACCAGATAATAGGATTGCTTCAGTTTTTCGATTTCGGGCTTGGGTGCCGCGAATTCCGATTCGCGGGTAACGGGTGCTGCGATTTCCGAATCGCAGTTTTTATCCCGCGAATCGGAATTCGCGGCACCCAATTGCGCCCTGATCATTTCCAGTTGATGGGAGTATCTCTCCAATGCCTTGGCGGGAACTGCATCTTTCAGGTTCCAGGTCACGAAATAGGCTTGCCCCGGTTGCTGAAAATGGGGCAAAACGTGCCGGTAATATTCTTTTTTTTCCATAACTATTTGCGGTATCTAATAAAGTTACTGCAAAAAAATTAGGAAAACGAATTTTAGAGGCACTATTTATAGGATGCGATCGGGTGCCGCGATTTCCAATCGCGGTCAGGTGATACGATTTCCGAATCGCAGTTATTAATATTTCCGCGATTGGAAATCGCGGCACCCGATCGCTCTGCTTGTAAAAGTGTGGGTAGTGCCAGAAACCATGACTGCTTTTTTTATTGCTTCCTCCTGCAAATCTTTCCCACATTGTGGTTGCAGTCAATATTATTAGGTTAACTTTGGGTTCATAACCTATAGAACAGCGTATCCCTTACAATGGCAAAAACAACAAAAACCAACACCGAAGAGCCTTTGGAAAAACAACTCTGGAAAGCAGCCGATAAACTCCGAAAAAACATTGATGCAGCCGAATACAAGCATGTCGTATTGGGTCTGATCTTTCTGAAATACATCTCTGATTCTTTCGAGGAACTGCACGATAAACTAATTGCCGGCGAAGGTGAGTATGCTGGAGCAGATCCTGAGGACAAAGACGAATACCAGGCCGAGAATGTCTTTTTTGTTCCTCCTTCAGCACGATGGCGGTTTCTCAGCAGCCATGCCAAGCAACCTACGATCGGAATCACGGTGGATGCGGCCATGGATGCCATTGAAATTGAGAATTCTTCGTTAAAAGGTGTTTTGCCCAAGGTGTTTGCCCGGCAAAACCTGGATCCCACCAGTCTGGGCGAATTAATTGATCTGGTAGGAAATATTGCCCTGGGCGATGCCAAAGCCCGAAGCGCCGATGTGCTGGGTCATGTTTTCGAATACTTTCTGGGTGAGTTTGCCTTGGCAGAGGGCAAACAGGGAGGACAATTCTATACTCCCCGCAGCATCGTAGAACTCCTGGTGAAAATGCTCGAACCTTACAAAGGCAGATTGTTTGACCCCTGCTGCGGTTCCGGCGGCATGTTTGTGCAATCCGAAAAGCTGGTCCTCGAACACCAGGGGCGGGTCAATGATATCTCCATCTACGGTCAGGAGAGCAACCAAACCACCTGGCGGTTGTGCAAAATGAACCTCGCCATCAGGGGAATTGACAGTTCGCAGGTGAAGTGGAACAACGAAGGTTCCTTTCTGAACGATGCCCACAAGGATCTGAAAGCTGATTACATCATCGCCAACCCTCCTTTTAACGTGAGCGACTGGGGCGGCGATTTGATGCGTAACGATGGTCGATGGCAATACGGTACACCCCCTGCCGGGAATGCCAACTTTGCCTGGATGCAGCATTTTATCTACCACCTTTCGCCAACCGGACAGGCAGGCATTGTTTTGGCAAAAGGGGCGTTGACCTCCAAATCATCCGGGGAGGGTGAAATCAGGAAAGCGCTGATCGAAGCAGGATTGATCGACTGCATTGTGAACCTTCCAGCCAAATTGTTCCTCAATACCCAAATTCCGGCCGGTTTGTGGTTCCTCCGGCGCAACAGGAAGAATGGAAATTTCCGCGACAGAAGCAACGAAATCCTCTTTATCGACGCCCGAAACCTCGGCTTTCTGATTAATCGCCGTACCCGGGAACTCTCGCAGGAGGATATCCAGAGGATTACCGACACTTATCATAACTGGAGAAATCCCGATGGTACTTACGAGGATATCCCCGGTTTCTGTGCCTCTGCGCCAATCAGCAAGGTACGGGAGTTGGATTATGTGGTAACTCCCGGCAGGTATGTAGGATTGCCGGACGACGAGGATGATTTTGATTTCAAAGAGCGGTTTAGCCAACTTAAGGCTGAATTTGAAGGGCAGTTGAAAGAAGAAGTTGAGTTAAACCGGATCATTATTGAAAATTTGAAAAAAATAAAATTCGAGTAATTTTAAATTCAAGAACAAATCACAATGGATTCTGATATAAAACTCCAAAAAGAATTACTCTCTCCACCTGGCGATACAATTAAGGAAACGCTTGACACAATTGGTTTGTCTGAGTCTGAATTTGCGAAAAGGATAGGATGGACGAGAGAAAGGTTGGACGACCTGATTGTTGGGAATGTACCAATCACGATTGAAACAGCCAGGATGCTTGAGCGGGAATTGCGGATAACGGCAAGCTTTTGGATGACCAGAGAAAAAAATTACAGGTCTGATTTGTTGGCATTGAGTCAGGTACAAAACTGAAAATCCCATTTTTGCTACTAACCTCCCGCGTGGAACGCAGGGTTTCGCAAAAACAGGACTATTTCATATCGAGGATTACCTCGCAATGATAGAAAGTTAACGGCAATATTGAAAAAGGTACAAACAGACGGTTTAATTAGGAAAATATCTTTAAAAACGAAACCCGATAGCTTGAATTGCTTCAGGGGCTACCGGGAATAAGATGTATCAAAATTAGTAAAATATTCGGGAATTTTTCGAAACAAAGAGTCAAAATCCTAAACAAAATGGATAAAATTAGAATTTCACAACTAAAGACAATATTCGACGATATTGTTCATCTCATCAACAATGAAGATGACAGCGAACAGGTCGAAGTGTGGTTTGCGCGCGAATTGCAGGAAGTATTGGGCTATGCACGCTGGGAAAACTTTGTAGTGGCAATAAATCGTGCGGTTGATTCCTGTAAAACACAGCATATCAACTTGGATGACCATTTTCGTGAGGTCACGAAAATGGTCGGATTAGGTAGCGGCGCTAAACGTGAAATTAATGATTACATGCTTACCCGCTATGCCTGTTACCTGATAACTCAAAACGGAGACCCCAAGAAAGAAGAAATTGCCTTTGCACAAAGCTATTTTGCCGTTCAAACCCGCAAAGCCGAACTGATAGAAGAACGACTGAACCTCTTATCCCGTCTCGAAACCAGGGACAAACTGCGGGCATCCGAAAAACAACTTTCGCAAAACATCTATGAACGAGGGGTTGATGACAAGGGTTTTGGACGCATTCGTTCAAAAGGAGATACAGCGCTGTTCGGCGGACACACGACAGAAGATATGAAACAACGTCTGGGCGTGCAATCAACCAGGCCACTGGCCGATTTTCTGCCCACCCTCACCGTTGCTGCAAAAAACCTTGCAACCGAAATGACCAACTACAATGTGGAAAACAAAGACCTCTTTGGCGAACAACCGATAACCAGGGAGCACATCCAAAATAATACCAGCGTACGTGAAATGCTTGGCAAACGTGGTATTAAGCCTGAAGAACTTCCACCTGCCGAAGACATTAAAAAACTAGAACGCCGCGTGGCAAGCGAAGAAAAGAAAATAGAAAAAACCAGTTCCAAATTGCCCGCAAAACCAGAAGGGCTGAAACCTCCTAAAGATCAAAAACAATGAGTGAGTGGAAAGAAACTTATTTGATCGATGTAACTTCAAAAATTGGCGATGGATTACATGGAACTCCTCAATACGATAATGATGGTGAGTATCATTTTATCAATGGAAATAATTTGATAAGAGGATCGATTGTGATTAAACCGGAGACGCAAAAGGTTAATAGGCAAGAATTTGAAAAATATGCAAAACCATTATCTGATAAAACTATTTTGCTCTCTATTAATGGAACTATCGGGAATCTAGCTCTATTTAATGGTGAATCATGCATTTTGGGAAAAAGCGCTTGCTATATCAACGTAAACGAAAATGCCGAACGGAGATTCATCTACTATGTTTTCTTAAATAGGGATTTTCAAAATTTCATTGTTGAAAGCGCTACAGGTACTACAATTCCTAATGTTCCATTGAAGGGGATAAGAGAATATTCATTCAGACTTCCAACTCTCCCCGAGCAACGCGCCATCGCCTCCGTCCTCTCCGGTTTAGACGATAAAATCGACCTGCTGCACCGCCAAAACGCTACCCTGGAAGCCATGGCCGAAACGCTTTTTAGGCAGTGGTTTGTGGAGGAGGAAAAGGAGGATTGGGAAAAAATTACTCTTTTTGATGCCATTGATTTGATTGGAGGAGGAACGCCAAAAACTTCAATACCAGAATATTGGAATGGGAATATCAAATGGCTGTCAGGTGGAGATATTGCAAACAACCATAAAAGTATAATTATATCTTCAGAGAAATCCATTACGGAATTAGGTTTAAACAGCAGTTCTGCAAAACTTTTACCCAAATTTTCGACAGTTATTTCAGCTAGAGGTACTGTCGGAAAATATTGTATTCTATCAGAACCAATGACTTTCAGCCAATCGAATTATGGGATAAAGCCCAAATATGAAAGCTGTTTCTTCTTTACTTATTTACTAATTGCTCATTCTGTTGACGAACTTATATCGGCAGCGTATGGAAGTGTTTTTGATACGATTACAACAGATACATTCAAGGGACATTCTGTAACTCTTCCGAAACTCGATGTTATTAAAAATTTCGAAATAGAGGTAACTCCGTTATTTCAAAAAATATTGAACAACCAAACCCAAATTCGCACCCTCACAGCCCTTCAGGATACTTTGTTGCCAAAATTGATGAGCGGGGAGGTAAGGGTGGAAATATAAAATATGGCCAAAAGAATACGGAAATTATACTCGATAAAAGGGGAACTTTTAACAAAGTCAAGGGAAGCAATGCTTTGTTCTGTTCAAATTTTCAATAACCCTAATATTGTTTTTAAATCAGAGAGTTTCATTGTTCTTGTTACTATTTCATGGACTTATTTACTTCACGCATACTATAGAGATCAAAGGATAGATTATAGATACTTTCGACAAGGTACTAACTCAAAAAAATATGATCGCACAGCTCTGGGTGCATACAAATATTGGGAACTTGAGAGATGCTTGAATGATGAGAATTGTCCAATAGAAAGAGTGCCAAAAGAAAATCTGCGATTTTTAATAGGTCTAAGACATGAGATTGAACATCAAATGACAACAAAAATTGATGATTATTTAAGCGCAAGATTTCAAGCATGTTGTCTCAATTACAACCATTACATCAAATCACTTTTTGGGCAAGAATATGCTATTGATAAGTATCTTTCCTTTTCTCTTCAATTTTCTTCCATTTCGGAAGAACATGCCGATCAATTGAAAGAGTTCTCTGACTTGCCCGCAAATATTTCACAATACATTGGTGGATTTGATGATTCAATTTCAGAGGATGATTATAATAATCCACAATATTCTTACCGGGTATTGTATGTGCCTAAAACGGCCAATAATAAAGGTCAGGCTGATAAGGTTATTGAGTTTATAAGTGCTGATTCACCTGAAGCAGAGGGATTAAACAGGGAATACAGAATAATAAGGGATCGTGAAAAACCCAAGTATCTACCAAGTACTGTAATTGAAAAAATGAAAGAAAGAGGGTTTAGTCGTTTTAGTATGCACACTCATACTTGTCTTTGGCAAGACCTCGAAGCAAAAGCAAGTGGTAAGGGATTTGGAGTACAGGTAGCTAAAACCTGGTATTGGTATGAAAACTGGATAAAAGAGGCAGAAAAATACTGTATTGCAAATAGAGAAGTCATGGAATAATATAACAGTGACTAAATAACCACACAACATAGTTGATTCAGAGCACAAATATTTCGTACTTTTGTTATATGTTGTACTACAGAAGAAAAATTTTACTGGCACTATTGGAGCTGTTTAATGGACGGCTTACGGCAAAAAGTTTACAAAAGTATTTGTTTTTGTTTACCCGTGCACAAATGGTTAGGTCCTTCGACTTTATTCCTTATCGGTATGGATGTTTTTCGTTTCAGGCCAATCAAGATTTATCTACTATGCAAAAATACGGCTATTTGGAGATTACAGATCAGCCTAATGGACGATTTATTAAACTAAAACAAACGGAAAATTATTTAGCAATGCTCGATATTTTCGACAGGCAGGCATTAATTGAGGTTAAGGAAAATTTTGGCAAACTAAGTCAGCAGGATTTAATCAGATATACGTACCAGAAGTATCCTTTTTACGCTACTAAGAGTTCAATCGCTCACGAGCTGTTAAATGTGGGAGAATTAGCCCTGGTTGAAACCCAGAAAAGATCATTCAGCGAACCACAATTATTCTGTATTGGATATGAGGGCATTTCGCTCGAATCATATATAAATAAGCTTATTATTAATGATGTGCATGTTCTGTGCGATGTTCGTAAAAATGCTTTCAGTCAAAAATATGGGTTCTCTAAAAGCCAGTTACAAAAAGCCTGTGATGGGGTTGGAATCCGTTATGTGCATGTACCAGAGCTTGGAATTGAATCAGATAAACGACAAGAATTGCACTCTCAGAATGATTATGATACGTTATTTCAGGATTACGAAAAAACAACATTAAAAAATAATTACATTGCTTTATTAAAGGTTAAGGAAATGATTGCTAAAGATAAGCGAGTTGCCTTAACTTGTTTCGAGAAAAATCCCTTGCAATGTCATCGAACGCGAGTTGCAAATGCCTTAATGCAGTTGCCTGATATAAATTACACTTTTAAAGCACTGTAAATGGCATTAACCAAAGTTCTCATTACTGTTAAAACATATCCTGCTTTATCAGAGAAATATGATGAACTGGTATGCACTGCCGGGTTTCGTGAAGATGGCTCTTGGATACGAATATTTCCTGTACCCTTTCGAAAATTGGACTATCAAAACCGTTACGAAAAATGGCAGTGGATTGAATTGGATCTAGTGAAAAACACTTCTGACTTTCGACCCGAAAGTTATCGACCTTCTGATTTAGATAAAGAAATAAATCTTTTAGAAAAAGTTGATACAAAAGATAATTGGGCGTTTAGAAAAGAAATTTCCTTGAAAAATATTTGTACGAACTTATCTGATCTGATCGCGGATGCAAAGAACAGGCAAAAATGTACCTCTATAGCTATAGTAAAACCTAAGACTGTTTTCGATTTTATATGGGAACCATGTGATAGAGAATGGAATAAAACGAAATTGGATGCAATTTCTGCAAATCAGGCACAGGGCAATTTGTTTGATTTAGAGGATACAAAAACTATTTTTAATGTAGTAAATAAACTGCCATATAAATTCTCATATGTTTTTACCACAGATGATAATGTTGAGAGAACCATTATGATTGAAGACTGGGAATTGGGTGCTTTATATTGGAAATGTCTTAAAAATGCAGGCGGTGATGAAGAAATAGCTTGCAAAAAGGTTAAAGAGAAATATTTTGATTTTATGTTCATGGAAAGAGATTTGTATTTTTTCATGGGTACAACAAAATTACATCACTATGTTTCTCCAAGCCCATTCATAATAATTGGAGCTTTTTATCCACCCAAAATAAATACCCAACAGTTGAGTTTGTTTTGAACATGACCCGTATAACCGAAAATCATATTGAACTCCTTGCCATCCAACGCCTCGAATCACTAGGCTACCACTACCTCTATGGTCCGGATATCGCACCGGATGGTCATTCTCCTGAACGTGATTCCTTTGAGCAGGTTTTGTTATTGGGTCGTCTTACCAAGGCCATTCGAAAAATCAATCCGGGTATTCCGGCAGAGACCCAGAATGAAGCCATCAAAACGCTGCAACGCATTGCCTCACCCGAACTGCTTGCCAACAACGAAACTTTCCACAGGCTGCTTACCGAAGGAATCCCGGTAACCAAACGCATGCAGGGCAACGACCGGGGCGACAGGGTCTGGCTGATTGATTTCAACCATCCGCATAACAATGAATTTCTGGTGGTTAACCAGTTCACCATCGTCGCCAACAACCAGAACAAACGTCCGGATATTATCCTGTTTGTGAATGGCCTTCCGTTGGCGGTTATCGAACTCAAAAATGCCGCAGACGAAAATGCCACCTTGCACTCGGCCTTCCGGCAGATAGAGACCTACAAGGCCATTGTACCGGCGCTGTTTACCTACAATGGCTTCAATATAATTTCCGATGGGTTGGAAGCGAAGTCAGGCTCCTTGTCCGCCGGGTTCAGCCGTTTCATGGCCTGGAAAACCGCAGACGGCAAAACGGAAGCCTCCCACCTGGTCAGTCAGCTGGAGACACTAATCAGGGGAATGCTGAACAAGGAAACCCTTTTAGACCTGGTGCGCCATTTTATCGTGTTCGAAAAATCGAAGAGGGAGGACCCGAAAACCGGGATCACCACCCTTTCAACGGTGAAGATATTGGCTGCCTACCACCAATATTACGCCGTCAACCGTGCCGTCGAATCTACCCTCCGCGCATCAGGATATTCGCGTAGAGACAAGGCATGCCTTGTCTCTACAGAAGGCAACATCCAGGAATCCCCCGAAACCTACGGCCTCCCGGATGTAAAAAAACAACCCTTCGGCGACCGCAAGGGTGGCGTGGTATGGCATACCCAGGGCAGCGGAAAATCGCTGTCGATGGTCTTCTACACCGGCAAAATCGTCCTGGCCCTCGACAATCCGACCATTTTGGTCATCACCGACCGGAATGATCTCGACGATCAGCTGTTCGGCACTTTTGCCGATTCCAAACAGCTACTCCGGCAGGAACCCGTCCAGGCAGAAGACCGGAACCAGTTGCGGGAGCTGCTCAAAGTGGCCTCCGGCGGGGTGATCTTTACCACCATCCAGAAATTCCAGCCGGAGGAGGGGAATGTCTATGAACAGCTTTCCGACCGCAAAAACATTGTAGTCATCGCCGACGAAGCCCACCGCACCCAGTATGGTTTCAGCGCGAAGACCATCGATGCCAAAGACGGGCAGGGCAACGTGGTAGGGAAGAAGATCGTTTATGGCTTTGCCAAATACATGCGCGACGCGCTGCCCAATGCCACCTACCTGGGTTTTACCGGAACGCCCATCGAAAATACCGATGTCAATACGCCGGCCGTTTTCGGCAACTATGTCGACATCTACGATATCGCCCAGGCCGTAGAGGACGGGGCTACCGTCCGGATCTATTACGAAAGCCGGTTGGCCAAAGTGAACCTGAGCGAAGAGGGAAGGAGGCTGGTAGAAGAACTTGACTCCGAGCTTGATCAGGAAGATGTACAGACGCCAGGCATGGCGTCTCTGTCTCCTAATTCCAATGCCCAGAAAGCCAAAGCCAAATGGACCCAGCTCGAAGCATTGGTCGGCAGTGAGAACAGGATAGCCAACATCGCAAAGGACATTGTTACCCATTTCGGTCAGCGGCAGGAGGTCTTTGAAGGAAAAGGGATGATCGTGACCATGAGCCGCCGGATTGCAGCCGATCTGTACGAGGCAATTGTCGCCCTAAAGCCCGAATGGCATTCTGCTGATCTGAGCAAAGGCGCCATCAAGGTGGTGATGACCTCCGCCTCATCCGATGGTCCGAAGATTTCGAAGCACCATACCTCCAAGGAGCAGCGCAGGGCCCTGGCCGAGCGGATGAAACATCCTGAGGATGAGTTGAAGCTGGTCATTGTCCGCGACATGTGGCTAACCGGCTTTGACGCTCCCAGTCTGCACACCCTCTACATTGACAAACCGATGCAGGGGCACAACCTGATGCAGGCCATTGCGCGGGTGAACAGGGTTTACCTGGATAAACCGGGAGGGCTGATCGTCGATTACCTGGGCATTGCTGCCGATCTGAAGAAAGCACTCTCTTTCTATGCCGATTCGGGCGGGAAGGGTGATCCGACCATTCTTCAGGAGCAGGCGGTGCAGCTGATGCTGGAGAAACTGGAGGTGGTTTCGCAGCTATTCCACAATTTTGCCTATGAACACTATTTTGAGGCGGAAACATCGCAAAAATTATCAATGATTCTGGCTGCAGAAGAACATATTTTAGGGCTGGACGAGGGCAAAAAGCGGTACATCAACGAAGTTACGGCCCTTTCCAGAGCTTTTGCCATTGCCATTCCGCACGATCAGGCGATGGATGCCAAAGATGAAGTCTCCTTCTTCCAGGCAGTGAAAGCCCGGCTGGCCAAGTTTGACGCCACCGGCATGGGTCGAACCGACGAGGAGATCGAAACGACCATCCGGCAGGTGATCGACAAGGCGCTGGTCTCGGAAAAGGTAATTGATGTTTTTGATGCGGCAGGGATCAAAAAGCCGGATATTTCTATTCTTTCAGAGGAATTTCTGATGGAGTTGAAGGGGATGGAGCACAAGAACATTGCCCTCGAAGTACTTAAAAAATTGTTGAACGAAGAGATCAAATCGAGGGCCAAAAAGAACCTGGTAAAGAGCAAAACCCTGATGGTGATGCTCGAAGATGCCATCAAAAGGTACCATGCCAAAATTTTGACTGCAGCCGAGGTGATCGATGAGCTCATCCACCTGAGTAAGGAGATTGTCGAGATGGATTCGGAGGCAAAGCATCTGGGATTGAGCGACTTCGAATACGCCTTCTATACCGCTGTTTCGAGCAACGAAAGCGCCAGGGAGTTGATGCAGAAGGATAAATTGAGGGAGTTGGCAGTCGTATTGACCGAAACGATCCGGCAGAATGCCTCTATCGACTGGACCATCAAAGAGAGTGTGAAAGCCAGGTTAAAAGTGGCGGTCAAGCGGATTCTCCGCAAATATGGCTATCCGCCCGATATGCAGATGCTGGCTACCGAAACGGTATTGAAGCAGGCTGAATTGATTGCGAACGAGTTGACGGAAGATAAATAGTGTCTACCGAAAAGCTTGTATTTTGTTTGAATATTACTAATTTTAGTTCAAAATATTAAAATCCTAAGCAATGAAAACCAGAACATTATTTTTATTATTCCTGCTTTTCTCCATTAGCGTTGTAGGACAGGAAGTATCAATTAATCAGGATACTATTCCACAAATGCGCAAAAATGTAATTAAATTTTTACCGGAGAACCTGATTTTCAACTCTCTGTCATTTGAGTTTGAGCGTAAATTTAGTCCTAAAAGCTCTTTTTTACTCGGTGTTGGTCTTGCATCGCCGAAATCATTTGCCAATAAGTATAATCTGAACTCTTCACCGGATAACGTGATTTCCAATGATGAATTCAGCATCATGTCTGTACGGGCCGCTTACCGTCATTATGCAGGACACCATGTCAGGCCCGTTGGTTTTTATTTTTCGCCATACCTAAAATACCAGAAAATCGCTGCCAAGGCAAATAATCACAGGACAATCACAGAGGGATTTCCAGCCGTTACCACACAATATGATGAAAAATACGATGTTAAAGGAAACACTTTGAATTTTGGGATACAATGGGGCGTTCAATTCTTGATAGCCAAAAGGTTGTGCATTGATTTCTACTTCCTGGGAATTGAAGGCGGTCTGGCAGATGTAACTGCGATTGTAAAATCCCCGAATACCATCATGATTGATAAGGTCGAAAGTGGAGTTAGGGAAAATGTAGATAAATTACCATCCTTTCTTTCCAGTAAAATCAAAGTCACGAGGAATGGCTCCGACCAGGTCGATGTCAGTGGCAAATCAATGCCATATCCCTGGCTACGCAGTGGCATAAGCATAGGGTTGGCGTTTTAAAACGGTGTTTATTAACAGCAAAAGGGCCGGGAAAATCCATCCGCCCCTTTTACTGTTAATAAATATCTTTAATCCGGATTGGTGCGGACTCTTTCATCGAACGCATCGAATTGATTAACCTGGCTTCTTCATAATATTTTAACTCCCCGGGCCTGATGTTACGTGGAAAGATCTTTCGTTGAAACAAATACTCGGCCCTTCTTGTTCCTGTTAGTATGGGCAATGCAGGCGTATACCAATAACCATTCTGAAGCAAAACTATGTTGGTAAAACTGGTGTCGGTGATATATCCGTTTCTGACAATCAATATTTCATCCTGATTACCCCGATCTTCCAACAATAGATTCAGCGAATCCCTGTTTTTGTATTTGAAGGAATAGTCAATCGCACTCCCTTCAACTAATTTCAGACTTTCAATCTTTTTGAATATATAAGACTCATATTCAATGTTTTCTATTTCATCCGTATAGGTTATCCTGCAGCGTAGCTTTTCACCTTTCACGTTCTCCGGTGCCTTCAGGAACTGAGATAGGAAAATTGGGGCACATACCCCAAGAAAATGCCGTCTGGAACGGTTCATCCGCTCCTCATGAAGAGGAATCCGGTGAAACGCCCCGTTTTCATAACAGATTGTTTCAATGAGCTGTAACATATATTTTATCGATTAATTCATTGTACTCTTTTTCAGGATCACTGTGTATGGTAATTCCTCCACCACTTTTGTAAAACAATTTTCCGTTTATCTGTTCTATAAAACGAATCATAACAGCCGAGTCCAGATTTTTCCCGTCAAAGATCCCAAAAACACCGGTGTAGTATCCTCTTTGGTACCCTTCAACCTCTTTGATTATTTTCAATGTAGAATCTTTAGGAGCCCCGCAAATGGATCCTGCCGGTAATAACTTGCAGACAATAGATCCTATATTTGATTGATAATCTGTTGGTAATATCCCGGAAATTTCAGAACTGACCTGTAGCAACCGCTTGTCATGGGTTACAATTTCATCTAAATACCTGTATCTTTTAACATGAACATTGTTTGCGACCATGGATAGGTCGTTGCGAATCAGGTCAACAATAGTGGCATGTTCTGCTTTCTCCTTTTCGTCTGCCATAATAATGTCAACTGCATGTTCGATGGCTGCATCAATGGTTCCTTTCATGGGAAAGGAGGAAATTTCCCCCTTGGATATCCGGACAAAGCACTCCGGCGAAAAGACAGCAAACTTATCTTTAAACAGCAACCGATAGGGGGCATTGCTTTTAGCGTATATTCGTTCCAGGCTCCAGTTGGTCTCTATTTCCGTTGGGAAAGTCAAGTTAAGCAAAAACGTATTGCCCAGATAAATCTGTCTCAGAACTTTTTGAAAGGCATTTTGATAAAACGGGAAGTCAATGACTTTTTTATTGAATCCTAACTTCAATTCATCCAAAACTGATTTTTTTTTGTTGCGTCGACCATGTACCGAAAAATATATTCCCTCCTTCGCAGCTTCGCGGAAAGTGTGAATAACAGGATTATTCATCTCATAATCAATAATAAACAAGAATGGAATTCCTTTTTTTCCAAGGTTGTTCATCTTTTGAATAAAAATATCAAGATGGGATGTCAACATGGATATCTACCAAGAATTGAATTAAATTTTCTTTGATCTTTTATCACAATATGATCCCTGGACCAGATAAAAATACCCTGTTTTTCCATCTCCATGATGGTCCTGGACAAGGAAGGACGTGTAACGCCAAAAAGATCTGCCAGATTTGTCTGAGTCTGGTCGATGGGGACATGGGTATTCCCGCTTTTATTCATCCTTTGCATTATGAAGTAGGCGATCTTCTCCCTGATCGATTTCAGGGATAAGAAGGTGATTTTTCCAGTCAAAAATTGAGCCTTTCCCGATACAATATTCAGGTAATTAACCATTACCCGTACATCAAATGAAAGCATATCAGTAAAATCCTTCTTGTGGATAATCAAAAGCATTCCGTCAGTTTTGGCACTTAAAAAAACCGGAAATTTGCTTTTGGGGCCATATAGAAAGGCTGCAGCTACCATTTGAGGAGGTTCTAACTCCTCTATTTTAAGGGAATTACCAGCGAAATCAACCATTTCACCCTGAAGTCTGCCTTCCATCAGGAGCAGGGCTTTTTCGACAGGATCACCTGCCTGGGCCAGGAGCTCGCCTGCCCTGAAATGGCGGACCTGGTGCTTAACCTGTCCGAAAAGCAGTGAAAGTTCTTCGGCGGTCAATCCTCTAAAAAGCGGTGAGTTCAACAAAATAGGGTACATGGTGACATATTCTACCGTAAATGTAACAAATGTTACAGATTAAGCTCCCTCAATATATTATTTTTGTTGCTGAAAGTTTTAATTACCTCCACCGGTTAAATGGAAAATGCTTATTATAAAACGATTACAAATGAAGCGTGATATTATTAAAATTGATGAAGAAAAGTGCACCGGTTGCGGTGAATGTGTGCCAAATTGTCATGAAGGGGCATTGCAGATTATTGATGGAAAAGTCAGGCTGGTGAGCGAATTGATGTGTGATGGACTTGGGGCATGCATTGGTCATTGCCCGGAAGGCGCCATAACGATAGAACAAAGGGAGGCCGAACCCTATGATGAGCTAAAGGTCATGGAAGCAATGGTTGGAAAGGGATTAAATACAGTTGTCGCACATTTGAGGCACCTAAAGGAGCACAATGAAACTTTCTACCTGAAACAAGGAATGGGTTATTTGATTGAACATGAAGCCATTTTATCTTTTGCAGTTCAAAATGTAAAAAATGCAGTGCATCAAACAGTTGCACCTGCGAATAATCCATCCTGCGGTGGTGGTTGTCCGGGATCGCAGACTGTCATTTTCGATCCTTCGTCACTTAAGCCTGTCGGAAATACGCAAACAGTACCGGCGGCTTCCCAGCTGCGGCAATGGCCTGTGCAGTTGCACTTGATTAATCCCGCAGCTGCCTATTTTCAGGGATCCGATCTTTTGGTAGCAGCCGATTGTTCCGCATTCTCATTGGGGGATTTCCATTTCAATTGGTTAAAAAACAGATCTTTGGTAATTGCATGTCCAAAATTGGATCAAGGGAAAGAAATCTATCTGACAAAACTGATCGATTTAATAGAGCAATCAAAAGTTAACACGATTACAGTCCTGATTATGGAAGTGCCATGTTGCGGAGGATTGCTTCAATTGGTACAAATGGCGGTACAACGTTCGGCCCGAAAAGTTCCGGTTAAGGCTGTAACTGTCAGTATCAAAGGTGAAATATTAAATGAACAATGGGTTTAATACATATTTATATACACTTAATAATTAAAATCTTATAAAATAAATTTACACAATGGATTCAGCAAAAATATTTAACATGGCCAATGATATAACCTATTCTGAAGATGCGGTTGTAAGCAAAACGATTATTAAAAAATCAGTTGGAACAGTTACCCTTTTCGCTTTTGATGCAGGTCAGGGATTAAGTCCGCATGTTGCACCTTTTGATGCCTTGGTACAGATACTGGATGGATCGTGTACTTTTTCCATTGAAGAAAAACAATTTGAAATGGTATTGGGCGATTGTCTCATCCTACCTGCAGGCAAAGTGCATGCAGTAGAGACAATTGTACCGTTTAAGATGTTGTTAACGATGATCAAGGCAAACGAATTTCAGGTGCGACGGGCAGAATGATGCCAGGACACTACCTTCTTCGCTGTTAAATTACCACTCAGGGTACACGGATTTTATATAAGTGGATTTGGTTTTGATTATCTTTGCATCAAAACCAAATCCACGTTATGAAGCGTCTGGGTACCTATTTTTTACAGGGATTGTTGCTGATCGCACCACTTGCAGCCACTGTCTATATTGTATTCTTGCTATTCCAGTTGACCGATGGCTTGTTAAGTACCTACCTCGAGAAATATTTTCAGCTGAGCGTTCCGGGTCTAGGCATATTAATCATTGTAGTTTTGCTTGTATTTTTGGGAATAATTGGGGAAACAATTTTTGCCAGACCAGTCAAATTACTCATTAATAGAATTTTAAACAGGACACCAATCCTCCGCTTGATCTACACATCATTCAAGGATCTTTTCTCCGCTTTTGTTGGGAAAGAGAAGAAATTCCATCGTCCGGTGGTTGTTTTGGTAGATGAGCAGAATGATATATGGAGAATGGGTTTTTTGACCAACGATAAAATGGATGAAATGGGCATGGAGGGTAAGGCAGCAGTCTATTTTCCACTGTCTTACAATATCTCCGGAATATTATATATCGTTCCCGCCAAAAGGATCAAGCCATTAAACATCTCACCGGCCGAGGCCATGAAATTTATTTTATCCGGTGGGGTTTCTGAAATGGATGGTTTAACGGATAAAACAGTATAGCTTACTGACAAATTTGCACGCTGATTTTTTGGTTTACTTTTTGCTGTTTAGTTTATCAATGACAAAAATTTAAAAACAAAGTTATGATCTGGATAATTTTTATTGGGTTTGCATTGGCCAGCTGGTTGGTTAGCCATCAATTGAAAAGCAGGTTTGCCGAATATTCCAGGATACCTACAGCAAACGGCTTGTCAGGGAAAGAGGTGGTTGAAAAAATGTTACGTGATAATAATATTTATGGCGTCAAAATTGAATCGGTTGAAGGGGAGTTGACTGATCATTATAATCCGGCAGATAAAACGATAAACCTTTGTGAGGAGGTCTATTATGGTACAAATGTGGCAGCAGCAGCAGTTGCGGCCCACGAGACCGGACATGCCCTTCAACACGCCCAGGCATATGCATGGCTTGGTTTGCGTTCATCCCTTGTACCAGCCGTCAGTTTCAGCTCAAGGTATATGCAATGGATTCTGTTAGGTGGCATTCTGCTAATCAATACCTTTCCGGCCCTTCTGCTTTTCGGCATTTTCCTTTTTGCCATGACAACACTTTTTAGTTTCATTACTTTACCTGTTGAAATAAATGCAAGCAACAGGGCTTTGGTCTGGCTGAAAACCAGTGGTATTACTACTGCCCAGACACATGAAAATGCCGAAGATGCGCTGAAATGGGCAGGATATACTTATGTCATTGCAGCTTTAGGATCATTGGCTACTTTGTTGTATTACATCTCCATTTACATGGGCAGGAGGGACTAATCAGCTTACAATTCCAGCCACCTTTGCGGGATTTGACTTTCTGGTCCTATGGTATTTGAAATTTGATTGTATCATATTCTCAGCGACCAATTCCGCGATATCTTTTACCTGGCTTTCAGAATACTTTGCCAGGCTTTTTTTGCAAAGGGGGCAGGCTGTTGCTATGCAATCGGGATTGTTCTGATTCAGGTAAATTGAAGTTGACTTCTGTATCTGTTCACGTTCGTCCATTGAGATGCTCAGATGCCCCACGCTTCCTCCACAGCACATAGATTTTCCATAAGCTTCTTCAACATTAGTTATATTTCCTAATAGGTCAAGTATCTCCCTGGGCTGATTGTAAATTCCTGACTTTCTGCCCAATTCACAAGGATCGTGGTAAACGAACCGTTGATTTCCGGGTTCGATTAAAATCAACCTGCTTTGGATTATCTCCAATAAATACTCGCTGTGGTGCAAAACCCTTAAATTACATCTGTAATCATCCTTAAAGCTTTTGTAACAAATAGGGCAGGAGGTGACCAAGGTATGCGCACCCGAAGAGACAATTGCCTCTTTGATATTCTGTGATATCTTTTCTGCTTCCTCCATATGACCTGCGAGTTTCAACGGACGACCGCAGCAATAGGATTTTTCCTTATCGAGGAAGAGGTAATTTTCACCGGATTCTTTAAGGATCACCTCCATAGACCTTCCAATACCGGGTGTTAAACTTCCCATGCATCCCGCAAAATAAAGAACGTTTGTTGATGAATGGACCGGAATAGATGGGGAACTGCTTGGATTGATGTGGAAACTACCCTTTGGTTTTCTACTTATCATGCGTAGGTTGGTCAGATCTAATCCTACTGGACATATCTCCTGACATCGGCCGCAGAGCAAGCAATTGTGTGCCATTTGAGTGACCTCATTGCCTGCTCTCAATTCCCTTAGGAAATAGACCATCTGGTTTTTTTTGTTGATGGCAGGATCCATTTGGCACCTATCTATGCAGATACCACACCTCGAGCAGGAATAAAGTTCACAAGCGACCACACCTGAAATAGATTCCCCAGGTCTAAAACCCCAATTTTTCAGAAGAATGAGGAATATCTCAGTTGGGATGTGCATGTAACGCGAATAGGGCAGTGCAACCATAAAACCGCCCAAAACGATGGAATAACCCCACCAAAAGGGTGTTGCCAGACTCCTGACCGGGAATATCATCCCCAGTAAATTGCCCAGCGGTTGGGTAAGGAAACTTCCATTTCCGGCGAACCCTGCCGTTAAACTTTCGGCCAGCAGCCGCAACGGGAATATCATCCAAAGAAGCGCCAGGGCCCATTTGTCGCCGGAAGTGTGCCTTGTACTACTGTTCATGCCCATTGCGCTGGATTTGAAACGTTTATATATCGCTAAAGCAACGCCTGACAGAATAAAAAGAAGCAATAAATCCATGAGGGCATTGAAAAATTGTAAAGCAAATGTGCGGTGAGGGTTTAACTCAAAAAATCGAAAGAAGATGGGGAAATAAAATTCATTTGTGAACTCCCCGGTAAAATAAGATGCCTCGAATTTTCCAATGACAATCAGCAGAAACCACCCTAAAGCCAGGCTCATGTGCATATACCCCAAAAGCAGGTTTATCCTGAAAACCTTCCTGTGAACCAGACATTCCAGAAATATCTCACTCAAAGCTTGTAGCGTCTTTCTGCTTAACAGGGATTTAAATATTCTTAGGGCAGTACCTTCCCCCAGTTCCCTGATCCATCGGCCATATTTGAATACCAGGATGATGATCAAATAACCAAAGCCAAAGCAAAATGGGACAACAAAATAATCAAATCGCATTTTGTCCTGTGATTTGTTTTACATTTAGAATTATATTTCTGGTATTCACATGACGCGGACACACCATTTGACATTTACCGCACAACAGGCACTTATCAACTTCATCTGTAATGTATTTGACATGACCGGATCTGATAGCATGTATGATCCTTCTCGGATTAAAATTGTTGAATTGTGCTGAGGTACAGGTAGCGGAACAACTGCCGCAACCAATGCACCAGAAGATGGATGGTTCAAGATTTCCTATCGTTGCAATCAATCCATGATCCACCAGGTCCAGGTCCGATTGGTTTGTCTTAATCGCTGTAAACCCCCATTTGCTCATAATTCAATTATTATCTTTCAATTTTAGCCACTCAATAATTTTGAAGGCTGCAGCCCTGGCATCCGTGATCGATTCCTGTAAAGAGAGTGGTTCCCGACACGTCCCAGCCAGGAAGAGTCCGGGAATGCATGTTTCGTTGGCAGCTATGTGCTGATGTAACGGTGACAGAAAACCAGCGTTGGTCCTTGGAAGCCCCAATGACACGGAGATTGGCGTTGTACTTGATGCAGGGGTCATCCCAAGCAGCAAAACAACCATATCGAAAACCATTTTCATCGGTCTGCCCGATAAAGTATCTTCGGCTTTTACCTGTAAACTTCCTTCTGAATTTTCAGCTATTTCTGAGACCCTTCCCCTTATAAATGTTATGCCATAATCCTCCTGCGCTTCCTGATACAGCTCCTCAAAATGCTGGCCATACATCCTAAGATCCATGTAAAAATTGTATACACTGCTATTAGGCAAGTGCTTACGAAGTTCAATCGCCTGCTTTACACCCGTGATACAGCACAACTTTGAACAATGCAGGTTTCCGGCCTTTTTATCGCGTGATCCGACACAGTGGACCATGGCAATTTTTTTTGGCATGCCATCTTTTAAATGGTCCGGAAATGATCCAATTTTGAACATTTCTTCCAATTCGAAGGAGGTTACAACATTTTTATAGATACCATATCCGTATTCTTCTTTTTTGTGCGCATCAAACAGATCAAATCCGGTAGCCAGTAAAACCGCATCTGCATTGATTTTCTCACCCTTATTCAGTAAAACGAGCAGTTTACCGTCCATTTGCTCAATTTTGCAAACATTACTGTCATATTTTACCTCCGGATTGTTTAAAGGCAGAGTCTTTTCAAGTGATTTTAGTATCTCGAAAGCATCGGCAAAGTTTGGAAACAGGTGATGCCAGTTTTTTAATTTTCCTCCTGTCTCATGCTCTTTTTCAAGAATCAAAACATGGTGTGGTGATGAGCCCAATGCCGCTGCTGCCTCCAGGCCAGCGGGTCCCCCACCCACGATCACTATTGTTTTGTTCATTTGAAATATAATTTAATGTATTTATTTTCAGATATATAAAAGAATAACTTATTCCATTTCGCTTTAAAACATTGCACGGGAATGTTTACTGCAGAAGAAAAAGAGGTTGTTGGGGTACTCCAATATATTGTCCTTTTGATCCTAAGTATTTGTCTTTCTTGTCGTAAATGATCCCAATTTTATCAAGCAGCGGTTCAACGGATATCTGATGCATTTGCATTCCCATCACCCATGGATCATACCCCAATACCAAACCTGCCATCTCTTCGTACGTTAATACCGGGATTCCTTTGCCCGATTCATTGTAGGTGGTCCCTTCCATCTCGGCGATCGTATATTGCCAACGATCCAGGAACATGGCACATCCGGGGCAATTGGCTACTATAAAATCGGGTTGATATGGCTGCATGGATTCAAATTTCTTTTTTGAGTTGGACATGGAATAGCCCCTGTTGGCTCTGATCAGATATTGCCGGAAGCCAAAGCCACAACAATGCCTCCTTTCGGGATAATCGATTACTTCTCCACCCCATGCTTCTACCATCCCACTTAAAACAGCTGGGAATTCGGCACCGCCAATACCACATTTGGGAAACATTTTGGCATAGTGGCATCCTATGTGTTCGACAACTTTTAATGGTTTACCATCATTTTTATCAATCAAATGATGTTTTGACGAGGCGGCTAACTGATTTCTGAATTTATAGATGATATCCGATGTATGTGATAGATTTTCAGGCACTTTGAATTCACGACGGGTGGCTGTCCACAAAAAATCCCTGGCCTTCGCCTCCATTTCAGGGAAATGTTTCCAGGTATCAAGTATTTCCGTATAGATTCCAAAAGAGGTAACACAGGATGGGACGAAATTAACATATCCGGCTTCCGTCATCAGTGCAAAATGTCGTGCCGCTATGGTCATGGTGGTTTCAAACGGGACAATATCAGTGTGGTACCCAATCCCGGTACAGGTCGTATGTCTTGCATCCTCAAACACATCTTTAAATAGTTCATCCCGAAGAATTCTAAGAAAAGTTGTTTCCGAACCCGGAAAAAAGGTTTGCCGGATACAGCTCCTCACGTAGAAGTAATGATCTTCTGCAATATCTTTCTGGTATTCTCCCCAAATTCGTTTTTTTCCCGCTTGTTCCATACCTGTATTTAGTGGTGATTACCGCTGTTTTTAGTATATACCTCAGAAAAGTAGGCATTATCACTCCCGCGCTCTCCGGCAATAAGGCCCATTTCATTTGCTTTATCTAAAGAAAATTTTTCAATGCATTGAAAAAAATCCTGCCCGCCCGTAACTTTAAAAATTTCATTGATTTCGGCTAAAACCGCTGGGGCAATTTGCCGTAAAACACCTGGCCCATCCTTCATGTAGTTGGCCCCAACCTTATCCATTACTTCAGTTAAATTATTGTAAACCCATTCCCACACAGGGCCTTGCTCTGGATGATTTTGTGGATTTACCAGCATTGGCCGCATACAATAGCCGGTAGTAAGAATTGAGTCTCCAATGACACGTCGAATAGCAAACTGCTGCCGGCCCTTTTCTGAATCGGTAAAATATCCCAACTCCTGGGACAATTTCCTGAGTGCCATGATCAGCAGACCCGGAGTATTTCCACGCGGACATCGGGTCTTGCACGACATACACTCACCACAATACCAGATGGTATCGCTTTTGAGCAGCTGTTCTATTAATTCATCATCAGTACTTTGTACTGTATCACAAATAATGCGGGGATCATAATGGTAAAATTCTGCTGAAGGGCAAATAGCAGTACAGACACCACAGTTCATGCATGAATTTAACCCTTCTAAACAACGCAAGTCTTCACACAACCGTTCATGTAATCTTCCCATTTGGACAAAATAAACTTAGTGTTTGGATCTTCTTTCAAACATCAAATTTACGTTGTAATAATGCTGATAGAATGGGTAGTAACCCTAAAAGTGATGGGTATTAATACCTAAAGGGTTTAGGCAATTTATTACAGGGTGACAATATGGTTCTTAATAGCGTAAATTACCAGATCGGCGGTATTTTTGCTGTCCGTTTTGAGCAACAGGTTGGCACGGTGTTTTTCGACAGTTCTTTTGCTGATAAATAATCTTTCACCAATGATCTGGTTAGAGCAGCCTTCGCAAATCAAATGGAGAATTTCTGATTCGCGGGCAGAAAATTCTAAATTATTCGCTTTGGACACTTTTACCTGTTTTAAATTTTTGAGTATGTTCTGCATCAGTTCCTGTGAATAGTAGGTCCCACCTTGGTACACCACATCAACAGCAGTTTTAACTTCATGAAGATCAGAGTTTTTTAAAAGAAATCCTTTTACGCCGGCTTTAATCATCTGGTCAAAATATTCTTCATCCCCATACATGGTCAAAGTGATAATTTTCAAGTCTTTGTTTTTTTGAATTGCAATTTTTGCGGCTTCAATGCCATTGAGTTCAGGCATCTCAATATCCAGCAAAACGACATCAAATTTTTCCTTTGCAATTTTCTCCAAAAATTCCTTTCCATTGGATGCTTCTCCTGTTACACAATACCCTGGTATTGTATCAATAAGCATTTTAAGGCCATTTCTGAATAGGTTATGATCATCTACTAGCAGGATTCTCATGACAAAAAAAGGAATTTAAACTGACCAAAGTTATTTATGTTTAGATTGAAGAATAGAATATAACCAATTGTTGACAGAGGACTCATCAAACGATTGGTATTGAAAAAGAGGCGGTAAAACCTTTTCCGCTTTCCGAGTTGTACTCAAATGTACCATTAAGGGAAGTTATTCTGCTCAAAATATTGGAAAAACCCATACCGGTAGGATTTTTTATTGAATCTGCCTGGTTAAACCCTAAACCGTCGTCAAGGTAAGTACCATGCAAGCGGCCACCAACAGATACCATTGTAATTTCAATGGTATTGGCTTTGGCATGTTTGATCGTATTGGTAATCAATTCACATATTACCCGATAAATGACAACTTCAACATCATTTTCAAATCTTTGGTCGTGAATGTTGGTCGAAAAATCAATTTGAATCGTATCTGTCAGGTTAATTTTATTGATAAAGTTACGAATTGCTTTTGTTAATCCGAAATTATTGAGGATATGCGGGCTAAGATTATTTGATATTTCGCGCAGGCTCTTAATTGCCTCATCTATTGCCGCATCTGCATTCCGAAGTATCATTTTTGAGGTATCGTCATTTTCTCCTCGCCCAACCGTTGTAAGCGACATTTTGACAGTAGAGAGAATTGGTCCAAGTCCATCGTGTAAATCGTTGGCAAAGCGTTTTCTTTCGCGCTCTTCTGCTTGAATTATTGCATGGAGCAACTCTTTTTCCAGGGCCCTTTTCTCCTCCTCGACTTTTTTCATGTAACGAAATATTTTCTGAATAAGGAATAAGCCAAACGCAAAGAAGAGGGAAGCAACGATCCCCAGCCATATAAAGATTTGCCTGTTGACAATTGCATCTGATACAAGCGGAATATACTCGATAAACCTACGGATGGCAAGAATAATAAAACCCATACTTATCAACATCCAGGATAAATTGTATTTGGTAACCCTGGTGAGCCTAATGGAAAGAATGGCAGCAAAAATCTGCAAAATCATTGCCAGAATGAGTGCAAATTGTAGTAACATTTTAATGCCCCCTAAACATGATAATTAAATAATATTTCCGGATTGATTAACGATAGGCGCCCTTTTAAATTCCGCATTCCTGTCAAACAGAAAACGATAGGTTACATGAGTTTTATATATTGAGCCTCCAATGAATGAGGCAACTTTCATCATCACCGGGTTAAAATCACCTATCCAGTTCAGTTCAAAAGTTTTGTATTTAAAAGAAGGTTTAAGTACCTGTTCCTGAAAAAAAAGGACCAAAGCCCCTTCTACACCTTTGTTCTGAAAAGAAGGAATTACCCCAAAGATACGACCAATTACCCTATCAACGCTATGGCAGGCCCGAAGTTCCCAAATCAATCGCAACTTATTGAACCAATTTAATTTACCATTGAATTTTTTCGTGATCTGACCGATATCCGGCATCATGATAAAAAAGGCAATTGGCTCGCCTTTGTAATAACCATAAATAATAAGTCTTTCATCCATAATAGGTTCCATGGATTTAAGCAGCGATAAAGCCTCCTGGTCTGTAATATCTTTGGTTCCGGTAAATTTACTCCACGCCTGATTGTAGATAATTTTAAAATCAAGTGCAAATCGGGAATTTCCTTTTTCAATCAATTTGAACTCGTAATCCGGATTGGACAATATTCTGCTGGCAGTTCTGTGCAGAACCGGGTGAAGGTCAGAAGTATCCTCAAAAGTACGCTGATAAGTATATTGGTTGAAATAGTTCTTAAATCCATACCCTTCAAAAAGTTCCTTGTAATAGGGGTAATTGTATGGCATTTGGAAAACTGGTTCATGAAAACCGTCCACAAGACATCCCCAAAAAGCATCACGCATTCCCGGGTTTATTGGACCATCCATTGCCAGAAGCTGATGGGATGCCAACCATTTCCTGGCCACATCAAAAAGCATTCCTGCAACTTTCAAGTCGTTGACAGCATCAAAAAATCCAACACCACCGGTAGGTATGTCAAATTGAGTATAGGATTCTTCTGTATAAAAAGCCGCAATCCTTCCTAGGCATTGCCCTGTAGAATCTTTTAGGAGCCACCTTTTGATATCTCCCTTTTTGAGCTGTTTGTTGTGGTTTTTGTCAAAAATCTCATCAACCTGTGCATCCAGTGGTCTGTTCCATTTGTAGTCGCGTTTGTACAATCCTGCCGGAAATTCATGAAATTCCCTTATTTGTGCTGAATCTGCAACTTCTATAATAATATACTGTGCTTTAGATGCCATAAGTTTCCGGTCGGATATAAGGATCAAAAGTAAAAAATCCTTTGATTTTAGGAAATATATGGCGAGTTATACCTTATAATAGGGTAAGGGTTGCTTGCAAAATTCCATATTTTTCAGTAGCTTTGAGTAAATTAATATTCCAATTGACCATAATAAACGAATTACTTTCGAATGAAAAAAAGTATCTGGATTTCACTGCTCATCGTCGCTGCGATCCTTATTATAGGAACATCCCAATACCCGAAATTGAGCATTGCTACGGGGTATGGTGCAAAATGTATGGCGTCAGGGATCTTTGTTGCAGGTCGCGAGGCAATTAGTGTAAAAGAGAATGATCTTGATTATTCTATTGTAAAATATACCAGTAGTAAAATTGATTATCAGGAGAGGAGTGTGACAACCACAATCTTTGGAATTGCCAAACAAAAAGCAATATACCGTGAGGGTTTTGGATGTTGTTTGGTGGCAGAACGGCAACAACTTCCCCAATTGAAAACGCCTTCGCAGCAGAAAACGGCCATTTCACGGTCATGGAGGTATCCCTGGCCAGATGGGGAGGGTAGAAGTGACACCCTATTTCCTGAACTTAATACAGCAAAACTTCAAATGGCAATTGATTGGACTTTTGATGAGCCCGGATCAAAAGTGAAGAGAACTGCCGCAGTGGTGGTAATTTATAAAGGAAAACTGGTTGCAGAAAATTACTGGAAAGAACAGTCTATTACTTCGGACACAAGGCTTTGGGGATGGTCGATGAACAAAAGCATTGTAAATGCGATGGCTGGAGTACTTGTAAAACAAGGAAAATTGTCCGTTCAGGCATCAGCGCCAATCGAAGAATGGCTTCAGGATAAGCGCAGGGATATAAAAATAAATGATCTTTTGCACATGAGCAGCGGTTTGAAATGGAATGAAGATTATGGCGATCTTTCGGATGTTACCACGATGCTTTACAAAGTACCTGACTGTTATAGGTTTGCGATTGGATTTCCTTACGAAAAAGAACCGGATAAAGAATATAAATACTCCTCCGGTACAACCAATATTCTTTCAGGGATAATCAGAAAGACATTGAACAATGACCAGCAATATTTTGAGTTTCCGTACCGCGAAATTGCCACAAAAATTGGAATGTCCAGCCTGATTTTAGAGACGGATGCCAATGGTAATTTTGTTGGTTCCTCATACGGGTACGCAACAGCAAGGGATTGGGCCAAATTTGGTCAATTGTATTTGCAGGATGGTGTATGGAGGGGAGATAGCATCCTGCCCAAGGGATGGGTGTCTTACACAACTACAACAGCCAGGGCTGCGAATGGTAAATACGGTGCGTTTTTTTGGCTCAATCGCTCCGGGGATTTGCCTGATGTCCCTCAGGATATGTTTGCATGTCAAGGTCATAGAGGCCAGCGTGTGTTCATCATTCCTTCCAGGCAATTGGTTGTGGTCAGATTGGGTTTTGGTGAGGAAAAATTTGACCACAATCAGTTTCTAAAAGGAATTTTGGCTGCCTTCAGCGCTTCTAATTAGGCTGGATATTTATTGTGTGAACATTTTGAATAATTGTTTTGACCATTATTATTTACCTTTGCCTGCTATGGTATCGCCCAAATCGAAATTTTTACCCGCCGAATGGTATCCGCAAAGCGGAGTCATGTTAACATGGCCCCATGCAAAGAGCGATTGGATTGATCTTCTGGATGAGGTAGAAGCTTGTTTTATAGTATTAGCCAATGAGATATTAAAAAACGAGAAGCTAATTGTTGTTACTCCTGATCCTGCCGCCGTTGTATTGAAGATTGATCAATCCCTGGCAAAGAACCTGCAATTGGTAGAACTTCAATCCAATGATACGTGGGCAAGGGACCACGGACCAATTACCATGATGGTCAACGGCATCCCGGAATTGTATGATTTCCAGTTTAATGGTTGGGGATTGAAGTTTCCTGCCTGGCTGGATAATCAAATCACTTTTCAAATGTTTAAATCCGGGCTTTTCTCTGGAAATGTCAGGTACATGAATTGCATGAATTTTGTTTTTGAAGGAGGCAGTTTCGAGACAGATGGGTTAGGAACGATGCTTACCACCGAGGCCTGCCTGCTTTCAAAGAACAGAAATCAACAGATGTCGAAACCGGAGATAGAGTCTTTTCTGATTAAAGTGTTTGATCTTGAGCGGATTCTGTGGCTATCCTCCGGTTATCTGGCAGGGGATGACACCGATAGCCACATAGATACTTTGGTACGGTTTTGTCATGAGAAGTGCATCGCTTATGTCAAATGCAGCGATCCTTCGGATGAGCATTATCTTCAGCTTAAGCAAATGGAGGAGGAGATTAGATCGTTTAAAACGCTCGACGGAAGACCGTATGAGTTGATAGCGCTTCCCATGGCTGATTATGTGGAGGACGATGCTGGTAACAGGTTGCCTGCAACCTATGCCAATTTTTTGATTATCAATAATAAAGTGCTGATGCCATTCTATTCAACTGCAAAGGATGAAATTGCCAGAACGGGCCTGCAAAAGGCATTTCCTGACCGTGAGGTAGTTGGTGTCGAGTGCTCCGCGTTGATAAAGCAGCATGGATCGCTTCACTGTGTAACCATGCAGCTACCACTCGGTGTAATTTAAAACTGTAATATTACCTACTAATCAATGATATGCTAAAAGTAGCCCTTATCCAGCAATCCAACTCTTCTGATAAAGGGTTGAACAGGAAGAAACTGACCGATAGTATTACAAAATGCGCTTCGGAAGGTGCTGAATTGGTTGTTTTGCAGGAACTGCATGATTCCCTTTATTTCTGCCAGGTGGAAGATACGGCCAATTTTGATTTTGCTGAACCCGTTCCGGGAAATACTTCCGAATATTACAGTGAACTTGCCAGAAAGCTACAGATTGTATTGGTTACGTCACTTTTCGAGAAGCGGGCAGCGGGTTTGTACCACAATACAGCGGTAGTTTTCGAAAAGGATGGCTCGATTGCCGGGACTTATCGCAAAATGCACATTCCGGATGATCCCAACTATTATGAGAAATTCTATTTCACACCAGGAGACCTTGGTTTCAAGCCTATTCAAACTTCAGTAGGAAAATTGGGGGTATTGGTCTGCTGGGACCAATGGTACCCTGAAGCTGCGCGGCTTATGGCGCTTGCCGGAGCTCAAATCCTGATTTATCCGACTGCAATTGGCTGGAGCTGCAATGACACTGAACCTGAACAAAAAAGACAACTGGATGCGTGGCTCACAGTTCAGCGAGGACATGCGATTGCCAATGGTATTCCATTAATATCTGTTAATCGTACAGGAGTTGAACCCGATTATTCAAAGAATACACAAGGAATTAAATTTTGGGGAAATAGTTTTATCGCAGGTCCTCAGGGTGAATTTCTGGCATTGGCACCTGAGTCTGAAGATAGTAATCTTATTGCAGATGTTGACCTGTTTCATTCTGAAAATGTCAGAAGATGGTGGCCATTTTTAAGAGACAGAAGGATTGATTCATATGAGGATTTAACCAAACGTTATCTTGATTGAAATGGAAAATCTATTTTTAAAGTACATGGGGGACCGGTTGGAACTTTCTTCATCCAGACTGGCCCATCAGGGTCCGGTTATAACTATTTCCAGGGAATGCGGCTGTCCGGGGAATGACATTGCAGAGATGCTGATGAACAAACTAAACAAGAAAATGGTCAGGGATGGCCATGCGCCCAAATGGAAATGGGTAAACAAAGAGATCCTGTTAAAAACATCCGAGGAGCTGAAAATGAATCCGCGAGATGTGGAAAGTTATGTTAAAGCCAGGGAAAGCGGTGTATTACAAGACCTGGTAGCCTCTTTTACTGAGACCTACCATGTCCGAAATGCAAACATCAAGAAAGTCATCCATGATGTAATTCAACACCTGGCTAGTGAAGGACACGTAATCATCGTTGGGAGGGGCGGGGGAGCGATTGCCTGGAACATCCCAAAATCACTTCATTTGTATCTTGAAGCGCCCCTGTCGTGGAAATCGGGGGTTGTAAGTTCACAGAAGGGTATCCCGCTTGCCGAAGCCAGGAAGTTTGTCATGGAAAGGGATATGCAGCGGTCGAAGTTCAGGGACAATTTCAGGGCTAAATTTTCTGACGAAATATATTACGATGCACGCTTTAACTGTAAATCGCTCACTATTGAACAAATTGGTGAACTGGCCTTCCATGCAGCAGAATTCAAAAAATTGATTTAATCAATGGTAAAAATGGCAGAAGACAATAAATTTGATTACATGAGATCCTATGCAAAGTATTTTGGATTGGTCTTTCAAATGATCGTACTTGTTGTGATTGGAGCCTTTGGAGGAAAGTGGCTGGATGGTTACTTTCATTTTGAAACTCAAATTTTCACCATCATATTGATTATTCTCGCGGCCATTTTATCGCTCTACCTTTTTTTTAAAACCATTTTCTCCAAGTAACTCACATCTTTATTTTCTTTTGATATGATTGGCAAAGAAAAACGATTTTTCCTTAAAAAGACATTTCTATTTAGCCTGGTTTTGATCGGCGCTTCCATAATATTGTTTGATACTCTGTTAAAGGAATATTATCTGAAGATCTTCCCGCTTCAATTTGGTTTAATAGCGTTGATGACAGTTTTCAGCCATTTGAAGCTGATGAATGCAAGAGAACAGAACTCCAGGAAATTCAGTACAACCTATTTATCCCTCATGTCAGTGAGGCTCTTCATTTACCTTGTATTTATTCTGGTTTGTTTGTTATTCGACCGATCCGGCGCGATCAACTTTGTCGTTACGTTTTTAACGCTCTATTTGGCTTTCACAATTTTTGAAGTCGTGGAAATTTCGAATTTTCTCAAAAAAAATCCAAATTCTTCAAATTAAAAAATTAAATTTGTCGCACAAAAAATCAGAAATGCTCAAGGCTTTTAGAATATTTATAATCCTCTATGCTCTAGGTACGTCCTCAATTTTGACGACAAAAGCTCAGGAACACAAAATTGCGGGTACTGAACCTGCCAGCGAAAAATTCAATGCAAGTAAACTGATCATGGAGCATATAGCCGACTCTTATGAGTGGCATATTGCTAAATTTGGAGAAACCCATGTAAGCATTCCTTTACCTGTAATTTTATACAGCGCTCAATCGGGCTTTCATTTTTTTATCTCCAATAAATTCCATCACGGAACAGAAAGTTATTCAGGTTTTCGCATTGCCGGCGAAGAATCAAAATACAAGGGAAAAGTAGTTGAAGTAGCCTCAGACGGCACAGAAAAGAGGCCGTTTGATTTTTCGATTACGAAAAATGTAATGTCTCTTTTTTTCAGCATCCTCTTTTTAATGCTGATCTTCTCATCTATTGCCAGGCGATACAAGGAAGGAATCGACAGGGCCCCGAAAGGTTTGCAAAGTTGGCTTGAACCGATTGTAATTTTTGTACGCGACGATGTGGTCAAAGCATCCATTGGCGAAGAAAAGTATAGAAAATATCTTCCGTATTTGCTTACAGTATTTTTCTTTATACTGATTAACAATCTAATGGGATTGATACCAATACTTCCGGGAGGGGCTAACCTTACCGGTAATATTGCTGTTACAATGGTATTGGCGCTATTCACTTTTGTCATCATTTTGTTCAGTGGCTCCAAAGATTATTACATGCACATTGTAAATGCGCCGGGAATTCCCTGGTGGTTAAAGGTTCCCATTCCTTTGATGCCCATCGTCGAAATCATGGGTGTTTTTACTAAGCCCTTCGTTTTGATGTTGCGGCTCTTCGCGAACATTACAGCAGGTCACATCATTGCCTTGGGTTTTTATAGTCTGATTTTCATTTTTGGTGAGAGAAGTCTGTTTGCAGGTTATGGTGTTTCTATTATTACCATCCTGTTCACCATTTTTATGGGATTGTTGGAGTTGTTGGTGGCCTTTATTCAGGCCTATGTATTTACCCTTCTTTCGGCATTGTACATAAGTATGGCTCTGGAACAGCATGAAGGACATGCAAGTGAAAGTCATTGAAATTATTTTGTTTTATATTTAAAATACTTATACACAGGAATTTAATAACTTTAAAAGTAAGTAAATATGTTTACATTAGGTGTGATCTTAGAAGTTGTGGCCAATGTTGCATTGGCGAAATTGGGAGCAGGAATTGGTGCCGGATTGGCGGCTATTGGTGCAGGTATCGGAATTGGACGGATTGGGGGAGGAGCTGTTGAAGCAATTGCCCGTCAACCCGAAGCAGCTGGGGATATCCGTTCCAACATGATCGTTTCAGCAGCCCTGATTGAAGGAGCAGCTTTCTTCGCAATGGTAATTTGCTTGTTGATACTTTTTGTTTAGATTAGTGTCAACGCTGCCTTTAGTATTAATTTTTAAATTTTCAATCCCATGGGTCTTGTAATGCCTGATTTTGGTCTGTTGTTCTGGATGGTGCTCTCATTCTCCCTATTGATGTGGCTACTTGGCAAATTTGCCTGGAAACCCATATTGACGGCGCTCTCCGCAAGGGAGGATTCAATTGAGAAAGCGCTTAAATCAGCAGAACTTGCAAAAAGTGAAATGGTGAAATTACAAGCAGGTAACGAAAAACTGCTGAAAGAAGCCATGATGGAAAGGGAAAGAATCGTAAAAGAGGCCAGGGAATTGAAAGATTCTATCGTCAGGGAGGCAAAAAATGTGGCTGTGGTTGAGGCAAATAAAGTGATGGAAGAGGCAAAATCTGCCATTGCCAGGGAGAGAAGTGAAGCAGTGAATGAAATGAAATCGGTCATCTCTTCCTTTTCTATCGAGATTGCCGAAAAAATATTAAAAGAACATCTTTCAGACAATAAAAAGCAGAAGGACTTGGTGGCCAACTATTTGGAAAACATCAAATTAAATTAGGAGCTGATAAAATCAGATTGTTAGTTTATCAAATCGAAAAAAATTGAACGAAAGTAAAATATCAGTACGCTACGCAAAGGCACTTTTTTCTTCTGCTGTTGAAAGAAATTTGTTGGATGATATAAAAAAGGATATCGATTTCTTGCTTCATCTGCTGCAAACACAACCCAGATTTAAAGAGTTACTGTCAAGTCCTGTTGTCAAAGCAAAGGGGAAAGGTGAATTTCTGAATAAGATTTTCAAGGATCAATGTCAGCAGCTCACCATGGATTTTCTTCATCTGCTATTGAAGAACAACAGAGAGGTATTTCTGTTGGAAATGTGTTTGAATTTTCAGTCTCTTTTCAGCAAACTAACTGGAATTAAGTCTGCCAAACTGACCACTGCCATAGAATTGGATAATACTCAATTACAGAAATTTAACCAAATTATCCAGGTTCATTTTGGAAGTAAAGCAGAGGTAATGACGATGGTGGACGAAAATTTACTTGGAGGATTTATCCTGAAGGTAGAAGATCAGCAGTTGGACGCATCTGTATCCACCCAGCTGAAAAAGATGAGAAGGGAATTGGTAAGTTATATTAAAAATTAAATAGAAGATTATGGCTGGATTAAAACCTGCTGAAGTATCTGAAATTTTAAAGCAACAGTTGGATGGCTTCAAAACGGTAGCCGAACTCGAAGAAGTAGGTACAGTTTTGCAGGTAGGCGATGGGATTGCCAGGGTTTACGGATTATCCAATGTTCAATCGAATGAAATGGTTGAGTTCGATAGCGGGGTCGCTGGTATCGTTTTGAACCTTGAAGAGGACAACGTAGGTTGTGTCCTTTTGGGACCTACCGAAAAAATCAAAGAGGGTGACAGTGTAAAAAGATCCAATAAAATTGCTTCCATCCAGGTAGGTGAAGGGCTTTTGGGTCGTGTAATCAATACTTTGGGTGAACCTTTGGATGGCAAAGGGCCGATTACAGGACAATTGTATGAAATGCCGTTAGAGCGCAAGGCTCCCAGTGTAATTTACCGTCAGCCGGTCTCTGAACCACTTCAAACGGGTATTAAGGCAATTGATTCTATGATCCCCATTGGAAGGGGCCAACGTGAATTGATCATTGGTGACCGCCAGACTGGCAAGACCACCATTGCCATTGACACCATCATCAATCAGAAAGAGTTTTACAAGAAAGGCGAACCGGTTTATTGCATTTACGTGGCCATTGGTCAAAAAGGATCGACTGTGGCCAACATTGCCAAAACCCTCCTGGAACATGGTGCTATGGATTATACGGTTATCGTGATGTCAACGGCTTCTGATCCTGCGGCCTTGCAATTTTATGCCCCATTTGCAGGCGCTGCAATCGGCGAATTCTTCAGGGATTGCGGGAATGCGGCCTTGATTGTTTATGATGATCTTTCCAAACAGGCTGTATCCTATCGGGAGGTATCTTTGTTGCTTCGCAGGCCACCCGGTCGTGAAGCTTATCCGGGTGATATTTTCTATTTGCATTCCAGGTTACTGGAAAGATCTGCGAAAATCAATGATACACTGGCAGTAGCCCAGCAAATGAATGACGTTCCGGAATCTATCAGGCATCTCATAAAAGGAGGGGGTTCATTAACAGCGCTTCCTATCATCGAGACCCAGGATGGCGACGTTTCAGCATATATTCCGACCAACGTTATCTCCATCACCGACGGACAGATTTTCCTTGAGTCGCATCTTTTCAATGCCGGCATCAAACCCGCCATCAACGTTGGTATCTCGGTATCCCGTGTTGGGGGAAATGCACAGATAAAATCCATGAAGAAGGTGGCAGGTACACTGAAACTGTCTCAGGCCGAATTCAGGGAACTCGAAGCCTTTTCAAAATTTGGGTCTGATCTGGATGCAGCTACAAAATCTGTGCTTGAGAAAGGGGCGAGGAACGTGGAAATCCTCAAACAGGGGAGTGCATCACCAATGACAGTTGAGGAACAGATTGCCATACTCTATTGCGGAACCCAAGGGCTCTTGATGGATGTACCTAAAGAAAAAATCAGGGATTTCGAAAAGGACTATTTGCAACTGCTTGCTACCCAATATTCCGCAGTTTTGCATCAATTAAGTCTTGGTGAACTCAATGACGAGATAACCAAAACGCTTGAACTGGCTGCTAAAAAAACAGTTCAAAATTTTGTGTATTAATATGGGTATTTTGAAGCAAAATATTGTCAGATGGCAAATCTAAAAGAGATGCGACTCCGGATTGTGTCGGTGAAATCGACCCAACAGGTAACGAGGGCCATGAAAATGGTCTCTGCAGCCAAGTTGCGTAAGGCCCAGGATGCCATCATTCAAATACGGCCTTATGCCGAAAAATTGCATGATATTCTGATTAACCTGGTTGAACAAAATGACGCTTCCGATTTTGAAAACAAATATGCCGGACGCAAGGAAACCAATAAGGTTCTAATTGTTGCAATTACCTCAAACAGAGGTCTATGTGGTGGTTTTAATGCAAATGTTGTTAAGAAAGTTGAAGAATTGCTTGCAACTGCCTATGCCGACTATTACCAAAAGGGCAAGGTCGATGTGCTCGCCATTGGGAAAAAGGGAGTAGATGGCTTAAAAGCAAAAAACATTTCTGTTTCAGGTACCTTGCCAAAGTTGTATGATGGACTTCAATACAAGCGTGCAGAAGTTGTCGCCCAGGATTTGATGAATTCCTTTTCGAATGGCGAGTATGACCGTATTGATTTGGTATACAATCAATTCAAAAATGCTGCCGTCCAGAAATTGATGGTTGAGCAATTTTTGCCAGTTGAAATCAATGAGGAACCTTCCCATAATGCGGACACTCACCACTATTTTAGCAATTATATATTCGAACCAAACGTGCAGGAAATAATGGAAACGGTAGTTCCGAAGTCCCTTAAGATCCAATTTTACAAAGCATTATTGGATTCAGTGGCTTCAGAACATGGCGCCAGGATGACTGCCATGCACAAAGCCACTGACAATGCATCAGAATTGGTTCGCGAACTGAATCTACAGTACAACAAAGCACGACAATCGGCAATTACTGGTGAAATACTGGAAATAGTCAGTGGGGCAAATGCTTTACAAAATTCTTAAATCGCGGTTGATAGCAACCATTTGGTTAAAAATTAGAAAATATTTCAAATAGTAAATAATATGTCTCAATCCACAGGAAAAATCATACAGGTCATCGGACCCGTTGTTGATGTGAGTTTTGAAGAGGATAACGCCAAATTGCCTAAGATCTATGATGCGCTGGAGGTAACCAGGAACAACGGACAGGTATTGATTCTCGAATGTGAGCAACACATTGGGGAACATACCGTTCGGACTGTTGCCATGGATTCAACCGACGGACTCTCACGGGGTATGAAGGTTGTAGCTACCGGAAAGGCAATTTCTATGCCGGTTGGGGATCAGATCAAAGGCAGACTTCTCAATGTTATTGGAGAGGGTATTGACGGTATTGGATTTATTCCCAAGGATCAAACTTATGAGATTCATAATCAACCACCTAAATACAAGGATTTATCCACTGAGCAAGAGATTCTTTATACCGGAATCAAGGTAATCGACTTACTCGAGCCATATTCCAAAGGTGGAAAGATCGGACTCTTTGGGGGAGCAGGTGTTGGCAAAACGGTTTTGATCATGGAACTTATCAATAATGTGGCTAAAAAATATGACGGACAGTCGGTATTTGCAGGTGTTGGGGAAAGAACCCGCGAAGGAAACGATCTTTTGCGCGAGATGATAGAATCTGATGTTATCACCTATGGCAAAGCATTTAAGGAAGATATGGCAAAAGGAGGCTGGGATTTGTCGTTGGTTGATAAGGCAGAGCTTGCAAAATCGAAGGCCACATTGGTTTTTGGACAGATGAACGAACCACCGGGTGCCCGTGCCAGGGTTGCCTTATCCGGATTGAGCGTTGCCGAATATTTCAGGGATGGGGATAAGAAAGGCAAAGGGAATGATATTCTTTTCTTTGTCGATAATATTTTCCGTTTTACCCAGGCCGGTTCTGAGGTTTCAGCGCTTTTGGGCCGGATGCCTTCAGCCGTTGGTTACCAACCTACATTGGCCACAGAGATGGGTTTGATGCAGGAACGGATTACATCAACCAAATATGGATCAATAACTTCTGTGCAAGCCGTATACGTACCTGCGGATGACTTGACCGATCCCGCTCCGGCAACAACCTTCTCTCACCTTGATGCTACCACAGTTCTGAACAGAAAAGTATCCGAGATGGGCATTTATCCGGCTGTTGATCCCCTGGCTTCTACTTCAAGAATTCTTACTCCAGTCGTTATTGGGGACCTGCATTATAACACCGCATTGAGAGTCAAAGAATTACTTCAGCGATACAAAGAGTTGCAGGATATTATTGCCATTTTAGGAATGGATGAATTATCCGAATCTGATAAATTGATCGTCCACAGGGCGAGAAGGGTACAGCGATTTCTCTCTCAGCCATTCCATGTAGCGGAGGCATTTACGGGAATGAAAGGCATTTGGGTCTCCATTGAAGATACCATCAAAGGATTTAATACCATCATGGATGGCGCCGTTGACCAATATCCTGAAACAGCCTTCAATATGGTGGGAACCATTGAAGATGCGATTGAAAAAGGAGAGCGGCTCCTGGCCCAATCCAAATGAGTTCTTTTGTCTATTTCAAAATAATTGATGTATGTATTTGGAAATCATTACGCCGGAAAAAAAACTCTTTTCAGGTGAAACAGAGCTGGTAAAACTCCCAGGAACCAATGGTTCTTTTGAGGTTTTAATGAACCATGCCGCCGCCATATCTTCGCTTGCAAAAGGGAAAATCAAGGTAAAGGAGCCGAATGGAAACACTATTTATTTTGAAATTACCGGGGGAGTGGTTGAAATCCAAAACAATAATATCATTGTTTTGGTCGATTCTTCTGAGCTTGACTGACGAAAACATGGATTGGACATGATCCCTAAATCAGTAATTAGAAATAAAAGTTCTGAAAATTTATTATATTCTTGGTAATGGGAAAAGTATTGATAATTGGGGCAGGAGGGGTAGGTACCGTTGTTGCCCACAAAATGGCCGAGTTGCCCGATGTTTTTTCCGGGATTTTATTAGCCAGCAGAACCATAGAAAAATGCGATACCATTGCTGCCAAAATTGGCTGTAAACGCCTTAAAACAGCAAGGGTAAATGCCGACAATGTACCTGAACTTGTACAGTTGATCAGATCATTTGAGCCCGATCTAGTGGTTAATGTCGCATTGCCTTACCAGGACCTGACCATCATGGATGCATGCCTTGAGACAGGTGTTTCATATCTGGATACGGCCAATTATGAGCCACTGGATGAGGCAAAATTTGAGTACAAATGGCAATGGGCCTATAGGGAAAAATTTGAAAAGGCCGGCTTGACAGCAATTCTTGGTTGCGGTTTCGACCCCGGAGTCTCTGGTATTTATACCGCCTATGCAGCAAAGCATCATTTCGATGAAATTCAATATCTTGATATTGTCGACTGTAACGCTGGTAACCACGGAAAAGCCTTCGCAACAAATTTCAATCCAGAGATCAATATCAGGGAGGTAACCCAAAAGGGTAAGTATTGGGAGAATGGTGAATGGGTAATGACTGAACCACACGAAATACATCAACCGCTTACCTATCCGCGAATTGGGGAAAAAGAGTCCTATTTAATTTTTCACGAAGAACTCGAATCTTTGGTAATAAACTTTCCAACCATTCGCAGGGCACGTTTTTGGATGACATTTGGTCAGGAATATCTGACCCATTTGAGGGTAATTCAAAATATTGGGATGGCTGGTATACAGCCGATTAATTATGAAGGGAAAGAGATTGTACCCATTCAGTTTCTGAAAGCCGTGTTGCCCAAACCAGAAGAGTTGGGTGCCAATTATAAGGGTGAGACCTCTATTGGATGCAGGATAAAAGGGATCAAGGACGGAAAAGTGAAAACCTATTATGTTTACAATAACTGCTCACATGAAGCTGCATTTGCTGAAACTGGCACGCAGGCCATCAGTTATACGACCGGGGTCCCGGCTATGATCGGCGCCATGATGTTCCTGCAAGGAAAATGGAAAAGGCCGGGTGTGCACAACGTAGAAGAGTTCGATCCCGATCCTTTCATGCATGAACTTAACATGCATGGACTTCCATGGTATGAGTTAACTGACATCGATTTGGAGTTGGATTAAAAGCAGAATATTTATATATATATGATAAGCCCGGAATTTGAATCCGGGCTTTTTTTTCATAATTAAATATGTTGATTATTAAGTTTGATAGGCTATATCACACGTTTGATAATTATAAACGGGTATTTGTAAAACCATCTAATAAATAATATAATTTATAATTAACATATTAATTTTATATATATTATTAATTTTCTGTATGTTATGTTTGTTTTTATTTAGAATGAATAAACAATTAATATAACAATATGTAAATTTACTTTGGATATTTCGATTCATTTGATATCTTTGAATTACTGTTTGATAAGCGAGATCGATATTTTAATCATTGAAACCTAAATTGGTGCCATGACAACGATTCAATTTCAGAATTCATTGACGGGTCTGGAGAACAAAATGTTCTATTTCGCCTTAAGTTTGACAAGTAATTCAGACAAAGCGCATGACCTCGTCCAGGAGACATTTTTAAGGGCGCTTACCTACCAGAGCAAGTTTTCATCAGATACCAACCTGATGGCATGGGTGTATACCATTATGAAAAATACCTTCATCAATGAGTACCGACGTAATATTAAGGCCAAAACTACCCTGGAAAGTCAATCAAACAGGTTGCATATCTCTTTCTCCAAAGATGACTTTTATCCTTCTGTTGAATCGATTCACGCAGAAAAGGAGATTTACAAGAAGATTGCACTTTTGGAGGAAGAATTCAGGGAGCCATTTCAGTTGTTCTTAAATGGATACAAATACAAGGAAATAGCAGAAAAACTGGATCTTCCTTTAGGTACCGTGAAAAGTAGAATATTCTTTACCAGAAAAAAATTAAGCCGATGTTTAAATGAATATGTAAACTAGAGTTTTAGTAAAGCGATTTGAATGACGGCTTCCTGAGAATTTCAGGAAGCTGTCTGTTTTTTATTACTTAACAGATATGAAGTTTGGTCAAAAAAAAACGGTCACCATAAGCAGATGACCGTTTTGGTTTTGGAAGGTGATTATCCTTTTATGATACGTAATAATACCGCCACGATGGCAATGATTAATAGTATGTGAATGATTGAGCCTGCGCTGTATGCAAAAAAGCCAATAGCCCAAAAAATGATCAGAATTACTGCAATAATGTAAAGAAGTGATCCCATGGTTTTATTATTTAGTGAAATGCAAGGCCAATTGTTGATACTCCCGTAGACAGATCAAGGAATAAGCCAACCTTTTGACTAAGGTGATATTCCGCTCCAATATGCAAATCAAGAAACAGGGGATTTACCGTATGGTAGTTGTTATCTTGATAATAACCACTGTCCCATCTTGTGTTAACAATGGCAAAACCCAATGATCCTGCCAGATAAAAATCCCAGTCCTGGCCTGCCCCCAGAATTTGATCAAAATAGTAGGTTCCTTTTCCACCTATTGGAATAACGGTCTCGCGGTAATAATTATAGTGATAGGTATAAAAAGTGGCAAATGGTGCCAGGGTAAAATTGTTGGCAACGCCAAATTCGTAATTGATACTCAGGACAGGCACAGAATGACCTATGTATCCATAATATCCAGAATAACCCCCAATTCCTAGACCCAGGTTTAGGGTATTGCCAAATCTTTCGGAATACTTGGAACCGGAATACTTGGAGTTTTGTGCAGATACATTACTCCCTGCCAACAGCAGCAAGAGCAGCATTGAAAATACAGTAGTTTTCATGTTTAAAGAATTAATTAATGTTTATGTTTAGTCATTTCGTCTCTCATTACGACGATCATTGTTCTTATTTCCATTGTTGTTTTTATAGTCCTTTTTGTCGTATCGTCCCCGGTTTGCCTGGTTGTTTTCACGGTAATACCTTGAACTTACGTTTTCTCTTTGAGGACGCTGCCCAATCGTTTGCTGGTATTCCCTGTTACGGCCTCTTGAATATTTTGTTCTGTATTCGTTATAATTGGAGTAAGGAGTACTGCCACGATAGTTGTTCATTGGTACTTTGTAACCACCGTACAAATTGTAATTTCTATATCGGTAGGGCAGATAGGATCTGTGTACCCAGTTTCTACCTTCATAATAGATAAACATCGATGATTGAACATCGTAATAGGCTTCTACATCCGGAAGATAGTAGTAGCGTGCATCATAATGTTCAACAGGAGCCCATTGCGGAGGGGAACCAAGGTTAAACCGTACTGAAATTTGGGCCTGTGCCGAACCTGCAAAAAGTAGGACCATGAAAATAGATAGGAAGATGAGATGATGAAATGGTTTTTTCATTGTCGTTTTATTAAGTGAAATATTAAGACAAAGTTGATTCTCTTTTGGAGGGAATGTGTTACACAACTCTTAATTATAATTACATGATTCACACTTTTCAAGCTTATTGAAAGGTCACAATGCCTGGTTTCCCAATTTCGAAATCCCTGAATCCCAAATCGTTTGTCCTAAATGAGTTTGTCTTTAAAGCGTTGTGGTCCTTTCCGGGAATTGACGGATAGAAGGCAATGGAAATCTGGAATGCATTCAAAACCAGGTTCTCATTCTTTATTAACAGACCCACCCCAATCTGGGAGTAAATTTTATTGATTCCACTCCCTGAGGAAGAATCTCCAAGCATGTCAAGTATGGTTATATTGAGAAATGGACCAAAACGAAATCCAATAAAATTCCATGGAGCGTATGCCTGAGTTTGCAAAGTGAGCAAAAGACGTCCGGTTCCTGATAAGCCCGACACATTAAATCCATCCAGCCCGTGGCCATCATTCATGGTAAGTGTATCATAGGAAGAGAGGTTCATGCCAATCGCGATTTGAGGTTTTACAAACTGCCTGAATTTCCACTTTCCGATTTCCGTTAATCCGGTGAAATAGATCACCCCGGCCGATAAAATCCCCTGTCGCAGATGAGATGCTTCGAAAAAGGTGCCGTATTCGATATTGGAGGATAGATAGCCCCAAGTGTAGTAATCTCCGAATGAAACCCGTGCACCCAGATAGGGTCTGCTTATACTGTTTTTGGTCTGGAATCCACCAGTCAGACTTAAGGCTTTTCCAATCGGCACATCTTCTGTAATGCCAAATTTGAAAATGTACTTGTCCTGAACATATCTTCGGGTTGAGATACCGAAGCTGGCCAGGTACAAATTCTCATTGAAATATTGATTTTGAGGATCCAATAATAGTGTCGGTTTTTCAAGATATCGTAAACGTATAAATCGTGCTGCTGATATAAAATTTGTTGTACGCACATATTCAGTATTGCCTTTGTAAAGCTGTATGGCATTCCCGGCCCAGTAATCCTGAACGTTGAATTGTATTTTTTGGGGAAGGTAAATCAGGCTGCTTGTTCGAATAGAATCGAGGCGGTATTGCTGGGTTATACTTACACCGGCTGCCCATTTTGCAAAGGGTGAAAAGAATGGCCGATCAATGGCAATTTGTCTGTTGAAATTTTCATGTTCCAACATATCATAGTGTAGCCTTACACCAATGTAACTGTTTTTAAAATTGGGGATTGCGTAAGTTGTGGTAAAGGAATTAACTCCTTTCGTGTAATCCCTGCCATATTCATTTTGAAAAGTATGGCCAAACCCCAAAAAATTTTGGTCGGTCAAACCAAATGTCATGCTTGAAGCAGATGCAGATCCGTTTGGAATAATGCTCCAGTTATCTAAAACACGAATAAAAATATCAACTGAGTCAGCGGTTTTGGAAGCGGTTTTAATGAAAAAAGATACATCGCGTATATATTCCCTGCTTCGCACCAATCGTTCAGATTCCTTGACAAGCAAGGAGTCGAACAGTTGATTTTTTCTGATTAACAGTAGGTTACGAATGGTGATGGTCAGCGATTTTATGTGCAGGTTGTTACTAGCTTTGGCCAGAAAATTATCCGGAGCCACAAGTGTGTCGGCCATTGAATAACCAAACGGATCAAGAGTTACAATGTTGATATGACGGATGACTTTCCCCTCAAAGGCACTATATGGTTTAATAATTAATTTCTTGTATATTTTCTTCTTTGCCTGATTAGTTGCAACAGGTTTAAAAACAAAGGAGTACATTAATTTCGTAAACTTCCCTTGTTTTGAAAAAGTCTCAATTTTTTTATACAGACGGGTTGAGTCTTTTGGGGCAGTAGGTTGCTGTGGAAATGCAAAATTACTGGTTAAGGATAAAATAATGAAAATGAGGAGTATATTCTTGAACCACATTTGTTGTTGCCATTTATGCCGGTTTTATTTCTTTTGTTCCACATTTTTTTTCTCCTCCGCCTTAGCTTCAGCTGCTTTTTCTTTCTTTTTGAAATAACCTCTGAAAAGGAAATTATGCTTTGCCGCATTCATGTTTTCATCCAATCCCTTGGAGCTTTTCTTAAGATTGACAATGGTCTGATTTAAATTCTCTGCAATGGTCGTATCCTGGATTAAACGGCCAAGCGTTCCCTCTCCACCGTTAATTTTGGTCATAATTTCAGCCAGTTGATACGAAATAACCTCGGCATTGCCCGCGGTCACCTGTAAACTGGATATGATCGCATCCGTTTCGATTGGTTCTTTTGATGCAAGCTGTTGACCTTCAGTTGCCAGGGTAGCATTTGAACTTCCCTGGGTAATGATCAGAAGCCTGTCACCGATTAGTCCTTCCGATCCAATTGCCACTTCACTGTCACTCTTGATAAACTGTTTCACCTCTCTTTTAATCGTCATAGCAACCATAACGGTTGAATCATTGATAATGGTGATATTATCCACTGTGCCAATGTTAATCCCGGAAAATCGAATATTATTGCCAACCTGTAATCCACTTACATTGTGAAAAGTTGAGTTAAGCGTATATACCGGATTAAATAAATTTTTTTGTTTTCCGATGATAAATATGGCGAATACAAAGAGCACAAGTCCCCCTGCGACAAAAAGTCCTAACCTTACTTTAAATTTTTCTGTATGCGTTTCCATTTTTTGGATATTAATTTTGAGTTTTATTAGACATTTATTTAAAGAATGATTTGATTAACATATCATCTGATTTTTCAAATTCTGCCAATTTCCCCCCCTTGTAAACTTCACCATCCTGCAACATAATAACACGGTTGGCTGTCATGCGGGCACATTCAATATCGTGGGTGATAATGATGGAGGAGGTTTTGTATTTTTTTTGAATACGGTCAATGAGTAGACTTATTTCATCAGACGTAACAGGATCCAGTCCTGTGGTAGGTTCATCATAAAGCATTATCAGAGGGTCGACTACAATGGTCCGTGCCAGACTGATTCGCTTTCGCATTCCACCGGATAGTTGTGATGGCATTTTATCAATGGCATCCGATAATCCGACATTCTCCAATACTTCTATTACTTTTTCGTCTATTTCTTTTTGGGAGAGGTCTCTTTTTACCCTACGTAAAGGAAATTCCAGATTTTGTTTTACGGTCATGGAATCATAAAGCGCACCGCTCTGAAAAAGAAAACCAATTTTTGTTCGCAGCACGTCTAGCTCTTTGCTTTTCAAAGTACCTACATCTTGTCCAAGCACATTGATTGTTCCACCTCCGGGATTTAATAATCCGACAATGCATTTGATCAGCACCGATTTCCCTGAACCTGATTTTCCAAGGACAACGAGATTTTCGCCATTAAATAGCTGTAACGAGACATTTTTTAAAACCTCCTGATCGCCAAAGCTTTTCATCAGGTTATTAATTTCAATGACCTGATGGTTGATATTTGTTTTAACCGGTGCAAGCGTTGTAGTTTGAGAATCCTTCATAATTTTCAAAATATTAAAGCATATCGGCAATTTGCACTGCAATTACATCCACAACCAGCACAAGAAGAGATCCTAAAACAACAGCCGAATTGGCAGCTTTGCCTACACTTTCTGTACCGCGTCCGGCATTGTAACCTTTGTAACAACCAACCATTCCAATGACTGCTCCGAAAAAAATTGATTTTACAAAGGCGGGCAAAAAATCAATGAATTCAATGTGGCTAAATGCCTGTGAGAAAAACAGGACAAATGTGACATCCCCCTTGATATTTGCACCGGCCCAGCTTCCAAGAATACCCAGGGCATCGGCATATAAAATCAGCAGGGGGATCATCAGTGTGGCTGCGAGTACCCTGGTAACCACTAAAAATCGCATTGGATTGGTGGCAGATACTTCCATTGCCTCAATTTGTTCTGTTACTTTCATTGAGCCTAATTCGGCGCCCATGCCTGAACCAATCTTTCCGGCACAGATCAAAGCTGTTATAACCGGTCCCATTTCACGGATTAGTGAGACAGCCACCATTCCCGGAAGCATCGCATCTGCTCCGAATTTAGCAAGCGAAGGACGCGCCTGAATAGTCAGCACCAGTCCCATGATAATTCCTGTAATTGAAATAAGGGGCAATGTTTTATTTCCTATTTGATAGCACTGGCGTAAAAATTCCTTGAATTCGAAATTGCGCGAAAATGTCTCTTTGATCGTGCTGTTAATGAACAACAAAACGTCGGCAAAATCAGATAAAAAATTGCTTACTTCTTTTTTCTTTGAAATAGTAGTATTGCTGATCTTGATACTTAGTTCCTTTGCTTTTCGAAGGTCAGGAACCGATTTTATGACTTTGATAATCTTTTTCATGGCGCCGCGTTTGATCCATTGAAATATATAACCAATCTAAAAAGGCATCATTTCTGGAATACCAATAAACGATGCCTTTTCAAATTAATCAGACAATTAAAATGATCCGATAATTTTGTACAATTCTTCTTTGGTTTTACCAAGCGTAATTTGAAGTTTTCCAATCATCTCTTCTTTTTTGCCTTCCACAAACATCAGATCATTGTCTGTGAGAATGGCAAATTTTTGTTTGAGTTTGCCTTTTTGTTCGTTCCAGTTTCCTTTTGCCTCTATCTTATTCATGGTACTTAATTATAATCGTGAATTTTTTCACACTGTAAAGGTGATGCTCAAAACGCAGTTATAGCTTACACAATTCCTGATAAGAATTACATCATTCACACATTAAAGAGGCTGCCAGAATCGAATCAGGCAGCCTCGTTTGGGGCCTTCAGGTAGTAAGCTTTTAGTTATTGGCTATTGCTGAAAGGCTTTTCCATATTCAAATCGAACAACGTTCGTAGAATTAATTGGCAGGAACTATATCAATGACAACTGTTCTATTGTAAAAGCGTTCCTCAGGATATTTGTTATCAAACGGAGCCATGTTAAGATCTTCGCCAAAACCATAAACCTCAAATTTAACATCGCTTCTGCCGGCTTTTGCCAATCCTTTTTCAAGTATAGTCCTGACATCGTTGGCTCTCTCCACCGACAATTTTTGGTTGTAATCCTTTTCTCCGATAATGTCGGTATGACCATGAATTATCACCTTGGCATTATTAGGAATCTTTGGAATCACCACCTCAGTCAGGTATTTGTCATATATACCAATGGCTTTCGCATTGTTGAATTCATAGATGATGCTGAATCTCATCATCTCCTCTGTCTTAGGAGGAGCCCAAAGGACCATATGCGCACTGGCCTCTTTCTTGACAACTTTTCCACTCTTGGTTTGACCTATCATGGTGACTTTGTAATCACCTTCTGATCTGGTACCCAGGATAGATTTGCCAGGGAGACTGGCTTTGTCTTTGGTGAATGGCCCAAAATATTGCATTTGTCCTTGTTCATCAACTACTACCAATGACCAGGATGTAAACGCTTTATCTGCCCCATCCACATTGAAAGTCACATAACTGTCAAGTGGTGCTTCCTGTAAAGAGACGATCTCAACAGGTTTCATAGGTACATCCGGACCACTTTGGAACTCCATCATTAAAGCAGGAGATTCACTCATAATTGAAACCCTGTTGTCTCCTTCACGAAGCAACACGAGTTCTTTGGTTCCCCAAGGTTGTTCAGATGGAATTTTAGGTTTGACCCTGCCTTCCACAGAGATTCTGGATCCGTCAATTCCAAATACATCCACCAGGTAAATTTTCACTGACTCAGCCATTTGTTTTCCAACCTTTGGTCCTTCCAAAGATGATCCAGTCAGCACTACAACTGTGGATGGATTTTTGGACATACGATCACCCAGTATGTTTAATACGTTGTAATATACCGTCATTTGTCTTTGTGCACGACCCGACAATTCCTTGGGTGTAAAGACTTCCAGTTGTTCTTCCTTAAAATCTTTGACCTGATCTTTTCTCAGTAAAACATAGCGATCCGGAATCTGTGTTGATTTCCCATTGAAAAATACATAGTTGCGAAGTGGGAAAGTTTCCCTTACCCTGCGCTCAACAACAATATTTTTTGGAGCGTTCAACGTGAATTGTACTTCAGGTTCAACCACAACTATTGGAGGTACCAAAACTTCCAAAGGCTCTTCAATAACGTGTCCACGTCCGAGTTTCAGTGCGATACCGGCTCTCAACGTAGTAAGGTTCCATGACTCAACTGTTCGTGGATCCTGTCCAAAATAGGGATGGAAGGAGACAAATGGAGAGATCACAAATTGGGTATGTTTCTTTTGAGAAGTGATTGGAATATCATACCCGGCCCCGATTTGCAACGAGACCAGATTGTTTCTAACATCGCTAAAATCCCCTTTCACTTCAGGATCGGCAACTTGCAGCGGATAAGCAGGATTTGTTCCCTGTTGATAAGTGAAGGACTTTGAAGTATTGAATGCAAAACGAGGACCCGCATACAGATAAAAATCTGATTTGAATGGGGCGAAACGCAGGCTTGGTTCTATTGTAAAATAGCTAAGATTTGTCTTAAGATCTTCAGGACAGTTACAAGGCGACAAAACCTGATCAAATTTACCTTTACGGCCATCATAACCTAATTGCAGCATCAATCCTAATCTTGTATTTGGACGATGGTATTCAATAAGTGGTGCAACGAAGAGTCCAACTCCATTGCCATTGTAGAAAGCCGATGGTACCGTCAAAGCGGAATTCAACATCTGAGTTGTACCGCGGTAGAAGTTTACATTCGCTCCTCCTGCCACTCCAAAATACCAGGATGGTTTGGTGTATTTAGTATCTTGAGCCTGAAGTGGTGCCTGCACACATGTCAAAATTGCAGCACCTATAATTAGACTTCCGATGATCATTCGTTGAGAGAACGAGGACCGATGACGTCTCTTAATAAAACTTGTAATGTATTTCATCTTGTTCTGAATTTGATTATTTGTAAATTTTTTAAAGCGTTGGTTTATCCCCCCGAAAGGAGATAAACCTGCTTTGCTTTGTTTATGGTTGAACAACTGTACTTGCATTTAAAGTGACTGCAGTTTGTGCTAATAGCTTACCAGTAACTTTTGCCCCCGTGTTGAGGGAAATCAACGTTTTGCTTAGAATGATACCGCTGAAATCTACACCAGGTCCAAGTAAAGCTTGTCCAGCCACGACCCAGAAGATGTTTTTGGCTTGTGCTCCGCCGATTAAAGTGACAATTGCACTACTGTTCACAGTAAGATCTTGCGAAATCTGGAAGACCCAGCTATCATTTGCTCCACCGCTAAGTGTAACACCGGCATTGGAAATTAAAAGTCCCGTACCCCACTTGTAAATTCCCGGTGGCAAGGTCTGTCCACTGATATTTCCGGCATATATTTCATTAATAACACCGGTAGTTAAACCATTTGCTGTGGTGTATGCAGTCATCATATCATTGACAGCTGTTGTCATTTTGGCTGGAGTTGGGGGTGCATAGTCAGAGGCATATACCTTCCCGGAAACGATAGGTGTGTGAGAAGATTGTCCGTTGGTATCCATAATTAATCCAAACCCTGTTATTCCGGTTGCCGCTACTGGGCTCACGCCAATATCACCTGCTACAGAAGTAACTCCGGTAGTTGAAATACCTGACATTGCCAAAGCTGTAAAATCGCCTGATGTTCCAAGGTCTATTAATCCGGCACCAGAGCCACCACCACCAATGGTTGCAAAATTTGCCACCAAATTTCGGTTAGCAGTAACTGTGAATAAATAGTTGGCATTGGCAGATGCAATGGTTGTTCCTTCAGTCCAATTGGTGAAAGTAAAACCGGTATTTGGGACTGCAGCAACAGTGACTGAAGTTCCTGAAATAAATGTGCCACCCCCGCTGGAAATTCCGCCTAAAACAGGATTGGACAATACAGTTACCACATATTTAGGGACAAAGTTGGCAACCAGTGATTTGTTACCAGCCATTGTCAACTGATAGCTTGAATTGGTGGATACAACTGTTGAACCATCTGTCCAGTTTACGAAGGCAAAGGAAGCATTTGCTGTTGCAACGACTGTTGTAGTTGAACCTTGCAAAAATAATCCTGCTCCGCTGGTTGTTCCGCCGAGTAACGGATTGGATGATAAGGTTAATTGTGGAATTGTAGTAAAACTCCATATGTAATCAACTGCCAATGGGGTGCCAAGTGTATTCTTTACTCCTGCAGCTATTGTACCGGTATAGACGGTGAAAGGAGCAAGTATACTGAGAGGTGTAAAGGATGCAGTATTGCTGGTATAAGAGAATTTTCCAGCTACGGTAGTGGAACCTTGTTTGATGGTAAAGTTGGTTGCTGGTGTTTTTAGCGTTAAAGAATCCATTGGTACATTAAATGTTGCGACAATTACTTTGTTCAGGAGTACACCTGTGGCACTGTTTGCAGGATCACTGGTAACCAATGGGGGTACATCCGTTGCAAAAGACCAAACATAGTCGGTCTGTAACGCATTGCCTGTTAGGTCCCTGGCAGCCGTGGTAACTCTTCCGGTATAAGTTGTACTTGGTGTTAGCGGACTGGAAGGCGTAAAAAATGCTGCCACTCCTGAGTAAACAACTGAACCAGGAACTGCCGTCGTAGTATTTACTCCGGCAATAGTAGTCGAGGCCATCAAGGTAAAAGATGATCCTGTAATTGTTGAGGGATTCATTTTTTCATTAAAAGTCGCGGAAACGACCTGGTTGAGAGGCACTTTAACAGCCCCGTTTGCCGGGATTGTTGATATCACAATAGGGCATACGCCCACTGTTGCCTGATAATCATTTTTTTTGCACCCGCTAATTAATACAACCAATATTAATGCAAGCGTCATAAATAGTACTTTAATTTTCATTTTTTTAATTTAAATGATGGAATTTTATTGTAGTAAAAGTAAGCCAGGCTGTTTTTGGGAGTGTTACACAATTTGAATAAAGAGTTACATCATTCACACATTGGTCGAAAGTTCTCTTTCCCTGATATAAAATGATACCTTTGCCTGATGATGAAATTTATCTTATACATGATATTTTTGATAATTCCATTGGTAAACTATGCAAGGGTGGTAGAGTTGAATACAATTAATCCGGCTGGTGCAATCAATCTGGAATTATATACAACAGTGAAGCTGGCTGAGCTTGGACTAGACAGAACAATTTTTGAATTGGCTATCAAAGGCTTAAATAAACTTGTCTCAAGCGGTAGATTATTGAATTCAACCATTGTCACTATTGTTGACTATTCTCAATCCAGCAACAAGAAAAGGTTGTACGTGATTGATTTGAAGAATAAGAGGATGTTGTTCAATACCTATGTTGCTCATGGCCGAAATACAGGGTCAGAATTTGCTAAAAATTTCTCAAATGAGGAAGGTTCTTTTAAAAGCAGCCTGGGCTTTTACGTGACCGCACACCCAATAACTGGTTCTCATACTGGTTTTTCGCTACTTATTGAGGGTGTAGAGCAGGGCTTTAATGACCATGCCGGTAAGCGCGAAATCATCGTTCATGGAGCAGATTATGCCACCGAAAAATTTATCCGAAAAAATGGAAGACTAGGCAGAAGTATGGGATGTCCAACCCTTCCGCCTGAATTGAATAGGCCGATCATTGAGACCATCAAAGACGGAACCTGTCTGTTTATCTATAACCCCGATAACAAATATCTTGTTGGATCCCAGTTAATTAATTAGGCCATAAGTATCAGGCAAGAAAATCACTTTCTTTCCAACCACAATTACCGGATTGTAAACAATAAAAACAGGGACTTTATGAGGTAGTTTAATTGTTTTCGATTCCGTATTTTTTCTACCACTCTTCAATTTTTTTATGTTAATATCTCCATTCAGTAATCTATCGGCAAGAACAAAAGGTTTTTCCAATCTTACGCAACCGTGACTTAAAAACCTGTAATCCTTTGTAAAAGCGCCCTGCCAGCTTGTAGCATGCAGAAATATACTGAATGGATTTGCCAAATCGAATTTTATAATACCTAGGGCATTCCTGCTCCCGGTTCCTTGTCTGAAAAAATAGGGGAAGTTCTTTTCATCATAGGATTTCCATTTTAATATGGATTCATCTATTACATGACCTTTGGCATCAACTACCTCATAATTATTCTGTTCAAGGTAATTTTCATTTAGCTGAACTTTAGGTAAAATTTCCGTCACTGCAATTGAATGAGGTACATTCCAGCGGGGAAAGGTTACTACATCCGTAACAAAAGATGCAATCGTTGGGGTAGGGGTCATTTTCTTTCCTACCACAGCCCGCATTTTTACTTTCAAAAAATCATTCTGATAATAGATAACTTCCATTTCAGGAATATTCACAACAATGCGTTCGGATGGATGATTAACAGAGAAATATCTCCTGTAATTCATTGCAACTGCTATCTTTTTATATTTCAGTGAATCCATTATCCTGATGGAATCGTTCAGAAATTTTTTCAATACTGCATATTCATAATCCTTGCAATCGAGTCGCTCAACCATTTCAGAGACCGATTCAAGGGGCTTTGAATTACGCAACAGATTGATATAGATAGAGTCCCGGGTAATATTTACACCATCATAATCGAATTTGATATTGCCTTCCTGAAGTACTTTGATGAAATTTAATACAATACCCGAAATTTGCCTGTCACGTTGCTCTATGTAAATACTATCCAATGATTTATTGCTAAGAAGTGCAACACGAATCAGATTGGATTGAAGTTTATCCGATGAGATGCCCAAGTGTTCGGCATTTTCAATCAATAGCAGCCATTCAGTGGCCTTTTTAATGTTGCCTTCGGATGAAAACCAAAAAAGCTGTTGATGCGATTGAAGATAAAACTTTTGCACGATGGCCTCTTCCTGTGTCACCGCTGGTTGTGCAAAGCTATTGGAAACAAGACAACAAAAGATTAAGAAAGAAAATAGCCTTTTTTTGGCTGCTACAACTATTAATCCTATCATGAAAAAATATTTAAAAGATTAATCATTCTTCTTTTTGTCCTCTCCTGCTCCGTTGTCTTTCGGTTTTACTATTTTCTGCTGTTGCTGTCTTTCATTGTTTCTTGAAGGGGCTGCTTTCTGGGGCTGTTGCGAAGGCTGAGGCTGGGTATTGTTGTTCTGAGGTCTGGCCGTATTCTGTTGTTGCCTTTCATTATTACCTGAAGGAGCAACCTGCTGTGGCTGTTGCGAAGGCTGAGACCTGTTGATGTTTTGTTGTCTCATGTTATTCTGTTGTTGCCGCTCGTTGTTACCGGCAGGAGTAGCCTGTTGTGGCTGTTTAGAAGGCTGAGACCTGTTGATGTTTTGTTGTCTCATATTATTCTGTTGTTGCCTCTCGCTGTTACCGGCAGGTGCCGCTTGCTGAGGTTGTTGAGAAGGCTGAGACCTGCTGATGTTCTGCGGTCTGGCCGTATTCTGTTGTTGTCTCTCGTTGTTACTGGCAGGAACAGTTTGCTGCGGTTGTAGAGAAGGCTGAGACCTGTTGATGTTCTGTTGTCTCATATTATTCTGTTGTTGCCTCTCTTTGCTTTTTTCAGGAGATGCGTCGCGTGGCTGCATCTGTCTCATATCGTTGTTATTTCCTGAATTATTGTACCGTGGTCGAGAGGATACATTTCTTTCGGATGGACGTTTTACATTTTCAATATTTTCAATTCTTCTTGGAGCAGGGTTGCGGTCAGCCCTGTCGTTTCTCACTATTTCCGGCCTGTACATTCTTAACTGACCATCGTTCTGGTCCCTACCAGGTCTATAGTTTTCCTGAATTGTGACAGGATTAATCCTTCGGCCTGTAACTCTCTGTACATCCTCTCTTGCAGGTCCGGTAACGTAAGTAGTATGTCTGCTATTATCAATATATGTTGTATTGATCACCGTGGAGTTTCTAATAATCATGGCGTGCTCAGACCGATCTACAGAATAATTATGGATATCGCGTCTTTCAAAATCCCTATCCCTAACAAACATCCAATGGTCGTTGTATCTGTTGTATGGCCTGCCAAAACTGAGATAGATGCTAATACCAGGCTCCATTGGCGACCAGCCATAATAGCCATCTGCTCTTCGCCAGTTCACCCAGGAGGGACCCCATTCGTTATCGGGAACCCAGAGCCATCCATAATAGTTGTCATAACTCCAGCGGCCATAATGAAAAGGTGCCCATCCCCATTCGTAATCCGATACCCAGGTCCAGCCATAATCTGTGAGGGTCCAATATCCATCTGTTGAATAGGGAGCAAAGTCAGGGCCGACATCCGGTATCCAGACATAACCGTAATCCTGATAGTCCACCCATTGCCCGTAAGGGCTTAAAGCATCATAGAAAACCTGAAAGCTGACGTTCTCCTGTTGGGCGGAGATCTGTTTTGGATTGATAAAGGCAGCAATTACCAATGCGATTACTATTGCTAATTTCCTGATATTTAGTTTCATATGTATTTCATGTTAATAAGATTTACTATCTGGCTAACTGCTGATATTTTTAACAGCATAAAGGTAGGAGTACATCCATAGGCAATGGTTACACAATTTCTGTAAAGAGTTACATCATTCACACCTTATACTTAAATGTTCGGAACTCACGATAGAATATTTATTGTTTATGAGATTCTAAGTTTTCTAAAGCTTTTTTTGTTGAAGATAGATCTTGGCATCCGCTGTTGTTCCCAGAAGTATGGCCAGCCATCGAGTTTTCTCATTCTGTTCAAGGATGATTTTAATGGTTAGGGTGAAAGGAACTGCCAGGAACATTCCTACCGGTCCCAATATAAATCCCCAGAAGAGCAGGGAAAGTAATACAACCAATGCCGACAGGCCCAATCCTCTTCCCATTATTTTGGGTTCAACAAAATTTCCAAGTACGTTGTGGATAACCATAAACGCAACAAGTGTCCAAAGTGCGCCCCCTAATCCTAATTGTATCAATGCAAAGAGAAATGCCGGAATCGTGGCGATAATGGATCCAATGTTCGGAATATAATTCATCAGACCTGCAATCAATGCCCATAGGAGGGGATAGTCAACTCCAATGATCAACATGGCGATATAGATCAGAATGCCAATGGCAATACATACAAGGGTTTTTATCCCCAGGTAGTGACGAATATTTTGTAGAATGGTGGTAAAATAAGCAATTGATTTATCTGTTCCACTCGTAATTGCTTTTGCTTTGATTGAAAAACTTCCGAATTCCATTAAAATAAATAAAATGATCAAGAAGATAAGGAAAGAATTACCCAGCATTTTCAACATTCCCATCACTGCGCTTGCTGTAAATTCAAGGATTTTTACAGATTGAATAAGATTTGATACTTGATCTTTAGGAATATTAAAACCCTTGTCATTGAGAAACTGAATTACTGAGTTGCTGATGGTGGTAACGGTCGATTCATATTTTGAAACATTACTTAAAAAGAAGGATAATGTTCCTCCGATAAGGGAAGAAAATCCGAAAAACAGTAATATTAATCCCAAAATTACAACGATCATAGCCAGCCATCTGGGGACTCTCTTTCTCTCCAGCCAGGTAATTGGCTGCATACAAATGATGCTTATGAAAAGCGCAAGTAAAAAGGGTGCGATAATCGATTTCGCGTAAATTACCCCTGCAAAAATGACAATCAGTGCAGCAATCTTTATGATGGACGAACCCTCAGTAGATCCTATGCTTTTAATGTTCATTTCAATATGGTTTTAGAATGGATATCCGATTGCAACATTTAATACCAGGTTTTCCCTTCTCCATCCAGAATTTCCAAAATTGATCTGATCAGCTACCCAACGGTGGTTTTCTTCCAGCCAGGGTTTCCTTAACGGAAAGGCCAAATCGAAACGTAAAATAAAGAAGGAAACATCGACCCGTAATCCCACACCTGCTCCGACAGCAATTTCATTCATGAATTTTGAAAACAAAAACGGGCTTCCCAGATTTGTAGGATTTGATTTTTGCAACCACACATTTCCTGCGTCTACAAACAAAGCACCTTTCAAAAAACGATAAATATTGAATCGATATTCTGCATTCATTTCCAGTTTTATATCGCCGCCCAATTGTAATATTCCCAACGTATCGGTTTTCTGATTATAGGTGCCCGGACCGACGGAATTGATTTGAAATGCGCGAAGACTATTCGGTCCGCCACTGAAAAACTGTTTGCTGTAAGGTAGAATTAAAGAGTTTCCGAATGGTTTGGCTACTCCTGCAAAAAACCGCAGGGCCACTTTGTTTTTATCTTTTAAATTATAGTAGAAACGGCCATCAACACTCAATTTAGAATATTGTGAAAAGATGGATCCGGCAACTTTAGAAGGATTTTCAGCTGATATCTTTTCCCCGCCGATAACTTTTGCCAGATAAAGAGCATTTCCGGCAAGCTCTGATATCAGATGAAAATAATATTGAATCTTTTTCCCTGTCATCATTTGCTCGTTGTAGGTGAACGAATAGTTTCCTCCCGCAATAAATTGCTCTTCATAGCTTTTTTTCAGAAAAGGATTGGACGTCAGTAAATCTGTGAAAGCGGTTGATTTGTTTCTAATTGTGGTGTAACTTATATCTATTGGATTCAACTCATGTTCAGTTTGGATATTTTGTTTCCATTTGAAACCATAAACGAACTGAAAAGTACGCATATCAAAATAGTTGACCCTTTTCAAATAGTTATAAGAGAGCAACAAACGTGTTTTTGGGACGTAAAGACTGTTTGTTCTCTTGATGTTGAATGGAACAATAAAGCGTGGAAAAGTCAACTCCAACTGTGGATTATAGGAGTAGGAATACAGATTTTTTTCTTTCCCGCTTAACTGCGCCTCAAATGATCCGGCCAGATTAAGATTTAGTATTTCTGCCCCGTTAAAGGCGTTTCTGTTCAGGATACTTAAATTCACGCGAGGCCCGGCATAGTTATTCGATTTTGTAACAAGGTCAACTTCCGCCCTGAATGTGTGTTTTGGCAGTGGCGTCATCAGAATATTTACATCCAGTAAACCAGGACCTGAAGCGTTGTTTTCAGAAAAGTTTATCTGTACCAATTTGAAATTACCCATCGACATCAATCGGTTCAATGTGATGATATGGTTCTGCCTTGAAAAGATCTCGTTTTTCCGTAAATAAATTGATTTCGAAAGTACTTTGGGCCTGATTGTCATTCTGGCTTCTTTCCCAAAAAACACGATATTCTGAACCACTATTGTATCTTTTGTAGTGTCTTTACGCCTATCATTCAAAGAATAGTTCTGATTAATATAGACATTGTTAATGCGAAATGCAGTTGTAGCATTTTTCGGAATACTGTCCTTTAAGGTTAATTTGAATGCTACATCATGATTTACGTTTGAGGTGTCGGCCTTGAAAAGTAAATAGTCGGGATTGAAGTAAAAGTATCCGTTGTTTTTTAAGATAGCATCAATTCTTATTCGTTCGCTTTTTAAGATATCGAGATTGTAATCATCCCCAGGTTTAATTAATGATTTATCTTTCCCGGTCAGGATCAGGCGACTTATACTATCATCCCTGATCGCATATACAAGATCTTTAACAAGGTATGGCTTATGAACGTGACTGGTATAGATTACTTTGCCAGTACGCTCTTTCTCAACAATTTTGGATTCAGTATAACTTTTAAATATTCCAATATTAAAAAGCCTGGCATCAATTATCGCACGGGTAACACCGGGTTTAACACTACTCATCAGCACCGGTGGTTCCCCCCTTTTTTTAAACCACTTTCCTAATTTGGTTTTTGGATCTTCTCCAGCTAAATTATACTTCCACAATTTAGGACGAATACCCAAATAAACTTTATTAGGTACAGGACGTACGGCCAAAAGTGCAGTGGCTTTGATAAATTTCTTATTCACTTTATCCGATGATTCCAATTTAATTTCCGCACCCGTATAAAGTTTTTCACCTTTCGGCAAATTCCTTGTACCGGTACATGCTGCCAGAAGCAGGCAACCAAGTATCAGAAAGAGACTATTTTGGATTGATCGTAACATTACTCTTTTGTATTTTCGATGAATCACTTCTGTTTTTTTGAGACTTGAATAATCTGTCCCAGCGATTGAAATCGCGCACAAATACAACACCAACGCCAGTTTCAACCAACTGACCTTCAATGGCTCCTTCGTATTGATTGTGTCTGAATCCTTTCATTCTGAATCGACCGTCTTTGGTCAGTTTATATTCGACTGTTACATCACTGGTAATATCGCTTGCCGAGTTTTGTTTCGCCCTGTCACCTTCAACATCAACTGCACCGCCAAGCTGAACGGATAATCGTTCATTGAAAAGTTGCTTCTTTACGCCGATTTCGACTTGTGTCCTTCCTTTGGCTACTCCCGACTGATAATCGTCATACGATTGAATATCAAAGTTTAACTCCATTCCCGGTAATATTTTTGAGCTCAGTTGATTTAACTGTGCGGATAAGAATTTTCCTACCGTTGACCGGATTAAAGTAGAAGTTCCGGTCGATTCGGTTTGAAAAGGATTTTCCTGGACAAACCTGCCCAATACCAATAAAGCAAAAACCTGTTTGTTTAATGCTGATTCATCTTCATTTAACATGCTTAGTTTCTGATTCACGGCTCCACCCAGAATTCCTTTTTCCTCTGGTGGCAATTGAATTGAAAAACTAATTTGAGGATGTAAGATTTGTCCGCGTAGTTTCAGAATAACTAAAAAAGGATAGCGCTGTTTGTACCCGCCTTTATCAATATCACTTAAACCCGATATTTGATCAGCCACCAGATCATAGGGTGCTGCCCTGACAGAATAACGGGCATTGATTGATATTTCGGCATCCAGTGGATCACCATTCCAAATAATTGTACTTCCGGCATCAATGTCAAATTTCTTTTTGATCACCGATTCCAATGAGACCAGGTAACTGCCTTCATTTAGATTATAGGCCCCGGTAAGGCTCATCTTCCCGCTTCGGTCCATGGTAAAACTCAATGCAGCCTCACCTTTCACCACCAGTGAGTCAGTGGAAGAAGGATCCATTAGTAGCCGTAGCGTTGCTTCTTTATCTATTTCTATAATGGAAGAAAGATCAAAACCAGTCATGCCGGTTGATTGTCCTCCCTTTTTCTCACCTCTTAACAGGATTGGATTGAATTTTAATGAATTATCAAATTCAACCACATTTTCTCCTTTGTCGGTGGTCAGTTTGTCTTCAGGAACTGAGAAAGTAAAATTTGAGCCCTTTTTCATTTTAACCTTTGCATTCACAACTGCCGATTTCATTGGTCCGTTTACATTAATCCTGCTGTCAATAACCATTCGTCCAAAAAATTCTTTGTTATCCTTAACGGTTGTATTGAATAACAGAAAGTCCTTTGTATTGACCTGTAAGGCAAAAATAAAATCCGAAAGTTGTTTCATTTGAACGGAACCATCAATGGTTGCCGTATGCTGACCGGCATCCAGCATGGTGAAAGAATTGAAATAAATTCCGTCTTTTTTAAGTTGAATCGTTTCATGTTTTAATTCCAGACTGTTGTTCAGGAATGCGGGTTTGATAATGGCATTGCTGAAAACCAGTTCGCCTGTTATATCCGGTGCACTGGCCTTTCCTTCAACTGAAATATTCCCGGCAAGAGTTCCGGAAGCTTCTTTCAATTGTCCCATCGAAAAAGCCTGAACGGTTCTTAAAGAAAGCGACTGAATGATTGTTTTAATGCTAATTGAATTGTTGCCTCCGTTCGGAATAAAATATCCATTAGCCGTCAAATTGTTATCTGTACCCGATAAATTCACATCAATGTTAAATTTCTCATAGCTGGGATTCTCAGCTTTCACTGTTAGATTTCCGATGGGAATATCATGAACGGTCAGGTTGCTGATCTTTGCATCTGCGATTAAGCCGTACGAATTGTTAACCCGTTTAAGCAATATATTCCCGTCAACAGTTCCTTTTACCAAACTGGAATTTTTTTCTACGATACTGGAAATGTCATCAATCCTGAAGTTCTTGATTGCGATATTCAGGTCATCATTGAATTGATCATGTACTGAGGCTATATTTATCTGATTATCTGCGTGATTGATGAATAAATGGTGGATTAAAAATCCTTGTTTCCCTAATTCAATGTAATTATCCGTTGCAATGTCCCAGCGGTTATTCACCATGTAAAATTCTTTTGGATCGAGCGTAAGCTTGTAGTTGGCTCTGTCCTTACTAATTTGCGACCTGATCTGAAGCTTTTTATTCTTACCATCTGTCGAAGAAATGTTGGCGAGAATTCTGTTAGCTGAAACATTTCCATCAAACAAAACATTGTCTAAATTGATTTGTGAATTTGAAATATTACCGATCGAAAATTTATAATTCAAAGCTTTGGCATCCGAATTCACATCTATCGTAAAGTCGCTAATTTCATTAGTTCCATAAACAATTTTCTTTATCGCGGCATTCAGTTTCAGGTCGTTTTTCTGACTATCAAAACTACCGTGAATGATTCCAGGCTCGAATTCTTTTAGCTGAGGAAGAAGGAGGTCCAAAAGAATGGGGTGATTGTGAAGTTGTATTTCGAAACTGAAATTTGCAGGACCGCCTTTCTTTGATTGCCGGTTTGTATCTGTAAAGGGGAAATAATTATTTATGAATTGACTAAGTACTCCCGGAAGTGCATCAGGGGAAACAGTTCCGGTATATTTTATGCCTATTAGCGCACTATTGATTTTGATTTCACTGTTATTGGGTTCATTTACTGCTGCCGACAGAAAGGAGTCGAGTACATATGTTTTCCCCTGGCTGGCAACTATAATATTGGTGATTCCAGCTGTTCCATTCATTTTATTGACGGTTCCACCTTGTAAATCGGCTGCTGCTACAAAGGCTACCCGAGCATCTTTGTTGGTCAATTTGAGTTTTTGAAGGTCTGCTCCTTTTACATTTAACTGAAATTTATAATGTTCCATATTTGGATTCAAGTTCACCAGTCCATCAAAATCGAATACTGCATTTTCATCATTCAAGTTTATTTTCCCTTCGAATTCCTTGCCGGTTACCGTACCATCCATTTTCAGGTTGTGATAAGTATATTTATGTAGATGAATTTGCGTTACATCGGCCTTGATTTTGGCTTTGATCGTATTCATGTCCAATCCCTGACCGGTTGCCTGTGCGGTTAAGGTTACCGGGCCATACAGGAGTGTGTCTTTTAAAAAACGGCCAATATCAAAACTGCTCATGCTTAATTTGCTGCTGAAATTTTCAGCCGGATCAATCGATGCTACAAAATTTGCGTCTCCAAAACTGCTGGACATATTCGCCATTGACTCAAAAGACTTCATCTTTCCTTTAAAAACAACCTGCATACTAATGTTTTCGGGAATATCCATGCTGTCTGAAATATATGGTCCAGCCATCATTAAAATATCTTTTTTGCCTGAAATGATATTCAGATTGGGGAAATCATAAAATGCCGTTTTAACTTTAGGTAGTCCTTTGATAATGAAATCTGTTTCTATACGTGTATTTGCTCCAGTTCTTACCGACAGGTTTTTCGCATCCAGATTATTTATCTGCCCACCAATTTTTCCTGAAGCTGTTGTAATATTCTGACTATTTTTGAAGAAAGGCTGTATGATAAGATCCGGTTTGAAATAGAGAACATCAGAGTTTTTGAAACGCAGATTCCTCAAGTCCAAATCCAGGTTACTGAATTGCATGGAATCTATCAGTGTTGATAAAGAAGAATATTGTAGGTTCACATCGGCATCTACGGTAGAGTAGGGGGTTTGGACCTTCAACTTACGTGCAGAAATCGAATGCTGATCCATTCTGAAATCTGCCTCACAACCTGTGATTGGAAAGTTATTTTGATCAATCGCGCTGAATTTCTTTACCAGAATTTTTGTAAGATCAGTTGAATATAAAAAATCATCGGCTTCCAGCGTTAAGTGATGATATTCAAGATTATTCACGTCAAATAAATTCTTTATTTCAAGATTATTTCCAGATTTGTATGAGAGTGAATTATCTTCAAGATCAATATTCTTCAATGCAATTTTCCAGTTGCTTCCGGATGTTGCAACGATTGCAGTCGTAACTAATTTCGGTGCGAAGGTGTGGTATAGAATCTTACTCTTTGACAAGACGAGGGATTCGGTAATCAACAGCTGCTTTTGCAAATCGATAGAAGGATTTTCCAATTTACTTTGGACGATGACCGCATCAACCGACAAGTAGTTGACTGAATCGCTGTAACTGACTATGGAATTGCTGAGTCGAATGCTTCTGGCTGTTATTTTTGGTGAAACGCTTCCCACTCTATTATTCTGTTTGTTCTTGGTTGCACATACCCGGACATTGGCTGTCAAGCCTGCTGCGAGTAAGTCGAACACAGAATAGCGTGATTTTTGAAGATCGATTTCATCCACATCAAATTCCGAATTTTCCAATACTGCGAATACATTTATTCCTGCATACGCATCATCGTAACGAAACCGGACGTTTTTCAGGCTTACCTGATCGATGTTGAAGGTCCATTTGGATGGAGTTGGTGTGGCAACTTTTGACTGTTTGGTGGTATCACCAAATGCTGTTAGCAGGAAATTGTAGTTGAATAGCGAATCTGTTTTTGTGCTATACAAATTCAGATTTGCGTTTTCAACAGCTAAAGAACTGATAGCTATTTTGCTGTGGAACAAGCTATAAAGTGCAATATTTATGCTCGCTTTTCCAACATAGAGTAAAGTGTCTTTTTTGAGATCTTCCAGATAAAGACCTTCAATCACTACTGATTTTGGGAATGAAATGCCAATCTTTCTAATCTCAATTTCTGTATGGGTTTTGTTGCTGACATAGGAGGTGATACCACGAACGATCTTGTTTTGAACGACAGGGATTTGAATTAATACAGCAATTATTACAAATAAAAACACCAGGATGATGGCCAACCACAGGATCGTTTTTACCAATTTTTTTAGTAATAATCGCAATTTCATTTGTTTTCATTTTGTTTCAATGGCCAGATGGAATACCCACATAATCATTTGCTGTTGGTGTGTTTATTCGCTCATGGCTATTTAATCATGTTTCTGATCTTTCAAAGAGCCGAAGTTTGTTCCGGAGATTGTTAATTTCATTCTGCATGTTATTCATTCGTTGTAACAGATGCATGATCGTTTCTATTCCTTCCAGATTAATATCCAATTCGTAATAGAACCGGATATATTTTTCAAGTTGCTGGAGTTGGCTGACATCGATACATGCTGTTTCATTGACGGTCACAACCTCAATTAGTCCTGTTTCCTGTAGTGAGCTGATAAAGGATGTCTCAATATTCCAACTGCTGCAGAACTCATCTATTGCTATGTGGTTTGCTACTTGCATGGCTTAAGGTTTAATAGTTGAGTCAGACAATTCGGTGAACAGCGCTTTTTGTTTGTCAGTCAGGTTGGTTGGAATTTTGACGTGATAAGTAACATACAAATCCCCGGCCTCCCCTTCGCTTTTGTATACCGGGAATCCCTTGCCTTTAAGTTTTACTTTACTTTCGTTTTGTGTTTCAGGCTTTACTTTCAGCTTTACCTGTCCATCCAGGATATCAATGGTTATTTCCCCACCAAGCACTGCCGTGTACAGATCCAAATCAACTGAGGTATATAGATTGTTCCCCAAACGTTTAATTTTGGGGTGATTGGCAATTGAAAATGTAATATAGAGATCCCCGTTGGGTCCTCCATTAATTCCTGCGCCTCCGTGCCCCTGGATTTTAATCGTTTGTCCATTTTCAATTCCTGCAGGGATCGTGATCCTTATTTTATTTCCGTTGACGGTTAAGGTCTGTTTCTGGGATTTTAAGGCATCTATCAAATTGAGATGGATTTCTGCATTAAGATCTTCTCCTCTGTATTTTACTTGTCTGCTTCTTCCACCGCTTGCAGCTCCACCAAACATGGATTCAAAAAAATCTGAAAAGTCAGCTCCTGATTGAGATCCTGAATTTCTTGCCCCACGTGAACCGAACGATTGTCCCTGGTACTGTTTTGCTTTTTCGAATTCTTCAGCATGTTGCCAATCCTTGCCATATTGATCATATTTCTTCCGTTTTTCAGGATCGCTCAGTACTTCATTGGCTTCATTGATTTGCTGAAAATTCTTTTTCGCATCCTTGTCATTGGGATTCAAATCCGGATGAAACTTTCTGGCCAGTTTTCGATAAGCGTTTTTGATCTCCTTAGGCGCAGTTGTTTTGTTTATCCCCAATATTTTATAATAGTCAACGAAATCCATGAGCCTTATTAATAAATCTTTAAAGAGTAAAGTTGAGAATAAGCGACCCTGCAGGCGTTACAGAATTAAAAAAAAGAGTTACATTATTCACACATTTTCAAGATGATTTTACATGTATTTTGGAAAAGGTTACATGTTACACACATCTGACAATTTTGATATCACAGTTCCAAAATCTATTTTTTGATATCTGTTTTTAGTGCGTTTAGCTCAATACCAATCTCATTTGCACTATGGTTTATCGAGACTTTGAACATTTCCCACTTCGCCTTTACTTCATCATTGTATTCATCCAACATGCTTTTCAGGTTGTTGTTGTCTTTCTCTAACTTTGACAGTTTTTTTCGCGAATTTGCATTGACATCAGGCAATTCCATAATTTTTTTGATTTGATTTTCATTTTGCCGAATTTTCTTTTCCGTCTCAAGTCTGAAAATGGTCCACTCATCCGGAGTTTCAATCTTCTTCACTACCTCGGTTTTCATTGATGCCTGAATTACTTCTTTGCTGACAAAACTGCTGTCATCCGCCATCATTCTTTCTTTCTTGACCAGATCAAATGCGTCATCAGTTTTTTGTACGCGCGAACCACAGGAAGTTATCAATATCACGAATAAACTGCCTGTTAAAATCACAGAGATAATATTTTGATTCAATGTCATTTGCTTCAATTTAAAATGTTCCTTCTTCAATTAATTGGATCAATTTTTTTTACATGGGTATCATTGTCCCACTTTTCCATGGTAAATATTTGCTTATACGATTGAGGCTTAATACTCAGGCTGCCGGAATAGGGATGATCAAGCAAAAGAATAATAAAGAAAAGCATCCCTATGAAAACACCCAGCATTGCATTTAAGGTTATGTGTAGCCTTGCATTCTCAATATCAAGCAACATGGCACAAAAGAGGGTAATGATTGCTCCCAGTAACATTGGCCACCATAATGAAGAAGGAATTTCCTTTTCAAGGGAGGATTCACGTAGCCCCCTATAGGTTGCCAGTTGATTCAAATGGTTAAACATTTCAGCTACCAGCTGAATTTGAAAGGGATTCTTTGGATTCAGATGTTCTATTTTATAAAAGACACGGTCAAATGATTCCGGAGTTTTTCGGCCTTGCTTCATTTGTTCCATGTTTGGGAATTCTTCATCAATTACGTTGTATATGAAATCAAGGTAGACAATCATGAGTTGTTTTGATTCAACGGTATCCGGATAAAACTTAATGTCCCGGTACAGGCCCATGGCAGAGCTACCTTCCTTGCTCACATTGCCCCTGGTTTCATTTAGTTGGCCCCAAACCATAAATACAATAAAGCTGAGCAGAAATGCATAAAAACTAGCCAAAGCCAAAAAAAGGAACCCAGTTACTTCATTGTGTGACCGGAGAATTTTCAAATTCGCGTATTTACGAAAAAGAAAGGTGCCCAGTCCAGCTACAATTGCCCCAATCGAAATGATTAGAATGAAAAGTACGAAAGATGGTAATTGCAATAAATAATAGGTGACTGACATCATATATGAATATTTTCAGAATGAGTTGAATTGATTGACCTTGATGCAAAGTTGTATTACTTTGAACATAAAAGTGTTACACAACCTTTGTAAATATTTACATCATTCACACATTTCTACTGAACGTTGAAAAATAATTCGTGAGCTTTTTTATTGGATGGCTAAAATATGTTCATTTGGTTTCCAATGCGGCATTGTATTCTCCCCTACAGGCAACGAAGTTGCATTTAGCCCTAGGATAAATATTTTATATAATTCACATATCAGGGAAAAAGCGCTTTCCTTCAACGTATTTGAATACCTAATCCGGAATTGAGTTTGGTCTGGCCTAAGAAATTCAGGTTAAATGTGAGACGAATCCTGCTATTGAATGATGGAACAGCAGATTGTATGTTTTCTGACACCAGCAGCGGGAAATAAATCTCAAAGAAATTCCACAAACCAGCCTTTAAGCCTGCTTCAAAGAAGATCGGAGAATTATGATCCGGTCCTATACCATGATCATTCAGCAACAGGTTGGCAAAAGGTTTTACCGGTATCCGACTCGTTTTTCCAGGCAAACTGCTCGAAAGCGACAAGGAGATTAGCCAGCGACTGTATCCAAGAATTTGATTGACCGGCGAAACCAGACCTCCTTCGGTGACCGTCATTTGTCTTGACCAGAAACTGGATGGAAAAACAGCAAAACGATCAGGATTAGTCCCCTGAAACAAATATTGTTCGCGTCCGCTTCTGGCGCTGGCTGAAAGGGCATAAAAGGGGGAATTGGAACTATTTTTCAGCATGGCTCCTGCGAAAAGCCTTATATCCAAACCATTCTTCTTTCCAGGATAGCTAAATTTATAGTTGAGCTCTACAGCTGTCTTTATATAGGAATGACTGGATTCGGCTGAAGTTGAAAGTTTGAATGGATTGACGAAACCGGTCTTTTCCAGCTGGTATCCAAACATTAAATAATAATTCGTCCCGGCTTTTTGCTGGAGATCAATTTCTAAGAGGTCTGAAGCTGCCATAAGGTTTCCAAACGCCTTATGAGTTAAGGACTTTTCCACAAAGCCGGATCTGAAAAAAAGCTCTGTTCCGGCTTTTAAAAAATGATAGTTCTGATTGCCGGGTGCTCCAAACTGAGTTCCTTCCAGGGAGAGTTTTGCCAACCTGACTAATTTATCGTAAGGCGTAATGTTGTATGTTATCTTGCCAAATCCGGCCAATGCATAATTTTTAAATCCAATAAACGGCATCACAAAATATTCAAAGGGTTTGGGCGTAAGGAATCCATTGTGCAAAGCGATGCCGATCATCAGACCGTTTTCCCGGGTCCAGTTAAGGGCCGGAATATACATCAGGTATCGCTTTTCAGGATCTTCGAGCGAAAAGTAAAGTTGCGTCCGAAATGGATCAGCTTTGGGGAAGAAACCTGTTCTCCTGATGTTGTTGTTAAGCCTGAATATTTCAGGCATTAGATGTTCAGGATCAATTTTTACTTCGGAATAATTTCCTTCCGGAACTTCAATCCATTTTTGACCTTGAAAACCTTCGATCCATTTTTCAAAATAAATTGAATCTCCGTTCATTCCTGCTAATAACACCGGAGATACCAACTCGCCTCTATTTTCTATCAGCAATTTCTGTCCGGTGAATTGATCCAATTTGTAATCCAATCTTTTGGTAGTGCCAAGTAGATCATTAAAAAACCAGGTCAACTCTTTGCCCGTTACCAATTCAAATACATTTTTCAAGTCTTGTGGACCAGGATGTTTGAACTTCCACAACCTGTAATATTCCTGCATGGCTGCATCATAAGTAGAATCGCCCAGATAGGCTCTGAGGTAATTGAAACACATTCCTGCCTTGGTGTAGATCATTAAGCTGTAATTCAATGTATTGTAGGCTGAAGATGATCGATTTATCGGTTGTTCCAGATTATCCCGCGCTAGTGACAGCCATTCGAGTTCTCTCATCTGTTTCACCGGCATTTGATCGATGTGAAAGAATTTTGCCAGTTTTATGTTGTTTACATATATCTCCCACAATTTTTTTTCGGGATACCTTTCCTGCATATACCGTACCTCATTGGCGCTGGTGATACCCTCATCCATAAACGGATAACGCCTTTCGTTGGATCCCAGGGCACTATAAAACCAGTTATGTGCAACTTCGTGGGCAATCACTTCATCAAGGGCATAGCCATTCTTTACACTACCAATCACAGTAATACCGGGATATTCCATACCATCACCTGCAGTCAGGGCACTCTGAACAACCGTAAAACTATTGTAGGGATAATCTCCATTCCAAACAGAAAATTTCTGAATTGATCTATTCAAATAGGGGAGGGCATCTTTCCAATATTCAGCTTGTTGGTTGGTAAACATGATCCAGGTGGTTACAACCCTTCCTGAGTCTGGTAGCTTCACTTTGCCTTTCAAAACATGAAATCGCTTATCAGCAAACCATGCGAAATCGTGGATTTGATGTTCCGTATAGCGGAGCGTTTTCATATGGGTTGAAGAAGGAGGGAATCCAATATTTCCAGAATCCAAGCGCGTTTGCCAGGTAGTATCTGATGCCAATAGATTCATCATTTCCGCTTCACCGGCATTCTGCAGGTTTCCGGTTGCACCCACGATATAGTTTGCCGGCAGTGTTATGCTTACATCAAAACTGCCGAATTCGGAATACAACTCGCCCTGATCCTGGTATGACATTTGATGCCAGCCAGAATTATCGTAAACTGCAGGCTTTGGATACCATTGTGATATTTGATATGATTCTCCGATATGACCAAGTCGTGAGGTTACCCCTTTGGGGATTTTCACATGGAATGGAGTAGTAATTTTGATGGTGTCGCCCGGCCTGATGGGTTGATTGGGAATTATCCGGCAAATATCGGATTGACCCGGTAATAAATGCCATAGTACGGATTGATTGTTTACATTAAAGTTCAATGAATCAATAAATCCGGTCAATTCGGGATCATTAAATAATTTTTGTTTTCCCTTTGCGTTGATGAGTTGTTTTGCCAATTCCGTTTGGTTAGTGGAGTAAGCATTTGGCCAAAGATGGAAATAGAGAAATTTGAGGGTGTCGGGCGAGTTGTTAATATATTCGACAGTTTCAACGCCATGCAATTCATGGAGTTTATCATCAAGCGCAACCTGAATTTTGTAGTTTACCTCTTGCTGAAAATATTTCTGAGATAAAGCGTTGTAGCTAATCCAGTTAAGAGCCAGAAGAAGAATTAAATTCCGGCGGATTAAAGAAATTGGAAAAAGTGTCCTGAAATGAAACACGTCAAAGGATTTTTCTTCGATGATTGATGGGGTGAAAAACTATCAGTAGATCTTTATTCAAAGCTTTATCTGACTTTCGTTTTTCATAGAAATAAATATGCAATACTAGAAGTACTGCATATTTGTTCAGATGATTCCTGGTGACAAAAAGATCGTTAATGTATTGATCAGATTAAAATGATAATCAGAATAATAAGTAAAAGGGTCCCACCACTGATGTAAATGACTTCACCACTTTTACGCACATTTTCCTTAATTCCCTTCATCTCTTTTCTAAGCTCGCGCTTTTCCAAAGATGTCATGTCCGATTTATCCATGTTCCGGATTTCTTCGACCCGTGCCGTTAAAACAGCGATCTCTTCAGCTGATAGTTTGTTCTCGGTTTTAGCCAAAACAGCAGAATTTTCAGTTGCAGCCTTTGTCGCCGTATTGCTTGAAAATGCCAGGGTAGTACTCAATGTGAAAATCATTAAGAGTCCAAAAAAAATTGTCTTTTTCATGTTGTTGTTTTAATATTAAGTATGTAAATAAAAGTAGGTGGTAAAGCTTCCTAACATGTTACACTATTCTGATAATAACTTACATCATTCACACATTAGGAGTTTTGCTCGCATCTTCAGGTCAATGTTTCTGATAATCAGAAAATACTGTTTTCTTATTGAATTATTTGTGTGTTTTTGTCGGAATAATATAAAGTGGGATGGATGTGTGTTTCAGAACTTCCCCTGTTACACTCCCCATGACAATATTTTCCAACCATTTGTGACTGTGAGAGCCCATTACTATCAGATCGGCATGTGTCTTTTTAGCTGTTTTTATGATAGTGCCTGCAACGTCACCCTCCTCCGCATCAATGTGAATGGATGAATCGCCAAGATGATCTCTTGATTTTGCCAAAAAATTCAGAGAAGCAGATTTCAACACTTCTATGGTATTCAGTTGCAAAGGATCGTTGTTGAGATAGCCTGAAAAGCCCATAATAGGCGAGTAGTCGGACGACGAATAAAAGACCGGATCTGATATGACATGAAGCAGCGTTACTTCTGCGCCCATTGACCTGGCCAAATCATAACCAACTTCCGCTACCTTTTGTGCCGTCGGATCGTAATCCAGCGCGATTAGTACTTTTTTCATTTGTTTATTATTTGTTTTTATGAAATCCGGCATTAACAGGAAAACTATTGGGAAAACCCGCTCCAATAAATTGGAACGAGTTTTGTATATAAAACGGTCAGAAAAAATCCGAAAAATATTATCTACGCCAATGGCCTGATTGCCAGCGAAGTCCCTGAGGTGTTGATTGCCAACTGCCTGTTACATAAGTGCGGTTGCGGCTTGGTCTCTGCCAATGTCCATTCTGCCGCACATACAATTGAGTCTGACGATTGTAAACCCAATCACCATCGATCCAGATATGGAGGTTGCTTGGACGATCTGGCCTGGCATATTCTACGTAGGTTGGTTCTGAAGTAACATAGCCTTGTGTGGTGCAAGAGCCCAAAGTCAGCAACATTACAGCCAAACTGCCCAGAAAAAATATTTTTTTCATTGTTGTGGTATTATTTTGTGAATGAATTTTCACCTTGTAAAGTTGATTCATTCCTTAACTGAAAGCGTTACACAATTACGATTAAGAGTTATATGATTCACACCTTTTCAATGAACTGCTTCTTTTTTTGGGAAACACAAACTTGTTCTCTTTCCTTTAATGTGTGAATCATGTAATTTTTTCTGAAAACAATGTAACACTATCCGATCCTGAACTTTTCATCTTTGACTCTGATTATGCAGTCCCCTGATGTTTAACAGAATGAGGAAAAAATACATCTTTTCGAAAGGTGTCGATGAATATTTTAGTGGCATTCATCAGGCCTATCTATTTACTGCCCTTTTCTTTAGGGAGGCTTTTAAAAGGCCTTTTCACCTGCGGGAAGTAATCAATCAGTGTTTCGAGGTTGGTTTAAAATCACTGCCATTAATTTCCTTGACGGGTTTCATTGTCGGCATTGTTTTTACCAAACAATCTCGCCCCTCTTTGGAAGATTTTGGGGCAACCTCCTGGCTCCCTTCCTTAATAGGTATTGCAATCATCAAGGCTCTGGGTCCATTGGTTACTGCGCTCATTTGCGCCGGTAAAGTAGGATCAAGCATTGGAGCAGAACTTGGATCCATGAGGGTGACGGAACAAATTGATGCCATGGAGGTTTCCGCCATAAATCCATTTAAATATTTGGTAGTTACACGTGTTATAGCCACCACTTTGACCATTCCTGTACTAGCCTTGTATTGCAGTTTCGTGGCGTTGTACGGTTCATATCTGAATGTACATGCCGAAGAAACCAGCAGCATGATCAGTTTCTACCAAAGTGCATTTAAAACCATCAGCTTTCTTGATATCACCACATCTGTGGTTAAAACCTTGGTTTACGGATTTACAATAGGTATTGTGGGATGTTACAAAGGATATCATGCAACACAGGGAACGCGTGGAGTAGGCAAAGCTGCAAATCAGGCGGTTGTACTTGCCATGTTCCTGATATTTATTGAAGAGGTAATTATTGTTCAGATTGCCAATTGGATAAGATAATTTTGCAATGAAAAAATTAAAGCAGCATAGTATTAACAAGGAAGATTCGGTTATTTCTATCAGCGGATTATTCAAGTCGTTTGGTGAACTTGAGGTCTTAAAAGGGATCAATTTTAAGCTTTACAAAGGCGAAAATGTTGCTGTTTTGGGCAAATCCGGGACCGGTAAATCTGTCTTGATCAAACTAATGGTTGGCTTGCTTAAACCGGATAGGGGAGAGGTCGTAGTGCTTGGACAACATGTCGACCAATTAGAGAGCAAGGAACTGAATGCTCTGCGAATACGCATTGGATTCTCTTTCCAAAACAGTGCACTGTACGACAGCATGAATGTTTACCAGAATCTGGCCTTCCCATTGACCATGAACAAAAAGAATCTCAACAAAAAGGAGGTAGATGATGCCGTTGAAGAGGTATTGGAGGCGGTGGGTCTGACAGACAAGATAAAACAAATGCCTTCAGATCTTTCCGGCGGACAGCGCAAAAGAATCGGTATTGCACGGACACTGATACTTAAACCTGAGATTATGCTGTACGACGAACCAACATCAGGTCTTGATCCAATTACAAGCGCCGAAATCATTGAACTGATCAATGAAGTTCAGCAAAAATACAACACCAGTTCTGTCATTATTACCCATGATCTAACTTGTGCAAAAAATTCAGCAAACCGTATTGCTATGCTGCTTGAAGGTAAATTTTTAAAAGTCGGAACCTTCGACGAGGTATTCGATACGAATGATGAACAGGTAAAAGCTTTCTTTGATTACAATTTTATACAATAAACCATGAATGAATCACCTAATAAGCATGCAGTTATAGTGGGTCTCTTTATTTTTATAGGATTAGCTTTCCTTTTGGCCGGAATTCTTATTGTTGGAGACCTCAGGGAAACTTTTAGCCGAAAAATGCAGGTATATTCTCTCTTTGATGATGTAGGAGGATTGCAAGGGGGCAATAACATCTGGTTATCAGGGGTGAAAATAGGGACTGTAAGCAACCTTAATTTCTTTGGAAAATCTCAGGTAGAAGTCACCATGAATATTGAGAGAAAAGCACAGAAGTATATCCCGAAAGACGCCATGGTCAAGATAAGCAGCGATGGACTGATCGGAAATAAAATACTGGTTATTTACGGTGGAACTGAAAAATTACCATCGGTACAGGATGGTGATACCTTGGCTGTCGAAAAGACTTTTACTTCCGAGGATATGATTAAAACCTTGCAGGAGAACAATTCTAACTTGCTCGCCATAACTTCCGATTTCAAAACCCTCAGCCATAAGTTGGTATCAGGAGAAGGATCAATCGGGAAACTATTGAATGACAGTTCCATATATTTAAACATCAATTCTGCCACTGCATCACTTCAGATCGCATCAGTAAAGGCGCAACAATTGGTAAGCTCCCTGGTTGTCTTCAGCTCCGGCTTAAACAAAAAAGGGACCCTAATGAATGAGCTTACAACAGATACCGTAATTTTTAATTCTGTAAAGGCTTCCGTCTTGCAACTCCAGCAAATGGCAGACACCGCCTCGTTGTTTGTAACAAATATTAAAAAGGCAGGAAGCAATCCTCATTCTACCATTGGGGTGTTGCTTCATGACGAAGAAGCAGGCGCCCGCTTGAAAGAAACCATTAAGAACTTGGAGAGCAGTTCCAAGAAATTGGATGAAGACCTTGAAGCGGCTCAGCACAATATTTTACTTAGGGGATTTTTTAAGAAAAAAGCCAAAGAAGCCGAAAACAATACAATAGACAAATAACATCTAAATTTTTACGCCATGTCAAAAAATAATATCCTGAAAATTTCTCTTGGGATCGTCTCGCTTGTGTTCTTGATTCTGGTTCTTACAAAAGTAGTTGCAGAACCATGGATTCGAAAAAAAATAGAGGCAACACTCAATGAAAAGTATAGTAAATACCAGTTTGGAATTGGGAAAGTCAACATCTTATTTTTGAAGTCCGGTATGACGATTGAAAATCTGACAATTAACACCAGACAAGAACAGAATGGAATCAAAGATTTAACAGGTGAGATAACTTCTATCAGTCTGAAAGGGATCAATCTTTCAAAAATTCTGTTTAAGAAAGATATAGAAATCAGTGAAGTTGCCATTTTCAACAGTTGTATCAGGGGCAAAATCCCCTTAGACGAGAAGAACAGTCAACCTATCCTTTCGGGATTAAACATCCGCATTGATCACCTGTTTTTTAACATGATAGAACTTTCGTTTGGCAATAAATTAAGTGCAAAAACATATGGAATAAAAAATGGCCTTTTCAATGTATATTTTTTGCAGGTAGCCAAACTTGACACCATTTCTCCTTCGATCCTCAATGCTTTTGATTTTGAAGCAGACGAACTTCTTTCAGTTTCATCAGACAGCTTGTACAGCTTCAAAGTCAGCCGTTTTAAATATTCCGAAACAACAAAAACACTCACTGCCAACAGTTTTTCAATTCACCCGAATTACAACGAATACGCTTTCACTTTGCGAAGCATTTATCAAACAGACAGAATTGAAGCAGACTTCAGCAAAGTTATTGTTCAAAATATTTCCGTTTCAAAATTTATAAAATCAGGTAGCCTAATAAGCTCCGGTATAGAAATCGGAAAAATGGATTTAAATGCTTTTAGTGACAAGCGAATTCAATTCAAACATGTTAACAAGGAGCTAATTCAAAATATGATATACAATTATCCCGGTTCTGTTAATATTGATTCCATATCTCTATTAACCGGCAGTGTTACATATAAAGAACATGCCAAAGAGGCAAACTCAGCGGGCCAAATCAATTTTACTGAGGTAAATGCTAAAATTTATAATCTTTCGAACGACACTGTTTACAAAAGGGAGAAGGCCTATCTGAAGCTCAATGTTAACGCTTTACTGATGGGGAAAGGTAAATTGGCTATTCAATTAAAAGGCAGACTCTTTGACCGGCAAAATACATTTTCCTTGATTGGTAGTCTGTCAGAAATGGACGCCGGTGAATTGAACCCTATCCTGGAGAAAAATACTTTTATAAGAGTAACAAGCGGTAAAATTGATGCAATGAAGTTCAGCATAATTGCAAATAATACCAAAGCAAAAGGCGAAATGACGCTACTTTACCATGGATTGAATGTCGCATTGATAAACGAAAGGACTGATGATACGACAGCAGCGAAAGAACGAATAGGTTCATTAATCGCCAATATAAAGATATTAAACTCCAATCCATTACCTGGAAACAAAATAAGAAAGGGAATCATCCTCAATGAGAGGGATCCCGAAAAATTTCTTTTTAATTATTGCTTCAAATCTATCTTGTCCGGAATTACTTCCAGCCTTACCGTACAAAAAGAGAAGTAAGTGGCTGCTTGTTGCTTTGAATCATGACTACCGACAGAGGCATGCAGCATAAAAAAGAGAGGCTGTCAAAATGACAACCCCCTCTTCAATTTTTAAGTTTGCATGATCTGTATTCAAATCAGCATCTTAGTTCTTCTTCCAAACTACAATGGTGGCTTCCGCCCTTCGGTTGGCTGCATGTTCTGCATCAGAACATTTTACACCATCAGAACACCTGTTGGTTAACTTTGTTTCACCGAAAGAAACGACATTAATTCTTGAGGATGCTATTCCATTGGCAATGAGGTAATTTTTCAATGATTGGCCACGTCTCTCTGAAAGTTTCATGTTGTAGGCTGCCGAACCCCTGGAATCGGCGTGTGCTGCAATTTCAACATCAACTGTGGGATTTTCCTTCAGGTCATTTATCATACGATCTAGTTCAGTAGATGATTTACCATCAATATTGGATTTGTCGTATCCGAAGTTAAAACCGAACAAAATATTGTAAACATTTCCTACAACTGTATGTTGAACGATATCAGCTACTGGAGCCTGAGGGGGCGCAGGAACTGGTTTTGGTTCTGGTTTTGGTTCTGGTTGTGGCGTTGGTTTTGGTTCTGGTTGAGGCGCCAGAGGAACAACTACAACTGGAACTGGTTTCACTACTTTTCTGCCAAAAATGAAGGATAATCCAGCGTGTGTATACAAATATTGTTCGCGGATCTGAGCGATCAGGTAGTCAGTTCCGGTACCACCCTGGTTATCACCATCCAATCGGTTTGAATTGACCCAACTCCACTGTGTCCCAATGTGCAACTTTACATTATCGCTCAATCGAAAGGCGACGCCGGTTCCGATTGGAATAGTTAATTCTCTCCATGGCTTTCCTGCTGTTGGGTTGGTATATTCTTTGTTGTTGACATGGGTCCAACCGACACCAAGTTTGGTGTACCAATATACCTTACGATCGAATTTGTTTTTGGATAAAAGATTGTTCATGTTCCACACAGTGTTCAGATCTAATTCGTTGATACCGGTTTTAAATGCCTTACCAGCGACATTTGTTGCATTTGGGGTACCTGTTAGAGTTGTCCCGTTGTAAGCACCCTCGAAGGCGAATACGCTCGTGAAATTTCTCCTGATAAACAATCCGTAACCAAGGTTCAAGTTACTTTTATAATTGTTAAAATGCTCCCAGGATTTACCTTTGGCAATATTGGTAGACCCTGTGAAATTTGTAACACCCAAATTTACTCCAATTTCCCAACTGGGGTAAGGCTCTGTTTTTGCTTTATCCTGAGCAAAAGTTAATAAAGAACACATAAACAAAACTGCTAAACTTAAGCTAAATTTTTTCATATTATTATTTTTTTTCGTTTGATTTAGAAAGATGTGCTGCAACTAATACTTGCTATTGCATCTGTCTCTATTTGTGATTTATTAATAAGCCAAGTTAAGCACATCCTATCCCGGAAATGTTACAGAATATTTACAATGAGTTACATAATTCACAGGCATAAAAAAATAATCCCGCAGTTGCGGGATACTCCTTAATGAAACAGAATCTCTCAAAAATGATTCAATTTCCGTTGGCCATTGCATCATTTACATTTTCATATTTAACTAATTTTAGAATAACGGCGCCGACAATACGCAATTCCATTCTTACCAAAACCGGAATACATTTGTCATCATCACTAAACCAAATGGTCATATCATCCTTAGTTTCAAACATGCGCCCAACTTCGACAATCGGTCTTATTTTAATGCAGTTCATCTTGCCGTTTTTGGTTCTGATTGTTTCTCTACCAATGTATCTGAGGTGGAAAGGAAATACCTCGTCACCGAAATACATGTTCACAAAAAGAATATCCCCTTCAGTCATCTTGGAGAAATCGACTCTTCTGATGTAGTAGAAGGTAGAACATAGATCCAAAATCTTTTCAGGTACCTGATGTTCACCGGAACTCTTTGACTGGACCGTGTTATCTCTCCGGTTGTAAATAACCTCATTGTATTGGGTGTAACGACCTTCTTTAATGTTCCTAATCTGCTTATATGGCAGGGTATTCTCTTTATCAAACCAGCTTTCATAAATGTCTTTTACCCCATATATCATATTTGCAATTCCGGAAGTTTGCCCAATTGCCATTGCATGGAAGACTGGCTTATTTTTATAAATGGTATCAGAAAGCGTAAAAGTTGTAAAACCACCAACTATAAAGCCATACTTTACCTGGTAGGTTAGCTTTTCTCCTGACGAAAAAGGAGTTGCCATTTTAAGTGGTGGATTAGATATTTCCTGAGCATTTGATTGGGATACCTTTAGCAACAGGATAATCAGTAAACCAATAGCAACAACCTTCATCAGTATAGTTTTTGACTGGAAATTTTTGTTTTGAGTGAAATACTATTTCTGGTGCTTTTGATGACCTTTGTGCAGGCCATTGTCGTGTTTTTCAATGATAACAGTCGAATTGGTGTGTCGGGGAGTACGAACAGTGGCGACACAGGAGTACAAGAGTAGGCTCCAGATAATCATAAAAACTAAAAGAGTTGATCGTATAGCCGTCCTTTCAATTCCCTTTTTTAACGTTTGCATTTGATTAAATTTCAATTGTGAATGAATCTTTACAAAACAAAGGTCTGTTTATTTGGGCAGAAATACGTTACACAATTCCAATAAAGAGTTACATGATTCTCACAGTTTCCAAAGTAGATCAGGTTATTTGTGCCGATACGATAGTTACTTATTATACTTTTCAATTGTTAATCTGGCGATCAGGTAACTGATCGTTGATTCAGCACCCTGATTGAGGTTGACATTCCTCTCCTCTAATCCATCATAACAGCCTCCGGTACAGGGGTTGTAAACAATTTGGTGCAAACGGTTTTCCCCTAAAAACCAATTGAATGCGGTAACCAATTTTTCATACATTCTGTCGTCATCAAATACATCGTAGAATTTGCTTAATGTCATGATGGTATATGCAACATCAATAGGTTGTTCACCAAATTTCCCTGTTGTCTCACCCCTGAAAAACCATTCTTTGTTGGAGATTACTTCGATTCCATTTTGATTGAAGGTACGCGAGAGCAGAAAATCCAATGACGAATTTGCAATCTTCTTGTAATTGTCTTCACCGGTCAACAACCAGGCATACAACATGGCCTCCGGTATGATACTGTTCGCATAAGTGAGATATCCCTCGAACCATTCCCATTCCCTTGTCGATTCGTGTTTGTACATCTGTACCAACCGATTGGCTAAGGTTTTGATCAGAAGTAGATTTTCGGCCGATTTCATGGCGTGGTGATAATAATACAACCCCTTGATGGCAAAAGCCATTGCCCTGGTAGAATAAACCTTGTCAAATGTATGGAGCGATTTAGCCAGTATTCTGTCGGCTTCAACAATAATTTTTGTAGGAAGGAGATCAATCAAGGAGATTAAATATCCCAAAGCCCAGATAGCTCTCCCGTTGGAATCATCCAGATTCACTAATTTGTTCTGATCTGTAAAATTGCTTTCCTGGTCGACATAATTTAAGAAATCACCGGAAGGTAATTGGCAATACTTTATAAAATTCAGATATTTCTGTATGTAAAACACACTTTTTTCATCACCGGTCAATTTGAAATACATACAACAGGCAATCAGGGCACGTGCGTTATCATCCAATGTATAACCTGAATTAATATCTGGCTGGTTGATTTTCGAAAATTGAATAATTCCGACATCGGTCGTTAAATTATTAAGGTGATCAAATTTGATGGGCGGGAGATTATACCGAAGTACCATTTTTTCGTCGGCAATTTTCCCCAATAACAAGGCATGTTCAACTGCAGAATTTTCCCATGCTGTAGATATTATTTTTTGCAATACATTGACACTGAAATTTTTTCGTAAAGAATCATTTTGAAGTAAGCGGTTTACGCCTGCTGCCAGCTGACCGGAATCACGAAAATCGAAAATTATACCCGTATCAGTCGTTAATACTTCAACGGCATGTGGAATGGGTGTAGAAATGATGGGGCAACCGCAACTCATCGCATAAGCAAAAGTACCGCTAACGGCTTGATTCGGATCATTTGCCGTAAAGAGATATATATCTGTAAGTTGCAAATATTCAAGCAATTCAGTAAGTGACAGATATTTATTGATAAAACGTACATGATCCCCGATTCCCAGTTTATTTACAGTTTGAATGAGCTTTTCGCGATATTCTTCTCCATCCGTCTTTACAACCTCTGGATGTGTTTTACCCAATATCATAAACATAACTTCAGGGCATTGTTTGATAATTGCAGGTAATGCAGCCAATGTGGTTTCAATTCCTTTTCCTGAACTTAGCAGACCAAATGTGGCTAGAGCTTTTCGATTCGCTAATCCATACTTCTGTTTCAAAAATTTTTCGCTCAAATGAGGAACCAGATGAGTGCCATGCGCAATCACCGAAATCTTTTCAGAAGGTACATTGTATTCCTTCAATAAAATGTCAGCCGAGGATTGGGTCATAACTATAATTGACTGACATACTGAGCATATATGTTTTATCTTTGACAATAGTTCCAAATCAGGATGAGGCAAAACGGTATGAAAAACGATCACAACAGGTTTTGAGAGTTCAAATAGAAATTGCATAAACGCGTTTTCCTGCTTTTTATAGAAACCAAACTCATGCTGAATGAGAATTAGTTTGATACGATCATTTTTATTGATTGTAATTGCCATTTTTTCATACTCGTCTGCCATAGAGGTTTTAAGGACATATTTAACTTCACCGGGATAGGAATAACCAGTTTCATTCGATTCAAGTGCACAAACCTTGATGGATATTGAATTGCTGAATTTGTTGTTAATGGCTTTGATCAAATCCTGAGAGTAAGTAGCTATGCCGCATTCCCGGGGAGGATAGGAGGTTACTACCAATATTTCGGCAAACTCCTTTGCCGACTCCCAACAGATTTCATTGCTTTTTAAAAGGATCGTTCCGTGATTGACCAATCCTAAGATCGCTTGGGAAGTGTGGAATGAATCAAAGTTCGGGGCCGAAATTATTTCATTTTTCATTTTGGTTGTTATAAAATTTATTGGTCATGGGACCAATTTTTTAAGTTTTTTTATTATTGGTGCTATTGTTAACAAAGAGGGCATGGTATCGCCCAATAAAAATCCCCAGGGTTTTACCGATTCGATGTGATCGAAAATTACTTTTACGATGGCCAAAAGCGGTATGGAAAGGAACATGCCGGGAATCCCCCATATGGCATTCCCAACAAAAACTACGATGATCGAGAAAAGTGCATTTATTTTTACTTTGGAGGCAACGATATAGGGAACAATGTAATTGTTGTCAATCAATTGGATGAAATAATAGCTCAATAATACGTAAAAGGCATACCACGCTGTCGATTTGGTTGCCAAGGCAACGATCATGGGTAATGCGACGGCCACAAGTCCTCCGATGTAAGGAATCACGTTGAGCAATGCTCCAATGATGCCCAGCAGGATCGCATATTCAACACCAAGTATCAGGAGAGCAGTGGTATTCAACGTTGCCACCATCACAGCTTCGATCACCAATCCTACCAGGTAGCGCTGTATCACGTTTTTTATCTGGGAAACAATTTCGCTCACCTGGTTGTGGTCGCTTGAGCTAAAGAGCCTGCGAATAAATTCGATTAGGAGTGGTTGGTAAAACAAGATCAAAAAGATGTATACCGGGATTAATAACATCAACATGACTATGTTGCCCACTGAAACGATCATTTGACCGATTGCTTCATTGCTGAAGTGAAGGAGTTCATCCTTGGTCTTGGTAATCCAGTCGTGGATAATCTGCGGTTTAAGATCGTAGTAACCGGATATTTCAGAAATAATTTGGTTGAGTGTGTCGGTAAATTTATCCACCAGCGTTGGCCACGATTCGCCAAACTGGCTCGCTTGAGTAAATATCAAAATGAAAAGTGAGGCAAGCACCAAAGAGGTTAGGAGCAAAGCGAATACGATGGCAATAATCCTGTTAATTTTTAACCGTACAAAAAAATTCACAACCGGATGAAGCAGGATGGCTACAATGACTGAGAAAACAAAAGGGACAATAATTCCTTGAGCAATGTATAATATGGCAACAAAGGCAACCAAACCGATAAAAAAGATGGAAGCCTTTGCAAAAAATGGCAATTGTAATTCTCTATTAATCACAATATTCTGGATTTGTCGCTTTTTTTATGGAGAAAATGTTGGTAGATATACTGACCGATTGATTTTACGGAACCAGGGTGTTGTGCAACAGTATTTGTAACACCCAATTGCAACAAAAAGCCAAAGAGTTTTCTGATAAGGTTTCCTGAGGTTCCTATCACAATTTTTCTGGACAGATAGCCTGTTGCCAAGCCCACTGCAGTGCCTATGATGTTATCAATCAAATAAGGTGACGAAGCGACATCCCTTATTGAACCTCGGAGAAGATTAACGGGTTTCAGGCTTTCATAGGTCAGATAAAATTGTTCTTTCAAAAGCCGTCCTTCAATTTTCTGTTCGGTTTCCAATAGTTGAATCGTATCTCTTAACACAGCGGTTGAAGATCTGTTTTGCATCTGAGTTTATTTAAGCACTTGTTCAATAAAACGATCGCTCACCAACTTTTTAAGCCATTTGTGCAGGAAAAGATGGATAAAAATCCCGGTCAACCCATAAAAGGCCGCCACCACAAAGAACCCATAAAAGGGATTGCCAAAAATTTCGCCAAGCCAAATAGCTAATCCCAAACTCAGAAAAAGCATAAATGATAAAGCAAAAATCAGGACAACCGTGTGGGCGAGGAGGGAGGAAACGACATCTGAGGTTTTATTAAGCATTCTAAGTTTCACCAACAGAAAGCTGGTTTTTCCATAATCCACGGTTTTTTCAAACAGTGATTCAATCATCCCAATCGTGCCTCCCCTGGCATTTGTGCGGAGAATATTATTAAACATAATAATATGATTATCAAATTTATAATTGATATTGCTCCAAAAATCCCTGCCAGGCGTGAATTGAAATCGTCCTGCTAAGCTTAATCTATCGGTGACAAGCAAATGGCTAAAACCTGACAGGGATAATGTTTATTAATTGATCTCCTGGAGCAGTCAAATTATCTAAATTGCTTTAAATGGTTCAAACCTTTGACGCTTTCACCTCTTTTTCAGCTTCTTCAAATTTCTCCTTACCCTTTTGAGCAAATGCGGAAACTTCTTCCTTGGCATGTTCCAGTTTCTCGGAGATGGTATCAGCATATTCGTTGAACTTTTCTTTTAATCCATCTACATAGCTCTCGCCCTGCCTGAGGATTCTTCTTCGGGTTCGCGAACCTTTGGCCGGAGCGAATAAAATTCCCAGCAAAGCGCCGGCAGCGACTCCGGCCAATACGCCTAATAAAACTTTTCCTGTGTTCATAACGGTTGTTTTTTAATGATGACTAAATAATTACGGTATACAAATGTGCGCTTCACAATCAGGATAAATGTTACACAATTAACAAGAAGAGTTACATCATTCCCACTTTAAAGCGTCGCAATAATCATGTCCAGTTCTTCTTCTGTTTTCCCATATCTGACCTGAAGTTTTCCGAATACTTCCTGTTGCTTACCTTCCAAGTACAACTGGTCATCATTTGTTAAGCGGGCAAATTTTTGTTTGAGCGCTCCGTTCAGTTTAAGCAGGTTCCCGTTTTCTTCAATAGTGTTCATGGTAACCATTCCTTTAGTTAAGAAAATCATCTGGTCAAAGATGAGGAACCCGGTATGGAAATGCGTTACACAATTGCATAAAAAAATTGCATCATTCACACATTTCTGCTGAAGATGCAATACCTAACATGATTTTAAAAAGGAGGGTGTTTGCGTTCTGCTACTTTTCGGAGTTGCCTGTGGCTTTCAATACACCCAGCAGCTCCCTTAGATTAACCGTCGCGTATGAGGAGGCGTGATCCGACATGGCATACGGGATAACCAGATCTTCATTGTGAACCATAGAACCGCACGAATAGATTACATTCGGCACGTAACCTTCCCTTTCCTCTTCATTGGGGACCATTAACGGTTCATTCAATTTCCCGATTAAGATCTCGGGGTTTTCGAGGTCATACAAGGATGCACTAAGCGTATATTCCCTCATAGACCCGACCGCATGTGTAATTACCAGCCAACCCTCCGGGGTTTCAATTGGAGAGCCTGAATTGCCAATTTGAACCAGATCCCAGGGGAATTGGGGTTTCTGAATAATTTTGGCTGAACGCCAGATATTTATATTTTCTGAGTAGGCAATATAATTATTTACCCCATCTATCCTGCACAACATGGCATACTTTCCGTTGATCCTCCTGGGAAACAGCGCCATCCCCTTATTTTGGGCAACCTCACCATTAATAGGCAAGATCCTAAAATCGTAGAAGTCTTTGGTACTTATCAACTTAGGCAGAATGGATATGCCATCATAGGCTGTGTAAGTAGCATAATAAGTTACCTCTCCATTGTCGTCAATGAATTTAACAAACCTGGCATCCTCAATCCCCCTTTGTTCGGTTGCCGATATTGGGAAAATAACCCTTTCGGAAATGGCTGAATCAATTGAAAAGTGAATCTCATAATGAGAGGATGCCAGCCACATCATTTGGTTGATTATTTTGATATGCTCTTCTGTAATAGCGGTATCCTTGATGGCTATACCAAGTTTTATCATCAATTCCCCATAAGTAAAAGTCTCGCCTAATTTGTCAAGAATGAAATCCGGAGAGACCTCCCTGACCTGGTCTTGCATCTCCTCTTTTTTATCTGAAATAGCTGTAGAAATGACTTTCTCAGGCACCTGGATTTCATCAACAGCCAGGATCGGCGGAACTATAACCGTGCTATGATCTTGAATTTCATTCAGTTTCTCCCTGAAACTTTTTTTATGGTAGGTATTTCGTATGATTTTATCTGCTTCTGCCAGCATTTTCCCAACAGGTTCAATGGTGAGGTTGTTGTGCCTGTCAAGAATTCCGGATCGGAAGACGACTGAGGAGATATGACCTTCGCCGGTAGCCCGGAAACTAAAAATCACCCTTTTTTCATCTGATCTTAATTCAGACTGATCGGGATGTTCTACAATGGAAGGATTAAAAAAAGCAGCAGATTCAATGGAATATTCCATGGTAAAATAGGAACCAACCAGCGCTTTCTGGGCAGAACTAAGATCCGCTTCATTTACTTCTATCTTGTCAAAGATGGGAGCAAGACGGTCAAAATGTCTCTCAAATATGCGCGAAATATTTCTGTGACGACGCGCATATCCTCTCAGCACCTGGCTCATGGCAATCTTAACCTGCTCTTCCGGCATTGCCAAAACCTTCCGGATTATATCAGCCGACCTGTCATCATCCAAATAGAGAAACCGGGCGATTACCCTTGTAGAATCCGGAGAGAAGATCTGTTTTTTTCTGGTTACAGTTACTTGCATGGAGTTCGGTGTTAAAATCTCGGATGAAAAAATCCGCAATTCCCTACGGGTGAAGGTAGTCTTTCCGATGGCTGGTTTAAACGTAAATACTTGTCAGATAAGCAAAAAGCCCAAACGCCTTTAGAAGCCAAATAATCAACGCTACAACAACGACAATGTTGAAAATTCGTTTGATTTGGCGATCCATGGGCAGAAAATTATTGATGATCCAAAGGAGAACACCTACCACAATGATGGCAACCAAAATACTAAGTAGAGACATATCAAATGATTTAGAAGTTAAATTCCATTGAATACGGCACTCTTAGCTTTTCACCCTGGGAGTAATCATAACAGCGACTCCTCCAAATATTAATACCAGACCAACAATTGGAGACCATTGCACCGGATGATTCTTATCGGCGTTTATTTCAATAGGTCCCAGGTCAACTACTTTTTCAGTCGTAACATAGTTGAAACCGGTATAGATCATCATCAATATTCCAATTGCAATGATTGAAAATCCTATGGTTCTTTTCCGCATGTTTTTTTTACATTGGTCATTAAGATGATACTTGGTTTTACAGGTTGTTTGTTACATCAACCCGTAAAACCAGATGAAAAAAGGAGCGGAAATTACAAGATTCTTCTCCCCTGAATAACTCTTAAAATCACTGCAATTAAGGCAATTATAAGAAGAATATGTAAAATTCCCCCGGTTCCGAAACCTACAAACCCAATGGCCCATGCAATGATTAAAATAACAGCAATAACATAAAGTAAATTTCCCATGGTTTATATTATTAAATTGTTTATTTGTTCGTTGCCAATTTCTATAGTAAAAGAATGATCAACAGAATTAGGAGCAATCCTCCCCCGCCGTAAATAAACACAGTTCCACCATGGCGGCCATTGTCATAATTATCCCGGTCTCCTCTATCACGATATCTTCTGCTTCGTTCGTCCTGGTCGTTTTTAATCGCTTTTACTTCAGTGCGCAATACTTTCTTTTCAGAACGATTCAGAGTCGACATATCCATCGCTTTGATTTCCTCTAACCTGGCCATTTGAGCATTGTAGACTGCCAAATCATTGCTTACAGCTAAGGCGGGTGATTCTGTCTTAGCTACAGTAAGTAATTCTGATTTAGCTTTCATTTCATTTGCTGCACTCAGTTGTGCAGGAATCAATGACAACACCATAAATGTCATCACCATGCAAATCATCAGTCTTTTCATTGAATTAAATTTTATTTGAATAATTTTTCATTACAAATATCAACCGCTTAGACCCGAAAAATATTACAGAATTTCTAAAATTATTTACATCATTCACACATCTAATCACAGGAAAATTCACGGGTTTGAAAACCTTATTTTTTTCAGGTAACCTTAGTAGAAAAAAGGGTAAGTCCTGGAATTCACGCCCGCGCACAGATACTGCCAAAAGCCTGCATGTTGAGATCGGGCGGAATACAACGAATAATGAAAGTGGAATTTGCCTAATAAGGTAATAAGGTTGTGGCTATCTCTTCTCGTTCTGTTTCTACTAAGGTTACCTGAAAAAAATAAGGTTTTACAGATTCTGTTTTAGTACAATCAAACAGTTTCTTAATGTGTGTATTTTCATGCACGACAAAGGTTTAGATATTGTTGAAACCCAAAAGAGGCTACCTTGCGGCAGCCTCTTATCAAATATTAATCGCTCTGATCTGTCATGGCATTATTACATCCTGTCCATATACCAGCTTAACTCTTTTTCCATTTTTTTTACACGGAATATTGTTCTCAATGTTTTTTGGAGGCGCACAAAGGCGGTTTCACTTTTCACCACATAATCAGACGCTTTGTGCAGCATACAATCTACAGCCACTTCAATTTTATCCTGGGAGGATAACATGATGACGGGTATATCAGGGTTAAAATTCTTTACTCTGTCTAGCGTTTCTATACCGTTCATGGCGCTTTTTTCCACTCCGTCGAGGTAATAATCAAGGATGACTACATCCGGATGGTTGGACAAATTTGCAACGCACAGTTCTCCTGTCGCATAGGTCTCTATTTCAAAATCGGCATGCTGAAGAAATTCTATCTCCAATAGTTTTAAATACAATGCATCATCATCTACAAGAAACAGTTTTATCTTCATTTTTTCAGTCATTTTGGGCGTTTTTAATTGATGAATATGCTATTTCCAATTCTTCACATGCATGATTACACACATTTTCAATTTGCAGGACCAAATCGAATATACCCATCGATTGTTGTTGGTTTTTCGCGTAATCCTGTACTTTTTTGGCCATCTCCTCGTAATCGGGGCTTATTCCCATTATAGCAAAGGATGGAATGATTTTATGCACTGCAGAGTACAATGCATTCCAATCTTTATCCTTCCAACTCTGTTTCATGATGGTGATCAACGGAGGAGTATGTTCCAGATAAAGCGAAATCATCTCCATCATAAGGATCGGATTGGACTTAGTACGTGCAATCAAGTAATTAAGATCAGTGTATTTGACTATTTTAGCTGGTTCAATCTCAACTTCAATGTCAGTGTTTAAGCTCTTTTTTACAGAGCTGACAATTTTGTTGTACAACACTTTTTCATCAACAGGTTTGGCGATATAATCATTCATGCCAACTGATTTACATTTTGCCAGATCTACAGTGGTCACATCAGCAGTCAGGGCGATGATGGGGACCGTTGAATGCATCGTGTTCCTGATGTATTCGGTCGCTTCAAAACCGTTCATTTCGGGCATCTGCAGGTCCATCAAAATGATATCAAATTTGTTTGACTGCAATTTATCGATGGCAATTTTCCCGTTGGAGGCAATATCGCATTCAAATCCAAATTCATCCAACAGGGTTCTCATAAGCAACTGATTGAGTGCGATATCCTCCACCACCAATACCTTAACATTCTTTACTTCGTTATCCAATTCGAGATTTTCAGTTTCAGATTCTGCATCTGCCTTGGTTTTTAGAAAGTCCAAAACAAAACCAAATGTTGAACCCTTATCTACAGTACTCTTGACACTGATTGTTCCATCCTGCGCTTCAACCAGTTGTTTAACGATGGCTAGTCCAAGTCCTGTTCCGCCATACAATCTGGAAGTACCGCTGGAAGCCTGCTGAAAATTTTCAAATATCCTTTCAATCTTACTTTCTGATATTCCAATCCCGGTATCACTGACAGTAAATTCTATGGTAGCCTTTTTTTCATCTTCCTTTAAAAGACGAACAGACACAGTAATTTTCCCTTTGTTGGTAAACTTAACAGCGTTGCTCACAAGATTTAAAATAATCTGGTGCAACCGTACAGGGTCGCCGAGCAATACGATTGGTATTTTACTGTCGTATTCTTTGATCAATTCGAGATTCTTCTCACGGATTTTTGGTTCAAAGAGGTGCAGCATGGCCGAAATAGAAAGGGCCATTTTAAATGGGGTCTGTTCAAAGACCATTTTGCCTGCATCTACCTTTGCCAGGTCAAGTATATCGTTTATCAGTACGATCAGTGCATCACCGCTCATTTTGATCGCCTGCAGGTACTCTTTTTGTTTGGAGGTTGTCTCCGATTTCAGTAAAACTTTGGTAAATCCGATAATCGCATTCATTGGCGTGCGAATTTCATGGCTCATGTTTGACAAGAATTGCTGTTTTGCTTTCACGGCCGTTTCAGCAATGAGGGTAGCGCTCTCTGCTTTTATTTTGGCCTCTTCGGCAATGGCAACAGCCAACTCCGCAAAAACAATTGCCTCAGTTAATTCTGTGGCTATTCTTTTTTGATCGGTAATATCCCTTGCCACAACCACAACGCCCAATACATTGCCCTGATCATCCTTGTAAACCGAACCATTGAACAATACTTCAGTCAGGGTACCATCCTTGTGCCGGAGGGTGAGCGGTGAATCTTTCAGTGATCCCTTTGCAAAGACTATCTGGTAAACTTCGCGAGCTTTCTGAGGTTCAGTAAAATAGTCGAAGAAGTTGGATCCTTTTAAATGTCCTCTTGCAATACCGGTAATTTTAACAGTCGCCTCATTCAAGTCGGTAATCTTCCCGTCGGTATTGATGGTTAACAAAGGATCAAGACTCGCTTCAAGAAGACTAAGCGAATACTGTGAGGCCAATTTAAGCGATTTGCTTATTTCTTCAAGTTCAGCATTGGCAATTTCCTGCTTCTCTTTTTCTTTTGTTTGAAACCTGAGTTCTTTGTCCACAATGACCAATTCGGCTGAGCGTTTTTCCTTCTCCTCGTTTTGAAAGCGAAGTTCCTTGTTGGCTACAATTAATTCGGCAGCACGTTTCTCTTTTACGTCGTTTTGAAAAGCCAGCTCTTTATTGGCAATTACCAACTCGGCAGCGCGTTTTTCTTTTTCATTATTTTGATAGGCCAGTTCCTTATTGGCCACTACCAACTCAGCCGCACGTTTCTCTTTTTCATCATTCTGATACGCAAGCTCTTTGTTGGCTAAAACCAATTCTGCAGCACGCTTCTCCTTTACTTCGTTTTGAATGGCAAGTTCTTTGTTGGCAATAACTAATTCTGCAGCGCGCTTCTCTTTTTCATCATTTTGATAGGCCAGTTCCTTGTTGGCAATCTGCAACTCAGTAACCCATTTCTGTTTGGAGACATCCCTTGCCACGACAACAGCCCCTAAAACCTTGCCCTTTTTATCTTTATAGACTGATCCGTTAAACAACACGTCCGTTAATTTTCCATTGACGTCCCGAAAGGTAAGGGGAGAATCTGAAATGGACCCTAAAGCAAAAACTTTCTTGTAAACATCAGAAGCCTTCCCGGGTTCTGTGAAATAGTCGTAAAAGTTTGTACCCAAAAGTTTTTTGCGATCAACGCCTGTAACATCCACTTTAGCCTGGTTTACATCCGTAATTTTCCCATCTATACTGATAGTGATCAGGGGATCCAGGCTTGCTTCTATCAAACTGCTGGCATATTGTGAATGATGTGACTTCGTTCTTTCCATCTGATTATTATGTTACGCTGTTGTGCTCCACAACATTTCCAACTTCCTCAATCGGACTTCTCCTCTTGACTTTCAATTGTTTAAAATGGGATGGGGTAAGACCTGTGACCTTTTTAAATTGATTGGATAAATGGGCAACACTGCTGTAATTCATTTTCCAGGCAATTTCTGTAATATTCAATTCATCATAAATGATTAATTCCTTTATCCGCTCAATTTTATGGTGAATGACAAATTGCTCAATGGTAGTTCCCTGGATTTCGGAAAAAAGATTGGCCAAATAAGTGTAATCGTGGTTCAGTTTTTCACTTAAGTAATCGGAGAAATTTACTTTGATCATTTCATCGGTATGATGAACCATTTCAATGATTGCATTCTTTATCTTTTCGATCAAAACCGCCCTTTTATCGTCCATCAATTCAAGACCTGAATTGAGTAGGGCAGCTCTTAATTCATCTTTTTGTTCGGGTGTGATGTTCTCCATGATCTCAATTTCACCCAAATCAACAAGGATGAAGTGAAGGCCCAACCTTCGTAACTCCTCTTTAACCGCCAGTTTACAACGGTTGCTGACCATGTATTTGATATAGAGTTTCAAAAGTTTCCTTTTTAATTATACCCTTACAAAGATGCACAACTTATACCATAATCAATTTACAGAATTTTATCTAAAAGTTACATAATTCACACATTTTAAATACTGGAACCGGTTCTTTCAATCAAAATTATTTTCAGGATTTGCTCATAAAAATGGATAACCTTTAGTCACAAAAAAAAAGCCGCTGTATAAATCCATATACAGCGGCAATAACAAAAAAAAAGTGACCCAGCTGGGGCTCGAACCCAGGACCCCATCCTTAAAAGGGATGTGCTCTACCTGCTGAGCTACTGAGTCATCCTTATAACTCCTTTGTTTTTCAAAGGCACGGCAAAGATAGCCCATTTTTTTTAATCACCCAATGCAGGTATAAAAAAAAATAATTTTCGAGAAAATATTTTGTATTCTGCTTAATATCAGTGATATATAAAAATAGTTTGACAAAATATTTTAATCTGCCAAAAAGCACTATTTTTGTGTCATCATTATGATTAAACGGTAAAAAAAGTATTTAACTAATTGTCAATGAGCGGTAAAGTAGTAATTATAACTGGAGCTTCTTCAGGTATAGGCCGTGCACTGGCTATTGAATATGCGAAACGGGCTGCCTTACTTTCATTGGCAGCCAGGAGAATTGATAAACTGAATGAACTTAAAACGATCCTTGAATCATCGGAAGTACTGGTCACGCAGACCGATGTTACCAGTGAAACTGCATGCAAGGAGCTCATTGAACGTACTATTCAGAGATTTGGGAGGATTGACGTTTTAATTAACAATGCCGGCCTATCGATGCGGGCATTGTTTGATGACATAGATCTGAAAAGTTTCAAACAGGTCATGGACGTTAACTTTTACGGAACCGTTTATTGCACAAAATATGCACTTCCGCATTTGATCAGCTCCAAAGGTTCACTGGTGGGCATTATCTCTGTAGCCGGGCATGTAGGTTTACCGGCGCGTTCAGCCTATTCAGCTTCTAAATTTGCCGTTCGTGGTTTGTTGGATACCATCCGCCTGGAAAATTTGTATACGGGCCTTCATGTACTGGTTGCCGCACCAGGTTTTACCACCTCTGAGATAAGAAAATCGGCCCTAATGGCAGATGGCTTACCTCAGGGGGAGACGCCAAGAAAAGAAGAGAAAATGATGAGCGCTGCAGTTTGCGCCCAATTGGTGGTGAATGCCATTGAGAAGAGGAAGAGATCAATCGTATTGACATTTAAAGAGGGAAAGCTTTCCGTGTTTTTGGGGAAGTTCTTTCCCAAGTTATTGGATCGGCTAACCTTTTCTCACATGGCAAAGGAGAATGATTCACCGCTAAGTAAAAAATACTGAGCTTAGCCCTGTAAAGAACAGTTATCTGATTATATTCCTGTTGTCTGAAGGTATATAAAGAAAGCAACAGCGATCAATATAACGCTTAATCCAATGATCCTGTTGGCCCAGTAGAGTGTATTGATGGTTAATTTGTGCCTGAAAAGATTGGCAAAACCGGTAATGATGAACCACCATAACGATCCTCCAATAAAAATACCACCGAAAGTCAGCAAGGCTTCCAGCGGTCTTGAAAATTGCAAAACGATACTGTATCCTGTAAAAATAGCCATGAACACAAAGACAGACAGCGGATTAGACAAGGTCACAAAAAAGGTGGTCAGAAAATCCTGCAGATGCGAAGAGCCTCTTCGTTTGTAATCCTGGATCTGCTTCGTCGGATTTGACCTGAAAATATAGATTCCGAGAAGGATCAAAACAAAGAAACCAACCAACTTAAAATATAGTTCGTAGGTTCTGATAAAATCGATAATGATGGAGAGGCCAAATCCCGCTACCAAAGCATAAACAGTATCTGCTGTTGCAATTCCAATCCCTGAAAAGATCCCGGATTTCCAATTTCTGTTAACTGTCCTTTGAATACACAATATCCCTAGAGGTCCCAATGGGATGGATACGGCAAGACCGGTAACAACTCCTTTCCAAAGCAAATTAAAATCCATATTCACAAAAATAGGGGAATTTCTTATTTCTACATGCTTTCTGCAAAATTCTGCAAGTAATACTGAGATATTTGGTTATTTTTAGGCGGTTGACACCAGCGAAAAATACTGTTTGAATATTGTAAAACTAAAAAATATTGAAGGTGAAAAAAAATATTTATTTGATTCTTTTCTTTATGATAGCCAGTCATTACACTCAATCACAAACCGTTGTGAAACTTTGGCCTAATGGAACTCCTGGTCCGGTCGTTTCTCCAAAACCTGAAGAAACTTTCGAGGGCAGACGGGTGCGCTATGTTTCTGAACCTAATTTGACTGTTTACCTTCCTGCGAAGGAACTAAATACCGGGGTTTCGGTAATCATATGCCCAGGCGGAGGTTACGGCATGGAAGCGATGGACCACGAAGGTTATGACGTAGCTGAATTTCTTCAAAATCATGGAATTGCAGGAATCGTTTTAAAATACAGGTTGCCCTATGGTCATTCTGAAATACCGCTTCAGGATGCCCAACAGGCCATGAGATTGGTTAGGTTACATGCCGAAGAGTGGTCTGTTGACCCTTCAAAAATAGGAATCGCCGGATTTTCTGCTGGTGGACATTTGGCATCCACTCTTTCAACTCACTTTGACACAGGCGATAAGGAATCAAATAATCCGATTGCCAGATTGAGTTGTCGCCCGGATTTTTCTGTTCTACTTTATCCTGTAGTTACCTTTAAAGAGGAGTGGGGCCACATGGGATCCAGGGAAAATTTGATTGGCAAAACCAATGACTGGAGGGTAATCGAAAAATTTTGCAACGAATTGCAGGTTACCAAACAAACACCGCCTGCTTTTATCGCACTAGCGGATGATGATGCTGGAGTTAAACCGCGAAACAGCATCGAATATTATTTGGCACTGAAAAGGGAGGGTATCCAGGCAGAGCTGCACATTTTCAGGGAAGGCGGACATGGTTTCGGGATGCACAAAACAGGCAAACCACATGACCAGTGGCCATTCATGATGATTGAATGGATGAAGGCCATGAAATATATCAAATAATGGCCCGGGAAACCAATAATCTGTTTTCCTGTTGTCCCAAATGTGGTTCACCTTCTTTTCTTACCGGGGATAAAGGCAGGTCATTCAGGTGCGAAGAGTGCCTGTTTCATTATTACATCAACAATTCGGCGGCAGTTGCTTGCTTGATAATCAATGCATCAGGAGAACTTTTGCTTACCCGTAGGGCTTTTGAACCCAACAAGGGAATGCTGGATCTACCTGGCGGTTTTGTTGAACCGATGGAATCAGCAGAAGAGGCAGTTATCAGGGAAATTATGGAGGAACTGAACCTCCGGGTTACCAAAATGAGCTATTTGGTCTCTTACCCGAATTTATATCCCTACTCAAATTTTGAGGTACCGACAGTTGATCTGGCTTATTTATGCGATGTAGAGAAACTTGATTGCCTAAGGCCGGATGATGATGTGGCTTCAATAGAATTCATAAAGCCTGATAAAATTCCACTAAATGTCTTGTGTTCCAATAGCATGAGGCAAATTGTCCAGTTTTACCTCAAATCAGGGGGTGTAAATTAAATTCAGTATGACGAAGATTGCCGAGCGTATTTCCGGTTTGAGGGAATTGATGCACAAACATCAGATTGATGCCTATTTGATCACAGGCACTGATCCCCATCTGAGTGAATATATCCCAAAATGGTGGAAAACACGACAGTGGATCAGTGGTTTTACCGGATCGTATGGTAAGGTTCTGGTCACTATCGATGAAGTGCTGCTTTGGACGGATACCCGGTATTTTCTACAGGCAACGGAAGAGCTGAAAAATACAGGTATCAGATTAATGAAAGATAGGGTGCCGGATGCTGTTTCACTGGAAGAATGGACATTCCAAAATCTGAAGCCCGGCAATAAATTCGCATTCGATGGTTCAACCATATCGACAGCCGAAGCGGACCTTTTAACATCCAAATTGACTGCGAATGGCATCAAAATTGAATTTGATCTTGATCTGGTAGGTCAGGTTTGGTCGGAAAGGCCAAATCCGTCCGATACCCCCGCCTATGAATTTCCCCTGATTTATGCAGGAAAATCAAGAACCGAGCGGTTCGATATGGTTCGCAAAATGCTATTTTCTAAAAATCTTGATTCAACCATTATCTCATTACTCGATGATCTGGCCTGGATATTCAATTTGAGAGGCAATGATATAGAATATGCACCTTTGGTATCGGCTTACGGTTACATCGACCTGGAAAATGTCTGGCTGTTCATCAACCCCGACAAGTTGGGTCCGGATTTTAGGACTGTTTTGGAAGAAGAGGGAATATTCATCAAACCGTACAGTGATTTTTATTCGTTTTTAACGCGATTGACCAACAAACGGATTCAAATCGATCCTGTTCGCACGAATTTTAAGATCTACAGATCGCTTTCCGATCGCAACGAAATAGACAATTCTGTTGCATTAATCACTAAATTAAAGGCAGTTAAGGATTCACATGAGATCGATAATATCAGGAATGCACATGAAAAGGATGGTGCAGCAATGGTTTATTCGCTTTTTTGGCTATATCAAAATATTGATAAAGAGAATATTACAGAAATTTATATCGGTAATAAGCTGAATGAATTTAGAAAGAAGCAACCCTTGTTTATGGGAGACAGTTTTCATCCGATTGTAGGCTTTGGGGATCATGGTGCGATTGTTCATTATCATGCCACAGATCAGACCAATGTTTGCATAACTCGCGACAATTTACTTCTTATTGATTCAGGAGGACAATATTTGGATGGAACGACCGACATAACACGGACAATATGTCTGGGTACGCCTACTACAAAGCAGCGCGAAGACTTCACAAGCTGTCTGAAAGCGCACATTGCCCTTGCGACCGTGCACTTTCCGGTTGGAACCAAGGGTTATTCGCTGGATTCTATTACTCGTAAACCATTGTGGGATAGAGGAATAAATTATGGTCATGGAACCGGCCATGGAATAGGCTATTTTTTATCTGTCCATGAAGGACCGATGAGTATTCGTACTGAATTCAACAACGAACCAATCTCGGAAGGTCATCTTTTGTCGAATGAACCCGGTATTTACAGGGAGGGGGAATATGGAATCAGAATTGAGAATGTTATTTTATGTAAAAGATCTCCCGCTACTGAATTTGGGGAATTTCTATGTTTTGAAACCATCTCTCTCTGTCCAATTGATAAGCATCTTATTGTGCTTGATATGCTTAAACCTGAGGAATTAAGTTGGATAAACCAATACCATGAGACTGTTTTTCAGAAAATATCACCTCACTTACGTGAAAGGGGGATTTTGGAGTGGTTCAGACTTCAATGCGCCCCCATGCGTTTACCTGATAAAATTTTAAAAAATTGAAAACCTCCCTGAAATTGTTTATCGGATTCGTTCTGGTACAAATATTGTTGGTTCCTCGAAATGTCTCAGGACAGTATTTTGTTGCAGGCCAGGATCCAGGGGGAATCAAATGGAGGCAAATCCAAACTGAACATTTCCAGATATTATATCCATCTGATTATGAGGCTGAAGGTCACAGAGTTGCCCATATTTTTGAAAAAGTTTATGGTTATTCAGGGGTAACACTTTCGCACCATCCCCGAAAAATTACGATTATACTTCATGCAAAGTCAATGAAGTCGAATGGATTTGTGGCTTGGTCGCCTTCCCGGATTGAGCTGTTTCCAACACCGGGTCAGGATTCTTATGCCCAGGAATGGATTGAACAATTGGCCACGCATGAACTAAGGCATCATGTTCAAATCGATAAAATCGAATCGGAATTACCTGCCATTTTCAAAATTTTATTGGGTGAACAAGCTGCATCCATTGTCATTGGAGCCTATTTGCCCTTTTGGTTCCTGGAAGGGGATGCAGTTGTAACTGAAACCGCATTGAGTTCGTCCGGTCGTGGCAGGGTTCCATCCTTTACCATGGAATTAAAGGCACAAGCCGATGAAAAGGGCATTTACAGTTTCGACAAGGCCTATCTTGGGTCCTACAAGGATTATATACCTGATTATTATCAGCTTGGATATCAGATGGTTTCAAATATCAGGAACAAGAATGGGGGAGAGGTATGGGGAAAAGTATTGCACCATATTGCCAAAAATCCGCTTGGAGTCAATTCATTATCAAAAGGATTGAAACTGGCTACGGGAAAAAATCAGGATGAGCACTATCGGGAGATCATGTATAACTTGAAGAACACGAATCCATTTAGGCTTAATATTCCGGAAGATACGGTTCTTTCCGGAAGGAGAATGGTTGGATCCTCAAAAGAATATATTAGTTATCGGTATCCGCATCTTTTGAATGATTCATCGATTGTAGCTTTAAAGAGCTCGCTTGGTAAAATTCAGGAACTTGTATTGATTGATAAAAACTTAAATGAAAGAAAATTGTTTGAACCCGGATTCATTTTGGAAGAATCACTGAGTGTTTCCAATGGGAAAATCGTTTGGTTTGAATCAAAGCCTGATTTGCGTTGGACACATCGAGACAGAACGCTGCTTCGCATCCTTGACATACAAAGTGGAACCCTGGTTGACAAAGTATTTTCCGAAAAGTTATATGCCCCTATGTTTTCGCCAGATGGAAAATGGATTTCGGCAGTGGCGCTCGATAACCTTAACCACTCTTCAATTGACTTGATTAGTGTAGATAACTATTTGATTAAAAAGGTATTTATGGCGTATCCGAATCATTATTTTATTACCCCCTCCTGGTCAAAAGATGGCAGTTCAATGTATGCTGTCGACCTTGGGGATAAAGGCAAATCTATTGTTAAGCTCAATTTGGCGAATGGGAAAAAAAATAATATTACTGTTCCGATTTCAGGAGAGATTAAAAAACCATTTCAATGGAACAATTTCCTAATATATTCAGCGAATCAATCAGGCAAATTTCAAGGATTTGCCATAGATCTTACCACAAACAAACAATATCTGATCGCAACGGCCAAATATGGAATCAAAGACCTTCAGTGTTCAGGCAATAGCAACACCTTAATTTTTGCAGATTACGCTGCAAACGGCTTTAAAATAGCCACAAAGACCGTTAATAGTGATGTGTGGAAAGAAATTGATCAAAAATCCTGGTTTCAGGATACGCTAGCCAACAAATTGACCGCCCAGGAAAAGGGGGCAATCGATTTCTCCAAACAAGATACCAACCAATATACAAGTCAGAAGTATGTGAAATTCTTAAATCTTATAAACATTCACAGTTGGTCGCCAGCATATGTTGATCCTGACAATTCGACTGTAAATATCGGGTTTTCAGTTATTTCACAAAACAAACTTACCACAGCAATCACACAATTTGGCTACAACTACTCGTCGGTCAACCAGGCAGGGAAATGGGTAGGTAAGTTCGAATATTCCGGTTGGTACCCTATTTTAAGGATTTATGGCGATTATGGAAAGGAAAAATCACAATACTACCAGATAAACAGGCATTACAATACAAATAATGTACTGATCAGTCAAGATACTGTTGCAGTTCCCTACTCAAAGAAAGTTTTGAATACACACTTCGATGCACTCATTCCATTTAATTTTTCAAAGGGTAAAATGTACCGAATGGTTGAGCCGGAAATTCAGATCGGCTATTCGCACTACTGGCAGGATCCGGCCACTCCGTCAACAATCTTTAGAGGAAGTTATATTCCTTTTAGCTACAGGCTTTATTTACACAACATTATGCAGCAAAGTACCCGCGATATACAGGCAAGGTGGGGACAAATTGTTGATCTGCAGTTTAGGCATACACCATTTGGCGATAAGCGACTGGGGAATATCGTTTCTACAGAAGGAACTTTCTTTTTTCCGGGAATATTATGCAACCAGGGAATTCGGGTTTATACCGGATATCAGCTAAAAAAGTCGGCTAGCTCCTATTTCAATGACTTGATCTATTATCCCAGAGGTTATACAAACGTTGATAACAATGAACTGAAGACATTAAGAAGTGATTATGTGCTTCCTTTACTCTCTCCGGACTGGCACATTTGGCATCTTTACTACTTAAAACGGATAACGATGCGGCTTTTTTATGATTATGCCCAAATTTCTATTCCCATTCACCAGACAACCAACACAATAAACAAGACACTCAGTTCATTCGGTGGGGAACTGGTTACGGAATGCCATTTACTGAGATTCATCGCACCATTCAAATTAGGGGTCAGGGAATCCTATTTAACTGAATCCGGACAGTTCTCTTCAGAATTCCTTCTTTCTGTCAACCTGAAAGGAATGTAGTTTTTATACAATTCTCACAGACTTTGTGAGAATTATGGCAGGTACTTGAATTAAATTAATCACAGCAGACAAAAATTACTTTTGTAATGGCTAAAATCATTGAATTTTGGTCACAATTCAGCATGATAAATACTAATATAATGTAGTTATTTCCAATCAAATAATACATTCAATAAAACTAAAAGATTAGATTACTAGTTTCCATCTGGAAACAAATCAGTCAAAACAGGTATCTACGCATAAAAATTGATTTATATATTTATAATAACCAGTAATTTAAGTAGTTTTATTAAATAATTGAATTGGATTAAATATTGACAGACTACTCATTTGGATTAACCGATAAGTTACATATGTAATATTTAATCATTTCACACATGTTACATATGTAAAAATTAATTTATTGCAAATTGTAATCACAATTGTTACATTTGTGCAAAAGTAGCTCTGTCATGAAAGATAGAATCATTCAATTTCTGGTTTCAGAAAAAATTTCACCCGCCGAATTTGCAGACAAAATTGGGGTCCAAAGATCCAGTATGTCTCACATTTTAAATGGTCGCAACTACCCCAGTGCCTCATTTATTCAGAAGATGCTTCAGGTATATCCATACCTCAATTCGCGCTGGTTATTGATTGGAGATGGGGAAATGAATTTAGGGTTTAGTGGTGTGCAATCATCTCCTGTATATTCTGAGCCTATTCAAAGCAGGGAAGAGCCTCTTTTGATCCAGCCTCCGGTGTTTCAACCCCAACCTCAGGAGCCTGTTGAACCTGATCTATTTAATAATTCTGTACCTGAAACAAAGGGAGATCCCCATTCAGCAACAATTCCTATTGCTGGAGTTAACAACCCTGTAGGTGTTCCGGTTAATGAAAATTTCCAGCAAATCCCAGATGGATCAAAATTGGATCAAGTCATAAATAAATACACTATAAATCAGGATGTTATCAATAATGCGAAGGAAATTGAACAAATCTTATTCTTTTACAAAGACAAAACTTTCAACGTATACAGGCCTTCCTAACCCTATTTTTGGCTATATTTGCGCATTGCTCCAATACAATTTATTTACGGATGAAAAAATCAGTGCAGAACCTTACGGTTATTTCGAACCAAAGGCTAAACAGGGACCATGCACTCCTGGAATTAAAATCTGAAGTTCTTTTGGAAGGAATACTTCCCGGACAGTTTGCCAATATTTTGGTAGATAAATCACAAAATGTATTTCTTAGGCGACCATTTTCGATTTTTCAGGTTGATTACAAATGTAATTCGATCTTTGTTCTGATTAAAGGAATAGGTGAGGGTACCAAATCTTTGTCTAAAAGTTTGGTTGGGGAAACACTAAGCGTCATCTTTCCTTTGGGGAGAGGTTACACATTCCCTGAAAAAAAATCGAAAGTTTTACTGGTTGGAGGTGGTGTAGGTATTGCCCCTTTAATGCTTCTGGCAACCATGTTAAAACAAAATAGTCACCAGATTGAAATATTGCTTGGTGCAAGAACTGGTGAAGATCTGGTCGAACTGGAGAAATTTGCAAGGTACGGAACCGTTCATACTACTACGGAGGATGGAAGCTTTGGATCAAAGGGGTTTGTGACGGATCATGCTCTTTTTGGCGATGAATTAAAAAGCTTTGATAAGATATATACCTGTGGTCCGGAACCAATGATGAAGGCTGTTGCCAGACTTGCTTATCTCAATGAAGTTGATTGCGAGGTTTCCCTGGAGAACACTATGGCTTGCGGTTACGGTGTCTGTCTTTGTTGTGTCACGGAAACAACCGGGGGACACCGGTGTGTGTGTACTGATGGACCTGTATTTGATATAAAACAGTTGAAATGGCAGAATTAAGTATCGATATAGCAGGAATGAAACTCAAAAATCCGGTGATGACTGCATCCGGAACGTTTGGTTTTGGCACTGAATTTGATGATTTTTTTGATTTGAATACGCTGGGGGGCTTTGTTGTAAAGGGGACTACCCTTCATCCCAGACAGGGGAATTCATATCCAAGAATGGCTGAAACCCCCTCTGGAATGCTTAATGCGGTGGGGTTACATAATGGAGGGGTTAAATATTTTTCGGAACATATATATCCACGTTTGCTGGCCTACGATACCAATATTCTGGTCAATGTTTCGGGATCTACAGTCGAAGAGTACATTGCCTGTGCCGAACAAATCAATGAGTTGGATCATATTGCGGGTATTGAACTCAATATATCCTGTCCAAATGTGAAGGAGGGTGGTATGGCATTCGGTACTAGTTGTCCTGCTGCAGAGGCAGTGGTAAAAGCTGTCAGAAAGGTTTACCGCAAACCATTAATGGTTAAACTTTCGCCAAACGTAACCAGTATAACCGATATCGCACTTGCTGTGGAGGCAAGTGGCGCAGACAGTATCTCTTTGATTAATACTATTTTGGCGATGGCCATTCATGCGGAAAGCAGAAAACCGGTGCTTTCAACTGTCACTGGAGGACTTTCTGGTCCGGCCATTAAACCTATTGCACTCAGGATGGTTTGGCAAGTATCCAAAGCTGTTAAAGTTCCTGTTGTAGGAATGGGGGGGATCATGAATGCAACCGATGCCATCGAATTCTTTCTTGCAGGCGCCTCAGCTATCCAGGTTGGTACAGCCAATTTTATCGATCCATTGGCTTCCCAGCATATTATTGCAGGTATAGATAATTATCTTGATAGACACAAATTTAAATCTATCAAAGAGATCATTGGCGGTTTACAACTGTAAACGATTAAGTGATCTGCCTAAATCAATTTGTTGACATATGTAATTCACATTTGTATGCTTTCCAATTTTATTCGATTTACTTTTGTTACTCTTCTCTTCCTCATTATACCTGCATTTTACGGCTTTCATCCTCAAAATGTGCCTAAAAGGATTGCATTTCTGGAAAAGCAACGGATTAATAAGCTGATAATTAAGAAGATAGTCCAATCTGAGAATACTGATTTGCTTGACAGGAGTTTCGAAAGGTTCAGGGAACAAAATCTTTTGAAGGGTTTGGCTGTTGCTATAGTAAAAGACGAGAAGCTGATTTTTGCCAAAGGATATGGATATGCTGACACTGAAGCAAAAATATTAGCATCACCTGAACAACTATTTAGAATTGCCAGTGTTTCCAAACTGATCACCTCAATAGCCATCATGAAACTGGTTGAGAGTGGGAAAATCAAGCTGGATAGTAAGGTCTTTGGAAAATATGGAATTCTAAACGACGAAAAATCGGGTCAAATTAAGGATAACAGACTGGAAAACATTACGGTACGCAATCTCTTGAATCATTCCGGCGGATGGACCCAGAGATATGGGGACATTGCTTTTCTCCCGAAAATCGTTTCAGGGCAGACAGGCGATCCTATGCCATTAAATATTAATTCATATTTAAAATTTGTAACTGCGAAGCGTCTTCATTTTGAACCAGGGTCGTCAAGTGCTTACTCAAACCTCGGATATATGATTCTTGGTGAAGTCGTGGCCAGGGCCTCTAAAACCAACTATGAAAAATTTGTGAAAGAAAATGTTCTTAAGCCGGCACATATATATGATATGCAGCTTGGGGGGAGTTTCGAAAACGAAAAGCTTTTGGAGGAGGTTCGATATTACCAACCGGAGGATGCACAACCGATAGAAGCTTACGATGGCAGTGGCCGTATGGTACCAAAAATATATGGGAGCACAAACATGGCGTTGTTGGGATCCGCAGGTGGATGGATTGCTTCCCCTGTCGATTTAATGAAACTATTGGTGGTCATTGACGGAGATCCACGAACAAAAGATATCCTTTCGGCGAAAAGTATTGCCGAGATGACCCATGTAGATGAGAATGGCCTGGACCCATTGGGCTGGCGAAGCACCAATGAAAATGGCGAATGGTGGAGAACGGGTACACTTCCCGGCTCTTCTGCGCTAGTAAAAAGGGAACCCAATGGTCTTTCCTGGGTCATGATTACTAACACCAGCAACTATAAAGGTCCCCATCTTGCCATTGAGATGGATCGGATTATGTCGGCAACACTCAGGAAAATAAACAAATGGCCGGATTATGACTTGTTCAATTTTTTTCCCAAGTGAGCATTCAATTTTTTTAAGTGTTACTTTATCAAGGAAGTTGCGTATATCAACCCGATGAGTGCATACAAATGCTCATTTAAGGGTAAATTAATTAAATAAAACATGTCGGAATTTGAGGTTTTAATCCCCAAACTGGGTGAAAGTATTCAGGAAGCAACGATTACCAAGATATTTGTGAAAGTTGGTGATTCGGTACATGAAGATGACCTATTATTTGAAGTTGCAACAGACAAAGTTGATTCTGAAATTCCTTCTCCAGTATCCGGGACGATTAAGTCCATTAATTGTAAGGTGGACGACCTGCTTGCTGTCGGGAAAATAGCAATGATTATCGACCTGGAAGGAAATAGCGAAAAACAGTCTGATCATGTTGTTCCGGAAGTTACTGTTTCAACTCCGGAGGTGCCTATTCCAACCTCAAAATTACCAGATATACCCCGGGAGAAGTTAGTAACCAATAGATTTTATTCTCCTCTGGTTAAGAATATGGCCAAGAAAGAGGGTATTCCTCTGGAAGAGCTGGAGGGAGTAGAAGGAAGTGGACTTGGTGGGCGAATTCAAAAGAATGATTTGATAAAATACATCGAAGGGCGGGAAAATAAAACCATAGATGCCACTTCGCGGTTAAACAGTAGTCCTTCGGAGGTAAATACTGAAAATTCAGGAGTAACGCAACGGCCTCAAGTGTCTGTTTCAATTGGTGCTGAAGACACAATTTTGGAAATGGATCGCGTACGGAAGTTGATTGCCAGGCATATGGTAATGTCAAAGCAGACAGCGCCCCACGTTACCTCGTTCGTCGAAGCTGATGCGACTGAAATGGTTTTATGGCGTAATCGTTACAAAGATGAATTCCAGGCAAAATATGGAGAAAAGCTTACTTTTTTACCCTTCTTTACGGAGGCGGTTGCCAAAGCGATTACTGAATTTCCGATGATTAACAGTTCGGTGGATGGAGAACAGATCATTTTAAGGAAAAGGATCAATGTTGGCATTGCGGTGGCTACCAACAGTGGCAATTTAATGGTTCCTGTTATCAAAGATGCCGATACCAAAAATCTCCTTGGTTTAACAAAAGATATCAATCAGTTTGCAGAGGCCGGCCGCAACGAAAAACTGCAACCTGATAGCCTGCAGGGAGGAACCTTTACCATAACCAATTTTGGTTCATTTGGCAATACCATGGGAACGCCAATCATAAATCAGCCCCAGGTAGCCATATTGGCCATCGGAACCATTGAGAAAAAACCGGCTGTTATTGAGACAGCAATGGGTGACGCAATTGTTGTGAGACACAAGGTTTTCCTATCACTTTCCTACGACCACAGAGTTGTTGACGGAATGCTGGGAGGCAAATTTCTCAGACGAATTGCTGACCTTATTGAAGGTTTTAATTCTAAACGAACAGTTTAATTAAATTATATTATTCTGTTACAATTAGATAGTTATATTGCTTATTCCCAAATTGAATTAAAAAACATAACGGTTATTCTTTCGATAAAAGAGTAATCATTCAAACCAATTCATCACGTATGAACAATTTATACGATTTATCCGTACCTCAAAAATTCTCCATCTTACAAACAGAAAAGTCGACACTCCAAAAATGGTATCATTTAATGGTTCTTGGAAGGATGTTGGATGAAAAGGCGCCTAACTACCTGAAGCAGGCCATTGGATGGTCTTATCATGCGCCTTATGCCGGTCATGATGGTATACAGCTGGCTATCGGACAAATTTTCGATAAGGAACAGGATCATCTTTTCCCCTATTACAGGGATCTTCTCACAAATTTATCGGCAGGATTGACTGCTGAAGAAATCATTTTAAACGGTATATCAAAAGCAGGGGATGTTAATTCAGGGGGCCGGCACATGTCAAACCATTTTGGAAAGCCCGAATGGAACATTCATAATGTATCCTCGAGTACAGGAAATCATACGCTACATGCCGCAGGAGTTGGTCGGGCGATAAAGTACTATAAGGGAAAAGGGGTTTCTATCAGTTCACAGGGTGAGTCATCGGTCAGCGAAGGGTATGTGTATGAAGCAATCAATGGGGCTTCGACAGAATGTTTGCCAGTTATTTTCGTATTTCAGGACAACGGATATGGTATATCTGTGCCTAAAAAAGATCAAACCGCCAATCGAAAAGTTGCTAATAACTTTGTGGGATTTAAAAATTTACGTGTCATTCATTGCAATGGAAAAGATGTATTTGATTCAATGAATGCCATGGAAGAAGCGAAAAAATGGGTGATTGAAAATCAATTGCCATGTATTGTCCAGGCAAACTGTATACGGATCCATTCGCATTCAAATTCTGATCGGCATGATCTCTACAGAAATGAGGTAGAATTGAACTATGTAAGGGAATACGATCCTTTGGCTAAATTTAAAAGACTGTTGCAAAGATATGAACGGCTCACTGAGGAAGAGATGATTTCCATTGAGGAAAAGGCCAAAGAGGAGGTAAAGCTGGCGCATCAGTTTGCACTCCATTCTCCTGATCCTGAACCAAATAGTATTCATAATTTTGTGTATGCCCAAACTTATGAATCCAGTAAGTATCCCAATGGAATCCAACATTCGGACAATCCGGGAACTAAGAGAAAACTTATTGAAGCAATTAATGAGACGCTAAAGGTTGAATTCACCCGGAATCCTGATACATTTATATGGGGACAGGACATTGCAAACAAAGAAAAGGGTGGTATATTCAATGTTTCCAAAGGTTTACAAAAGGAATTCGGAAAGAAGCGTGTATTTAATGGCCCGATTGCAGAAGATTTTATTACGGGTACGGCCAATGGGATGTCGAGGTACAGCAAAAAGATACGGATTGTGGTGGAGGGGGCAGAGTTTGCCGATTATTTCTGGCCAGCAATGGAGCAGTTTGTAGAAATGACCCATGAGTACTGGCGAACGAATGGTCAATTTGCACCAAACGTCACCATTCGCCTGGCTTCTGGCGGTTATATTGGTGGCGGACTCTATCATTCTCAGACCATTGAGGGATCGTTGGTTTGTTTTCCCGGAATTCGAATTGTTTATCCCTCTTTTGCTGATGATGCAGCCGGATTGCTTCGAACATCGCTTTTATCCGAAGGGCCAACACTGTTTTTGGAACCCAAAGCACTATACAATTCACCTGCTGCGGCAGCACTGGTCCCTGATGATTTCGAGGTTCCGTTTGGTGTTGCAAGGGTGAGAAGGTCAGGCAAAGATCTGACACTGATTACCTATGGGAATACTACCCAGTTGTCGCTTCATGTTGCAGAGAAAATATCAAATGAAGGATTTGATATTGAAGTAATTGACCTACGATCCCTCATACCTCTCGATAAAAGTGCGATCATTGCCTCTGTGAAGAAAACTGGTAAAGTCTTAATCGTCCATGAGGACAAAGTTTTTGGAGGGTTTGGTGGTGAACTGGCTTCGATCATAAACGAAGAGGCCTTTGAATACCTGGATGCCCCTGTTCGTCGGGTTGGTTCGGAATTTACACCAGTTGGATTTAACAGAATCCTTGAGGCAGCCATTCTACCCAATGAAAACAAAATCTACGAAGCAGCTATTTCGCTGTTAAAATATTGATCATCCTTAAAATCGAACAATACTTGTGGATTCAAGTTCCACCTTTTTATTATAGGAAACATGAAAAAAATTGCCGTCGTTTACAGTTTTAATTCAACCAAATCAGCGAAAATTGCTTCGAAAATTACCGCATGTTTTAAAAATTATAAAATCGAAGAATTGAATGTTGAAAGTTGTAAAGGAGAAGACTTTCTTTTGTATGACACTTATATTCTAAGTGTGCCAACCTGGTTTGATGGCGAGCTTCCAAATTATTGGGATGAAATGTTACCGGCATTGAGTAAATTGTCGCTAAAAGGCAAAAAAATTGCCGTTTTTGGTCTTGGGGACCAAAAGAATTACCCCGAAAATTTCTGCGATGCAGTAGGCATTTTGGCTGATTTCTTTGAGAATTTGGGCGCGACGATCATCGGATTTACTTCACCCGATGGATATTCCTTTGAAGCTTCGAAAGCTTTGAAAAACAATGTTTTAAAAGGATTGTTACTGGATCAGGAGAATCAATCCAAACTTTCTGATGAACGTATTTTAAAGTGGACCAGGCAACTGGAAAATGAGATCAACTGAATCTTCGCCGATTATTCCTACCTTTGTAGCGAAGAAGCAATAAAAATTTGACCTGTTTTCATGCTGAAGTCACTCAAGGTAATCCTGTTGGTTCTTTTACTGGCGATCGTTTATGTTCTGGTAAACGAGAATTCAACATTCAATTTTATCTATCCTGAATACCACGTTAAATCCTATGAGATAGAAGTTGTTAACAGTAAATCCATTCTGAATCAGGATCCTGTCTCCCTTATTCCTGTAATATACCACGGCACACTCGATTTTGATACGATACCGGAGATTGATCGGAAGAGTGTTTTTATCAATTACATGCTTCCCGCTATTGTTATTGAAAGGGACAGGTTGTTGGACCTTCTTAGGCATGTAGAATACGTTGAAAACAGGATGGTGAACAGGCTGCCGCTTCGTCACGATGATCTCTTATTTTTCAAGGAGATGATGGAAAAGTATGATGCTGCCTCGATCAAAGATTTGAAGATTCGTCTCTTTCCCCAGCCTGTTAGTTTGATCCTGGCACAGGCCACTCTTGAATCCGGTTGGGGAACTTCCAACGTCTTTTCAAGGGCCCACAATCCATTTGGGATCATGTCCTTTGCAACAGATGAACCACGCATGAGGTTTGTCAATCCGGAGCTGAAAACAGAAGTCTTCGTCCGAAGCTATAGGGATGTATTCCAATCTGTTGAGCACTATTTTCTCTTTACGGCGAAATTATCATCGTATGAAAAATTCAGAAAGAAACGTTGGGAGAGGGGCACCTCTTTCGATTTGGTGAAACTGATGAAAAGTTACCACAAAAGCAATGAATATGTAGAACTCATTGGATCCATCATTCGAACAAATGATTTCGGGAAATATGACAATATCTCCATTAACAAAGATTATTTTGGATACAAGAAAAACTATTTGCAGTTAATCAGGAGTTATTTCGAAGATTATTTTTAACATAACATAATATAATCATTCCGATTCTTAGTGTGAAGAATTGAGTAAAATATTAAAGTACAGGAAGTTAAATGAAACATAAAATGAAATCAAAGAAAAAAATTGCCATAGTAGCGCATGATAACCGAAAACAAGATATGGTTGAATGGGTTAGGTACAACTGGAAAGAATTGGCTCAACACAGCATGATCTGCACAGGTACAACCGGAAGGCTTGTAGATGAAACTTTACGTCATAAATGCAAAGAAAACGATGCTGTTCCGCCCGAAATCTTGAGATTAAAATCTGGTCCGCTTGGTGGTGACCAACAGCTTGGAGCAATGATCTGCGAAGGGAATGTAGATTTGTTGTTTTTCTTTTGGGACCCAATGCAACCTCAGCCACATGATGTTGATGTAAAAGCGTTGCTGAGAATTGCAGTGATGTACAATATACCTACGGCATCAAATCGTTCTACTGCAGATTTTATCATTTCTTCACCGCTTTTTCATCAGGAATATAATCCGCTCGTGGTGGATTATACAGATTATACATCCAGAAGTCTGTAAATAAATAAGTGACTAGAGTGAACTAAAGTGACTAAAGTTAATAGAGTATTTATTGTTCATGAATATGCTGCCAGCCACTAATGACAAGTACTTTAGGTCACTTTAGTCACTCTAGCTCACTTTAGTCACTTATTCTATATTGTCTTATAATTAATATTATGATAAATAAATAAAGGGTAGTAAAAGGAGCCAATTTTTGACTCCTTTCCTTTTACTATTTATTCATCTTTTCGAACTTATCCATCATCTTCAAACGATAGTACAAGTTTTTCAATTGATCTTTGATGTAAGTATCTTTTGGATTGTATTCTACTGCCTTCTCCAGATATGGAACCGCTTTGGCGAATTCGTCATCAGATTTTTTCTTTTCTGCTTCAAACTTCACCTGTTCATTGGTGGGAACTGCATTCGCAACGTCAAACTGTTTTACGCCACGGTTGAAATAGATTACGCCAATATTGTAAAACGCGTCCGCATAATCCGCTTTTACTTTGATGGCCAGTTCATATTCCTTTATCGCATCGTCTTGTTTTCCCAATTTATCCAAGGCAATTCCTTTTGCAAGATAGAATGATGGGTTGTCTTTTTCTTTCGCAATAGCCTTATCAAGATATCCTATGGCTTCCTCTGTTTTTCCGGTAGTAATATAATAGTTAATCAATTGTACCAGAATGCTCTGATCTTCAGGATATTTGTTGAATGCCTCTTTCATTATGTTAACTGAAGACAATGTATCTCCCTTTTGCTGGTAAGCGCTGATAATCTGGGAATAGGAAGAACCGGGATTGTATCCATGTTGTGCAGTAAGACCAAAGTATTTAATAGCCTTATCAAATTGTTTGGCATTCATTGCTGCAAGACCGGTATTGTACATGATGGCCGTATCAATGGTGTTGTCGGTTTTAAAAAGTGGTGCAGCTTCAATATTTAATACTTTCTCAAATAAGTCACTGGAAGCTTCATACTTTTGAGCCTGAAAAGCTTCAATGGCAGCATTTGAAAGTGTTGGAATAAAGCTACTTAGCAATTTTATTTTCAAAGCCGGACTTCCACCCTTCGGGTCTAGTTCAATAGCTTTCATAAATGATTTGTAGGCTTCTTCCAGTGGATTTTCAACCAATTTTTTATAGTTTTCATCCTTTGTTTTGGAGATAGCTTCAAGAATTTCCCCTCTGGCTTCCCAGGTGTCAGGCCAGTTGATAGATTTTTCTGATTTTGGGTTAGCCGGGTTGATCGCTTCCTGGATTGCTTCCCATGCTTTGTCTAACTTACCACCCTCTTTGTATGACGTGGCACTGCTAACCTTTCCTTTTTGAGCGAACAAAAAACCGTTCACCATGAGCAGGATCACTACTAAAAGAATCTTTTTCATTACGGACAATTTTTGATTTTAATTATTACTAATTGAGATTATCTTCAATCTTATCATCTTCAATTTCAATATCTTCTGATTCCGGGATTACCTCGTTTTCAATATCCTCTATTTCTGTAATTTCAACTCTGGCAACAGAGGCGATCGAATCATCCTCTCTCAGGTTGATCAATTTCACACCCTGCGCGGCCCTTCCTGTCATCCTGATTTCCCCAACCGAAAGCCTGATCGTCACACCAGCTTCAGTAATGATCATCAGATCGTCTCCGTCCGTTACGTTTTTAATGGAAACGAGGGCACCGGTCTTTTCCGTTACATTGATTGTTTTCACTCCCTTCCCGCCTCGGTTGGTCACCCGGTAATCACCAATCTTGGATCTTTTGCCATATCCATGTTCGGATACCACCAGGATATCATCTTCTTCGTTGGCTACACAAACCATCCCAACCAATTCGTCGTCTTCACTTCCCAATGTGATACCTCTTACTCCCGAGGCTGTACGGCCAATTGCGCGGGCATGGCTCTCATGGAACCTAATGGCCTTGCCGGATTTGACTGCCAGCATCATCTCATTATCCCCATTTGTTAATCTTGCTTCTAAAAGCTGATCATTCTCCCTGATCGTTATGGCATTGACACCATTTTGACGGGGTCTTGAATAAGCTTCCAGGGAGGTCTTTTTGATGGTACCCTTTTTGGTACACAGGATGATAAAATTGTTGTTGATGTACTCCTCATCCTTCAATGATTTTACATTGATGTAAGCCCTTACCTGATCTTCAGGTTCAATACTTATCAGGTTCTGTATGGCCCTTCCTTTGGAAATTTTAGTGCCTTCAGGTATTTCATATACTTTCAGCCAGAAACATTTTCCCTTTTCTGTAAACAAAAGAAGGGTATTGTGCATGGTCGCTATAAACATATGTTCCAGGAAGTCTTCATCCCGTGTACTTGATCCTTTCGAACCGATTCCTCCCCTTGACTGGGTCCTGAATTCCGACAGTGGAGTACGCTTGATGTAGCCCATATGTGATATGGTGATCACCATATCTTCATCGGCGTAAAAATCTTCAGGATTGAACTCTTCAGACGCATAAACGATTTCTGTGCGCCGTTCATCACCGTACAATGCTTTTATTTCGGCCAGTTCGTCCTTGATGATCTGCATTCGCAGTGGCTCTTCCGACAATACCTGTTTGTACCATTCGATCATTTTACACAACTCGGTATAATCCTGGTGTATTTTGTCCCTCTCTAGACCTGTCAGTTTTTGCAACCGGAGGTCAAGGATTGCACGGGCCTGGATGTCGTCCAGTTCAAAATTCTGGCACAGGTTTTCCCTGGCTTCATCCGGTGTTTTGGCTGCGCGAATAATGGCAATTACGGCATCAAGGTTGTCAATCGCAATAATTAAACCTCTGAGAATGTGCGCTTTTTTCTCTGCCTGGTCTAAATCGTATTCTGTACGTCGAACGACAACTTCATGCCGGTGTTCTACAAAATAGTGGATTAGGTCTTTTAGGTTCAGCATTTGCGGCCTGCCTTTTACCAAAGCAATATTGTTGACATTGAAGGCCGTTTGAAGAGCGGTGAACTTGTAAAGTTTGTTCAAAACTACGCTGGCCATCTCCTCGCGTTTGATATCTATGACAATCCTCATCCCCGTGCGGTCGGATTCGTCGTTGATGTTGCTGATCCCGTCAATCTTCTTCTCATTGACCATCTCAGCAATCTTTATGATCATCTCTGCTTTGTTGACCATATACGGGATCTCGGTGATAATCAGCTTCTCCCGGCCATGTTCAGTAGTTTCAATTTCAGCGCGGCCCCGGACGACAATTCTTCCCCTTCCGGTTTCGAATGCTTCGCGAACTCCTGCATAACCATAAATAATTCCTCCGGTAGGAAAATCAGGGGCCTTGATTTTGTCGATCAATTCATTGATAGTAACCTGCGGATTATCAATGTATAAGATGATTGCCTCAATGGTGTCTGAAAGGTTATGCGGTGGCATGTTGGTCGCCATTCCCACTGCGATACCTGAAGTTCCGTTGATCAATAAATTGGGGAATTTTGTTGGCAGAACGGTAGGTTCTGATAATGATTCATCGAAGTTAGGCTGAAAATCAACTGTGTTCTTTTCTAAATCTGCCAATGCCTCCTCTGCAATTTTTTTCAGCCGCGCTTCTGTGTAACGCATAGCTGCCGGACTGTCTCCATCTACGGAACCAAAGTTACCTTGTCCGTCAATAAGGGGATATCGCAAGGACCACAATTGCGCCATACGAACCATTGCGTAGTAAACCGATGAATCTCCGTGGGGATGATATTTACCCAGCACCTCTCCCACTATTCTGGCAGATTTTTTATAGGGTCTGTTTGAGAAGTTACCTAACTCGCTCATTCCGAACAATACCCTGCGGTGAACAGGTTTCAACCCGTCACGAACATCGGGAAGAGCCCGCGATACAATAACCGACATTGAGTAGTCAATGTAGGCCGTTTTCATTTGCTCTTCAATATTAATCGGAACAATTCTTTCTGAATCAGACATATAGATCTTATTTGTATTTTAATTTGTTAAAAAAGCAACACAAAAATAATCATTTTAAAGTTAATGAAGGAATAACCACTTGATAAATTTGGGATATTTAACCTGTAATTTATATGCTTTCGGGCAGTGACAATATGGCAATTTGAGTGATGGATTGAAAATAATATTTTTTTTAATAGCATACTAAATGTAAATAGCTCATTCACTCATATTTAAATTAAATATCACTAAATCAACAGTGATTATTTATGGGTTGGAGATGAATCTTTTTATTAATATTTTTTGTTATTTTGTTAAAGGAACGATTTTTGTTGGGAAGTAATTAAAACAAACGAATGGACTCAAAATTTTCGCCAAGAATTAAGGATGTTTTGACCTACAGCAGAGAAGAGGCTATACGATTGGGAAACGATCATATCAGTCCTGAACATCTGTTCCTGGGAATACTTCGGGATGGTGAAGGAATTGCTATTGATACAATGAAACAATTGGGTTTGGACTTTCCCAGCCTGAAAAACGAAATAGAACTTCATCTGAGAAAAGGGGCTTCCCTTCCGATGGATGCTTCTATCCCATTGTTAAAAAATACGGAACGTTCCCTGAAGATTGTCTTTCTGGAGGCAAGGTCACTTAATGAAGATACAGTAAACACCGGCCATTTGCTTTTGGCAATTTTAAAAGAGAAGGATGGTTTGGTGTTCGAACTATTTAAAAAGAATGATTTGAATTACGACGAAGTAAAAACCAAAATAATAGAGTTGTCCAAGGTTGAAAACAAATCGGATTTCCCTGAAGAGGGTGACGATCAAGATGATATGTTTGGCCGTAGTGGAAGCTCCTCCTCTGGCCCTTCTCAAAGCCAAAAGGGAAATGTCAATCCAAAAACAGACACGCCGGTACTGGATAATTTCGGTGTTGATATAACCAAAGCTGCCGTGGAGGGAAGTCTTGACCCGATTGTTGGCCGCGAAAATGAGATTCAAAGAATAGCCCAGATTTTGAGCCGCAGGAAGAAAAACAACCCTGTACTGATCGGGGAACCAGGCGTTGGAAAGTCTGCAATTGTGGAAGGTTTGGCCTTGCGAATTTCGCAAAGGAAAGTTTCACGGATTCTGTTCGACAAAAGGGTGATCAGCCTGGATCTTGCCTCCATAGTAGCGGGGACCAAATACCGTGGTCAATTTGAAGAGCGTATGAAAGCCATACTCAATGAGTTGGCCAAAGTTGACAACATTATTCTCTTTATTGATGAGATTCACACCATTGTCGGGGCCGGCGGCGCTACGGGGTCGCTTGATGCGGCAAATATGCTAAAACCGGCACTTGCCAGAGGTGATATTCAATGTATTGGGGCAACTACGCTCGATGAATACAGACAGCACATCGAAAAGGACGGTGCATTGGAGCGGAGATTTCAAAAAGTGTTGGTTGAACCAACCTCGATTGAGGAGACTATTGAAATCTTGCACAACATCAAAGAGCGGTACGAAGATCATCATAATGTCACCTACACCAAAGAGGCAATCGAAGCATGTGTCAGGCTTACAGCCAGGTATATTTCCGACAGGCACCTTCCGGATAAGGCAATTGACGCCCTTGATGAGTCAGGATCAAGAGTCCACATTTCAAACATAACTGTTCCCGAGCGAATTATAAAGCTCGAGGAGAAGATTGAGGAGGTTCGGGCTTCAAAAATTCTGGCAGTAAAGGGTCAGAACTTCGAACTTGCCGCCAGCTACCGTGACAACGAAAAAAATCTGCTCACACTTGTCGAGAAGGAGAAAGAGATCTGGGAACATGAGCTGGAAAGTCACCGTGAAGTGGTTGATGAACCGCAAGTGGCAGATATTGTTGCCATGATGTCAGGTATTCCTGTCCAGAAGATTGCCCAGGCAGAGGGTAAACGTCTGCAGGTAATGTACAACGACATGAAGAAAAACATCATCGGTCAGGATGAAGCTGTTGAGAAAATTACCAAAGCTATTCAACGGAACCGTGCCGGATTGAAGGATCCAAACAAACCAATCGGTTCATTTATCTTCCTGGGACCAACAGGTGTTGGTAAGACGCAATTAGCCAAAGTGTTGGCTCAATATCTTTTTGATACAACTGATGCATTGATTCGGGTTGACATGAGCGAATACATGGAAAAGTTCTCTGTATCGAGGCTCGTCGGCGCTCCTCCCGGATATGTTGGGTACGAAGAGGGGGGGCAGCTTACCGAAAAAGTGAGAAGAAAACCCTATGCCGTTATCTTACTTGATGAGATTGAGAAAGCGCATCCCGATGTCTTCAATATCCTGCTTCAGGTCATGGATGAGGGTCGCCTGACTGACAGTCTTGGACGAAAAATTGATTTCCGGAATACCATTCTGATCATGACCTCCAACATTGGCACAAGGCAATTGAAGGATTTTGGTCAGGGTGTTGGATTCAATACCAGAACAACAGCAGAAGATGAAAACGAACACAACAAATACGTCATACAAAAAGCGTTAAAACGCGCTTTCGCACCTGAGTTTCTTAACCGTGTTGATGATGTTGTAATGTTCAATTCATTGGAAAAGAGTCATATAAATCAAATTATTGACATTGAGTTAAAGGGATTCTATCAAAGAATTGAGGCTTTAAAATACAAGCTATTTATTTCTGATGAGGCCAAGGATTTTATTGCAGATAAGGGTTTTGATCCACAATTCGGAGCCAGGCCGCTTAAGCGTGCCATTCAGAAATACCTTGAAGATGAGATTGCCGAGGTCATCATTGGCAGTGATATCATGGAAGGGGACACCATCACAGTTGAATTGAACGAAGGAAAAGATAAGATTGTAGCCAAAATAGTAAAACAGGAGGTTGAAAATCTCCAAAATCCGGGATTGCCGGTGCTGCCTCCTGAGACCAAGGAGTAATCCTGATTATTTATCCAGTTTTTTGGCTTCATTCCAATAGACATCCATCTCTTCAAGAGTCATCTCTTGAAGAGATTTTCCTTTTAATAAGGTTTTCTCTTCCAAATAATTGAATCTTCTGATAAACTTCTGGTTGGTTCTTTCAAGCGCACTTTCGGGATCTATGCCATATAACCTGGCAGCATTGACAATGGAGAAGATAAGGTCGCCAAATTCTTCTTCCATCTCTTTCTTCTTACCCGCTTTGACCTCTACCTCCAATTCGTCAAGTTCCTCTTTCACCTTGTCCCACACCTGCTCCTTGTATTCCCAGTCAAATCCCACTCCCCTCACCTTCTCCTGTATCCTGTTCGCTTTTACGAGCGCGGGCAAGGCCATTGGAACTCCTTCAAGCACGCGCTTGTTTCTCCCTTTTTCGGTGAGTTTCAGGTTTTCCCAGTTGCGGATGACCTGATCAGAATTTTCGACTTCAGTGGATCCAAAAACGTGTGGATGACGATATATTAATTTATCAATGAGGTGGTTAATGACATCGCCAATATCGAATGATCCTTGCTCCTCCCCTATTTTGGCATAAAAGACGATGTGAAGCAAGATATCCCCAAGCTCTTTCTTTATCTCCTGAACATTGTTTTCCAAAACGGCATCACCCAGTTCATATACCTCTTCAATGGTCAGTTTTCGCAATGATTCGTTGGTTTGTTCGCGATCCCATGGACACTTTTCACGAAGTTCATCCATGATATTCAGTAACTTACCAAAAGCCTCCATTTTTGCTTCCCGCTTCATTTTTCAAAGTTTTAAATTGCGAAGATACACTTTTGCATGTTTTAATTTTCTGAAGTCTCTTCCGGAAAACGGTATCAAAAAAATCTTTAATTTGCAGAAAATTCTATGTTGGTTTTTCTACCCTATGATTGAAAACGCTTTTTACCTTGATGGCATTGAACCTGCTGATTTTTACGGAATCAGGAATTCTAAACTGGATCTTATAAAGAAATATTGTCCGAATTTATCTTTGGTTGCCAGAGGAAATCTTCTGAAAGTGAAGGGTGATGAAATACAAGTCACCCTGTTTTCCCAAAAATTTCAATTGATCCTGGAGCACTATTATCGCTTCAACACACTTTCCGACGAAACCATCCATCAAATAATGATGAACGACCCCGAGAGTCCGGACCAGAGCCTGCTTAACAACAGCGATGTGCTTCTTTTCGGGAATGCAGGAAAACCGGTAAGAGCCAGAACGCTCAATCAGAAAAGGCTTGTCGAGAGCTGTTCAGAAGTTGATTTAATGTTTGCCATCGGTCCTGCCGGAACCGGAAAGACTTATACTGCCATAGCTTTAGCTGTTAAATTACTTAAAAACAGAGAGATAAAGAAGATAATCCTCAGCAGACCGGCTGTGGAAGCAGGCGAGAATTTAGGTTTTCTTCCCGGTGACCTCAAAGAAAAGATCGATCCCTACCTTCAGCCGCTATATGATGCCTTGCTGGATATGATTCCGGCAAAAAAACTTGAAGAGTACCTCAAAGATGGGATTATTCAGATCGCTCCACTTGCTTTTATGCGGGGAAGGACTTTAAGCAACGCATTTGTGATTTTGGATGAGGCGCAAAACACCTCAGTTCCTCAGTTAAAAATGTTTCTTACCAGGATGGGCCTCAATACCAAGTATGTAATTACTGGCGACGTAACACAAATTGATCTTCCCAGGAAGCAGCAGTCCGGCCTGATCTTTGCCTTAAAAATTCTTAAAGGAATAGATGGAATTGCGACCATCTATTTTGATCACACCGATATTATCAGGCATAAACTGGTCAAAGACATTGTAATAGCCTATGATCGATACGAAGAAAAGAGAGATGAACACAAAAAAATATAATAATCTGATAAAAATGAACTTAATATGAACAAAGCTATTGTATCAACAAATTATACTTTTCCGGGACTGAAGAATGTCTACAAAGGAAAAGTTCGTGATGTGTACAACATCAACGATGAATACCTGGTGATGGTTGTTTCAGACCGTATATCTGCCTTTGATGTGGTATTACCCAAAGGAATTCCGTTCAAAGGTCAGGTATTGAACCAGATAGCTTCCAAATTTCTGGATGCCACAACCGACATTGTTCCCAATTGGAAAATTGCCACTCCCGATCCGATGGTAACAGTCGGACATTTGTGTGAACCCTATAAAGTTGAAATGGTGATCAGGGGTTATTTAACAGGGCATGCATGGAGAGAATACAGTTCGGGAAAACGGATCTTGTGCGGCATACAACTCCCGGAAGGCATGAAAGAGAATCAAAAATTTTCTGAGCCAATCATTACGCCAACTACCAAGGCATCAGAAGGTCATGACGAGGATATTTCGCGCGAGGAGATCATATCCCAGGGGTTGGTATCTGCCGAAGAATACACCAAATTGGAGAAATATACGAGGGCCATTTTCCAGCGTGGTACCGAAATGGCAGCACAAATGGGACTGATTCTGGTAGATACCAAGTATGAATTTGGGAAAAAGGATGGCATCATCTACCTCATTGACGAAATTCATACACCCGACTCTTCCCGCTATTTTTATGCAGACGGTTACCATGAAAGGCTTGCCAAAGGTGAAAATCAAAAGCAGCTATCGAAGGAGTTTGTTCGTCAGTGGCTGATTGAAAATAATTTCCAGGGCAAGGAAGGGCAAGTGGTTCCCTTTATGAGCGATGAGTTTGTTGACCGGATTTCGGAGCGATACATTGAGCTCTTTGAACACATTACCGGAGACAAATTTGTCAGGGCAGAACTCGAAGATGTGAATGCAAGGATCTTTAAAAATATATCTGACTATTTAAGCAAAAAGTTGTAATTCAACAAGATGAATCATAAATCAAAATTGACGAAATTTTAAATTCTTTGTGTCCTTTGTGTTTTCCTTTGTGTCCATTATGGTGAAATTCAAAAGCTTAACCACGAAGGACTCTAAGGTATACACGAAGGAAACCAAGGAAGTTAGAATAGCCAAATTGGTTTACAAATACTGGTAATCATATATATTCTAGAATGAGAAAAAGAATTTATTTCAGTTTGCTCCTCTCCCTATTTTTTGCATCAATAATTTGTGCACAAACAACCCCCAAAGGTGCAGCTACTTTCGTCTCCATGGGCATGCAGGTTCCTAATTTTCGATTTGAATCTGCGAAGGGCAAAACAGTTAACATCGTTGATTATAAAGGCAAGGTGGTCTTAATCAATTTCTTTGCAACCTGGTGCGGTCCGTGCAAAATAGAGTTACCCAAAATTCAGTCTGAAATCTGGAACAAGCACCAGAACAACCCCAAATTCGCCATGCTGACTTTCGGGCGAGAACACACCTGGCAGGAGGTTAATAAGTTCAAAATGGACAATGGTTTTAAATTTTCTTTTTATCCCGATCCCAAAAGAGGTGTTTATGGAAAATTTGCTGCCCAAACTATCCCGAGGAGTTTTTTGGTGGATGAAGAAGGAAAGATCATTTATACTTCGGAAGGATTTGAAGAGAGTCACTTTAATGAACTCGTTAAGCTGATTGACAGCAAGTTGTAAGCACTATTTTGATTGACACCTGTTGGATGTGAAGAAAACGGATGATATGAATTTGATTGATATTTCAAATTGTCGTTTAATTAATCAACAAATTGTAGGGTCGAAATTTAAACAGGCAAAGGAACTGGTTGGCTGGATGGGTGCAATGCAGGCGCAAGATTATGCCATGGCCAAATGGGCAATTGGTATTCGTTTACCGAACTCAACCCAGAAGGAAATTGAATCTGCAATGGATGATGGTCAAATTATCCGGACACATTTGCTAAGACCTACCTGGCATTTTGTTTCTTCTGAGGATATTTACTGGATGCTGGAACTGACCAGCCCTCAAATCAAAGCCGCCATTAAATCGAGCGACAGGAACCTGGAACTCACTGACGATATTTTCAGGAAAAGCAATGCTGTGCTGGAAAGATCGCTTAGAAATAACAACCATTTATCGCGTGAAGATATTATTTCAAAATTGAAAGAGTCAGGTATTGATACTGGAAAAAACAGAGTATCACATCTTTTACTTCGGGCTGAAATAGATGGAGTTATATGTAGTGGAAAAGCAAAAGCAGAAAAACAAACTTACGCGTTACTGGCAGAAAGAGTTCTAAAACCCAAAACTTTGACAAGGGATATTGCATTGGCAGAACTTGCCAGAAAATATTCTAACAGTCATTGCCCTGCAACGTTACATGACTTTATTTGGTGGTCGGGATTAACTGTCACTGAATCCAGGCAGGCTTTAGAAATGATAAAATCTGATTTAATTTCCGAAACAATTGGCAATCAGACTTATTGGTTTACCAATTCATTTTCGGCGTCAAGTCAAGACAAGAAGGTCATTCACTTTATACCAGCCTTCGATGAATTTATTATCAGTTACAAGGAAAGAAAGGCTTCGCTACCGTATGAAGATCATAAGAAGTCTGTTTCAGACAATGGGATATTCTGGCCTGTTATTGCGTTGGACGGACAGGTAATCGGTACCTGGAAACGCGAGATAAAAAGAGAGAAAGTGATTGTACGACATTCACTCTTTGCCCTCCATGACCCGGCAATGCAAGATAGGATGAAGAAAGCGCTTATTCCTTACGGCCTTTTTTTGGGTAAGCCGACTGAATTAATCGATTAATCATTCCTTTTCAACATAAAAGCCGTCTTGATCGGGGTACCAAGACGGCTTTTTGCTGTCAAAAACTATGAAAAAAACTTCTCCTTTTATGGTTCAAAATTGCATTAAAAAATCGTTAAGCCGATTCAACGGAATTTAAAGAATGTTAAAAAAATTGAGATCCTAAATACCTAACTTAATGATAATTCCCGCTTTTCCCCAAATTCCGGGCTGCTCCACATTTCCATAATCATAATAGGTAATGTTTAGCAAATTATTGGCTTCTACAAAAAAGGTAAATTGATTTTGGATCCAATTAAGACGTGAGTCCACAAGCCATAACGGTTTGTATTTCACTTCATCCCCATATTTGCTTCCGGTCCAGGAGGTATAGGTTCCGTTGCGCTCCTGGTAAGAGAAGAGCCAGCTGGCATTCAAGTGTTTAGCAATTAAGTGCGTGAGCCGAATATCGACTTTGTGCTTTAGATAATCCAGCAAATATTTTGAGATGAAGGTTCCTGACTCCTTGTCCTGGGTCATGAAGCCATACGAAAAATCCAAAGACTGCACAAATAGCTTCTTCTCGAATAGTATAGATGGATTAAGCCGGGTGTTGAATTCGAAACCCGCGGTATTAAGATTTGTCAGATTTTGGGCATTCCAGACAGTTTCGTTTGGTTGTCTGACCCAATCGATCATATTTTTTCCCCATCTTTTGAAGAGGGTTACATTGGCTGTCATCCAAGGGTTCCCATATTTTAACCCGGTTTCGACAGACAATGCCTCTTCTGGACGTAGATCAGCGTTTCCAATGTTGGTTGCACTTTTGTAATAAAGGTCTGTAAATGTTGGGAATCGTAGCGATTTATTCAATGAGAGGTATAATTTCAGGGGCCGGACCATATTCCAGGCCAGATCAAATCCGGGATAGATTTGCCATTTTCGGCCCAGGGAGGAGTTACTGTTGACCATGGCTCCTGCTGAAAGGTCAAATGATCCAATGTGGTGCGAATATTCGCCATAAAGACTGAGATTGGTCCTGCTGTCGGCATATTTAAACTGAATACCGGATTCACCCGGAACACTGGTTGGCGAATTCATCACCTTACCAAGGACCGTACTCCAAATATTTTCGCTCCTGAAATCGGTTCCGAGGGCAAGCTTTCCAAATCCTGTTGTAACCCAACCACTTAGATTTGAGCCATATGTATCTGTCAAATGATAGTTATGCATTTTGTACCAGGCAGGTGCATTTTCAAAGTCCCTGAAGAGCTCGAACCTATCCTGGTTTCTTCTCCAATAAAATGAGGGAGAAAGGTGGAGTGTGCCAATGGATGTGGCTTTTACAGATGCAAATGTGGTTTTTATTCGCTCAAATTGATTGGGGTAGGCAGGTGTATAGAAATCATTGGCGCCAAAGCCCCTCTCGGTGTATCCGCCCTGAAACTGGAGTTTCCCGGTAGGATATGCCCAACTGCCACTATAAAAAATGTTACCTGTTTTGAAATCCCTGTTTTGAAGTGACCCGTCGGCCCTTTTGTAATCAGCAGAAATACTATTGGTCAAATTTCCCGACTTAAATGAGGAGCCGAGTGCGGTCTCAAGAAAGCCATATTGACCAGAGCTGAATCGTCCGGTAATTTGTGAGGGTGATGGTTGGCCGGTGATGATATTTATGGCCCCGGCAAAGGCGTTTGGCCCGTAAAGTCTGGCAGCGGGGCCTTCGAGAATTTCGATGCGGTCAATGGCATCAAAACTGACCGGCAGGTTTAGGTTGTGGTGACCGGTTTGAGGATCATTGAGCGGAATACCGTTCAGGAGGATCAATACCTGATCGAATGAACTGCCGCGAATGCTGATATCTGCCTGTACACCGTTGTTTCCGCGCTGTCTGACATCAACAGCGGATGCGAATTTAAGCAGATCCTGAAGATCGTGAACCGGGGCATTCGCAAGCTCCTCTTTTGCAATAATTTGTACGATGCGCGCTGTCTGGGAAAATGCGACAGGAGTGCGCTGTGCACTAATAACAACCTCTTCCACCTCTACCTCTTTGATGTGTTGTAGGGTGTCGCCGGTTGTTGCCAACAGTAATCGTTCAGCATGTGCGGGGGCTGCGAAAGTCAAATAACTGATACTCAATGTAGCAATCTGAATGACCTTGTGCATACTGGAAAAGACCGAAAAGCCTTTTCTACCCCATTTTCTGAATGTTACCGCCGGTTTTTGTGTGCACAAAAACCTTTTTTGATTCATATTTAAAAAATTTAATTAAAACTGCCCAAAAATATTCTTTTTATGGATTCAAATGATCATTTTTGCCTGTATGAAGCTGGGAATTCAATTGATTATTGATCATTGACTTTTGATAATTATGGTTAATCTCGGATTTAGAGCCTGTTAGCATTTGCAAACTAAGATCGTTTCCTTCATTCAAAAGCTTAAGAAATCATATATAAAACTAACAAATTGATATTATGAGCACCAATCGAAGAGCGTTTATCAAACAAGGAAGTATTGCCGGGGCAGGATTAACCGGGTTGACCATGGTTAGCGATGGTCTATTTGCGCAGAAAAAGGAAAAGGTTAAAAAGGCAGCGCCGAGAGATGAAAGTATCGTGCGCGTTGGATTTATTGGCGTTGGGGGGCGGGGTCAGGGTCACGTGCGTGATACTATTACAGGCGGCGGTATTGAGATCGTCGCTGTTTGTGATATCAGCGCTGAATCGCTCAACAGGGCCAAACAGATTATTTTAAAGGGTGGCATGAAAGAACCCAAATATTATACGGGGCACGACCATGCCTATGAAGAGATGCTAAAAAACGAAGAGTTGGATGCGGTCATCATTGCCACCCCATGGGAATGGCATGTACCAATGGCCGTTGCTTCGATGCGGGCTGGTGTTCCTTATACAGGTGTGGAGGTATCGGCAGCCAACTCCCTCGAAGAGTGCTGGGACCTTGTCAATGCGCACGAAGAGACAGGCAAACAGTTAATGATCATGGAAAATGTTTGCTACCGCAGGGATGTGATGGCCATTCTCAACATGGTTCGAACCAATATGTTTGGAGAAATTGTTCATTGCAGGTGTGGGTACGAACATGATCTGCGCTCGGTGAAATTTGATTTGTTGAAAAATGACCTAAAAATTGGGAAAGAGGCCCACTCTGAGGCCCAATGGAGAGGATTGCACTCCGTTCGCAGAAACGGGGATCTTTATCCTACGCATGGATTAGGACCTATCGGCACCTATCTGGATATCAATCGTGGTAACCGTTTTCTGACATTGTCTGCAATGGCAACGAAATCCAGGGGACTTCACGATTATGTGGATGATCATGCTGCGAAAGATAGCATATACAAAAATATCCAGTTCAATCTTGGCGACATCGTGACTTCCATGATCAAATGTGCCAATGGGGAGACCATCCTTGTCACACACGACACCAATCTGCCGCGCCCCTACTCCCTGGGTTTCAGGGTGCAGGGCACGAATGGTTTATGGCGGGGCGAAGGAGCCGGTGACTGGAAAGATCCAGCCCAGGCAATTTATGTGGAGGGTCAAAGTAAGCACCATGTATGGGACCCTTCGGAACCCTGGCTTAAAAAACATGACCATAAATTGTGGAGAGAGAAAGGTCCTCAAGCCGAAGGAGCAGGTCATGGTGGGATGGACTTTATCATGCTGAATGACTTTTTTGATGCAGTACGCGGTAAAAAGGAAGTTCCCCTGGATGCTTATGATGCCGCAGCCTGGAGCGCAGTTTCTGCCTTGTCGGAAATGTCGGTAGCCAGAGGTGGCGCGTCTGTAGATTTTCCAGACTTCACCAGAGGGCAATGGATCAAAAGAAGACCTCATTTTGCCCTGGACAACCAATTCCCGATCAGTGAGGAGAGGGCATTGATCAACAATCTTTTCTAAACAAAAATGGGAGTTTTTCGACTCCCATTTTTTGTTTATTTTTTTTCGACTTTGTTAAATATTGTTTGGTTGGCTACCAACGGCTTGGCCCAAAACGACAGGAACAAGAGGAACGAAAGTGTAACGTAATTGAACAACATTCCGGTCCTTAATCCAAAATGGTCGGCCAAAGAGCCAACAATCAAGGGTGTAACGGCTCCGCCCATGATTCCGGAACAGAGAATCCCTGAAAAGGAACCATGGTGTTCCGCGATCGAATTCATTCCCAATGAGAAAACGATCGACCACATTACGGATGCACAAAACCCCATGGCAATAAAGGCATAGAATGAGATCTTTGGGTCGGCTGTAAACAAAGCTGTGGCCAAACAAGCCATGGCCCCCATAACGAATACCCGCAACACAATTTTACTGTCAACCAGTTTCAATAATCCCAATCCAAGAATACAGCCAATGGTCATCAAACCCCAGTACCATTGAACTGCCTGGGCGCCTTCAACCTCGGGCCGAAGTCCGTGGTAAGTTTTCAGAAACTCGGAAATCCAGTTGGCGACTCCCTGTTCCGTTCCAACATAAGCAAATATTCCAAAGAAGAAGATTATCACCGTCTTGTTCTTAAGCAGGTGAACGATGGTATCCCAATTGCCGGTTTTCTCATCCTCTTTTAGTTCCACTTTTGGAAATTTTGAGGCTGCAACAACAAAGATCATCACAAAGGCTATCATTGCGAATACCCAATAGATAGAGACCCATGTGAGGTTGGCAGGAACGAGTCCACCCAGAAACTTAACGATACCGCCGGGGGAGCCCTGCGGCCCCAATTCGCTTACCAAATAAGAATATAGCATAGGACTCAGAAAGGAGGCCCCGCCAAAAAACAGCTGGGCCATCACGGAGTTGAAGGCAAAATGCTCTTCACCACCCGAAACGCGCAGCAATGGATTAATCGCGACCTGTAAGATGGCCATTCCCGCCCCTATAAAGAAAAGGGAGCCCAGCATCACCCCGAATTTAGGTGCCAGGCCAAAAATAAGCGCTCCGGCAAAAGCTGAGATAAAGGCTGCCATCATCACCTTTTTTTCTTTGAACCGCTCTGTCATCAACCCTGCGGGTATCGACATCACGCCGTAAGCGACAAAGAAAAAGAGTGGCAGAAATGCTGCCATTGTATTGCTTGCATGAAAATCATCTTTTGCAACCGGTAGTATGGCGCCCAATATATTTGTCAAAAAAGAGATAACAAAAAAGACGATAAAAACCAGGAAGACTATGTAGTAGTTTCGCTTCATTTATTTAATATTTAGATAATTAAAAATTACAAATTACAGATTACAAATTGGGGATGCTGAAGATTTGGAGTTCTCCTCTGCTAATCTTTAATTTTTAATTTGTAATCTGTAATTATTTATTGTTTGATTAGTGGTAGGGCTGCGGCCCCGTAAATGGCAGAATTCTCCAGCTCTGATACTTCAATTCTGAGGTTGGCCAAAACATTTCGAAAGGCAAAGTCCTGCATGGCATCGTACATCGCATCTTTGTAAAGCGCAAAGGACTGTGCCACTGATCCTCCCAAAATGACAACTTCCGGATCATAAGCGTACAAAATGGACTTGAGTGCCTGTCCCAGATGAAAACCATATTCTGCAAAAACTTTTAAGGCAGATTCATCACCTGCTTTGGCCTTTTGAACCAACTCAATGGCTTTCACTTTCTTTTCATCTGTAAAGAACTGTCCACTGGCATAATATTCGGTTGTATGCAAAAGATAAGGCACATTGCCAAATTCGCCGGCGCCGCAATTGGAACCTTCGTACAATTTGCCGTTGAAGATCAGTCCGCAACCAAGACCGGTTCCCAGGGTAACACCGACAATGTTTTTGAAAGGTTTTGCTTTCCCGAAGAATTTCTCTCCTACCGCAAAGCAATTGGCATCGTTGTTGACATGTACCGGCAGATTGTAGCGTTTTTTGAGTAACTCTTTCAATTTCACAACTTTCCAGGAAGGAATATTGGTCACATCATAGACGATTCCTTGCTCAACATCCACAACTGAAGGGACTCCTACTCCAATGGAGAGGGAAAACTCGTTGACACAATCGTCAATTGCCGCATAAATCTGATTCAACACCTCCTCTACACTGCCCTTTGAAGGCGTCGGCAGTTTGGTCAAATGAACAATTTTCTCTCCAATGATTTTTCCGGCGCGGATATTTGTTCCGCCCAGATCAACGCCAATAATGTTGTCAGTGGTTTGCATTCGTGTTAAAGTAGTTTTGTTTTTAGCGATTCGATTCTGAAGGGGTAAAAATAAGAAAAAACTAACCATGTGGAGAGGGTGGTTAGATCCTAATTGCTATATTTATCCCTTAACCTGAAATAATTTCCGGATGGAGGTAAAAATCGAAGAAAGCTGGAAAAAACGACTGTCAAAAGAATTTGAAGAACCTTATTTTCATGAGCTGACCGATTTTGTCAGACAGGAGTACACCACCAAACAGATATTCCCTCCCGGGAAACTGATCTTTCACGCCTTTGAGCAATCCCCATTTGAGAAGACCAAAGTGGTCATTCTTGGACAGGACCCTTATCATGGTCCTGGTCAGGCACACGGGCTCTGTTTCTCTGTGCCTGAAGGGATTGACCTTCCGCCTTCCCTGCAGAATATATTCAAAGAGATTGGCGAGGACCTGGGTCTTCCCTCTCCGCCGAATGGCAACTTGGACAGATGGGCCACTCAGGGTGTTTTGCTTCTGAACGCAACGTTGACGGTTCATGCCAACCGTGCAGGCTCACATCAAAACAAAGGATGGGAATTATTCACCGACAAGGTGATTAGGATATTGGCAGAAGAAAAAGAACATCTGGTATTTATTTTGTGGGGATCCTTTGCCCAGAAAAAGTGCGAATTCATTGACCGGAGCCGGCATCTCGTACTCTCCTCCCCTCACCCGTCACCACTCTCTTCCTACCGTGGATTTTTTGGAAACAAACACTTTAGCAAAACCAATGCTTACTTGGAGAAGTATGGGATTCAACCTATTCAATGGTAGTATTGCGTAATGTGAAAATTAATTTGCCGGCAGCAGCCAATTGCTCAGGTTTACCCAGATCCATCCAAAGGGAAGAGTTGTCAATAAAACCAAATATGTTGTGCTCGGCGGCCAATCTAAGGTACAATTGAATTATTGAAAATTTACCCGTTTCCGTAATCAGGGAGAAGATTTCCGGTTCAACGATTTGAATCCCGCTGAAGGCATAATTCTGTAGTCGGGTATTGTTTCTGACTAACTTTTCTTCCCCGGTTTTTATATTTCTCCAACCCGAAAGGAGCATCTCCGGATTAAAAACCATGTAGCGGTCTGTCATTCTGTCGCGAACTGCCATGGTTGCGAGTCCACTTCTTAAATTATGATAAACAAATAATTCGTTCAGATCAATTGAACTCAGAATGTCGACGTTATAAACCAGGAATGGCTCTGATTCTCCCAACAATGAACGGGCTTTCAGAATGGCCCCGCCAGTATCGAGCAGTTGGTCCCTTTCATCCGAAATTTTTATCGGGAGATGAAAATTTTCCCTTTCCTCCAGAAATTCAATAATTTGCTTACCAAAATGGTGAATGTTAACGATGATTTCTGTGACATTCAACTCGTTCACTTTTCGTATGGCCCTTTCAAGCAGCGTAATGCCATTCAGCTCGACCAGCGCTTTGGGCCTGTCGGATGTATATGGAAATAGTCTGGTTCCCAGTCCCGCCGCCAAGATGAATGCCTTCATGAATATTTCCGAAGTTAATTGTTTAGTTTAATCGGTTTGCAGATTTTCTCCTCCTTTTTAGCAGTTCTTCCGCACTTTTTACACGCATATTTGGGATTTTCCGGCTTTTCGTAATTCTTTTCTTCACATTTTTTCTTGCCCATAATACTTGCATTACTACTTGTACAATATTACACAGAGTTTCACAGAGGTGTCACTGAGCTACACAGAGAAAAAACAGTTTACTCTGTGTAGCTCTGTGGTTTCTCTTTCTTCCTCTGTGTAATATTTTATTTGAGCAAATCTGCAATTAATGGATTCAACTCTTGCCTTGCTCCCTGTGCTGTAGTACGACTTTTACCGGGAAATTGTTCCTCAAATGTGCAGCCAACCTCTCGGCACAGTAAACTGAGCGGTGCTGTCCACCCGTGCAGCCAAACTGGACGGTCAAATGGGTGAATTTCCTTTCGAGGTATCCTTTTACACTTTGGTCGACAAGGTTGAATACCGGATCCAGAAATACCTCCACTTCGGGATAGGCTTCCAAATAGTTGATTACCTCACGATCTTTGCCGGTCTTTTTTTTGTATTCGACCAACCTACCGGGATTGGGCAATGCACGGCAGTCGAATACGAAGCCTCCTCCATTACCGCTTGGATCAGCCGGGATTCCCTTTTTGTAGGAGAAACTGGTGATTGTAACGGTCAATTCCGTCTCTTTTGCAACAATGTTTTTCAATACCTCGGATTCGGAAAGTGAGTTCAAAACCGTGTAAAGTTCAGTCAATAGAATAGGGATGTCAATCTTTTTCATCACGACACTGAGATTTTCCAGGGCAAAAGGGATACTCTTCAGAAAATGTGCCTTTTTCTCATAGAACCCTCTGAATCCATAGGCTCCCATTGCTTGCATCATACGAATCAGGACGTAGCCATAGAAATATTGTTTGAACTCTTTTCTATCGACCGGATAAATCCTGGCCAGACTATCCAGGTAATCCTCAATCAATTCCTCCCGAACCTGCTGTGGTATATCAGCTTTGGCATCATATAAAAGTGAGGCCAGGTCATACTGGAGCGCCCCTCTCCTACCACCTTGGTAATCAATGAACCAGGGCTCATCGTTGCGAATAAGGATGTTTCTGCTCTGAAAGTCCCGCATCATGAAGAAATTGTTTTCGGCCTTTAGCAGGTAATCGCAGAAAGTGGCATAATCATCTTCGAGTGCCTGCTCGTCGAAGCTTACCTTGGCAAGTTTCAGAAAATAGTATTTAAAATAATTCAGGTCCCACATCATCGATTGGCGGTCAAATGCCTTTCTGGGATAACAAAAATTAAAGTCGATACCCTTCCCCGCAGTAACCTGAATGTCAGGCAATACCCTGACTACTTTCCGGTAGGCCTCAGTAATTTCAGGTGAAAATCCATTCCTGGCACGAATCTCAGTCAGGAAGGAAAAGAGCGTGACATCTCCCAGGTCCTCCTGAAGGTAGATGCGTGCTTTTGCATCATACTCATAGATTTCAGGCACATTTACCCCACTTGCCCGCAAATGGTTGGAAAAACTGACGAAGGCACTGTTTTCCTTTTCATCTTCATTCCACGTTCCTATAACCCTGTGGTGCATGCTTTTCAGCCGGATGTATTCCCGGTAGGAACCGGAAGGAGGTAACATTTCTGTTGACGTAACGGGTTCTATAAACCTCTTCTCAAAGAGGTCTGATAATTTCTGTTCGGTAAGCTTTTCCAAGTTGAATGATTTAAAGCAAAAATACCAAAAAAAAGCTGTCCCAACGGTTGGAACAGCTTTTTATCTGTTTAGAAAAAAATGATTTTCAGAAACTGTTTATGTATGATTGGGTTCTATTCGGCAACGACTTCGAACTCCAGTTCAACAACCACTTCGCGGTGAAATTTCACCTTTGCTGTGTGTTTTCCAATTTCTTTGATAGAATCTTCTTTAATGGTGATCTGTTTGCGATCGACCTCAAATCCTTTTTCCTTCAAAGCCTCAGCAACCTGAATGTTGTTGACAGATCCGAAAATCTTGCCGGTTGAACTGGTTTTTGCACCAATTACAATCGAGATTGTTTTCAGGATCTCAGCTTGTTTCAACGCTTCTTCCTTGAGTCTTGCCTCTTTGTGAGCGCGTTGTTTCAAGTTCTCTGAAAGAACTTTCTTTGATGATGATGTGGCCAATACAGCCAATTTCTGGGGGATAAGGTAATTGCGACCATATCCGTTTTTGACAACTACCACATCGTCTTTGCTACCCAGATTTGCAACATCCTGAAGCAGAATAATTTCCATTTTCGTACCTCCTACTTAATTATTTTAACAAATCTGTTACATAAGGCAACAATGCGATCATACGTGAACGCTTAATTGCCTGTGATACTTTACGCTGGTATTTCAAAGAAGTACCGGTAATACGGCGGGGCAAAATTTTACCCTGCTCATTCAGAAATTTTTTCAAGAATTCGGGATCTTTATAATCCACATACTTGATACCGTTCTTTTTGAAACGACAATATTTCTTCTTTTTTACTTCAACCGAAGGAGGAGTAAGATACCTGATTTCGCTGGAATTTGTGCTCATGACTAGTTTTCTGATTGAGTTTTTGCATTAACTTTCTTTCTTCTCTTTTCTGCATACTCAGCAGCATATTTCTCCAATTTCACAGTTATGAAACGGATGATACGTTCGTCACGGCGAAACTCGGTCTCGAGTTTACCAATGAAGGCAGGATCAGCTTTGAACTCGAGGAGTTGATAAAACCCTGTCGATTTCTTTTGAATGGGATAAGCCAATTTTTTTAATCCCCAATTTTCTTCATGAATCAACTCACAACCATTGGAGGTGATAAGATCCTTGAACTTTCCTACCGCTTCCTTCATCTGGGCATCAGACAAAACGGGAGTAGTAATGAAAACGGTTTCGTACTGGTTCAACATACTTTTTTAAAATTTATATTCAACAATATACTCGTAATTTGAGTGGCGCAAAAATACACATCTTTTCTCTTTAAACAAACAGTCATTCAAACTTTTTGTTTTTGGGTTTATCGATAAGCCCAAAAACAAAAAGAGCAAGTCACAAGACCTGCCCTTTGATAGTTTAGATAGATTAAACACTTAGTTTTAGTAAAAGCCGATAACAACGTTTCATTTCATTTCCTGGACTAAATTAGGGCTTTTTATTAAAAAATGTTAAGATTAACTTTTCAGTAAAGGCAAAAAATCCGAAAAAAATATACAAATATTTGTATTTATTTGATTTTGAGAAAGATATGTTGTCTTTGTGTAAATATGTTTTACAACAGCTTTTTGAACATTATTTACAAAAGCAAATTTTTCTTTGAAAACATTGTATATTACCCTTACTTTGCATTTGAAACCCATAAAACTTCAAAGTGGATATTTTAGGCAATGCCATGTTGCTGAACGGGGCTATCCTGTTTACCTTTCTGGCTTTTATTTTTATTTTGACAATGCCTCAGAAAATTGGTTTTGTCATCACCCTTCTTTCAATTTTATTTACCTCATTGTCAAGTAGCTGGATAGCAATTCAGGCATTATTGAATCAACCCATCGAACTTTCCCTGCAATTTGGCAGTTTTGCAGGCGAGGTATTGTTAAAGATTGATGGTCTTTCAGCGTGGTTCATTTTAATCATCAATTTTACTGTTCTTACCGGGTTCTTTTACGGAATAGGCTATTTAAAAAAATACGGACAATCCAGGAACAGAATATCCTTGCATTGGATCTTTTTTCTCTTTTTTCACCTCTCCATGCTCTTTGTTTGCATGGTTCAGAACGGATTCGCCTTTTTGGTTGTTTGGGAGATTATGTCGCTCACATCCATGTTGTTGGTGCTGTTTGACCATGAAAATCCAAAAACATTCAAGGCTGCTTTGAACTATTTTGTTCAGATGCATATTGGGGTGACATTTCTTACCATCGGGTTCATTTGGGTCTATCATACCACGGGTTCTTTCAGTTATGATGCTTTGAATACCTATTTTCAGTCGAACCGGAACCTCTGGTTGTTTCTGATTTTCTTTACAGGATTTGGCATCAAGGCCGGGTTTATTCCATTTCACAGCTGGCTGCCCCATGCCCATCCTGCAGCGCCTGCCCATATCTCCGGGATCATGTCGGGGGTAATGGTAAAACTAGGGATCTATGGTATTCTGCGCATGGTTACATTCCTTAAAAGTGATTTCCTTTTGCTCGGTGAGATCGTCCTTACCCTCTCTTTGTTATCTGGTTTGTATGGTATAATGAACGCGGCCGTGCACCGCGATTTCAAGCGAATGCTTGCTTATTGCACCATCGAAAATATTGGAATAATTGGTATCGGGATTGGCATCGGTCTGATGGGCATCGGAAGCAATTCGCCTTTGATGTTCTATCTTGGTTTTGGAGGCGCCCTGTTACATGTTTTGAACCACTCGTTGTTCAAGTCTTTGCTTTTCTATTCTGCAGGATCTGTTTACCAGCAAAGCCACACGCTCAACATGGAGAACCTGGGGGGGCTTATCAAATCCATGCCTAAAACAGGAGCGCTCTTTCTCGTTGGTGCCCTCGCCATTGGAGGACTTCCCCCTTTCAATGGGTTCGTTTCTGAATTTTTAATATACAATGGATTGATGGAAGGAATCCATACCGGCAACATCAGTCAAATTATTCTTTATGTGCTTGTTATGGCAGGATTAAGCATCATTGGCGGACTATCGGTCCTTACCTTTACGAAAGCTTTCGGCACCATCTTTTTGGGCCAACCACGTACCCAATTAACCCACCAACCGCAGGAAGTTTCATCCATTATGCTTCTACCCCAGTACCTGATCATTGCCATGATGCTTTGTGTTGCCTTTCTTCCGCAATTATTTGTGAAAATTGTTGGAAACCAGTTGTCCATCCTGCATTCCACCGATTCAGGGCCTGCCATTCTGGAGGGTATCGGTAAAACTACGGCGAACATCAGCTTTTATTTCCTTTTACTTTCTGCAATTGCTGCAGCTATCTGGATTGTCCGTTCATTACTATTGAATAAAACCCTTGTAAATTATGGCGCCACCTGGGGGTGTGGTTATGTAGCCCCAAACAACAGGCAGCAATACACCGGAAAATCATTTTCCAAGCCACTCGGAAAGATCTTTAATGCGCTGCTCATTGAAAAGAAAGAGTTCGATGAGTTGAAAAAGGGGGAAATCCATCCCGCAGGCAAAACCTACATCTCGCATTACCACGATTTTTTTGAGCAGAAATTGATCAGACCGTACACTGACAGGCTCGTTCAATCGGCCAATTACTTCAGTTTTGTTCAAAATGGACGAATTCAATCCTATGTCTTGTATGGAATAGTATTTATTCTGGCCCTGATCATCCTTTCAATCTTAAATATAGTTTCATGAATCTGATTACGATTTTTGTCCTGATGCCGTTTGTAGGTTTACTTTTACTGCCTTTCCTGAAAGCCAGGCTTAAAGGGTTGCTGACGATGGGTTTGTTGACAATCAATGTAATTATTTCAGGATATATGGCCATACAAAGCCTGACAGGCTCGCCGGTTTCCATCACCCTTGGGGGAAGTTATGTCACAGGCCCTATTCCCATCAGGATTGATGCATTGTCCGGTTGGTTTATCCTGATCATCAACCTGATATTTTTAACGGGCGGACTGTATGGATATTCCTATCTGAAGGGCTACAAAAAGAGGACCAATAGCCTCACCCTGCACAGTTTTGCGTTTTTACTTCAACATGTTTCTATCATCAGTATTTGTGGCATTCAGAACAGTTTTGTTTTCCTGATCGCATGGGAAATATTGGCCTTGACCTCCTTCATCCTTATCATTTTTGAGCATGAAAACCCGGTCACCATCAAATCCGGCATCAATTACCTGATCCAGGCCCATTTTTCCATCGTGTTCCTGATAATAGGTTTTCTTTGGGTTATTAATAAAACGAATAGCTTCGATTTTCAGGCCATCACTGCCTATTCGTCTACCCTGCCGGGAATGGCTTCGTTGATTTTATTTCTCTGTTTTTTTATCGCCTTTGCCATCAAAGCCGGATTTGTTCCATTTCACACATGGCTTCCATACGCGCATCCAGCGGCACCGGCCCATGTATCGGGTATGATGTCGGGGGTGATTATCAAGATCGGGATATTCGGAATTTTGCGAATGTTGTTGATTATCAAAACAGACTACATCGCGGCAGGTTTTATTATATTGATTATTTCGGTGCTTTCCGGCCTGTACGGCGTGATGCTTGCAATCATCCAGCACAACCTCAAGAAACTTCTTGCCTACCACAGCATCGAAAATATAGGGATTATCGGAATTGGTATCGGTATTGGCGCCATTGGAACAGGTTTGGGTAATACGACACTTGCAACCCTTGGATATGCCGGTGCATTGCTCCATACATTAAATCATTCACTATTCAAATCCTTGCTCTTCTATACAGCCGGAAATGTTTACCAGGCGACACATACCATGGAAATTGAGAAATTGGGCGGAATGGTTAAGAAAATGCCGCAAACAACGATGCTTTTTTTAATTGCCGCCATTGCCATTTGCGGGATCCCACCCTTTAACGGCTTTATCTCTGAATTCATTATCTACACAGGTCTTTATACCTGGCTCTCGGATGGAACGCTCTTTTCGCTTCTTGCCGCCATTTTCTCCACCATTGCGCTGGTAGCCATTGGAGGCCTGGCCATGATTTGCTTTACCAAGGCGTTCGGCACTGTTTTTTTGGGAACGGCGCGTCATACAATTCCAACAGACTGCCGTGAGGTAAAGTTTATTCAACTCCTTCCCGCTTATTTATTAGCCTTTGTTATCCTCCTGATAGGCATTTTTCCTTTGTTGTTTATACATTTGTTGGCAATGCCGGTCGCTCTTTTCCCCGGAACAGCCGAAATTCTGGCAAATACTCCGCAGAATAGCGCTTTTGCAGCTTTACAGTCAATAAGTTGGGCATCCTGGATCATGGTGCTGTTGGTAATTGGGATCTATTTTTTCCGGCAATACCGGCTTAAGAAGCGAAGCCTGGAAATTGGCCCGACCTGGGGATGCGGCTATGTAGCCCCAACATGTAAACAGCAGTACACCGCCGGCTCCTTTGTGCGCACCTACAGTAAGCTATTCGCACCCGTATTGATCGTTCACAAAGAGGAGGAAATTGTGCATGGTGTTTTTCCTTCAGAAGCAAAATACCATACCCAACCCTATGACAAACTAGAAAAAGGATTGATTGACAGGATCCTAAAATTAAACAAGAATTTTATGGGGAGGTTTGTCTTCCTGAACAACGGGAAACTTCAATTCTATATTTTGTATGGAATCATTTTTATCCTGACGGTATTGGGTATCCCACTGCTATATAGGAACCTTGAATCTATTATTGAAATATTTAAACTTCTATAACCATGCTGAGTATCTTTTTAAACCTCATTGCTGCCCTCTTTTTCACCGGTATTGTTATCCGGACCAAGAGTAAGGCTTCAGGGCGTAAAGGTCCCGGAATAATGCAACCTATCAGGGATGTTTACAGGTTGTTCCGCAAGGGTTCCGTCTACAGTGAGACCACCAGTTTCATTTTTCAACTGGCCCCCACCGTCTATTTTGCATCTGTGGTGATGGCCTTGCTGGTAGTTCCCTTTGGCAAATCGCCCGGGGTACTGAGTTTCAATGGGGATTTCATCTTTTTTGCCTATGTTCTGGCCCTGGGAAAATTCTTCAGCATCATTTCTGCTTTGGATACCGGTAGCAGCTTCGAGGGAATGGGCGCCAGCCGCGAAGCCCTCTACTCAATGTTCGCAGAGCCTGCCTTCTTTATCTTAATGGGCTCATTGGCACTACTTTCCGGGCATACCTCCTTTCAGGGGATTTTTGCCTCACTGCACATTGGTTCCCAGATCAGTTATGCCCTGGCAGCCCTGGCAACTTTCGTACTTTTGATGATTGCCATGATCGAAAACAGTCGTATGCCTATCGACGATCCCAAGACACATCTCGAACTTACCATGGTGCATGAAGTAATGATCCTTGACAACAGTGGTTTTGACCTTGGATTGATCCTGACTGCCGGTTACCTCAAATTTGCTTTATATGGCGCCTTGATCGTGAACCTCTTTATTGGTGTCATCCCTTACCAATATGCCATTCCTGCATTTTTTGCCATACAGTTTATGATGGCCGTTGCCATTGGCTTGATCGAGTCGTTTATGGCAAGGTTCAGGATGAGCCACAACCCACAGTTCATCGTGGTACTGACATCCGTAAGCCTGCTCATTTTCTTCGGCGTACTGCTGATCCTACAAAAATTCGTTTAATGGTTAAATATTAGTCAGACAATATGATACATGTACTATTGATCATTTTTATCATCACTTTGTTTTACATGGCCATCGCCAACAGGTTGATGACCTACATCAAAGTGCTGGCGCTTCAGGGAGTGTTGCTGTTCTTCGTTGTATTTTTTCAACTTAGCAGGATTGATCCTTTCAACCTTGCCTTTATCCTCCTCGAAACCATCGTTTTCAAATCACTGGCGGTACCGATTTTTCTGAGTTACCTGCTAAAACGAAACAACATTACCCGGGAGGCTGAACCGTTTTTGCCTAATTTCGTCTCTTTGGTCATAACCACTTCAATTGTAGTTGTCAACATGTTGATAGCCACCGTTATTAAAGATGATCACCTCGACAAGATCTTCTTTGTTGTCGCGCTGTCAACCCTCTTTTTTGGCTTGTATCTTATTGCCACCCGACGAAAAATCATTACCCATGTGATGGGTTACATGGTCATTGAAAATGGCGTCTTTGTCCTTTCCCTGGCCATTGGCAACGAAATGCCCCTGCTTGTCAACCTGGGCATCATGCTGGATATTTTTGCCAGTGTGCTCATATTGGGAATTTTCATGAACAAAATTGGGGATGTCTTCAAGGATGTCGATGTCGACCAGTTGAGCAATTTAAAAGATTACTAATTAAAACAGACGAAATCAATGGTTATCACCTACTTAATAGTTTCTGTTGCGATAGTTATAAGCCTGTTTATTCTACGGGACAAGCGGTTGGTCTACGCTTTGCTGGGAATATTCCTGGTTTGGCAAAGCTGGTTTACCATCCAGGCCTGCCTTCATTTCGGTACCACTGACGCGGTTTATTTTACCTATGACGCATTGGGCATCCTTCTGCTTGTTACTTTGAGCATTATCGCTATCCCTGCGGCATTGCACAGCTATATTTACATCGAAAACCACTACGAACCCCCGAGGTCAAGGTCCATCTACCTTGGTTCGCTGGTTTTGCTGGTCATGGCCATCAGTGCTGGATATCTTTCCAACCACATCGCAGTAACCTGGATTTTTACGGAGATCACAACTTTGAGCGCTTCGGCGCTGATTTATCACCACAGAAACAAGCTGGCCCTTGAAGGTACCTGGAAATATGTTTTCATTTGTGCAATTAGCATCACATTCATTTTTATTGGGATTCTTTTCCTTAGTCTTTCACTTCAATATGCCGGATCTGACGATCTGTCATTCAGTAACTTGCTAACAAAAAGTAAGGAACTGAACCCGATCTGGCTGCAAATGGCCTTCCTCTTCATTTTTACGGGTTTCACTGCCAAACTCGGACTTGTCCCCATGTTTACCGCAGGTATTGACGCCAAGGATACCGCCCCTGCTCCGGCAGGAGCGCTGATGGCCAGTGTTTTGATGAACCTCGGCTTTGTAGGGATTTTCAGGTTTTATATTGTCATTGCCAACACTCCCCTGCTTCATTGGGCTAAACTGGTGGTTGGAATTGCTGCATTCCTTTCGCTGTTCGTTGCGACTGTCTACATGTTAAAGGTAAAGAACGTCAAGCGGATGTTTGCCTACTCCGGCATCGAACACATGGGGATCGTGATGCTTGGCGTTGCGGCAGGTGGAATTGGTTACTATGCCGCCATCCTGCACATAGTCCTGCATGCTTTCGTCAAATCAAGCCTTTTCTTCCAGTACAATCAACTTTACCGTGTATTTCAAAACAAAAGCATTACCCACATCGGCAACTATTTCAAATACAACCCGACCGGGGCGATGGTGCTGTTGCTGGGATTTATCAGTTCGGCAGCAATGCCGCCATCCGGGCTTTTTGTGAGCGAATTCCTGATCTTCAAATCATTGTTTGATGCTAAGCAAATCTTCGTTTTAATCGCTGTTTTGCTACTATTGACCATGATTATCTGGTCGTTTGGAAAAAATATTTTCAAAGTGCTCTTTGTTCCTGCAGAAGGGTTTGATGATTCGAGGGTGGCAAGAACATCTCCCTGGGAATCACTTTCACAATTTCTTCTGCTCGCAACGGCAGTCTACCTGGGTTTGAACCCTCCGCCCATTTTTGTACAACTTATCAAAGAGAGCATCACGCTCTTGCCATTATGAATATGCAGACAATCACCATAAAAAACAATCAATCGGTACCACTCGCTTCGATTCCTGAATTGGGTTACGGACAGTTTATGGAGGTAAATACAGACCTGCTTGCGGATACCTTAGACAGACATTGTGTGAATTACTACGGAGTGGTCAACGGAAAGCATTTAATGCTTATCTGTTGCATTGCAGATGATATAAAACATGTTATTCATCTTTCTTCCTGTAATGTGCTGCCAACGGAGGTATTGCCATCCTTTACAGCCAGGCACCTCTGTTTTGAAAAATTCGAGCGTGAAATTCATGAAAATTTCGGGCTAAATTACAGCGATCACCCTTGGCTTAAGCCCGTTAGATACCCCTTCGACCGTGCAGACAAGCAATCCACTATTGCCAACTATCCGTTCTATTCTATTAATAGTGAGGAACTTCACGAAGTTGGCGTTGGGCCAATCCATGCCGGGGTCATTGAACCGGGTCATTTCAGGTTTATTTGTAATGGAGAGCAGATTCTGCACCTGGAAATCCAGCTTGGCTACCAGCACAGGGGCTTGGAAAAACTGCTTTTGGAAAAGCCGGATCTTTCGCAACAGGTAACACTGGCCGAAAATATTGCCGGGGACACCGCAGTCGGCCATACCACTGCCTTTGCCCAAATATGGGAAAGCCTTTGCGGTTTCCAGACCACAAGGGAGATTGACTATTCACGGACCATTGCACTTGAATTGGAGCGAATTGCCATCCATACCGGTGACCTGAGCGCGCTGTGCACCGATATAGCCTATCAGCTGGGTAGTTCTGTCTTCGGCAGGCTACGCACCCCTATCATCAATTTCATGCAGGAATGGTGCGGAAACAGGCTTTCAAAGGGCTTGATCCGTCCGGGATCAGACCGTTTTCCCTTCACTCCTGCATTGGCAGACAGACTTAGCCAGGTATTGGACAGTTATGAAGGTGATTTTGTTGAAATGAATGCCCAACTCTTCAGTCTGCCCAGCGCCCTTTCGCGGTTTGAAAGGACCGGTGTAGTATCCCAGGAAGATGCGGCCGCCATTGGCGCTGTTGGTATGGCGGCACGAACGAGTGGCGTCATCAGGGATATCCGCGCCTCGCATCCCCACAGTCTGTACCCCGAACTTCAGCACGAAGCAACAGTAAAACGTCACGGGGATGTCTATTCGCGTGTTCAGTTGCGCAAAAATGAGGTCATGCAGTCAATAGGATACCTGAGAAAGCTAATCGCCGAACTTCCGGCCAAGCATGAAACCAGTGAACTTTCCTCCCCGGGTGAAAATCTTTTTACACTTTCACTGGTCGAAGGATGGCGCGGCGAGATCTGTCATTGTGCCATAACGGGAACAAAAGGAGAGTTGATTCATTACAAAATCAAAGATCCCTCCTTCCACAACTGGATGGCGCTTGCCTTGTCGGTACGAAACAACGAAATATCCGATTTTCCCATCTGCAACAAGAGCTTTAATCTTTCGTATTGCGGGCATGATCTTTGAGGAAGGACGAAGACGGAGAGACCAGGGGACCAGGGGACCGGACTTCTGAAAATTGAATGAAACGGGGAAACAGAGAGGCGTAGACGATGGAATGACGGAGAGACGGAGAGACGGAGAGACGGAGAGACAGAGAGACAGAGAGACGGAGAGACTAATAGAACGCAGCTATCAATATTTTAACTCTTTGTGATCCTTCGTATGTACTTTGTCCCGCAAATGCGGGATTGTGATAAAATTTAAAAATTGCAATTATGTTTGATAATATGAGGATATGGTACCATCAGGGGAAACAGTTTATTCCTGATGTAAGAAATGCCAAAGTACCCGGGATTTTCAGGGGACGACCGGTGATATCAACCAAAAAGGTGGATGGACCAGAATTGGTGAAATGTTGTCCAACCGGGGCCATCTCTTCCAAACCTGTTTCCATTGATCTCGGCAAATGCACCTTCTGCGGCGAGTGTGCCCGCCTTTTCCCTCAAAAGATTGTCTTTACGACGGATTATAAACTCTCAACCAATGTTCGTGAACGATTGGTCATAAGGGAAGGGACCGATGAGCCCATTAAACTGGACAAAGATTTGATTCCCAATGAGTTTAAATCGATGTTTGGAAGCTCGTTGAAACTCAGGCAGGTCTCTGCCGGCGGCGACAACAGCTGCGAATGGGAGTTGAATGCCGCCAACAATGTACAATTCGACATGAGCAGATTTGGAATTGAGTTTGTGGCATCCCCGCGTCACGCCGACGGAATCGTCATAACCGGTCCGATCACGGCCAACATGGCCGAACCATTGCAGATTTGTTATGATGCGGTGCCGGATCCAAAGATGGTTGTCCTGGTTGGCACAGATGCCATCAGCGGCGGTCTGTTCGAAGGCTCCCCTGCCATTGACCGCAGTTTTTTGGACGACCATAAAGTTGATCTTTACATTGCAGGTAATCCGGCGCATCCGTTGACGGTGATCAACGGGCTGCTGGCGTTGACGGGAAGGGAGTGAAGAGGGACGGTGAACATGGAAACGAGAAACGGGGAAACGGGGAAACGGGGAAACGGAGAAACGGGGAAACGGGAAAGTTGAGAGTTACAGTCTATGGGACAGTTTTTCATTGCCGTCTGCTTTAGCTGACGGACAAATGGATCAAGGTATTATCCGGCTTTAGCCAAAATATTGGAAATTATTCTTTTATAAACGAATAATTTAAGGCCTAATCTTAAATTTATATTCCCAAAATGATGGAAGGTTCAATATTGAGTATTTTACTGATCTTACGCGCTATTTTTAATGTAGGTTCACTTTTCCCTGTAAGATACTCACTCACACGAGAGGGTGATATGCCTAATTTTTTTGCAAAATCGCGCTGAGACATTGCCTCTTGTTCCAATCTCATCTTCACTACATCCGCAAGCGTAGAATTTCCTATCGGGAAATGTTTTTCCTCGTAATCGATAACAACGTCTGACATTATTTTCAGTTCTATGGCTTTGCGGTCATATATTGGTGTATCGTCTGAAACCATGGGCAAAAGTTCTTCAATCCTTTCCAGCGCGGTTTTATAAACATCTTCAGTAATAATCCTTTCCATATTTGATGGGTTATTAAATTGTTTTGCAATCAATTTTATCATATTCGGCATGTGTTCCAACAAAACGGATAAAAATATATCCGTGCACAAATTGTATAACCACTACCAATCTATAAGTATTTCCCTTTATATTGAATACGTATCGCTGGCTACCGATGCTATCCACACTGTTAAAATCTTTTTTAATGTCGGCATAACACTTCCATTTAGCGCTTTTTGCAGTTCTGAACCAATGATTTAATGGTATTTCAGCTTCATTGTTCTTTTGGTAAAAATCAATTAAACTTTTGTGAGATACTATATTCATGATATTCCACTTTACGGTACAAAATTAACATTTTATTTTGGAATACAAAATTTCTCAATGATTATATTACGGTGAAATTCAATTTCCCCATTGTGGACTTTACTAACAGATGAATTGCTATTCAGGAATATTAAGACTGATTAAGTTCAATTTTTTCCAAAGGATACCAATGGGTTTTCCCAATAATTGTGTGTTGTGTACTTTCGTCTTTATCAAGATTCATAAAATCAATAATCTGGTCATCTTTCGGAAACAGACTATGGCAATAACGGGGAACTACCGAATCGGGAACTATTCCAATTAAATCAATACCTGAAATCATGTTAACGATTTCTTCGGCATCGCTCAATTCAAAGGGAATATGATTTTCATACAGGGCAACCGCCATCCGTACAGTTTCTTCCACCCTGCTGATGCTAGAGCCGGCCAAACGGATGCTCCATTTACCATCTTTATGTAAAAAGTTCTCATTCTACTCTGGGTGCAGACACCAAACAGCATACAGAGGTACTGATTTGATCCTATTTTCGAAACCAAAGTTCTTTCCTGAAATACGAATAGCAAACCTACAGTCATATTGCTTCATAAACATATTGAGTGAAGCCGATTTTGTTCTTTTTCCTTTTTTAACTTCGATAGGAACAACCTCCCCGGCGATCTGCACAATAAAATCCAATTCAGCGGTATTTTCATTTTTCCAG